>NZ_MUNY01000033.1 GCF_002002735.1 Algoriphagus sp. A40 | reverse complement strand
GCTCGACTTGCATGTATTAGGCCTGCCGCTAGCGTTCATCCTGAGCCAGGATCAAACTCTCCATTGTAAATTATCATTATTGTCGATTGTCAAATGCCCTAAGGCCTCTTGACAACTCCCTGCCCTTTTCTCAGGCTCTTTTTCTCTCTTACAACATTTCAAAGAACTTCTCCCGCCTCATTCGGCAGGCTTGGCAAAAACCGGCATCGCTGCCCCGTTTTCCGTTTGATTCGCTTCTCGTTTTCTTCCGTTCCTTTCGAACAGGGTTGCAAAGGTAAGTGAAGTTTCTTTCTTTCCAACAAGAGAGTGAAAATAATTTTTTGATTCTTTTCCTTCTCCCCTGAATATCCGAAACTTAATCTGCTCCGGTACTCCCCCACTTCCGCTCTTTCAACCTGACCCCGGCGCCGTTCGCGTCGATTGGGAGTGCAAATATCTCCCTTTTTTTGGCCACAACAAGACCTCAACCCAAAAAAAATCTCCTTTCTACCTAAACCCCTGAAAATGATTGGGAAAAATTTTAACAAATAAAAAAGCCCTGAGAACTCAATTCTCAGGGCTTTCGATTCAGAATATTTTGATCCTTACAGCTCTTTCAATACAATATTTCGCCAATAAACCTTAATCCCTCCTCCATCATGGATCTGAAGCAAAACTCCGCCTTTTCCTTCGCCGATTTTTGCGTCAGAATAGTTGACCATCTCTACTCCATTTACATAAGAAGTGACATTATCCCCTTTTACAACGATCTTCATTTTGTTCCATTCTCCGAATTTCAATGCTTTGTCTTTTTCAGGATCAGGCTTGATCAACCAGCCTCTTCCATAAGACTCATAGATGCCTCCAGTATCGCTGCCTGGAGGGGCTACCTCTACTTGCCAACCTGAAACTTTGGTGCCATCTACAGTAGAGCGTATAAAAACTCCACTGTTACCATTGGCTTCCTGCTTGAATTCAAGGTTAATCTCAAAGTTGTCAAAGTTCTCTTCGGTCCCCAAATAACCATAGCCTTTGTCCGGACCGCTTTCAGAAATCAAAAGGCCATCTTCCACATACCACTTTTCAGTCCCGTAGATCACCCAGCCCGTGAGATCTTTCCCATTAAAGAGTTTTTTCTTCTTTTGTGCAAATGTGACTTGGGCTACCAAAAGCAAAAGCCCAACTAGTACTAACTTTTTCATAAACGATTATTTTATAGGGGTCTTATTTTAATGTTCTTGAACCAAACGGGATCACCATGATCCTGTAATGCAATCAATCCTTTCTTTGCAATCTTGTAATCCGGGAAATCATTCCACTTGCCAGAGTTTCTCCTAGTATTCCAATCCTCGGAATAAGGAATGAATTCAACCGTCTTTTTGCCATTAAGCCAGTAAGATGAGCCTTGCTCGGAGAAGATAATCTTCGAGGTATTCCACTCACCGGCTGGTTTAACCACGCCTTCGTAGTCCGGCACATACATCGCATAGTCGGCACCGATTGACTGCCAATCTTCCAAAGGCTGGGCAAAACCCAGCTGGTCGATCACTTGATATTCCGGACCTGTATAATAAGGAGCCTTGTAATTAGGACCTTCTACCACGTGGTAAAACACACCGCTATTTCCTCCCTGAGATATTTTCCATGTAAATTCCAACTCAAACTCTTCAAACTCCATCGGACCAAACACCACGTCCCCGCCGATATCTGCTCCGCCTGTTGCCCCAAGTCCTTTCATAGCACCATCATCAATGATCCAGTTTGATGGGGTTGAATCGCCGTTGAAAGCTCTCCAGCCATCCATTGATGTACCATCGAAAAGAAGCATCCAACCTGATGCTTTTTCTTCCTCACTGAGTGAATTGTCAGGAACAACCACAGGTGCCTCGGCTACTTCGGTAGTTTCTTCTGTCGCTTTTGGGCCACAAGCCCAGGCCAAAGCCAGCATTGCTGCTAAGGCAATCGAACTTCTTTTCATAGTGTTAATTGCGTTTTCAAATATTAATGGGTCCTAATTTGTTCACTTTTCCCAAACCGGGTTGTCATTTCAACGAGCTCTCTTGGTCAGACAGCGCATTTTTAAAACACACTTAGATTTTCCTTTATTCTAAAAAGACCGCGATTTGAGTCTAAAAGTTAATTGAATTTTTTACAAAAGTTCCTGCCTGAAAGTTTAATTTTTATAAGTGGAAATCAAAAATGGTGCCTGGCTTTGCCTATAATCTTTTGAAATAGTCAGAAGCATAGAGCAATCTACTTCCATACCAGGAAAATAGCTCCCCATCAACCAAAAGGATCTTAGAATTAGGCAGAAGCTTTTGATAAGTTTCTAAATGTTTTTCCATAAATGGAAACGGCTCTGAGCTCAGTATCAAAAAATCGGGAGAAAGCTCAAGCAATTTGTCCTCCGACATCACGGGATAACGTTCAGACAGTACCACATTTTCAAATCCAGCCAAAGCGAGCATCGCATCAATAAATGTATGTTTGCCCGCAGCCATTTTCGGGTTTTCCCAAATCAAATAAACACAGGTTCCTTTAAATGGAGCAGCCTTGGCAAAAGAAGATTCGATTTTGGTAACAAGTTCAGAAGCGCGGGATTCTGTCATGGTTATTTTCCCCAATTCAGATATCATCCGAAGGGAATCTCGAAGGTCAAAAATATCACTCATCCAAACCGGATTCTTTGAAGCTAGTTTTTCAATTCCTGCCTGGTCATTTTCCTCTTTGTTTCCGATAATCAAGTCCGGCTGCAATTGCTCAATCACGTCGAAACGGTAATTCTTCGTCCCGCCAACAATGGTTTTACTTTTTCTCAGGTGGGAAGGATGAACACAAAACTTGGTCACTCCGACTATCCGATCTTCCAAACCTAAATCAACCAGCAATTCAGTCTGTGAGGGAACCAGGGAAATGATCCGCTCCGGCGGCTTCGGGAGAAAAATGGTTCGTGAAAGGTGGTCTGTAAAATTCATTTTGGTCCACGGTCGACAGACCACAGACCACGGCGATCAACCGTGGACTGTGGACCGTTGACCTATTTTAAATACCTAAAATCAAAACTTGGATCGAAATCTACCAAAAAGGCATACATCAGATTGATCACCTGCTCTATATCCTCCTTGCTTGCCGTCTCTACGGTGGTATGCATGTATTTCAAAGGAAGTGAAATCAGTGCGGAGGGCACACCTTCATTGGAATAGGCAAAAGCATCCGTATCGGTACCAGTTACTCTTGATGCTGCTGCCCTTTGGAAAGGAATTTCCTTTTTCCTTGCGGTATCGATAATCAGATCCAATAGTTTCTTGTGAACTGAAGCTCCATAAGTCAAAACAGGGCCCTTGCCGGCGGTCTGATCTCCACTAGTCACCTTATTATATAGAGGGGCGGTAGTATCATGGCAGACGTCGGTGATGATGGCAACATTCGGTTTGATCCGATGAGCGATCATCTCTGCTCCGCGAAGCCCAATTTCCTCCTGTACTGCATTGACCACATAAAGCCCAAAAGGCAGTTGTGTTCCGGATTCTTTGATTTTCCTTGCCACCTGAGCAATCATGAAGCCTCCGATCCGGTTATCCAAAGCACGTCCTGACCAGAATTTCCCATTCAATTCAATCAATTCATCTTTAAAGGTGATCACGCAGCCCACATGGATTCCCATTTCTTCCACTTCGGCTTTGGAGCGGGCTCCTACATCGATGAAAATATTGTCTAAGGTAGGAGCATCCTCTTTGCCTTCTTTTCTCACATGAATTGCTGGCCAGCCAAAGACACCCGGAATAACTCCTTTATCTGTATGAATATTGACTCGCATAGAAGGGGCAATCATGTGATCAGAGCCTCCGTTTCGGCGGACATAGATGTAGCCGTCGTCTTTGATATAGTTCACAAACCAGCTGATTTCATCCGCATGCGCTTCGATGACTACTTTGTATTCCGCCTCAGGATTGATCACCCCGACTGCTGTACCATAATTGTCAGTGAAATAGGTGTCCACAAACGGTCTGATATAATCCAACCAGATTTGCTGTCCGCATGCCTCGAAACCTGTTGGAGAGGCGTTGTTGAGATAGGTGGTGAGGAAGTGGAGTGGGGTGTTAGACTTATTCATTTAGTATCGTTGGTGAGTTATTGGTTATTAAGTTATTGGTTTGTGGAGCCAGTTTTCGCTTTTTGTAGATTGCTTATGTATCCATTGAGTAGCCTTAAACAATCATCATGTAAAATTCTAAATTCATTCAATTCTTCATCATTTATATATTTTTCATCGGAAGCTACGATCATATGATCCAAAGTCTCAGTAAGAGAACCTCGTGAAATTCTACAGAATTGAATGTTTTCTTGATAAAAGAACCTTCCATATCCTTCTGCAATATTGTTGGTTATTGATCTTGAGGATTTTCTAATTTGAAGAGTAAGTGCAAACTTCTCTTCGGGTGGAAACTTTTTCACTACAGATTGGACAAAAAGTCTGACATCTCTGCCCTTTTTCCAAACTTCCAAATCTTCAAAAGCCCTTAAATTCATCAGATAAACGGTTTAAGCCACAAATAACTTATAACTCAATAACCAATCCCCCTATCAAAGAGGCATGTTTCCATGTTTTTTCCTCGGTAGCTTATCCACCTTGTTTTCCAGCATTTTGAAGGCTTTGATCAGTTTTATCCGGGTTTCGGACGGTAAAATCACCTCATCGATAAAGCCACGAAAAGCTGCTCGATATGGATTGGCAAACTTTGCGGTGTATTCGTCCACTTTCTCTTGAAGTTTAGCCTCAGGGTCGGCTGCTTCCGATATTTCCTTTTTAAAGATGATTTCAGCAGCCCCTTTTGCACCCATCACCGCAATCTCTGCTGTTGGCCAAGCATAATTCATATCTGCACCGATATGTTTGGAATTCATCACATCATAGGCTCCACCGTAGGCTTTTCGGGTAATTACCGTAATCCGGGGAACTGTTGCTTCTGAAAAAGCATACAGTAGCTTGGCTCCATTGGTGATAATTCCATTCCACTCTTGGTCAGTTCCAGGCAAAAATCCAGGTACGTCGACCAAAACCAGCAAAGGCACATTAAAGCTGTCACAAAATCTCACAAATCGTGCAGCCTTGACCGAGGCATGATTGTCCAAAACTCCGGCCATAGACTGAGGCTGATTTCCCACTATTCCAATACTTCTCCCGGCTATTCTTGCAAAACCAACCACGATATTATCCGCATAGTTTTCATGAACTTCCAAAAATGATTCTTCATCAACGATCCCTCTAACCACATCCCGCATGTCATAGGGCTGGTTTGGGTTTTCCGGAATGAGAGTATCGAGCACTTTTCGGGTTTCGTCTTTTTTCAATTCATAAAAGTAAACTGGAGCCTGATCCTCACAGTTTTGCGGAATATAAGAGAGCAGCCGTTTGATATGCCGGATCGCTTCCAGCTCATTGGCACAGGCGAAATGTGTTACTCCTGACTTAGTACTGTGAGCGGAAGCTCCTCCGAGTTCTTCTGCAGTTACAGTTTCCTGAGTGACAGTTTTCACCACATTTGGACCAGTCACAAACATGTATGAGGTATTCTCCACCATCAGGATAAAATCCGTGATCGCTGGAGAATACACCGCTCCACCTGCACACGGCCCCATGATGGCAGAGATCTGGGGAATTACTCCTGAAGCAAGGGTGTTTCTATAAAAAATATCTGCATAGCCTCCCAGAGAATTTACTCCTTCCTGAATTCTTGCCCCGCCGGAGTCATTTAGGCCAATGACCGGCGCGCCGTTTTTCATGGCCATATCCATGATTTTGCAAATTTTTTCTGCATGGGTTTCGGAAAGGGAGCCTCCAAAAACAGTAAAATCCTGAGAAAAAACAAAAACCAATCTCCCGTTGATCTCACCGTATCCGGTGATCACACCGTCACCGAGATAGTGCTCCTTATCCAATCCAAAATCCTTGGAGCGATGCATCACAAATCGGTCGATCTCCTCAAAAGTCCCTTCGTCCATCAGCAAATCGACTCGCTCCCGTGCAGAAAGTTTCCCCTTCTTATGCTGAGCCACGATTCTTGCCTCTCCTCCACCCAACTGTGCTTCGGCATTTTTCTTTTGTAGCAATTCAAGCTTTTGGGCTTTGCTGGGCAAAGTATAATTGGGTTTATCCTGATCTATCATTACCGGTTTTGTTGTCTTGACCAAATATAACCCGAACCACCAAATGAAAAGTTGAGGCATCGAAAAATTGGGCAAAGCGGGGAAAAGTTTTGTCCAGAACTTATCCCAAAAGGTTCAATTGAAGCACTTTCTTCTTTAACTCCTCAATTATTCCAAACGACGAAATTTGAAAAACACAAGTCAATAATCTTAAAAGCCAAAAATCAGATTTTTAGGCTTAAAAATCAAAATTCACTCCAAAATTCAGCCATTTTCTACCAATTGCACATCCAATTTTTCATTTCACTGACAATTTCAAACTCATTTTTAGAAAAAATTCAAAGAAGGAGCGCGTTTTATCATTTAGAATTTCATCTTATCAAAAACTTTCTATATTCGCCCATCCAAAATTTTGGCAGCAATATGAGTATCCGAAAGGCCGCGGTGATAGACATGGGAACCAATACATTTCATTTGTTATTGGTGGAATTGAACGGGGTGGGCTTTAGGACAATCTATAAAGAGAAAATCCCGGTAAAGATCGGTCAAGGCGGAATCAGCCAAAATCAAATTGCTCCAGATGCCCAAAAAAGGGCTTTTCATACCCTAAGACACTTCAAAAACCTGATTGATGGCGAGCACATCGATCAGGTTTTTGCTTTTGCGACCAGCGCAGTCAGAAATGCCGAAAACGGCCCGGAATTCGTGTCCAAAGTCAAAGAAGATTTAGGAATTGACATCCAGGTCATCTCCGGCGAAGAGGAAGCCCAACTCATCTATGAAGGGATCAATCTTTCAGGTTCGCTCAATGGCCATCCTACTCTCATGATGGATATCGGAGGTGGTTCGGTGGAATTTATCATCGGAACTTCACAGGAGGTCTTCTGGAAAAAAAGTTTTGAAATAGGCGGTCAGAGACTTTTGGATGCTTTTCACTACCATGACCCGATTTTACCTGAGGAAGTAAACAAGCTGGAAACATACTGCCTCGAAAAACTTCAGCCACTGATCGAAGCCATTCAAAAATTCAAACCTACCGGTTTGGTAGGTGCCTCAGGCACTTTCGATACGTTGACGGATATTTATTTTGAATCCATGCTCCAGTGCAAACTCACCGGTCAGCATGTGTTTGAATTGCCGACTTTAGAGTTTGATAGAATTTTTGAAATGCTCAAAACAAAAAACAGAGAAGAGCGACTGAAAATCCCCGGAATGATTGCAATGCGGGTTGATATGATTGTGGTAGCAAGTTGCCTGATCGAGTTTATACTCCGCTATGTGCCTGTGGAAGCGATAGTTTGCTCCTTTTATTCTTTAAAGGAAGGCGCAGTTTCCAGATTGCTCTCAGGAAAAGTGGCGGTTTAAGATTTTGCTACAAAGGCAGGAAGGCACAAAAGAATCAGTTTATGCTTTATTTTTTTGATCTTTTGAGAAAAGATCCACCTGACCATCTGTGGCAATTCTGACGATTTATAAAGTCAATAGGATTTAAGGGAAAGCAAAAAATCCAGATTTATTTGAATTCCCAAATACAAAAATCATCTGTGCATTTGTGGCCACACACCCTATCTTTAGCCACCGAAAATACGACCCTATGCAAACCTTCTCCTACGACCAACTTTTCCAATTCACTTACGAAATGCTGATCAAGATCGGCTGTCCGAAGCACGATGCTAAAATCGCCTCGGAAGTGCTGCTTTCCGCCGATCTCAGGGGTGTCGACAGCCATGGTGTTGCCCGACTTTCGGGCTATGTGAGACTGTGGGAAAAAGGAAGGATCAATCCAACTCCAAACGTGCGAGTAACTTACGAAACTCCCTCCACCGCAGTCGTCGATGGAGACAGTGGTCTGGGTTTGGTTGTAGCGCCGTTTGCCATGCAGGTAGCTATTGATAAAGCCAAAAACGTAGGAACAGGCTGGGTTTCGGTGAAAAACTCCAACCACTACGGCATCGCTGGCTACCATGCCATGATGGCTTTGGAGCACGACATGATCGGAATCTCACTGACCAATGCCAGTCCTCTGGTGGCTCCGACATTTTCAAAAGAAAGGCTCCTCGGCACTAATCCGATTTCAGTAGCGATTCCAGCCAAAGACCAACCTCCTTTTGTCGCCGACATGGCTACGACTACCGCAGCAAACGGCAAGCTCGAGATACTTCAGAGAAAGGGCCTCGACACGCCAAGCGGCTGGGTACAGGACAAAGACGGACAACCTACCACTTCCGCTAACGGTGTAAAAGACGGAGGGGCTTTGCTTCCGCTTGGAGGAGACAGAGAACATGGTTCTCACAAAGGCTATGCGCTTGGCGCGATTGTGGATATTTTCTCTGCTGTGCTTTCCGGTGCAAATTATGGCCCTTGGGTACCGCCATTTGTAGCTTTTCTCGATCCACTACCAAATCTAGTGGGAGAAGGAATTGGTCACTTTTTCGGCGCCATGCGTGTAGATGCATTCCGTCCTGCAGACGAGTTCAAATCGAACATGGACAACTGGATCACGCGTTTTAGGTCAGCTACGCCAACTCCCGGCAATGACAAAGTCCTGATCCCAGGCGATCCTGAACGTGAACTTGAAGCTATTAGAATGAAGGAAGGTATTCCGCTGCTTGAACCGGTGGTGAAGGATTTAACGGAATTGGGAGAACGGTTTGGGGTGAAGTTTTGAGCAATCGACGTGCTTTGACAACCTCGGCAACTCGTTCCAGCACAATTTTGGATATTGTACTTGGAACCTCGGATTTACTTTTTCCAAGTCTAAATCCCTAACTTGATCTTCATGAACGACTCTCCTAAAAAATACAAGCTGGATCGATCAGCCTTCCAAGCAAGAAGTGCCTCCGAACAGGTCAATTACGGAAAGGAACACCAGAAACTTACTTGGCAGGAACGACTCAAGATTCATCGCTACCTCAATAGCAAAGCGTATGGATATGATATCGACAATCCACCTAGAATGGATAAAACTACGTTTAGCGCAAAATCTCGGGGTTAATGGGGAATGTTTTTGATGAAGATTTTAGAGAATTCATTGGCACCCTAAACCAGCACAAGGTTGACTATATTTTGGTCGGCGGGTTCTCTGTAATACTTTATGGATATTCCCGCACAACCGGGGATCTTGATATTTGGGTAAAAAAAACCAAGGAGAACTACCAAAAGCTTTGTAAAGCTTTCTCGCAGTTTGGAATGCCTGTTTTTGACATGACGGAAGAAAACTTTTTATACCATCAGGAATGGGATGTTTTCACCTTCGGTAGATCTCCAGTTGCTATTGACATCATGACTGCTGTAAAGGGGCTGGATTTTGATGAAGCTTTTGTGAAGACAAGAGTGTTTGCAGAGCAAGGACTTTCCATACGAACAATCCACAAGAACGATTTAATTACAGCGAAAAAAGCATCCAATCGACCAAAGGATCAAGATGACTTGGAAAACATTTGAAATTATATCATTTCCTTTTATCAGGTGACACCATTTTTTATCTTCATCCATGCCTTTCACGCCACAAACCTTTCGCCCTTCTTTCGAAGTCAATCCCAAGCTTGCCAAAGCAGCGCACAACTTGAGTTCGCTCCTTATCGCCATCGGGCAAAAATCAATCACACCCGGACACGAGCAAAAGATCAACGAGATGGTCGCGGGCGTAAACGACTTTTCCAGCCCAGACCCAGAACTCCTCAAGCATCTCACGTCAGTTCAAGTCGGCATTTTAAAACTTTTGGAAAACGATCTCCAAATCGTGGCGAAAAACCACTATCAAGGCCAATGGCTTGCGATTGGGATGGCTGCGTTTGGTATCCCCTTGGGTGTGGCCTTTGGAGCATCGCTGGGGAACATGGCGTTTATGGGACTAGGCCTTCCTATAGGGATGGGCATTGGCATCGCGGTAGGGACAGCCAAGGACACGCAAGCGCTGCAAGAGGGTCGGCAATTGAACTGGATTTCAAAGTGAGATTTCAAACCAGTTGTTTGTAGGACAAGCCCTCAGGGTAAAATCCCTTGGCAAAGCCCGAGCTTTTTGTAATTTAATGCGCTAGTCCTCTCAAACCCAAAAAATTGATGAATCCCCTAAACAGAAGAGAATTTTTAAAAGGAAGCGCAGCCCTGATGTCCCTGGCAAGTTTCGGCTTGCTGGGTATGGATTTCAAAGACAGAGAAGGCCCGCTTAAAGTGGCTTTAATCGGCACGGGCTGGTACGGCAAGTCCGACCTTTTTCGATTGATTCAGGTGGCTGATGTGGAAGTCGTGGGACTCTGTGATGTGGATAGCAAGCAATTGGCAGATGCAGGAAATCTCGTCGCCTCACGCCAGAAATCAGGAAAAGTGCCTGTGCTTTATGAAGATTACAAAGAGCTTTTAGCTAAGGAAAAACCGGAATACGTCCTGATAGGCTCACCCGACCATTGGCATGCACTGATGGCGATTGATGCTGTGAAAAGTGGCGCGCACGTGTATCTGCAAAAACCGATTTCCGTAGATGTGATCGAAGGCGAGGCGATTTTGGCTGCTGCCAGAAAATACGACCGCAAGGTTCAGATCGGCACGCAGCGACGCAGTACACCGCATTTGGTCAAAGCAAAACAAGAAATCATCGACTCTGGAAAGCTCGGCAAAATCTCCCATGCGGAGGTTTGCTGCTACTACCACATGCGAAACAGAAATCATCCTGAGGTCATGCCTGTGCCGGAAAATCTGAACTATGAGCTATGGGCTGGCCCGGCTCCGATGCTGCCTTATCGTGGGATTTTGCACCGCGGCTGGAGGGCATTTATGGAATACGGCAATGGCATCGTCGGTGACATGTGCGTGCATATGCTCGATGCTGTGCGCTGGATGCTGGATTTGGGCTGGCCAGTGCAGGTCACTTCCTCCGGCGGGATCTACGTGGACAAAGCCTCCATCTCAAACATTTCCGATACCCAGACCGCCATCTTTGAATTCAACGAGCTCAATGTGATCTGGCAGCACCGCACCTGGGGCAACCCGGTGGACAAGGATTATCCCTGGGCTTTTAAGATTTATGGAGAAAAAGGGATGCTGGCTGGAAGCCCCATGCGGGCAGATTTTTACCCGGTCGGAAAAGAGGAGCCGATTCATTACGACGTGCTGCTGGAAAAAGAGCAATATCCCGAAGATGTCACCGAAAAAGACATCGAAATCCATGCAGCACCAGCCACGAGAGCCCAGATGAAAGACTGGCTTCAGGCCATTGATACCAATTCGTTGCCGGTGGCAGATGTGCTTCAGGGACACATTTCCACAGTTGCCTGCATCTTGGCAAACATGTCCATGGACTTGGGAGGCAGAGCCCTGCGCTATGATCCCAAAACTAGGATCGTGATCGGTGACGAAGAAGCCACAGCACTTTTGAGAAGACCGTACCGGGATGGTTATGTGCATCCAGAGCCGGATCAAATTTGATGCTTCGACTACGCTCAGCACAAGAATTAGAAATTTGAAATTTGAAACTCCGTAGCCAACCACTTCGCCACTTATCCAATTCCTATTGCTAAGGGTTTGTGTTTTTGTATCTTAAGAGACCAATTAACCTCAAACCCTAAATCAATGAATACACTCAACAGAAGAGATTTTTTGAAAGGCTCCTCTGCCTTGGCCACACTGGCAAGTTTTGGCCTTTTAGGCATGGATTTCAAAGACCGGGAAGGCCCACTCCAAGTCGCACTGATAGGTGCAGGTTGGTATGGCAAATCCGACCTGTTTCGCCTGATCCAAGTGGCTGACGTTGAAGTTGTCGGACTTTGCGATCCGGACAAAAACATGCTCAAAGCCGCCGGAGAAATGGTGGCCACCCGTCAAAAGTCAGGAAAAATCCCCGCTCTTTACGAAGACTACAAGGAACTGCTGGCTAAAGAAAAGCCGGAATTTGTGCTGATTGGATCTCCGGATCATTGGCATGCTCTTCAGTGTATCGATGCGCTCAAAGCCGGAGCGCATGTCTACGTCCAAAAGCCGATTTCGGTGGACGTGATCGAGGGAGAGGCGATGGTGGCCGCTGCGCGAAAGTACAATAAGAAGGTCCAGGTTGGAACCCAGCGAAAAAGCACTCCGCATTTGATCGATGCCAAAGAACAAATCATCGATGCCGGAAAGTTGGGTAAAATTTCCCATGTGGAAGTTTGCTGCTATTATCACATGCGTGCCAACGGAAATCCTCCAGTGGAGCAAGTCCCTGATTTTTTCAATTATGAGCTTTGGACCGGTCCAGCTCCGCTGCGACCTTACGACGGCATCCCTCACAAGCGCTGGTGGAGAACTTTCATCGAATACGGAAATGGAATCACTGGCGATATGTGCGTACACATGCTGGATACTGTGCGCTGGATGCTGAAGCTCGGCTGGCCAACTCAAATCACCTCTACTGGTGGAATCTATGTGCAAAAAGAAGGGAAATCGAATATCTCAGACACCCAGTCCGCCATCTTCGAATACCCGGAACTGAATGTCGTTTGGCAGCACCGAACCTGGGGCAATCCCGATGACGCGACCTATCCTTGGGCATTTAAGATTTTCGGAGACAAGGGAATGCTAGCGGGAAGTACCATGCAAGCAGATTATACCCCGCTCAGCAAAGACGAAAAACCAATCCATTTCGAATGTCTTTTCGAGCGGGAGAAATACCCCGAAGATGTGAATGAACCCGATATCGAACTGAATGCTGCTCCGGCGACCCGATTTCACATGAAGAATTGGCTGTCATCGATCGAGACAAATTCTCTTCCTGTGGCAGATATTGAAGAAGGCCATATTTCTACCGCTGCCTGTATCCTGGCCAATATCTCGATGGATCTGGGTGGCCGAACATTGAAATACGATCCCAAGACGAGAACCGTCCTCAACGATCCCGAGGCCACCGCTCTCCTGAAAAGACCCTACCGATCACCTTATGTGCATCCGGATCCAGATAAGGTTTGATTTGAGGTATGAATTTTGAGATTTAACATCCCGGACAAAATCGAAATGTTCGGGATTTTTTTTTAGCTGAGTTTACTAATTTCCCTTATAAATCCAGGTTTCGGTGCTTACCTAGATTTTCTGTAGAGCATACTGGCCCCATCTATTGAAAAATGTAAGGGTAGTTCTTGGTATTACTAATTCCTCTTAAATCTTATTGATTGCCAGATCAAAAATTTTCTAATTTTTTAGAATCAAATTTTAATAAACTCAGATCCAACTCCCTAGAATTTACCACAACCCCTTGGTAATAAGGCCTGATTCTCAATCCGGGATGCTCTTTATCCGCAAAATATTCAACCAGTTTTTCGAGTTGGTCGAGATCCACTGCTTCGATCCGTACGTTTGCAAGTCCATCACGGACCATCTCGATCCGTTCTGCAGCCGCTCGGGAGACATCAATCTGTCGCTTGGAATAAGACGGAAGTCGATCATTGATCCGGACTACTACTTCTAGTTTATTCTTTTTGTTGATTACTCGCACCCAGGTATCTAAGGGTAAGCTCTTGTGTGCCGCAGTCATACTGTCCAAATGAAATATCTCCCCACTGGCAGTCCGGCGACCATGAAATTTCTTACCGTAAAAACTCGCCGTCCCCTCTTGAATGAGCAAAGAATCCACCTGTGCGGCAGCCGAAAAACCAATCACCATCAGGCAAATAAGCAGGATTACTTTTCTCACCATTTCCGAATCTAGCATATCCTCCCTGCTTTTCAATAAAAATGCCAATTCCTGACAAGCCACCAATCTTCTCTTGGAGGAAGCTTTGCCTTGGCTTATCTTAGTGAATAATGTTTAGTCAATCCTACAGCCTGAATTTTTTTGAAGACCTCAAACTTATTTCCCGCTGCTGTGGACTGCTGACTGTTGACTGTTGACAAAAATGAAAATCCTCCATACTGCAGACTGGCATCTCGGAAAGCGCCTTCAGGAATATTCCCGCCTCGAGGAGCAAAAGCTCGTATTGGACGAAATCTGCCAGATCGCCGATCAGCAAGATGTCGACCTCATACTTCTTGCAGGAGACATTTTCGACACCTTCAATCCAACCCACGAAGCGGTCGAGCTCCTCTATAAAACCCTCCGCAGATTATCCAAAAACGGTACCCGTCCTATTGTTGCCATCTCGGGTAATCACGACAGCACACAGTTTGTCGAGGCACCAGATCCACTTGCACGGGAACTGGGGATCCTCTTTTACAGCCGTTTTGACACGGTGATTCCTATTGGGAAACTGGACTCTGGGACGGAAATCACCCAGTCAGAAAGTGGTTTTCTTGAACTGAAATTGCCGAAATTCAATTTCCCGACACGGATTCTTCTCGCTCCCTATGCCAATGAGGTCAGTTTGCGCACCTATCTGGGCGAGGAAAATAGGGAAGCGGAATTCCGTTCTATTTTGGCAAACAAATGGAAACAAATCGCAAATAAATATTGCGATGAAACCGGCGTTAATCTCTTTGCCGGACACTTCTTCTTTACCAGGGAAGGTGAAAAACCAGAAGCCGAACCCGAATCTGAGCGCCCTATCCTCCATGTGGGCGGGACTCAGGCACTTTTCACCCAGAATATCCCAAATCAAATCCAATACGCAGCTCTGGGACATTTGCACCGATACCATGCAGTCAGTCATGACACTATCCCGGTGGTGTATTCAAGCTCGCCTTTGGCATATTCATTCAGCGAAGCCGAACAGGAAAAAAAAGTGGTCATCATCGAAGCTGAACCCGGAAAACCGGCCTTCTTCCGTCCAATCGGTCTGAAGCAGGGACGTCCGCTGATTCGCAAGAAATTTGACAACCTTCCCGAAACCCTTCAATGGCTGGAAGATAATCCCTATTGCTTTGTCGAAATCACCTACGAAACCGAGGAATCAATCGACGCTTCGACCCGAAAAGCAATCATGAAGGCGCACGATGGCATCGTCAGCCTGATTCCCCAAATCAAAAATCCTGCTGGTCAGGAATCTTTTCAGCTTCATGTGGATGACCTGAGCAAAGACGTCGAAAGTCTGTTTCGGATGTTTTACCAAAGTGAAAAAGGGCAAGAGCCCAACCCGGAAATCCTCATCCTTTTCAAAGAAATCATTAGCCAAAACGACCCCGCATGATCCCTGTACGACTGGAAATCGAAGGACTTTACTCCTATCGGGAAAAACAAACCGTGGAGTTTGACCAACTGACAGCAGCCGGCTTGTTCGGGATTTTTGGAGCTGTGGGCAGCGGCAAGTCTTCTATTTTGGAGGGGATCCTTCTTGCGCTCTATGGCAGTACCGAACGTTTGGCCGCAACAGGCGAGCGCTCCAGCATGGTCAATCTGCAAAGTGACCAGTTACTGATCAATTTTACTTTCCGTGCCGGAAAAAACAACGCCCAGACCTATCTCGCCCGCTATTCCGCCAAGCGGAACAAAAAGGACCGAGAGAAAATCGATACCGGAGAGCATACTTTTTACACCTGGAGAAATGGAACTTGGGAAGCTACCGACCAAAACGCGGAGCAGTTGATCGGCATGCGAAAAGAGCACTTCAAACAAACGGTGATTATTCCTCAAGGGAAATTCCGGGAATTCATAGACCTAACACCAGGACCAAGGGCGGAGATGATGCAGCAGCTGTTTGGCTTGGAGCGGTTTGATCTTTCATTCAAAACAAGCAGTTTGCTCAAAATAGCCAGGGAGGAAAAAATCCGTCTGGAAACCCAGCTCAATGGACTTTTAGACATCTCCGAAGATGGTCTGAATAACAGAAAGTCTCAATTCGCGGAACTGAAAAATCAAAATGAAGAAGCCGATCAGAAGCTGAAAAAATCCGAATCGGATTTTCGACAAATGGAACTCATCAGAAAATCCTACTTGCAACTTCTGGAGCAAAAGCTGGTCTTGACGGAATTGGAAAACCGGAAATCTGAAATCGAGGTAAAAAGGCAAGTTCACAGGGAATTTATCACCGCCAAAACATATTTACGGCCGGTGTGGGATAGACTCAACGATGCCAAAAAAGACCTGGAGAAGAATCGCGTCAGTGTCACCAACTGCGAGCGGTTTAAAATCACCTTCCGAAAAGAAGTGGAAGATCTAGAGGAAGAGGCAAAAGAACTGGTCAAGAAAAACGAGGAACGTTCCGCAAGGGAAGCCAAGATTCGGGATCTGAAAAAAGTGATTGAAATCAAGGAACTCGAAGAAAAACTCCGGGAATCCAGCAAATCTCTGGAAACGCTCCAACCTGAAATCGACGAGAAAAAATCAAGTCTCAAAACCCAGGAAAAACAGCTTGCTGAATTGGAAGAAAAGCTGGAAACATCTGCCAATCCCGATGCCAATTTGCTTTCCGAACTCAAAAGTGCTACCCGCGATCTGAGCCTCTGGCAGACAAAACTCAGCGACCTCAAACGAATCCAAACAGCGTTTCTGAATGAAGAAAAGTCCATTTCTGCCCAATTGGAAGCTATTCTTGGGAAAATACCTGCGGATGAAAAAAACCTGGAGACTTGGGCGAAAAGTCAAAAAGCGAGAATTCACGAATTGGAATCGGAGCGGGAAAAGGTGCTGAGAAAACAAGGCTTGAATGCACATGCACACCTGTTGATTCCAGGCGAACCCTGTCCCTTTTGCGGATCAACACATCATCCGGATCCGATCAAGGCAGAAGCTGACCTTCGGGAAATCCGCGAAAAAGAACTTTCCATCCAAAAGGAAAAGGACTACTTGGAACAAATCCTTTCGCTGATTCAGAAGCAAAATGAACTGGGAATTCATCTGGAAAACCAACGAAGAAATGGCAAAGAAAAGGTCACAGAAATCCAGAATTACGAAACTCAACTGAATGCGCTTTCGGCCAGATTGAACGACTTGGAAGTGGCGGATTTGACCAAACTGGATGCTCAAATTCAAATCCTAAGTGAGTCCAGCACATACCGGGAAAACCTCCTGAAAGAAATCCAAAGCCTACGAAAAGGCTGGCAATTCGGCCGAGAAGCAATGGAAAAAGCGGAAAAATTACTCCAACAAGCGCAACTGATTCATCAGACTTGGCTTACTCAGATCAGAAGCAAAAAAGAGGAAATCAAGGATCCAACATTTTGCCTTCCTTTCTTTTCCAAAGAAACCGAAGCGATCCGCACCATGATCTCCAATGTCACCAAAGACATAGAAGATGCAGTGAAACTGCTCAATGGCATGCAAAAACACCTTCAGGAAAAGCGGGCAGAACAGATAAAAAACCTGTCTGATTTGGAAAATTTCCAAAACAGGGTGCGAGAGCTGGAAGTAAATGTAGCAGGGTTCGGAGCTGATTTTGAAAAGCTCAAAATCGAGTACGGATTTACCGATGAAGAAGCTTTAATCCGGATTTTCCACCATTCCATCGATGCAGAAAAAGCCGATCTGGAAATCCGACAATTCGACCAAAAACTCTCCAACACGCTTTCCCGAATTGCGGAATTGAAGGCAGAGGTTGGAGTTGAGGCTTTCTCGGAGGATAATTTTCAAAGGCTCAGAGACGAACTCCAAATCTTCAAAACCGCTGCTTTGGAAATCCAGGAAGCACTGATTTTACTTCAGGAAGACATCAAAACCTTTACCCAAAAGTTGGCCGACAAAATTGTTTTGCTCAAAGCGTTTTCCAAAACCGAATACCGGGAAAGCAATCTCCGAGAGCTAGACAGACTTTTCCAAGGCAAAGGTTTTGTCAAATACGTCAGTTCAATTTACCTCCGTGAGCTCTGCAATACTGCCAATTTGCGATTTATGAAGCTCACCAAAAACAGCCTGAGTCTGGAAATTGACGAGGACAACACCTTTTGGGTAATGGATTATCTGAACGGCGGGAAAAAGCGGCTTCTCAAAACACTATCCGGAGGACAGACTTTCCAGGCATCCCTTTGCCTGGCACTGGCTTTGGCAGAAAAAGTAAAAGCCCTCAATCAGGCTGATCAAAGTTTTTTCTTCCTCGATGAAGGCTTCGGTGCCTTGGACCGCAATTCGCTCCGAGTGGTTTTTGAAACACTCAAGGCACTTCGGCACGAAAACCGCGTGGTCGGCATCATCAGCCACGTGGAAGAACTCCAGCAGGAAGTTGGAGTCTATGTCCAAATCGAACTTGACCCGGATCGAGGCTCGCAAGTGAGTTATTCGTATTAAGAAAGGTTCGCCACAAAGGCACTAAGGCACAAGAAGAAAATTCCCGCAGATCATTTGGTTCAAGCTTTAGGACCCAGAATGGTTCAAGTCTTCTGACTTGGACCACTGTAATGCAGTCTTCAGACTGCTGTTTAACTATTAATCTATGATTGAGACAGTCCAAAGACTGCATTATCCTAAGCACAAGTCGAAAGACTTGCGCTAGTTATTCAAGAAATCTGTGTCTTTTTCTGCGAAAATATGCGGGAACAAATTCTCCAAATCTCGAAAAAAATACATGAAATCCGATTTACTTATCTTATTGAGTAATTTTACTCATTACATTGAGTAAATTTAAAAAAAGTGGTTTTAATTATTGATTTACAGGTATTTACAAAACAATTATTAAGCGAAAAAGACAGCCAAAATGACTGTCTTTTAGGAATACAAACTCACAATATCCATCTGAAGGAAGTCTTCCCAAGGAATCCCATCCGTGCCGATGACCAGGGCCTTTTCCGGTTTGTAGGTCTTGACAAAAGCATTCTTTCCGCTCAGACCCCCAACTTTAGAAGTTTTCACCTCCAAAGCAATGATGCGCTTTTTGTATTCGACCACAAAATCCACCTCATCATTTCCCTCCCTCCAATAGTAGATGGAAATTTTTTTGTCTTTGAAAGACTGATTGAGCAGATGTGCTCCGACAGCGGACTCCACCCATCGGCCCCAGGCTTTGTGATCTGCCTGCAGTGTTTCAAAGGTCTCATTGGAAATTCCGGACATGATGGCGGTATTATGCACCATGAATTTGGGACTGGAAGATCTCTTGCGGACCAGATTGGGGCTGTATTTTTCCAGCCCTCCCAACAACCCGGCTTCATTGAGCAGTTCCAGGTAATTGGACAGCGTAGTTGTATTGCCGGCATCGGCAAGTTGACCCATCACTTTGGTGAAGCTGAGCACCTGACCGGAATAGGCCGACCCAATCTCAAACAGCCGCTTCATCAGTGCCGGCTTGTCGACTCGGGTCAGCATCAGGATATCCCTGGAAATACTGGTTTCGAGTAGGGAATCCCGCACGTAGCTTTTCCAGCGATCTTCGTCTTCTTTAAGCGCAATCGCGCCGGGATATCCTCCATACCAGATGTATTCTTCGGGACTGAGACCGAAGGCTTCCTTCATTTCACCATACGACCAATGTCCCAAATACATCGCCTCGAATCTCCCAGCCAAGGACTCTGTCAATCCCTGCTGAAGCATCAATCGCGAAGATCCAAGCAAGATCACCCGAATGTCCCGCTCTTCCATCGTATCCCGATCCCACTCGGCTTTGACCTGCTCACTCCAGTTGTCGATCTTTTGCACTTCATCGATGACCAAGAGGTAGGGAGTCTCGGACGAAAGCTGCTGCTTTGCCCGGGCATTTTCCCATTGCTGTGCAATCCATACCTGATCACTGGCAGGCACCGCATCTGCAGCCTCCAGGGAATGGGGAATATTCAAATCTCGGATTACCTGACGGGCCAAGGTTGTCTTGCCGACTTGGCGAGGGCCATAAATCACCTGGATAAACCTGCGGGGCTCATGCTGGAGTCGGTTTTGAATCTGGATTTTTTCAGGCCTCTGGTAAGTCATTTCCATTTTACTCAATGTACTGAGTAAATTTACTCAATACATTAAGTAAATTTCAAATATAGATGCCATTTTGTTTATTTTCAGTCACTTACAAAATAATTATTAAGCCAAAATTGAAGCCTTTCATCGCAGACTTAAGCTGATTTTTGAGTGGCTTTCAATGAATCAAGCAAAAAAATACCCCGGCAACCTGCCGGGGACTTTTTAAACTAAATAGACCTTACAAGAAAATCTTTTGGTTTACCCAGTTTATTTCTTCTTCCCTGATCGTGTGATCCGGGTCATCAAATAATTCTACTTTTATCTCAGCCCCCATTTTGCGGAGCAAATCTGCCGAATCGGTGATCCTTTTGGCAGAGACGTGAAAATCACGTTCACTGCTACCGATGTATATGGAAGTTCCCTGAAAATCACCTGAATAATTTTCAGGCTTCAGTTTTTCACCGATCAATCCTCCGGTAAATGCTACGATTCCACCCATTTTTTGAGCATTCCGAGCCGAAAACTCCAGGCTCAAGCAAGCTCCCTGTGAAAAACCAAGAACAACTACGTTTTCTGGAGCAATGCCTGAATAAAGAATTTCGTCCCAAACTTCTTTTAGAACCTTCAGGGAATTTTCAAGCGCAACTTTATTGCCCTCATCAGAAGCCATAAACCCAAACGGATACCAGGAATTTCCGTTCGCCTGAGGTGCCAAAATTGCATAATCGGTCAAATTGAGGTGGGGAACGAGCGAAAGAATACTTTCAGCGGTTGCACCACGACCATGAATCATGATTATTGCCTTTTTTGCCTCGGACAACGGAAGCCCTTTTCTCTTTATCTCAAGCATAAGCTTCGATATCCAGTTTAACTGGGGTCAAATTCTTTTCGATCTTTTCCCTGCTTGGCTCAGCCCATTCCGGTAGCTTAATCAATTCTCCCAAATGTGCCTCATCTTCATCAATCGCAAAACCGGGTTCATCCGTAGCCACCTCAAACAAAACTCCTCCCGGCTCTCGGAAATAGATTGACTTGAAGTAGTTTCGGTCCTTGACCTCGGTTACCATGTATCCATTTTGCATCAAGATTTCTTGAATTGCTAGCTGAGAAGTGGCATTTGCAGTTCGGAACGCAATGTGGTGGATCGTTCCAGCACTTTGTACACCACGGTTTCCGGACTTGTCGATGACAATATCAACGATATCACCCGGCTTCCCTTGGGTTCCGTATCGAAATCTTTCGCCTTCCTGACCTATCAATCGGTAGTCCATGTGACGGGTCAAAAGCTGCTCCGTCAGTTCTTTGGCACGAAGATTCAATGTCGCTCCATAGAATCCTCTGATCGAATGCTGTGCCGGAATATGACCATAAGTCCATCCCGGCCGGTCATCCTGATCATTGGCAACAAGCTCTATTCCCATGCTGTCATGGTCTTCAAATCGGACCAGCCTTTCTCCAAATCTGGTTTGAACATCCGAAATCGTGATTCCGAATTTCTTCAAACGCTCTATCCAATAGTCCAATGAATCTTTCCCGATGGAAAAGGCCGTATAAGTCAGCTCCCCCGTTCCTTTGGAGCCTTTTCTTGCGCCTGTGAACGGGAAAGTAGTGAAAACCGTCCCCGGTCTGCCCAACTCATCACCAAAATAAAAGTGATAGACGTCGGGAGCATCAAAGTTGATGGTCTTCTTCACCAACCTCAATCCCAAGATTCCGGAGTAGAAATCGACATTCTGTTGAGGATTTCCGGCAATCGCTGTGATGTGATGGATGCCGGTGATTAATGGTTTCATGGTTGTTCCTTTCTTTTTTGGGTTAAAAAAAGCTGCCCGAAGGCAGCTTTCGTTAGTTACGCTATAGCTTCTTCGGAAACTTCTACTGGTTGTTTGACCAGCTGGACGCTCAGATGCAATCTTACTTGATCACTGACCACCACACTTCCTGCTTCGGTCACTGCAGACCAAGTCAAACCAAACTCTTTTCGGGAAATTTTGCCTTCGATCTCAAATCCGGCTTTGGTCTGTCCCCAAGGATCAGCCACTACTCCGCCAAACTCCACATCAAGTTCTACTTCCTTCTTATTTCCCCGGATTTCCAGTTCGCCAACCAGCTTGTGCTCGCCGCCTACTTTGGTGACATTTCCAGAGAAAGTCAATTTAGGATAATTCTCTGCATCAAAGAAATCCGCAGATTTCAAGTGCGCATCCCGGTCTTTCTGATTGGTATTGATGCTGTTTACTTCTGCGGCAAAGCTCACTTTTGCTCCTTCGAAATCGTCATTGGCAGATTCTGCAGCTCCTTCAAATTCCTTGAAAAAACCTGTAACAGTTGAAATCACCAAGTGCTTCACTTTGAAAGATACTTCTGAGTGAGTTGTGTCGATACTCCATTTTGTAGTGCTCATAATTGGTCTTATTTATTTGTTTTTGAAAATTAATTTGTGTTCACATTATTTGTATAGACATTTATTTGTCTAAATTTTTTTAACCCCTCAGCTTGTCCAACAAATCATTGAGCTGGATCGCCTCGTCATTCGTCAGATTGATATATTGGACGTTACTTTCCTCCACTTGCTTTTGAATCGTTTTCAGCAATTCAAGCCCTTTCTCTGTAATCAGGATATCCACTTGCCTCCGATCCGCCGGACATTCATTTCTTTCGACAAGACCTTTCATCTTCAGTTTTTCTACCAGACGGGAAGCATTGGACATTTTGTTCAGCATGCGATCTTGAATGGAGGACACCGTCGTGGGCACTCCGTTCTGACCTTTCAATATTCTCAAGACATTGTATTGCTCAGGAGAAAGATCATGGGGCTTGAACAGCACACTCTGAGCAGTCACCAAATAACTATGCGTGAAAATCAGATTCACCACGGCTTTGTTAAACTGATCTTTGAATTCTTTCTGCTGAATAGCATCTTCGATCTTGCCCATTTTATTTACAATTGATTTTAATGTATATACATACAAATGTAAAAAAAGGTTTCACATGCCAAAAGAAAAATCATAAAAACTTTGATGCTTAATCACTTCGAATCTAAAAAATGGCCCAATTGAAGCAAAAAATGGATATACCGGCTAAAAAATAAAACCAAAATCCACTTGGCAAAATCACACAAAAACTAAGAAAAGATCCAACACGTCAACTTCACCTTTGCCTTTACTCCTGTTAATTGGATCTCTGTAACCCGCACTTTCTCCTCAATCCAAAAAAGGATTCCATCTATGTCCTTTCCTTGAGCCATTCTGCCAATAAATCATTAACAATTTCAGGCTTCTCGATGCAAGAACTGTGTCCTGCTCCTGAAATCAATTGCAAACTCGCCCCTGTGATGGCCATCTGAATGTATTTGGCTTTTTCAGGTTTGGTGGCCACATCTTCGTCACCGACAATTATCAGGGTTGGGCAGGAGATTTTAGATAATTCGTCTTCAATTCCTTTCCTGTAAATCACCCCCTCAACCGGTCCGGTGATGGTCTTTTTATTTGAAGCCAATTCCTTTTTCCAATATTTAATGGAAGCGGTATTGGCTGCATTTGAGAGCCAACTCTCCGCAAACATGATATGCATCACTTTGCTGGCAACGGGAGGAATGACTCCCAGCCATTTCACAATACCATTCAAGGTTTTGTATTTTGGGAGATTTTCGACCGGTTCAGAATTGGCTGAGGTTTCCAACAAAATAAGACTTTTGATCAATTTAGGATGCCGGGCCGCAAGTCTCATTCCGACAAATCCACCCATAGAAAGTCCCGCAAAATGTACCGGACCTTGGGAAAGTTCCGTGATCAGTGCAGCGGAATCTTCAGCTACAGTCTCCAGGTCGAATGGTCCCTTGACTTCACTTTGCCCTTGCCCTCGGTGATCATAGGCGATGACCCGGTAGTTTTTACTCAAAAAATCAATCTGAGCTTGAAACATCCGATGACTCCAAAGAAGCCCATGTGAAAAAACGATTGTCTCATTTCCGGACCCTTTTTCAACATAGAAAAGCTTGACTCCGTTGGCTTGGATGGTAGGCATAAAAATGAATGAATATCGGGTTGAATAGTGAATATAAAAAATAAAGAACGGGAGGTTTAAATTTCTCCCATTCTCCATCGATAAGTTCAAATTTTCAGACTTATTCCCAATCCAAACCTGGTTGGGTGATTTTAGCACCATCCTTTGCTTTTTGCTCATCCACGATTTTGCGGACATCCTCCAGCATTTTTTTGGCATCATACACGATTCCGTCTTTGACGGTGTATTTGACCCCACCAACCCGGACCGGTTCATTGTTTTCGTTGATTCTTATAGCACCCGTACCGTAGAGGACTTTAAGGTTCTGAAGTGGATTTTCTTCCAAAATCACAAAATCAGCCAATTTACCTACTTCAACAGTCCCGATTTCTTTTTCCATACCCAAAGCCTCAGCACCATACATCGTTGCCGAGCGGATCACCTCCAATGGATGAAACCCTGCCTCTCTCAACAATTCCAACTCCCGGATATAAGCAAATCCATACAACTGGTAGATAAACCCTGAGTCAGATCCGGCTGTAACCCGGCCACCACGGTTTTTGTATTCATTCACAAAAGTCATCCAAAGGCGGTAGTTTTCTTTCCACAAAACTTCCTCCTCTGTGGTCCAGTCAAACCAATACGATCCATGGGATTGTCGGCTTGGCGCATAGAATTTCCAAAGTGAGGGAAGCGTATACACTGCATGCCACTCTTGGGTGCGGGCTCTCATCAGATCCCGGTTAGCTTCATAGATATTAAAAGTCGGATCCAGAGTAAAATCGAGCTCAAGCAATTCATTCATTACTTTGTTCCAATGATCTGAATAAGGTGGGGCAGCTTGTTTCCAGAGTTTTCCCGCTTCGGCAAATCTGTGCTGCTCATTTTGATAATTGTAATCCAGACGGAAATTTTGGATAGTCTGATTTTCAAAAAGTGCTTCCGGCAAACCATACCAATGCTCCATAGATGTCAGGCCGGCTCGGGCTGAATTCAGGACATTCCATCTGGCAACGTCCAGTTGCTGATGGTGCATGATGGATCGAAGTCCGATTCTTTTGTTTTCGGCGATTGCCACTTCCATGACTTCAGGTTTCGCCCCAAAAAACTTAATGCCATCGGCACCTTTGGCTTTGTTTTCATTGACCCAGGCCTTGGCCTGTTCAGCAGTAGTGATGGGCTTCTCGGATTTCTGACCAAAAGAAGTGTAAGCGAGTATCCTCGGAGCCGTTATTTCATTGGCAAGGGATTTCTTTTTCTGATCCAAAACCCAATCCAATCCATTACCGGCTGAGGGATCCTTAATGGTTGTGATGCCGTGAGCCATCCAGAGTTTATATACGTACTCGGCAGGAGTACCCTGTCCAGTTCCTCCAATATGTCCGTGACTATCCACAAACCCTGGAAGCAGGTAATGGCCTTCCAAATCCAGAACCTTTGTGTTTTCATCAGCCTTGGGACGTCGGTTTTCACTGATAGGAAGACCGGGATAGCCTACAGTTTGGATCTGGGTGATTCGGTTCTTTTCAACAACAATATCCACCGGGCCAACTGGCGGTGCACCTGTCCCGTCAACTAGGATGACTCCGCGAATAATCAGTTTGGTATAAGGCCCCTCGCCTTCCGCTCTGGGCGGAGCTGGAGTGATCTGGCAGAATGACTGAAAAATCAATCCAATCCCTGCAAAAGCAGTGAGTAAAATTCGTTTTAACATAGTATTGATGGCTTTTTCGTGTCAATAAGATAGGACAAAAAGCATCAGGAAAAAACGGAAATTAGACGATCGGATATCCACAAAAAAAAGCCCGACTGCAAGCAATCAGGCTTTCCTGTCACAGATTAGTGGTTTTATAAATCTTTAAATTTCTCCATTATATCTTCAGAAATTCCTGTGTAGGAATAGCCTCCGTCATGGAAAAGATTCTGCATGGTAACCATTCTGGTCAAGTCAGAGAACATCGTCACAATGTAATCCGCACAAGCTTCTGCCGAAGCATTGCCCAGCGGAGATAGAGCCTCTGCAAAGTTGTAAAAGGAATCAAATCCTCCGATTCCTGAACCTGCAGTGGTTTTGGTTGGGGATTGAGAAATGGTATTTACTCTCACCTTCTTCAATTTGCCATAGCGGTAGCCGTAGCTTCTGGCGATGCTTTCAAGCAGCGCTTTTGCGTCAGCCATATCGGTATAAAAAGGAAATACACGTTGGGCGGCAATATAAGACAGACCTACAATAGATCCCCATTCTTTCATTGCGTCCATTTTCTCTGCTACATGCATCATTTTATGGAAAGAGATAGAAGACACGTCGTAAGACTTCATTGCCCACTCGTAATTCAGATCTCCGTAGTTACGTCCTTTTCGGATATTGGGGGACATTCCGATGGAATGCAGCAAAAAATCAAAGTCAGAACCCAAAAACTCCTTTGCCTCAGCATATAGTTTCTCAATATCTTCCACCACTGTCGCATCCGCAGGGATTACGATGGTGTTGCATTCTTCTGCAAGTTCTTTGATTGCACCCATTCTCATTGCGATCGGGGCATTGGTGAGAACAAATCTTCCACCTTGTTCCTTAACCTTCAGGGCAGTTTTCCAGGCAATTGAGTTTTCATCCAGTGCACCTGTGATGATCCCTACTTTTCCTTTGAGCAAATTTTCTGGCATATAGCTTTTTGGATTGATTTCAAAAATTCGAGGTAAAAATAGGGAAATTTTGGGATTACCCTGCTCAATTGAGCAAGAGCTCCCTGGCACTCTCCACAGCGGAGGCCGATGGATTGGCTCCGGCTATCATTTTTGCAAGCTCAGAAATCCGGTCTTCAGGAGCCAAAAGCCGGATTTTACTGACTGTTTTGTCCGAGGAATTGTCCTTATAAACGAAGTAATGAAGGTCTCCTTTTGCTGCTACCTGGGGCAAATGGGTGATACAAATCACCTGATGTCGGGTGGCAATTTCCTTCATCATCCTTACCATCTGCAAAGCTACTTCTCCTGAAATGCCTGTGTCTATTTCATCAAAAATCAAGGTTGGGAGAGCCATTTTGTCTGCCATCAGAAATTTGATGGCGAAAAGCAACCTGGAAAATTCCCCGCCGGAAGCCACTTTCTTGAGCGCCTGTGGTGTACTCCCTTTGTTGGCTGAAAAGAGCAATTCCACTTCATCCAATCCGGAAGAAGAAGGCATGACAGTTTTATGCTCCAATTGAATCCTTGCGTTTTCCATCCCCAGACCGGAAAGCAAGACTTGGAGCTCTTTTTCGAATGGACCAAAACAAGATTTTCGTTTTTTGGTCAAAACCTCCCCAGCTTGAATCATGGTTTCCTGGGTTTCTTTCAAGGCTTTTTCTGCTATAGACAGCCTTTCATCCAGGTTTTGAAACTCGAAAACTTTGTCTGCCAGATCACTTTCGATTTTCATCAATTCCTCCACTGAATTGGCGCCGTGCTTTTTTTGAAGTTGGTAGATTCTGCTCAGCCGATCCCGAATTTTATCCAACTTTTCAAAGTCGATCTCCACTTTGCTTTCCTCATCAGTAAGCGTATCAACCAAATCTTTTACTTCAATCAAGACACTTTGAAACCGCTCTCTTAACTCAGAAAATTTATGTGCGAGGCGTTCCAGCCCAAGCATTCCATGAAGAATCTGGCCCATTCCCTGAATTACTCCAAACTGCTCTTCTTGAAACAAGGCAAGCATTTCGTTGATTTTGAGTTTGATCTCCTCTGCGTTTTCAAGGACTTCCTGTGTGGATTCAAGATCAGCCTGCTCGCCCATTACCAAAGACAGAGCACTTAATTCATCCAATTGGAATTGGTTGAAATCAGCTTCCTTTTGCAGTTCCAGGGCTTTTTTCTTCAGTTCCTCGTAATGGGTTTTAGCTTTTCGAAAGGCATTGAAGGTTTTCCGATAGGTTTCCAATTCAACTTTGGTCTGTGCAAAAGCATCCACCAAAGCCAATTGGTAACTTCCCTCTCCCAATTGAAGCGTATCGTGTTGGGAATGAACATCCATCAGTTTGGCTCCAAGGATTTTCAAAGAATCCAAAAGAACCGGAGTGTCATTCACAAAAGACCGGGATTTTCCCCCTGGGCTGATTTCCCTTCGGATAATGCAGGTTTCTTCGTAATCCAATTCTTCCTGCTCAAAAAATCCCTGAAGGCCGTATTCTCCGATTTCAAACACTCCTTCCACCACGCACTTCTTGTCTTCATGAAGTAGGACTTTGGTGTCTGATCGATTTCCAAGCAACAGGCCTACGGCTCCCAGCATGATGGATTTACCGGCACCGGTTTCGCCTGTAATCATGCTCAGCCCCTTGCTGGGCTGCATGTGTAGTTGATCGATCAGTGCGTAATTGGAAATGCTAAGCGATTTGAGCATAGACTGGAATGGCTTTGGGCAAAGCTAAAAAAAACCGACTTAGCTTCTCAGTAGCTCGTTGTACTTTCTGGCGTTATTTGGATCCACTTCCAAAAGCAACTTCACCGCTTCATCCCGGATTTCGAAGGGTGCACTTTTGAGAACTTCCGCAATTTCATCCGATTTGGCATCCACAAATGAAATCGTGAAAATTCCGTTTGGCTGGAGTTTGTTGGCCTCTGCTACCAGCCGGATGGCTTCGAGGATATTCTTATAAGCGCTTTCCGGATCCGTTTGGATCATATCCATTCCTTGCCTGTGATAGAGGTAATAGGCATCTCTGATCGAAGAATAAATAGTGGAAACGTAGATATCATTGATCAACCAATAACGGCTCCGCCGGTCGGACTGGGATTGTACCCAGCCAGGCCGGCCAGATTGCTGGGCATTGTTGACAATATCATTGGCAACTGCGAAAAATGGATTACCTCCCCGGCTGGAAAAGGTGTCATAGTCTAATCCCAAAGCGATATGGGCATAAAAAGCCAAGAGGGAACTGATATTGTTCAGGAATGTGAATCGGTTAAATTCCAAGGGCTGGGACTCCAGATATTCAAAAGTCCAGTTGCGGTCTGCATAATTAAAAATCAAAGATTCGTAATTGGTGCCGTAAACTGGCCTGACTACCTGAACTTGAACTGTGGCATTGTAAACACCAACCTGAGGCACCTCATTGATGGTGATCAACAGATTTCCTTTGATCCGTTCCTCTGGGCGATATTCATCATCAGTCCATGAGCGGCCATTGAGAAATTGCTCAAAGTTGGTCTTCATCTGGTTGAAAATATCCGTGTTTTGAATTCTGGAGCGGTCACTGTTGATGATCACTGTAAAATTCAACTCCTGGGCCTGGACGCCTTGGACAAAAAAATAGAGAATAGCCAGAAGTCTGAGTTTTGTCATAGGCCTAAAATAGGTAAAATCCCAAAGCTCAAATCCAAACCGGTGCTTTTTTGATTTCATCCAAAATCAAATCCGCCACCTCAGATTTGGGAATAAGGCCGGAATCTATCTTCATTCCATCTCGGTCGAATATTTTCACCCGATTGGTATCGTGCTGAAATCCGGCACCTTCTTCTCTTGCTGAATTCAAAACGATCAGATCAAAGCTTTTCTTATCCAGTTTTGCTTTTGCATGGATCTCTTCGCTCTCGGTCTCCAATGCAAAACCCACATGAAGTTGTCCCGGCTTTTTTGATTTCCCGAGCTCCAAAGCGATATCCACATTCTTTTTTAGCAAAATGGACATTTCGGAGTCGTTCTTTTTTATCTTTTCCGGTGCAATTTCCACGGGAGAATAATCCGCCACTGCAGCTGCAAAAACACAAATATCCATTTGGGAATGAAGCTTTTTTGATGCCTCATACATTTCATCAGCAGATCTTACCATAAAAAAATGGAAATCCCCGGGATTGATTGAGACCGAAACTGGCCCGGAAACCAAAAAAACCTCAGCCCCTCTTTCTTTAAAGGATTTGGCAATGGCCAAACCCATTTTGCCGCTGGAATGGTTGCTGATAAATCTCACAGGATCCAGCGCCTCCTGGGTTGGACCCATAGTGATCAATACTTTTTTACCCTGAAAGTCTTTTTTTTTTCTGAAGAACTTTTCTACCTGGGCTAAAATATGCTCAGGCTCCATCATCCTTCCCTGACCAGATAGGCCGCTTGCCAATTCACCGCTTTCTGCATCCAACAGGATATTTCCAAAGGACAAAACCTTGCGAAGATTTTCCCGAACGGAAGGATGCTGATACATATCCAGATCCATAGCCGGAGCGAGCATTACCGGGCAGCGTGCGGAGAGATAAGTTGCAGAAAGAAGGTTGTCACAAAGGCCATTGGCAAATTTTCCCAAGGTGTTGGCGCTGAGGGGGGCGACAATAAAAAGATCCGCCCAAAGGCCCAATTCTACATGATTGGTCCATTCCCTTGTGGTTTGATCTGCAAAAGCAGAAAATACAGGGCGCTTGGACAGGGTCGCCAAAGTGAGAGGGGTGATAAAATCAAAAGCTGAAGTGCTCATTATGATTTGCACTTCAGCTCCAGATTTGATGAGTAGGCGAGTCAAAAGGGCAGACTTATACGCAGCAATGCTGCCGGTCACTCCAAGTAGAATCCGCTTACCCTGAAGGTTCATTGGGATTACTCAGCTACCTCCTGCTCGGGGAATCTGTAGTATACTTTACCTTCCATAAACTCTTCCATAGCCATAGTAGATGGCTTAGGCATACGCTCATAAAACTTGGAGATTTCGATTTGCTCCTTGTTTTCAAATACTTCTTCGAGATTGTCAACGGTGGAAGCAAACTCGGAAAGTTTGTTGTTCAATTCTTCCTTAAGGTTGGTAGAAATCTGCTTTGCACGCTGCCCCACGATGTGAAGAGACTCATAGATGTTGCCGGTTTTGTCAGCAATTTTATCCAGGTCACGCGTTACAATGGATGGGTTGATAGCCATACTATATTTGGTTTAAAATTTTCGAATTTATTTATTCTCTGTGTTCGATTTGGACTCAGAGACCACTTTTGCCTCGGCTGCAGCAGTTCTATCGGCAATTTCCTTCTTGAGCTTATGATAGGATTCAAGCTCTTTTTTGGTATCGATTTCATATTCCTGCACCTCACCAAGATAGACACTGCTTGGGTATTTTCTGTAGAAAGTATTTGCAAAGGTAACAGCCTGGTTAAGCCGTTCTTCTTTTTTGTCAAAGGCTGAATTTTTAGCATAACCAAATCCGACTTCTACCAGTTTGTAGGCCAGTTCTTCGTTGTGCTTGCTTTCTGGATAGTCTTTGGTGAAATTCTGGAAATTGATAATACAGGCACGATAAAAGTCGCCTGGAAAAAGGCCGTCTTTTAACCTGTAGTACATTTGGGTTTCGCTGAAGGCTTTTTCCTCAAACCTGTTTTCCAAATCCGTCAACATTTCCATCGCCCGTTCATAGCTTGCTGATGTAGGAAACCGAGTCACAAATTGTTGAATAGCCGACACAGCTTCCTGGCTGCTCTGCTGGTCAAGATTGTAATCCGGTGCATCAAGGTAAAGCGAGTAGGCATTCATAAAAAGGGCCTCTTCAGCCAAAGGGCTTCTGTTATAAGTCCTATAGAAAGTATTGAAATACCCTGCAGCCTCAATATACCGCTTCGTCTTAAAGTGGCAGTTGGCATAGTTGTATTCCGCCATTTCAGCTTTTTCCGAACCTTTGATTACAGGCAGGACTTTTTCGTAAAGGATTATTGCCTTTCCGTATTCTCCTTCTTGGTAATATTTGTTCGCTCCATTGTAGAGCTCTTCCCAATTGGTGCTTTTTTCCAGTTTGGAAAAAGGTCCGCAGGATGCCAATAGAAACAGAACTGAAAGGAAAAGAAGGGATTTTGATTGCATGCTCATTTTCAAGACCGCAAATATACGGGTAAATTGTTCGTATTCAAATGTCTGAATTGGGTTGGGATTTACTTCTTGACTTGAAGTTTTTTGGTGACAATGTTCTTGTTGTCAACGAATAGAGTGTAGAAATAGACTCCTGGCTGAAAATCGGTCACATTGATAACCAAGGAATTCCGCTCGGGATCCAGTTCATATTCAGCAATCGGATTTCCGATAAAACTGTTGATTGTGATTTTTGCTTTAGCTTTTGGATTCACCAATTGATAATCCAACTGGGCAACACGATTACTTGGATTGGGATAGATTTCACTCAATTTGATGTCTTTGTGGGCAAAGTCTGCCTTGGAGACTGTGGCAACTTCATATCTGGCTTCAACGACGAAGTTTTCACGAATATTTTCAGCATTCACAAAAAACAAATCAAAACTGCCCCTTGTCTCTGCAATTCCCATTTCAAACTCCAGATACAAATCAGTAAATATCTCACCCGGCGCGAGCTTCAGAGAAATCTTTGAAAGATCTCTTTTGGAATCAAAACACTGGTCTTTTAGGCAGATTTTTACTTTCTGAGAAGAACCAACACTTCCCCTGACATTTTTAAGAATATAGGTTTTAGAAAGATTGGACTCGTTTTGGAGAATGACCGTCTTGCGCTGAGAAGAACCTATGTCACCGGAAAAATCCACCACCTCACTCAGCACACGCACTTGCTGAGCGCCAGCCAAAACAGGCGCAAATAGCAACAGCCATGTAAAAAATCTGAATAAGGACTTCATGTAAAACTTTAATCAATAGAGGCTGAAAATTGGTTTCTTCGGATATTAATATACGCACAAAATTACTTTTTTGATTTCCTATACAATAAAATTGTGGGTTAATTGTTGTTAAGCTTTTGAAAAAATAAAACTCCCTAAAGGTTGTCTTTCTTCAATACAGGAGTCAACATCTTTTTTACAGGTGTCAAACCCGATTTTTTAAGTTTTTCCTGAATTTGATCATCGGTTGGTAGTTCAAGTCTGATATCAGGATCGTTGAAAAAATTTACTGCTTCTGGATCTATTTCCACTGGTTTTCTCCAACTATCAATGGCTTCACGGTCAGGCTTTTCCTCAATTCTCCAGTTAAATCCCTCCAATTTGGAGACCTTTTCATCAATTTTTTGGACTGGAGTAAACTTCCCGTCCGGCCGGATCCCGAAATTGGCCTTTCTTATGGCACCGTCCTGAAAGGTTAGTTTGATATTTGCGCTTAGAATCCGGTTGATCCCCTGCGTGAGAGTATCCGCTTCCAGGGCATAATACAAGGACTCCCCATTGCCGTCGATTTCAAGCTTTTCGACCTGACCTTCCTTAAAATAACCCGTCATAGACCGCCCCTTCATCTGATTGAAATTGAGCAAAGTATCGGTCATGATAGCAAAGGCTTTGTCTTTCATAAATACACGATCCAACTCTTCATTGGCAATGAAAAAAACCATCGAATCGGCTGATATTTGGCTTTTATGGTTCCACATCACCGGGTCCTGAAATAGCTGGATAGATGAATCCGAGTAATTGTACACCAGGGAATCCGCAACTCCAGCCAAATCCGTTTTTACTAATTTGATTGATTTAAAAGCAAGCAAATATTTGGCGGTATCTGACTCACTGTCATGTGATATCAGCGTGTCGGCAGTCATAAACAGGGTATCCGTCTCAAAATATTTTCTGACCAAGGCATTGCCATACACCTTGCTGTATTTTCGTTCTTCCCAGTATTTTCCGTTGTCACCGAAAACCTCCACTTGCCGCTCTTTATTCAAAACCCGGACGTCCTCTTTTCCTTCGTAATAGGCATTCACCTCATCATAAAACAATTCCTGGGCTTTCACACGACTCTCTTCAGTTTCGACAATTCCGTCAAAAAACCGGAATTGCTTCTGTTGGGTATCATAAAAGCTCCCTTTTTGCGCGTCTAACTTATACCCTTCTTTGGAAATTATGTTAGTTAATCCCTTTGTTTCTGCAGTTTTTGGGATTGTAAGGTAGATGAGATTATTGGTCTTCATCGTGTAGTCCGGATTGACCAAAATCACATCTTGGCTAAAAGTAATCTTCTCCAGATTGATTTCATAAAACCCACGCTCACTGGTCAGAACATTGGTTGAATCCACCACTTTCCCCCCATTGAAATAAGTGGCAACATTCATTTCACGGTTATAGTCCAAGTAATCCGTGGTAAGCGTTGTTTCCTGATTGGTAAAAACCACATTTCTCCGAAGCTTGGCAACTTTCGTATTGCCATCATACTCGGCGTATGAACTGGTCGTGGTGATGGGATCTTCGACATCCTGAATTCTTACTTTTCCAAAAAGCTGAGCCCTGTTTTCCGCCCTGTAAAAATAAGCCGAATCACAAAAGATCAGAGAATTCTGATGCTTCATCTCCACATTTCCCAGTAAGCGCTCAAATCCACTCGCTCCTTCCAAAAGATCAGCATTATTAATTTCAAGGGTGGAAGTCTCTTGGCCAAGGCTTTCTCCTGAAATCGACACTATAAATAAAATGGAGAATAAAATGTAGAGAAAGCGGATTTTCATAATTCCTTAGATGTCGGCAAAATTAGAAGAAAGCTGGGTAATGCTGCATTTCATGCTATAATTAAGTCACAAGTTGCAAATACCTAAGAGCACCATTGCTGACACAATTTCCGAAGAAAAGGCTATTTTTGACCAATGCTCGAAGCTTTTCAATCCCAAACAAAAACACTTTTCGATCCTAAGTCGACTTACTTGCTGGCCTGCAGCGGCGGGATGGATAGCATGTGCCTTGCTTCCCTTATGGTAAAATCCGGGATTCCTTTTGAAGTCGTCCATATCAATTTTCAACTACGGGGAAACGAAAGCGACGGTGACCAGGAGTATGTCCAAAATTGGGCCGAAAGCCATGGAATCACCTTTCACTTGAATCTGGCTGAAACCGGATCTTATGCAAAATCCAAAGGGATTTCAATCCAAATGGCTGCAAGAGAAATTCGATATCGGATTTTTGAGGAAATCAGATCGGAAAGGAAACTCCAAGGAATCCTCCTTGCCCATCACGAAGACGATCAGTTGGAAACAATTTTTCTCAACTTGCTTCGCGGCACTGGGATCGAAGGTATTTACGGAATGGCGGAGCGAAAAGGTTGGTTGATCCGCCCTTTGCTGACTTTTTCAAGAGCTGAAATCCAGACCTACATGATGGAAAACAAGCTGACTTGGCGAGAAGACAGCTCCAATGAAAAAGACGAATACAAGCGAAACAACCTTAGAATCAACGGACTACCTGCAATTTTTGGCCTAGAACCTGATGCCCGAAAAAATCTATTGACAAGTTTCAGTCGGCTTAAGGATACAGGCAGGGCTTTTGGCGGACTTTTCGAAAATTGGAAAACGGAACAAATACGGGAAGATCATCCCTATCAATTCCTGCCTTATCCAGCCATCCAAAATCAACCCGGTGCCGCCACTTTGATATACTTTTGGCTCAGGACTTACGGCTTCAATTCAGATCAGGCCCAATCCATCGCAGAAGGATTAGAGCAGCCTAAGCCTGGGACAATTTTCAAAAGTCCGGGCTATTTGATCCATTTTGATCGGAATGAATTGGTTTTGGCGCCTGAGCCGGAAAGTTTTGAGTCACTCTTTCTGGGTGAAACTAGCAACGAACTCCAACTGCCGGAAGGAAAATATAAACTGATCCGGCAGGTATATCCAATTCAACTGGACAAAAATCCACTTCATGCCCAATTGGATGCATCAATTTTGGAATTTCCACTTGAAATCAGGACCTGGCAAGAGGGGGATAAATTTGTGCCGTTGGGGATGAATTCAACAAAAAAAATCTCGGACTTTTTGATAGATATTAAAATGCCTCTCGCTAAAAAACAATGCGTAAAAGTCTTAGTTTCAGGTGGGGAAATCGCTTGGGTAATTGGACTGAGAATCGCCGACTGGGCCAAGCTAACTCCTGCTACTCAACGTATCCTCTATTTCAAAAAAGACTGATCCATGCTGAATCCATTTTCCAAAACATTTGATGAGGAGCAACTGAAAATGTTTGATTTTATGCAGGGAATCAAGTTTTTTGAGCGGCTTCGTCAAAAAGAACTCGCGAGATTTCTCCCTGCCATGCATCACCGTAAGTACATTATGGACGAGGTGGTATTTTTCAGCAAAGACCCAAGCCAGGCTTTGTACCTGCTCAAAAGCGGAAAAGTAAACCTTACCATAGATATCAAGGATAATTTTGAGACGATAGTGGAAGTGAACAAGGGGGAAGCTTTTGGAGAAAATTCACTTTTGGAAAATGCGAAAAGAACCTACACTGCTCTGATCAATTCCGACGAAGCAGAATTGATCGTCATTCCCCACTTTGCCATTCAGGAGATTTTTGACAGCAATCCCAAGATCAAAGCAAAAATGATGACTTCATTGGCTGAATATTACAACGCAAACAACCAACGGCTTTTCCGATCCTACCGCGAATCTTTCGGCTTTTTCAGCCTCCGGCAGATGTTTGAATAAGCAGCTTATCCGCGACATTTTTCATTTATCAAAAATCACGAAATCAGGCCAAACTATTCTTGACCTAGCTTCGATTCCTAGTTGTTGTTTAATATCTTAGCGCCGCTTTTTAAGGAAGTAATAATTAAATAAACACATAAAATCATGAGCAAAGTAACCGTAGTAGGTGCAGGTAACGTAGGTGCAACCTGTGCCGATGTTTTAGCTTATCGCGAAGTAGCCGAAGAAATTGTTTTAATTGACATCAAAGAGGGTATCGCCGAAGGCAAAGCCCTTGATATCTGGCAAAAAGCCCCCATCAATCAATACGACAGCCGCACTGTAGGCAGCACCAACGACTACAGCAAGACTGCAAATTCAGATGTAGTTGTCATTACTTCCGGACTTCCCCGTAAGCCAGGGATGACTCGCGATGACTTGATCGAAACAAATGCAGGTATCGTGAAGTCGGTGACCGAGAATGTGGTAAAACACTCTCCAAATGCAATCATTATCGTGGTTTCCAATCCATTGGATGTCATGACTTACCAAGCACACCTCACTTCCGGATTTAACAGAAACAAAGTAATCGGAATGGCCGGAATCCTGGATACCGCTCGCTATAGAGCTTTCCTTGCCGAGGAATTGAATGTGTCTGGAAAAGAAATTCAGGCAATCCTGATGGGTGGTCACGGTGACACCATGGTTCCGCTTCCTCGTTATACCACAGTGGCAGGTATTCCTGTGACGGAATTGGTGGCAAAAGACAAGCTGGACGCCATCATAGAAAGAACCAAATTTGGCGGTGGAGAACTGGTGAAACTGATGGGTACTTCAGCATGGTATGCACCGGGATCTGCAGCTGCTCAAATGGTAGAAGCGATATTGAAAAATCAGAGAAGAGTATTCCCGGTATGTATCAAACTTGACGGAGAATATGGCATCGACGACTGCTACCTGGGAGTACCTGTAATCCTGGGCAAAAACGGTGTGGAAAAAGTGATCGAACTCGATCTGAACACCGAAGAAAAAGCTTTGCTTGAAACTTCCCGTGGTCACGTGAAGGAAGTAATGAACGTTTTGGACAAACTGTCTAAATAATTCCATCTCAAAAATTGCCTAGACCTAAGATTCTCCGAACAAAAACGGAGTTTCTTAGGTCTATTTTTTATATTAAGCCGATCGAATCACCCCTCGTAGCTCAGTGAAAATCTGGAAAAGTCTTTTGGTACTCTTTGCAATTATTCTGATTGCCTGGGGCGGCTATTGGGTTTACCTAAATTTCTTTTCCTCCAAGAAAATCAACAGTCTGGAACTCGTCAGGTCGGATGCGGTATTTGCCTTTGAAACGGATCAGGCTGACCAAACCTGGAATGAACTGGTCAATCAGCCCATTTGGAGTATTCTGTCGCAGCTTCCTGCATTTTCAGAAACTGAAGACCAACTGCTCAGTTTAGACAGCCTTAGCGGGGCTCAAGGTGAAATCTCCAAGACTGTCCGGGGAAAACAAGTTACCATTAGCTGCCACGCCACTGGCATAGATAGTTTTGAGTTGATGTTTTCTGTCAATTTTGGAGCAAATTCTCCGGTGGATTTTTTGGAAAAAATCAAATCCAGAGCGCCAAAAAACATCCGTGTCCAGTTAAGAAAATACAGTGACCTTGATGTTATAGAATTTTTTGGAGCAGAAAACTCAAGAAAATGGTCAGTTACCATTTTGGGAAATGTATTGCTTGTCTCCTCCTCCTCTTTTATTATCGAGGAAGCTATTCGACTCTATATCAGCGAGGATCAAAACTCCCTTGCATCGAAGTTGGGTGAGGAATTAAAAGGTACTTCAGGACTTGGTAGATTGATCCTTTCAGCTCAGGGGATTTCAAAACTTCTTTTGGGAGTCAGCTCCAACCGCGACAACCTCTTGGGAACAGAACTTGCTCTGAACGAGTCAATCTTGGCAATGAATCTGATTTTTGAAGAAGGTCAGGTGACTTTTCGGGGACCGTTGATTCAGAAGGAAGCCATAGACTTCACTCCTTCAGTACAAGCCAATTTCCCCGAAATCCAGCAGGTAATTTCCAGTAGGACCCAATCTTTGACACAAGTAAACCTGGATGGAATCTTCGAAGCACAAAAACTCCAAAATGCGGCCTTTTCACCCAAATCAACAATCAGCGGCGAAATCCAAACCCGGTTGACAGACCGGGGTTTTCTGGATAATTTTTCCGGGGAATTCTATTTTCTGGAATTGGAAAATCTGGGAAATGAAGTTCAAAACCAGGTTTTACTGTCAAGAACTCTGGCACCGGCTCAAACTTTTGCTTTTTTGAAAGAATTCAGAAACGGGACAGACTCCGACCAATCGGATTTCTATCGCGATTCTGAAATCTTATATTTTCCTGAAGAAGAATTTCCTGCTCACCTGTTTGGCGGTAAATTTCCCGGCTTTGCCCAGACACACCTCAGCCTGGTCGGAGAAATTCTGATTATGGCCAATTCTGCCGCGGGGATGAAAATGATCCTGGACGATTTTGCAATGGGAAACACTTGGGCCAAAGCCCCAGAATCCGTGATCGAACCAAAATCCATTCATCCGGCTGCTGGGTATTCCAAAAACTTCTACTTTGGAAAAATTTGGGAAAAGTGGGAGGAAAACAGCAATCCAGCCTGGAGTCCATTTCTGCAGAGATACGAAAGCCTTTTCAAAGCTTTCCCTTACCTCAGTCTCCGAATCAACCAAATCGGTGGAAGCCCTGAGGCCACGCTGACCATCCCTTATAATTCAGGTGAAAAAGTGGTGGTCAAAGACGAAACCGGGTTAAATCTCACTCCGTTTCATTCAGTGAGCCTGCCACAGGCAATCACATTTGGACCCAAAAGCATCCTCAATTTCAACGACAAAACAGAAGACCTTGTAGTCCAGGATGCCGATCACAACCTTTATTTGATCAATTCTGCCGGAGAAACTGTCTTCACCCAGCAGCTTTCTGGGCCGATCGTCTCCGAAGCTTTTCAAATTGATTTCCTTAAAAACGGAAAACTCCAACTCCTGCTTGCAACTGCCGAAAAGCTCTATGCAATCGACCGCTTGGGAAATTCTCTGCCGGGATTTCCTGTCTCGTTAGGCAATGAAAAAATAACACATCTGAATCTTGCTGATTACGAAAACAACAGGGATTACCGCTACTTTCTTTCCACCCAATCCGGCAACTTGTGGCTTTTGGATCGCAACGGCAAAGAGCTTGAAGGCTGGAACCCGATGAAATTGGGAGAAAGATCAGTTTTGGCTCCAAGGCATGTCCGAGTGCCGGGAAAAGGGGATTTTATGGTGGCGCAAACTGATAAAGGGAAAGTCTATTTCTTCAACCGACGTGGAGAAAAACAGCCTGGCTCCCCTCTTGCACTGGGAAATGAATTTGTCAGCCCTGCAAAGATCACAACTGGAAGCGGCGGGAACAGCCTGAAAATTTCAGCCATTTCTAAGTCCGGTGAGTTGATCCATGCGGGTTTTGGTGGCGAAATTTCCTACCGAAATCAGTTGATAAAGTCAGATCGGGATGAAAGTTTCGAACTTCTGGCTGACCAATCCGGACATTCCTTGGTGATTTTATCCCGACAATTCTCAAAAACCCTTGTCCTAAATGATCAGGAAAAGGAATTGTTCACCCTAGCCCAGGCAGGTGAAAAGCTATGGTTTGGTTATTTTGATTTTGGATCTGATAGAAAAATCTTGGCCGTATCAGACCCTGAGCAGGGGTTTGGATACTTGTATGATCTGCGGGGAAATATGCTGACAACTACACCTCTGGAAAGTGAAAGGATCATTGAGATTTCCCATCAACCCACCAAAAATCAATACCTGATCCGGACGGTAAGCGGTAAAAGAATCCTGGAATACAGGATGCCCGATTGATCTCCAAAACCCCGCAAGACAATTAGAATTAGCCTGGTTTTATTTGCAAAAAGGAAATCTGGTGATGAACAGGCTTAAGAAATTTACAGATTCTGAACATTGAAAACTGATCGAAAAATTTACCAAGTTTGAACTCGAAAAGTACTTCCAGGCCAAGCATTTCTGCTTCTTCAATCAGTCTTCCTCCCAAAAATCAGGCAAGATCGGCGATGCATACAGGCTACAGTCCGCGCAGCGCCGGTAGGTCGGATAAAAGGCTACAATGGTGGTGCGCTCCATAATTGGTACTACCGGCACGATGTCCCCACTTCCGAAAATCCGCTGATAGTCCACTTGGTAAACAGCCTCCGCGGAGACGATACAATCGTTGAATTGAGGATCAACAAAATTCCAGGGAGTGACATCCTGGAGGTCAACGAATAAACGCTTTTGTCTGATCACACCCAGGCTTACCTGTCCGACTACCGGAATAGCCGGGTCATCAATATGTGAAATATTCCCTCTGATCAGCGAAGGAAGCGGGCTGAAAATCGATCCGATGTCATTGGAATTTTTCTTTAAGATTTCCCAAAACTTGGAAGCCTCCTCGTCGATGGCCATTTGTGAGATCAGAATACTGTAGCGATCCATGATCCGCTCGTCATTTTCGGGTATTTCCGTGATCGTTTGCCTAAAGACCACCTGATCCTGAAACCTCGAGCTGGTTTCTAGCAAAATATCAGGACTGCTGGCCGATTTGTAGCAAATAGAAATCTGCTCATCCGAAAACCTGTCACGGACGTTCCCAATGGATGCATCATAAATATAGGAAGTGCCAATTCGGGGCCTGTAAGCCCAGGTTTCTACAAAACCCCATAGAAAATCATCGGCATTCTCATTCCCCTGAGTAGTAAGGAAGATTTCGACACCTTCTTCATCCCGAAGAAATCCCACATCAATAATCTCCGGTGTTTGAATCGGAGTAAGCGGCGCAGACTGATAGCGTTCCCCATCCTGAAGCTCAATGAATAACCGATACGTATCGTCAAATCCTAGATTGTACTGAAAAAGGTATCGCCCCTCAGAGTCTTCTTCAAGATAGTATTTGGTTCCGACACTGGATTCCAGATAGATCAAAGCAGCCGTCTCGGGGCTCGGGCTTTGGCTGCTGTCCAGTCCAGACATTCTACTGATTTTCAGCTCACTTAGTGTGCCTTGCATATCCAGGTATCCTTCCACTACCAGGATCTGACTGGCAGTTTGTGGTATTTCAGGATCAAAAGGCGTCCTACAGGAAAAAAATAAAACAACCAGAATGGCTAAGGAAAAAAAGCTTGCCCTTGATCTGGAAAAAAAATCGCCCCTAATTAATGCAATCCTGGAAACGGACAGCAGGTATTTCTGCCACAAGCCCGAAAACCTTGAAGCCCTATCAATCATCCTCCCAAAAGTCAGGAGTGATTGGTGAAGCATAAAGGGTACAATCCCCGCATCGGCGGGAAGTCGGGAAGTAGCCGAGAATAACCGTGCCCCCCGGCGGAATGTATGGCCTTGCCGGGAGCACAGCTCCGCTGACAAAGGTGGGGTCATAAAACCTCGCCAAAACGGAGTCCTGCTCCACAATACAGTCATTAAATTCCGGATCGAGGTAACCCCAGGGAGTTACATCCTCCAAATTGATATATATCCTTAATTGCTGGACAACTCCCATGCTTACCTGACCCACCACAGGAGTTTGGGGATTTCCCACAGCTTTCAAATTCCCGGAAATCATCGAGGGAAGTGGACTGAAAATCGAACCGATATCCTCGGTGTTTCTTTTTAGTGTTTCCCAAAATTTAACCGCATCAGAATCAATGGCTTTCTGGTAAACTAATATGCTATACCGCTCCTGAATCCGTTCATCACCTTGGGGGATTTCAGTAATTGTCTGCCTAAAAACCACCTGCTCCTGAAATCTCGAACTAGTCTCCAAAAGGATATCTGAACTGACTTCAGATTTAAAACAAAGAGAAATGTTTTCTGCCTCAGTACGATCCCGGACATCTTTGATTTTGGAATCATAAATATAGGGTACTCGGATCCTTGGCCGATAGATCCAGGTTTCTTCATAAGTCCAAAGAAAATCATCCGCATTTTCATTTCCCTGTGTCGTGATATAAACTTCTACCCCCTCTTCATCTCTCAAAAATCCGGCATCAATAATTGGCGGTGTCAGGATGGGAATAATCGGAAGAGACTCAAAAAGCTCCCCATTGCTAAGTTCTATTTCCATTCGGTATTCCTTGTCCTCCGGCACATTTTGGGAAAATCCGTAAAGTCCCGGCTCCACTTCAGTCAAAGGATAGGCTGCACCGTCTTCACTAAACAAGGTGACTCTGGCACCGGATTCCGGTGCAAGCGTAGTGTCTGCATTAATTAATACAGTTCTGCTAAGCCTAATTTCGCTCTCCAATCCTTCTGTGTCCAAATATCCCTCAACTACTAAAATAGAAGAACTCCCCTCGGGTACCTCAGGATCAAAAGGTTCCCTGCAGGCAAAGGCAAGCACTAGGAAACAAAAAACAGCAACTGATTTTTTCATGGGGCCTGTCAATAACTTAAAATCCATCTCTTTGGAGCATCCAATTTTCTACCTTTTGAAACAAATCACTAAACTTCAATTCCAGCTCAGAGAGCTATCTGTATTTCTTTCTTTGAAACCTGCAAATTGCCTGAATCATCCAAATAACGAACCCAAAGGACATATTCACCGACTAACTCAGAAGCCTGAATGGACTGCCCGCCTGTTTTCCCCCAAAACAAAATTGTCCTGAAATCCGGAAATTCTCCCCCGGATCCGGGACTGCCAAATTGATTTCTCTCCAGTTCGATTTTAGGCTGGAGGCCCGGGTAATCAAAAAACCTGGAGGAAGGCACCAAGGGAAAAAGTCCAAAATTATTCTCGTAACTGCTAAAGCTCAGAACTCCCTCATAGGTCCGGTCATTCAGATAAAATTCCCGGTTTAGGACCTCCAGTTTGGAGATAAATTTGGGATTAAAGCCGGTAAGCAAGTCGGAGTCAAATACCGGCATGGCATCAATCAGGATGAGTGGATTGGTTTCAAAAACATCTTTCACCGCCTCATTTATCAACCTGAACTCTTTCTTTTTATCCCTGGTCCGCACAAAAACACTCGGTACATATTCCCGGATTACCGTTTCCACAGTCTCAAACCGGGTATAATCATCCAATAAAAAAGTATAATCCGCCACAAATCCGGTCACTACTTCGAGTGAATCGCTATCATACTTCTCAACATAATAAGTTTCTACAGCAGCAGCTTTCTGAAGCTGTGTCAAATAAGGCAGATCAGTCGAGGGAATCACCAGATCCGGAAATTTGAAATTTGGCAAAAACTTCGTTTTTACCACCGGAGAAATGATTTCAAGGCCCTCCATTTCTGCACCATCCTCCAATTGAATGATTAGCCGGTCCCAATGGGAAAGTCCGCCCGCATCAAACAGGATCTGTCCATCTGCATCAGCCCTGTCGGTAAACAACGCACTTTGCTTACCATGCAGTGACAAAAAGTAGGTCAGACTGGTGTCGGGCCGGACCACTTTCGATTCCACAATATGGCCGAAGAGCTCTGGCAAGATGGCCTTTTGCTCCAGAGAAGCATAGATTGAGCCCGATTTTAGCTGGACTTGCTCATTTTCCAAATAGGGATTGGAAACCGAAATACCTGCTGCCTGAATGGTCTTTCCGGCAGACAAACTGACCTGAAATGTCTCTCCGGGTTTGGGTGCGGGATTACTTATTTGAGCCAAAGTCCCGGTTACGTCAGAGGTTTTAAGATCCTGAATGGGGCCAGAAATCGGTTTAGGAGGAATTTTTGGATTAATGACCGTAACAAACTGCTGGGCCATACCCAACTCCAAATCCAAGTACGGACTTATTCGAGTATAAACCCTGAGAAGGTATTGGTCTGAGGGGATCGCGTTGGATAGCAAAAGAAAATTAAGAGTACTTCCATTTTCCAATGGCACCTTGGTATAGGCCACAGAATTGGAAAAGCGATCCACCAATTCAGCATACAGGACTTTGGAGGGACTTGCTTCCTGCGCAGACTTTACCTCTGCTTCAAACCAGATTTTCTCCCCTGTCAAATAAAGGGTTTTTGGGGTATTAAACTGAACCGTCTCTTTCGGAAGTTCCGATTGACGTGCAATCAGCACGACCGAAGGTATCAGTAAAAAAAACCACAGGCAGAAAAGCCCTTTTTGAAAATCATTCAAGCGCAAATCCAATGGTATCAGCATGCAAGGTTCTTTGATCTTATTCATCTTCCCAAAAATCAGGTTTGGTAATATCAGCATATAGTGTACAGTCCCCACATCTAACCTCAGTAGGATAATACCCTAGAATTCCTGGTGCAGGCACTGGCCCATCGCCCATAAATGCCTGTGCGGGAAGATAAGCGCCGGATCCGAAGTACTGAAAAATTTCTATTGTCCCAATTAATATTGGCTCCGGACCGACAACACACCCAAAAAAGATCTCATTGCTATAGGGCCAAGGTGATATTTCCTCCCTGTCGATGTAAAGGCGATGTTGACGGACTACTCCGAGATTTACCTGCCCTACTACCTGTTTGTCTCCATCCACTGAAACAATATTCCCCGAAATCAGAGATGGAAGTGGGCTGAAAATAGATCCTATATCCTCGGTGTTTCTTTTCAATGTTTCCCAAAAGGCTACCGCATCTGAGGGAATCGCCATCTGGGAAATCAGGATGCTGTAGCGGGCTTGGAGTCGCTCATTTCCCGTAGGGATTTCTGTAATGGTCTGTCTGAAAACAACCTGATCTTGAAATCTTGAGCTTGATTCCAGCAGGATTCCGGGATTGGGTTCAGTTTTGTAGCAAGTATAGATTTGCTCTACCTCTTTCCGATCCCTAACATCATTTATCATGGGATCGAATATATATCCTACTTGAGTATAGGGCCTGAAAATCCAGGTTTCATCGTAGGTCCAGAGAAAATCATCCGCCTGTTCATTCCCCTGAGTATTGACAAAAATCTCTACGCCATCTTCATCTTTTACAAATCCTGCCTCCAATATTTCAGGGGTTCGGATGGGTTTTAATTCAAGAGATTCGTAGCGATCTCCATTGCTCAGCACTATCTCCAACCGATATCGGGATTCTTCATCGATGTCTTTTTCAAATTGATACAACCCCGGTGAGATCTCCTGAAGTTGAAAACTTTCCCCTGAATCTGAACTAAGAGCCACCAGGGCGCCTGATTCCGGGGAGGCTATTGAATCATAGGAAAGCGGTACTGTCCGGCTGATTTTGAGCTGACTGGGATTTCCCTCTGTATCAAGATAGCCCTCCACTACCAGGATGCCGAGATTTTCGGCGAAAACCTCAGGATTGTAGAGTTCCCGACAGCCTTGCAGCATCATAAAAAATCCACCAACAACGAAAAAATAGGATCGCATCAGAACCTGAAATTATAGGTGACAAAAGGAATCGGTTCTGCAAAAATCGAAAGCTTATACCCCTGCAGCGTTCCTTCTTCCGGGATATAATAGACAGAGTAGGGATTGTCTCTTCCAAGCACGTTATACACCCCAAATGACCAGGAACCGTGCGCCGTCTTCTTTACCTTATGGTTTCCCTCAAGGTTGACGGAGAAATCCAATCTGAAATAATCCGGGATTCTCACGGAGTTTCTGTCTCCGAAATAAACCCGCTCAGAGCCTCCATATTCAAATTTTGCCACAGGCAAAGTCACCGGACGGCCTGTACTGTATTTTGCGGCCAAAGTAGTGTTGATTCTCCTGCTCAATTCATAATTCAGTACCAGGTTGGCATTGTGAGGCTGATCAAAGTTGCTCGGATACCATTCTGAGCGGTTGATTTGCTCCTTTTGTTCTGAAGGATCGGTTTGCATCAGGGATCTGCTGTAGGTATAAGCCACAGATCCATTCAGTTTGCCTGTTGATTTTCTTAGAAAGAGTTCCAGTCCATAAGCTTTCCCTTTGGTCACCAGGACATCCTGTTCGATGCGGTCATTCAGGACTATTTTCGCTCCGGATCTGTAGTCCAGGAGGTTTTCCATGGTCCGGTAGTAGACTTCTGCAGAAAACTCAACCGAGTTGTTTTTCAAATTATGAAAATACCCAAGTCCATATTGAATCCCTCTTTGCGGCTTAATGAATGGATCACTGAGTTTCCAGGTATCTGTGGGCGTCATCACCGAAGAATTGCTCATCAAGTGGATATTTTGCCTCATGGTGTTCACACCACCCTTGATCGAGGACCAGTTGGTCAGGGCATACCTTCCAGAAAAGCGGAATTCAGGACCATGATAGGATTTGGCTAATTCCCCAGAGGCATAGTTTTTTTCTCCGATAATATTCTCCGGCAGATTAGGTTGTCCCGGAGCATATTCGGGCAGCGTCTGGGGGCCAAAGTACCCGTATAGATTGTACCTCAATCCTCCGGTGACTGTCAGCTTTTCATTGATTTCAAACTCATCTCCGAAAAACAGGGAAGTTTCGAGCGCTTTTTCAGCTGCCACATCATCGGGTATCACAATACTTTCTGCCCCAAACGGAGCAATTTCTCCGGGATTTAAATCATACCAAATGGAATGTATTCCATAGGAAAAGATGTGCCGATCCCCTTTCTCCTGACGAAATTGTGCTTTGACAAACCGCTGCCGGATATCAAAGTTATACCGATACGAATTGAGAGGATTGTCCTCTCCCTGAACTTGAAAGTCGTATCCATCCTGTCCGGCTGAAAAAGTCGCTTCCACCTGATCGTTGAAATAATGAGTCCAGGACAAAGCAAAATTTTGATTGGAATAGCTGTAAACGGTATCCGGATCAAACTGGAATTCATCCTCGCTGTAATAGCCTGTGAATCTGAGAATGTTTTTCTCATTGAGTTGATGCTGGATCGTCCCGTTGAAGTCGGCGAAAAATGCACGGCTGGCACCGATGTCTGCCTTGTCCTCCAAGTAGTCAAGCAACCAATCCGAATAGGTCATCCGCGCTCCGACAATGAAAGTTGTCTTTGATCCGATTGGTCCTTCTACACTCAGGCGGCTGGTCAAGGGTCCGATCCCTCCGGATCCTCCGATCTTATCTGTCCTCCCGAGCTTAGGAGTCACCTGCAGGACAGAAGATAATCTTCCTCCCAAATTGGCCGGAATTCCGGCTTTATACAATTCCACTCCCTGCACCATATCGGAATTGACCGAGGAGAAAAAGCCAAACAAATGCGAAGGGTTAAACAAGGTGTTTTGGTCATATAGAATCAAATTCTGATCCGCTGCACCTCCCCGGACATTGAATCCCACACTCGCTTCACCGGCTGTATTTACGCCAGGCATGGTCAGGATCCCTTTGAGGATATCGACTTCCCCCATCACAGAAGGTAGTTTTCTCATCTGCTGGACAGAAAGTGATTGGACCCCCATCTCCGGACGGGAGATATTGGTCAGCGCTCCGGATCGGACCACCACTTCGCTGAGCGAAAATACACCTTCGCCGATACTCATATTCAGTTCACCATCCCCTTGGATAGTAACCAATCGCTGCTCGGTATAGCCACCGATATTCTGGATCAAAATCGTCTGATTCCCCTTGGGCACAGTCAATTCATAGCGCCCTTCAGGGTTAGTAATGGTTTGGGCTTGGGTGATTTTGTCATACACGATTGCCCCTTGGATGGGTTTGCTGTTTTCGAGGCTCAATACCTGGCCTCTGATCTTGGCTGTGGTCCCTTCCCCGCTAGGCACTCCGATGACATAGCGCCTGTTTCGGACAAATTCGTCCTGAGCACTGGTCATTCCTTCGGATTGATTTTCTTCATTTTGGGCAAAAAAGGAATCGGGGAAATCCACTGTCAATTTTTGTCCCTTACTTATAAATACTTCCCCTGTTTTAGAAATCGAAAATTTCAGATCAGTAGGAAGAAAAATCTGACTCAGGACATCCTCCAGCTTATCATTGTTTGCCTGAAGATTGACTGTGAGATCCTTTATGTCTGATTCTTTGAAAAAAAATCGATAGGTCGTTTCCTCTTCGATTTTCTCCATAAACCGCTCAAAAGGGACTCCGGGGTAAAACCCGGAAATCCGGTTGGGAGTCTGTTGGGCATACGACAGACCGGAAACCAGACAAAGGATAAGAAGAATTCCCCGGGTAAAAATATTCATAGGCAATTTACTTTTCAGAGGATTTTGACACCAAATACCGAAGGAAATTTTCCGGATTCTGTTTGAAATTCAACCCATTTTCGCGAAGCTTCTTTTTCGTCTCTTTTGGATTGAGACCAAGTAGTTCTATGGCTTGGTTTCCTTTACTCACCTGATTAAAAACCCCGTCTTTCCAAAGGAAAAAATCACTCTTTTCGACATACAATTCATCAAACTGAGACATTTCCCGAGTCTGCTTTGTGGTTTTGTATCGCTTTGCAAGCGCAGTATATTGGCCTTCTCCCAGAATCTGATAAATCCCGTTATGATGTCTCAGATAAGTGGAATTACCAATCAAAAACCGAAACCTGTCTCCATTGGAAAGTGCAAATCCATCTATTTTTTCAGGTTTTATCAGGATTTTCTGATTGAAAACAGGATGAAAAGTCACCAATTGATCCAGATAGCAATCATAAAGCAAGGGCACTTCCGGATAGCTGATCCCATTGATGCTTAACGTTCCTTTTTCAAATTGTCTTGAAGCAAAATAAGGATCTCCTTGGATCAGCCTCGAAGGTTCCGCATATTGTCCTCCTGTGATCAATTCCTGGAAATAAGGAAGCTGTTCTTTGTATTCAGGAAGGTAAGCCAAATTATCACCAGCCACCTGGGCAAATGAATTGCTTATATAAATGGATGTGGTGAAAAGAAAAAATATTATTTTTTGCATCCTGTAAAATACGATTGAAAACGCTTTCAAGTTATATTAATTCAAAATATGTATAAACGGTAAAGTTCTTCTATAAATGGAAAGATTCAGTTTAACTCAAAACCTATGACTACCCGCAGAACCCTTTTAAAAACCCTTGCACTTTCCCCCTTGGCTATTTCAACAGCACCTGTTTTTGGGCAATCGCCGGAGAAAAAAGAAAGCTCATTTAAATTCTCTCTCAATACCAGCACCATCCGGGGACAAAAGCTCAGCCTTCCCCAGATCATTGAACTCTGTGCCAAAACGGGCTATAACGGATTTGAGCCCTGGATGATGGAGATCGAAGCCTACCTGAAAGAAGGAAAAACGGTGGCATCCCTAAAAAAACTAGCATCTGATGCCGGAATCGAGTTTTTTGACTGCATCGGCTTCCCCACTTGGATGGCTCAGGATGACGAAAAAAGCAAGACCGGATTTGCGCAGATGGAAAAGGAAATGGGAATCCTCGCCGACTTGGGTTGCCCGAGAGTAGCCGCCCCTGCTATCGGAACGGAAGCCCCGATTGATTTGCTAAAAGCCGGAGAGCGATATAAAAACCTTTTAGATCTCGGAAGAAAGACAGGAGTGATGCCCCAATTGGAGTTTTGGGGAGCTTTTCCATCCTTCTTTCATCTTGGGCAAGCTATGGCTGTGGCCGCCGCCGCGGATGACAAAGACGCCAAAATCCTCGCCGACGTGTATCATCTGTTCCGCGGAGGTTCCGGCTTTGAAGGAATGAAGATGCTCGACGGCCATGCGATCGACATCTTCCACATGAATGATTTTCCGAAGGAGATTCCAAGAACCGAGCAGCAGGACAAGGATCGGGTATTCCCCGGTGACGGTGGAGCTCCTTTGCAGGAACTTGCCGATACCCTGAAGTCAAAGGGCAAACCCATTATTCTTTCCCTAGAGCTTTTCAACCCGACCTATTATGCGATGGATGCGGAGTATGTGGTGAAAATGGGTTTGGAAAAGATGAAGAGGTTTTTTTGAGGAATTGGGCTAAAGCCCCGAAATTCTCTTCTGATTTTTTCAACCTCCAGCTAAAGCTGGAGGCAATTCATCTACATGAATTGGCCTATCTATGAATAGGAATGTGGCTTTAGCCCATTCCTGAAAAAGTGAATGATTAATAAGGGGGCTTTAGCCCAAGTCATTTTAAACCAGATTATCCGAACAAATCCGAACTCAAATATCGATCTCCGCGATCGCAGGTGATACAGACGATTAGGCCTTCTTCGAGTTCTTTGGATAATTCAATCGCGGCATGCAAGGCTCCTCCGCTGCTCATTCCGGCAAGGATTCCTTCTTCCTTGGCCATGCGGCGGGTCATCTCTGTTGCCTGCTGCTGACTGACATCGATGACTCGATCCACCCGGCTAGGTTCAAAAATCTCAGGCAAAAACTCCGGTGACCAGCGCCGGATACCAGGAATACTTGATCCATCCGTAGGTTGGGTACCGACGATTTGGATGTCAGGGTTGACTTGCTTCAAAAACCGGGAAACCCCCATGATCGTACCCGTGGTCCCCATTGCCGAAACAAAATGGGTGATTTTCCCCTTGGTATCTTTCCAGATTTCCGGACCGGTCGTATAGTAGTGAGCCATATAATTGTCCGGATTTGCGAACTGATTGAGCATATAAAACCCTTCTTCGTCACTCATCTTTTCCGCCAAGACACGGGAATATTCTATGGTTTTGGCTGCGGGAGTCAAGATGACTTTGGCACCATAAGCTTCCATGGAGAGTACGCGCTCCTTGGTGGAGTTGTCCGGCATGATCAGGGTCATGTCCAAGCCGAGGACTTTTGCCACCATAGCCAAGGCGATCCCTGTGTTTCCACTTGTGGCCTCAATCAGTTTATCCCCAACTTTGATGTCACCCCTGTCCAAAGCAGATCGGATCATATTGTAAGCCGCACGGTCTTTCACACTGCCTCCGGGATTTTGACCTTCCATTTTGCAGAGGATCCGAACCTTGGGATTTAGCGGAATGTGTTCGAGCTCCACCAACGGAGTATTGCCTATCAGTTCAAAGAGTCGCATCAAAGTCGTTTTTGAAAACATAAAGATCTGTCACCGTACCTTCCTCGTGGTGCATTTGGGTTTGGTAATAGACTTTGGAACCCGGAAGGACTGATTTAGTTAACCAGACATTTCCACCGATTACACTGTTTTTTCCTATGATGGTCTTTCCTCCCAAAATGGTAGCTCCCGCATAGATGACCACATTTTCCTCAATGGTCGGATGCCGTTTGATATCAGCATCGGCTTTTTCTACACTCAAAGCACCAAGGGTAACACCTTGGTAGATTTTCACATGATTTCCGATGATGGTAGTCTCGCCAATTACCACTCCGGTACCGTGATCAATGCAGAAATATTGGCCGATTTTGGCTCCTGGGTGAATATCCACTCCCGTTCGGCTATGTGCGTATTCAGTAATCATCCTTGGAATCAATTTGACTCCCAAGCGGTGTAATAGATGGGCAATTCTATAAGCCGAAATGGCATAAAATCCCGGATAGCTTCGCAAAATTTCAGTCCGTGATTTGGCTGCAGGATCACCCTCATACATCGCATCGACATCCTGATTTAACCAATCAAAAACGGCCTCAAGCTCACCGAAAAATTGCTTCGCAATCTTTTCCCCATCTCCGGAATGCAGGTGGATATTACGGGAAAGAATTGTCGTCAACTGAACGAGGAGATTTTCCATTTTAGATTTGACATCTTCCTCCTCCCGGATGCTTTGAACCGAATATTCCGGAAACAACAAACCCAATAAATCCTCAAAAAATTGTTGGATTACTTTCGGAGAGGGGCATTCAGTGCATTCCTGATGCGCTTTATGTAATTTTTTGATTAAAGAATCCATGCTTCGAAGAGGGTGGAAAGATCACATCACAAAACCGATCCGAATCACATAAGGTTCAGCGTAATAGGAATTTTGATTGTCATGGAGGACGTTGTACAAAAAGGTAAAATTGGCGCCTCCTCTTGAACCAAATGGAGCAAAGTAACCCGCTCCTAAAAACAAGGCATTTGACCAGGTTCTTCTGAAATCTTCGACAAAATAATCATAGGTCTCCCAATTGATTGACTCGTATTCGGCATGCAGGAAAACATTGGGCAGCACATTGAATCTGCTAAAGAGCCTTCCTCCATAGGACGTCCCCTCTGCTCCCTGATACCTGCTGTCATCGTAATATTGAAAAGTAGCTCCTACTCCACCTGATAATCTTGGCGTGATCATCACTCCAACCAAGGGAGACACATCCACCAAAGTGACTGTACCGAACTGAAGCCCCAGGTTTCCTCCGAAATACAACCGGTCTTTAAAAGGGATGGAATCTGAATAGATTTCCCGCTGTGCAAAAGATTGCCCGGAGATGAAAAAAAACCCTAAAAGGGCAATGATCAGGAGGTTATTTCTCGACAATGACATACAAGTCTTCGGTTTGCTTCTTCATTAAGTACCTCTCACGGGCAAACTTCTCCAGGAGTTCAGGATTGCTCATCAATTCTGCGCGTTCTGCGGTAATCTTTCCTTTTTTCTCCAGATAAAACTCCTTCTGGTCCTCCAGCTGGTTCAACTTTTGACTCAGACGGAAATGGTTAATCAAGTTGTTGGAGTCAATGAAAAGCATCCAAAATAGAAAAAACAAGATGGCCAGTACATAAAAATTGCCGCTGTACTTAAGAAGTTTTTTCATACCTGATTTGAATTACAGGCATCAAGGTACAAAAATGGTGCAAAAAAAAGACAGCCCACTGATGCAGGCTGTCCATTTAGTAATTTCGATTCGAAATTATTTCAATCTACCCTTGAAAACTGCTGATTCTCCCAATTGCTCCTCGATTCTGAGCAACTGATTGTATTTGGCCATACGGTCAGATCGGGAAGCTGAACCGGTTTTGATCTGTCCGCAGTTGGTAGCGACAGCCAGATCAGCGATGGTAGAATCTTCAGTTTCACCGGATCTGTGAGACATTACTGCTGTAAAACCTGCCTTGTGAGCCATGCTGATTGCATTCAAGGTTTCAGTCAGTGTTCCGATTTGGTTTACTTTCACCAGGATAGAATTAGCGGATTTCTCCTCAATACCTCTTTTGAGGAATTTCACGTTGGTCACGAATAAATCGTCACCTACCAATTGAACTTTGTCACCGATTTTGGCAGTAAGCAATGCCCAACCAGCCCAATCCTCCTCAGCACATCCATCTTCGATGGAGTCGATAGGATACTTGCTGGCTAGTTCTGCCAAATAAGCCACTTGCTCTTCGCTTGATCTGATTTTGCCAGTTGGGCCTTCAAACTTGGAGTAGTCGTATTTTCCGTCCTTGTAAAACTCTGAAGCTGCACAATCCAATGCGATGGTTACATCATCTTTGACTTTATAGCCAGCTTTTGCGATAGCTTCCAAGATACAACCCAAAGCCTCTTCAGTTCCTCCTGAGAAGTTTGGAGCAAATCCACCCTCATCACCAACAGAGGTATTCAAGCCTTTGTCATGAAGAATTTTCTTCAGGTTGTGAAAAATCTCAGCACCCATTCTGATGGCTTCGGAGAAGCTTGGTGCACCTACTGGACGAACCATGAATTCCTGGAAAGCGATAGGAGCATCAGAGTGGGAACCACCGTTGATGATGTTCAGCATCGGCACAGGAAGTGTGTTTGCATTCACACCGCCGATGTAGCGGTAAAGCGGCTGTCCGGACTCCATCGCTGCAGCTTTCGCAACAGCCAAGGAAACCCCAAGGATCGCGTTAGCGCCAAGTTTGCTTTTGGTCGAAGTACCATCCAGTTCGATCATGATCTGGTCAATGGTGTTTTGCTCAAAAACATCCATCCCAACCAGTTCAGGTGCGATAATGTCATTTACATTAGAAACGGCTTTCAGAACGCCTTTTCCCAAATATTTGCTTTTGTCTCCGTCACGGAGTTCGACTGCTTCATTGACACCGGTAGAAGCTCCACTAGGTACAGCTGCACGGCCAAATGCACCGTTTTCGGTGACTACATCTACTTCAACGGTTGGGTTACCTCGGGAATCGAGGATTTGTCTTGCATGAATTGATTGGATCAACGTCATAGTTTTAAAAGGTTTATGAAAATTAGTTTTGGTTAATGAGTGCGATAAACTCGTCAAAAAGGTAACGGGAATCGTGAGGACCCGGGGAGGATTCCGGGTGATATTGAACCGAGAAGGCAGGCTTGTTTTTCAATCGGATTCCTGCCACGGTGCTGTCATTCAGATGGACATGGGTGATTTCGACTTCAGAATTTTTCTCAGCATCCTCGCGTACCACGTTGAAGCCGTGATTCTGGGAAGTGATTTCGCTCTTGCCTGTCAAAAGATTTTTGATCGGATGGTTCAAGCCTCTGTGACCGTGGTGCATTTTGTAGGTTTTAATACCTACTGCTTCGGCAAGAAGCTGATGTCCCAAGCAAATTCCAAATACCGGTTTCCCTGTTTCAAGAATTTCTTTCACGGTATCCACAGCATATTCCATTACGGCAGGATCACCAGGTCCATTCGAAAGGAAATAGGCATTTGGAGCCCAGGATTCCATTTCAGCAAGTTTGGTCTTGGCAGGGTAAACCTTACAATACGCCCCTCTTGAGACCAGATTTCTAAGGATATTTTTCTTAATCCCAAAATCCAAACAAGCCACTTTAATCTCAGAATTTTCATCACCGACAAAATAAGGTTCCTGTGTGCAGACAGTGGAGGAAAGCTCGAGTCCGTTCATATCCGGGACTTTTGCCAGTTCAGCTTTCAAACCATCCAAGTCACCTTCAAACTCGGAACTGATGATGGCATTCATTGCGCCTTTGGATCTCAGATGTCTGACCAGCATTCGGGTGTCTAAGTCTGCTATTCCGGTAATTCCATAATTAGCAAGGTAGTCCTGCAATGAACCGGATGCATCCAGTCGGGAATAAACGTCCGAGAAACTATTGACTACGATCCCTGCGATACAAGGATGGTCAGATTCGATTTCGTCAGGATGGACTCCATAGTTTCCGATGTGGGAAGTGGTATTGACAACGATTTGTCCGGTATAGGAAGGGTCGGTGTAGATTTCCTGATAACCGGTCATCCCGGTGTTAAAACATATTTCACCACCGTTTGTACCGGGTTTACCAATGAGGGAACCATGAAATACTGTCCCGTCAGCCAGAAGAAGTGTTGCTTTCTGTTTAATCATTTTTTTGAAAGTTGCGCAAAGTTAACCAATTCTTGGGAAGGAGGATAAGAGGTATGGGTATAAAAAAAGGATTGAACGGGCGTCCAATCCTTTTAATATTTGAAGTGCTATTCAAATTATTTTTCTTCGTTATCGCTTTCGGCAGAAGCTTCAGGAGCGCTAGGCGCTTCAGTTTTGGCTTCAGCAGCAGGTGCAGAAGTAGCCGCAGGTGCGTCTGCTTTGGCCACAGCAGTTCCTCTACGGGATCTTCTGGTGGTCTTTTTGGCAGGCTTAGCATCTTTCAGCATCAATTCATTGTAATCTACCAGCTCGATGATACACATTTCAGCGTTGTCACCCAGACGGAAGCCAGTTTTGATAATTCTGGTATATCCTCCCGGACGAGTACCTACTTTTTCGATTACCTCACCGAAAAGCGCCTTGATGGCATCTTTACTTTTCAGGTAAGAAAAAGCGATACGTCTGTTGTGTGTAGAATCTTCTTTTGCTCTGGTCACCAGAGGCTCAACAAACTTCTTCAATTCTTTAGCCTTGGCAAGCGTAGTTGAAATACGCTTGTGAAGAATCAGGGAAGTTGCCATGTTAGAAAGCATTGCCTTCCTGTGCGGGGCAGTTCTTCCTAGGTGGTTAAATTTCTTACCGTGTCTCATTTTATATTATTCTTCGTCAAGTTTGTACTTAGAAATGTCCATCCCAAAGGTCAGACCTTTCTCCTGGATCAGCTGCTCAAGTTCAGCCAAAGACTTCTTACCGAAGTTTCTGAATTTCATCATATCTGAAATCTCAAGTCTGGCAAGATCTCCAAGAGTTCTCACATCAGCAGCTTTCAGACAGTTGAACGCACGAACAGAAAGGTCGAGGTCGCTCAAAGAGGTCTTGAGAAGCTTACGCATGTGAAGGAATTCCTCATCGATAGGCTCTGGCTCGGCTACACCGGTAGAATCAAGGACCATGGTCTGGTCAGAGAATAGCATGAAGTGCTGGATCAAAATCTTTGCAGATTCCTGAAGGGCTTTCTCAGGATGGATAGAACCATCTGTGGAAACCTCAAGAATCAGTTTTTCGAAGTCAGTCTTCTGCTCTACCCGGGTGTTTTCTACGCTGTACTTCACATTTTTAATTGGTGTGAAGATCGCGTCGATTGCGATTTGCCCAAAAACCTGCTCTTTTGGTTTGGATTCTTCAGCTGGTAGATAACCTCTTCCTTTTTCGATCGTGATCTCAATTTCAAAGTTTTTGGTCTCGTCGATGTGACAGATGATCAACTCTGGGTTGAGGATTTCGAAGGAAGAAGTGAACTTAGCAATGTCCCCTGCGGTGAAAACAGACTGATTTTTGATTTCGACAGTGATTTTTCCGTCAAATGCTTCGTGCACTTTCTTGAATCTCACCTGCTTCAGGTTCAAAATGATATCAGTCACGTCTTCTACTACGCCCTCGATGGTTGAGAATTCGTGAACCACTCCCGGGATTTTGATAGAAGTGATGGCGTATCCTTCCAAAGAAGAAAGCAATATTCTTCTCAGGGCGTTACCGATGGTAACTCCATAGCCTTTTTCGAGTGGTTTGAAAGTGAACAAGCCATGAAAGTCATCGGCTTTTTCCATCACCACTTTCTCGGGCATTTGAAATGCTAGTATGGACATATATCTCGTTCTGGTTTTTAGCTGAAAATAGTAAAATTACTTAGAGTAAAGTTCGACAATGAGCTGCTCCTTGATATTCTCCGGAATATCATCTCTGCCAGGAACACTGACGAATTTGCCTGTCAAAGAAGCATTATCCCACTCTAACCAAGGATATCTGTTTGCTGCTTTGCCTGCCAGGCTGCTGGTGATTGCTTCCAGAGACTTAGAACGCTCTCTTACGGAAACTACATCACCCGGCTTCAAAGTATAAGATGGAATGTTAACCACTTCACCGTTTACCAAGACGTGCTTGTGCGAAACAAGCTGTCTTGCGCCACGGCGCGTTGGAGAAATTCCCAGTCTGTACACGGTGTTGTCCAAACGAGCTTCAAGAAGCTGAAGGAGGTTTTCACCAGTGATACCGGACTTTCTGGAAGCGATGTCAAACATTTTAGCGAATTGTCTTTCCAACACGCCGTAGATGTATTTTGCTTTTTGCTTCTCAGACAGCTGAACTGCATATTCGGACTGCTTCTTTCTTCTACCGCGACCGTGCATGCCGGGAGGGTAGTTTTTCTTCTGAAGTGCCTTGCTATGCCCTTCAATTGCTTCTCCAAATTTTCTGGAGATTTTAGCTTTAGGACCTGTATATCTTGCCATTCTGTTAGCTTTTTAAAATTAAACTCTTCTACGCTTAGGAGGACGACAACCGTTGTGCGGCATTGGAGTCACGTCGATAATCGTGGTCACATCCAATCCTACGTTTTGCAATGTTCTGATCGCGGATTCACGACCAGCGCCTGGACCTTTTACGAATACTTCGATTTTTCTCAAACCTAAGTCGTAAGCTACCTGACCGCAGTTTTGGGCGGCCATTTGAGCAGCGTAAGGAGTATTTTTCTTAGAACCTCTGAAGCCCATTTTACCGGCAGAAGCCCAAGAGATCACTTGACCTGCATTATTGGTAATAGAGATGATGATATTGTTGAAGGAGGCTCTGATGTGTGCCTGACCTACAGCTTCTACCTTTACTACTCTTTTTTTACCTTTTGCTTTATCGTTTCTTTTCTGAGCCATAATCTAAATCAGGTTTTATTTAGTTGCCTTCTTTTTGTTAGCAACAGTTTTTCTCTTACCCTTCCTTGTTCTGGCGTTGTTTTTAGTGCCTTGACCACGTACAGGAAGTCCTTTTCTGTGTCTCAAACCTCTGTAACATCCGATATCCATCAGACGCTTGATGTTCAATTGGATCTCTGACTTCAGTACACCTTCGGTTCTGAATTCTTCAGCGATGATGTTACGGATAGCGGTAGATTCTTCGTCATTCCACTCTCCGGCCTTTTTGTCGAAAGAGATACCGGCTTTGCTCAGGATCGCTTTGGCGGCACTTCTTCCTATTCCGAAGATGTAGGTAAGTCCGATTTCGCCGCGCTTATTGTCTGGTATGTCTACACCTGCAATTCTAGCCATGATTAACCTTGTCTTTGTTTATACTTAGGATTTTTCTTATTGATCACAAACAATACTCCTTTTCTGCGGATTAGCTTGCAGTCAACACTTCTCTTTTTAATAGATGCCTTTACTTTCATGTCAGTCTATTTATATCGATATACTATTCTGCCTTTTGTCAAATCATAGGGAGATAATTCCAGCTTGACCTTATCTCCGGGAAGGATTTTGATATAATTCATCCTCATCTTACCGGAAATATGCGCAATCAACTGATGTCCATTTTCCAGTTCCACTTTAAACATCGCGTTTGACAACGCTTCAGTAATGGTTCCGTCTTGCTCGATTGATGTCTGTTTGGCCATATTAGAATTTAAAGCTCTCTTCTATGTATTTATGGGTCGTCAAAACCTCAGTTTTATTCTCAAATATTGCAACCGTATGCTCATAGTGAGCTGAAGGTTTCCGATCTGCAGTTCGGATAGTCCACCCATCTCGCTCCTGTACGATGTTTCGCGTACCCAGATTGATCATTGGCTCAATTGCAATCACCATACCCGCCTTGAGCGGGACACCACTTCCTTTTTTTCCATAATTGGGAACCTCAGGGGCTTCATGCAGTTTTTTGCCCAAACCATGTCCGACAAGCTCTCTGACTACCGTGTAGCCTTTTGCTTCAACAAACTTTTGGATGGCATGACCGATGTCGCCGATTCGATTTCCAGCTACAGCTTGCTCAATTCCTAAATAGAGCGAATCTCGAGTGGCTTTTAATAATGCAATAACAGAAGGGGAAACCTCACCGATAGGATACGTATAAGCGGAATCGCTATGAAAACCTTGGTGAAAGACTCCACAATCTACTGAGATTATATCGCCATCTTTCAATTCATAATCACTTGGAAAACCGTGAACAACAACTTCATTCACTGAAATACAAAGTGAAGACGGGAAGCCATTGTAACCTTTAAATGAAGGTACTCCATGGTGATCCCTTATAAACTCTTCAGCAATCTTGTCAAGAAAAGAGGTCTTTACCCCTTCTTTAATATGCTTGGCTACTTCTCCGTGAGCTTTGCCAAGAATATCAGCACTTTTTTTTATCAACTGAACTTCTTCCGAAGTCTTGTATTGAATCATATTAGGCAACCTGGTAATTAGAAGGGTTATTCTTCATATTACCGCTTTTCATCATTCCCTCGTAATGTCTCATCAACAAGTAACTTTCGATTTGTCTCAAGGTATCCATGATCACACCCACCATAATCAAGAGGGAAGTTCCACCATAGAATTGAGCAAACTCACCACCTACACCGGCTATGATAGCCAAAGCAGGAAGGATTGCTACTGCTGCCAGTAAAACAGATCCAGGTAATGTGATTTTGGAGATAATGCCATCAATAAACTCTGAGGTAGGAGCACCTGGCTTAATGCCTGGAACAAATCCACCGTTACGCTTCATGTCTTCAGCAATTTGCTCCGGGTTAACGGTAATCGCGGTGTAGAAGAATGTGAAGATGATGATCAACGAGGCAAACAACAGATTGTACTGCCAAGAAGTGAAATCGCTGAATGTAGTGCCGATATAGTTTGCAATGTCACTTTCACCTGCCCAAATCTGTGCGATCAACGCTGGCACAAACATCAAGGACTGAGCAAAGATAATTGGCATTACACCGGAAGCATTCACTTTGATAGGAATGTACTGACGCTGACCGCCATATACTTTACCGCCTACTACCTGCTTAGCATACTGAACCGGAATTCTTCTTGTAGCTTCTGTCAGAGCAATAACTCCTACGACTACAAAAAACAACACCCCAGCTTCAATAATCAAAAGCAACATTCCGGAGGAGCCTTTTTCCAAACCTTCGGCGATAAGTGCGCCAGGGAATCTGGAAATAATCCCAATCATGATCAGCATGGAGATACCGTTTCCGATACCTTTTTCAGTGATCTTTTCTCCCAGCCACATACAGAACATCGTTCCGGCTGAAAGCAAAACCAAAGAGCTAAACATGAAAAGAGAGGTACTAACCATTACTGCACCGGTTGGAAGGATGGTTGCTGTGACGTAACCAATACCTTGGGCTACAGTGATCGCAATGGTCAGTACTCGGGTAATCTGGTTGATTCGCTTTCTTCCGGATTCACCCTCCTTTTGCATTTTTTGAAAGTAGGGTACTCCGACAGTCAACAGCTGCAGCACGATGGAAGCAGAGATATAAGGCATTATCCCCAGACCGAAGATGGAGGCATTGCTAAATGCTCCTCCAAGAAAGGTGTCAATCAATCCGAAAATCCCTTCGGGAGTGCCACCCAACTTGGATGGATCTACACCAGGAAGAACGATGAATGAACCTAATCTGAAGATGATGAGGAATCCGATTGTATTCAGGATTCTAACTCTCAGATCTTCGATTGAGAAGATATTCTTAACTGTCGAAATAAACTTTTTCATTTACTTAAATCTTGTTTACAGTACCGCCAAGTTTTTCGATTGCTTCAACTGCTGAAGCAGAAAACTGATGGGCAGTCACGTCTAATTTGGCTGTCAGTTCACCACCACCGAGGATCTTGATTTTGTCATTCTTAGAGGCGATTCCATGAGAAACCAAAGCTTCCATGTCGATCACTGTAAGATTGTACTGCTCGGAAAGGGCCTGCAAGGTATCCAAATTTACTGGTTTGAACTCAACCTTATTAAAGGATTTGAAGCCAAATTTTGGAACCCTTCTTTGAAGTGGCATCTGACCACCTTCAAAACCGATTTTAGATTTGTATCCAGAACGGGATTTCGCTCCCTTATGACCTCTTGTTGAAGTCCCACCTCTACCAGAACCGGTACCACGACCAATTCTTTTGCGGTTTTTGGTTGATCCTTCGGACGGAGTTAATGTATTTAGTTTCATAATTAAGCTACCTCCACTTTTACAAGGTGATTCACTTTATTTACCATTCCAGCAATCTGAGGTGTATTTTCCACTACTACGGATTTGCTGATACGACCCAAACCCAAAGCAGTGATTGTTGCTTTTTGATCTTTTGGTCTGTCGATCGTACTTTTTACCTGTGTGATCTTGATCTTCGCCATGATTATTATCCGTTAAAGACTTTAGCCATTTTCACACCACGCTGCTGTGATACAGCGATTGCATCTCTTAATTGAGTCAATGCATCGATGGTAGCTTTCACCACGTTGTGCGGGTTAGAGGAACCTTTGGATTTAGCCAAAACGTCGGTAACGCCTGCACTTTCCAAAACTGCTCTCATTGCACCACCTGCAATAACACCGGTACCTGCTGCAGCTGGCTTGATCAAAACAAGTCCGCCACCGAATTTACCAATTTGCTCATGAGGAATAGTGCCTTTCAAAACCGGTACTTTTACCAGGTTCTTTTTTGCGTCCTCGATGCCCTTGGTGATTGCATCAGTTACCTCGTTGGCTTTACCCAAACCATAACCTACAACACCCTGGCCATCACCTACTACTACGATTGCTGAGAAAGAGAATCTTCTACCGCCTTTTACCACTTTGGCTACTCGGTTGATAGCAACAACTTTTTCTTTTAATTCTGTATCTGTAGCCCTGATGGGTTTTCTTCTTACTTGAGACATAACGATTAGAATTTAAGGCCCCCTTCTCTGGCGCCGTCAGCCAAAGCTTTTACATTACCATGATACAAGTAGCCGTTTCTGTCGAATACTACTTCAGAAACGCCATTTGCGATGGCTCTTTCGGCAAGTTTTTTACCTACTTCTTTGGATACTTCTATCTTGGTATTGGCTTTAGCACCAAGTTCTTTGGAAGAAGCCTGTGCCAATGTCTGACCTTTAAGGTCGTCCACCAATTGCGCATAGATGCCTGTATTGCTCTTGAATACTGACAAACGAGGTCTGGAATCGGTACCGGAGATCTTTCTTCGGATACCCTGCTTGATTCTAAGTCTTCTGGAATTCTTATTAAATGCCATAACCTATTATTTTTTACCGGCAGTTTTACCAGCCTTACGTCTAACTTGTTCACCAACGAAGCGCACACCTTTTCCTTTGTATGGTTCAACCTTACGAAGGGATTTGATCTTAGCAGCTACTTGTCCGATCAACTCTTTGTCAATACCTTCCAAAGTAATCAATGGGTTTTTACCTTTTGGAGTCTCTGTCTTAAGAGAGATTTCACTTGGCAACGCCATAAAAATACTGTGAGAGTAACCTAAGCTAAGCTCAAGTACCTGGCCCTGATTGGAAGCCTTATAACCTACACCGACCAATTCCAAATCTTTCTTGTAACCTGTAGACACACCGATCACCATATTGTTGATCAATGATCTATAAAGTCCGTGCAAAGATTTATGTCTTTTGGATTCAGTAGGTCTGGAAACAACGATATCGTTGCCTTCCACTTTCACCTGAATATCGGGATTCACATCCTGAGTCAGGGTACCCTTTGGACCTTTAACAGTGACAGTTCCATGAGCTGACACGTCTACAGTAACACCGCCGGGTATATTTATTGCTTTTTTACCTATTCTAGACATGATAGTAAATTAATAAACGTAGCAAAGTACTTCGCCACCGATACCTTCGGTACGGGCTTCTTTGTCAGTCATCACACCTTTGGAGGTGGATACGATTGCTATGCCCAGGCCGTTGATGACTCTTGGGAGCTCATCGTGCTTGGCATATTTTCTCAAACCTGGAGTACTAACTCTTTCAAGGCTTACAATTGCGTTCTGCTTGGTAGTAGGGTTAAACTTCAAAGCGATTTTAATAGTCCCTTGAGGACCACTTTGCTCAAACTTATAGTTTTGGATGTACCCTTTTTCGTGCAATACTTTTGTAATCTCCTTCTTGATGTTAGAAGCAGGTATCTCAACGATTCGGTGAGAAGCCTTGATGGCGTTTCTCAACCTAGTCAGATAATCAGCTATTGGATCAGTCATGGTATTTATAGTCTAGCTCCACCCGTTTTGGGCGTGCAAAGTTACGAATTGATTTTTAGAATAAAAACTACTGTCGTTATTTTACCAGCTGGACTTTGTAACTCCAGGGATCTTGCCTGCTGAGGCCATTTCTCTGAAAGTTACCCTGTTGATACCAAACTTTCTCATGTAGCCTTTTGGACGACCGGTCAGCTTGCAACGATTGTGAAGTCTTACCGGGGAAGCATTTTTTGGCAATTTGTCAAGTGCTTCGTAGTCACCGGCAGCTTTCAGCTCAGCTCTCTTCTTTGCATACTTGGCTACCAGATGCTCTCTTTTTCTCTCACGAGCTTTGATGGATTCTTTTGCCATGATTATTCTTCTTTATTTTTGTTAGCGAAAGGCATTCCGAAAGCTTTCAACAAAGCATAGCTTTCCTCATCTGTCTTGGCAGAAGTCACGAAGGTGATGTCCATTCCAGAGATTCTGTTTACCTTTTCGATAGAGATTTCAGGGAAAATGATCTGCTCAGTGACGCCCAAGGTATAATTTCCTCTTCCGTCAAATCCTTTGTCAGAAATACCTTTGAAGTCACGTACACGTGGCAAAGCAACTGTCATCAGACGGTCCAAAAACTCATACATTTTCTCGCCTCTCAAAGTAACTTTGGCACCAATTGGCATACCTTCTCTCAACTTAAAGTTGGAAACGGCGATCTTTGACTTGGTAGCCACAGCCTTTTGGCCAGTGATCAATGAAAGCTCTTCCACTCCCTGGTCAACCAATTTCTTGTCAGCTACTGCTGCGCCGATGCCTTTGTTAAGGACGATTTTGGTCAATTGAGGTACCTGCATTACAGAAGAATACTGGAATTTCTCTTTCAAAGCCGGAACGATATCGTTCAGGTACTTTACTTTTATTCTTGGATTAGCCATTGATCACCTCCCCGGTTTTCTTAGAATATCTCACTAGTTTACCGTTTTCACCTGCTTTGCGGCCTGTTCTGGTGGCTTCACCAGTTTTAGGATCTACAAGCATCAGGTTACTGATATGCAGAGCTGCCTCTTTCTTTTCGATACCGCCCTGAGGCTTAGCCGCAGTTGGCTTCACGTGCTTGGTGATCATGTTGATCCCTTCTACGTATGCTCTGCTTTTTTCAGTATCTACAGAAAGTACCTTCCCTGTTTTTCCTTTGTCATCACCTGAGATCACCTTTACAGTGTCTCCGGTTTTGATATGCAGCTTTTGCTGCTTTTTAGTCTTTCTTTCCATGATTAGAGTACTTCAGGGGCCAATGAAATGATTTTCATGAACTGCTTTTCTCTAAGCTCTCTGGCCACTGGTCCGAAGATACGTGTGCCTCTTGGCTCGTCGTTGTTGTTCAACAACACAGCAGCGTTGTCTTCAAATCGGATGTAAGAACCGTCTTTGCGACGGATTTCCTTTTTGGTTCTAACGATTACCGCTTTGGAAACGGTGCCTTTTTTCATGTTGCTGGAAGATAGAGCCGACTTTACAGTAACGACTACTTTATCACCGATCGAAGCGTAACGCTTGCCAGTTCCTCCCAATACGCGGATAACGAGTACTTCTTTAGCACCTGAGTTATCTGCAACGCCTAGTCTGGATTCTTGCTGTATCATGATTACTTAGCCCTTTCAATAATTTCAACTAATCTCCAACGCTTGTTCTTGCTCAGCGGACGAGTTTCGCTGATTTTCACCAAGTCGCCTGGGTGACATTCATTGTTCTCGTCATGAACCATAAATTTGGTAGTTTTAGCAACAAACTTACCGTAGATAGGGTGCTTCACTTTACGTTCCACAGCCACAGTCACAGATTTGTCCATTTTGTTGCTTACGACTTTACCAATTCTCTCTTTGCGAAGATTTCTCTCAATCGTAGCCATTTTCTTTTCTGTTAGCTAGTTATTTGGAAGCTAATGCAGTCTTCAATCTTGCGACCAGACGCTTGGCTTCTCTGATTCTGTTAGGATTCTCTATTGGAGAAATCGAGTGGGCAAACTTCAGTTTGCTTAGATTCTCCTGCTCTGCGACAACTCGCTCTGCGATCTCACTTACGGAAAGTGATCTGATTTCTGTATTTTTCATAGTTCTGACTATTCAGCGTAATCTCTACGAACAACAAATCTGGTACTTACGGGTAGCTTCTGCTGCGCAAGTCTCAACGCATCCTGAGCAATCTCCAGGCTCACGCCTGTAGCTTCGAAAAGGATTGTACCTGGTTTGATAACAGCTACCCAGTATTCTGGAGCACCTTTACCCTTACCCATACGAACCTCTGCGGGCTTTTTGGTGATCGGCTTGTCAGGGAAAATCCTGATCCAAACCTGACCTTCTCTCTTCATAGCTCTTGTCATGGCAATACGTGCTGCCTCGATCTGGCGAGAAGTAATCCATCCTGGCTCAAGGGATTTGATGCCAAAGTTGCCAAAAGAGAGTTCTGCTCCTCTTGTAGCAAGGCCTTTGACACGGCCCTTGTGCATTTTCCTAAATTTCGTTCTTTTCGGCTGTAACATGATTTCTCACTTATTCGGTGAAAATAGTTATTTCTTATTTCTGCGTCTTGGACCGTTATCTCTTTCGTTACGACCACCTTTTGGGTTAGGAGTACGCTGGCCTTTTGGCTCATTCGCTGCACCTTGGTTCGGAGACAGATCTCTTTTTCCGTACACTTCACCTTTGAAGATCCATACTTTGATTCCGATGATTCCGTACACGGTAAGTGCTTCGGAAAGTGCGTAATCGATGTCGGCTCTTAAGGTGTGAAGAGGAATTCTTCCCTCTTTGTACATTTCTGAACGGGCCATTTCGGCACCACCCAGACGACCAGAAAGTTTAACTTTGATTCCTTCTGCTCCCACTCGCATGGATGCTGCAATGGCTTGTTTCATTGCTCTTCTGAAGGAAATTCTAGCCTGAAGCTGCTGTGCGATAGACTCACCCACCAATTTGGCATCCAGTTCAGGACGCTTAATTTCGAAGATATTGATTTGAATATCTTTGTTGGTGATCTTCTTAAGCTCTTCTTTCAGCTTGTCTACTTCGGCTCCGCCTTTACCAATTACTACACCCGGACGGGCGGTATGGATAGTCAAGGTGATTCTCTTAAGCGTACGCTCGATGATCACTTTGGCAATACCTCCTTTAGGGATTCTGGCAAGGACATATTTACGGATCTGCTGATCTTCGTATAGTTTTTCAGCAAAGTCTTTCCCACCATACCAGTTGGAATCCCAGCCTTTGACTACACCAAGTCTAAATCCTATTGGGTTAATCTTTTGTCCCATAGTCTTTGTTAATTTGCCTTTTCGTTAGTTACTACTACATCAGCGGTAACGTCTCCTGCGATGAAAGCATCAACAACGAGGGTTACATGATTGGATCTTTTGCGGATTCTGTGACCGCGTCCCTGAGGAGCAGGTCTCAATCTCTTGAGTGATCTGCCTTCGTCCACCATGATGGTTTTAACGTACAGATCAGCTTCCTCAAGTTTTGCGTCAGGGTTTTTTGCCTGCCAGTTGGCTACCGCAGAAAGGAGAAGTTTCTCCAGTTTCATCGCTCCATGGTTAGGAGTGAATTTCAATATGCTAAGTGCCAATCCTACTCGCTTACCTCTCACGAGGTCAGCCACAAGGCGCATTTTGCGCGGGGATGTAGGAACGTTTTTTAATCTTGCTACTGCTTCCATGATTATCTCTTTCCTTTATCTTTTTTAGCAATGTGGCCACGGAAGTTTCTAGTAGGAGCAAATTCACCCAGCTTGTGACCTACCATGTTGTCAGTGACAAACACCGGGATAAACTTGTTACCGTTATGCACTGCGAAGGTATGGCCTACGAAATCCGGAGAAATCATAGATCTTCTTGACCAAGTCTTGATGACAGATTTCTTGCCTGACTCGTTCATGACATCTACTTTCTTCACCAGATGGTGCTCGATATAAGGACCTTTTTTTAATGAACGTGCCATAATTATTTAGATCTTTTGCTGATGATGAACTTGTTTGAATACTTCTTAGGTGATCTGGTTTTCTTTCCTTTAGAAAGAAGACCTTTGCGAGATCTAGGATGTCCACCTGAAGAACGGCCTTCACCACCACCCATAGGGTGATCAACTGGGTTCATGGCTACACCTCTTGTACGAGGTCTTACTCCAAGCCATCTTTTACGACCAGCTTTACCTAACACCACGTTCATGTGGTCACCGTTGGAAACAGTACCTACTGTAGCCATACAAGTTCCCAAAACGAGTCTCATTTCGCCAGAAGGCAGCTTAACAGTTACATATCGCTGATCACGAGCTACAATCTGTGCATATCCACCGGCACTTCTTGCCATGGCTCCACCATTTCCTGGCTTCAGCTCCACATTGTGTACAATAGTACCCATTGGGATGTTGGCCATTGGCATGGCGTTGCCCACTTCTGGAGCAACTTGCTCACCGGAAATCACTGTCTGTCCTACTGACAAACCTTCCGGGGCGATAATATAGGCCTTTGCACCATCTGCGTAATATAGTAGGGCAAGACGTGCAGTTCTGTTTGGATCGTACTCGATAGCTTTCACTGTCGCAGGTACGCCAAACTTATTTCTCTTGAAGTCTACAATTCTGAGTCTTCTCTTGTGACCACCACCGATATAGCGAGCGGTCATTTTGCCTGTATTATTTCTTCCGCCTGATTTCTTCAATGGAGCAAGAAGTGATTTTTCTGGCTTTGACGCTGTGATTTCGTCAAAAGCAGGTGCCACTCTGAATCTTGTCCCTGGAGTTACAGGCTTCAACTTTTTAATTGCCATGATATTGATTCAATTAAATTTCTCCGTAAAAATCAATTACCTCACCATCAGCTACCTGCACGATTGCTTTTTTGAAAGCATTTGTGAAGCCTGATACGATCTTATTCTTGGTGTAGCGGGTCTTGTGCTTTGCAGCATAACGTATCGTACGTACTGACACCACTTTTACGCCGTAGGTTTTCTCTACAGCATTTCTGATCTGGATTTTGTCAGCGGTCTTTTCCACGATAAAACCGTAGACTCCTCTTTCATTTCCAGCAGAAATTTTTTCTGTAATCAAAGGCTGCTTTAGAATATCCATTGTCTTATTTCGATAAAATGGTTTCCAACTTACTTACAGATCCTTCGCACAGTACCAATTGGTCAGCATTGAGGAGTTGGTAAGTATTTACATCATTTACAGTTACCACTTTCGCTTTTGGCAGGTTTCTGCTAGAAAGGAACACGTTCTTGTTTTCTTCAGGAAGTACCAATAGGGTCTTCTTGTCAGAAAGAGAAAGTCCATTCAACAATGCGATGTAGTTTTTGGTCTTTGGAGCTTCAAAAGAAAGATCTTCCAAAACCAAGAGGCTGTTTTCTATCACTTTGTAAGAAAGTGCAGACTTACGCGCCAACTGCTTTACTTTTTTATTGAGTTTGAAAGAGTAATCTCTTGGCCTAGGGCCGAATACTCTACCACCACCACGGAAGTTAGGAGCCTTCAAAGATCCAGCACGTGCACCACCGGTACCTTTTTGCTTTTTGATCTTTTTGGTAGAACCTGCTACTTCGTTTCTTTCTTTTGATTTGTGAGTTCCCTGTCTCTGATTGGCCAGGTACTGCTTCACATCCAGGTAGATTGCGTTATCGTTTGGTTCGATAGCGAAGATTTCGTCAGAAAGAGTCACCTTTCTACCTGTATCTTGTCCTTTATGATTGATTACTGCTAATTCCATGGCTTATTTCTCAATAATTACGAAAGAGTTTTTTGGGCCAGGCACTGAACCAGAAACCAACAACAGGTTTTGCTCAGGATAGACTTTCAACACTCTCAGGTTGATCACTTTTACTCTGTCACCACCAGTTCTTCCGGCCATTCTCATGCCTTTGAATACTCTGGATGGCCAAGAACATGCACCGATGGAACCCGGGTGTCTACCTCTGTTATGCTGACCGTGAGTTTGTCCACCCACACCTGCAAAACCATGACGCTTCACAACACCCTGGAAGCCTTTACCTTTTGAAGTGCCGATGGCATCGACGAAGTCACCTTCTACGAAAACCTCTCCGGCAACCACCGTCTTTCCGAGCTCCACTTGGCCTTCAAACTCGACCCTGAAGTCACGGAATTCAACAACTTTCTGCTTTGGCGTGGTACCGGCCTTTTTAAAATGACCGATCAGAGGCTTTGGAGTGTTTTTCTCCTTGCGCTCACCGAATGCCAACTGCACTGCGTTGTACCCGTCTGTTTCAACGTTTTTTACTTGCGTCACTACGCAAGGACCAGCTTCTATTAGCGTGCATGCGACGTTACGCCCATCGGCACTGAAAATGCTAGTCATTCCTACTTTTTTTCCTATAATACCAGACATCTTGAATAAGATAATTTGATAATCCACAAGAGATTACACACTTGGGCCCTTTTTAAGGACTGCAAAGTTACTGAAATAATATTTGGCAACAAATCCCAACTCTAATATTTTCAAACAATTAGGAAAAATTTGATTTGGTCAGGAACTTATTTGAATCAGCCCAGCCAGTGAAAATTTTAAAATTGCTAAAAAAACAAAAGACCTGCAGGTAATGCAGGCCTTTCGAAGTTCGGATTCCAGGTACCGTCAGACTTTGATTTCTACGTCAACTCCACTAGGAAGCTCGATTTTCATCAAAGCATCCACTGTCTTGGAGGAATTGGAGTAGATATCAACGAGTCTTTTGTAAGTACACAGTTGATACTGATCTCTGGCTTTTTTGTTAACGTGAGGGGATTTCAACACTGTGAATTTCTCCTTCTTGGTAGGCAAAGGAATAGGTCCAACTACTACCGCGCCAGTGGCTTTAACAGCCTTCACGATCTTCTCTGATGACTTATCCACCAGGCTGTGATCGTATGATTTAAGTTTTATTCTAATTTTCTGGTTCATTTTCTTGAAGATTAGGATTTTTCACCTTTTACTTTAGCAATTACCGCTTCAGCTATGTTGTTAGGAACAGGCTCATAGTGAGAGAAGGTCAAAGACGCTGTCGCTCTACCAGAGGTGATTGTTCTCAAATCAGTCACATACCCGAACAACTCAGACAAAGGAACATTTGCTTTGACTACGGTAGAAGTACCTTTGGTATCCATTCCTTTCATCAAACCTCTTCTTCTGTTCAAGTCACCTGTAATAGGACCTGTATATTCATCCGGTGTCACAACGTCAACTGCCATGATCGGCTCCAACAGCTGAGGCTTACATTTCTTAGCTGCATCTTTGAAACCGATTCTCGCTGCCAATTCGAAAGAAAGGGCATCTGAATCGACGTCATGGTATGAACCGTGGAACAATCTTACTTTCATGGCCTCGATTGGATATCCAGCCAAAGGACCATTCTTCATAGCCTCTTGGAAACCTTTCTGAACCGGAGCAATGAATTCCTTAGGAATAACACCACCTACGATGCCATTCACAAAGTCAAGCCCTGGTTTGATTTCGCCGGTTTCCGGATCTGGATCTTTTGGACCCAATTCGAATACGATATCGGCAAATTTACCTTTACCACCTGTCTGCTTCTTGTAAACTTCTTTGTGCTCAACTGAGCCAAACAACGCTTCTTTGTAAGCAACCTGAGGAGCACCTTGGTTGATTTCAACCTTAAATTCTCTCTTCAGACGGTCAATGATAATTTCAAGGTGAAGTTCGCCCATACCTCTCAAGATGGTCTGGCCAGTTTCCTGATCAGTATTCACCTGAAGAGTTGGATCTTCTTCGATCAATTTGGCGATTGCCATACCGAGCTTATCTACGTCAGCTTGAGTTTTAGGCTCAATTGCATAACCGATAACAGGCTCAGGGAACACCATTGACTCAAGAACTACCTTACGTTTTTCATCGCAAAGGGTATCACCTGTTTTGATGTCTTTGAATCCTACTACTGCTCCGATGTCACCAGCAACCAATCTTTCGATTTGGTTTTGCTTGTTGGCGTGCATTTGGAAAACTCGGGAGATACGCTCCTTGTTGCCAGAACGGCTATTGTAAACATAAGAACCTGATTCAAGAATACCTGAATAAGCTCTTACAAAACAAAGTCGACCTACAAACGGGTCAGTGGCGATTTTGAATGCCAATCCAGTGAATGGTTCTTTTTCGTCAGGGTTGATCGCAACCTCTTCTTCAGTATCAATACTGGTAGCGAAGATTGCTTCTTTGTCCAAAGGAGAAGGAAGTAATTCCATCACCAGATCAAGCATGGTCTGAACTCCTTTGTTTTTGAAAGAAGATCCACATACCATCGGTACAATTTTCATGTCGATAGTTGCGGCTCTAAGCGCTTTCAAGATCTCAGCTTCAGTGATTGAGTTTGGATCATCGAAGAATTTCTCCATCAAAGACTCATCGTACTCAGCAACAGCTTCGAGCAAATACTCTCTGTACTCAGCAACTTCTTCTTTCATGTCCTCAGGGATAGGGATGACTTTGTAGGTCATTCCTTTATCCTCCTCATTCCAGACCATTCCTCGGTTGTTGATCAAATCAACTACACCCTGGAATTTTTCCTCAGCTCCGATCGGAAGCTGCAATGGAACCGCATGGGATCCAAGCATTTCCTTTACTTGCTTACATACTTCCAAAAAGTTGGCACCAGAACGGTCCATTTTGTTGACGAATCCGATTCGGGCTACCTTATAATTGTCAGCCAATCTCCAGTTGGTCTCAGACTGTGGCTCTACACCGTCCACAGCACTAAACAGGAAAACCAGACCATCCAGGATACGAAGGGAACGGTTAACTTCAACAGTAAAGTCAACGTGTCCCGGAGTATCGATGATATTGACGTTATACTTATTATCTCGGTAGTTCCAAAATACGGTAGTAGCAGCAGAAGTAATGGTAATACCTCTTTCCTGCTCCTGCGCCATCCAGTCCATGGTAGCAGCACCATCATGAACCTCACCGATCTTGTGACTAACTCCTGAGTAGTAAAGAATACGCTCAGTAGTAGTAGTCTTACCCGCATCGATGTGGGCTGCAATACCAATGTTTCTGGTATATTTTAAATCTCTTGCCATCCTAATTAAAATCTAAAGTGGGAGAATGCTTTGTTCGCTTCGGCCATTCTGTGCGTATCATCTTTTTTCTTAACAGCGGCTCCTTCGCCTTTTGCTGCTGCGATGATTTCACCTGCCAAACGGTCCATCATGGTCTTCTCACCTCTCTTGCGAGCATAATTGATCATCCACTTGATACCAAGTGAAATTTTTCTTTCAGGTCTGACTTCCATGGGAACCTGGAATGTAGCACCACCAACTCTACGACTCTTCACCTCAACGGATGGAGAAATATTGTTTAGCGCTTTTTTCCAAACTTCAAGACCATTCTCGCCTACTTTAGTTTCCACCTTTGCTACTGCATCGTAGAAAATGTTGTAAGCAATACTCTTCTTCCCGTCGAACATTAGACAGTTTACAAACTTGGTGACCAAAGTATCATTGAACTTTGGATCAGGAAGAATATATCTCTTCTTTGGTTTCGCTTTTCTCATTTCTTTTCTAAAATTTTATTTTTTCTTCTTTGCCGGAGCGCCTTTGGTTGGAGCTGCTGGAGCACCTTTACCTGCTTTCGGTCTTTTAGCACCATACTTGGAGCGACCTTGCTTACGGTCTTTTACTCCTGCAGTATCAAGTGCACCTCGGATGATGTGGTATCTTACACCTGGAAGATCCTTTACACGACCACCTCTGATCAATACGATCGAGTGTTCCTGTAGATTGTGACCTTCACCCGGAATGTAAGCGTTCACTTCTTTTCCGTTTGTCAATCTCACCCTGGCCACCTTTCTCATCGCGGAGTTAGGTTTTTTAGGGGTCGTAGTGTATACTCTGGTACAAACACCTCTACGCTGAGGACATGCGTCCAAAGCCCTAGACTTTGATTTGATTTCCAGTGTATTTCTACCTTTTCTTACTAGCTGTTGAATAGTAGGCATTAACTGATAAAATTTAGTTTTCCTGTAAACTGTTAAATTTTGGACTGCAAAGGTAAAGAAAGTAATAAGAGTAACAAAATTAAGCAGTTATATTTTTGTTACGCTTCGCCGGGTGTCCCGAAGGAAATCGGGAAGGTAGGAGCACCGCCACCTTGGTTGATTTTCCCATAGGCTGCTTCATATTTTTCAATATTATCCTTCAATGCCGCTAGCAATCTTTTGGCATGATCAGGAGTCACAATGATTCTGGATTTTACTTTTGCCTTGGGCACTCCAGGCATCAAGCGAATGAAATCTATCACAAACTCCGAGTTGGAATGAGCGATCATGGCAAGATTGGAATAAATGCCCTCTGCAACTTCTTCAGAAAGCTCCACATTGATCTGCTGATCTGGTCTTTTGTTGTCTTCCATATTTTTTGGATTAAAAAAAGGCCTGTACACGACATACAGGCCTTTTATTTTTAAATCAGATAGGATTAAAGGATTGCTTCGCTGGATCTTCTGGAAGATGTTCTTTCCATATTTTCAGAAAGCTTATCGTATTCTTCCTGTGAACCAATGATAAGATTTTGCAATCTTCTCTGTCCGGTACCAGCTGGGATCAAGTGACCCACGATTACGTTTTCTTTCAATCCCAACAATTCATCACGCTTACCTCTGATGGCAGCTTCGGAAAGCACCTTGGTAGTTTCCTGGAATGAGGCAGCAGAAATAAAGCTTTCAGTACCCAAAGAAGCAGCGGTGATACCCTGCAAGGTTGGAGCAGAAACCGCAGTCTCAGCGTCTCTCACCTGAACAAGTTTCAAATCCTTACGCTTCAAGCTGGAATTTTCATCTCTCAATCTTCTTGCAGAAATGATCATACCTGGCTTCAAGGTTGAAGAATCACCGGCATCCATGACCACTTTCTTGTCCAGAATGTTGTCGTTTTCTTCGCGGAATGCCCACTTGTCCACGACTTGGTTTTGAAGGAATCCAGTATCACCGGCATCAAGAATTTCAACTTTCTGCATCATTTGAGATACGATTACCTCGATGTGCTTATCGTTGATTTTCACACCCTGAAGTCTGTAAACTTCCTGGATTTCATTTACCAAGTATTCTTGAACCGCAGTAGGTCCTTTGATAGAAAGGATGTCGTTTGGAGTAATTGCTCCGTCAGACAATGGCTCACCGGCACGGATGAAATCATTTTCCTGAACCAGGATGTGCTTGGAAAGAGATACCATGTATTTCTTAATCACACCATCCTTGGATTCGATGATGATTTCTCTGTTACCACGCTTGATGCCACCATAAGTTACCACACCGTCGATCTCAGAAACTACAGCCGGATTGGATGGGTTACGAGCTTCGAACAATTCAGTTACTCTTGGAAGACCACCGGTGATGTCACGTGTCTTGCCGACTGATCTTGGGATTTTCACCAAGATTTGACCGGATTTCACTTTTTCGCCTGCTTCTACAGCAAGGTGAGCACCTACCGGAATGTTATATGATTTGGTTTCGCCACCATAATTGATGACGATCGCAGGGTTCTTGGTTCTATCCTTTGTTTCGATGATAACTTTCTCACGGAAACCAGTCTGATCATCAGCAACTTCTTTGTAAGTGATGCCTTCTACGACCGCTTCAAATTCAACAAGTCCGTCGAACTCAGAAAGAATAACCGCATTATAAGGATCCCAAGTACAAAGAGACTGACCTTTGGTGATTTTCTGACCATCCTTCACGTTCAACAAAGAACCGTAAGGTACGTGGTTGGAAACCAAGGTTTTTCCGGTCTTCGCTTCGTTGATTTTGATTTCACCAGAACGGCCCATTACAATAGTGATCGCCTCACCATCTTTATTGGTTGTTTCAATGAATCTCAATTCTTCCTCGAATTCAATCACCCCGTCAAATTTGGCTGGGATTGAGGCATCAACCGCCATGTTGGAAGCCGTACCACCTACGTGGAATGTTCTCAAAGTAAGCTGAGTACCTGGCTCACCGATGGATTGGGCAGCAATAACACCGACAGATTCACCTGCCTGGACCATATTACCTGTAGCAAGGTTTCTTCCATAACATTTGGCGCAAACACCTCTTCTGGTTTCGCAAGTCAATACGGATCTGATTTCTACCTCTTCGATAGCAGATTCGTCAACAAGCTTCGCTACTTCGTCACCGATTTCTAATCCAGCAGGAATGATCAATTGATCAGTAAGCGGATCATAAACATCATGAACAGAAACACGACCCAAAATTCTTTCAGAGAGTGGCTCAACGATTTCGTCGTTGTCTTTCAGTGGCTGAACTACCAGACCTCTCAAAGTACCACAATCCTCTTCGGTGATGATCATATCCTGAGCAACGTCTACCAGACGTCGGGTCAAATAACCCGCATCGGCAGTTTTCAATGCAGTATCGGCAAGACCTTTACGTGCACCGTGCGTAGAAATAAAGTACTCCAATACGTCCAAACCTTCTTTGAAGTTGGAAAGGATTGGGTTTTCGATGATTTCACCCACAGAACCTTGAAGGTTTTTCTGAGGCTTAGCCATCAGACCTCTCATACCACCCAACTGACGGATCTGCTCTCTTGAACCTCGGGCTCCGGAGTGCATCATCATGTAGATGGCATTGAATCCTTGCTTATCGTCCTCCATCTGCTTCATCAGATTATTCGTCAAATGAGAGTTGGTACGAGTCCAGATATCGATTACTTGGTTGTATCGTTCGTTATCAGTGATCAGACCCATAAGGTAGTTGTTCCAAACTTGCTCAACTTCCTCTTTGGCCTTGGCAATCATTGGTTCCTTTTGTTCCGGAATAATTACATCGTTCAGACCCATTGACAAACCGCCTTGGTAGGCCATTTGGAATCCAAGATGCTTGATATCATCCAAGAATTGAGCTGTACGGGCAATTCCACAAACTTTAACTACCTCAGCAATAATCTGCTGAAGTTTTTTCTTGGTCAAAAGCTCGTTAACATACCCAACTTCTTCAGGAACGAATTGGTTGAAAATCAAACGACCTGCCACAGTTTCAATGATCTGATCTTTGATTTCGCCCTCGGCGTTTTTCACTTTCACCTTACACTTGATGTTCGCGTGCTTGGAGATTTTGCCTTCATTCAATGCAATAATCACTTCCTCCGTGCTGTAGAAAGTCATGCCTTCACCGGCAACGATTTCTTCAGGAGTGGATTTTTTGCCTTTGGTCACATAATATAGACCCAAAACCATGTCTTGAGATGGTACCGTGATCGGTGCACCGTTGGCTGGGTTCAGGATATTGTGAGCAGAAAGCATCAAAGTGGAAGCCTCCAAAATTGCCTCATGTCCAAGCGGAACGTGAACTGCCATCTGGTCACCGTCAAAATCGGCGTTGAATGCAGTACATACCAATGGATGAAGCTGAATAGCTTTTCCTTCGATCAATTTTGGCTGGAAAGCCTGGATACCCAATCTGTGAAGAGTTGGGGCACGGTTCAAAAGAACAGGGTGTCCTTTCAATACGTTTTCCAAAATATCCCAAACCACAGGATCTTTACGATCCACGATTTTCTTGGCAGATTTTACGGTCTTTACAATTCCTCTTTCGATCAGTTTTCTGATGATAAAAGGTTTGAAAAGCTCAGCCGCCATATTTTTAGGAAGACCACACTCGTGCAGTTTCAGCTCTGGACCTACGACGATTACAGATCGACCGGAGTAATCCACACGCTTACCGAGCAAGTTTTGACGGAAACGACCCTGCTTACCTTTCAACATGTCAGAAAGGGACTTCAGAGCGCGGTTTCCATCGGATCTTACCGCATTTACTTTTCTGGAGTTATCAAAAAGTGAATCCACAGCTTCCTGCAACATTCTCTTCTCGTTTCTCAAAATCACCTCAGGAGCTTTGATATCGATCAAACGCTTTAGACGGTTATTTCTGATGATCACTCTTCTATAAAGGTCATTCAAATCAGAAGTCGCAAAACGACCGCCATCCAAAGGAACTAATGGACGCAATTCCGGTGGAATAACAGGAACCATACGAACGACCATCCACTCAGGACGGTTTTCGATGCGGGTTCTTGCATCACGGAATGCTTCTACCACTTTCAGGCGCTTCAAAGCTTCCGCCTTTCGCTGCTGGGAAGTATCTGTAGCTGCCTGGTGACGAAGTGAGTAAGAAAGATCATCGAGATCCAATCTTGCCAACAACATTTCCAAAGCTTCAGCACCCATTTTGGCGATGAATTTGTTTGGATCAGCATCATCCAAGGCATGATTTTCCTTTGGTAGCTTGTCCATGATGTCCAAGTATTCGTCTTCTGTTAAGAAGTCGAGGTATTGCACACCTTCTTCAGCCTTAATGCCAGCCTGTACTACCACATATCGCTCGTAGTAAACAATCTGGTCCAATTTCTTGGTAGGAAGACCCAGTAGGTAACCGATTTTGTTTGGAAGTGACTTAAAGTACCAGATGTGTGCAACAGGCACCACCAATTCAATGTGGCCCATACGCTCACGACGTACTTTTTTCTCAGTCACTTCTACCCCGCAACGGTCGCAGATGATTCCTTTATATCTGATGCGCTTGTACTTACCACAATGACATTCCCAGTCTTTTACCGGACCAAAGATTCTCTCACAGAACAAACCACCCATTTCTGGCTTGTAGGTTCTGTAGTTGATGGTCTCTGGCTGTGTTACCTCACCATTTGAACTGTCCAGAATTGATTCTGGAGAGGCCAAGCTGATGGTAACTCTGGAAAAATCGTTGTTGAGTTTTTTATTTTTTCTAAACGACATAATTTTTTGAGATATGTTAAGGGCGATTGCTCGCCCTATGAGCCTAATTAATCCAGTGTAATTTCAAGAGCCAAACCTCTCAATTCATGAACCAATACATTGAATGATTCAGGGATGTTAGGCTTAGGAAGGTTTTCACCCTTCACAATTGCTTCGTAAGCTTTTGCTCTACCGATTACGTCATCAGACTTCACCGTTAGGATTTCCTGAAGTACGTGGGATGCACCGAATGCTTCGAGTGCCCATACTTCCATTTCTCCAAAACGCTGACCACCGAACTGCGCCTTACCACCCAACGGCTGCTGGGTAATGAGTGAGTATGGACCAATTGAACGTGCGTGCATTTTGTCATCCACCAAGTGACCAAGTTTCAACATGTAGGCAACACCCACTGTGACAGGCTGGTCAAACTTGTTTCCTGAAAGACCATCGTACAGGTATGTTCTTCCATAAGGTGGAACTCCCGCAGTCTCCAATTCAGCAGAGACTTCTTCCAAAGTAGCTCCGTCAAAAATTGGCGTTGCGAATTTTTTACCCATTTTCTGACCTGCCCATGCCAAAACTGTCTCGAAAATCTGTCCGATGTTCATTCGGGAAGGTACCCCAAGTGGGTTCAACACGATGTCCATTGGAGTTCCATCTTCCAAGAATGGCATATCCTCGTCTCTTACGATACGGGCTACGATACCTTTGTTACCGTGACGACCCGCCATCTTATCACCCACCTTCAGCTTACGCTTCTTGGCGATGTAAACTTTGGCTAGCTTCACGATTCCAGCTGGCAATTCATCCCCTACCTCAAGTGTAAATCTGTCACGCTTGAACAAACCGGAAATCTCATTTCTGGAATTGGTGTAGTTTTTCACCAATTTCACAATCAGTGAATTAGTGTGTGCATCCTCAGTCCAGTCATCCAAAATGATGTCTGAAATCAGGTTTGCTTCCTCAGGCACATTGTAGTTAGACTCGTCTCTGTAAGGGTTCTTAGCAGGGAAAAGGTTATTTTCAATATTCTTCAGATTGAACTTAGTGCCTTTGGTGATGATTTCATCTCCAAATTTATGACGCACTCCAAGAGAAGTTTTGCCATCCAAGATAGTCACCAATTTGTTGATCATCCGGGCTCTGATTCCAAGGAGATCCTTAGAATATTTGCCTTTCAATTTTTCAACTTCAGCTTTAGACTTGGCTCTGTTGTCCTTATCCTTTTTAGGTCTAGAGAAAAGCTTGGTTTCGATCACGACACCGTTCAAAGATGGAGAAGCTTTCAAAGAAGCATCTTTTACATCACCAGCTTTGTCACCAAAGATTGCTCTCAAGAGCTTCTCTTCTGGAGTCGGATCAGTTTCACCTTTAGGAGTGATTTTACCGATGATGATGTCGCCTTCTTTTACTTCGGCACCGATACGGATAATTCCATCCTCGTCCAAGTGCTTCACAGCCTCCTCGGATACGTTTGGAATTTCAGAGGTAAGTTCTTCCTCACCACGTTTGGTGTCTCGAACTTCCAACTGGAATTCTTCCACGTGGATCGAAGTAAAGATATCCTCACGAACTACTCGCTCAGAAATTACGATCGCATCTTCGAAGTTATATCCCTGCCAAGGCATGTAAGCCACTTTCAGGTTTTTACCCAAAGCCAGCTCACCGTTGTTGGTGGAATAACCTTCTACGAGAACCTGTCCTTTGTATACTTTCTCTCCCTTAAGCACCAAAGGTGTCAGGTTGATTGTAGTATCCTGGTTAGTTCTTCTGAATTTGATCAGATCGTATGTTTTGTATTCGTTAGTGAAATTCACCAAAAGTTCGTCTGAAGTCAGATCGTATTTGATGGTGATATTCTTAGCGTCCACGTATTCAACAACACCATTAGCTTCTGCAATAATCAAAGCTCTGGAGTCGATTGCTGCTTTGGCTTCCAAACCTGTACCAACGATCGGAGCTTCTGCTTTCAACAATGGAACAGCCTGACGTTGCATGTTGGAACCCATCAAGGCTCTGTTAGCATCATCGTGCTCCAAGAAAGGAATCAAAGAAGCAGCTACGGATACGATTTGGTTTGGAGCAACGTCCATATAGGTAATTTCGCTCGGATCCAATACCGGGAAGTCACCTTCAAATCTGGCTTTTACTTTTTCGTTGAACAAAACACCATTTTCATCAAGACGGGCATTTGCCTGTGCGATGTTATGGTTGTCTTCTTCTTCTGCAGTAAGGAATACAATTTCTTCAGGTTTCATTCCGGCTTTGCCATTGGCCACCTTTCTATAAGGTGTCTCCAGGAAGCCCATTGAGTTCACTTTAGCATGAACACAAAGTGATGAAATCAAACCAATGTTTGGACCTTCCGGAGTTTCGATAGTACACAGACGGCCATAGTGGGTGTAGTGTACGTCACGAACTTCGAAACCGGCTCTTTCTCTTGAAAGTCCTCCTGGACCCAAAGCCGAAAGTCGTCTCTTGTGAGTCAACTCTGCCAGAGGGTTCGTTTGGTCCATAAACTGAGAAAGCTGGTTGGTACCGAAGAACGAGTTGATCACGGAAGAAAGGGTACGGGCATTGATCAAATCGACTGGTTTGAAGTCTTCATTGTCACGCACGTTCATTCTTTCACGGATAGTTCTGGCCATTCTTGCCAAACCTACTCCGAACTGGCTATACAACTGCTCGCCAACTGTTCTAACTCTTCTGTTGCTCAAGTGGTCAATATCATCGACAACTGCCTTGGAGTTGATCAAACCAATAAGGTATTTCACGATGGAAATAATGTCCTCTTTGGTCAATACAATTTTCTCAGGCTCGATGCTAAGTCCAAGCTTTTTATTGATTCTGTATCGTCCTACTTCACCGAGATCATAACGCTTGTCAGAGAAGAACAAGCTCTGAATTACTTCACGGGCTGTTGCTTCATCAGGAGCTTCTGTATTTCTAAGCTGGCGATAGATAACTTCAACTGCTTCTTTTTCAGAGTTGGAGTTGTCTTTTTGTAGGGTATTATAGATGATTGAGAAATCAGCCACGTTCACATCTTCTCTATGGAGAATGATGGACTTGGAGCCTGAATCCAAAATCATTTCGATGTCTTCTTCAGTCAGAACAGTATCACGCTCAAGCAATACCTCATTTCTGTCAATAGAAACTACCTCACCTGTATCCTCATCAACGAAATCTTCTACCCAGGTTCTCAAAACCCTTGCAGCCAGCTTACGTCCTGCAGCTTTCTTCAGAGCTGCTTTGGTAGCTGCCACTTCTTCAGAAAGACCAAAAAGATCAAGGATGTCTTTATCTGAACCGTAACCGATTGCTCTCAAAAGCGTTGTAACAGGGAATTTTTTCTTTCTGTCGATGTAAGCATACATGACATTATTGATGTCAGTTGCAAATTCGATCCAAGAACCTTTGAAAGGAATAATCCTGGCGGAGTAAAGCTTGGTTCCGTTGGTATGTTTGCTTTGTGCAAAGAACACACCCGGAGAACGGTGCAATTGGGAAACAATTACTCGCTCCGCACCATTGATTACAAACGACCCTTTTTCGGTCATGTAAGGCAAATTGCCAAGAAATACCTCTTGCTCGATGGTTTCGAAATCCTCATTGTCCTCATCGTGGCAAAGCAATCGCAATTTTGCTTTCAACGGAACAGAGTAAGTCAAGCCCCTGTCAATGCATTCTTCCACACTGTACTTTGGTGGATCTACTGCATAGTCGATGAATTCCAGAGTGAAATTTTCTCTGGAATCACTGATAGGGAAGTTTTCAGCGAAAACTTTGAACAACCCATCTGCCCGGCGCTTCTCTGCAGGTGTATCCAGCTGGAAAAAGTCTTTGAAAGACTGAAGCTGAATATCGAGAAAATCGGGATAGTCTTTGACCACCTTAATGGAGGAGAAACTTTTCCTTTCGGTTTGATTCTTGATAGCCAAGGTAGTGTATAGTTTATAGTGAAATATAATATCGGAAAGTGACAATTATCACTTGAAATAGTGCAATTTTCATCCTGTGCACAAACAGGAAAAGACCTGACTAGTTTAGTCAGGTCTTCGGGCTAATTCCGAACCTAAAGGTGCGAAATCAGCAAATTATTTGATCTCTACTTCAGCACCAGCCTCTTCAAGAGACTTTTTCAAAGCCTCAGCTTCGTCCTTAGCGATTCCTTCTTTAAGGGCTTTAGGAGCTGCGTCTACAAGATCTTTTGCTTCTTTCAATCCAAGACCAGTCAATTCTTTAACCAGTTTTACAACTGCAAGCTTAGAAGCACCAGCAGCTTTAAGGATTACGTCGAAAGAAGTTTTTTCCTCTTCAGCAGGAGCCTCAGCAGCACCAGCTCCACCACCAGCTACTACTACAGCACTTGCTGCAGCAGGCTCGATGCCGTACTGATCCTTAAGGATGTCTGTCAATTCTTTTACTTCTTTTACAGTCAAGTTTACCAACTGTTCTGCAAGTTGTGTAAGATCTGCCATTGTATTAATTATTTAATTTGTTTTTGAATGATTTGATAAAATTATTTTGCTTCTCGGTCAGCAAGAGTCTTAAGAACACCAGTAATGCTGTTCTGTCCTGACTGCAAAGCAGATACGAGATTTTTAGCAGGAGACTGAAGCAATCCAATTAGATCACCCAGCAATTCTTGCTTAGACTTGAGGTTAGACAACAGTTCAAGGTTGTTTTCACCCAGAAATACATCTGAATCGATCCCTGCACCTTTGAATACTGGTCTAGTCTCTTTTTTACCTATTTTCTTTCTGAAATCCAGCAATACTTTTGCTGGAAGGTTACTAGTCTCTTTAGAGAAAATAATTCCAGAGAACCCTTTCAATGCACCACTCGCAAGTTTGGAGTAGTCCGCATCCAGATTTTCAAGAGCTTTTGCGATAAGGGTGTTTTTGTACACTTTGTACTCTACTCCTTTTTCGTAACAAGTTCTTCTGAATGCATTCACTTGAGCAACAGAGAATCCGGAAGCATCAGTGATGTAGAAGAAAGGGTTTTCCTTAAGTTTCTCAGTCAGACTGTCGATTATAACTTTCTTTTCGTCTCTAGTCATGATTAAATACCTTGAATGCTACCCTTGTCTACAGCAATACCCGGAGACATTGTGCTCGACAAATGAATACTTTTGAAATATGTACCTTTAGATGAAGATGGCTTCAACTTGGAGATAGTCGCGATAAGCTCTTTCACATTATCCTGAATTTGCTCAGGTGAGAAAGAAACTTTACCAACACCGGCATGGATAATTCCAAACTTATCAACTTTGAAGTCGATTTTACCAGCTTTTACTTCTCTTACCGCTTTTGCCACATCCAGAGTAACGGTTCCTGATTTAGGATTTGGCATCAAGCCACGAGGACCCAATACTCTACCTAACCTACCTACCTTCGCCATTACGTTAGGCATAGTGATGATGACGTCAACGTCAGTCCATCCGCCTTCGATTTTGGCAATGTAATCGTCCAAACCCACGTAGTCTGCACCTGCTTCGGTTGCTTCTGCTGCTTTGTCAGGAGTGCAAAGAACCAATACTTTGATGTCTTTACCTGTACCGTGAGGAAGTGCTACCACTCCTCTAACCATTTGATCTGCTTTGCGTGGATCGACGCCCAATCGAACGTCTACATCTACAGAAGCATCAAACTTGGTCATGGTAATTTCCTTAACCAGTGAAGAAGCTGCCTCCAGGGAGTACATTTGGCTTGCGTCGTACTTAGAAAGAGCTTCTTTTTGCTTTTTTGTTAACTTAGCCATTGTTTTTTATTTATACTTCCCAAGGGGCTTTACCAGAAACTGTGATACCCATGCTTCGTGCTGTACCAGCCACCATTTTCATGGCAGATTCTACTCTGAAAGCATTAAGGTCAGGCATTTTCGTCTCAGCGATCACTCTTACCTGATCCCAGGTAACAGATCCCACCTTCTTTCTATTTGGTTCTGCTGAACCACTTTTGATTTTCGCAGCTTCCAACAGCATGTTTGCAGCTGGAGGAGTCTTTACTACGAAATCAAAAGACTTGTCAGAATAAACCGTAATCAGCACAGGAAGCACAGTACCCATTTTTTCTTGGGTACGAGCATTGAACTGCTTACAGAACTCCATGATGTTCAAGCCCTTGGAACCAAGAGCAGGACCTACTGGAGGTGACGGGTTAGCCTGGCCACCTTTCACTTGTAGTTTTACATAACCAGTGATTTCCTTAGCCATTGCTTAGTCTTGTTTTTCTACTTGTATAAAGTTTAACTCTACCGGAGTATTTCGGCCGAAGATCTTAACCATAACATTAAGTTTCTTCTTCTCCTCAAATATCTCCTCAATTGTCCCGGTAAATCCACTGAAGGGACCGTCCATTACTTTTACGGCCTCTCCAACTATAAACGGCGTGTCGTGTTTCTCGGCAAACTCATCAATCTCTTCAACCTTACCTAAGATACGGTTGATTTCAGACTGCCGTAATGGTTCAGGGGTTTTGGAAGCTCCCCCCTGGTTTGATCCAAGAAACCCGATTACACCCGGGATACTCGTTATTACGTGATTGGCTTCCCCATTGGAAAGATCCGCATTGACAAGCACGTATCCGGGAAAGAAATTTCTTTCACGAACCCGCTTTTTGCCGTTGCGCATCTCATATACCTTCTCAGAAGGAATCAGCACTTCAGGAATGAACTCCCCAATTTTTTGTCTCTGAATTTCATTATCCAGATAGGTTTTGGTTTTCTTTTCCTGTCCCGCGACTACTCTGAGTACGTACCACTTATGTTCAGCCATTCTGTAATGTCAATTAGAATAAATCATAAAACCATGTCATGATGTTCTCAAATCCCAAATCCACAACACCGATAAACAGTGCAAAGATGAGTGATGCTACCAACACCAATACGGCACTATTTTGAAGAAATGAAAACTTAGGCCAAGTGACCTTGTTTTTCATCTCGTCGTATGACTCTAGGACAAAGTTTTTAAGATTCATAGTTTACTTACTTGCTGCACGGGCAGAGAGATTCGAACTCCCATCAACGGTTTTGGAGACCGCTATTCTACCATTGAACTATGCCCGTGTGATTGAACGCTCCGCAAATGGGAACGCAAAATTAGGAATAAAGTCTTTAGAAACAAATGCGATCCCAAAATAATTTGGGATCGCATCGTTTAAAATATAATAAGTATGATTAGTCTAAGATTTCGGTAACCTGACCGGCACCTACTGTACGACCACCTTCACGGATCGCAAATCTCAAACCTTTCTCCAAAGCTACTGCTGACAACAAAGTAACCTCGATAGTTACGTTGTCACCTGGCATTACCATTTCCACGTTTGCTGGAAGTTTGATTTCGCCGGTTACGTCAGTAGTTCTAAGGTAGAACTGAGGTCTGTATTTGTTAAAGAAAGGTGTGTGACGTCCACCTTCTTCTTTTGAAAGAACGTAAACTTCAGCCTTGAAGTGCGAGTGTGGCTTCACAGATCCTGGCTTACAGATAATCATACCACGTTTGATTTGTGATTTTTCAATACCTCTTAGCAATAGACCAACGTTGTCACCAGCTTCACCACGGTCAAGGATCTTACGGAACATCTCAACACCTGTTACAGTAGACTTAAGACCTTCAGCACCCATACCAATGATATCAACTGCTTCACCTGAGTTGATTACACCTCTTTCAATTCTACCTGTAGCTACAGTACCACGACCTGTGATCGAGAATACGTCTTCTACCGGCATCAAGAATTCTTTGTCAACCAAACGTGGAGGGATTGGAATGAAGGAGTCAACCGCATCCATCAACTGCATGATAGTCTCTACCCACTTCTCTTCACCGTTCAAAGCACCAAGTGCAGAACCAGCGATCACAGGGATATTGTCACCATCAAAATCATAGAATGAAAGAAGCTCTCTGATTTCCATTTCCACAAGCTCAAGAAGCTCAGGATCGTCCACCATGTCCACTTTGTTCATGAATACTACAAGCTGAGGTACACCTACCTGACGAGCCAAAAGGATGTGCTCTCTGGTCTGTGGCATAGGTCCGTCAGTAGCAGCTACTACAAGGATAGCACCGTCCATCTGGGCAGCACCAGTAACCATGTTTTTAACGTAGTCAGCGTGACCTGGACAATCTACGTGAGCGTAGTGTCTCTTTTCAGTCTGATATTCTACGTGAGAAGTATTGATTGTAATACCTCTTTCTTTCTCTTCAGGAGCGTTATCAATTGAAGAGAAATCTCTCAATTCAGAAAGACCTTTTTTAGCCAATACGGTAGTGATGGCGGCAGTCAGGGTTGTTTTGCCATGGTCTACGTGTCCAATCGTACCGATGTTAACGTGCGGCTTGGAACGGTCGAAGGTTGCTTTTGCCATGCGTGAAAATCCTCAGTTTAAGTTTAAAGATATGTTTAGATAATAATTCTCTGTAATTGAGCCAACGGCGGGAATTGAACCCGCGACCCCTTCCTTACCAAGGAAGTACTCTACCCCTGAGCTACGTCGGCTTAACCCATTGTGCTCTGTAAGCACAGAGCGGGAGACGAGGCTCGAACCCGCGACCTGCAGCTTGGAAGGCTGCCGCTCTACCAACTGAGCTACTCCCGCTTATAAACCGGCGTACCGGATTTTTTAAAGCCCTGCAAAATTAGAAAAAAATTTCGCATTCAGGCAATTATGTGGGGGAAACAGGATTCGAACCTGTGAAGACATAAGTCAACGGATTTACAGTCCGTCCCAGTTGGCCGCTTTGGTATTCCCCCAACTGCGCTAAAATCCCAGAGTTTTGAACCCTTATGACCTTAACGGATGGCAAAATTATAGCCTTTTATCAAAGTATCAAAGGATGCTTTCCGATTTTGAAAACTTTTTCACTACTCTGAATTCAATGAATTAAAAATCAACCGATTAATTTTCTTCCTTCAGGGATTCAAGGAAATAATTGTAGTAAGTTTTGAGCTCCGGGTCCTTTTCTAATGCTGCCACACGGTTTATTTCGTCCACTACTTCCGAATCATCAGCAAATCCCAACAAGGCTTGAAAGGATCCCAACCGGAGAAAATTTTTCGGATCTTTTTCCATTAAACCCAATAACTTTTCCACGGCCTGAGCTTTTCCTTCCTCGGGAAAACGGCTGAAATACTCGCTGAAATATCCCAAAAAGAAATAGAGCCCCTCACCTGACAGCTTATCCAGCCGGTTCAAAAACCAAGTACCTTTTCCTCTAACACCATTCAAAATATAATATTCAGCGACAGGAATATTAATCCGAAAATTTTCCTCTTCTGAAAATCGCTCAAAAACTGTAGAGTTCACAGGATCCTCAACTTTCACCAAGCCCATCAATGCAGATCCGGCTACCAAATACGACTGCTCATTGACCAGTCGGGTGAAGGTGCTCTGAAATTTATCCGGATCCCAAGCCGCCAAAAGGTCAATTGCTGCGGCCCTCACAGAATTTTTCGGATCTTTTTCTGCAATCTCATACACAATTTCTTCCATTCCTGTCACTTGGGTTTTCCAATCAGGATCGTTTTGCAAAAATCCAAGGGCATTTTCTCTGACCGACCAAAAGGAATCCTTAACCGCCAATGGCAAAATCTCAAGCAGCTGATCTGTAGCTTCTCTGGAAACCAAACTATCCAATGCCTCATATCTCGCCACTCCTAGTTTTGATTCTTTAAATTGCCTCGCAAATTGCTCTGAACTGATTTCCTGAGACCTTCTAGCCAGTAGGCTTTTTCCTTCGTCTATGTATACCTGGGTGACAGGTCTTTGATTTTCAAGTGAAAATTGTTGGAAAGCCTGTGTGACAAATATCTTTTTGGATTTTCGGTTTCCATTCTCATACCAGCTTACTTCAATTGGCAATTGGTAAAGCGGAGTAGTTTGCAGGTTCTGTGCCTGGTATACAGAAACCAATAAGTTTTCCGGCTGGGAATAATCTACTTCAAAATAAAGCTCGGGATGGCCCTTGCTTAAAAACCATTGGTTAAAAAACCAATTCAAATCCTTCCCGCTGACTCGTTCAAAGACAAGCCTCAGGTCATGAATTTCTACAGACTGAAAAGCGTAAGTCGTCAGGTATTCTTTCAAGGACTTGAAAAACACCTCATCTCCCAAGTATTCCCTGAGCATATTGATGATTACTCCGCCTTTATTATAGCTATGCGAATCAAACAAATCCTCCGCATTTTCATATTCGAAGCGAATCAAATCGACTAGCTTTGTCTCTGCCTCGTCAAAGTAACCCTCCATTTCCGCAACTAACTTTAAGCCGGCCTGGTCCTTTCCGTATTTGTTTTCATTCCAGAGGAATTCACTGAAGTTTGCAAATCCCTCATTCAGGGTGAGATTGGACCAGGATTCGGGGGTCACCATGTCTCCAAACCACTGGTGAAAAAGCTCGTGGGCAATGATATAATCCCACTCAGAATCCAAGGCTTCTCTTTCATTCAGTCTCAGATCCTCCATAAAAATCGAAGCCGTGGTATTCTCCATTGCTCCGGACACAAAGTCCCTCACCACAATCTGATCGTACTTGGGCCATGGAAATTTCATGCCGAGTTTTTCCTCAAAAAAACCGATCATCTCAGGCGTATTCTCAAAAACCTTGGCTGCCCCTTTTTCAAACCCCTTCTCCACATAGTAGCCAAGCGGAATATCTCCCCACTTATCTTCAACTTTTCCGAAATCCCCAACTGCTATTGCAGCCAAATAAGGGGCGTGGGGAAGAGTCAATTCCCAGTAATCCTTACGCAATCCATTTTCCAATTGCTCTTGCTTGACCAAAACCCCGTTACTGATAGTCACCAAAGAATCAGCTACCGTGAGCTTAAATAATTGGGTGGCGCGTTCATTTGGTTTATCTATCGTCGGAAACCATTTACTGTTGTGTTCGGTCTCCCCCTGCGTCCATATCATGGTCGGCTTTCCGGGCAGCGTATCCAATGGATCGATGAAATACAGCCCTTTGGTATCTGTGATGACTTCACTTCCATTCCCCGAATTGCGGTCAGGAAAAGCCGTATAGTTAATTTCCACCTCAACGGTATCCTTGGAGGTAAACAATTTCGGCAGGTAGATCAGCAGTTGTTTTTCGTCGTATCTGTAAGAAAGTTTGGTCGGACCTACTTTTTCAATCAAATCGATCCTTCCGACCTCAAAGTCTTTAGCATCAAGGACAAGTTCTTTAGACGGATTAATGTAGGGCTTCAATTTTAGCTTCGCTTTTCCTATAACAGCCTGTCTTTGGTAATCAAACCAAAGATCCAAATCAGTATGGAGTAAATCAAAATCCCTCTTCGCACTAGGCTGATACGCGTTGATTTTTTCCTCCCGATCTCGGATCAACCGGAGCAGATCAGCAGCGGTATCCTCAGCAAGTGTATCTGACTCGGAAAAAGTCACCGGATCGGAATTTTGCTCCAAAGGTATTTTTTCCGATTTACATGAAATGACAATAAGGAAAACTGCTGCGTTGACAAATTTCAGGCAGGTATTCCATCTTTTCTTTGGCTTCCAATGCATTTGTATGATATTTTGGGAAATCAGAACGAGGCAGTTACGCCGCTTAATGTATATTCACACCCAAAATAGCAGGAATGTTTTCAGTAATCCTTCAAAACAACTCCCATTCGGTTGAAAAAAACGAAGAAAGCCTCAAGGTAAACCAAAAGCCGATTTCCTGGGATTTGAAGTGGATAGGAGAGCGAAAAATCCACTTAATCCGGGGTAATGAATCTATGGAAGCTGAATTGCTCTCCATTGACCGGGAGACTAAAACGCTTCAAATCCGGATTGGATATAAAACGGCAACTTTAAAATTGAAAGACCGCTTCGATCTCTTGCTCGAAAAAATGGGAATGAGTGTCAACGGAGTCGGCGGCATGAAAGACATTAAAGCCCCCATGCCTGGTTTGATCCTGGATCTAAAAGTGAAGCCAGGAGATGAGGTCAAAAAAGGGGATGTGGTGCTCATCCTGGAAGCGATGAAAATGGAAAACATCATCAAATCTCCGGGAGATGGAATAGTCAAAGACGTCAAAGTATCACACAAACAAAGCGTGGAGAAAAATCAAGTTTTGATCCAATTCTAATCTTTCCTGTTTGTTCGAGCCTTTCCGATTATTTTCCAAATAGGGTTTTTCGGATATTTTTTATTCTCTGGAGTGGATTGGATCGGATAAGCCTTTTCATTAAGGTTGGGAAAAATCGGTTGAGAGGAACAGTATACCGCTCCGAACCTCCCACTACGAATTCTTCTTTTCCACGTTCTAGTCCTCTTAAAATACCCAATGCACAAACTTCAGGATCCATTCCGCCGGCAAGTGCATTCTGCATTTTGCCACTTGTGCTTCCATCTCCCCTCAGCCCGGCGACCGTAATATTGGTTCGGATAAATCCCGGAATTACGATGTGAATAAAAAGTCCCGAACCAAAAGTCTCTACCCTCAGAGAATCAAAGTATCCCTGAATAGCATGCTTGGAGGCGGCATACGCTGCAAGTTTTGGTACTCCGTATTTCCCGCTTAGGCTGGAGGTGAGAACCAAATGAAGTTTGCTGTCTGGATTTTTCTTCTTCAATAGAACCTTGGTAATTGAAACCGGCCCCCAAAAGTTGATGTCCATGATTTTTCGCTCCACATCCAATCTGCTGTCCACCACCAAATCTCTAACAGCCATTCCTGCATTCAGAAACACATAATCCAACCCTTCAAAGAGTTGCCAGGCCTGATCTGTCTTTTCAGGAAGCGAGGAATGATTTTCAACATCCAGAATTAAGACCTCGATTTCCGCAAAAGGGAAAGCGGCCTTCAGCTCGATTAGTTTGGATTCATTTCTTGCTGAAATAATCAATTTCGCACCATTTTCAGCCAAAACCTTGACCAAGCCCTCTCCGATTCCCGAAGAGGCCCCGATGATCCAAATCCTTTTTTGAGCCCAAAAGTCCATAAAATCAATTTCTTAGCATTTCTAATTTAACTCAGTATTTTCCATTTTTAGATTTTGGTCTAGCATTGTGAGATGAAGAAATTATATTTGTCGGATTGTTTCGCCTTTTCAGGGTCAATTCGATCAGATTTTGACAAATAAATCCAGATAAAAATCGGGGCCTAACCGATAGTAACTTTAGAAATCAAAAATCCAATAGATGAAATCCAGCATGACGGAGCACGCCAAAAAATGGAATGACTATCTGCCATGCGAGATTCTCCCGATAGCTATCGGGGTGGCCATTGAAAAACAATAATAAAACACATGAAATACAACCGCATACTGCTCAAACTCAGTGGAGAAGCCTTGATGGGCGAGAAAAACTACGGAATCGACCCTGCACGCCTTCAACAATACGCAGCCGAAATCAAAAAAGTGAAGGACATGGGAGTTGAGGTAGCGATTGTAATCGGAGGAGGAAATATTTTTAGGGGAGTGCAGGCAGAAAAATCCGGCATCGACCGGGTCCAGGGTGACTACATGGGCATGCTTGCCACCTTGATTAACGCGATGGCTTTACAAAGTGCCTTGGAGCAAAACGGAATGTATACCCGCTTGATGTCAGGAATTAAAATAGAAAGTGTTTGCGAACCATTTATCCGAAGAAGAGCCATTCGACACCTTGAAAAAGGAAGAATCGTAATTTTTGGAGCGGGAATCGGAAACCCATATTTCACCACCGACTCCACTGCAGCTCTTCGTGCGATCGAAATCGAAGCGGATGTGGTTCTCAAAGGAACACGAGTCGACGGAGTCTACACGGCTGATCCTGAAAAAGACCCAACTGCCACCAAATACCATACTATCTCATTCTCAGAAGTCTATGAGAAAAATCTCAACGTGATGGACATGACAGCCTTCACGCTTTGCCAGGAAAACAACCTGCCAATCATTGTTTTTGACATGAACAAGGCCGGAAACCTGAGCAAACTCGTACTTGGAGAAGAAATCGGAACATTGATCACCGCATAATCCTGAATCAAATCATGGAAGAAATCGAGTTATTCTTAGACGAAGCAAAAGAACTAATGCAAAAAGCGGTTGACCACACCGCAGCAGAATTGGTGAAAATCCGTGCAGGCAAGGCTATGCCAAATATGTTGGACGGAATCATGGTCCAATATTACGGTTCTCCAACACCCCTCCAGCAGGTATCTTCAGTCAATACTCCTGATGCCAGAACTCTGGCAATCAAGCCCTTCGAACGAAAATTGATCTCCGATATCGAAAAAGCAATTATCAATTCTGACTTGGGACTAGCTCCTCAAAACAACGGGGAAATCATCATACTGACGATTCCGGCTCTGACGGAAGAGCGCCGAATCAATCTGGTTAAACATGCCAAACAGGAATGCGAATCCGGAAAAATCTCCATCCGAAGTGTCAGAAAAGATACCAATGAGTCCCTGAGAAAACTTCAAAAAGACGGTGCTCCAGAAGATGCTGTAAAGCGTGCAGAAGATCAGGTCCAAAAGCTAACCGACCAATATTCCAGCAAACTCGATGAACTGCTCATCAAAAAGGAAGCAGACATCATGAAAGTCTGAGTCACTTTGACCCAACAAAAAGCCTGGCAAATTAGATTTTGCCAGGCTTTTTTAATTCTCCAACATTAAGGGAATAAAGAAAATTAAGATCCCAACTCAAATCCTTTATTTCAAATTTTTCAGATCTTCTCGAAGGTTATAAACCGAAAAATCAGAATCTCAATTTCCTTAATTTCTCCTATGTTAGCAACGAGTTGAAAAATCACCTTTCAAGCAATTAAATTTATTGAATAAGTGGTGAGGGATGAGAGCCAATTAACTCCTAAATAATCTCAAGATATATTCACATTGAGAAGCCGCC
>NZ_MUNY01000046.1 GCF_002002735.1 Algoriphagus sp. A40 | reverse complement strand
CAGCTCTCAAAGCCATCAAACCAGGCATTTCTGCCTCAGCCAACCTGATTTCTTTTCTCCCCCACTCGGCAAGTGAGATGTCTTTTACTTTGTACTGAATGAATTTTTCAGATTTAATTTCTGACATGTTATTGATAGTTAAAGAATTAAACTCTTTTAATGGCCGCAAAGTTACCGCTTAAATTTGGGAATTGAAAACCCGCTTAAAGATTTGGGAAGGAAATTTCCTTAAGGTCAAATGATCGGATTAAACCATTTCTCAGCCTCACTTGAAGCTTTCCATCACGGGTAACTCCAGCAATTTTTCCCTCAAATTCAGTATCGTTTTCCTTATAAACTGCCCACTGGTCTTTAAGAAACAAATGCTGGAGATAATCCCTCAAGATTTCTTCCAACTTGCCTTTTTTCAAAGAAATAATCCCCTGCTCAATATGAGAAATCAATAACCTAAACAGCTCCTGAAGGTCAAATTCCCCTCCGGTAATCAATGCTAATGAAGTCGCCTTTGCTGCACCAAACTGGCGCTGGTTAATATTCAATCCAATTCCAACCACTGCAAATTCCCAGGAATTGGAACTGAGAATGTTTTCGATCAAAATCCCCCCGATTTTGCCTTTGTCTGGGATCACCAAGTCATTGGGCCACTTTACCTGAAGATCCGGCAGGTAATCCTGAAGCAATTTTCGGATGCTGTTCGAGATCATCATATTCAGAAAAAATTGCTCGGTAACATCCAAAAACCCTGGCTTCAATACTAAAGAAAAGGTTAAATTCTGCCCTGGCGCCGATTCCCAATTATTTCCCCGCTGTCCCTTGCCCCGTGTCTGATGCGCACAGATGACAATGGTTCCTTCACGGGCCTGTCCGCTTCGGATCAGTTCGAGCGCCTTGTCATTGGTCGAGTGACACTCTGGCAGGAAAAGAACATCTTTCCCCAAAAAAATCGTGTTGGCAAGAATTTTATACATTGTTTTTCTGTTCGGCTGTTTTGGGTAATTTAATCGCCGCATAAAATTAAATTAATATATGACAGCAGAGGCGCTGAGCAAGGTTATCATCAAGGGGATGGAAGAAAAAAAGGCTTCTGAAATTTTGGTTTTGGATCTTAGAAAAATCAAAAACGCGGTATCCGAATTTTTTGTGATCTGTTCGGGCAACTCCGACACCCAACTTGAGGCTATTTCAAAGTCAATCGAAGAGGAAGTTCACAAGGTTGGGGAAAATCCAGCCTGGCGGGTGGAAGGAAGAGCAAACGGAGAATGGGTTTTGATGGACTTTGTCAATGTTGTAGTCCATATATTCATGAAAGAAAAGAGAGAATATTACGGCCTGGAAGAGCTTTGGGGAGATGCCAAAACAACTCTGGTCAATTAAATCCCGGATAAACCTTCCAAAGGTTACGCCGTTTTACCTTAAGTTTACAGAATTTCCATAAAAGCGATGAGCGATAAAAATAAGAGTAAAAACTTTGTCCCAAAAGTACCACAAAAGCCCAATTTTCAGCTTTGGCTAATCATTGCCGCCGTCTTGGTACTCTTGGGATTGACATGGATTCAGCAGCGTGGTGCGGTGATTGATATCACCCAAAAGCGTTTTGAAGACATGTACTTGGCAGGTGATGTTTCCAAGGTAGTGATTGTGAGGAATATGAATCGCGTCGATGTGACCCTGAATCCGGCTGCACTTCAAAACGCAAAATATAAAACAGAACTGGAGTCCAATTCTTCATTCTTCAATCCAACCGGCCCACACTATGCACTGCAGGTGACCACTTCGGATAAATTTCAAACTGATTTTCAGGCTTTGGAAGAAAAAGTATCTGAAGAAAACCGGATTGGGGCTTCTGTGACCAATGAAGAAAACTGGAGCAGCTACTTTGGCAGCTTCGGATTCTTGATCCTGTTGTTTGTTTTCTTCTGGTTTATGATGCGAAGAATGGCAGGACCATCAGGTCCGGGTGGGCAGATTTTCAATGTTGGAAAATCAAAAGCCCAGCTTTTCGATGCTGAAAACAAAGTCAAAATCACATTTGACAATGTCGCAGGTTTGGATGAAGCAAAAGAGGAAATTCAGGAAATCGTTGAGTTCCTTAAGAATCCCGGAAAATTCACCAAACTGGGAGGTAAAATTCCAAAAGGAGCATTGCTCGTTGGACCTCCAGGTACCGGTAAAACGTTGCTTGCCAAAGCCGTAGCAGGAGAAGCTGGAGTACCTTTCTTCACACTTTCAGGCTCAGATTTCGTCGAAATGTTCGTCGGTGTAGGTGCGGCCAGAGTACGTGACTTGTTTAAGCAAGCCAAAGAAAAAGCACCGTGTATCATCTTCATTGACGAGATTGATGCGATTGGTAGATCCAGAGGAAAAGGCCAAATGCCGGGGTCTAACGACGAAAGAGAAAACACACTGAACTCACTCTTGGTCGAAATGGACGGTTTCGGAACTGATTCCGGAGTAATCGTCCTGGCTGCAACCAACCGACCTGATGTACTCGACAGTGCTTTGCTAAGACCGGGTCGATTTGACCGTCAGATCTCCATTGACAAGCCGGATATCGTCGGACGAGAGGCAATTTTCAAGGTTCACCTTGCTCCGATCAAAATCGGAAATGACATCGATCCCAAAAAACTCGCTGCCCAAACTCCGGGATTTGCCGGTGCGGAAATCGCCAACGTATGTAATGAAGCTGCTTTGATCGCCGCCCGAAGAAACAAGACTGCTGTCGACATGCAGGACTTTCAGGATGCGGTTGACCGGGTCATCGGTGGTCTGGAGAAGAAAAATAAAATCATTTCTCCTGAAGAAAAGAGAATCGTAGCCTATCACGAGGCTGGTCACGCAGTGGCAGGTTGGTTTCTGGAGCATGCAGATCCTTTGGTCAAAGTGAGTATTGTACCCCGTGGTGTTGCTGCTTTAGGATATGCGCAGTACCTACCAAAAGAGCAATTCCTCTATCAGACAGAACAGTTGATCGACGAAATGTGTATGACATTGGGTGGTCGTGCTGCCGAGCAAATCATTTTCGGAAAGATCTCCACAGGTGCATTGAGCGATCTGGAGCGAATCACCAAACTGGCTTATTCCATCGTTTCGGTGTATGGAATGAATGACAAACTTGGCAACATTTCCTTCTACGACAGTAAAAGTGATGGTTACAAAATGACCAAACCTTACTCAGAAGCTACCGCTGAGATGATCGATCAGGAAGTAAGTAAATTGATTGAAATGGCTTACGACCGAACTTTGGCTCTATTGAATGAGCACAAAGACCATTTGGAAGTGCTTGCAAAAGAGCTTTTGGAAAAAGAAATTCTGTTCCAGGCTGATTTGGAAAAACTGATTGGAAAAAGACCTTTTGCAAAAGAGACTACTTACCAGGCATTTACAAATAAAAAAGACAAAGTGCCAGCTATACTTGGCGAACCTAAAGTTGAAGGTGACCATGCAGATCCAGAGCCTGCGAAAGAGGAAGTTCCTGAAGAGAACGCAGAAAAATAATCCAGAAAGCCCCGACCCAATCGGGGCTTTCTTATTTTTGTCCCAAGACAATATCTTTAGTACATGCAAGCTTCCCCTCTGGATTTTCCGCTGAAAGGCAAAAAGCTCTATTTCGCATCTGATTTCCACTTGGGAGCGCCTAATGCATCAGAAAGTAAAATCCGGGAAAAACGAATCGTCCGCTGGTTGGATTCGATTGCAGATGAAGCAGCTGCCATTTTTCTCGTTGGGGATATTTTTGACTTTTGGTTTGAGTATGGTCAGGTGATTCCAAAGGGTTTTATACCCTTTATTTCAAAGATTTCTCAACTTCGCGACATGGGAATCCCTATCCTGTTTTTCACCGGAAATCATGACCTCTGGATGAAGGACTATTTCACACAGGAGCTTGGAATTCCGGTTTATCACCACCCGATTGCCCTTTCTGTAGAAGGAAAAAAAATCCTTGTCGGACACGGAGATGGCTTAGGCCCCGGAGATCAGTTTTATAAGTTATTGAAAAAGGTATTTACCAATCCTTTCGCCAAATGGTTGTTTCGATGGATTCATCCCGATATGGGGATCAAATTGGCCAAGGCATGGTCCGGTCATAGCCGAATTTCGAATCTCGAAAAAAATGAAAACCATTTTTTGGGGGCGGACGAATGGCTCTGGCAGTATTGCAAAGAAGTGGAGTCTAGATTTCACCACGATTTTTACATCTTTGGGCATCGCCACCTCCCTCTCCAACTTGAGGTTTCCAACAATTCCACTTACTTTAATTTAGGAGAGTGGGTTACCCAAAACACTTACCTGGAATTTGACGGTGCCGATGCCAAGCTCATGACATTCGAGAAATGAAATTTACCCTGATACTATTTTTTGGATTTTTGTCTAAGGCACTTTTTTCACAGGAAATCTTGGAATTCGAAGCGCCGGTCGCTGAGATTTCCATACAAAATCTCGATTTGGTTTCACTGGACACAAGGGATCAGATTTTTGCCAGCAACAATTCAGGGGATATTTATCTTTTTGATCAAAAGGGCAAACAACTCAACCTCTTCTCCCCCGCCAGACAAGGCCGACTCCACCAATTGGAAGCCTCCTGGACGGTGAACATTTTCAGCTTTTCAGCTGACCTGCAGGAATACAGGATTCTTGACCGATTCCTCAATCCCATTGCCGAAAACAGCTTTCTCCTGAATGAAATTACGCTGCCAAAAGCTTCCACTCTCGGCAACAACAACATCATCTGGGTCTGGGATGAATCTGATCTTTCTCTGAAAAGCCTGGACTACCTGAGAAATCTGGTACTCCAATCCCAACCTCTAAACCTGATTTTGGATTCAGAAAACCTGCAGGTCACAGAGATCCGGGAATTTAAAAACAGACTCTTTATGAATGTGCCTGAAAGCGGTATTTTCATCTTCGATAACCAGGGCAATTTTCTCAAAAAAATAAATCTCCAAATCGATCAGCGGATGTGCTTTTACAAAGAAAGCCTTTTCTGGGTCGAGGGAAAAAATCTAAAAATGTATTCTCTGGCTACTCAGGCCGTTTTTGATTTTGGCGCTCTTCCATCCAAAGATATTCAGTATCTGGTGATAGGACAGGAAATCATTGCATTTGTAGAGAAAGATGTGATCAAAGTATTCCCATTGCCGGAAGGATTGAAGCAGCTGAAGTGAGTTTTTATATCCTCAGCCCAAAAAAAACCGACAGGATCTCCCTATCGGTTTTCTGTTTTTTACTTTGCCTAGTCAAGCTGGCCTTAGTCTATTTGCGAGTTCTCAATTGATAGTCACAAGTTCGATATCAAAAATCAAATCTTTCCCGGCCAGCTCATGGTTGGCATCCAAAACGATTTTTTCTTCTGTCACATCCACCACAGTTACCGGCATGGGCTGTCCGCCACCCCCCTGAAGCACCAGCTGAACGCCGATTTCAGGGTGAATGTTAGGTGGAACCTGACTGATAGGCACCTCAATCATCATATCGTCACGACGCTCTCCGTAAGCCTCAGCCGCAGGGATTGTCACAGTTTTTTTATCTCCGATGACCATGCCATACACGGCCGCATCAAATCCTTTGATCATATTACCATCGCCCAGCGTGAAGCCCAGCGGTTCCCGGGACTCCGAGCTGTCAAATACGCTTCCATCATCCAGTCTTCCGGTATAATGAACTTTGACGGCATCTCCTTTTTTAGCTTGCATGAGTTTTCAAATTAGTGAAAGACAAAGGTATGGATTAATAATTGTTCGCCCAATCGGACATAAATGTCCGAAAACAGTATATTTTCGTACAATTACGGACACTTTTAAAGGAAAATTGCCCCCTATTCACCTTATTTGTACTTGGCACCATTTTCCCCCTACAAGCCCAAACAATTGACCATGGAAGCTCAGACACTAGGCAAAATTTTGATCATCGACGACAACGAAGACTTGCTCTTTGCTGCCAAAATGCTTTTGAAAAAACACGCCAAAGAAGTAGTCATTGAAAAAGACCCGCGCAGAATTCCTTTCCTGATCAATAATAACAGCTTTGATGTGATCCTGCTGGACATGAATTTCCGAGAGGATACCACTTCCGGAAAGGAAGGATTTTATTGGTTGAGTCAAATCAAAGAGATCGATCCTAAAGCGGTCGTGATTCTGATTACGGCTTTCGGAGATGTGGAAATGGCCGTGCAGGCATTGAAGGAAGGCGCGACAGATTTTATCCTCAAGCCATGGCAAAATGAGAAACTCATTGCCACCCTTTCTGCGGCCATCAAGCTTAAGGAAAGTTACAACGAGGTAGACAAGCTTCAGAAAAAGCAAAAGCAGCTTCAGACCGATCTCAAAAAGCCCTATGCAGATATCATCGGTGCTTCGGCTTCGATGAAAAATATCTTTTCCATCATTGACAAAGTGGCCCAGACAGATGCCAATGTGTTGATTTTGGGAGAAAACGGAACCGGTAAGGAACTCATCGCCCGCGCAATTCACGATCGCTCGCACCGCAAAGACGAAATCTTTGTCGGAGTAGATATGGGTGCAATTACTGAAACGCTTTTCGAATCCGAACTTTTTGGACACAAGCGCGGGGCCTTTACCGATGCCAAAGATGACCGAGCGGGACGTTTTGAAATAGCGGATAAGGGTACACTTTTTCTGGATGAAATCGGAAACCTATCCATGCCGCTTCAATCAAAATTGCTCACCGTATTGCAGCGACGAGAAGTAACCCGCATTGGCACCAACAAGGCCATTCCGGTGGACATTCGCCTGATCTGCGCCACTAACATGCACGTGCATGAGATGGTGATGGATAACACGTTCCGTCAGGATTTGCTCTACCGGATTAATACTGTGGAGATTTTTCTTCCACCGCTTCGCGAAAGACAGGACGACATCCCGACTTTGGCCAATCACTTTCTGAAAAGCTACTCTCAGAAATACCGAAAAAACTTCATGGGCTTCAAGCCTGCTGCCATGGAGCTCCTTCAGCGCTATCAGTGGCCAGGCAACATCCGTGAACTTCAGCACGCCATCGAGCGGGCAATCATCATGGCCGAAGGCGACGAATTGGATACACGGGATTTCTTTTTCCTTTCGGCAAAGCCAGCCTCCGAAAAAGCCCCGACTTCCGTCACTCTGAATCTTGACGACATGGAGCGCAGCACCATCCAGCGGGCCATCGACAAAAACGGCGGAAATATCTCCAAAGCGGCAAAGGAACTCGGCTTGACCCGAGCTTCACTTTACCGAAGATTAGAAAAATATGGATTATAGAGTTGGTTTGCTGGGCAGGATTGCCCTGGTAGCAGCTTCGCTGTTTTTACTTTCATACGCCATGATCGACGCTTGGGGAGTCTTTATGATTTCCCTATTCCTTATTTTGGTGGTTTTTCAGATCATTTTTTTGGTGCGATATTCCGAAAGCTCCTTCAAAAAAGTCAGGCTATTTCTGGACAACATCAAGCAGGACAAGTATTCCCAGCTCTACCCGGTCAAGTTTGACGGCACAGAGACTGATGACCTGCACATCGAGTTCAATGCGATTTTGGCAAAGCTCAAGGAAGATCAGGCGGAAAAGGAAGCCAACTACCAATATTTCAGATCCGTGTTTAAGCACCTCAGCATCGGCTTGATCACGTTCGGAGAAAATGGGGAAATTCAGATCCTGAACGTCGCAGCCAAACGCATCCTCAATATCGACGAACTCAAAAACATCGGAGAGATCGAAAGCATCAACAAAGAACTACACTTGGCAATCCAAAATCTTCGCACCGGCGGTTCCGAACTGATCAAAATCGCCCATCCCGACGGAATCATGCAGCTCTCGGTCTATGTGATCGAACTCCTGATGCGGGGAGAACGCTTCAAATTGGTGTCCCTACAGAATATCCAGTCGGAGCTCGAAGAGAAAGAAATGGAAGCCTGGCAAAACCTGGTCAAGATCCTCACCCACGAGATCATGAATTCCATAGCGCCGATTTCTTCCTTGGCCGGCACACTCAAGACCGAGATCGAAAATAGAATCGAAAGCAACGAGCGGGCCACGGATGAGGAGTTGGAGGATTTTCTGATGGGTATGGGAACCATCGAAAAGCGCAGTCAGGGACTGATCAACTTCGTGTCCGACTTCAGAAGTCTGGCTCATATTCCGGCACCGAAATTTGGGATCATCGGCATAGCAAGGCTATTCGAACACTTGGAGATCCTACTTCAAAATCAGCTCGAATCCCAGGGAATCACGCTGAAGAAAGAGCTGAACCCGAATGAGCTGATCCTATTTGGAGACCAAACCCAAATCGAGCAGGTGATGATCAACCTGATTCAAAACTCCATACAGGCCCTAGAAGACTCGGAGGAGAAAATCATCACGCTGAAGGCATTTATCGACGAAGCCGGGAAAATCATCCTGGAAATCTGCGATACCGGCAAAGGCATCGAAGAAGAAGCCTTGGGCAAAATTTTTATCCCTTTCTTCACCACCAAAAAGAAAGGCTCCGGCATCGGTCTCAGCCTTTCCAAGCAAATCATGCGCCGCCATAAAGGCAATATCCAAGTCCGCTCCAAACTCGGCGAAGGCACGACGTTTAAGTTGATTTTTAATGGGTGATGGTAGGTTAAGATGAAAATGAAAATTCATCAACCAATATCAAATCCTTGCTTTTGAACTTTTCACACTGAGAAAAATTGTGAGTAACTTCTAGCTATGAAATTTTGAATGGTTCCAATGCAAAGATTTTATTTTGACACATCAGTATTTGGAGGTGCTTTCGACAAGGAATTTGAAGAAGAAACGGTACAACTTTTTGAACGAGTAAAATTGGGCAGAGTAGTATGTCTATTTTCCGACCTTACTGAAGCTGAATTATCTAAGGCGCCGGAAAAAGTAAAAGGCCTTTTTAAGGATCTACCAAAAGGAAGTATGGAAAAAGTATTGGTGACAGACGAAATTTTGACGCTGGCTTCCTCCTATTTAAATGAAGGAGTTGTGGGCAAAACCAGCTTTGACGATTGCATTCATATTGCGGCTGCAACAATTCACAAAGCAGATATTTTGGTAAGTTGGAATTTCAAACATATTGTGAACGTTTACAGAATTAGAGGCTATAATTCTGTAAACATTCGTTTAAATTATCAAGCATTGGAAATAAGGTCACCAAAAGAAATTTTAGAATATGAAGACTAGCATCAAAAATTCTGAACCGGAAAAAGAATTTGATACGGTTAAAACCTTCAGAGCCATAAAAGAAAAAATTTCTTTGGAAATGGTCGATATGAGTCCTGACCAAATCAAGGAATATTTAAAGAAAAACAGTGCTAAGCTTTATCAGAAATAGCTTTTAAAAGGTGAAAAGCGACCTGACTTAAAAATGCTATTGTTCTGTCTCTTTTCTCTCCAAGCAGATCATGCGCCGCCACAAAGGCAATATTCAGGTCCGCTCCAAACTCGGCGAAGGCACGATATTTAAGTTGATTTTTAATGGGTAAGGTTCAGTAGGCTGTGTTCAGTGGCAGTCTCAGTAATTTGGCTATCCTCTGCGAAGTTTATTGCCTTTCAGCTTTGTGGTTCGGTGGACGCTGGGTGGGATTTGTAATTCCAGCCTAGTATTTTTTAGAATTTGTAATTCCCATATTCTTAAGCTATTTGAGGGATTGGGCTAAAGCCTGATTTCTATTGCATGATTTTTATCCCCCTGCTAAAGCAGGAGGCAATTCATGATTTGGTATTTATCGGCTATGAATTGGAATGTGGCTTTAGCCCATTCCAAAAATGGATCACAAAATCACCCTGGGCTTTAGCCCAAAAGCATCAGACATAAATTTCACTGTTCTCAAAACAAAATTCTGTTTTTGACCAGATTTCCATTTTCTCAAACAAAACCATCCAAAGTTTTTTTTTGTAATTTTTTCCTTTATCCAATAAGCCAATGGACAATAACAAACAATTCGAATCGCTGGTCGGGATCGGTTTGGATGATTATCCGAGTTCGGACTATTCCCCGATAGTGGAGCACTACGTCAGGTATTCCAAGTATCAGAGATTTATTTCGTGAAAAAAGCTGGAAACGCCCCTCTATGGACTTTTTGAAGAAGTGGAAGTCCTCACTTTCCCCAACCTGTACAACCGGGTCATGAGCTTGATTGCCCCAAATTTTGAACCGGCACAGATGGTCCCCCTTCAAAACTTGGTAAATGGACTGGTGGATATATACGGAGGTGACAAGGATGGTATGCTTTGGTTTCTGGAGGAAGAAGCTGAAGAAATAGAATCCGGGGAATGGAAAGGTCGGGATTGGGACTATCCGAAATACGAAGAAGTCCACGACATTCTGTTGATGCTGAGTAAGGAAAGAGGTTTGCTGTTGATAATCAGGGAAAAAGGCGACCTTATTGATTTTTAGGAGGATTGAAAAGGCTGTTCATCTAAAGGACAATCTGCTTCAAAAAAGGCTGGAATTTTCCAACTTCAGTTTCTCCAACTGATCCAAAAAACAGACAATCAGATAAAATCTCCCCGTCTTTAAAATCTGCAGCAACCGATTTGACTATCCTTCCGGTCTCCAACCGTAATTGTTTTGTAAAAAGTTTCTCCGAAAGCATCCTTTTGTTCAAGGATGTTCACTCGATTATTTCAGAGTAGAACCAATTTTTGTCAGATGAAAAATTGTTTTGGGTTATTTCGATTTTGTATTCATCCATGAATAAGTTTGATCTAACCTGCCAAATAGAAATTTGATATTAATTCCTTATCATAGTATATAAATCAACAAACAAAACCTCCTATGCCCCACAAAAAATCAACATCGCCCATTCTGGCTATGGGGATTGCTCTTGCCTTTTTGGGCTCATGCAATTCAAAACCGGCAGAAACAACAGCCGATGCAGTAACCACTGTCGATACCATAGCCTCCACACCCGTTTCTGCACGCCCTGCCCACTGGGGCTATGAGGGAGAAGACGGCCCAGCAGCCTGGGCGACTCTAAGTCCAGCCTATGCGCTATGTGGTGAAGGAAAGGGACAATCTCCCATCAATATCGTAAAGACAGATGCAAAGGGAGGAGCCAATTGGAATCTTGATTATAAAACCACTTCGTTGAGAATTGCCCATAATGAACACATGGATGACATCATCGACAATGGCCACACGATTCAGGTGACCGTGGATGAAGGAAGCACTTTTTTGTTCGGAGACAAAGCATACGACCTGAAACAGTTCCATTTTCATACCCCAAGCGAGCATACCGTGGATGGCAAAAATATGCCGATGGAAATGCATCTCGTCCACCAGAGTGGGGACGGTAGTTTAGCTGTTGTCAGTGTATTATTCAATGAAGGGAAAGTGGCAAATGAAAATTTCTCTAAAATCATTGCAAACCTTCCCAATGCAAAGGGCGAGAGCAAGCACATCACGGATGCCAATCTGGAATTGAAAGTACACCTGCCAAAAGACAACTATGGGTATCATTACGTCGGATCTTTAACCACTCCGCCTTGCAGCGAGGGGGTACAATGGCTGGTTTTGCGGGACATGGTCTCGCTGACTGCGGATCAGATCGCTGCATTTTCCTCACGCATCGGGCCGAATAACAGACCCACCCAAGCTCTGAATGAGCGGACAGTTGAAGTGGATGATCTTGTAGGACAGATAAATCAATAAGTTCTACGCATGAAATCTGTCCTTATCCTCGCTCTGACACTGATCCTAGGTGTTCAGGCAAGCGGCCAGGAGGCGTCCAAGGCGCCCGAAGAAGTACCACCGGGCTGGTGGACTATACCCAAGACCTCAACCCGCTTCAAGCTTGGCGGATATGTGAAGCTCGACCTCATACACGATTTCAATCCTATCGGTTCGCCCGATTATTTTGACGTATCGACCATACCGACCGATGGATCGAAGGGAGAATCGACTCACCTGCACGCGAAGGAATCGCGCGTCTTCTTGGATTTTCGCACTCCATCAAAAGTCGGTGAAATCCGTGCCTACGTAGAAGGGGATTTTTATGGCACCAGTGGAGCGTTTCGTCTACGCCATGCCTTTGTTGAAATAAACAACGGAAAATGGCTGGCGGGGCAATGGTGGTCTAATTTTATGGATGAAACCATCATTCCTCCAACGCTCGACTTTGAAAAACCGGCTGCCTACGCTTTTGCGCGACATGCCATGTTCCGTTGGAAGCAGGTGCTTTCCAAAGACAGCTACCTCGCCATAGCCGTGGAAGAACCCAATACCAGAGCCCAGACTCCCAGCGAACCGGGCAAATTTGAAAGTCCCCTGCCGGATCTTACTGCGCGCTATCGTGTCACTAAAGACTGGGGGCATGTACAGGTATCTGGGTTTGCTGCACAATTGCGGTATCGTTATTCCGCGGGAGGTTCAGATCAGGTATCACTTTTTGGCGGAAATCTTTCCGGGCAGTTTAATTTTCTAAAGAAAGACAAAGTCATCTATCAGGTTGTCTATGGTCCGGGTGTAGGCCGGTTTCGCGGAGGGTATTCGGCTGGTTTGGACGCTAATGGCAATCTGGAACCCATCACTGATCTGGGAGCTACAGTCGGCATTCAGCATTTTTGGAGCGACAGCTTTTCAACCCTTGCCGTATACAATCAAGGCTCGAATGGCACGACCGAGGGACAGCCTCCTACTGACATCTCCCAGGTAAATTACATGGCTGTCAATCTGGTTTGGCATTTTGTTGAGAATGCTTTTGTGGGCTTGGAGTACTTGCGGGGAACCCGAGAGGACATCAATGAAACCGAGGGAACAGCAAACAGGCTTCAGTTTAGTGTGAAATACAGTTTTAACTAGTGCCAAAACTCCAAGCGGACCTGAAGATTTGATCTCAAAATCAGGGTTAAAAAAGTCAAAAGGGAATTTGTACCTTCCAAGTCCCAACCCTTTTTTTACCCCATGAAGAAAGAAAATTTAGCCCTGATTTTTTTCATCCTCCTCAAATTCGCCTTGCAATATGCGGTTTTTCACCCTGACTTTGACCTTCACCGGGATGAATTTTTGCATCTGGATCAGGCAGACCATCTGGCTTGGGGGTACCTTTCCGTGCCTCCGGTCACCTCGTGGATCTCGGTTTTGATCAGAGGCTTAGGGAATTCTGAATTTTGGGTTCGCTTCTTTCCGGCACTTATTGGTGTATTGACCATCTGGGTGGTCTGGGATTTAGTCAAGCGACTGGGAGGAAATCTATATGCCCAATCCCTTGCAGCAGTGGCGATGCTTGCCTCGGCAATGATTCGCCTGAATATTCTTTTCCAGCCCAATTCCATAGACATTCTCTGCTGGACTTTGGTCTTCTACACACTGGTCTGCTTTTTCCAAACCACTAATTCCAAGTGGCTTTACCTTTTGGCCCTGAGCTTTGCAATTGGATTTCTGAACAAATACAACATCCTTTTTCTGGCAATGGGACTTTTTCCGGCTTTGGCCCTGACTTCCAGCCGGACTATTTTCCAATCCAAGCACCTCTACTTTGCCCTGCTGATGGCTGCGGCGTTGGTCGCTCCCAACCTGATTTGGCAGTGGCAAAATGGCTTTCCGGTACTCACACACATGAATCTTCTGAGTAAATACCAATTGGTGAACAACAGCCGGACTGGGTTTCTGATGGAGCAATTGCTATTTTTCTACCCGGCACTCTTTGTCTGGGTTTCTGGCTTGCTTGCTTTGGGATTTTATGGGAAGTTTAAAGACTTCCGTTTCATCGTTTGGACCTTCATTCTGACCCTTGGGATTTTCGCGTACTTTAATGGAAAAGCCTATTATGCCATCGGACTTTATCCAGCACTTTTAGCCTTTGGGGCGGTATGGATTTCAACATTCTTCGAGAACGACTGGAAAAGAAAGCTGAAGCCCGTTCTTTTGCTGATTCCTCCTGCCCTATTTCTTCCGGCCTTGCCTTTGATCCATCCTTATTATTCCCCAGAAAGAATTCTGGAGAATCCGCCTGCTTATTCCCTGCTTGGCCTCAACCGATGGGAAGACGGCAAAGAACACCCCATTCCACAAGATTTTGCAGATATGCTGGGCTGGAGCGAATTAGCAACTTTGGTCGATTCAGCCTACCAGATGATGCCAAAAGGTGGGCGAACGATGATCATTTGCGACAATTATGGGCAGGCCGGAGCCATCAATTTTTACTCCAAAACACCCGGACTCCAAGCCTTGACCATGGATGCGGATTACCTGTACTGGTTTGATCTGGAAGAAAAAGTGGACAACCTGATCTTGGTTTGGGAACATGATGAGGTGGTCACGGACCGGGAGCTGAATTTTTTCGAAGAATATCAGGAAATCGGCAAGATCACCCATCCACTTTCCAGGGAAATCGGCACTACTGTTCACTTTTTTCGAGGTGCCAAAGTCGATCTCAATCCGATTTTGAGGGAAGAAGTAATGGAGGAACGGAAGATTTGGGAAGGGAATTGAAACAAGTCTCAGAGAATCCTCCCCTCCATTGCGACTTTAAAACTAAAAACAATTCAAAAATGGTTTGATTCTTAAGTTCCCTTCATGATTTTTGGGACATCTAAAATTTCCAATATGAGAGTTTCAATTCTTTTGCTTTTCCTTGTATTCTCAACCCTTTCCTCCCTAAAAGCCCAATCAACCCCTGTCTTAGTACCCGAAACCCGCAAAACCCGGGTTGACGAAATTCTTTACAACAAGCAGACGGGAGAAAAAATGACAGGCGAACAGCTTTACCTTCTCCTGAAAGAAAAACCCGGCCTTCAACTCGAAGCGCATTACAATCGATTTGGCCAACCCGAAAAATTCCTCTACGATCCCGCCAATCCATTTTTCAAAAAAGAAAAAGACCCAAATCTACGACCAAAAATCGGAGAGGATTTTCCCGAATTCACTTTTACTACCATTGACGGTAAAACGTACCCATCTGAAGAACTCCGAGGGTCTTGGCTACTCCTGCACTTCTATCCCATCATTATGGCGATCAATGAGGATCGCTGGGAAAAAATGCAGAAAGATCTGAACACCGCCCGTGCACAGGGAATTAAAATTGAAGGTTTTGGAATTTTTTCTACCGACAAAGACCTCATTCCTGTTGTTGGCAAGTACCAAGATGCAATCCATTTGGTAAACAAAGCGCATGGATTCTATGAAATGTTTCACATCATAGAAATCCCCACGACCATCCTTATTGGTCCTGACGGAAAGGTTGTGAACTATTTCTATGTGGATGAGAAAATCGATTTTTTAGAGATTTTGAAGTAGCCTTAAGAAATTAAATTTTTTCCTTCTAACTCATTTGATTCAATATCCCAAATTAGCCCTCTTTCCTTGTTGCATATCCTTGGAAAACTTTTCATGATTCCTCTATCAAGGAAGAGTAAACACATATAAACTACTGAAAATGAGATTTTTTACTAAAATAAAACTCAGGAAGAGAAAGAGCGAAATGGGGTTTAATGGGTAAATTCATCTTGGAATTATCCAAGCCATTTTTTTTAAACAAAACTCTTCCCACCAAAAACTCTGATCATTATGAAAACTTCAATTGTCACCTTATCGACAGGGATTATCCTTGTCATTTTGATTCAATGCTCTGAAAAAAAAGCTGAGGTAAGTGATGTTAATGCTGATACCACTCCGCCCCCAAGCACGATGTACAGTGGTTTTGAAAGCCAAGTGGCCTGGGGTGAACACCTGGTTTTGATTGGGGGCTGTAATGATTGCCACACACCCAAAATTATTACACCCGAGGGAGCTGTTCTTTTGGACTCTGCCCTTTGGCTCTCTGGTCATGCCGCAGGCACGCCAAGTTTTGAGGTGGATAGAAAGGCCATGGAAAGTAAAGGACTTGTCGTCACCCAGGTTTTTACAGAGTGGGTTGGTCCCTGGGGCGTTTCCTATGCAGCGAATTTAACACCGCATGAGACTGGCCTAGGCAACTTTACGGAAGAACAGTTTTTTCGTGTCCTGCGCGAAGGAAAATATAAAGGTCTGGTAAACTCAAGACCGATTTTGCCTCCAATGCCTTGGGAAATGTACCGCAACATGACTGATGATGAAATAAAGGCAATCTTTGCCTACCTCAAATCGATCAAACCCGTGAATAATATCGTGCCGGCACCCCTGCCGCCAGCTTCGGCCAACTAGCTTGTAACCTCTCCATTGCTTGACTTGCTCTAGAAATTCGATTGAAAAATTGAAGGACAGAAAGCCCAATTCTATAACGGAATTGGGCTTTTTTTTATTCGCGCCAGCCAAGATTCCCTTTTGAATACTTGTCGATTTTTTTCAATTTCATAAAGATAAATGAGTCATGGAAAATGACTTAAATAGATAAAAACCCATGAGCATCAAACATATACTCCTCTTGATTGGCTTCCTGATTACCGGTGCAACTTCGGCCCAGCAACCTATTTCCATGATCTGGATGGAAGGAGTCTGGAAAATCGAAACTGGTAGAGGCCAAATCGTGGAAACCTGGAAAATCCTCAACGACAGCACACTCACCGGAGAAAGCAGATTTGTTACCACCTCAGGAGAATCCATGCTTCAAGAGAGGCTGGAACTGTCCCGAAGAAATGGAGTATGGGCCTATACCTCCACTGTGGAAGGTCAAAACAACAATCAACCGGTGTCATTTAAGGTGATTTTTGCAAGAGGAACCGAGTTTATATCCGAAAACCCAGCCCATGATTTTCCCCAAAGAATCTCTTACCGCAGGGTAGAGGACCGGATTTTCGCAAGCATTGAAGGACGGAAAAACGATAACTACAACAAGCAAAACTTTGATTTTAAGAAAGACTGATTGAATCAGGATTTGTTTGAACAGGTTGGGAAAAGTAAATGACTTAGCTTCGCGAAAACCAGTCCTTGCTCCTATTTGCAGTTCAGCTTTCTGGAGAACTGTGCTTAAATTGCCCAATCCCAAGTTCTTCTGTGCAAAACATTTACTCTCGGATCAGGTCAATCTTCCCCTACCTTGTTTTAGCAGGGTTTTGCCTGCCGATTTCATCGGCATTCGGCCAAAAAGAAGTGCTAACCTCTAACCAAGTTTGGCTTCAATCCTATCACGAGGGCAGGATTTCGAGTAAATGGACAGCCCTGCTGGACGGAGGATTCCGATGGAGAAACGGCTTTGACCGTAGGCTAGCCTATATCGTCAGAGGCGGCGTCGGATACTCATTATCACCGAAACTGAGGGTTGGAGGTGGTTTCGCATTTATGGGAATTTACGGCGAAAAAGAAATCATTCGCCACGAATACCGGCCCTACCAGGAGGTTTTGTTGAAAGACCAACTGGGCAAGCTCAGCATCAGTCATCGATTTCGGATAGAGGAGCGGATATTCAAAGACAAAGTATTGGACTTCGCCACCGTGGACTTCAATTTCCGCTTTCGGTACGCGGTCACGTTGGGGATTCCCTTGGCAAATTTATCCTCCAAGGATCCAAATCGGAGACTTGTCCTGAACCTTGGTGATGAAATCTTCCTCAATGCAGGCAAGGAAATCACGCACAATACTTTTGACCAAAACCGGTTGATTATTAGCCCTACCCTTCAGTGGAACAAGTCTTTGAGCGTTTCCCTGACCTACAATTACCAATACGCCAGTACTCCGGATGCTGACATTTATCTGGTGAGCCATGTAGGATGGTTACAAATTCGGCACAACCTGGACTTTAGAAATCCCCACAGTAAAGATTAGGCAGAGGAGCGGTTTTGCATTCTTTCTCTCAGGGGAAATTCAAAAAAAGCGTGATGACCAGGGAATTTGCCAAATCTATAAAGAATGCGCCCACTAGGGGAATAATCAGAAATGCCAAATGGGATGCTCCGTGTTTTTTGGCAACTGCAGTCATATTGACAAGCGCGGTGGGCGTAGCACCCAGGCTAATCCCCACAAAACCAGCTGTTATCACTGCTGCATCATAGTCTTTGCCCATCACGCGATACACCACAAAACTTGAAAAAATCAAAACTGAAACTACCTGAAGGATCAAGATAAGTAACATAGGACCGGCGATATCGACCAATGTCCATAGCTGCAAACTCATCAGAGACATCGCTAAAAACAAGCCCAAACTGATTTCAGAGAGAAGGGCCAGCGAGTCCGTCCCGGTAGGCCAAGCCACCTTTTTGAAAATCAAAGGAATGGTGTTGGTCAGAAAAATCCCGCAAAATAAGGAGGAAACGAAGGCCGGTAATTGTATCCCAATTTCGTCCAAAAATTCTTTGAGCTGAGTGCCCATGCCCATCGCTATAGCCACGGTGAGCAAGGTCGTGAATACAGAAAATGCTGAAATGGTATTCCCTTTTTCATTCGCCACACCGACCTCGAGTTTTTCTCCAGTATTTGACTTGAGCTTATACTTATTGATCAGCCAATTTGCCAAAGGTCCGCCTAAAACACCACCCATGACGAGCCCAAATGTGGCACTTGCCGCACCGATTTCCATAGCTCCTACTACTTGATATTTTTCCAGGAAAACCTTCCCCCAAGCGATCGCAGTCCCATGGCCTCCACTCATGGAAATGGAACCTGCAAGCAGGCCGATTTTGTCGGAAACACCCAATAGCCTACTCACTGACACTCCAAGGAGGTTTTGGATAAAAAGATACCCAACCATCACACCCAATAAGACCACCATTGCTTTGCCTCCTTTGACCAATTGAGAAAGGCTTGAATTAAGCCCAATGCAGGTGAAAAACACGATCAACAGAATATCTCTCCACTCCAGATCAAAGGAACCCCCCAAGTCCATCACCAGATAAACAAGCAGATTGATCAGGCAAAAAAACACCCCGCCCACTACAGGCTCCGGGATATTGTTCCTATCCAAAAAAGGAATCTTTTGCACCAAAAATCTCCCTACAAACAGGGCTACCAAAGCCAAAATCAAGGTTTGACGGGTATTTAACTCCATCATGTGAATGTTATTTTTTACCTAAAAATTAATAAAGGAAAGGTAAACCTAATTCAGGGAGATTAAAAGTTGGAACTTTTGAACCATTTCATTTTCAGACACAAATCCTGGAGCTGAGCACCAATTCAGCAAAGAAATTTCATTTTGCGGGACTTTTCTCAAACCAAAAAAAGCCCGATTCCTCTCAGAATCGGGCTTTTTCATTCTTAATTCACCATTTTAAATTCTTCACTTATCCTTGGGTTTGTCCCGCTGCATCTCGATCATATCCACCGGAGGAGGAGTATTATCTCCGAGCAAATGCTGAACAAAGTAATCCCCCATTTTCCAGAAGAAATACTCGGTCATATCACCAAAGCCATGCCGCTGACCGGGAAGGATCACAAATTCAAACCGTTTTCCAGCTTTGATCAGGGCATTGGCCATGCGGATGGTATTGGCCGGATGTACGTTGTTGTCCACATCCCCAGTGCTGAGCATCAGGTGACCTTTGAGGTTTTTGGCTAGGTCTGGATTTTTCTCAATCTGATACACGAAGGTCGTGTCACCTTTAGCAGAAACCTGCTCCTGAACCCCATGGTGCTTCTCTGACCACCAACGGTTGTAGATGTTGTTTTCATGGTTACCAGCCGAGGAAACTGCCACTTTGAACACATCCGGATAGACTAGCATCGCAGCAGTGGACATAAATCCTCCACCTGAGTGCCCGTGAATCCCTACTTTATTTCTGTCGATGAAGTCGTACTTGTCAGCCAACTGTTCGATGGCAGCTTTTTTATCCGCCAATCCGTAATCTCTCAGATCTCCATAGCCATAGTTGTGATACCACTTGGAGCGGGCAGGATGTCCGCCTCTGTTTCCCAATGTCACCACAACGAAACCAAACTGCGACAGTCGGTCGGTTCGATCTAAGCCACGACCAAAAGCTTTGTTTACCGCCTCGGTCTGAGGTCCCGGATACACATACTCTATAATCGGGTACTGACGGGTGGAGTCAAAGTCAAATGGCTTGTACATTACCCCAAATAAATCGGTAATACCATCGTCTGCCTTAAACTTAAACGGCTCAGGAAACTGATAGCCTGCGGCAAAAAGCTGGCTCAGATCAGCCGTCTCCAAATCCATGATTTTGGCTCCACTTTTATCATATAGCACAGCTACCGGAGTGGTATTTACTCTCGAAAAATTATCGACAAAGAAACTGGCGTTGTCATTGATGCTGATGTCATGGTTGAAGTCTCCCTTGTTGAGCAAAGTGATCGCCCCACCGTCCAAACTCACACTGTAAAAGTGCTCGTAATAGGGATCCTCTCCTTTCTCGCGGCCATTTGCAGTGAAGTACAGCCTTCTTGCTTTCTCATCCACTCTAGCTGCACCTGCTGCATGAAAAGGTCCTGAAGTCAACTGACGCTTTAGACTCCCGTCTTTCCCATACAGGTAAAAATGACCCCAACCGTCACGCTCTGACCACCAGATCAGGTCGCTGTCGACGAGTTCGACTTTCTCAAAATCAATGTAAGTATTGCTTTCCTCCTCGATCACCACCTCTTTCTGATTGGTCGAAATATTCCAGCGAAGCACCTGTACCTTTTTGAGATCCCGGGAAGTGATGGCAAAATAAAATTCATTCAAATCACCGAGCCAAGTTGTCGGACGGAAATCATCGTCCCGTGTATTGGTAGCCGGAGTGGTAGACCAAAGGTTAACTGTCTGGTCCTTAAAAGTCGAAATTGGAAGATTGCTCAACTTGTTTGAGTCAAAGGAAAAGTGCAGCAATTCAGTCTGAGGTTGCTCCTTTTCTCCAGGCATCGGATACTTGTAGGTTTCCAGAGTAGGGCGTGGATCACGGGTATTGTGGATCACCCAAAGGTCTTTTACTGAGCGCTCGTCAGTTCTGGTAAGGATAAATTGCTTGCTGTCAGTACTCCATAGTACTCCGACACGCTTGCGGTCTTTCTTCTTTTTCTCCTCTTCTTCGTTGTCATCTCCACGGCCTCCAAAGCCAAAGCTGTAGTCCTTTTCTCCATCAGTAGTTAATTGGTTTTCGACAATAGTAGAATCTTTTTCGTCTTTGACTGCTTTGAGAAAATTGGCCTTGTCCATCCAGTACAGGTTAAATTCCTTCATGTAAACCACACGGGAGGAATCAGGAGCAATGTTGGCCCACATCAGGCGCTTGGGGTCCTTTTCGGTCTCGATTTCGGTCAGTTGCTGGGTAGTAATGTTGTAAAGGAAGGTGTGAACCTTCTTTTCCATGGAGTCCTTGGCATTCTTGTTTTTCTCCTTGATCTCTGCCCAATCGGACTTCAGCACATCGGCTGAGCTTTTGACCTTGAAGCGGATGGTGTTTTCGTCCTCCATCAGCTTAAGCTCATCCAGCTTGAGGTGCTGCCCATCAAATGGATCTTTGACTGCCTTGGTTATCTCGGCAGCAAGTTTGTCTTTGTCAAAAAGCTGGACTTTCGTCTTTCTAACCGGATCGACCACATACCAGCTTTTGCCATCGGAGGTTTCATATTCGTACCAGAAGCGATCCGATTTCTTCATCCAATGCGCATCCACGCTGGTCGAAAATATCATTTTCTTGAGCTTTTCAGGAGAAAACCGGGCCGCCAGCTCGTAGTTTCCCGGGTAGACTTTTTCCTGGGCAAATCCCGACAGCGAGGCCAGGATCATCCCAAATGCAAGTATAGTTTTCCTCATTTGAGTTTAATTTTCTTTGGAGCGAAGCTAAAAAGCTAGGCAGGAAAGGCAATTACCACTCATAAAGATTTTTGATTTACGAGCTCATGAACGGGCTCTATTCTGGAGTGGGAAAATGAGCTGGTGAATCCATTTTTGACTTCCAAGCCATGAGTAAAATCCCGGCAATGATAAAAGGAAGGCTCAATAGCTGTCCCATGTTCAGCATCATTCCCGACTCGAAAGAGACTTGGTCAATCTTGAAAAATTCCAGGATAAACCTTGCCAAAAACATCAAAACCAAGAAAAGACCGAAAATGAAGCCATTTTCTCGATTGCTTTTTTTGGAAAACAGATTCAAAAAAACAAAGATCGAGAAATAGGCAATCGCCTCATAAACTTGGCCCGGGTGCCTCGGAATATTGTCTATCTGTTGAAATACAAAAGCCCAGGGAACTGAGGTGGGAGGACCGATCATTTCCGAATTGAACAGGTTTCCCAATCTGATAAACGCACAAGCCAGAGGGATAACTAAAGACAATTTGTCCAGAACCCAAAATACTTTCATTTGTTGGTTTTGGCAATAAATAAGAATCGCAATAAAAATCCCTATCGCTCCGCCATGACTTGCCAGTCCACGAAAACCTATGATTTCAAAATACGGGGAGAATCGCACTGGAAATAATATCTCGAGTGGATGTTGGGAATAATAGTCAAATTCGTAAAAGATGCAATGCCCCAGCCGGGCACCAAGGACAGTCGCAACTACGACATTGACGACCAATACATCCAACTTTTCCATCGGCACCAGTTCTTTCCTGAACAACTTCCCCAGGAAGAAAAAACTCAAAATAAATCCAAATGCAAAAAGGAGCGAATACCAACGCAGTTCATAAAAACCGAGGTCCAAAATACCACCATCGTGATTCCAATTAATAGCCAATGGCAACAGGGCCAGATTAGATAGCGCAGCCATTGAGAGCTAAAAGCAACAGAGAGTAGGCAAAAACATTCTGAATAATCCGATCAGCCAAAACCTTTCCGGTTCCGGACTTTTGTGGCTCGATGGCGGACAATATTTCGGCCTCAGAGATGTCGCTAAGACCATTCATGACCTTAAACTGATTCCAGTCGGACTTTAGATTAGAGAGATTCATGTTCCAATGATTTTATGCTTTTTTCGAGTTGCTTTTTAATTCTGCCCAACCGGGTACTGACATTGGTTTCGGTGAGGGTAAGGAGTTCAGCTATTTCTTTGTGAACGTACCCTTCGAGGTGCAGAATGACCACTGCTTTATCCATCGGATTCAGCATTCCGATTGCATGCTGAAGTACCTGCAATCCATCATCTGAACCTGCATCATGGTAAAGTGGGAATTCCATTTTCTCAGAGAAGAATTCCGTGACGATTCGGCTGTTCTTTTTCCGATGGTTGGAGATCAAAGTATTCAAAACTACCCGATACATCCAGGTGCTTGGTTTGGATTTCTCACGAAAACTTGGGTAGGCTTGCCATAGCGATAGCAAAACGTCTTGCCTGTAATCCTTCATTTCCTCACTTGATCGAGAGTACAGTTTACAGAGACTGTTTATCAATCCCTGATTGCTCTGAACCAACTCAATAAATCTGCTTTTCAAATCAGACATTCTCGTGATTTTTACCTTTTTGAACCATTAGTCGCACCACTGAAGAATTTGTCACACGATGACGAAAAAAAGTTTTACGCATCGTGGGAAAGATAGGATGAAAAACCAAATCAATCGATTTGGTGGTTTTTGATTTTCGATTTACAAACTCTCCAATTGCAATTAGCCAATTTTTCAATTTTGAAATCTTTCAATCTTTCAATTCAACGTCCGTCTTTTTCATTTTCCCTTAACCTTCTATTCATCTTACCCAAAGAAAATTCCGAATTCAAAACATATCCATAACAACCTAAACATGATGGATTTATACTGACCCGCTAATTTTCGATCAAAACCAGTAGAATGAAGACCTTCTTCAAAACCATCGTCATCTCCGACGTGCATCTGGGTACCAAAGGCTCCAAAGCCAAAGAGATTGCCCGCTTTCTCAAGCAGTACCGCTGCGAAAACCTCATCCTCAACGGCGACATAATCGACGGTTGGCAACTCAAAAAATCAGGAAGTTGGAAGCGAAAGCACACCCGTTTTTTCAACCGGATCCTGAAAATGATCGAAAACCACAACACCAATGTCTTTTACCTCCGGGGAAATCACGACGATTTTTTGGAGCAAATCCTCCCCCTGCAGATCGGCAAACTCCGCATCCAGACGGACATGATCTACGAATCTCTGGGCAAAAAATACTTCATTACCCACGGGGACATCTTCGATAGTGTCACCACCAACCTGCGCTGGATTGCCTATCTGGGGGATTTGGGTTACACTTTTCTCCTTTGGCTCAACCGACTGGTGAATCATTACCGAAGAAAAAGCGGGCTTCGATACTTTTCACTTTCCCAATATGTCAAAGGAAAAGTGAAATCCGCGGTTTCCTATGTGGATCAATATGAAGTTGAACTTGCAAAAATGGCCCGAGCAAAAGGCTGTGACGGGATCATCTGCGGGCATATCCACAAACCTGAAAACCGGCTGATCGACGGGATTGAGTACATGAATTCCGGGGATTGGGTAGAGACGATGAGTGCACTTGCCGAAGATCACGAGGGTAATTGGCAACTGATTTATTACAACGAGATCGATTTTAGAAGAATCCAATTGGATGAACAATTCACCAGAAATTCGGAAGTGGACGAAAATCCGGTGATCCCGCTTCGCAAAGTATCCTTTGAATCGCCAAAGGATGACCTGACTCCACCCAATTTTCGATTTTAAATGAACTTCTTATTTATCGTACAAGGAGAAGGACGGGGGCATTTGACCCAGGCAATTGCTTTTTCTCAGTTGCTGGAAAATCATGGTCATCAGCTCTGCGGGGTGATCGTAGGAAAAAGCAAAAGGCGGGAATTGCCGGAATTTTTCAAAAGAGAACTACAGGCACCCATTCACTTGGTCGAAAGCCCAAACTTTGAGTGTGATGCATCCGATAAAAAAATTCTGATCGGAAAAACCATTTCAAAAAACCTTCTGAAAACCGGTGTTTTTTGGAAAAGCCTGAAGGAAATCGACCAGTTGGTACAGGGAACCCAACCAGATATCATTCTCAATTTCTATGATTTGCTGGGAGGACTTTACAATTTCATATTTCGCCCAGAGGCAGATTTTTGGGTAATTGGGCATCAATACCTGATTCATCATCAGGATTTTCTTTTTGCCCCAAACAGGCCTTTCGACAAATTCCTTTTTAAACTCAATACCCTTTTAACGGCCTTGGGAGCGAAAGAAAAACTGGCGCTTTCCTTTCTGCCCAAAGAACCAGGCCAAGCTTCGATTCGAGTTGTACCGCCACTTCTGAGAAAAGAAATAAGAATTCTTCCAACCAAAAACGGAGACTTTTACCTCGCCTACATGGTCAATCCGGGCTATGCCGAAGAAGTAATTTCCTATGCCAAAGCCAATCCCCAACTCCGGATCAAAGCCTATTGGGACAAAAAGGATGCTGCCGAAACCGAGAATCTTTTAGAAAATCTTTCCTTTCACAAAGTCAATGACAAAACATTTCTCCAGGACATGGCAACTTGCAGGGGTCTGGTCTGTACGGCCGGATTTGAATCGGTGTGCGAGGCCATGTATCTGGGGAAACCTGTCATGATGATCCCTGTGGCCGGACAATACGAGCAGGCCTGCAATGCCCTGGATGCTGAGGCTTCTGGAGCTGGAATTGCTTCAGAAAGGTTTGATTTTGGGTATTTTGACCGAGAATTGCAGGCTTTGACACCAAATGGTAAGGCATTTCATGCATGGGAAAATACCTGGAATCAATTTTTTGAGTCTCTACTTATCTCCTGTTGTGAAAACAAACAGCGGAAAATATCTCCACTGGTATCAAAAATGAAAAGGTCCATTTCAAATGAACCTGAATTAGTATCAATTCGATAAGTAATAGCTTTCCCGATTGGAGCTTTATTTTCAGATGATCTCCACCAATTTCATTTTAATGACCAGAGTAGAATCGGGTGATACATTATCCGGGTAACTCGTTCTCTTTACCAAATATGGTGGAGCGATCAATTCTCTGACCTCCCCTACCTGCCTTCCCCGCAATCCTTCATCCACTGCGCTTGTTGCTTGATTGCCACCAATCAATACCTGCACCGGAGAGTTTGAATCGTAATTGGAATACAAGACTGTCCCATTTCTATAGCTGGTAGTTTCTACTATTAATACCTCATCTCCATCCTGGGCTTTCATTCCTGATCCCTTTTCCAAAATTTTATACTGCAATCCGGATTTTGTTGAAATGATCTTGCTTGAGCAGCCGACAAAAATCAGGAACCCGAGAAAAATTGCTTTCATAAAATTTGAATGACTAAACGTTGGATAACCAATCAACGAAAACTAACAGCCGATCTTTTTTCGTTCTTCAGCGTTCAGTTCATTCAATTTTTTGTAATACTCCACACCGTCTTTTTCAAACCTGACATAAGGAAATTCAGGTCTTTTCACCATCAACCTTTCTTCCAAACTAAGATCAAGGAAAAGCGCATCGAACTCCAGATAGACTCCAAAAAGCGCTTGTAGTTCCGCTATTGTTCGATTTTTGAAAATGAAATTTTCATAAGCTTTCAACTGGTATTTTCCGTATTTGTCGAGGTATGCGGCCATTGCGGGAGATTTTTCACCCTCCCAATTTCCGGCAATAACTTCAACTGAACCTTCTCCATTGTTGGATTCCGAATGAGCAAATACCTGATCACTGAAAGCATAAATCATTACTGCTCCGATTGGAACCAATAGGCAGAACCTAAGCCATTTGGAATAAGTGTTGGTAGTTTTCATCATGATTGTCAGGTGTTTTTGGTAAGAGCGTTGTTTAAGGTATGGTTAATTCAATTGATATGGTGAATGGAACGCCGGAGAGGAATCCACAACAGGTTTGGGTTAGTTAGCAGCCCAATGCTTTTCTTTGCTGCGGAGTCAAATCTTCGATTTTCACAAAGACTTCCCTACCATCCTTTTCCAGTTTGACATAAGGAAAGGCAGCTCGCTTCACTCGTCTCCTGTCTTCAAAGGAAAGTCCGTTGTACATGGCTTCCAATTCCTTGAATATCTTCTGCTGATGCAATACTCCCCAGATTACAGGTTGTTCAAATAGTCTATTCTCGTACGTGATAGTTTGGTACTTTCCATAAAGAGCCAAATATTCCTGCAGCGCTGCGCTTCGGTCTCCATTAGACGACGCGAATTTATAGATCGGCTCTTCCCCGCCAAGTGAACGATTATTTCGGACAGCTATTTTCTCTGAGGAGTTTTGAGGGGAGTTTCCATTTCTTGGACTATCCGAATCAGGGGAAATTGGCTGTTTCAGACTTTTTTTCCTTTTATCTGAGGATTGGGAATATTCACTATTTAACTCCCTATACAAACTGGCCAACAAGGCCTTTTCTTCTGGACTTTTCTGGTCATAGATCGTCCCGGAGGTTCTCAGATTTTCATATCGTGCGTTTTTCTGGAGATAGGCTGTGTTGGGGTCGGGGTACTTTTGGATGTCCTTACTCCACTTCGCCCCTCTTTGGGTCAGAGTGATGGTATCTTGAGCTGTCAACGGTTTTGGGAGGCCATATTCTTTCGTATAAAGATGAACTTGGTATGGCTGGGGAAACTGCTTTGATCGGGCATTCTTCATCACGCCGGATTCAAAATAATACTTGAAATCTACTGTCGAGTAATCATTTAGCCGGTCATTTTCAATATCCATACCGTCTATCCACATCGCATAGGTTTCCTTATCCTTCCACTTTTCATACAAAGCTGGGTCTGGACTTCCTGTGGTTTTCATTATGAATGGGCCGAGAAGCGGCTTTTTCTCCTCTTCTGTAAGCTGTCCGTAGGATTTGCGGGTGTAGTCCATGTTTTCGTCCTCCACCAGAATGTAGGCGTGACGATAGTACTCTTCACTATCCTTTTCCTTATTTGATGTTTCCCATTCATGACCTTGCTTGTCAAACACCACCCACCGCGTCTCCATTCCTCTCAAGATCTCCTGCACATCCGCAAAAGTGCCCATTTTCACACCTAGATTTGCATAAAATTTAACTACTAGTTGGCTGGCTTTGATTTCGTCAAGCCATTTGGCCAACTCCTCTATAGGTATAGACTTGCCATCAACCTCTATTACTCGGTCAGAAAGTATTCTGATATTCATCTCAGTTTCCTTGGGGGAAGTTAAAGCCTCCGGATTTTGGTTTTCGACAACGTCTTCTTCAGGCCGAACCTCCACCTTTTCTCCGAAGAAATACACCAAAGCTCCGATCAATGGGATTAACGCAATTAATTTCAGCCACTTGAGTGGGCTGCCAGATTTCTTGTTCATCATCTGCAGGCGTTTTTTTGTGAGCGAAAAATTCAGACTGCTGACCATCGATTGGGATGGCCGATCCAACAAGATGCTGAGTAATTGATGTTGGTAATCCTTGACCGAAGTCGCACCCAAAGCTGCCTGGTCTGCAATAAATTCATGATTGAGCTGTATGGCATGGCGGGCCAGATAGAGTGCTGGATGAAACCAAAACGGAACCAGTAGCGCCTCGACCAGCAAGACATCCCAGCTGTGCCTTTCCCGTACATGACAACGCTCATGGGCAAAAACCGCATCGGAAATCCCCTCCTTCTCAAAGCTGCGTCGGGAAACAAAGATGTATTTCAGAAAAGAGAAGGGGGATTGGCTATAGGAATGCAATACCAAGATTTCGCCGTGGTAAGCCATGTGCGGATTAGTTCGGATTTGGCGCAAAAGCCTTCCGAGATTTCTAAGAAAACGGAACAAAAAGATAGCTGAAATAGCGAAATAGGCTATCCACAGGGCTTTCTCCCAAGGGAAAGGTGCTGGGGAAACATTAGCATTTTCGGACTTATCCACGACAAGTGATTCAGCGATTTCCGTTTCCTCCACCGCTGAGAAGCTTTGGTACTCCAAAGATTCGTTCTCGGCTGATGCCAATGCTTCGAACGCTACAGGCTCTACCTTCTCCACCGGCACTTCGATGGTATAAAGTGGAATCAAAAAAGATCCCACTACAGCACCCAAAAGAAAAAATCGGTTGAAGCGGTGGAGTACTTCACGCTGAAGCAACAGCCGGTGAACCAGCAACAAGGCCAGCAGGCAAAGCATGGATTTGAGCAGATAGTCCATTAGTTCTTCTTGTCTAATTCGTGGTCAATCAGTGTTTTGATTTCATGCAATTCAGCCTCCGAGAGCTCCACCTTTTTGGTAAAAAAAGAAGCAAACTGAGCCGGAGAATCGTTGAAAAAGTTTTTAATCAGGGCATTGAGATGTGAGGAAAAGTAACTTTCCTTGCTTACAAGAGGAAAATATTCCCGCAGATTCCCCAAGGTACGGTATCCCACAAACTCCTTTTCCTGCATTCGCTTCAGCAGTGTAGACACCGTGGTGGCGGCAGGCTTTGGCTCCGGATATGCATCGAGCAAGTCCTTCATAAAGGCCTTCTTCAGCGACCAGAGGTGATTCATCAGTTCTTCTTCGGTTCTGGAGAGTTTCATTATTCAATTATTTACTTCTACAAATGTAGAAATGAATTTGACTTCTACAAGTGTAGAATAAAAAACCTTAGAATAATCTTTAGAGTTAATAGGCAGAAAATTCTAATTTCGATACTTGCTCAACCTATAAGACCTACATGTTAGCTGAAAATATCCGATTGCAGGAAGATAAGGCCCGTACCAAATTTTGGAAGAAATGGGGCCCTTATCTTACCGAACGTCAGTGGGGAACTGTCAGGGAGGATTATAGCCCGGATGGGGCCGCTTGGGAGAATGTCACCCACGACGATGCCAAGAGCAAAGCCTATCGATGGGGAGAAGAAGGGATCGCCGGAATTTCCGACTACAAGCAGAAACTCTGCCTGGCTTGGGCTTTTTGGAATGGAAAGGATTCCATGATCAAAGAGCGCCTTTTTGGCCTGACCGGAAATCAGGGAAATCACGGCGAGGACGTCAAAGAGATTTACTATTACCTCGATTCCACCCCGACGCATAGCTACATGAAGATGCTCTACAAGTATCCTCAGGCAGAATTCCCCTATCAAAAACTGATCGAAGAAAACCAAAAAGCAGGAAAGCTCCAAGACGAATACGAACTGATAGATACCGGAATTTTTGATGAAGACCGATACTTTGACATTTTCATCGAATATGCCAAAAATGACGAAGAAGACATCGTCTCCATCGTCACGGTTCACAATCGCGGCCCGGAGGCTGCCAAGCTTACCCTGATGCCGACCATCTGGTTTAGAAAAACCTGGTTTACAGGACATGAGCCTTTTATGCCAAAAATGGCCAAACTGGACGATCACTCCTTCAAAGCATTCAATCCCAAGTCAGGCAATTACATTTTCACTTTTTGCAGCAATACCGACCTCGTTTTCTGCGACAATGAAACCAACAGGGAAAAGCTATATGGAATCCCCAACGAGCGAAAATTCACCAAAGACGCAATTAATGATTTCATCGTTTCCGGTGATCGGTCTCGGTTGAACCCGAAAAATGTAGGGACAAAAGCCGCCGCAATTTATGAATTGGAAATCCCGGCCGGTGGAAGCAAATCGATCAAAATGAGATTGCAACACCAGGTCGAAGAAAATCCATTGGATTCCTGTCATGAAAGCATGGACCTCCGGAAAAAAGAAGCCGATGAATTTTATGACAACATCCAGCATCGAGTAACGGATCCTGATCTGAAATCCATCCAACGACAGGCATTTGCGGGTATGATGTGGTCCAAGCAGTTTTACTATTACGATGTCAATCGCTGGCTGGAAGGTGACCCTGGTCGCTTTACTCCTCCGGAAATGAGAAAAAAAGGTCGGAACCACAACTGGCGACACCTTCAGAATTACGACATCATCTCCATGCCGGACAAATGGGAATACCCCTGGTATGCGGCTTGGGATCTTGCTTTTCACTGCATTCCCATCGCACGGGTAGATCCGGAGTTTGCAAAAGCCCAGCTTTTGCTCCTACTCAATGAATGGTACATGCATCCCAACGGACAGATTCCGGCATACGAGTGGAACTTCTCGGATGTCAATCCGCCTGTCCACGCCTATGCCGTGCAGCGGGTCTACCAGATAGACAAAAAGATGAACGGCGGCAAAGGCGACCAGGAATTTCTGGAGCGGGCGATGCACAAACTCATGCTGAATTTCACCTGGTGGGTCAATCGAAAGGATTCCGAAGGAAACAACCTCTTTGAAGGGGGCTTCTTAGGGTTGGACAATATCTCGCTCTTTGACAGAAACCACGCCCAATACTACCAAGGGAAACTTGAGCAAGCGGATGGCACCTCCTGGATGGCGATGTTTTCGCTCAACCTGCTCCGAATCGCCTTGGATTTATGCGAGTTCAACACGGTTTACCAGTATAGTGCTACCAAATTTCTGGAGCATTTCCTTTACATCGCCGGAGCGATGAACAACATTTCCTCAGAACACATCTCACTTTGGGACGACGAGGATAATTTCTTCTACGATATCTTTCATTTAAAAGGGAAAGAGGCCAAAAAAATGAAGGTTAGATCTATCGTTGGACTGATTCCACTTTTCGCCGTGGAGCCAATTCGCGAGGATTTGTTTGACAACCTGCCTGAATTCAAAAAGCGCTTGGACTTCTTCCTGAGAGAAAAACCCAAGCTGGCGGCTTTGGTTTCCAGTTGGATTCAGCCCGGCTACGACAAGAGAAGACTGTTTTCCCTCCTTCGTGGACACCGCATGAAAAGTGTCCTCCACCGCATGCTGGATTCGGATGAATTTCTGAGTGATTACGGTATCCGGTCTCTTTCCAAATACTATGAGAAGAATCCCTATGCGATGAAAATCAACGGGGACACGCTTTCCATCAAATACACTCCCGGAGAATCCGACACCCGGATGTTTGGAGGCAATTCCAACTGGAGAGGACCAATCTGGTTTCCGATCAATTTCCTGATCATCGAATCTCTGAAGAAGTTTGACTTCTACTATGGCGGTGATTTTTCGATCGAATATCCGACTGGTTCAGGCAATTTCCTGACCATGGACATCATCGCCAAAGAACTCTCTTTGAGGTGTATGAGGATCTTCATGAAGGATAAAAAGGGAAATAGACCGATGTACGGGAAGAATAAAAAATTCCAAGAGGATCCCCATTTCAAGGATTACATTTTGTTTTACGAGTATTTTCATGGAGATACTGGCAAAGGACTTGGAGCATCCCATCAGACGGGTTGGACGGGATTGGTGGCAGAGATGATTCACAAGTATTACAAAATCAATGAGCCTCATCACGATGTCACTACTCCCCTATTTAGAAGCTAACCGAATCGAGGCAGGATGTGATGAAGTCGGTCGAGGCTGCTTGGCAGGCCCTGTGGTAGCAGCGGCGGTAATCCTACCTTTTTCCTACCAAAATCCCTGGATCAACGATTCTAAAAAGCTTGGGAAAACCCAACGGGAAAACCTCATCGAAGAAATCAAAGGCAACGCAATGGCTTGGGCGATTGGGGAAGCAAGTGTGGAGGAAATCGACCGGATCAATATTCTTAACGCATCCTTTTTGGCAATGAAGCGGGCAATACTCAAGTTGGAGATGAAGCCTGAGCATTTGCTCATTGACGGGAACCGATGGAGGTCTGATCTGGATTTTTCGCACACGTGTGTCATCAAAGGAGATGGAAAAATTGCAAGCATTGCTGCTGCGTCCATTCTTGCCAAAGTTTACCGGGATGAATTGATGGAAAAGTTGGCTTTGGATTTCCCGCATTTTGCCTGGGAACGAAATGCCGGCTATCCGACAAAAGCCCATCGGGAGGGAATTGAAAAATTCGGTAGTACCATCTGGCACCGAAAGAGTTTTCAATTGCTTCCAAGGCAATTGGAGTTGGAATTAAATCAAAAAAGCAGCTGAGGAGTCCCCAGCGGCTTTTGGTCTATTTTAAGGGTGTTTTATTTCTTTATTTTTTCAAAGATCAATTTGCCGGAGGAGGAATTGACACTGATGGGCTGAAGTACCATTTTTTCATTGGTGAATTCGAGGATTTTGGCCAGTCGGTCTCCTTTTTCTTCATGAATCACCAGCATATTGCCCTCCGCCAATTCAATCTTCACTTCTTTCTGTACCACAGTTTGGTTTTCAAAATCAGTGAACCTCAGCACATCGCCTTCTTGAAACTGATAAACCGTATTTTCCAACCGGTATTTGATCCGTGCATCCATGCTGGCCCTTTCGATTGAGTTTGCATTTTGGTATTGGGACGATTTGACAATCTTCTCAATTCCGTCAAAATGGGTCAATTGCCAGCTTCCGATCAGTTGTCGATATTCGATCTGATTCCATGAAAGTACCAGGGTCAGGAGCAGGGAGGTTATCAGTGATAGATTCATGCCAGACTATGTCGCAATAATTTTGCCAGATTGAAAATGTTGATTTTAGCCTCTGATCCAATTGCGAGTTTCAGCTTTTGGAAATAGCCAACTTAATCTCAAACCTAGTACAGTATTCTGATTTTCAATAGGAAACAAAGTCTAAAGCAACTCTTTGTAAACAAATAGCCTCAGCAAAATGAATGTTTTTAAACCCTCTCCTCCACCTTAGCTTAAAGGTTGTAATTTTGAACAAGGCCAAACCTAACCACAATGGACTTACAGACAAGAAAATTATCATTTATCCAAGAATTTCTCAGAATTCAAAATGAGGAAATAATTAGTAGGCTGGAAAAATTGCTGAAGAAGAGCAAAGCTGAATTCTACGATCAAAATCAACTTCCAAAATCTCTTGAAACCTTGAATTCAGAAATTGATCATTCAATGGAGGATTCAATTAATGATCGAGTTATAAGTTCAGCCGATCTACTGGAAGAAACAAAGAATTGGAAATGACCAATTTTGAGAATCCATAAAAAAGTCTCTCTTCCAAGTTTAAAAAGAGAGACTTTTTACCTTTTAGGAAAGTGAAATCACCCCATTTCCTTCATCTCACTCACCACTTTGGTGATGGTCTGCTTGGCATCGCCGAAGAGCATTAGACAGTTAGGATAGCCGAAAAGCTCATTTTCCACGCCTGCATAGCCTTTACCCATGCTTCGCTTGCTCACGATCACGGTTTTGGCCTTATCGGCATTCAAGATTGGCATACCATAGATCGGGCTTTTAGGATTAGTACGGGCTGCGGGATTGACAACATCATTGGCTCCGACGATCAATACCAAATCGGTATTTGGAAACTCGTCGTTGATGGCTTCCATTTCGATCAGCTTGTCGTAGCTGATATTGGCCTCTGCGAGGAGTACGTTCATGTGTCCAGGCATACGGCCAGCTACCGGGTGAATGGCAAATTTGAAGGAAATATGACGCTTTTCGCATTGCTCCATCAGTTCACGGATCACGTGCTGGGCCTGCGCCACAGCCATTCCGTATCCTGGAACTACAATAACAGAAGAAACTGAATCAAACAACATCGCTGTCTCCTCCACTCCGATTTCTTTGATTACGATCGCCGGACCATCTTGTCCACCGGTTGCCACAGTCTGCCCAAAACCTCCCAACAGCACATTGGTCAGGGATCGGTTCATGGCTTTGCACATGATTTGGGTAAGAATGATTCCCGAAGCACCCACCAAGGAACCTGCTACGATCAACACGTTGTTGTTCAGGATAAAACCCGTGGCGCAAGCGGCCATTCCGGAATAGGAATTCAAAAGTGAAATCACCACCGGCATATCTGCTCCTCCGATAGGAATCACTGTCAACACTCCCAAAAGCAGTGAAATACCGATCAAAATGCCGATAAATATGAGGTTGGTAGGATCAATAAATACCAATACTGAAGTCACTACAAAGGCGATCAGCAATACGAGGTTTATCAAATGCTGTCCGCTGAAAGTGATCGGCTGACCGGAAACTTTCCCGTCCAACTTGAGGTAAGCGATCATTGAACCGGTAAATGTCACGCCTCCGATTAAGACAGAGAGAATAATACTGGTAAGATTTACTGCATCCAAGGATTCAAGTGATGTTCCGCTTTTCAGAAAATAATCAGAAAGTCCAACCGCAAAAGAAGCCAATCCTCCAAATCCGTTGAAAAGGGCGACCATTTCTGGAATTTTGGTCATGGCAACTTTTGTGGCATAATAGATGCCTATAGCGGTGCCAATAAGGATACAAATGAATATCTCCACAAAAGTAACCACATTGATTGTAATAAGGGTGGCTACAATTGCGATCAGCATTCCCACTGAAGAGAGGATATTTCCTCTTCTGGCATCTTTGGTTTTGCTCAGGAGTTTGATGCCCATGATAAATAAAATCGAGGCAATCAGATAGGCTAATTCGATGGCTATGGTCATTTCTTCTTAAACATTTTAAGCATACGATCTGTCACCACGTAGCCGCCCACCACATTGACAGTGGCAAGGATCAGTGCTACCATTCCCAACCATTTGCTGAGGGTAGTGTAGCCCATTTCGTTGCAGGCAATCAGTGCACCTACGATAGTGATTCCCGAAATAGCATTTGAGCCGGACATCAAGGGCGTATGGAGAGTTGGAGGTACTTTGGAGATAAGTTCAAATCCCAGATAACTCGCCAGGACAAGAACATAGATCAGTATTATTAATGCTGATACAGTCATAGATTAAGGGTCTATTTAGTGAGTATATTTTTGGTGAATTCGTGGACTAATTGACCCTGATGGGTGATTAGTACACCTTTGGTGATTTCTTCTTCCAAATCCAGGGAAAATCCCGCTTTGGTTGCCAGGTGCAAAAGAAGAGTGGAAATATTGGTCGCATAGAGCTGACTTGCATTGACCGGAAGAAGTGAAGGCAGATTGGACTCACCCACCAGTGTGACTCCATGCTTGACCACGGTTTTGTTTTTCTCGGAAATGGAACAGTTGCCTCCGGACTCCACGGCCATGTCCACGATCACCGAACCTGTCTTCATGCTTTTGACCATGTCTTCGGTCACCAGGATCGGAGACTTTTTGCCCATCACCAGAGCGGTGGTGATGACCAAGTCGGCATCTTTGATTTTGTCTTTGATAAGTTGCTGTTGTTTTTCAAGAAATTCAGCAGAAACTTCTTTTGCATAACCGCCCTCAATCTTCACAGTTTCGGCTCCTTCCACTGTAAGGAATCTTCCTCCCAATGATTCCACCTGTTCTTTGGTTTCGGGACGCACATCACTTACTTCCACGATTGCTCCCAATCTCTTGGCTGTAGCCACAGCTTGCAAACCTGCCACTCCTGCACCGAAAATCAGCACTTTTGAAGGTGTAATTGTACCCGAAGCGGTCATCATCAGCGGGAAAATTTTCCCAAGATAATTAGCTCCCAAAATCACGGATTTGTATCCGGCGAGATTGGCTTGGGATGATAGGGCATCCATCTTCTGTGCGCGTGAAATTCTCGGCACTGCATCCATAGAAAAGGAAGAAATGGATTTCTTGTTAAGAGCTTCGATCACCTCGGGAAATTGGTAGGCATACATATAAGAAATACATGCGCTGCCGGTTTTCATTTGGGTGATTTCCTCCAGGGTAGGAAGGTTAACTTTGAGCAGGACATCTGAAGAAAAAACGGCCGATGCTGGTCCCACTTGGGCTCCGGCATCCAGGTAATCCTGATCTGAAAAATAGGATCCTTCCCCAGCTCCGGTTTCGATAATGACTTCAAATTCTTTCTTTTTGAGCAGCTTAACCACATCAGGACTGAGTGCTACTCTTTTCTCAAATTCCTTGGTCTCTTTGATGACTCCGACTATCATTTTATAGGGCTGTTCAGGGCTATTGCAAAATTTATTTTTGGCAAATATTATTCAAAGTAAAGGAAACCTTTGATTTCAGAGAAATCACAAAAAGACCAATTTAGACTAAATCCAGCTAGATTTTCTCGATAAACCGCAAAAAATGTCGAAAATCGACTCGCTACATACCCGCAATCGATTTCTTAATTTTTACCGATTTGGACTATTTTTTTTTTGATTATGCAAAATTTCAAAATCAAATTGAAAGACTGTCCTTGGGTGTAGGGGAAAAAACTTATGGAAACTGATAGTCTTTTATCCCAAAAAAAGAGTCCTTATATAAAACCACTAAGTAAAGGATACTTTAATCCTCATTTTGTATTACCATTAAACCTCAATTACTATAGCCCATGAAAAAACACGAGCAAAACTCTTCAGGGCAAACCCGAAGAGACTTTATCAAAAATGCAGCGATTGCATCTTCTTTTTTCATCGTCCCCAGGCATGTCTTGGGTGGCGTAGGATATACCGCTCCTTCTGACCAACTCAATCTGGCAGCTATCGGTGCAGGTGGAAAAGGCCGAAGCGATATCTTGAATGCCTCTGTCAACGGACGTGAAAGAGTAGTAGCGCTTTGCGACGTAGACTTCGCTGGTTCTGCCAAAGAATCGGTCAAAAACTTCCCTAATGCCAAGCAGTATGCAGACTATCGCATCATGTTGGAACAGGAAAAAGACATCGACGCGGTGACCATTTCAACTCCGGATCACGTCCACGGACCTGCTGCCAAATTCTGTATGGAACGCGGCAAGCACGTCTATGTGCAGAAGCCGATGACTCACAACATCCGTGAAGCCAGAATCCTGACCCAAATGGCCCGTGACCAAAAGGTCGTGACCCAGATGGGAAATCAAGGCGCTTCCAACCCATTGATGGACATGATCAAGGGCTGGATGAATGAAGGCAAAATCGGAAAAGTTTCCAAAGTACAAGTCTGGACCAACCGTCCGGTTTGGCCACAAGGAGGCACATTTCCTGCCGCAGAAGCAGGTGCAAAACCAGATCCATTGTCCTGGGATCTTTGGCTCGGCCCATCTCCTGAGATTCCGTTTACTCCAAACCTTCATCCGTTCAACTGGAGAGGTTGGTGGGATTACGGAACAGGCGCTTTGGGTGACGTAGGATGCCACTTGATGGATATTCCTTTCCGTACACTTGGACTTCACTATCCAACCGATGCAGAATGCTCCGTAGGCACGCTATACTCCAAACTGGGAAGCGCAATCTATAATCCTGAAGGCTGTCCTGCTTCATCTTCGATCACACTCCATTACGGCCCGACTGCAAAAAATCCGGTGCCATTGGAAATGACTTGGACAGATGGCGGTATTCGTCCTTCTCACCCAGATATCATTCCTGCAGATCACGAACTAGGAGGTAACAACTCTGCTAACGGCGTATTGCTGATCGGTGAAAAGGGAATTATCTCTCATAATATCAATGATTCATCTCCTCTGATGCCTAAACTGTATCTCTACGATGGCACGCAGGAATTTGGTCCGGATCGGATCGAAGGCACTGAACCTGAATACGGACATCAGCGCAAGTGGGTGGATGCTTGTAAAGCAGGTTTCGGCTCTACCGAGCACAAAGGTCTGACATCCTCTTTCGACTATGCAGGTCCTTTCACTGAGACTGTATTGATGGGTAACCTGGCAATCCGAAGCTTTATGCTCAAGCGTCAAAATGCACAAGGCAGAGATGAATTCTTCGGTCGCCGCAAGTTGCTGTGGGACGGAGAAAACATGCGAATCACCAACCTGGAAGAAGCCAATCAGTTTGTGACAAGAACTTACAGAAAAGGCTTCGAAGTATAGTCCAGTTGTCAGTGATCAGTTTTCAGTAGGCAGTTTATAGTTTGCAGCTGAAGGCAATCGAAAATTGATAGATATAACCGTGGGTGGAAACGCTCACGGTTTTTTCTTTTCATCCCTACCTAGGATAAGGAGGTTTGAAGTCCAAATTCACAAGCTGTCGACCGTCGTCTGTAGTCCGTTGACAGATATTTCTACTTCAATTTTCCAAAATCAATCTGAGGAACTTTCCCTTTTCCAGTTCTTTGATGCATACTTTGTAGCTCGGTGGCGTCATTGAAAAAGCCTCCGTTTTTCAGAAAGAACTTTCCTGTATCGCTGCCTCCGGCAAAGTCTTTTCGATAGCCTCTCTTGGCAATATCATCTCCGGTAAACTTGGCCTCGGTTAGTTCCATCCAATTCCCGGCAGAATCCGCCATCCATTGATTGTCATAAAAAACCCGTCTCTCCAGGTTACCTGATTCGGGGATAAAATTCTCCAAAAACGAATGGGGTCTCTTATACCAATTGTCAGTTTTCGGTCTTAGAAAACTCGCGATCAGCATCCATTCTCCCAGTTCAGGAGCAAAGAAATATGCAGTATAAACCGTGTTGCCTTTTCCGTCAGGCTCGACCGAATTTAGAAACTTGTATGTATTTCCAGCGACCCAATTGTACCTCAGATAGCTCTGTCCTCCCGAACCCTCGTTTCCAAATTCTCCGGTGTACACATCTGCTCCCTTTTTCAGAAGTTTGATCTTTTGATCCTCGGGAATATCTCCGGGTTTATCAGTGGCAAAAGGACTCCAAACCGAAAACAGAATCCTTCGCTCCGATTCAGAATTGACCTGGATTCCAAAATATCCTTCCCCAAAACCATTGGCCATAAAGTAAGATCCAACGGGATCCTCTCCTGTCGGAACTGTCATCTCATTGTAAAACCACTTAAAGTTTCCTTCGCTTGGAAGAGTGTAACTCAAATGAACCGAAGGCCCGCGCCTTCCCCAATAAAATCGGTTGTCGATATTGTCTTTTACAAAATCAAGTGCTAATTCTCCCTCGTGGCTGATTTTCAGACTTTTGATATTCGCGAAGTCTGATCCGGCTTTTTCCAAACCTTGAAGTTTGATTTCATTATAACCGAAGACTAAATTCAACTTTCCAACATCAATAAGCCCTGAATCTCCAGCCTTAAGTTCGACTTCATGAGTTTGGCCATTTAGACTTACTAAAATTCTTGCTGCACCCTCCTGTGGCAAAAGTTCAAGCGTCAGATTGATCTCTTTCGCAACGATTGACTTGAAATAAACACTGAATTCGCTGTCTGCATTTTTCCAGGACAATATTCCATCTGCATTTACTTCTTCCTTGTTTCCCCCTTTGGTTTGGTAAGTATTTCCACCAAGCGGGACTTCAATTGAATTTTGAGCTTGCCTGTCTACTCCAGCAAACAAAAAATTGCCGCAAACTGCGGTCATAAGAAGGACTAAGGAAAATCTGATATCCATCGAAAGCATGATTGAGCCGAAAGATAAGCAGCGCTGTGATTTTCGTCCAAGTCATGACAGAAGGAATTCACTTTCTCCATGCCTGTTTCTGGAGTTTTATGCAGTTCCCAATTCTCGAAATCAATCTTGGGGCCCAATAAGTAAGAATATCCCGAGACAGTTCTATAAATTTCAGGAACTCTAAAAATCCCAAATGAAAGCGCTAGTCATTGAATCCTTTCAGCAACAACCAACCATTCAAACTGTTCCTGATCCAAGTCCTGCCCCAAACGGAGTCGTCATAAAAGTGAAAGCCACTGGGCTTTGCAGAAGTGACTGGCATGGCTGGATGGGTCATGATTCGGATATCCAACTTCCTCATGTTCCTGGACATGAGTTTGCCGGCGTTATCCTCGAGGTGGGAAAAGGTGTGAAAAACTGGAAAGCCGGTGACCGGGTGACTGTCCCGTTCGTTTGCGCCTGTGGAGTTTGCCCGACATGCCATTCCGGAAATCAGCAAATTTGCGACGACCAGTTTCAGCCGGGATTTACGCATTGGGGTTCCTTTGCGGAATTTGTTGCAATCGATCGGGCAGAAACCAATCTGGTCCGACTCCCGGAGGAAATGAGCATTGAAACCGCTGCCAGTTTGGGTTGTCGATTTGCCACATCTTTTCGGGCAATTGCTGCCCAAGGGAAAGTCAGCGGAGGAAAATGGGTTGCCGTGCATGGTTGCGGCGGAGTGGGTCTTTCGGCAATCATGATTGCTGCGGCCTTTGGTGCTACAGTTATTGCAGTGGATATTTCAGATGAAAAACTGGCTTTGGCAAAGGCCGCCGGAGCCCAATTCGGAATAAATGCAAAGCTAACTTCAGATGTGGTGGCTGAAATCATGGAGTTAACCAAAGGCGGTGCCCATGTTTCTGTAGATGCTTTGGGAAGTAAAATCACCTGCTTCAATTCCGTCGCCAGTTTGAGAAAAAGAGGTAAACACGTCCAAGTCGGACTGATGGCGGGAAAAGAATCCAATCCGGAAATCCCGATGCACCTGGTCATTGCCAAAGAACTTGAAATCCTGGGAAGTCACGGAATGCAGGCACATGCCTATCCGGAAATGATGCGAATGATTCAAGACGGAAAACTTGCTCCCCAGAAGCTCATCGGTCGAAGAATCACTTTGGCGGAAGCGGTGGAGGAATTACCCGCTATGGATGATTTTCGGGAAAACGGTATGGTGATGATTGATCGGTTTTAACAAATATGTACTGGTCTAAAAACAAAAAATTTGGACTGCTGCTCCCAAAGTCAGAAACCCATTTTTTTTGTAATGGGATTCAAATCCAAAGGCTGAACTTGAAAAATATTTAAGAGGATCTTAAGCTGGGAAAAGAATTAAATATGGAAAAAAGTCTGAAATTCAAGAAAATAAAAGCTTAACCTGAGTTAAACCAAACTCAGATTTTTAAATCTAATTTCCATAAAATCATACAAGCCATGCTCAAAAAAATCTCAATCGGTCTCGTAGTCCTGCTCGTACTCATCCAGTTTATTCCTGCAGAGAAAAACGAAAGCAACGACACCGAATTTGACGTCACGAAAAGTTACAACGTCCCGGACAATGTCTCCATGATCCTCAAAGGAGCATGCAACGATTGCCACACCAACCTGACTAGATATCCTTGGTATTCAAACGTTCAGCCAGTCAAATACATTCTTGCTGACCATGTCAACGAGGGAAAGGAACATTTAAACTTCTCCTCTTTCACCAAACTACCTATTGCGGTTCAAAACCATAAATTTGAAGAGGTAATTGAAATGGTTGAGGAAAAAGAAATGCCTTTGGAATCTTACACCTACTTTGGACTCCATCCTGAGGCAAATCTTTCAGACTCGGACCGACAAGTGCTTGTCGATTGGGCTAAAGCCCAAATGGCCATGCTCGCCGCCACCTATCCAGCCGACAGTCTGGTGATGAAAAGGCGGGCTCCTCCAGCGGAATAAACTTACAAACCCCGGTATTCCTTATCGGGGTTATTTTTTGGGTCACGTTATCGGTTGCCAATTTTCCACTTTCTCAACTTTCAAACCCGACAACTTTTCACCCTTCCAACCTTTCAACTTTCGAACCCTTTCCCTATTTTCCGAAATGAAAAAATTTACCGATTCTGAGGTTCGTTGGGGCATTTTGGGTGTTGGAAATGTATGTGAAGTCAAGTCCGCACCTGCGATGAACCATGTGCCTCATAGTAAACTTGTTGCCGTGATGCGCCGGGACGAGGTCAAAGTCCAGGACTACGCCACGCGCCATGGAGTTCCCAAATGGTACACCTCAGCTTATGACTTGATCAATGATCCTGAAGTTAATGCGATCTACATCGCCACGCCTCCAAATGCCCATTTGGAACTGACTCAAATGGCAGCTGCTGCCGGAAAACCTGTCTACGTAGAAAAGCCCATGGCCCGAAATCATGCGGAATGCCTAGAAATGATCGACATCTGCGAAAAGGCCGGAGTTCCACTTTTTGTGGCTTACTATCGTCGGGCTTTGCCCCATTTTGTGAAAATCAAAGAACTTATCGATAAAGGCGAGATTGGCGAAGTCCGAACGGTTCACATCAACATGAACCAGATCGTTGAACCCGAGATCATCACCAAATTGGAAAACAACTGGCGTGTTGTTCCCGAAATCGCCGGAGGAGGGTATTTCTATGACCTGGCTTCCCACCAACTGGATCTGTTGGATTTCTTTTTTGGAAAAATCACACATGCCTCCGGTTTCTCAGCCAATCAGGCCAAGGCGTATGTAGTCGAGGATATTGTAGTCGGAAGTTTTGCATTCGAGAGTGGCGTCCTTGGTTCCGGCAACTGGTGTTTTAGCACTTCTCATTCTGCCGAGATCGATGAGATCGTCATTGACGGAGACAAGGGGCAGATCCGCTTTGCCACATTCGGAAAGGGAGAATTTACCCTGATCCGCGACGGAGAAGAGCCTTTTCACTTCCACGTCCAACTCCCCAAACACATCCAATTACCCCTGATCCAATCAATTGTAGAAGATCTCTTGGGAACTGACACTTGCGTCAGCACAGGAGTTACCGGAGCGAGGGCAAATTGGGTGATGGGAAAATTGATAAAGCAGAGGATTTTCTAGGGCAAAAGAAGGCTGTGGTTTAGCTTTGGCTGAGCACAGCAAGTCAAGAGCTTTTAAATTTCATTTTTTTATCTTCAAATTTAACTTTTACCAAATCCATACTTTATGCATGACCACCCGATTGTAGTTTTCATGGCCCTTTTAATATTGGGTTATGGTTTTTTCTCCAAAAAAGCCGAAAACTCGATCATCACTGCTCCGATGATTTTTGTCATCATCGGTCTTATGGTCAGTTTTTTCGACATGGAACTCCTAAGGGAAGGCCCAAAAGCAGGGCCTGTTAAGCCCCTGATGGAATTCACCCTACTCCTGGTTTTGTTTATTGACGGATCAACCATCGACCTAAAAAGCTTGCGAAAGGATCGGGGATTACCGACACGGCTTCTGGGGATCGGTCTTCCACTGACGATGATCATTGGCTCCTTGGTCGCTATTCCAATGTTTCCTGAAATACCGCCCTTGATCTTGATTCTGATGGCCTTTATCCTATCTCCGACCGATGCGGCATTGGGACAAGCGGTGGTGACAGGCGATCAAGTGCCCCGTAGAATCAGACAAACCATCAATGTGGAAAGCGGTTTGAACGACGGAATTGGTCTTCCTCCAATTTTGGTATGTATTGCACTGCTTTCCGGTTCGGCCGGAGAAGGGTTTGACGGGGAATATTGGATGGGATTTGTTGCCAAGCAATTTATCTACGGACCTCTGATCGGCGGTTTGATCGGCTGGGCAGGAGGAAAACTGGTGGAGTGGGCCTTCAACAAAGGAATGATGACAACAGTCTATCAAATGCTTAGTTCCGTGGCAATTGCGGTTTTGTCATTTTCAGGGGCTGAGCTTATGGGAGGCAATGGCTTTATCGCTGCTTATGTAGCAGGCATGCTTTTGGGCACACACAATGAGCTGGTGAGGGAGAGAATGAAGGAATTTGGGGAAGCTGGAAGTCAGATTATGATTTTGTTCATTTTTCTTCTTTTCGGAATTATCCTGGTGCCGTTCTCCTACCACCTTTGGGATTGGAGAGCCTTGGCTTATGCAGTCCTGAGTCTAACCATAATCCGTATGGTGCCTGTAGCGCTTAGTTTGATCAAATCGGGTTTGGATCTCAAAACCACCCTATTTATCGGCTGGTTTGGACCAAGGGGGATTGCTTCTGTTTTGTACATGCTGATGGCTATAATCCAGTTGGGAATAGAGGGGCTAGAGCAGATGGTCAGCATTATCACGCTCACAGTCCTGTTGAGCATTTTCCTTCACGGAATATCTGCTGTTCCCCTTTCTGGTATTTTCAAAAGAAAGTATTGAGCAAAGCCTTAATTCCTATGCCATTAGGAAAAACTTCTCCTCACTTTCCGAGGTTTTTTCACATGAATCTTTCTGTTAACTTGATCAATGCCTAAACCAACACGATTATGACACGTTCTTTTTCGCTCGCATTATTACTCGGGATGATGACATTTTCTCAGGTTCTATTTTCACAAAACCTGAAAAACCGGATCCAACCAGGCAAAATGTACAATGCAGGAGATTCCATATACGCTCCCCGATATGGGTTCAGCGGACAGATCCCAGTCGGTTGGGTTGGTGTCCTTCCAAGGGAAACAGAGGTTTTTCTGCTGAATTCCGCAAGTGGCACATTCGGCGAAATCTTTGTTTTTGGCCGGGAAAAAGTCGACTTGGCACAACTTGCCGAAACCTGGAAAGCCGGAGTGGACATTTCCGAGACGGTTCGGCTAAAGGCCACCGATCCCACCATCGAAGGTGATTTGCTTTACTCTCATGCTGAAGCCACGGGGAATTACCTTCCTCCAAAAAACTACCGTGCATTTGCTGCTACCCGATGCGGTGATGCCTGCATCACAGTGTTGGTAATTTCTGTGGAAGAAAATGCTGAAATGGCCTCTCAATCCGCTTTGGAGATGCTGAAAACAGCCGTTTTATCCACTCCAAAAGAAATCGACCCTTACGAGGGTTTTGACTGGAAAGGATTCCTGTCGGCAAAACTGGTGATCGCCTACGAAGGATTTATCGGCGGCAAGCAGCAGACCAAAGTGAACCTGTGTGAAGATGGAACATTCCGGGCTCAGATCTCCAAACAAGGCATGATGAAGGATTCCAATCCGGATTATAAAGGCGGAATGAAAGGCAGCTGGACTGTAGTGGGAAAAAACTCCGAAGCAACTTTAACTCTGACCTTTGAGAAAAAAGACCTGGCTCCCTTTGTGGCCAACCTCAAATTTGTCGATGAGGAGCTTTACGTCAACGGGGAACGTCACTACGCCAGTCAGTCTGAAAAATGTGATTGACGTTTAATTGAAAACAATCTTTGGAAACCCGGTATGAAAATGCCGGGTTTTTCGTTTTACAGTCGCAAATCATCCACCGGAATGTGGGATTCGGACAAAAAAGTAAACTCAAAAGCCGTTTTGCCTTTCCTGAAAGAGGAAAAACATCCGGTTGCCAGAATTCTGATAAAAAACTTTCAACCCCTGAAAAAAATCTCTTTTCCACTTTTTTAAAAATTGTTTGAAGTGCTAGCCTGCCTGGAATTTAATTTTCTTATAGTAAAATAGTGTTTTTCGAAATTTCAATTTTTTCAAAATACATTAATCTATTTTTTCAATTAAGTGAAAACATATTTTCAGTATTTTGATTTTAATCAAAACTTTCTCACAAATCTTATCGAATAAATTCCTAAAACTGGCCCGATTTTAGAAATAAGTCCTGCAACCATTCAATACAATTTCGCATCTATAAAATAAAAGACCAATGAGCTAAAAAAGAGAAAACCAATACCAAAAACCCGCAAAAAAAGTCTCCGACCAAAACCCATCAAATATCCACACTAAACCACAATTACCATGAAAATGCACTTTGCCACTCGATGGTTTGGCAGCCTTGCATTGGGAGTTTTTCTCCTATCAGGCATGATCGCTCCGCAGGAAGCGGAAGCAAAAAATTACAGAGGAGTCAGCTTTCAGTTTTTTTACGATGAACTCGCACCCTATGGAGACTGGGTCAAGGATGCCCGGTACGGTTACATTTGGCTGCCTGCGGTCAGGGGCGACTTCCATCCTTATGGCACCGAAGGTCACTGGGTCATGACCGAATACGGCAACACTTGGGTGTCCTATTACGACTGGGGTTGGGCTCCATTCCACTACGGTCGCTGGTATTTCGATGATTACTTCCAAAGCTGGGCCTGGATTCCTGGCTACGATTGGGGACCTGCATGGGTCAACTGGAGAACAGGTGGCGGATATTACGGATGGGCGCCACTCGGACCAGGTGTATCCATCAGCGTACGGGTAAATATTCCGGCGGTCCATTGGGTATTTGTCCCAAATCACCGAATCCACCATCACTTTGCCTACAGATATCACGCGCCGCACAAAACCAAAGTGAAAATCTATAACAACACCACCATCATCAACAATACTGTGGTGTACAACAACCATAATTATGTCGGAGGTCCACAGCGAAGAGAAGTGGAACGCGTAACCCGAACCACAGTTCCGGTTTATAATATCCAAGCTAGCAATGCTCCGGGCAGAGCGACTGTTTCGAGAAATTCCGTAGCAATGTACAAACCGGAAGTTCAGGATAGCCGAGGCAGAACCAACGAAATGAGACCCTCTAGAGTACTGGATGTGCAACAGGCTAAAACTGCCCGATCCAACCGAGAACTTAACTCCACAACTCCTTCGAGAAACAGCTCTCCAAGCGTAAACTCAGGCGGAAGATCGGTTGAGTCCTCTCCTAGAAATTCTCAGAATCCGACTGTTTCGGGGGGAACAACTGCTCCAAGCCGCTCAAGCAATCCGTCTGTAAGCAATGGTGGACAAAAGCCGACAGTGACTCCAATGCCGAGTGAAAACAACAGCAGAGGCACTACCACAGCTCCGTCGCGCTCACAAAACTCAGGAAGCAGAGAAAATGCTCCGGCCAGGACCTATGAAAACAGACCTTCGACCAGTTCTGACCAAAGAGGCTCAACACCTACCACCAGATCAGGATCCGAAGTGAAAAAAGAAGAATCGAGAACTCAACAAAGCGCACCTTCGAGAGGTTCGGTGCAGCAGTCAAGACCTGCTCAGGCTCCTGTCAGAACTCAGTCTTCTGAAGTGAAAAGAAGTGAACCTGCGAAAAGCGGAGAGAGAGTTTCCCAACCCTCCAGTTCTCAAAACAGCCGATCTTCCTCTCAGGTGAAAACTTCGGCGCCAACCCAGCGGGATTCTCCTGCCAATACTGAGAGAACCTCAAGTACTAACTCAAGCAAGGAAAGCAGCAGAGGGCGAAATAACTAAGCTCAAATCTCTCTATTATCAAGCCCGACCGTAGTGCGATCGGGCTTTTTCATTTTTAAATGGTTAGCTGGCAAATTCTTCTGTTTTACCTATCTTTTGATTTGAAACCACCAGCCACCCATGAAACGAATATTCTCCTTTTTGCTGCTGTTGAGCAGCATTTCAGCTTTTTCTCAATCCTTTGACAAAACCCTCCCACTCAAATACCGAAACATCGGACCCTTCAGGGGAGGAAGGTCTGTAGCTGCCTCGGGAGTAGTCAACGACCCTCTCACCTATTACTTCGGCACCACCGGAGGCGGAGTCTGGAAAACCAGCGATGCGGGACAGCATTGGGAAAATATCTCCGATGGATTTTTCACCACAGGTTCGGTGGGCGCAGTGGCTGTTGCAGAGAGCAATGCCAACATCGTCTACGTAGGCATGGGCGAACACGCTCCAAGAGGCGTCATGACTTCTTATGGCGACGGAGTCTACAAATCTACCGATGCCGGAAAGACCTGGAAAAAGCTCGGCTTGGAAAAGACTCAGCACATTTCCCGAATCCAGATTCATCCAACCAATCCGGATATCGTCTATGTCGCAGCACAAGGCGCACTTCATGCCCCAAATGAAGATCGGGGCGTTTACAAATCCATCGACGGAGGATTGACTTGGGAAAAAGTCCTTTTCGTGGACAACATGACCGGCGCAGTGGAACTTTCCATGGACATGAATTTTCCTGAAATTCTCTATGCCGCCATGTGGGAGCACCAGCGTTTCCCTTGGCAAGTGAAATCAGGCGGACCGGGTTCGGGACTTTACAAATCCACCGATTCCGGAAAAACCTGGAAGAAAATCCACAAGGGACTGCCCGAAGAGAAAGGAAAAATGGCCATTTCCGTCTCCAGAGCCAATTCCAACAAAGTCTATGCACTCATCGAAAGCGATACCGAAAAGGATCTGGGCGGACTTTTCGTCTCCAATGACGCCGGAGAAAGCTGGTCGTTGATCAACAAAGAAAATAAACTCACCCAGCGTGCATGGTACTACATCGAGGTTTTTGCCGATCCGATAAACGAGCACAAAGTCTATGTTCAAAGTGCCCCCATGCATGTTTCTATCGACGGAGGAAAATCCTTTGAAGACATCAATGGCCCTCATGGCGACTACCACGACCTCTGGATCAATCCCAAAAACGCCAACAATATGATCCTTGCCGATGACGGCGGAGGTTCGATCTCCTTCAACGGTGGCAAATCCTGGTCTGTTCAAAGCAATATGCCCACAGCCCAATTTTACCGAATCAACACCGACAATCAATTCCCTTACCGCATCTATGGTGGTCAGCAGGACAATACCTCCGTGGTGATTTCCAGCATGGCTTTGGGTCGTGGCGGAATCGGTCAAGAGCACTGGAATTACTCCGCAGGCGGGGAAAGTGCCTTCTTGGCTTTCGACCCCGATGATCCCAGGTATGTACTCGGCGGAAGCTACCAGGGCACTATTGAGGTGCTTGACATGGAAACTCAGGGTTCGACCAATATCATGGCGGCTCCCATCCAATACCTCGGCATGGACGCCAAAGACATGAAGTACCGCTTCAATTGGAACGCGCCCATCATCTGGTCTCAGCATGAACCCAATACCTTTTACCATGGCGCGCAAGTCTTGCTGAAAACCCAGGATTGGGGCAAAACCTGGACAGAAGTCTCTCCCGATCTGACCCGAAATGAGAAAGAAAAACAAGGAAAAGGCGGTGTCCCCTACACCAATGAAGCTGTGGGAGCTGAAAACTACGGCACGCTTGCCTATGTGATCGAAAGTCCTCACGAAGCCGGAGTCATCTGGACCGGAAGCGACGACGGCTTGGTTCAACTGACAAGAGACAATGGAAAAACCTGGACCAATGTCACACCAAAAGGCTTGGCAGAATGCTTGGTCAATGCGATTGAAGTATCTCCTCATGATCCGGCGACGGCCTATATCGCCACTACCCGATACAAATTCAACGATTACACGCCGGGTCTCTACAAAACCACGGACTACGGAAAGACATGGACCAACATCTCCAAGGGAATCCCGACAGGCGCTTTTACCCGAGTGGTGCGTGAAGATACCAAGGTGAAAAACCTGCTTTTCGCCGGAACCGAGACGGGTATGTACATTTCCAAAGACGGTGGAACCAATTGGAATCCTTTCCAACTGAACCTTCCCCTGACTCCGATTACCGATCTGAAAGTTGCCCATAACGACCTGATCGTCGCAACGGCCGGTCGCTCTTATTGGATTTTGGATGACCTGAACCTTGTCCGTGAACTTCAAGCCAAAGCTGAAAAAATTGCCGTCTATACGCCTGAGGAAACGATTTTGGGTAATTGGTACAGCGCCATGAACGGCAATCTCGATGACTTCAAAGGCACCGATTCTTTCCTGGGACACAATCCCGCCAGCGGCATGGTGATCTATTACCACCTGCCGGAAACCGTCACCGATTCCACCGCTCTGACCCTCGAGATTCTTGACTCAAACGGAAAACTGGTTCGGAAAATCAGCTCGAAGAAAAATCAGGATTTCAAGTCCTATGATGGAGGTCCTTCTTCCGATCCTGTGATTTCGGTCAAAAAAGGCCTCAACCGATTCGTTTGGGATCTGCGTTATCCGACCGTGCCGGGCATTCCAACGGCTTACATCGAGTCCAGCTATCGTGGTCATAAGGCGATTCCGGGAACTTATACCCTGAAAATCAGTTCCGGGCCTGAAACCGTCGAAGTCAAATCTATCATCAAAGACGTACCGGGCTACAACCTTACACCAGCGGACTACCAAGCCTATCACGAATGGATGAGCAAACTGGAATCCGAAGTCACCACGATGCACACGATGGTTAACACCGCAAAAACCTACCAAGACCAACTTACCGACTTACTGAAAAAACTGGATGACAAAACCGAATACAAAGACCTAAAAACCGAAGGAGAAAAGCTGATCAAGGAACTCAAAGCTTGGGACGAACTGATGATCCAGCGCAAGTCCACTGCCTACGATGACGTGGAAAACTTCCCCAACAAGTTCACCGCCAACTTTATGTTTATGATGAACCATGGAGAAAGCAGCATTCCCAAGATCAACGAAGGCACCAAAGCCCGTTACACTGAACTACTGGAACAGTGGAAACCGCTGGAAACAGAAGGCAAACGACTGATTGAAACCGCCGTTCCGGCATTTAATAAGTTGGCGACTGAGAAGGGAGTTGGGGTGTTGTTTGTGAAGTGATTTGATGAATTGACCAATTGTAAATTGGTTGGGATATAAGGGTGGGATTGCAAATACCACCCAGCGTCCAGAAGAACCTCACAGCAAAAAGAAGTTGACTACGCCTAGAAAGGGTTGGGTAGTCACTGGTAAATCGGTCCAAATAAAAATCTTATGAAAATTACAAGTATCTTCTTTGTTGCTCTTCTTTATTCCGGCTTTTCTTTTCAAGCATTCTCGCAAGAATCAATTGGACTAATTACAGTCAACACCAACCAGGCCAAATTGACTGAGAATGAAAAAATACATTCCAAAACTTTAAAAGTGCTTATGAAGGGAGATAAGCTTGAATTATTAGATATCCTTTTTCCAAATGGAATAGGAAGTACTTCAAGGTATAAAGTAAGATTTGGAGAGACGGAAGGATTTATTAGTTCATATTTTATAGACCAAACTTTTGAACTACAAGGCGCAGAATCAAAAATTAAAGAATTGGAATTGAAGGTATTTAATGAAAAGGAGATAGAAAGGAAAAGGAGAGAAGATTCTCTAATTGAAGTTGGAAGAAATGAGGCTAGAGAATCTTTAGAAAGAATGAAAATCAATGAAGAAGAGGAAATAAGGAAAAATGACAGTATAGCTAGTGTAATGCTAAAAAATGCGAAAATGCAGGGTCAAATTTCTTATCAAAAGTCATTAAACGATAGAAGAGAAAAGTTTCATAAAAAGTATGGAAAGGAAATTGGAGAAAAAATTGCAAAACAAACCATTTGGATTGGAATGACTGAAGAAATGCTTTTAGATAGTTGGGGGAAACCCGAAGATATAAACCAAACAGTCACAAAGTATTCAAATAGAAAACAATATGTCTTTGGATCAGGACAATATGTTTATGTTGAAAATGGGAAGGTTGATGCCTGGCAAAAATAATAAAGCTATTATTTTTTAACCGATTCGATGCATAGCCCACGGTTTAAACCGTGACCTATGTCGGTTCAGGGTCAATGCCTCTGACCATTTCAATGGTTTTTGTGCCCCTCGTCTGAGAGTAGTTTTACGCTTGCCTATCCACAGTTTGCAAATCGCCTTTCTATCCGTTCTGAGTGTAGTTCGCCGCTGGCCAAGGCGAGTTTGCAAAACACCTTTCTATCAAAACGAATTTTTAATTCGCCTAGGCAAGATCAACTTCAATTGGAAATCTATCTAAATTTTAGTCAGTTCGGAATGAGTTTTGAGACAATTTGGCCAGCAAGAATTGTCCTGAAATGATTAAAATCCGTATTTTCACCTGTAAATCCTTTGAAATGGCTTCTCAATCCCTATATACAAAACTTGAATCTCTTCCCCCGGCACTCAAAGAGGAGGCGAAGAATTTTATTGAATTTTTAGTAGAAAAGTCTAAGAAAAAGAAAGCTGAATCCATGACCAAAAAACCGGCCTTTGGAAGCTTAAGAGGAAAAATTCATCTATCAGAAGATTTTGATGCGCCTTTGGACGAGTTCAAAGATTATATGTGATGAACTATCTGTTGGATACTCATACCTTTTTGTGGTTCCTTGAGGGAAGCGACAATTTGTCAAAAAAAGCAAGATTGAGTATTGAAAACACTGAAAACACTAAGTTTATCAGTATTGCTTCAATTTGGGAAATTGCCATCAAATTGAACCTTGGTAAACTCAAGCTGGATATTAAACTGGAAGATCTAAAAGAGGAAATTTTAAAAAACAACTTTGAAATCTTACCTCTTGATTTCGAGCATATAATTGAACTTTCTAATCTCGAGGAAATTCATAAAGATCCATTTGACCGAATAATTATTTCTCAGGCAATTTTTGAAAAGCAGACTATCATCTCGAAAGATTCAAATTTTAATCTGTATGGACAGATAAAAGTCTTGTGGTAAGAAATCCTTTCCGAGCCTGGGGTCAATGGCTTTAACCATTTCAATGGTTTTTTTTCCCCTGCCTAAACATAGTCCCGACCGCTGCACAGCAGCAACACACTCAAGAATCCCATAGAATTTGTTATTCGGACATCTTGCTGTACCTTATACTCAAGGGAGTGTAAGTGCCCCCACACAGCCCGAGGCTACTCCTACTACCCATGATTTGACTGCCCCAAAAAGGAAATGAAAAACCAATAACCTAAAATTTTTAAGAATGGAAGGCTTAATGATGGATTACCCGCTCACTACAACTACAATTCTTGAGTATGGAAACAGAGTTTATCATCGTAAAAAAATAATAACCTATTTACCAGACCGAAGCCGCCATGAATACAGTTTTGGTAAGATGTATCAACGGTGTAAAAAACTGGCCAATGCATTGACCAATAAATTGGGAATTGTAAAAGGTGACATGGTAGGAACTTTTGCATGGAATCATGGCCCCCACGTAGAATTATATTATTCGATATCCGGTATTGGGGCCGTTTGTCATACTATAAATATCCGTTTGTCCGGCAATCAAATCGAGTATATTATCAATAATTCGGAGGACAAAGTGATTTTTGTGGATGCCACATTGGTTCCTCTTTTAGAAAAAATAGCTCCACTGCTGGAAACTGTGCAACATTTCATCTTACTAAATGCGCCTGCAGATTTTGTAACCACTTTGCCAAATACACTTGATTATGAAGATTTGCTGGCCGGGGAATCGGAAGATTTTGACTGGCCCAAACTAAATGAAAATGAGGCTTGCGGCATGTGCTATACCAGCGGAACGACCGGTTTACCTAAAGGAGTTTTGTATTCTCATCGATCCACCTTTTTACACGCGTCAACCATTATTTCTCCAAATGCAGGAAATTTCAGCAATAGAGACACCGTTCTGTTGATCGTACCCCAATTTCATGTGATGGCTTGGGGTTTTCCATACCTCTGTCTCCTCTCGGGTTCAACTATGGTCCTCCCCTCTTCCAATTTACAGCCCGATGCGCTCATTAAAATTCTTAAAGAAGAAAAAGTGACCAAAGCCAATGGTGTTCCGACCATTTGGCTGGGTATATATCATGCGATGAAATTAAATCCGCCAAAAGAAAAATTGGCGCTTGAAGAATATTTGGTCGGGGGATCTGCACTGCCAAAAAGCCTGATTGAAGGTTTTGAAAAAGACTTTGGAATAAAGGGTGTGCAGGCTTGGGGAATGACAGAAACCTCTCCTCTGGGAACTGTAAGCCGACTTCAGCCAATCCATGAGCTTTTATCAGAAAATGAAAAAATGGAAGTCCGTGCGAAACAGGGCATTGCCTTCCCGGGTGTTGAATTACGGATTGTTACTGATGATGGGGCCTTAGCTCCTACAGATGGCAAAACCATGGGAGAACTGCATATCAAAGGAGCTTGGGTCCTAAGCTCCTATTTTAAAACAAATAACACTGAAAGCTTTTCAGAAGATGGTTGGTTTAAAACAGGCGATGTTTCTACGATCGATGCCGATGGCTATATGGCAATCAAAGATAGAACCAAGGACCTGATAAAAAGTGGCGGTGAATGGATCTCGAGTGTCGGGCTGGAATCTGCACTTATGGCTCATCCCAAAATCAGAGAAGCGGCTGTAATTGCGATTCCTGATGAAAAATGGGTAGAAAAACCTTTGGCCTTACTAGTCTTGATGGACAAAAAAGAGGAAGTTTCAATGGAAGAATTGATGGATTTTTTATCCAGAGACTTCGTGAAATATCAGGTTCCCAAGGATTATATTTTTATCAATGAAGTGCCAAAAACCAGTGTGGGGAAATTTGACAAAAAAGAAATCAGAAGACTGTTTGCAGCCGGGAAACTTGCTCTGCAATAAGGCGGAATAAACCTTTCCTCCATTTGAGTGAAGATTGCCGTTGGTCTGAGCGAAGATTGCATCTACGCTCGACTATAAAAATGAATTTGTAATTCATCAATTTATCCAATCCCCTTGTGGAGAAAATCTTCATTTCTTATTCGGATAAGTGACTATCACTTTTTTTATATAAATCATGTTTCCGGTTTTGACAGAAACCTGAGATTGATTTCCTAAGGAATCATAAAGATATTCGTAGCGTATTTCAGATGAGGATTTTACAGGTTCACCTGCAACGATCTCAAATCTTTCATTCAAAATTTCCTCATTCCTCTCATTGTAGGTTTTCTTGTAAAACTGGAACAATTGACCTTCAGAATTGTACCACTCCTGGAGAATTTCATTTCCTTTTTTATCATAGACATATCCAAGTTTTCCTTTCAAGGCACCATTAGGAAGGTAATCAGTCATCATTACTATTCTTCCTTTTTCATCCAATGAGTCGATAGAATTTTGCATCACAGCTTTGCCATAATATGTAATTTTGGTGTTGGAAATTGGCTTTTTGGGATCATAGGAAATTTCCTTGAGCGAGGTCTCTTTGCCTCCAGCCATGGTCCTTGATTTCAAGAGCCTCTCTTTTTTATCATACGTAAAATCCGTTCTGGACTGAAGATTTCCTTTCAAATCAAAATTCTCCTGGTGCTGGACAGGACCCTTACTGGAATAATAAAACCGCGATCCTCCTGTAACCGGCGTACTGTCACTTCTAAAAACTTGGTAGCTTATTATTCGACCGATTTTATCAAATTCATAAATTTCCCAAGATTCAAGCTTTGGTTCCTGGGTTGATTTTTCCTTGAGAGGTTCAAAATCCAGAATTTTCACCTGAGTTGGTTGGCCTTTTAATCCTTCATAGGGAAGAAAACCTTTATTACTTGAACAGGAAAAGACAAAAATTAAGACAGGAAGGAATGCTAAAATCCTAAAAGCAAAGGCCATGAATTGTTTCAAAGGAATTTTGATTGACTTAGTTTTCGCTTTAAAACTATAAAATTTTCTCAAATTTCCCCGACTGAGTTTAGTTCGCCACTGACCTAGGCGAGTTTGCAAAACGCCTTACTATCCAAACGAATAGTTAATATGAATTTACTCTGATTGAACGTAGCCCCGACTGCTGCACAGCAGCAAAATACTCGAGTAACCCCAAGAATTTGTTATTCGGACATCTTGCTGTACCTTATTCTCAGGGGAGTAAAATTATTCTCCCTGCTGCAGGCAAGCTTCCAAGCCAAAAACGAACGTTTATCCCTCAACTGGCAGATCAGTTGATACTCTGAATTGTATTTAGCAAGAAATTAGAAACAAGAAAGTCGGTAAACTAAAATGGGGAAGATCTTTTAATGAGCGACTTAACATTAATAACAAATAAGCAATCGGATAATTTTGACGAAAAACGATAGAGTCTATGAAAGAACAGATCAATAAATTTTTAAGATCTTTTGGATACGAAATGAGAAAGGGCCCCTTGTTCATCTCAGGAATGACGGTGGAAAATGACTTTTTCAAAAAACACCTCTGGCTTCAAAATTTTTCTTTCAAAACAATAATCGATATCGGTGCCAATCGGGGGCAATTTGCCTCTCGATTTAGACTGCTGTTTCCTTTGGCAAAAATTTACTGTTTTGAACCGATTCCGGAGGTCTTCAATCACCTTTGTGAGCTTTTCAAAAACGACCCAAACTTTAAGGGGTTCAATCTGGGGCTAGGCGAAAAGCCCGGAACATTTGACTTTTTTCAAAATGACTTTTCCGATTCCTCCAGTCTTTTGCCGATGAAAAACCTCCACAAAGAGAACTTTCCTTTTACCCAAAATGAGAAACTGATAAAAATCTCAGTGGATACCCTGGATAACCTATCCGCCAAGTCTTTGGAACTAACAGGCCCGATCCTGGTCAAGATCGATGTGCAGGGATTTGAAAAGATGGTGATCCTGGGGGGAATAGACACGATTAAAAAGGCATCCGTGCTTATTTTGGAGGTGTCTTTTCAGGAGCTTTATGAAAATCAAGTATACTTTGATACGATCTATTCTATGCTGAAGGAAATGGGATTTTCCTTTATGGGCAATTATGATCAACTTCATTCCCCAAAGGATGGATCAATCCTGCAAGCAGATGCGATATTCTTAAACCAGGCGTTTCAACCTAACAAAGCTTTCAATCCAACGACAGTCTCTTAATTCCATTCCAGAACGAAAATTGGCTTCGATTTCTCCGTCGGTGTGTAGGTTAGAGCTAGCCTATACATTGTTTGCAAAACGCCCTTCTATCCAAACGAATTTGTAATTCAAATTTAGACTATCTGAACCTAGTCCCGACTGTTTGAGAGCAAAACACCCAAACTGTACTTCGACCTGGTTCGACACGCTCAGCAACCGAGCTCAGTACGAGTGCTCGGTGTCAGGAACCTGTTGGTATATGGTGGTCGAGCTCAGTTGGTGAGTTACGATTAACAATGCGAGACCAATTCGTAAATTTTTGATTCTGCAAATCTTTCCCCTACTCCCTCCTGATCACCTGCACCGCATCCAACCGTACCCTGGCTCTTTTGATAAGGGCGGACAAGGTATTTCTTTCTGCGATCGCTGCCTGGATTTCGTCGACCCGGATGTCTTTGTTCTTTTTCTGAAGGGCGCTCAGCCGGTTGATTTCATGATCCAGGGTATGTCTCATGCGAGCCAGGCCCTTCTCAATCTCATTTTCGCCCATCTCCTCCGCAATCTCCGTGGCGGATGCAATCATATCGGGCAGCATGGTTTCCACAAACAGGTTGCTTTCCAGCAAGGAATCTATCTTGCCGGGCACAACGCTTTTGTTAAGCATTGCGACCGAGAAGCTTTCCGTCACATCGTCTCCTGTATGGTCAACTACAACCCGCAGCGGGGTATGGGGTAGGAATCGATCGATGTCAATCCGCTGCTTTCCGGAAGTCTCAAGGACGAAAATCAATTCAAGCACCAGTCCGGGTTTCCCGGATCTCCGAATCAGTCCACAGCTCGCCGTGCCGATGGTGGAGCTAAGCACTTTATCGATGGCTCCGGTCGCCATGGGATGATCCCAGGTAAGGAAGCTGACATCCTCTCTGCTGAGCGCGCTCTGTCTGTCAAAGGTGACCTGCACTCCTTCTCTCGGAATCGCCGGAAATACAGAAGCGCTAAATGACACCGGGTGCAACAGGTATGTCCGGGCGGCAAGGTCTTCCATCTCGATGTCAAAATGCCGAAAGACTTTGGTCAGGTACGTCTCCAGCGCAGGATCATTGTCCTCCTGCCTGATTTGCTGAATCAGTCTCTCCGCAACTTTCGGACGAAATGAATTCATCTCCAGCATACTGTCACGCCCTTCAGCCAGATTTTTCTTCAGTACTTTTTGGTATTCAGCCGTTTCGGCGATCAAGACTTCCAATTCCGTTTCGGCAACTTCAAACGAGGTGTTTTTAGCAATCGTAAGCAGCCTACTGCTGAAGAGTTTGGAGATCATATCTCCTCCTTCCAGGTTGGCATTGAACGCATTGATCCCTTCATGAAACCATCGGACCAGGAGCTCTTGGGGGCTGCCCACTAGATAGGGGATGAAGATCGTGATGTCCTTTTTCTGGCCTATCCGGTCAAGTCTGCCGATCCGCTGCTCCAGCAATTCGGGATGGAAAGGCATATCAAACAGCACGAGGTGATGTGCGAATTGAAAGTTCCGTCCTTCACTCCCAATCTCTGAGCAGAGGAGGATTTGCGCACCGTCCGGCTCAGCAAACCAAGCTGCGTTACGATCGCGCTGTACCAGCGTGAGGTCTTCGTGAAAAACACTCGCAGTGAACTCAGGGAATTTACTCAAGGCTGACTCCAAGGCCAGCACCTTCTCCTTGGAGGTACAGATTAAGAGGATCTTTGCAGGCTCCAATTCCTCCATCTTCCCCAGCAGCCACTTTACCCGCGGATCTTCGTCAAACCAAAATTCCTGCCCCCCCCTGGATTCAAAAGTGCCTTGCATATCATCCGAAAACTCATTCCGCAGACGCTCGATCCATACCCTTTGATTTTCCTCGTCCCGAAGCGGGATCAGCTGGGCTATCCGCTTTGGAAAGCCACTCATGGCCAGCCGGGTGTTGCGAAAGAGCACTCTACCCGGGCCGTACTGATCGAGCAGATCTTCGATCAAGTTGTGCGTAGCTTGCTCGTCCTTATTGGCAAGCAGGGAGATTCTTTCTTTGGAAAACATTGACTCCAACAAGGTCTTTTCCTTCGCTGTCAAGCCTTTGCCTGCCGAGAGTTTTTCGACAATAGCAGCGATGTCTTTGTAGCCTTCTGATTCCTTGACAAAATCCCGGAAATCAGCATACCGATTGGGGTCAAGCAAGCGAAGCCGCGCAAAGTGACTTTCCACCCCCAGTTGCTCCGGGGTAGCAGTCAGAAGCAACAGGCCCTTTGCCACTCTACTCAGCAAGTCCACGATGCTGTACTCTGGACTGGCTTCCTCCACTGACCATTCGAGGTGATGCGCTTCGTCCACCACCAGCATATCCCAACCGGCAGAAACGGCCTGTTGGGTTCGTTTTGCAGAACCTGCCAGAAACTCGATGCTAGAGATCACCAACTGATCATCGAGGAAAGGATTTCCCTCCGGCGCACCCTTTTCGAGGGAGGCACAACGTTTTTCATCGAAAATATTAAACCACAGGTTGAATCTGCGCAACACCTCCACAAACCACTGGTGAATCAGGGATTCGGGCACAAGAATCAGCACCCGTGTTATCCTGCCAGTCACCAGCAAGCGATGCAGAATCAGGCAGGCCTCGATGGTTTTCCCCAATCCAACCTGATCGGAAAGCAGCACACGGGGAGCAAACCGCGAACTCACCTCGTGGGCGATGTACAATTGATGCGGGATTAAGTCGACTTTTCCCCCGACAAATCCATGTACCGGAGATATTCTTCGCTGATAATTGTAATCCAGGGTTTCCCGGCGCAGGGCAAACAGTTCGGGCGAATCCACATCCCCCGCAAACAGCCTATCCTCGACCGTATGCGAAGTGGACACGTCCCCAAGCTCAGCCTCACTTAGCGTTCTGTCGTCGCCGTAATACAGATACAAGCCACGTTCGAGTTTAACCTCCTCGATCACCAAGGGTTGTCCCTGCTGATCTACGATCGTGTGCCCGGGTTTGAAGACCGTTCTGAGCAAGGGAGCACTTTCTATGGAATACAGTCTCACTTCATCTGATGCCGGAAATGATATCCGCACCTTTCCCTTGCTGACTTCTGTGACCACGCCCACTCCCAGCTCAGGCTCTCCTGCGCTGGTGTATCGTTGGTTTAGTAAAAATTCCCTCATGTACTAGTACGCTTGTTTAGGTGATTGGCTTTTTCTGCCCCACAAAAGTGCTCATAAATGCGCCCTTCTCGGTAAATACTTTGAAAAAGGCGACGGGAAGTAGCGGATTGCCCGTGATTTTGCAGCCTTCGACGCAGTCCACTGGCTTCTGGCTGTGTGGTTCAAGGAACGCTTGGCCTGTTTTTTAACTACCCCGTCTGTGTGTAGTTAGGCGCTGCCCTGACATTTTTTAAAACAATTGATTTCTGGGAATTTTCACTTTATAGCTCCTGCATTTCAGTTCTGAACTGATACGCCGGCCTGACCCTTGCCCAGCTACGGGTAGTCCCTTTTTCCTCGGAGCAGAGTTTGACCGTATCAGAAGTATTTATCTGGCACTTTTAAAAATAAAAATCAAAAAATAATGTAAACAAAACTTGACTTTTGTAAAGTCTTATTTACATTTGTAAAGTAAACTTTACATAAAGAATATGGAAACGATGAAACTAGAACGAAACAAACGAGTGAAGAAACTAGCAGCTTGGACTTGGTCATGGGTTGCCACTCTGGCGATTGCCACCTTTGGACCAGAATTTCTTTGGGATGGACATCCCTTTCTGACCACTTTTGCGATACTGGTCAATCTGGCCAATGGCATCTTGATGATCTTGGCCAATCGCGACCTCTTCAATCACTTCGATGAACTGGAAAAGAAAATTCACTTGGAGAGTATGGCGATTTCGCTTGGACTAGCAGTAGTGGTCGGCCTCACATTCTCCATTCTTGACCAACAGGAACTCATTTCCTTCAATGCTGATATTGGGTTTCTGGTGATGTTTATTGGGATCACTTATCTGGTGGCAGTCCTGGTCAATTCGAAACGATTCAAATGAAAAATCGAATTCGTGAATTGAGGGTGGAACGGAATATGACACAGGAAGAACTTGCCGAAATCATCGGGGTATCTCGTCAGACGATCAATGCCATAGAAAAAGAGAAATTCGATCCCAGCTTACCTACAGCCTTCAAAATGGCCAAGCTCTTTGAGAAAACCATCGAGGAAATGTTTATCTATACTTGAATTTGCAGTCTAATTTCAAAACCCAGTCTGAGGATAGTTTGACGCTGGACTTGGCGAAGTTTGCAAAACACCTTTCTATCCAAAAGAATTTGTAATTCTCTTCATCCAAACTTTCTAACCCCATCCAATTCCTTGGATCAAACAGAGAAAGTATATACTTTTGAGATACACTAACTTCCAAAAAAATGAAGACTCTTTCCCTGAAACTTGATGACGGCGTCTTTGAGGAGACCGAGGAAGTCATCGGAGCAATCAACAAACCCAGAAACCGATACATCAACGAAGCCCTTCAATACTATAACCGCATCCAAAAAAGAAAACTGCTCACCAAACAACTGGCCTTTGAGTCCAAACTTGTCAGTGAAGAATCTATGAAGGTGCTTTCGGAATTTGAGGAACTCGGCGAGTATGATTACTAAGAAACACGAGGTTTGGCTGGCAGATCTGGATCCAAGGTTTGGAACTGAAACTGGAAAAACCAGGCCTGTACTCATCGTTCAAATTGACATTTTGAACAAATTTCACCCCTCTATTTTAATCTGCCCAATTACCACGAATGTGAAGCCGGAGAGTAAAATTTTGAGAGTTCATCTCAAAAAAGGTGTCGCCGGCCTCAAGGAAGACTGCGATGTCTTGATTGATCAGATTCGGGCAATTGACAACAAAAGACTCCTCAAGAAAATCGGTGAATTGCCTGCTGAACTTTCCAAAAAAGTGAAAGAAAACGTCAAAATCGTATTGGACCTAGATAACTGAAAGATAAAAATCAGATCCGTCTGTGGATAGTTGGCGATTGCCTAAACATAGATTGCCCACGCTGCAAATCGGCCTTCCCTATTAGGATTTCCAAAGCTCATCCAACACCCAACCCTGCTCGACTATCCAATAGGATTTACAATTCAGGCAGGAAGGATATTCCAGTCAATAACTTTTCCAAAGTTCAAAACTTTGGAAAAGTTGAGCACTCGACCTTGGTCAATTTCAAATTGCCAGTTATTAAAAGGATCGATTCACGGTTAATTTCCCGCCAATAGCCAATGATACCTGGCCATCCAGTAGGCAAACAAAAAGTAGCTGCCGTCTTCTTCCCTGGCTCCACCAGATCCTGAATCCAACTGCCGGGGATTGTTATTCCAGCGCCATACATTGCTTTCTGCAGTAGGAACCGGATTTACGGCCTGATTTTCATCAAACCTTCCGGCTAGCATATCGCGCTGCAAGTCCCAACGGTGACTGTTTTCCATGCTCCAGTTGATCAGGTCGAGCGGGTACTGTTCCAGTTCCTCCCGCACCACCTGCATATCACAGTCTTTTTCCAGCATAGCACTGGCCATCACATTCCAGACCGGCATCCGGTCGGAGCGGACAGCCTTCCAGCTGCGTTCGAGGCTTTGCACATACAGCGGTAGATTCGGATCATTTTTCCCGTATCTCAGCAGATTATAGTAAGGGAAAAAGTTGAGGATGTCATCCGAATAACTGTTTTCGAATGGACTCATGACTTTGGCCTGAACGGCGTTTTGCGCATAGCCGTGCTTTTCGATCAGATCTCGATAGGCCTTTTCAAACTTTGGATTTCCGGTGAGGTGAATCGCTGTTTTCAGGTTTGAAAGGATCTGAAGAGAATTCAAGCCGCGCTCGAACATCCAGTTTTTGGAGTGATTCAGCGAATCAGGATTCCAGATTCCCCAGCGGGTGGGCTTGCCGTCAAAATCAATCATGTGAAAATCGTTGTCCACAATGTGGGTCATGATCCGTTCGACCAAACTTTTTGCCCGCTCTTTTTGGCCTTCATCGGCTACCAGGTCATGGAATAGGCCAAGGGTAAAGATATGTCCCGCAATTTCGTCGGAGCTGGTATCATCGAGCCAAAGCCATTTGCCATCAGGCGAAGGATGCCAGAATTTAGGGTGCGGGGAGCGGGATTGCTTCACACTGTCGGTGGCCAAGGCATAGGATCGGGCAGGATATCCGGAGATTCCGGTCACAGTTTCCAGCCTTTCCAGCGCTTCAAACGTACGCACGGCCAATTCTTTGGCTTCAGAACTTTGGGTAGCCCCGTACCTGAAACACTGAGCCGCAAGATAACAAGCAGTCCATAGGCCATCGTTATCTTCGTTTTCCATCCGGCTACTGCTCAAATCCCCGGGGACTTTCAGCCATGAATAGTTGATCAATCCGCGTCGGTTGTGCCTGAGTTCGGCTACTTTCCCCAGGGAATCGGCTTTCTGCTCCAGTGTCATTTCCACCTGCTTTATCTGACTGATTCCCTGCCGAGTGGCAATCCACACGGTATACGAATCAATGGGCAGAATGTCGTTCACTTGATTATCGGGCAACCATCTCTTTCCATTGTAATAATGCCAGTCTGAATCCTTTTTGATCGCTCCCTTGTCGGTTCCGAACCACAACCCACCATCAGCGGTTCTGATCACTTTGACCGGCCCGTAAGGCAAGCCATCGGAAGCCCGCAGCACCCAGTTATTTCCTGTTTCGGAAATGCATCCTACCGAATACGGAGTGCTCAGCAAAATTTCAGCTCCCTCCTTTTGTTGTGAAAGGGTGAAATAATTCCGCCCATTTCCCCGGTCCATCATGGTTTCATCCATGTTCACCCATTTGCCCGATGAGCGTCGCCAAAGCCCATCGGAGGTGGCCACCCAAAGTTGTTTTTGTGCATCCGAAACCACAGCATTTACCCTGGCTTTGATTTCAGGTTGAGGATTCCATTTCCCATCCCAGATGAGCAATCCACGGGTGGTACCCACGTGCAGTGTTTTTGCATCTTCCCAAAACAAACTCAAAATGGTGTCGTTTTTCGAAGTTTCAGGCAAAATGAGCTTATGCTCTGAGTTTTCCTGCTGAATGGAGTTGACTGTTGCCAGCCAGACTTTTCCTTGTTTGTCAACTGTTGCAGTTTGCCAGTCGCTGCCGTTTGGATTTTCAGTCCAGCTGCCGTTTCGGAAACGGAAAACGCCATTCGATGTGACAGCAACAACACTTTGAAGCGCTGAAAAAAGTTTGAGGACATTATTCCCGGCTTGGGGAGGAAGAGTTATTTCGGTTTTAATATCCTGCAAAAACTTTCTTTCGCCTGTTTGTCCCAATACCCTGACTAGCGGACTACTACTAAAAACTGCCAGCAATAAAAAACTTACCCAAGTGTTCATATTCTGTTTTTTTTTATCAATTCCAAAATCCATGATATCTGCCCATTTAGTACACCACAATATTATTTTTGGACTATTCGGAATGTTTTACAAAGGAGAATGATTTCAAAAATCACTGAATTTAACCCAGATCGTTAGATTTGACTTTGAGGTAATTTTTAAAACCAGAAAATCAAACAAACCCCATGACCAAAAAGCGCATTTTCTTTACGGGCGGATCAGGAAAAGCCGGTCGACACGTCATCCCCTATCTCCTCGACCAAGGCCATCGCGTGATGAATGTGGATCTGACTCCATTGAATCATCCTGGAGTGGATAATCTGACTGCTGACATCACAGATTCCGGTCAGATGTTCAATGCCATGAGCATGTATGCCGGATTTGACGAAATGGAGCCCGGAACGGGCGTACCACAATTTGATGCCGTGGTTCACTTCGCAGCAGTGCCCCGTATCCTGATCAAACCGGATAATGAAACCTTCCGAGTCAATACCGTCGGCACTTACAATGTGATCGAAGCGGCGGTCAAGCTGGGCATCAAAAAAATCATCATCGCTTCCTCAGAGACGACCTATGGGATATGCTTTTCCGATGGAAAAACCGATCCCAAATACCTTCCCCTCGACGAAAACTACGATGTCGATCCCATGGATAGCTATGGCCTTTCAAAGGTGGTCAATGAGCAAACAGCCCGCAGTTTTCAACGACGATCTGGAGTTGACATCTATGCCCTTCGTATCGGTAATGTGATCGAACCGCATGAATACGCTACACTTTTCCCAAATTATTTCAAAAATCCTGAGGTGCGCCGTCGCAATGCGTTCTGCTACATTGATGCCCGTGACTTGGGTCAGATTGTGGATTTGTGTTTGAAAAAGGATGGTTTGGGCTTTCAGATTTTCAATGCAGGAAACGATCACAATGGAGCAATTATTCCAAGCAGGGAACTGGCGGAGCGCTTTTTCCCCGGTGTACCTCTTACCCGAGAATTAGAAGAACACGAAGCCTTGTTTTCAAACCGGAAAATCAAAGAAGTCTTGGGATTCAAAGAGCAGCATAATTGGCGAAAATATGTGAAGGGTGAATAGCCCATGGTTTTAACCGTGGGGCTGGAGAATCCAAATCATCGCCCAAAACCATTTCAATGGTTTTTGCCTAAATTGGATAAACCCACCATACCTAAAGCCATTGCCCTTGTTCCCCATTTTAACCTTTTCCCCACGCTTAATCCCGTGATCTATTCCTAAAAAACTATGAGAAACCTTTTCCTTATCCTGTTTACCTCTCTCTTCTTTGCCTGCAACCAAAAACCATCTACCGAAGGTGAAACTGATAAGTTTTCTCTGAAAGACTCGGTCTTCACCACTCCCCTAGGCAAAACCTACGAAATTCCAGTTCCTTCGGAAAAGCTTCTCACCCAATACGAAGAAGCAAAATCGGCCTTCGATGCCAATCCCGAAGAGGTAGACGCGATCATCTGGTTCGGGCGCCGCACAGCTTATTTGGGACAATACCGCCAAGCCATTGAAATCTATTCTGCTGGAATTGAAAAATTCCCCGGCGAACCCCGACTCTACCGACACCGGGGACATCGCTACATCAGTATCCGGGAATACGACTTGGCGATAGCGGATTTTGAAAAGGCTGCTCTGTTGATCGAAGGAACTGCAGATGAAACCGAACCCGACGGGATGCCAAATGCACTGAATATTCCTGTCAGTTCTCTGCATGGCAATATTTGGTATCACCTTGGACTAGCTTATTATTTGACTCATCAGTACGAAAAAGCCTACACGGCATACCTGAAGTGCCGGGAAAGTGGGAACCATTACGACAACATCGTCTCCAGCACGCATTGGCTCTATATGATCCAGCAGCGTCTGGGAAATCCCGCCAAAGCAGATTCCCTCTTGGCCCCTATCCATCCTGACTCCACAGTGATCGAGAATCAAAGCTATGCCGACCTGTGCCGACTTTACAAAGGATGGATTCCTGTTGATTCGCTGATTCAGGAAGGCCCCGGAAGCCCATCCAATGATGCGGTTCGATACGGGGTAGCCAACTGGTATTTGTATCACAGAGATACCGCGCAGGCCAAGAAGTTGATGGAGGCACTAGTTGACGAAAAGGCATTTTCATCCTTCGGATATCTGGCAGCAGAAAGTGATTTAATGCGGATTTTTGGTAAGAAATAAGGAATTTTCAGATAAAACTCCATCTTGGATTAAACCTTACAAAAGGGGATGAGTCCTAGTCCTAAAACCAACTCTGTGAAAATTTTCTCTTGGATTTTTGCACTTTTTCTGTTTTCCTGTCTGGGATGTAATCCTGAGGAAAAGCCTGGCCCAGACCAAAGTATGTATTTCCCCCCGCTGACCGGATCGGACTGGGAAACCACCTCTCCGTCTGATCTGGGTTGGAATGAAAATCAAATCCCTGCCCTTCTTGAATTTCTGGAGGAGAAAAATTCCAAAGCCTTTCTTATTCTGGTCAATGGGAGAATTGTAATTGAAAAATATTTTGATGGGCATACCCCATCCACTACCTGGCAATGGAACAGCGCTGGTAAAACACTTGTGGCCACCACCACTGGAATTGCACAGCAGGAAGGTCTGGTGGACATCAATGCAAAGGTATCTCAATCCCTTGGAGAAGGTTGGACCAGTGAACCTCTGGAAAAGGAAAATCTAATCACTTCTAAGCATTTGCTTTCGATGGCTTCGGGAATAAACGATGAAAACGAGTATATCATCAAATCAAATCTTACTTACTTGGCCGATGCAGGTACCAGATGGTCCTACAACAATGTATTCCAAAAACTTATGGATGTGGTCGCTGAGGTCAGCAAGCAGGATTTTGAAAGCTATTTTGAAACCAAACTTGAGAAAAAGATCGGCATGGATGGGTCTTGGAACATGGGCCTTATCTTCAAAATCTATCACAGCACCACCCGAAGCATGGCCAGGTTTGGGCTATTGGCTCTCAACAAGGGAAAGTGGGAAGAGGAACAAATCGTAGAGGAGGAGTTTTTTATGCAAAGCATCTCAACCTCCCAAAACCTCAACCCCTCCTATGGCTACCTCTGGTGGCTCAACGGTAAGTCCCAATTTATGCTACCAGAAAGTCAAACTGTCTTTCCCGGATCCTTGGTTCCCAATGCACCCACGGATATGTATGCAGCGATGGGTGCAGCAGATCAACGACTCTATATCGTTCCAAGTAAAAATCTGGTGATCATCCGCATGGGAAATGCCTCAGACCCTTCCAATCCCAACTTTGCGCTTTCGGGATTTGATCAAGCTCTTTGGGAAAAAATTAATGCGGTAATTCCTTAGCCACAACGCTCCGATGCCTCTTATTTAGGCAACTGCTTGATCTTTTTCTCCGAAAGAATTAACCTGGCTGTCAAATATCACCTTGCATTTCAGACTACAACCAGAGCATCACCGAAAATACTTTTGCTCTGTGTATCCGCTAATGGTAACCAAAGCAGAGAAAATGGAAAGTTCCCCGAAACTGCCTATATCATCCATAAACTGCACCAATCTCCTTCGCCTTTACCCAAATTTTAGAATCCTCCTGCAGGCTTGGAGGCCTAAGGGTTGGGTCGGATCCAGTATTCTCAACCATTCACGGTGATTACCTTTCTGAGTGTATATCCTTCACTTGGAGTTCCAGTCACCGAATCGGCCATATTTCCTGCCAGACTGTTTCTGAATACCCCATCGGTTTCATTGGGTGTATCTTCTTTTCCCTTATATCCTCTACTGGCATAGACTTCTGAAGTGCTTTGCTCAGGAAAAGCCACTTGAGTGCTGAGGATGATTTTCTCATCTTTTAATACATCCACATGGATATGGGGAGCCCTGCCCGGATACCAACCCGGAAAAATGCTGATAAAGGAAACTTCTCCTTTGGCATCAGTGGTTTGCCGCCCCCTGAGAAATGATACCTGTCTGAAATCCTTTTCCTGCAATGGATGCGCTCCATATTCCGAATAGTATCCTTCAGCGTCGCAGTGCCAAATATCCACCTGCACTCCTGAAACCGGTGAACAGGACTCTCCTTGGTCCTGAACTTTCAGATTGATGAGCAGTGCGATGCCCTGACGGTCAGCGATGATATTGGCCCGCATCAATTCCGCTGGGGATTTGTTGGGAAATGGGCCTCGTGTTTCCTTGGGAGAAACTTCACAGGCGGGGTCATTTGGATCAGTGGCTCCTTTGGTATCACATCCCATGACAGGGAGTGCAACGATACCGCCGAACCCGGCAAATGTTTTTTTCAAAAATTCACGCTTTTTCATCGGTTTTTGGGCTAGATACCTACAAAAGGTACTTAATTTCAAAAGCTTAACCCTTAATTCGGGTGAAATTTGTTTTAGCGTTTTTCAGTTCTTTTGCCTTTCTATTACCAGTAATTCCCCTTAACCTGTGACTTTTCTTTGCATGATAAAAATCTCATTGTTTCGGGGAATGTGCCACACAAGGTATCTTCGTGAAGTTCTGACTTTCAAATAGGTTTATGGAAGAGGCAACCCTCAGCCCCCAGATCAAGCGAGTCCTTCCGGTCATTTTGGCCACTGCCATTTTTATGCAGATGTTGGACTCCACGATTTTGAACACATCCCTGCCCTCCATCGCCAAGGATCTCCACGAATCTCCCCTCAACATGCAGAATGCCATCATCAGCTATGTGCTGACCCTGGCCTTGTTGATGCCGATCAGTGGTTTTGTGGCGGATAAATTCGGCACCAAAAAGGTCTTTATCGTTGCCTTGGCCCTTTTTGCTTTAGGCTCACTTTTGTGTTCACTTTCCCAAAACCTTACCCAGCTCGTTCTTGCAAGGGTTCTTCAGGGCATTGGAGGCAGCCTGATGACTCCCGTTGGAAGACTTACCCTGATCAGGAGCTTCCCAAAGAACGAACTCGTTCAGGCCATGAACTACGCCATCGTCCCGGCCTTGATCGGTCCGGTTTTGGGACCCTTGGTAGGTGGATACATGGTCGATTACCTGACTTGGCATTGGATTTTTCTGATCAACTTGCCTATAGCCCTACTCGGGATTTTGCTGAGTCTCCGCTACCTGCCCGATTTCAGGTCCAAGTCTCTAAATTTTGACTTAAAGGGTTTCCTGATTTTTGCTGCAGCGTCATTCCTGCTTTCTATTTCGTTGGAATTGCTGGGAAACAGTGTCCACGTCACTCCGATTTTGATTGCTTTGGTTTCGGGATTTTTGATGCTGTACTTCTATTATCGGCATGCCAAGTCAGAGGAAAATCCCATATTTCCGCTGGCTCTTTTTCAGGTGCGTACCTTCCGGGTTGGTATATTGGGCAATCTCGCCACTCGGTTGGGTATCAGTTCAATCCCCTTGTTGTTGCCTCTGATGATTCAGATCGCTTATGGTGAATCTGCTGTGGTCTCCGGATGGATCGTGGCACCCATGGCTCTGACAGCTATTTTTGGCAAGTCGGTTGTCATCGGAATTCTGAATCGTTTTGGCTATCGGACCACTCTGATGGCCAACACTTTAATTATCGGTCTATTGATATGTGCCCTTGCCTTACCTGGAATCAACACATCGATATACTGGCATCTCCCGATTATAGCCCTGTTGGGATTTTTCAATTCCATCCAGTTTACTTCCATGAATTCCATCTCTATTGCAGACTTGAGAAACTACCATACCAGCAGCGGCAATTCCCTGATTTCGGTCAATCAGCAACTTGCGATTGGATTTGGGATAGCCTTTGGCCTAATAGTACTCAAGCTCTTCGAAGGGGATGTCCGGCTCATCCAAAATGAAATCCAAAACGCGTTTCGCTACACATTTTTGGTAATTGGGGGCCTGACCATGCTTTCAGCTTTGGTTTTTCGCCGGTTGCATTTCAAAGACGGGGAAAATTTGAAATCTTGAGCAAAAACATGGTATTGGCTAGTTTCGAAAAACTCAAAATGATTGGAGTGCAGGATCAATCCAGACGATGCCTTATTTTAACAGAAAACAAAGAGCTATGAGCTTAATTAAAAATATCCGGGGGATCCTCTTTGACATGGATGGCACCCTGGTGGACAACATTCCTTTTCATCAGGAAGCCTGGTTGCGGTTTTTGGGGAATCACGGAATTCACCTCCGGCCAGAGGACTTTCATGCCCAAAATCACGGAACACTGAATGAGATGATCCGGAAGTTTTTCCCACATGTGGAATCGAGGGAAAAGCGGATTGAACTTGGAGAGGAAAAAGAAGCCACCTACCGGCATATTTACAGGCCTAATCTGAAAGAAATCGAAGGATTGACTCCTTTCCTTAAATTCCTCCAATCCCAACATATCAGTTGCCACCTCGCGACAATGGGGGACCAAAACAACATTGATTTTACCCTGAATGGACTTGGGATTCGGCGCTATTTTGATACCGTCACCGGAGGTCATGAAGTATTGAAAGGCAAACCCGATCCTGAGATTTTCATCAAATCGCTGAAAAAGTCAGGTGAAAACCCCGAAAACATCCTGGTGTTTGAAGACTCAGGCGGAGGCATCCGATCCGCAAAAAGTGCAGGTCTGAAAGTGATTGGTTTAGCCACCACGCACAGCAAAAAGGAATTGATTGAAATGGGTTGTGTAAATGTATTTTCGAATTTCCATGAAGCAATGGAAGTCATAAAATAGCCACAGATGCAAAGATGAATTTTACCTGTGAATCTGTGGCCTAAATCAAATTAAGTTTGGCCTCCTGTTGGTAATTACCTCAATTTTTCAATTTTCAAATCTTCCAATTTTTCAATCCTATTCAATCAGAGTAAACACCATTTGTCTAAATTTCCAGCTAGTTTCGTCACCATTCCCGGCACCGGAAGTCTGCTTGAAAATTAACCCAATGATTCCAGTCTGAGGATCTGCAAAGTACTGGGTATTGAAATAACCTCCCCAGTCAAAAGTACCCAAACTGCCGATTCCCCCAGTCTGAACGCCTTTTTGGTCAACAATACCAAAAGCCAAACCATAGTCCTTTCCTCCATCACCCAACAAATCGCCTACCTGATTAGACATGATGGTTTGAATCGTAATCGGACTCAAGATGCGTTTTCCGTTGTAAATCCCGCCATTGAGGTACATCTGAAGGAATTTGGCGTAGTCTTCGGTGGTGCTGGAAAGTCCCGCACCTCCTGAGAAAAAGGCTTTGGCTCCGGTTTTGGGATAAGCAGGATCGTAGAACGTCACCGGATAGGACACCCACTTGTTGTCTTTCCGGGTATGAACAGTTACCAATCTAGGAGCCTGAGCATCGTTCAAATAAAATCGGGTGTCATTCATTCCCATTGGATCGAAAAGTCGGGTTTTCAAAAATTGGTCAAAAGGCATCCCGGACACCACCTCAATCAGGTATCCCAACACATCGAGCCCTTCGCTGTAGGTGAATTTGGCTCCAGGTTCATGGTGCAGGGGAAGTTTGGCCAAGCGCTTGACGCTTTCCCCAATCGTGATGTTTTCAGTGGTGAAAAGATCCATCACTCCTGCTTTGTGGTAGATCATTTTCATCCGCTCATCTCCGTCGATCACGCCATAACCCAAACCGGAAGTGTGGGTCAACAGGTGGCGGATCGTAATCTCTTTAGAACTTGGCTTGGTGCTGTAAGTGGTATCCCCGTAGCGAAAGGTATTTAGGACTTGCGGATTTTTGAATTCGGGGATGTATTTGGAAATCGGGTCGTCCAATCTGAATTTTCCCTCCTCCCAAAGCATCATAACCGCCGTGGAAGTAATCGCCTTGGTCTGGGAAGCTATCCGGAAAATGGAGTTTTTCTCCATGGCTTTTCCTGATTCCACATCAGAAAATCCTTTAGCAGAATGATAGACTATTTTCCCGTCTTTCACCACCATTGCCACCATACCCGGAACTTGGTCTTTTTTCATTGCTTCTTCCAACATAGCATCCAGCATGGCGATCCTTTCTTGGGAAATTCCGGAAACAGGGGTTTTCCCTGCTTCTGTGATGGTCTGGGCAAATGAAATCTGGCATGCCGCAAATAGGAAAACCAGGACGATTACAATTCTATTTTTCATTTTGGTTATGGGTTTAAAAGGCATAAAGTAGGAAAAAGAGGGCAATAAAAAAGCCGGCTCACACCGGCTTTTTTATTTGGTTTGTCAGGAAATCAATTCCCTTCCACTTCAAAGTAATATTCAGTTCCATCAGGGAACATACCCAAGACCACAATTTCATCCCCTCCATTATCCTCTAGGAAATCAATCATTTCTTGGGCACTGTTGATTCGGGTCCTGCCGCTGTCGGAGATGACGGAAGTGATAATAAACCCGTTTCTGGCTCCTGCTTTCCTCCAGCTTTCGTTTCCGTTCATTTTAATGACGGCACCACCGGAAATTTCAAGTTGTTCCTTGATCTGATCTTTGACTTCCTCAAACTGAAGCCCTTCGAATGTATAAGTTTTCGGAACTTCTCTTTTTACAATATTGGTATCGCCGGAGAAATTCTTGAGGGTTGCTGAAGTTTTGGAAGTTTTTCCATCGCGGATGTATTCCACGTCAATCTTGTCACCAGGCCGTCTTCTGGCAACCAATTCCTGTAGGTTTGCCACATTGTTGACAGTCTTTCCATCGATTCCAATGATGATGTCACCTTCTTTCAAGCCTGCTTCTTTTCCAGCTGAGTTTTCATTCACCCCACCTACATATACACCCTGCTCTACCGGAAACGTCTTATCGAGATAATCAGCAAGTTCTGGGCTTACGTTTTGGATTTGAACCCCTAACAAACCCCGTTGAACCGCGCCATGGTTCATCAGGTCGTCCATGACTTTCTTCACCAGAGTACTAGGTACAGCGAATGAATATCCCGAGAAAGTACCAGTACGGGTAGCGATTGCAGTATTGATACCGATCAGCTCACCGGCCAGATTGACCAAAGCTCCCCCTGAATTTCCGGGATTCACTACTGCGTCAGTCTGGAGGAAAGACTCAATCTGAAGGTTGTTTTCCACCCCTCTCAAAATCCCTATATTTCTCGCCTTGGCAGAAATAATCCCGGCAGTAACTGTGGAATTTAAATCAAAAGGATTACCTACAGCCAAAACCCATTCACCGATTTTTGTTTCGTCTGAATCTCCAAACTTCACAAAAGGGAGGTTACTCGCCTCGATTTTCAGCAAAGCCAAATCCGTAGTAGGATCTGTGCCGATTACCGTTGCTTCATACCGCTTATTGTTTTCCAGGGAAATATCAATTTTAGTAGCGCCTTCGACTACGTGATTATTGGTGACGATGTAGCCATCGCTGGAAATAATTACCCCTGAACCGGAGCTGATTGGCATTTCTCCGCCCTGACCATCTTGTCTCTCTCTTGGATCTGGAAATCCAAAAAACTCCTCCACGGGATCTCTTTCGGATCTTGGTGTATAGGAAACTTGGCTCTTGACGTGAACCACAGCAGGAGTGACAACCTGTGCGGATGCGACGAAATTTATCCCATCAGGAACGGTAAAATCTTTGCCTGAAAGTAGGTTTACAAAACTTGTTTGCTGCTTCTCGTCGAAATTGCCGGCATTTTGTGGTTGGATCAGAAAACTCACACCAGCCAGCGCTACTACACCGCCTAAAAAGGCCGCGAGAAGCAAACCCAGAAAGAACTGTTTCTTGCTCATAATTTTTTTTCTGATTTACTATTTATTCAATACAAATGTTGAAAGTATAGACTCATTTCTATAACCCTTTGATCAATCTGTATAGCCAAATTAACAAGAATTAACCGCTTTTTGGAGAATTCTAGGTGGGATTACGGCAAATAAAAAGAAGTGGGTTTCCCCACCTCTCCGTTATCTGACTTCGATGGTCGCTTTGTTTACTTTCTTTTCCTTTTTGGGAAGAACCAGCTTGAGTACTCCCTCTTCGTAACTGGCTTCAACCTTATCTTCAATCACATCTTCAGGGATGAAAAATGATCTCCTGAATGATCCATATTGGGTTTCAACACTGTGGAAGTTTTTTCCTTCTTTTTTCTCTTCCTGCTTTCGTTCTCCGGAAATGATCAATTTCCTATCGAGCAGGTCAATCTTGAAATCCGATTTTTTCACACCAGGTACTGCAACATGGATTTCATAGGATTTTTCATCCTCTGCAATATCAACAGCAGGGCTGAATTGCTTTAAAGTTGAACCCAAAGATTCATTGAAGAATCTGTCGAGCATTCCGCTGAAAGATGCCGGAACTTGGTTGTCGAGGGGATTGTATCTTACAAGTTTCATAATAGTTGTTGGTTATTTGTTTTATGCTTCCTTCATTGTAAATTCTATTCCAATTGGGTTTTTCAGCCTTTTTGTCTTAAATCCAATTCTATCAGAAGGTATTTCCAGCCAATTTGGCCGATTTTGATTCATGCAACAGGGAATAATTGACAAAAATCATCCCTACACCTCTTCCTACAATTCTGGATTTAATCCTTATTTTTAATTGCCATTACCCTCCTAAATGAAAAAGCTTTTTACGATTCTATTGCTCTTTTCCCTGGTTTCTTCCAGCCACGTATTTGGACAAGACACCACTGCATCCAATAAAATAGACAGCCTGCTGTTATCTGCCAAAGACAGTTTGATTATTCTGGACTCAACCCTGCTTGAGGTAGAGCTCCCTACTATAAATCTCACGCCTTCCTTGGAAGACCTTATCAAAAAAGGGAGAACCTACAGCCTTCTGGCAAATGAAATTATACTCGAACTTCAGGAAAGTCTAGACACCTCAAGATTTGCTGAGGAAATCCCAGCGATGGTTCAAACAATATCCGCGATCAGGGAAAGGGCAAAAACTCCAAATACCAATTTCAACTTCCGGTATGTCAATGCCCTGTTACGGATTCTCAAAACCACAGAAGAAAACAACGAAGATCTCGACGGACTGCTTCAATCCAGGCTTGATCGTCTTGAGGTTTTGGACAGTATGTTGACCGGAATTAAAACGGATGATTTTTTTAGGTACAAAATAAGGGACACCCTCTTGCTCCCGATGTATTCGGATGAGATAGAAAGGCTAAAAGGGAATCTTCATCAGCTAGACAGCACGATTTACAGACAGGAATTACAGGCCGCCCGGTACCAATCCCAATTAAGCAGCATTACAATCGGGATCATGGAACTGAGACGGTATGTTGAAACCAATAAATCACTATTGGAAAAAAAACTCCTGAATAAGGAAATCAATTACATCTGGGAGTCCTACTCAATTCCTTCACCTAAATCAATTTTTGAGATTACGCTCGATTCAATTAAGCTCAATTATTTGTTTCTGCTGAGACAATTGAGAGCAGATCCTTTAATCACTTTTTTGGCGCCAGTAATCCTGATAATATGTTTTGGCATGGTAAAATACACCCTGAGAGGCATCAAGGAAGACAAGGAGTTTGGGAAGATTATCCTGGGAAGAGTAAAGTATTTGGACAAAAGGCCTTTTGCCTCAGTCATGCTGGCTTTACTCCCACTGATATTGTTTCTGTTTGATACAGGCTCGATTGCATTGCTCACATTTTTCATGTACCTGCTCGTCTTTTTTTCTTCCATATTGATTTTCACAGCTTTTCCTATTAGGGTTTTTATCAAATGGATGATACTGGTGGTGATCTTTTTATTCTTTTCCCTGAGCAATCTCTATTGGGAAATCGCCTATCAAGAGAGACTTTATTTCCAAGTAGGCAACCTTGTCACCCTATTTTTCCTTTGGCAAATCCCCAGAAAATTCAAATCAGACGAAGAGAGTGAGGTCAAATTTTTGGGTAACCTCAGACTTGTGACCATGGTTTTTCTTATCCTCGGATTCATTTCCAATGGATTGGGCAGATTTAGCCTTGGTAAAATCCTGAGTGTATCCGGTGTCGTTGGATTTGTCTATGCAGTCACCCTGTATTTCTTCATCAAAGTGGTAATGGAAATCATCTATGTGTTTGTGGAAAATAAGCGGGATGTGGACGCATTTACTTCATACATCGATTTTAAGGGTATTCAGGAAAGAATCAAGGGTTTTTTCACACTCCTTGCAATCATTTTCTGGAGCGTCATTTTACTACACAATCTGGTCTTAAGTGATTACTTCTACGAATCACTGGACCTCTTCCTAAACAAGGAAAGGATACTTGGCGCCACAAGTTTCACCTATAATAGCATTCTCCTTTTTGGAGTGATCCTCTATGGATCTTACATTTTGGCAAATAACATTGCCTATTTCGCTTCTCTGAAAGATCAACAACATATGGGCAGCAGAACAAAACGTTTGGGGAGCTCAGTGCTTTTGATCCGGCTTGCCATATTTATTATTGGCTTTTTTATTGCAGCAACCGCAGCTCAAATTCCATTGGATAAAGTCACTCTTGTTCTGGGGGCCCTGTCTGTAGGTATTGGTTTTGGTCTTCAGACCATCATCAACAACCTGGTATCGGGAATCATCCTGGCCTTCGAACGTCCCATCCAAATCGGGGACGACATAGAAGTCGGAACCATGAGTGGTGAAGTAAAAGAAGTCGGAATTAGGGCCAGTAAGATTTTGTCCTATGACGGTGCCGAGGTAGTCATTCCAAACGGTGATCTACTTTCCCAAAGTTTGATCAACTGGACACTTTCTGATAAGAAAAGAAGAATAGAATTGATCATAGGGGTTGCCTACGATTCAGATATGCAAAAAGTAAATTCACTGATCGGAGAGGTGATGAAACGTGACCATATCCTAAAAACCCCTGCTCCAAGGATTTTGATGCAAAATTTCGGCGAAAGTTCGGTGGATTTCAGGGTTCTCTTCTGGATAGAATCCATGGACCAGATGCTGGACATGAGAAATGAAGTCATGAGTGCCATCTTCCAGACTTTCAAAGAAAATAATATAGAAATCCCATTCCCCAAGAGAGATCTTTACATCAAAAGTCTTCCTGAGGAGATCGGAAAAGCTGAGGATAAAAAAAATCCCCCGGAAACAGATTCCGGGGGATAATTCACACTAAAACATTCTCTTGAATTTCTTAGGCCTTTTTGACGTTGATGGCGTTGGGTCCTTTTTTACCATCTTTGATGTCGTAGGTAACTTTGTCGTTTTGAGCGACTTTGTCAACCAACCCGGTAGCGTGCACGAACACATCTCCCTGGGTTTCGTCATCAACGATAAATCCGAAACCTTTGGCTTCATTGTAAAATTTTACTGTTCCGGTAAACATAATGGATTGTGCTAAATTGTATTTGAAAGTGCGTTAAAAGTAAATATTTGATCGAAAAAAACAAAATAATCGTTTTTTTTCCGGCAAAATGAAGAAAATAATTTTGATAAGGCATGCAAAATCTTCTTGGGACAATCCCTGGTTGAACGATCATGACCGGCCATTGGCCGAACGCGGTCTCAATGATGCTCCAAAAATGGCCAAACGACTCAAAAAAAGGGGAATTTCCCCGGATCTAATCCTCAGTTCCACCGCACTTCGTGCTCTGGACACCGCAAAATTTGCGGCTAAAGAATTGGACTATCCCAAGGATAAAATTGTCCTGGATAGTGGACTTTTCCATGCCTCCCCGCATTCAATCCTAAAAACAATCCGAATGCAAAAAGACTCCCATAATACCATCCTTGTTTTTGGTCACAATCCAGGGCTCAATGACCTGATCACTTATCTGGGCGGGGATATTGAAAACTTACCCACTGCGGGCCAATTTGGATTCAAACTGAAATCCGAACATTGGGCGGATCTTAAACCGGAAAATACTGAGACATGGTTTATTGACTTTCCAAAAATGAAAGTCTAGGGCAATTCAAAGTTTCGTACATCCTGAATCACGTCCAGAAAAAGGTCCGGATTATTCAAGAGATAGGCCACTTTGTCTGCGACCTCCTCAGCAGTATTTAGCTGACCTTCTGATTTGAACTTATTGAATCTATCCAAAGCCGGAAAGTCCAGTGGATTTGCTTTCCTGATTTCAGCTTGCATTTCGGTATCCACGATTCCCGGAGCGAGTGAAAATACCCGGAAACCCAATTCTTTCAATTCTTCATTTGCCACTCTGGAAAACATGGCCAAGCCTGCCTTGCTGCTGCAATATTCACCCCATCCCGGAAGTGGTTTGTGGGCAGCCCCGGAACTGATATTGCAAATCAGTTTTTCTCCTTCCAACCCAGAATAGGCTTTGACAAAAGCATCGGTGATGATCATCGGTGCAAGCAGGTTCAAATTCATTGCACGCTGTATCCCCTTTGGATTCAACTTCCCAATTGTTTTCACTTCCCCAATCCATCCCGCATTATTGATCAGTAGGTACCGATCGAAAGATCCTTTTGGGAAAATCCTGGGCAGGCAAGCCTCAAGTGCATTCAGGTCACTCAGATCAAGGGGAATTTCGGTTAAGGAAGGATGGTGAATTTCAAGACTCGTCCGAGAAAGGGCAACGATTTGAATGTCATCCAAGTGTAGAAAGCAGTCCAAAATGGCATGTCCTAATCCTTTGGTGTGACCTGTAAGAATGAGCAGTTTTTTCATCGGGGCTAATTTTGAAATGTGTATGACTGGAAAAATACTGTAAATGCCTAAAAAAGCTCAACAGATTCACACCATACTTTTTTCCGCAATTATTTTGCCCAATAAAATAAATGGAACCCGATTTCCGGATTCCGGTTTTACTCTCTTTTTAGTTGGGACAAGAAACCTGTTCAGGAATACCTTCTGTTTTTACCTCCAAGCTCAACTTGCCGCCTTCTCCCTGGGTAAATCGGGCATCAACCACAAGCTTGTTTTTTCCTTGGACCAAAACCGGAACCTTTTGTCCTAGTGACTTTTCCTCCAGTAGGTTCCAATTTTTATCAAAAATCTTAAGGACACCCTTTTCATCCAGCTTGATAACTTGGGCATTGCTTAAGCCCACTGGCAATTCAACCCGATGAAACCCATTGATTTCAATCGAAATACTTTCCGCCTTGGAGTCACCCGACTCAGAAGAAAGGGAAATAGTCAGGATCATTGATTGCTCCCTATTAGGGTTTTCAAACTCAAACTGAGAGTACAAAGGCTCTCCCGGTTGACGGACTTTTTGCACGTGGACATACCTTTTCACCTCATAAGGCACCAATTCCCATTTGCAGTTTTCGACTTCAGTCAGAGAAAACTCTTTCGTGATATCTTCCATTCGGAGTTTTTGCTCAGGGGTAAAAGCTCCTGCCATACGGGCTGTCTCCCAAATTCGCATCTTCTCAAAAATCTGGTCGCTGATGCCATTTTTCGCCACATTGGCCAACTTTAGATTGAATGCAAAACCTGCATCAAACCCTGCCGCTCTTGCCAAAAGCCATTCGGTATCTTCCACACTAGTCTGGTCGGTCATATTAAACCAACCCAGCATGGAAGGCAGGAGATTCCTCCTATAAAAATCCTGATTGATCAGGCGGAGATCTGTCTGGCTTTCACGGAACCCCGAATACCAGGGCTCTCCCCAATTGTAGCGGGTATTGATGTGCCAGTTGAAATGACTTGGGTTGCTGGCGTCATTGATGACTTTTCCCTTGAGTTCGGGATTGAGGTTATCATACCAGGTTTTTGTATACAGACTGCGGGCATACTGTCCCATACCTGTGGACCAGACCCCTTCCAGGCCATCAAAGGAGGTTTGCATCAGCCCGGTTTGATTGAAAAGCGCTGCCAAATTGAGAAATATTTCCTCTGAAAGATCCGGGTCACTCAGAAACACTTGGTAGGGATGGTCCATCAATTTCCCGATTTTAGCTCCATTTGAATGTGCTGTCGCCTGGGTTCCATAAGCACCCCGGATACAGCCCAAAAGTTTCCATGGGGCCGACTTGGACACCTCCCTATACCGGATGAGCTCATTTCCCACGACCACAGCATGAAGTGTATTGTTGGTCATTTGATTGAAAAAGTCCGGGGAGGCAATCTCAATTTCATCTGCTGTGGCAGAAATGGAATTCACGAGTACACTTTCTCCAACTTTAGCCAATCTGGGATCCGGGACCGGAGTGACATAGGCATCGTTGGTTGTGATGAAATTGGACAAGGTGTGTACCCCAAGTCCTATTCCTTGTTTTTTGGCCCGGTCGACCATGGATTTGAGCGAAGCCCAGTTGTTGGGAAAAGACTCCGGATGAAGCTTGAATTTACCCCAAGTCTGAAACGGATCCCCATGATAGAGGTACTTCAAACCGGCTTTTTTGGTCAAAGCCATTGCCTGGTCCAGATTCGCAGAATCAAAACTCAGGATCAGATACGAGGCCGTTGCTTCCCGGGATTTTTTAGCCCAAACTCCATTGATCATGGGATGCGGCAAGCCTTCTGCGACCTCGATTTCCCCGATAAGATCCAATACTTTGGATGAGTTTGTCCCGAAAAGGGCGATTTTGGAACCTACAATTCCACCATCCTTGAATGCAGGAGCGACATACTTGTCATGGCTCCAGTTTGAAATAATTCTTTCCTGAGATCTGTCCCGGGTATAAGCTTGGAGGATACTTCCTCCTTCGATGATCCGAGCAGTTTGACCTCGGTAATTTTTTGTATTTCTCCAGCGGTATTGATCATCAATCTGGTCGCCTTGTTCGACCACATTGAAATTGATCTCGATGTCATTTTCCTCACTTGGAAACCCTCCAAGTGTTTTCACATTCAGGGCCTGGATGCCAAGAGCGAAGCTGGAATTCCGTACCACTCCGACGGATTCACCGATGATCTCCCGGATGCTTGTGGCATAGGGTCCCCAAACCGCGAGCTCTATTGGTTGGGCGGACTTAAGGCTTAAAATCTCAAAGGTGAGATAAGATTTTTTGTTTTGAATTTTGACTTTAACCTCAGCCTGAGCCTCCGGATAGCCCAAAACCCAACTGTCACCTGACTTGGTCATCTCCTGAGGAGAATAGAATTTTCCACCAATCCGGATACTGAGCAAAGGTGAGCTAGCCCCGGATTGGAAATAGTCTTTTTGGCCGGTTTTGTCAAATAACCCGGTAACCATTCCGCGGGAGTCAATACTCAAGCGAAAGGAAGAGGTCTCAAAATCTGTTGCTTCTGCAGAGGCTGCTGAAAACAGCCAAAGGCAAAGGAGTAAAAGTTTGACTGTACTGTTATTCACTTCTGATTGATTTTGGGTTTGAGGTAATCTAAAAAATCCGGGTCCATACTGCCTGCAAAGACTAGTATCGGTTAATAATCCCCAACTGGATTTTCTACCGGAATCTTTCATCGCAAATCTAGGTAATTCGCCCTAAAAACAATCGCCCCCGGACTTTCTAACGAGAAAGATCGGGGGCGCAGAAAAAGAGAATACAAGCCTTTATAGAATATACTGGGACAAATCCCGGTTTTTGACCAGAGAATTGAGGCGGTCCAGGACCATCTCTTTGGTAACCATGATTTTGGAGTTTGGCTCGATGATGTCCGGCACTTCGAAAAGAAAGTCATTGAGCAGATGACTCATGACTGTGTGAAGTCTTCTTGCTCCGATATTTTCCACTTCCTGATTGATCAGAAAAGCAATTCTGGCGATCTCTTCGATCGAATCCTCAGAAAACTCCAAAGAAACCTGCTCTGCTTCGAACAAGGCTTGGTATTGCTTTGTCAGCGCATTTTTAGGCTCACGGAGGATTCTCGAAAAATCTTCCTGAGTCAGACTTTGCAACTCGACCCTGATCGGAAATCGACCCTGCAATTCAGGAATCAAATCCGAAGGCTTGCTCACGTGGAATGCTCCAGCTGCGATAAAAAGCACGTGATCCGTATTGACCACACCGTATTTGGTATTCACGGCAGATCCCTCCACAATCGGGAGCAAATCACGCTGCACACCTTCCCGGCTTACATCAGGTCCACCACCGCCTTTTCCGGATTTGGAGGCGATTTTATCTATCTCATCGATGAAGATGATCCCGTTGTTTTCAGCAAGTTTGATCGCTTCTTCTTTTACTTCGTCGAAGTCAACCAATTTTGAAACCTCTTCCTCAAGCAAGACTTTTCTGGCCTCAGCAATACTCAGTTTTCGTTTTTTGGTCTTTTTGGGCATCATTCCGGAAATCATGTCCTGCAGTCCGGCCATACTGGCGTCGTCAATCATCCCGTTTCCGATCATACCGATCCCCACCGAAGAATTGGCCTTTACATTGATTTCAATTTTCCGGTCATCCAGCTCTCCATTTCTGAGCTTTTCACGGAATCTTTCCCGGGTTCTTTCATTCAGTTCCGCATCAGAATTGGGTTCACTTTCCAGCTCCGAAATTGCCGGAATCGGACGGGTAAAACCTGCACTTTTCACCGGGGGAATCAGAATATCAAGAATGACCTCCTCCACTGCTTCGGCTGCTTTGGCTTTTACAGCTTCATTTTTGATTTCTCGAACGAGATGAACTGATTGCTCCACGAGGTCCCGGACCATGCTTTCCACATCCCGGCCCACATATCCAACTTCGGTGAATTTGGAAGCCTCTACTTTGGTGAAAGGTGCCTGGGCAATCTTGGCCAGACGTCTGGCAATTTCAGTTTTTCCGACACCGGTGCTCCCGATCAAAAGAATGTTGTTGGGTACGATGTCTTTTTGGATGTCGGTCTTCACCATCATCCGTCGGATGCGGTTGCGAAGGGCAATTGCCACATTTCGCTTGGCATCCTTTTGTCCGATGATGTATTTATCAAGCTCCGCGACGATTTGCCTAGGAGTCAGTGAATCGATTTGGTTCATGGGAAATGTTGTGGGGTTGTTAATGAAACTGGTTTACGTTTCCAAAAGATTTAAAAGGCTTCCTCTTTTTTGTGGGAGGAAGCCTTTCGAAGAATTATTCCTGAATTGGTTTCGATTCTGGGGAAAAGGTGAATTTCAACGGCTGATCCACCAGATTCTTTGTCAAAGCGATGTCCAAAACCTCACTCACTTTGTCCACGAAGTGAAATTCAATCCCCTTTACATATTGTGGGTCAATTTCCTCAATGTCCCGAAGGTTCTTTTTGCAAAGGATAATCTCTTTGATCCCGGCTCTTTTTGCCGCAAGGATTTTTTCTTTAATCCCTCCTACCGGCATCACTTTACCGATCAGACTGATCTCACCGGTCATTGCCACTTTGGATTTCACCTTTCTCTGGGTATAAACAGAGGCCATTGCAGTCAGCATTGTAATCCCGGCTGAAGGCCCATCCTTTGGTACAGCACCGGCCGGCACGTGTATGTGCAAGTCATATTGGTCAAACACCCGGTGATCGATTCCCAATGTTTCGGCTTTTGATTTCAGGTAAGAAAGGGCTGTCATGGCTGATTCCTTCATCACATCGCCCAACTGACCGGAAAGGGTGAGCTTTCCTCTTCCTTTGCTCAGGCTGGACTCGATGAAAAGAATCTCTCCACCAACACTGGTCCAAGCCAAACCTGTCACCAAACCAGCCACACTGTTATCCTGGTAAGTTTCCTTGTCAAATATCTCAGCACCAAGAATTCTCCGGACAGCTTCAGTCGTGATTTTGTGATCGTATTCCTCTTCCATGGCAATGGATTTGGCAATGTTTCGGATCACTTTTCCAATCGCACGTTCCAGGCTTCTGACTCCGGATTCCCGGGTATAATCTTCGATGATTTTCACCAAGGCAGCTTTGTCGAAAGTCAAATCCTTAGCTTTCAAACCGTGCTCCTTGCGCTGTTTTGGCACCAGGTGTCGCTTGGCAATCTCTAGCTTTTCCTCTTGAGTGTACCCAGTCACCTCGATGATTTCCATTCGGTCACGGAGTGCCGGCTGAATGGTATCCAATGAGTTGGCGGTAGCTATGAACAGCACTTTGCTCAAGTCATATTCTACTTCGAGGTAGTTATCCAAGAATGTACTGTTTTGCTCGGGATCCAGAACTTCCAAAAATGCGGAAGAAGGATCTCCTCTGAAATCGGAAGAAAGCTTGTCAATCTCATCAAGTACATAGACCGGATTGGAGATTTTCACCTTTTTCATGTTCTGAATGATCTTGCCGGGCATCGCTCCCACGTAGGTTTTGCGGTGACCTCTGATCTCAGCTTCATCGTGCAATCCACCTAGTGACATTCGGATGTATTTTCTCCCCAAAGCCGCGGCAATGGATTTACCCAAGGAAGTTTTTCCAACACCAGGAGGTCCATAAAGGCAAAGGATAGGTCCTTTCAGATCGTTTTTCAACTTTAATACTGCCAAATATTCGATGATCCGTTCTTTGACTTTCTCCAGTCCAAAGTGGTCGTTATCCAATATTGTCCTTGCATTTTTAAGATTGAAGTTGTCCTGGGTAAACTCATTCCAAGGCAACTCTACCATGGTTTCGGCGTAGTTCAGCGCGATTGGATACTCTGCTGCCGAAGGGTTGATCCGGAGGATTTTGTCCAGCTCTTTTTCAAAGTGCTTTTTCACCTCATTTGACCAGAGTTTCAGTTCCCCTCTTTCTCTCAGATCCTCTACTTCCTTTTCAGGTCCTTCTTCACCGAGCTCGGTTTGGAGCACTTTCATCTGCTGTCTCAGGAAATAATCCCGCTGCTGCTGATCGATGTCGGTGTGGACTTTTTTATGAATTTCAGACTTCAGTTCCAGCATCTGGATGTCCTTCATCATGTATTCCAACAAAAGCGTAGCCCGCTCCACGCCATCGTTGATTTCCAGGAGACGCTGCTTGGACTCCACAGGAGCATTGATATTGGATGAAAGAAAATGGGTCAGAAAAGCAGTATTGTCAATATTGTCCAAAGCTACCTGCGCTTCTCTTGGAATCTCTGGATTCAGATGCAGGATTTTTGTCGCGGCATCTTTGAGGGATTCCTCCAGAGCTTTGATTTTCTTGGAATTTTTCGGAAAGCTCTCATCCAGGTAATCCACCTTTGCCATGAAATATGGATCATCAGTGACCTGTTCGCGGACTTTAAAGCGCTTTTTCCCCTGAATGATGATCGTGGTGTTCCCGTCAGGAAGCACGATCATTTTGATGATTTTTGCCAGAGTACCCACGTGGTAAATGTCATCCCAAGCCGGATCGTCATTGTTTGGGTTGATCTGTGCACAGACACCAATGAGCTTGTTTCCTTTGTGGGCCTTCTTGACCAGGCGAATTGAGCGCTGCCGGCCTACGGTAATAGGAATGACAACTCCTGGAAATAAGACGGTATTTCTAACTGAAAGAATGGGAATTTCTTCTCCAAAGGACTCCTTGCCCTGATCTTCCTCTTCCTCATCGGTAATCAGCTGAATCAGATCTCCTTCTCCGGCATAGTCTCCGGTCATGAGGTTTTGGAATAAAGAATTTTGATATTGGTTCATAGGGACATATTGACAGCCGTGCTGTCATGAAATAGCTAAAATAATAGAAGAAACCTCTATATACGAAGGTTCTTCCAATTAAGTCAAGGCTAATGCCAAAAGGGGATCGGGTCAAAATGGCATGATTCCGATATCCCCCAGACCTCAGTAAATCTTACCTTTTAGAAAAAGGTCCCATAATTTCCCTGCTTATGAATTAATAGAAATAAGTTGGGTCATACTCCATAACTCTACTGAAATCCAAAAAATAAAATTTCTCCCCAATTTTAAATCCTCCAACCTGCGAATCACCAGCGTATTGGGCATTCAGATAATCTGGATGACTTATTGACCAAGTATTCAAGTCCAGCTCATAAAAATCATACAACGTCCTGATATACCCCTTATCCCCAATCACAATTGACTGGTTGGCATTTGAAGTCACCGTGAGACCTTCTATGAAATGAACCAATTCCCAAGTAAAATCTACTTTGTTGAATTTGAAAACACCTGAACCATAACGGGTTACATTATCCATAGCGATAGGAGAAATTGAATAAATTTCGTTTCCCCACTCAAAAGTTGAGTAATGATTGTAAAACCCATCTGGCTGGTACAAGTCCGGCAGCTTTTCCCAGGTATTTTTTGCAATATCATATTTGTAGCGTTGGAGATTCCCGTCTGTCCCGGTGTTTCGGTCAAGTTTGTCTCCCTGATAGATCAGCTGTCCCTGATGATACACGATGGACTGGATGGAATTATCCTGACTTGGAATACTAGGCAATTGGGTTACTTTTTTGGAAATCGGATCAAAAACATAGAACCATTTTTCATCTGAATCTTCGTGACTCTTGGTGGTACCAAAGTAGATTTTGCCCTCAGCAGCGATGGCAAACAGCCGTGCGGGTTGATTTCCTGGAGAAACAAATTCGGAAACTTTGGTAAAAGTCCTGGCAGTGGCATCTACCTCGATAATCCCTTTGGAGCTAACTATATATCCTTTTTGCCCCATTGACACAGCTCTCCCCTCTAAATAATAATACTCTTCATCAAGCAGAATAAAGGGGATGGCAGGTGCTGTCCATTCGATTTGAAATGAGTTTTTGGACCGAGTGCCTCCATTTTTTAAAAACAGCTCTGAGGTTCTATATCCGGTTTTATCCCCGTAATATTCATAGGAAATCTCCATCTCAGTTGGGCTGATGGAATTGACCTGATACTTTAAATAGTCAGGCAAAAATTCAAATTTATTGTACTGAAAGGAATGCGGATTGAAATTTTCGCCTTTGAGCACAAAGGACCCAGTATTCCCTCTAAAGGTGGTTTTTTGCCCGGGGAGTAGCTCGGTTTTCTTAAGCTTAAGGAGGTTTCCCACCCGGTATGAATTTCCCCGAATGACCAATTCAAGCTCTGGATTTAACTCAGAAAAATAGGCTTTCAACGCCACTATGATTTTCTGGCTGCCTATTTCTTTCAACTCCAAGGCCACGGTTTCGTTCTCCTTGTTTTTATACCTGATTTTCAAATATTCGTCATATAGAAACTCTCCGCTTACCAACAGATCCTCAGAGTAGGCTAATTCTTCAGAGGGACCAGATTGGATGATGGGAGCTTTGAAAGTCAAGGCCTTTTCAATTTTTAGGGACTTTCCTGATACTTGCACCTCAATCTCAAAAATTTGGGTTAAGCCGATCCCCTCCTGAAATTCTAAATTCTTGGGAATAATTATATCAAATGCAGATGCAGTGACTTTGCCAATTTGAGCAGGTTTTCCCTGAATAGTTGCGGAATAATTAGCCGAAATTTTTGACAGATTCTTGGCAAAAACCCTCAGGGTATCTCCAAAATAAACTTCATCTGCAGCCTCCAATCTTTCAAAAATAAACCCATCCGATCCTTGACTGGTAAAAGGATATGGCAAGGAATACACTGGACCTTCTGTAGTTTTTATAAATGCTGCCACGTACATCCTATCACCAGATTTCATCGAGTGAGTCGCCTTTAACTTAAATTCATTGGAAGGTCTTCCCATCTCGCTGACCAAATCTGAGTTGGAAATGGAAAGATTAGATTCCTTGCCATACACAAACCCATATTCCAAAATCTCCTCAGAGCCATAGTCCACTACATTCGCCGCAAACTCCACCCCAGTCGCATCCACGGTCTGAACAAAAGCCACACTAAACCTGGGATTGGTACGGGGGATCACTTCATCCTCAGTGCAGGAAGTCATTGCCCAAACCGAAAAAACCGCAACTATAAATCGCTTTAACATATTCTTAAAATTCTAAACCCAATTGAAAGGAAACTCTGCCTCTGGAATATTCCGATTGATTCTGATGAAGGCTAAACCGGTAATAGTCTTTTTGGGTATTGGCTTCCAATTCCAACATCAAGCGTGTTTTACCACTCAAGCCGAGGTTATATCCCATTTTTATCCCTGGAATGAAATTGGAATCCATGACTTCCACAATTTCACTTTCCTGAAGGTGGATCTCTCCCGAGCTAAAAATCTTTTGGTCGATTATTCCACCGGAATGCGTGGTTTGCATGAGCCAGAGGCCCGCCGAAAGACCCAAGTACACTTCCATCTGTTGGTTTTTGAGAAGGCTGTAATTAAAACTCACCGGTAGGTAAACGGCGAATTCCTCAATTTCCTCGGACCCGGTCCAATTTAACTGTGAGCCCTCATAGCTGGAGAGTACCGTAGTAGTAAACATCGAAAACCCGATTCTCAGGTCTGTACTGACTCTGGGGAGATTTCTGAAATCATGCAGTCTGATTCCCGCAAAGCCCTGATAACCCAGGTTATTTTCCAGTTGGTCGTTCCTTTCCTTGGTCTTTTGGGTGGCTTGGATGGAGAAATAAGACAGTCCCAAGCCGGCTGTAGGAGAAATTTTCAAAAAGGGCGCATGTTCAACGTGCACTTGGTAGGCAGTTCCCTGACAAGTATAGTATGATTCCAAAAGCCCGATCAAAGCTTGCTCACTGTAGGGAAGTCTTTCGATTTTAGCGTAGAGTTTCACTCCACAATCTCCGGTCAGGGCAGTTTTGAGAGCGACAATAAAAGGCTTGTAAAACTTACTCCGTTTATATCCATTGGTCTCGGTGTTTTTGTAATAAGCCTCCAGCTTTTGATACGTTTCTCCGTTTTCCAGAAAAAAACTTCCTCGGTATCCGCTCAGTTCTATTGGACCCGAAACCAAAATCTGGACAAAAAGGAGGTCTGAAGATTCGGGAAGGTATCTCGCATGAAAAAGCTGACCGTTATCCAAACCAAAGCCTTTTATATCTTTTGGCAAATAGGTATTGACTGACCCACCAGTCTCAAGTACAATCTGATCATAGTAGGCCTGATTGTAGTTTCGGATTATTTTCCCGAAAACCTTTTCACCCGAATTCAAAATCACAAAATCAGATTTCTGGCCAGAAGTAGGATCAACGTTAGTCCAGTTGAACTCGGATAGTCTGTCAGTTTGGGAAAATACCTGAAGCGAGGCAAAGAAAAGCCATCCAAAAAATGCATGGCTGAAAATACTTTTAATCATAAAACTAGAATTGCAATCCTAGTTAAGGAGGAATTCATTATTTAACTACCGAAAAAAAAGTGCTGTTTTTAGCTCATTGGTTGCCAGTAAATTAATTTTCTTCGGAGTTGGATTTTTTGACTTTTGGCAAAAGAAAATTAAGTGAGGATCTATGCTTCACTTGCATGGAGTTAAAATGAAATTCCTGCAGTGAGTGTAAGCACACCCAAATTAAAAACCGAATAATAGGTCAAGGGAAACATTTCATAGTTTTTAATCAAATAGTCCCCTTTAGCTTCAATAAAAAAATCACTTTTCTCCGAAAGACCTTTGCTCCAACCGATCTTCAGGTTTGGACTTACAGACCCTGGCTTTCGCTCTACAAAATTATCGGTATGTGTGATCAGGTTAGGTTCGCCATTGTCCAAAATCACTTCTGCAGAGTTGTTTTCAAAATTTGATATCCAGAAAGTCAATCCAGCCCCACCATACCATTCGGAAGAATTCTCTCTTGAAAAAATGTAATGAATCTGAAAAGGCAAAACAACAGAGGAACTGGTATAACTCTGCTTTCCCTCCAGATCAAAAGACACTTGACTACCGGAAACCAGAATTTCGTCAGATTCTGCATAATAACCCACTCCCAAATCCACCATCAGTCTAGGCGCATTTTTGAAATCCCTAAACCTGGCACCAACTTCAAAATAAGGAGAAATCCCACTTTTAAAGCTGTAGGAAAAACCCTGGTTTTCGAAATTTTCCATCAACCCATGGAATCCGACTCCAGCCTGTACTTTCCATCCTATACCAAAGGCAGTTGCCTGGTTGGTGATCGTTTTGGTAACAATAGCAAGTCCATTTACCTCATGAAAAAGGTCCACTATATCGGTCAGATCCCGATCATTAAGACTTGAATTGCGAATCAGCCGGCTTAGATTTTCTTGGTCAGGAGATGGTTTCAAGACCGACATCAATATACCTTGGTATTGTTTGGTCGTTACATTTATTTCCTGACCGTTCACCACTTTGCTGGAGTTCAACTCTCTCAAGGCAACGATTTGCTCCCCATTTCGGATAAAATATTTCTTTTGCCACTTCAACAAGTCAACTTCCCCTTCTCGCAATAACAGGACGAAAACCTTATTTGAACTTTCTGGAAGGATTTCGGATCGGAAAAGTCTCCCATTTTCGAATCCAACCTCTTGAACAGATTTCGGTGTCAATTCCCTTTCCTGACCTTCACTGATCACCACAAACTGCTCATAATCTTCCTGATCAAACTTGAACTTAAAAGTGGATTCCTTTCGCTGTCCTAAAGTGTCAATGTAATAGCCACTTATGACTTGCTGTGAGAAAACCGGCTGAATGGCCAACAATACATAGAACAGGGAAAGAATAATTTTTGGGAAACGCATGGAAATGGGCTTGAAACTAAATATTCCCCCAAATAAAAATCAAAAATCAATTACCTCAAACGAAGAAAAGGAAGAATAAACTAAGCACCTGCTTACCAGGACTATTTATTTCTAAATTCCCCTATTTTCGATTTTAATCAAAAAAAAACCGAGCTAAAAGCCCGGTCTCAATAACTTCAAAACGATAATAAGCTTAATTGAAAAGCTTCAAAATATCATTCCCGATGGCAAAAACCATCAAAGCCAACAGAATGACCATACCAACTTTCTGGGCGTTTTCGAGGAATTTATCCGAAGGTGCACGGCCGGATACCATCTCATAAAGCAGGAACATCACATGCCCGCCGTCCAAAGCAGGAATTGGCAGCAAATTCATAAAGGCCAATATCATTGAAATCAGTCCGGTAATACTCCAGAATTTCACCCAATCCCAGGAAGCACCGTAAATTTTCGCCATTCCGATCGGCCCACTTACATTCTTGGCGGAGACCTCACCGGTAAACATTTTACCCATAGCCTTAGCGTTGACGATGACTACGGTAAATGCCCGGTTGGTACCCTTAGCTAAAGCCTCTCCTATGGCATATTCTCTTCGAGTCGGCTCGATCAGGGGTTTAACCGCAATTCCAATCCGAGCCTCATCAGATACCGGAATGGAAAGCGTATCAGTTCCGGTTTCAGCTTGACGGACAATCTGGGCGGTTTGACTCTTCACACCCTGAAGTACAGACTGCATTTCGTCAAAATAGTTGATTGGCGTGCCGTTGACCGCAACAATCTTATCTCCAGTCTGAATACCGGCGGCTTCCGCAGCGCTTCCCTTATCTACCACTCCGACTTCAAAAGGAAACCGGATTTCAATAAACTTATCAAAGGATTCCTCACTGTTGAACGTATTGATAAAACCCCTTGGGATTTCAATCTTGAGCTGCTCCCCATTTCGGTCTACTGTGTAATAGCCGTTTTCGCTGAGTAAGGCTGATCCGCTGCTCAGATCATTGAGACCCTGATAGGTTTCTCCATTGATATCGAGCACTTTGTCTCCGGTCTTGAATCCAATCGCCTCACCATATTCATAGGCCACGATGCCATTTTCGATGATCTGATCTCTTGAAAAGTAGGTTTCCCCGTTATTGTAAACCAACACCACAAAAATGATAATCCCTGTGACTACGTTGACGATAATACCTCCCAGCATCACGATCAATCGCTGCCAGGCCGGTTTTGCCCGGAATTCCCAAGGTTGAGGTTCAGCTGCCAGCTGGGCAGTATCCATGGACTCGTCCACCATTCCGGAGATTTTTACAAAACCTCCCAAAGGAATCGCACCGATCGAATATTCAGTTTCTCCCCACTGGAATCCGGCTATTTTCGGAGGAAATCCGATGGAGAATTTTTCCACTCTCATGCCAAACATCTTGGCGGTAAGCAAGTGACCCAACTCATGAAGCCCCACCAGGATTGACAATCCCAGGAGCAATTGGCCCACCATAATCAATGTTTCCATTATACTTTTGACTTAATTAATGATTCAGTTATAATTCTTGCTTCCCTGTCTGTCTCCACATAATCCTCCAAATTTGGTTTGGCGATGAAAGTTGCCTTTTCCATTGTGGTTTCGATCAAATCTGACATTTCCAGGAATCCCACTTCTTTGCTCAAAAATGCAGCCACGGCAATTTCGTTTGCAGCATTTAGAATACACGGCGCATTTCCTCCCTTAGCTAAAGCGTCAAATGCAAGTTGAAGGTTCCGGAATGTTTTCAGATCCGGTTGCTCAAAGGTCAATTGGGGATATTTGGTAAAATCAAACCGCTCAAAATCACTCTTGAACCGATGGGGATAACTTAGGGCAAACTGGATTGGAATACGCATATCCGGAAGTCCAAGTTGTGCTTTGATCGATCCGTCCTCAAACTGCACCAAAGAATGGACAATACTCTGAGGATGCACAATGACTTCAATCTGTTCTGTTTTCAGCCCAAAAAGCCATTTTGCCTCGATTACTTCGAGACCTTTGTTCATCAGTGAAGCCGAATCGATGGTAATCTTGGCACCCATATCCCAGTTGGGGTGCTTCAAAGCCTGCTCTCGGGTGACTGTTTCGAGAAAAGTCCGGTCTTTTCCTCGGAAGGGCCCTCCTGAGGCAGTAAGGATGATTTTTTCAATCGGATTATGAAACTCACCTACCAAGCACTGAAAAATTGCCGAGTGCTCTGAATCCACCGGATAGATATTGACTGCATGCTTTTTGGCCAAAGCTGTGATCAGCTCACCTGCCACGACCAGGGTCTCTTTGTTTGCCAGGGCAATTTGCTTCCCGGCTTTGATGGCATTGACGGTTGGGATCATTCCAGAGTAACCCACCAATGCAGTCAAAACCACATCGATTGTCTCCATTTCCACTACTTGAGCTATCGCTTTTTGCCCGGCAAAAACTTTGATATCGTGAGGAATCAGGGCTTCCTTGACTTTTTGATAAAAGGACTCATTCCCGATCACCACAGCGTTGGGCTTGAATTCCAAGGCCTGGCTGATCAACAAATCACAATTATTCTGCGCGGTAAGCACCTCAACAGTAAACTTGTCGGAGTGCTGACGGATTACATCCAAGGTCTGAGTACCGATGCTACCGGTACTTCCGAGGATGGCTACGCGCTTTGTTTCTGTCATGTAAAAGGGATTGTTTCCAAATAAAAACCTTCCGGATAAGGGAAGGTTTCCGATTCAAGCTGACAAAATTACCAATTGAAAAGACTTTTCCTTGTACAATCCGTCAGTTTTTAGGAATTGGGATAATTATTGCCATTTCTGTTGCAAATTTCATACTTAAAAATTGTGAATGAAATCAGGACAAACAACCTGAATCTTCTTAATTGAGTAACTTATGCCTATGAAAACTTTGGTCAAATCATTCGGAATTCCATTCCTTGCCGGACTCGCCGGAGCCGCACTTTGGACAACTATTGATGCGGAAAATCCACTTTCTGATTTCAATACCCCAATCTCACAACCATCTATTCCAACTCAATTTACCTCGGGAAGCCTGCCATCAAGCCTACGAACAGACCCACCGATTTCCTTTGTGGAAGCCTCTGAAAACAGTACAGAATCGGTCGTTTTCATCAAAAACTTCAGCGGCACAGATCCCAGAAGGAACAGTATGTTTGACTACTTTTTTGGAACTGGACCTGCCCAACAGGTGAGCACCGGATCCGGCGTGATCTTTTCCAAAGACGGTTATATCATCACCAACAACCACGTAATCGATCAAGCAGAAACCATTGAAGTCGTCCACCAAAAGCGAACCTACCCTGCAAAACTCGTCGGAACAGACAAGAACACGGACATTGCCGTCCTCAAAATCGAAGCCAGCGACTTGCCTGAAATCAAACGTGGTAGCAGCCGAAACCTTCAAATCGGAGAATGGGTACTCGCAGTCGGGAATCCTTTCAACCTTACCTCCACGGTCACGGCCGGGATTGTTTCGGCCAAAGAACGACAGATCAATATTCTGGGCGGGGATTTTCCTCTGGAAAGTTTCATCCAAACTGATGCCCCGATCAACCCCGGTAATTCCGGTGGAGCATTGGTGAATATTAGCGGGGAACTCGTAGGCATCAACACCGCAATCCTTTCCCGAACCGGGTCTTATACCGGATATGGGTTTGCTGTACCTGTAGACATCGCAGTGAAAGTCGCCAACGACCTGATCAAATTTGGCGAGGTACAAAAAGCAATTCCAGGTGTGGATGTGGTGGAAGTCACGCCTGAGCTTGCCGAATCCATGGACCTTAAAAATATGGACGGAGTAATCATAACCCATGTAGTGGGAAATGGCCCTGCCGAAAATGCCGGACTATCCAAAAATGATGTCATTACCAAAATCGCTGACTGGAAAATCACAGGTAAAGGAAGCTTTGAGGAAGCTATCTCCTATTATTATCCCGGGGACAAAATCTCAGTGGAATATGTCCGAAACGGAAGTGCGAAAACAGCCGAGCTGACCTTGCAGAATCTGGAAGGGGGAACCGGGGAAATCAAGCGGGAATATTATGGTTCAGGATTGCTTGGAGCTCGACTCGAGGCGGTCAATACCATAGAAAAAGACAGATTAAAAATTCAATATGGTGTAAAAATCACCTCCTTGACCCGAGGGTATTTGCGGGATTTGGGATTCAGAGATGGGTATGTCATCACCCATATCAATGAAGTTCCGGCCAAAGATCCTGAAGAAGCCGGCAAATACCTGGAGAAGTACAGTGGAAGGCTGCTATTGCAGGGAGTAGCTCCAAACGGACAACCATTTATGCAAAGCTTTAATGTGAGGTAAAAATAAAAGCGGTTGGAATCAGAAAATCCAACAGCTGTTTCTCGCATTAACTGCCATTTTTTTCTAATTTGATTTTAAAGAATTTTCCCAAAATGAAAACCTTACCGCAATCCTGTGAGCAATGCCTGGAACAGTTTTCCACTGCTCTTGAAGATTTAAAAATATATGCCAGCCGGGGGGAACGGATCGGATTCAGCGAATCCCAGTCCAGGGAGTTGATCATCAACTTTGAAGTCGCCCATGAGCTTGCCCTCAAAGTCATCGCCAAATACTTTGAAAAACATGGAAAAGGCCCTTTTTCCGGGTCTCGGGATGCTACTGTTGAGGCATTTCACGCTGAGCTGATCGACGATGGCAAATCCTGGCTGGACATGATCATCGACCGAATCCAATACAATCCGGTTTACACGATCGATTCTCAGGCGATTTTTTTGGAAAATATCCGCAAACGATATATCCGCCTTCTCGAAAGATTTGAAAGGACAATGACCAAAAAATTGGAAGACTGATGAGACTATGATTTTTATAACCCAACTCATTTATATTAAAGAGGGTCAAGAAGAGGTCTTTTTCCAATTTGAGGAAATCGCCATTCCCACGATTTCAAAATACAACGGCAGGCTTCTGTTAAGACTTAGGCCTCATGAAAACTCATTTATTGAATCCTCCATTGAAAAGCCATTCGAAGTTCATTTGGTGGAGTTCGATGCGGAGAGCGACTTTGAAAACTTCATGAAAGACGAAGAAAGAAAGCGTTTTCTGCATCTGAAAGAGCAATCTATCCGGTCTTCCGTCCTGATTAAAGGCGACAAACTGTAAGCACAAAAAAAGCCCGATCCATCGACCGGGCTTACTAATTTTTCAATCTTGAAATTTTTCAATTTTCAAATCCCAAAATCATCTAAAAACAAATCCTGAAGGACCCCTTCCCACCTCCATCTCCTTCACTTCAGTTCCGTCTTTTTTGAAAACGGTAACTAATCCATTACCCTGAAATCCTGCAGAGTTGGTCAGGTAGATTTCTTGTTTGGTCTGATCATAGCCGATGCCATAAAAGCCCGAACCAGTTGTCCAGTCTGTATCCACAGTATTGTCCGCTATCGACACTACAGCTACCGCATCCTGGTAATCTGGCCAGCCTGAGCTGGTTACCAGATATAGCTTGTTATCCTCGCCGATAGCGATTCTACCCGTCGCATTGGCTACATCAAAGGACTTTATCTCTTTCACTGACTGGCTGGCAAGGTTTAGAGACAAGAAAGAGACCTTGTCGGGATCGACGGAATAAACCCAAACCTCGCTGCCTAGTTGAAAAAACTGAACAGGTTTCCCTTCCACATCAATCGTCTTGGTGACCGTTTCGGTGTCGGCATCGATGATTTCGAGCTTGCCTTCTTCCGATCCAGCCACCCAGACAAACTTGCCGTTTGCAAAAAGATCCTCGGGCTTATTGGACACCTCGATCTTCTTTTTCACCGTGCCTCCATCCAAACCGGAAACCACAGCGATATACGAATCCGGTGTGGCATAGCTGGCATTGTAGGGACCGTAGTCCGAAATAAAGAGCTTGCTACTAGCGGTAGCCAAAGATCTTGGCTGATCAAGGTCGTTGATCACTGCGCCAATTGACTTAAAGTCCCCGGGATTGACGATTTCTACTTTTCCGGTGTTGGCGACTAAGTAAAGACGATCCTGCTCGAGTACCATATCCTCCAATAAACCAGCAAAAGGTCTGCTGTTTTCCAGTTCGAAAATGTCATGCGTAAGTGTCCCCGTAGCCGGATCATAGTGATAAACTTCCCCGTCATTGGTGCCAAAATTCCCCTCATTCATAATAAGCACTCCGGAGTCGTATTTTCCAAGAGGCTCATCTCCCCCATTGTCGTTACAGGAAAAAGCAAAAACTAGCAGGACAATAGCCCAAAGTTGATTTTTGAAAAGATTTTTCATAAGTGTATAGTTAAATTAAGTTGATACGATCGACCGGGCATGGCCCGGAGGTAGAGGACTTGGTAGTCTTTGTCCAAGAGGTTTAGTACTTGAAAACTCAGCGGAAACTGAACCTTGCCCCAAGTGAGTTTGGAAAAAGTCAGGCCTGCGTTCCAAATTTGGAAGGCATCCATGACTCGGGCATTACCGGTGCCGATGGCTCTGGGACCGACGAAAAAGGAACTGAGATTTAGCCCAAAACCCTTGAATTCTGCGCTTAGGTTTCCATTGGCTTGGTGCTCCGGCGTGTATGGAAGTTGCTGGGGATTGGAGGGCTCCGTAGTGAGGTCCAAAGCCTCCGAAAAAGTATAGCTCAGGCCAAGTTCCCAATCCCAGCTGCCCAATTTCCAACCTGCATTTCCCTGAAATTCAAGCCCCTGATTCTGCACCTTCCGGATATTTTCCGGACTCCAGACCGACCCCTGCGGCAGCCAGATGATCCAGTTGTCCACTTCCATTCGATAATAGGTGAGGCTTTGCTCCCACGAGAAATTGCCTTTTTTGAGCCAATGAAGCCCTATTTCACCGTTGATGCTTTCTTCAGGCAAGAGGTCGGGATTTCCGCCCGGACTCCAAAACCGGTCATTGAGTGTTGGTACTTTGAAGCCTTTTCCAAGGGAAGCTTTCAGCAAAAGTTCCTGCTTTTCTTTATTCAAAAACCTCCAATCTGCACCGATCCCGGGAAGGAACGGAACAACATCACCGGGATAAGCGAATTGCCTTAGATTGAAAGAAAACGAAAGATCCTCAGAGGTTTTCCAGGCAGCGGATTGATAAAACTCGAAGCGCTGATCCGTCTCCGAATAGGTACTTAAATCTCCCTTGACAAAAGTGGCTCTTGCTCCAGCCTTGAACTTCCAGTTTTCCCCGGCTTCAAAATCCCAATCCGAAGCCAGAAAAAACTGCCTGGTTTGGTTTAGACTTTCATTGAAAATCATCTTGTCCCGGACAAGACCGGTTTTGAGGTTCCAGACGGATTTTTTCCCAAACCTGAAATAATCCACCACCGCCCGGATGCTTTCATCGGACTGCAAGTCAGTGGTATTTGAACCCATCACCGGCTGGATCTCACGTTCGGCTTTATTCCACCAAAAAGCAGCTTTGACCTGACTTTTTGAACTCAGATTCCAAGCCAAATCCTGCACCAAGCCTACTTGCTCCACTTCTGCATGATCTTCCCGGACTTCCGGCGTGCCAGGCTGGGAAAGATCCTGATAGCCAAAATCATTTTCGGCAATCCGCCTGAATAACCGGGTTTTGCTGCTGAATTTTTTCGAAGAAAAAGCTCCTGAAACTGAGGTATTAAACAGCCCAAAACTCCCAATTGTCTGGCTCAGTTTCCCCTCAAATCCTTTTCCAAAGTCGGTTTTCGAGCCCAGATGAATGCTTCCTCCGATTGCTTCATTCCCAAAAAGTGCCCCAGCACTTCCAAACTGCAACTGAACTCGATCTATGGCCTCCACAGGCAAAATCGAAAGGTCGCTTTGACCGAGCGAAGGACTGTTGATCGGAAGGCCGTTCCAAAAAATAGCGGTATGACCGGCTGAAGTACCGCGAAATGAAGGGGAAGCCAGCATTCCGGCCCCGTATTGTCGGACAAAGACAGGACTTTTCTCCTGCAACATATCCCCCAAAGATCGGGCAGAATAGGCCTCCAAAACCTTGGAATCAAGGTTCGTAACTTTTTGCCCATGAGCAAATCGGTCCAAGGCAGGTGCGTAGACCTCCACCTGCTCCAGCGAAACAGTGTCCTGCATCGGCTCAAAACCCAAAACAGAAAAAACCAACAACAACAAAATCATGCCTGATCGAATAGTTTAAGTCTATTTCTCCCGATAGCTATCGGGATCGGGCTTGAAGAGAAATGGGAAGAAATGAAAACTGTCCTTGCCTGCTATCGGAAGGGAAATCGACACGTCTTCTTCGCTTTTCCTCCGAAAGCACAGAATCAACAGATCAAGGCAGGTCTCCTGGCTCATCTAATTTTTGCCGGCCTTCTCATCCCGATGACTATCGGGACAATGGCATAGTGGTGCAAAAACTTTTCCCTTCCGAAAAAATCGGGACGGGACAGACTGACAGTTGCGGGGACAGCTCCGGTTTTACACCGGATTCCCTTTTAATCCCCAGAGCCGAACGGGCGGATGAGGAACCTAAATCGGGTGTAAAGTAAGGCGATTTTGAGTTGGTAAAAAAACACCGAAGCCCAACAAATTTTGGAAAGCAGGGATTATCTCTTTTACCTTGGCAGAATATTTCGTCCAGGATTTCAAAAAACCGTGAAGCTCAAAAAAACCACTTTTTACTCGTTTCCAATCACTTACCTCCTTTACTTCTGGAGTTTTGGACTGTTGATTTCCTGCGGAAAAAAAACTGAATTAACCCTTGAAAAAACTCCGGTTGCTCTGGGGTATGCCAAAGGGTTTGAGATTTTTCAGGGAAAAGATTTTTGGGAAATCCACGTGACTCAGGGATACACCGGAGCTGAAAAAACCTTTCGATATCTGGTTTTGGAAGAAAATTCCGAGGCCGAAAAAACGGGTTTTGATGCAGTTGTTCAGTTGCCTATTTCCAAAGTGGTGATGACTTCCACTACGCATATTCCGCATTTGGATTTGTTGGAATCGACAGAAAAACTGGTCGGTTTTCCTCAAACAAATCTTATTTCATCCGAAAAAACCAGATCTCTGATCGACTCAGGAAAGGTCACCGATTTGGGAAACGGACCATCCGCAAATCCCGAAATGGTCATAGACCTGCAACCGGACTGGATCATGATCTCGACTTTGGGCGAGGATCTGAGGTATTTGGATCTCTTTGCCCAGGCTGGAATTCCTGCTCTGATCAACGGGGAATATGTGGAGCAAAATCCACTTGGAAGAGCGGAATGGATCAAGTTTACCGGGATTTTGCTGGGGAAATACCAGGAGTCGGTAGCAGTCTTCGAAGAGATCGAAAAAGCCTATCAGGATGCTGAAAAACTTACTGCCACTCTCGCACAATCCGAAAAACCCAAAGTCCTGAGCGGAGTCATGTATCAGGATATTTGGTATGCCCCGGGAGCGGATAGCTGGGGAGCCAGAATCCTCGAAAATGCAGGAGGAAGCTACATTTTTGGGGACCAAAGCGGAGAAGGAAGTCTCCAACTCAATTATGAATTTGTTTTGGATAATGGGCTGGAAACCGATTTTTGGATCGGCTCGGCGGACTTTCCGGACCTGCAAACCATGGGAAATGCAGAACCCCGATATCAGGCTTTTACCCCTTGGAAAAACGGAAAGGTCTATACTTACACTGCAAAAAAAGGAGCAACAGGAGGCTTGGAATATTTCGAACTGGGCTACGTCCGCCCCGACTTGATTCTAAAGGATTTGATCAAAATCCTTCATCCGGAATTGCTGCCTGAGTATGAGTTGTATTTTTATAAAAAGTTAAATTAATCGACAAACATCGCCGAGGTTCGTGTCTCCACGAACCTCATCTAAATTAAATAAATGCCCCACCGTACCTACCTTTTCCCCTTAGCTCCGCCGTGGTTTGTGTCCCCACAAACCACTTACAAATCAAATCGATGAATCCAAAAAGATACCTTTTCCCCATCGCTATCGTCATTCTTGGATTGAGCTTTTTGCTCAATCTGAGCCTGGGATCGGTGATGATTCCGTTTGGGGAAATTGTGTCGGGGATCTTTTCCGGTGAATGGACGAAGACTTCCTGGGAGCAGATCATTATCAACTATCGCCTTCCTAAGGCTTTGGTGGCCATTTTTGCCGGGATCGGGCTGAGCTTAAGTGGACTTCAGATGCAGACTTTCTTTCGAAATCCTTTGGCAGGACCTTTTGTCCTGGGGATCAGTTCGGGTGCTGGACTGGGTGTGGCGATCTTGATGTTGGCTGGTTCTGCTTTTGGCTTTGCGTTGAGCGGAGTCAATTCCTGGGCCATTGCATTTGCAGGAGTTTTGGGAGCAGGAATTGTTCTTTCGGGGGTCAGTTTGGTCGCCTGGAAAGTCAAGGACAACATGACGCTTTTGATCGTGGGATTGATGTTTGGATCGGCGGTTTCGGCCGTGATTTCTGTGCTTTCCTACTTCTCGGGAGCTGAGGCTTTGAAGCTTTTCACGGTTTGGTCCATGGGTAGTTTGGGAGCCTTGGGTTGGTCTCAGGTTGGGATATTGGGGATTCTGATTGTCTTGGGTTGCATTCCGGTTTTTGGATCCATCAAATCCTACAATGCACTTTTGCTTGGTGAAGCCTATGCGAAAAGTATGGGAATCCGAACCGAAACCATGCGCTGGCTGATGATCGGAAGCACGGGGATTTTGGCGGGAGGGATCACCGCATTTTGCGGCCCGATTGCATTTGTGGGGATTGCTGTTCCACACCTTGCCCGTATCCTTTGGAAAAGCTCAGATCATCGGATTTTATTCCCAGCCTCAGCCTTGATCGGAGCAATCTTGCTCCTACTCTGTGATGCAGCAGGCCAACTTCCCGGAATGGCAAGCACCTTGCCGATCAATGCGGTCACTTCACTGGTTGGTGCTCCGATCGTGATTGGTCTGATCTTGAAACGAAACTTTAGCCGGGATTTCTAAAATGAATAAAAAATCCCCCTTACCCCCTTTTGGAAAGGGGGAGTTCGTCAAATCCAGCATCATATGTATGATTCAAACAGATACGAGAATTTATCATCAATAAATGACTGAATTTCGGCCGCATATCGCACTCGAAGGCAAGGGATTGACACTGGGCTATTTTCACCAAAAAACCCGGAAACTAATTCTGGAAGACCTGGATTTCAACCTTTTCAAAGGCGAACTCACCTGCCTGCTCGGTCCAAACGGTGTCGGAAAATCCACGCTGATCAAAGCCATCTTGGGTCAGGTCAAACCTTGGAAGGGCGAGATTTTACTTGAACACCAAGCCATCGAAACCTATGGTGTCGAAGACCTCGCCAAGAGGATCTCAGTCGTGCTCACCGATCCGGTATTTCCCGGAAATATGACCGTGGGACAGTTGGTTGCTCTGGGCAGAACTCCGCATACAGGTTGGTCTGGGAAACTCGATGAGCTAGACCGTGAAATTGTCGAAAAAGCACTGTCCCAAACAAAAATCACCTACCTCCGCGACGAGCGCCTGAGCGAAATCAGCGATGGACAACGCCAAAAAGCCATGATAGCCAGGGCTTTGGCACAGGATGGACAGCTCATGATCCTGGATGAGCCCACTGCCCACCTCGATCTTGTCAACAGGTTTGAAATTATGCAACTGCTCCGGGAGATCGCTTCCCAAAAAGAAAAAGCAGTACTTGTCGTGACTCATGATCTGGACATTGCAATCGAAACTGCAGATCGCTTTTGGTTGATGAATTGCGGAACTCCGCTGATTTCCGGCAAACCCGAAGACTTAATTATTTCCGGGGAAATTAACCAGTTGCTTCCGGGCGAAAAGTACCGGTTCAGCCTTGAAAGAGGTAAGATGGAATTTGAAATTCGGGATTTGGGATTTGAGATTTCAGGTCCCCAAGAGCTGGTTTTCTGGGTAAAAAAAGCGCTAAACAAGGCGGGAATAGACTCATTTGCAGATTCGGTTTTGGTTAAAAAGGAACCCTTTTCCATCCATCACAAAAACAGGGAATTTCCAAAAATATCAGACTTGATTCATTTTTTGAAAAGCTAAACTTGAAATGGCAATGGCGATATTTCCAACAAATATTGATCTCAATATTAAAAACAAATGCCTTTTGAGACTTTAGAATACATCTCCATAAATCCTACTTTTTCCAAAAAACCCCAAAAAAAACTATCTTTTCAATACTATTTTCAAATCCAAATCCATAAAAAACACAGAGAAAACCTAATTCTGATGAAACTTGAAGAACTGTTTGATTCCTTTCTAGGGGGAAAAATGAGCGAATCAGACAGGATTCTATTTGAAAAATTATTGGAAGAGAATCCCGAATATCAATCCCAACTAAACACCTACCGACAACTTAAAATCCAAACCGGTAAAGAAACTGAATCCTCAGATCTTCCTTCCAAATCAAAAAACCTCAAAAACTGGCTCATCCCAATTGCAATTGCCCTTTTGATCGTTTTGGTGGGGTACTTTTTATTCAGTACCCTCAGCATGAGTCCGGGGCAAAAGCTCTTTGCCAAATACTACGAAACCTACCCCATAGCCGACACCGGTACAAATGCCTCCGGGGACGCTTCACAGGCCTTTCAAGCCTATGAAGCAAAAGATTACCAAAAAGCCGCAGCCTTCTTTGAGCGGATCCAGACCCAGCCCAATTCGGATTTCGCCTTGCTTTACCTGGGAATCTGCCAGCTCGAACTGGGCCGCCCTGAGAAAGCCATCCCGGTTTTGAGTCTTATCCCAACCAATTCTCCTACTGCCTCCAAGGAGGTCGCCTCTTGGTTTGAAGCCTTGGGATACTTTAAGCTCAATATGCTTGACAAAGGCAAAAAAGCCCTTCAAGTCACCGCAGCCAAACCTAATCCCTATCAGACCCAGGCGAAAACCATCCTCGAAAGTCTGGATTGAGACTACTGAATTTGCCTTTCTCCCTCAATCTTACCACTTCTGTCCTCCGTCTTCCAGCTTCCAACTTCCACTACACAGCAGTGGACCATGGACTGTTTACTGTGGACTCAAGGATAAGACTGCTTCGCTCCGTGCCTCCGCTCGCAGTGACGTCTCCGGACATCCGACCCACATCGGTCATCCATCATCCGCCTTCCTTTCACCAAATCAACACCTCATCCGGCACAAATTTGTTTTTCTCGTTGTCCTTGAACAGGTTGACAACAACCATAAACTCATGGGTGCTGCCCGGCAGCAGGTAACTTTTTCCCATCGGAAATTCATAGATATAGCCCAGTTTCATCCTTTTGGTCAAAAACCCAAACTGGAGATTAGTGGCATAGTCAAACCTGTGGCCTGCCCCTATCCAGACTTTGTCCATCAGCAGGGCTTTGATATTCAACTCTACCACATTAGGCAGGTCCTTTCGGCTTCTGAATAGGGCATTGGTGATGAGGGCCAGATTCGGAGTGATGGTTTCACGGAAACCAGCCTGAACAAACTGCTCTGCCGGATAGCCTTCCATAAACTTGTCCCCGCTGCTGATTTTTCCCCCGTTGACCCGGTGGACACCATAGGAAAGGTAATACTGCCGGTGCGTCAGGGCAATTCCGACATTGGCATCGATCAACTGCATATCTGAGAATGTACCGTAATACTGCCCCAAAGTCGGATCGTTTTGCTCCTCGGTGGTCAGTGCGTTTCCATCCAGCCGAATACTCTGGTAGTTGATCCCGACACCCAGTCTGAGGTTGTGGCTTTCGGTGAGCCTGACCCGGGAGGCATAACTCAGCATCAGTTCGTTTTCACGGAAAGCACCATAGGTATCATGAAGCAGATTGAGAGAAAGGGCATTTTTGCCCATCAAAGCCGGATCAATTTCTCCCGCCAATTCCCCAAAATCAAGCTCGGTACTGAAAAAGAACGTCTGGGGAGCCCCCTCAAATCCCGACCATTGGTTTCTCACAAAACCCCTGACCGTGGATCCTTCATACCCGGTAAGCCCCGGATTGAAGTAGCTTTGAAAATGAGAAAACTGGGAGACGTATTTTCGGGATTGGGCCTGAACCAAAGGACTCATCAAGAGCAACAGAAATGTCAAAATCAGGATTTCAGGCGTCTTGGAAACAGTCCTTTTACCCCGGCGAAAAATCGCTTCCGCCAGATTTTGAACAAAAGCTTCTACGCATAAACTACTCTTCATCGGACAGACAGTTATCAGGAAAAAGCGAAAACCAAGGCGGAAAGCCCAGCACCGGGACGAAGAACCCCACAATCCTTTTGATCTCAAACACTTCCAAAAAGAACGGACAGGCGAAGTAAATGAAGTGATAAACTATTTTGAGATTTGAACTTAAGCTTCTAAAAATCAATCCCTCTTGTTGCTTCACGTACTTCGGGGCTAATCTTTTTTTACCACTGAGTTCACAGAAATTTTCTTAGAGGGCACTAAGATTTTTCCCTGATCGTACCCCCAAAAGCTTTAGCCTTTGTCTCTATGCTCTTGAAAAACGTCTGGAAAATGGATAGGGACTGAAGTTCGGGACAGTGTCAAATCCCTAGGATATTCTTTCTCTGAGCCCTCTGTGGTTAAACCCCCTTTGCGTTCCTTCGCGTCCTTCGTGGTTAATTTTATCCCGCAGATTTTCGCAGAAAAAGTCACAGATTTTCACAGATTCTTCACACAATCTGAAAAGCAAAAAAGCTTTAGCTTTTCCTCTGTGGCCTCGGAAAAGGTCCGAAAAAAGATAGAGGACTGAAGTTCGGGACAGGATCAAATTCCTAGGATATTCTTTCTCTGAGTTCTCTGTGGTTAAACCCCCTTCGTGTTCCTTGGCGTCCTTCGTGGTTAATTTTATCCCGCAGATTTTCGCAGAAAAAGTCACAGATTTTCACAGATTCTTCACACAATCTGAAAAGCAAAAAAGCTTTAGCTTTTCCTCTGTGGCCTCGGAAAAGGTCCGAAAAAAGATAGAGGACTGAAGTTCGGGACAGGATCAAATTCCTAGGATATTCTTTCTCTGAGTTCTCTGTGGTTAAACCCCCTTCGTGTTCCTTGGCGTCCTTCGTGGTTAATTTTATCCCGCAGATTTTCGCAGAAAAAGTCACAAACCTGCCTGCTGCAGGCAGGTTTTCACAGATCCGAAACACCAAAAAGCGTCAGCTTTTTCTCCGTGGCCTTGAAAAAAGTTCAAGAAAAGTAAGAGGACTGAAGTTCGGGACAGGATCAAATTCCTAGTATATTCTTTCTCTGAGTTCTCTGTGGTAAAAAAATCCTTCCTGGTTAAACCCCTTGGCAGCTATTTTCTTAGCCCCAGAAGACACCCAGCTCTTGTTAAACAGCCCCTTATCACCTATTTTGCTAAGCAGTCGGATTTTTAGCCTGCCAACCCAAAAAACCTCAACCTATGAAGAAGCCCCTAATTGCGCTGCTCTTTGCCTCAGCCCTTACTTTTTCCTGCGAAAAACCCAAACCCCAGCTCACTGCTGAAGAATACGCCGCTCTCACCGACGAGCAAAAACGCTCGGTAGAATTTGCCCTCGATGGCATCGAAGTGACGGATGAGCGCCTTGAATTGACGCTTTTCGCCTCCGAACCCATGATGACCAACCCGACCAATATGGACATCGACGACCGAGGACGGGTTTGGATCACCGAAGCTTACAACTACCGCACTCAGCTTAATCCCGAAAATCCGACAAAAGCCGAAGGGGACCGGATCCTGATCCTGGAAGACACGGATGGAGACGGCAAAGCCGATAAATCCACGGTCTTCTATCAGGGAACCGATATCAACGCCGCATTGGGCATCGCCGTCTTTGGCAACAAAATCTTTGTCTCTGTCAGCCCGAATGTCTTTGTCTTCACGGACGAAAACGGCGACGACGTGCCGGACAGCAAGGAAGTTCTCTTCACCGGAATCGGTGGCGAGCAGCATGACCATGGGATGCACGCCTTTACTTTTGGAGCTGACGGAAAGCTTTACTTCAATTACGGCAATTCAGGCGAGGGACTTCATCTGGCAGACGGAAGTCCGATCCTCGATCCATTGGGACAACCAATTAATGATCAAACCGCACCCTATCAGGAAGGCATGGTCTTCCGCTGCGATCCGGACGGCAGCAATGTCGAGATCCTGGGCTGGAACTTCCGAAACAACTACGAAGTGGCTGTGGACAGCTACGGACGTATGTGGCAAAGCGACAACGACGACGACGGCAACCGCTCCACGCGGATCAACTTTGTGATGGACTATGGCAACTATGGCTTCAAGGATGAAATCACTAAAACCGACTGGAGAACCCGCCGCATCAATATGGAAGACTCCGTTTGGCAGCAACACTGGCACCTCAATGATCCCGGCGTGGTGCCCAATCTGGTCCAGACTTATGCAGGTTCGCCGACGGGAATCCTCGTCTATGAGGGTAAACTCCTCCCTGCCGAATACCAAAATCAGGTCATCCACGCCGATGCCGGACCCAATGTGATCCGCATGTATCCGGTGGAAACCTCCGGTGCGGGCTTTACCGGCGAGGCAAAAGCGATCCTCGACGGCAATACCCGTGACAACTGGTTCCGTCCCTCCGATGTGACAGTCGCTCCAGACGGTTCGATCTTCGTCTCCGACTGGTACGATCCGGGAGTGGGCGGACATGCGGTCGGCGATCTGGACAAAGGGCGCGTCTACCGACTGGCTCCGAAAAACTCAGATTACAAGGTTTCCGCACCTGATTATTCTTCAGTAGAATCCCTGATCGAGCTGGTTCAGAATCCAAACCGGGCCATTCACTTCAAGGCTTTTATGGCACTGAAGGAAAAAGGTGCCGAGGCAAAAGACGGTCTTGAAAAACTCTATGAATCTGAAGATTCCCGCATGAAAGCCCGTGCCTTCTGGCTGCTGAGCAAGCTGCCAAATGGCAACGAATACATCCAAAAAGCGGCAACTGACTCAGATGAAAACATCCGTGTGGCTGCTGTCCGTGCTTCCCGAATCAACGGAATGAACGACGCCAACTTCCTCTTGACGATGGCGGGCGATGCGTCTGCACAGGTGAGACGGGAAGTAGCTGTCGCTATTCGTTATCAGGATCAGCCTGCCGTCTGGCAAAAGCTGGCCGAGTCCTACAAATCCGGCGACCGCTGGTACTTGGAGGCTCTGGGCATCGCGGCGGCATACCGATGGGACAGCTACCTGCCAGTCTATCTGGAGAAAGCCGGGGCCAACTGGACCGCATCGGCCGAAACTAAGGACATCGTCTGGAGATCCAGAGCCGCAAACACCCCCGAACTGCTGGAGCAACTGATCCTGGCAGAAAACAGCCCAACCGATCACCGCTACTACCGGGCACTGGACTTCCAGAATGCGGACTTGAAAAACCAAACGCTCAAAAATCTCCTGGCAAAAGGCCAAAATGAAGACCAAGTGATTATCCTTCGCCAAGCCAGTTACGATACCGAAAAGCCCGATGCACAACTCTTGAATCTGGCCAAAGCCAAGGCAGGAGAGATCGCCGATGACCGCGACTTCTTGGATATCGTGCGTAAATACCAGCTCAAAGACCAAAAGGATCGACTGCTAAGCATCGTCTATCAGGAAAGTGATGGACGCCAAGCCAGCGCCGCAGCAAACATCTTCACCAGCCTCTATGGCTTGGGAGAAGTGGAAAAGGCCATGAAAGATCCCGATCAGGCCAAAGCCATCGCCGCAATCCGCAAGTTTGGTGTGGTGGACAACAAAGAGATGGCCATGCTTCTGAGCAAGTTCTGGAATAATCCGAATGCCCCAGCCGAAGTCCGCACAGCAGCCATGGAAGAGATGAAAGGTTACCAGTCCGAGGCCGCCCTGTGGGAGTTTGCCCAAGCGGACAAAATCCCGGCAGAAGTACTGCCTATCGCCCAAAAGCTCCTGATGTCTACCTGGAATTCTACGATCCGGCAAGCCGCCACCGAGAAGTATGGCAGCAGCCTGGATACAAACTATGACATTCCAAAAATGCTGGCCGCAAGCGGAACTATCGAAAAAGGAAAGACCCTCGCCGCCACCTACTGTGTGGCCTGCCATAAGATCGGAACGGAAGGCATCGACTTCGGTCCGGGCCTGACAGAGATCGGCGACAAACTCAGCAAGGAAGCCCTGATCAACTCCATCATCAACCCATCAGAAGGCATGGGCTTCGGCTATGAAACCCAACTCGTCAAATTCAAAGACGGCAAGGAAATCCGCTGCATCGTCAACTCCAAGACCGAAATCGACCTGATCGTGAAGCTGGTCGGCAGCAGCGAACAAACCATCTACAAACTAGCCGATATCGAATCCATCACCCAACTCGACGAATCCCTAATGCCCAAGTTCCCTTTGACCGAGGAAGAACTGGTGGATTTGGTGAGTTATTTGGAGGGGTTGAGGAAGTAGAGAGCTGAGAATTGAGAGGATGGATTTTTGGTGTTTTAAGAGAGTTAGCCAATTACAAATTGGCAGAATATTAGGGTGTAGTTACAAACTACACCCAGTCCAAACCACGATTTGACTACGCCGAGCGGGGAGATACCTTCATAGCGATACGTACTCTTAGAAATTAATTAATAAATTTAAATTAATTAAAACTATTTAAGTCAATGAAAATTAACAACGAATTAATCCCTAGCCAAAAAAACGATCTCACAAAGGTTGATAAGTCTATAAATATAGTAAAAAAGATAATTAGCCAAGGCAATTTTCATATAAAAGGTTTATCAAATACAAATGTTGTACCCTATCGCATCGGTAAGTTGGTGGACTTCTATAATATAAATTCAAATAGTTTTTTAAACAAAACATTCAATATTGATGAAATATTTAATTTGAATCCCTGGGTTTGCAACAATAGCTATCTATACATCGACAATCCGAACTCTCCTGCACCTAACAATTATTTTATAATAAACGTGGAAGGAAAAGAACATTATCTTGGGTGCTTCATGGATTTGGAAAAAAAAGGTGAGTTTATTTTAGGAATAAGCGTTGATCAAACTTATTTTCTATTTCAAAACGAAAAATTAGTATTTAAAATAAAGAAAAATACGATTGATTACGTTGCGGCTTCAATTTACAGTGATTCAATATATCCTAATCCAAGTGACCCAGAATATTCAATACCAGATTGGGAAGTTAAAAATATTTTAAAAGATGAATTTCGTATCTTATTTTTGGATTCATATTACATAAACAATGGAAATACAAGAAAATGTCATACATTCGATTTTGAAGGTAATCGCTACATTGATTTCGATAGATACTCAGAATACGATGAGGAAATCTCTACTGAACAGCCCAAAAATATTTTAGAATTAAAAGACACATTTTGGACAATGAAAATAGATGGACTATACTACAAAGAAGTAAAAAAGTTAGATTTTAAATTTTACAAAGAGATAATGTATAAAGACTACCCATTTGAAAAAAATGATCTAATTGCTATCTTAGAAAGTTGCAACAAATGGATGGATCAAAGTTATTACAAAAATTATAAAAATTTAAATCATACAATAACACTAAGTGAAAAAATCATATTCATTTCAGGTTATGCAGAACTAAACGTAAAAGTTGAATTTGAGCTTCTTAAAGAAGAAGGATATGATGGAGTGGCTGGATATGATGGAGTAGTTGGATATCATATATTTGAATTATTTTTTGGATATATAGACGTATTTGGTAATTGTTATTGGAAAAACTAAACGGTAAAGCTGAATGCAAACAGAAGCAGTTTTTGAAAATATAGCCAATCGGATTATATCTGAAATTAGTTTGGCAAAAAAATCCATTTACATAGCTGTAGCTTGGTTTACAAACCAAAGAATTTTTAATATTTTGATTAAAAAAGCTGAAAATGGATGTCAAATAAACCTAATCTATTCCGCGGATCAAATAAATGATAACTCGAAAATCGATTTTAATTCACTCAATATAAGAGCATCGAAGGCTTTCAGAATAGGAGATGGCGACAAAATATTAATGCATAATAAGTTTTGCGTGATAGATCACTGTACAATTATTACAGGATCATATAACTGGAGTTATAAAGCAGAAACTAATTTTGAAAACATAATCATAACCAAAGACGATACTACACTAGCGGTTCAATTCATTTCAGAATTCTATAAAATTAAGAAGAAATTTTACCCAAAAGATGAAGAGGAAATAAAATACTTTCCTTTAGACAAAATCATTAAACAAATTGAAATTCTAAAAAACTATATTTTATTGGAAGAAATTGAAGAACTTAAGAAGTACGCTTTAAAACTCCAGATATACAATTTTAACACAGACATTGTCCAAATTCTAAATTTAATTGAAAAAGAAGATTTAGAAACCGCCATTAAGACTATTACGGATTTCATTTCAAATTGTCAACAAACAACCATTTGGACTGACCCTGAAATAGCAGAACTGAAACTTGAAATACATAGTCTTCAAAATGAGATTAATGCTTTTGATAATGAGAGAATTGAATTAGAGAAAATATTATCTAATTTTCATTATTGTCATTCTAAGGAATTAGGACCTATTATCCTTAAAATACTAAAATTAAGGAAGCAAAAATATAAATATGATAAGGAGAACT
>NZ_MUNY01000060.1 GCF_002002735.1 Algoriphagus sp. A40 | reverse complement strand
AATTTGAAGAATTACTATTTAATGATAGATTTCAAGAATTTTTCTTTTTCTTACAAGCTTTGGGGGCCACAAAAATTTTAATTACAAATAAAAGAGGAAATATATCACAAGAAAATATTGGTACTCAAGAAAACTCAAATTCTGAAGTTGAAATTTCAAAGGCAAAAATCTCATTGGCTTCAATGGAAAACTCAAAAGAAAACACAATTACAAATATAGATCAAAACTCATTTTTAAAAGAAACTTCTAGGGTACAAATCTTCAATCCTCGTAAAAAACCATATTTACCTGAAAGTCTAATCTGGTACCCACATGAATCTTCTTGGCAAAGGCTTTACTCTCAAAGAATGGAAGGTCATATTTTAGCACATAACGAAATAATCTCCACAACTCAAATTCAAACAGTATCAAAGAATGAAAAAGTAAAAATTGAAAAATCATTTAATGCATATGCTGCCGCCTTGAATTTGAAAAGTTTCAACGAAACAACTCATTCTTTTAAAGAAAAAGAAACTATTGAATGGTCTATACAAGTAGAATTTGCCCCAATAGAGGAATTAGAAATATTGGAAAGGTCAGAAAATGAAATAAATTTTGATAGTCTTCCGATCAATGAAAAAAAATATTATGAAGAAGTTGTTTTCATGCTTGAAGATGATTTTCAAATAGATGAGGATGAGAGAAAATTACTTGACAAAAAAATTGAAAAACTAAATATCAATAAATCAAAAGCTGCAAAAATCGAAATTCAGGCAAAACTTGAAGTAATGTCTCATAATAATGAAATAATCTTATTTAACGAAATAAAAGAATTACTTGATGACGGCGATTTTAATGAAAACACAAAACGAATTTTATTAAGAAAAGTAGAAAAATTAAACATGCCTCTTGAAAAGTTTGAGAAAATGCAAGAATTAGCTGCAGAATATATAAACGCTTATAAATAAAAAAACATGCCCACCTTCCATTGCGAATACTGCGGGACGAAATTTCCATCAGTCGCCAACTTGACCGGCGTGCCTTGCTACCGTCATCCGGACGGTCCCAACAAAGGCAAGCACAAACTCTACGAAGGCAGCGAAAAGTCCAAGTACACTTGCAAGTATTGCGGCACCACCAATACCAGCCTCGCCAACCTGACCTCTATTCCCTGCCCCCGCCATCCCAAGGGAAACCTCAAAGGGCATCATTCCCCGGCTTTGTAAAGAAATTCGTTACGAATATTCAGTGAAACCCATCGATTGTTCAATTAAAAAAAGGGAGAATTTAAAGTCTGTAATTTCAAAACGTGTTAAGCAACTTTTTGAACCGATCTTATATCAGGGGTGGTAGAAGATCGGTTTTTCTTTATCCTATTACCATTTAGATCGCAACACAATTACCAACTTTTCCAAAGTTTGGAACTTTGGAAAAGTTCTCATTTTCAAATGCGGATAAAAACCTTTGCGTTCCTTCGCGTACTCGCGGTTAAACAAAAAGCTTTAGCTTTTCTCTGTGACCTCAAAAAAGGTCTATAAAGAAAAATGAGATTGGAGTTCCAAAAAGATCAAAAACCTCCAATACTGAATCCTCTAAGACCTCTGCGGTAAAAAAACTCTCAGCTGTTGGATTAAGATTGCTTCGTCGCATGATGCCCTATCATAATTCAAAGGTCAAAAAATGCTCCTCGCAATGACGGGTTTCCAAAAAGCTTTAGCTTTTCTCTGTGACCTCAAAAAAGGTCTGTAAAGGAATTTGAGATTGTAGTTCAAGATAAGATCAAAACCCTCTCAAACATTTTCCTCTGAGTTCTCTGTGGTAAAATCCCTTTGCTTTCCTTTGCCCCTTTTGCTTTAAAAAAATGAATAAGAAACCTTCGGTTCCAGCCACATCAAACCCAAAGTCAAGCACATCCCAATGATCCAAATCCAGGGTGAAATCAGACTTTTGCCGGATTGTGCCAAAGCTCCAAGTTTTGTTTTTTGGTTCTGAATTTCTTGCAAAAGCATTGATGTGGTGATCTGGGGAAATTGCTCCGGGGTATAGCTATAAAATGACAAGTCTTCTCCGGATTCGGCCCAAGCCGAATCGCTGGAAGTCCAAATTCCGCTGCTTTGGAATGGATTTACCGAGCTGATTTTCATTGAAATCGTATCCTGACCTACCGGTAACAAATCGGGTAAGCTATCGGTTGAAAACACTTGAATTTCGGAAGAAAATGCCTGCAAAACCGGAGCTTCTATCGCAAAGCTCTTTTCCTCATCCGGTTCCAAAAGCCCAAGAATTTCACCCCAGATGGATTCGTATTCAGCTTTTTTATCCTGCAAAATCAATGGAAAGCTGGAAGGAATCAGAGTTACCGCAATTGGACTGGAACCTGCATACTGAAGCGCAATGGTCCGCTCTTGCAGAAGTTTTTGCTCGGTCTTATCGGTCCATTGGTAAGGCAAAGCCTCAAGCCCATTTTCCAATCTTCTCGATTCATCAGGCCCGGATTTTTCAACCTGAAAATCAGTTCCAAACAGACGATTGAGTTGCAGGGCAGTTTCCGCAGGCTGGCTGACATTCAAGACTACCAAAGCTGCATTTCCGCTTTTCACCAGTTCTTGGACAGACTTTTGGTTTAGCTGAGCCGGATCTACAAAAAGTACCTGCAGGGAATCATATTTACCAGGTGTTTGCAAAATTGTCTCCCGAGATAGCCGAATCTCCTCCCCGACTCGCTCACCTTTTTCCCGCAGCCAATTGGCTAGAGTGCGGATTTCCATGCTGGGGAAATCCAACTGAAAATGATAGGATTTTGGGTGTGATGCTCCGATGTGAAATCGAATGGGAGCCAGCGTGTCGGCATCCAGAACCAAAGGGAATTCTGCTTTGCCCAAACCCGTGGGAAAAAATTCTAAAATGCCCGAATTCCAGCCTTTTTGCAAAACCAGCTCTCCTTTTTCATTCCCGGAAATCTGAAGTTTGGCACTGTCTTTTTCCGAAAAAACCCGAAAACCCAGTCGCTGAACTTCTCCTTTTCTAAGGTATCCTTTCCAGGAAAGGGCAGTCACCAAGCCATGCTTTTCCGGCAAAATCCACTCAAAGTCCTGATTGGCCAAACGGAAGGATTCTTCTCTTTCAATCGAATGAGCCAAAAGATAAACTTTCGACTCAGACCCTTCAAAATCCTCCAGAGCAACTGTCCTGCGGATTTTCAGACTGTCTTTCCAAAATGCAAGTTCGCTGCGGTCTATATTCTGACCAATAACGAGAACTCCGGGAGCTTGTGGATCCAAGGTCCTCATCGGGCGGAATATCAGCATACTGAGACAAACCAAAAACAGGAAAAACAAACCTGCCCGTATGGCAAGCCGGATACCTGCCAGGCCCTTTCTCCACTGAAAAACAAGCGGCACCAAACCTGCAAGGGAAACCGCCGTCAAAATCCCGAAAAAGAAGGGCCAGGAAATGAAAGGTTGATAGGTGAAAATCATTTCAAATTCTTTCGGAAAGCGGTTTTCAATGCCTCAGAGGAGGGGTAGGAAACACTTGTGTTTTTATAATTTCTCGCTAAGGGATATAGCTTTTCCCGCAGGTACTTTTTGCCGGTATCTTCCAATTTCCCCGACTCCAATTGCTGGAGGTAAAGCAGGAGATTGAGATCTTCGAGTTGGGAATTTTGGGCTTTTCCAGCCCAAAGCGTGCCCAGTTCCCAGACAAGCACCCGATCCTGAGCGCTCAAATCGGGCTGGACAAGCATACCCAAAACCGCCGATGCCAAGGGCTCGATTCTGGATGCAAGCTGAATCTGTTCCTTTTGGATCGCTTGATCCAGTTTATCCAGTTCCCCACTCAGGCGCTTTTCGTCCTCTTTGATCGGAGGTGGATCGTAGCCGGTGCGCTTCACATAGACGCGGGATTTTTGCTGAACAGTCTTGAGCAATTCCAGTGCTTTGTATTGATAGGGAAGCGATTTTTCGGGTTCAAAGAGTCGCATGTACAACTCCGCCTGCCACATCTGCTCCAAGGCTGATTTCAAGGCACCTCGAGTCGACTGCTCAAAGTAGGTATTCATCTCCTCCGAGTCATGCGCATGGATGTACTCACTCATCAGACTTTCCATGCTTCCGGCTTCGGACTCTTCTACTTCATGGCCGTGCCCGGCTTCTGCGGATTGGGTAGGCAGCGGCAAAACCTCCTCATGCTCCCCTTCCTGGTCGTGCAGATGCCTATAGCCAGCCAGCATATCCCCGTCGTTTTCCGGCTCCACGACTACACCAACAGCCGCCGTCTCAAACTCCTCTCCGAGGTATTGTCCATATCGGAGACGAAGGAGTTTTTGATCGTAGCCGATCTCGTTGGAAGTAGAATTGAATTTCTTTTCGGCTATTCTGGATTTTTCAGCAAGCAGCTTCTCGGTGTCAATGATGATTTGTCGCTGACTTCGGAAGTACTCTGGCAAAACTTGAATCGCCATGCCTTCCAGCACCGCATTGCTTTCCTCGCTGTCATCAAAATACTTGATGAAATAGGTATCAGTCCGACTTGTGTTGGCCTCGGGGGACTTATTGTCCACAGCCGTCCAATAATAATAGAGCTCATCTCCCGGCTGAAAATCCAGAGACGAAACATTCAACACAAAGCCGGAGATCTTGGATTGGAATGGGACAGTTTCTACAGGAAAGCGCGTCTCGCGGAATTTTACATTTTCCCCTTTACCCCTGACCAAAGTGGCTACAATCTCCACCTGGTTTACTCTGAAATCATCCCTGATGTCAGCTTTGAGCGAAAGCTTGGGGTCATTTCCCGGGAAAAAGAACTTATAAATCTCCTTTTCCTCGGGTATGATTTGAGGACTTTGATCCTCGATGGATTCGATGGTGTAAAAGTCCGATTCAAAAACTCCCACACTATCCCTGAATGCCTGAATGGAATAAATCCCCGAACTAATCAATTCCTGACTGAGCTGAAAACCTGAATCAGAAGCCTGAAAATCCAATTTGTCTCCGGAGGAATTGACCAAAAAAACATCCAGATCACGGCGATTTCCAAAGCCAAGTGTCCAGGTCAGGAGAGATCCTTTCATCGCCTTGATATCCAAAACATCCTGTAACTGAGCAGGAATTCCGGTATAATCAGGGGATTGGATCCGGACTTGAGTTTGGGTCAAAAGAACAGGAGCATCCGCCACCAAAGTCGCCGGGAAATTCTCCTTCGTTCCAGCTTGGCCCTGATTTTTCTCCTTCAAATCAGGAATGTAGTCCAGCCCAAAACTCAATAAATAGACAAAGCCAAAAGCCAATACAAAAGGCAAAAGGCCCCGGTGAAAGACCGTGATTCTGGGAGGAATTTTTGAACCAATCCGCTCCAACTGCATGCGATCAGCGATCGTGAGTTGAGATTTTTCGAGCAGTTCCAGGCTGAATTCTAAATTTCCCGCCTCCTCATGCAGGATATGAATTGCCTCTTTCCTTTTGGATCTAAATCCGCCAAAAGCAAACTGAAATACCAACATCAAACCCACTCCCAGCATAGTCGCCCAGGGTTTGGGAAGACCAAGCGTAAAAGCGACCAATCCAACCGAAAGCGCCAGCAATAGCGCCTTGATCCAGCCATTCAGCTGAAGTTGGGTCTCTATTGAGCGGATATGTTGAGGCAGCGTTTTCACAGGTCGTTTCGATAAGCCAGAAATCGCTCAAGGGCAAAAACCAGAGCGATCAAGACCAGGATGATTTCTGAGGTATTTGGAAAAACGGAAAGCTGGGCTTTGGGGATTTCGATAAACTTTTGGGCGATTTGGCGCTGGGTCAAAAGCGGATCAGCAGCTCGAATTCCGAAAAATTCAAGCAATGGTGAAAGAATCAATTCAGGCAAAAGGCCCTTTTCCAAGACTTCATCTGCTGGCAATTGAACCGAATGGTAAAGCGAAATCATCGATTTATTCCCGGGAGTATCAAGGGAAGAAGTCAGAAAATAGAGTTTGGCATTGTCAGCATTTTCGGGGATCTGGTCGGTAAAAACCAATTTGGCTTTTCCAGTTTCTACTTCAGCAAAGGATAATCCATAGACCTCAGTCAATGCGGCCAAAGCGGCTTTGATGTTGGACTTTTCACCTTCTTCTATTTCCAGGCTATAGGGAATGGATCCTGTAAAAACCACTTGGTGATTTGGGTCCTTTTCAAACGATTTTGCCAAAATTCCGCGTTCATCCAAACCCAAAAAAGAACCTGAATCCAAGGCAATCACCTGTTGAGCGATTTTGGTCTGAGTCCATTCTTCGGCTAGATGCAGTTGGGGAAATACAGGCACCCAAATGAGTGTAGAAGGCAAATCTCTCGGATTTCCAGAGGTGTAAATGTGAAGCGAATCCAATCTTTTGGGTAAGAGGTCAACGTATTCCTGAATTTTTTCCCCCTCGAACACCGGCAATTCTCGAAAACCTGCTTCATATGAAGGCAAGCCCTCAGCCAGCCAAAAAACCGACTCCCCATTTTCCAATGCTTGGTCCAGCTCAAATCGAAACTCTGAGGCAACCTGCTCATCCGGGATGATCAAATGAACAGTTTCATCAGCTGTTTTATCCAGATTTTTCCACCAAATCCCCACTGCAAAAAGTACCAGCAAAGTCCAAAGAAGGATTCGAAGCAGCAAAAGAAGAATTTGGTCAAGCTTGAGTGATCGGCTTGATTGAGACTCCTGTGGCTGGAGCCAGGCCATGGCAGCCCAGGCAATGACTTTTCCCTTTTTTCCATTCCAAAGGTGGATCGCCAATGGAATCGAAATTCCCAACAATCCCCAAAACAGGCTTGGTTGAATCCAATCCATCAGGGCAATTTCTTAAGGTTGAGAATTCTCCGTGCAAGCTCAGCCAAAGGGGTCTGCATAGATTCCCGGATGAGATGAACCTGCGGTAGCTGAAACTTCCGATCCAGATGGCTGAGGTAATCCTGAAACTTCCTATGAAAGTCCTCTCTCAACTGTCTGGCATCCTGCACCACTTCGCGACCGCTCTCCAAATCCCGAAAAACAAAATTTCCCTTCATGGTAAAATCAAGTTCCTGCTCCCCAAGGACCTGCACCAGCATCAGTTCTTTTCTCGGATGGCGAAATGCCTGCACGAGGTTTTCCCATTCTGAATTTTCCTGAAGAAAATCCGAAACCCAGATGATTAACTCTCGATTGCGGCCCTGCACCAAAGAGGCAGGAATCAGCTCCAAAGGCCAGGAACCTTGTGCTTTCTCCTCCCCTAGATGAAATAATATCCGCTGAAAGCTCTTTGGGGTCGGAGCTACTTTCTGCTCGATTTTACCAGCCGAAAGGGTATAATAGCTCAAAGAATCTCCCTGCAAAAAGCCTAAATAGGCGAGGGATGCAAGGAGGTTTTTGGCGTAATCCAAGCGGGAAAAACCGTTTTCGGAGTAATTCATCGAGCCTGAAAGATCCAGCATCAGACGGATGTGCAGGTTGCTTTCGGTGGTCGATTCCTTGACCATGTACTTGCCGGACCGGGAAAAATACTTCCAGTCGATCCGCTTGAGATCATCTCCCGGACGGTAGTGCCGGTATTGCTCAAACTCGCTCCCCACCCCCACCCGGATCCCCGAATGGACGCCCTGCCTCAGCTGTTCGCTGATCAGCCGGGCCGAAAGGCGCAGGTCGTTGAGTTTGATGATCTCCAGATTACTTGGCATGAACAGGGACTAGTTCGACGATTTTTGAAATGATGAAATCGGTATCCAATTGCTCCGCTTCGGCTTTGAAATGAAGCGAAATCCGGTGGCGTAGGACCGGGTACACCAGGTATTTGATGTCTTCAGGAATTACCGAATAGCGGCCTTTCAGCAAAGCCCTGGCTTTGGCACAGAGGATCAAAGCCTGTCCTGCCCGTGTTCCTGCACCCCACTCTACATAAGTTTTGACCTCGGGAACATTGGTGTTTTCCAATCTCGTAGCACGTATCAGTCTGGTGATATAGGTCAAAAGCGAAGAGTCCAAATGAACCTCCCGAGTCAGTTGCTGAAGCTGGACTATTTCGGAGGCTGTAATGATTTTGTCAATGTGCGGCTTGTACGTGCCTGTGGTTTTTTCCAAGACTTCCAGCTCTTCCTGCTCGCTGGGGTAGCCCAGTTTGATGTAAAGTAAAAAGCGATCCAACTGAGCTTCTGGGAGCGGATAAGTTCCACTTTGCTCGATTGGATTTTGCGTAGCAATGATCAAAAAAGGATTGGGCAAAGCGTAGTTTTTTCCTGCATAGGTCACCACTTTTTCCTGCATAGCCTCCAAAAGTGCCGCTTGGGTTTTCGGAGGAGTTCGGTTGATCTCATCTGCCAAGACCATATTGGCGAAAATAGGCCCTTGGGAAAATTGAAAAAACTTCTTGCCTGTGCTGTGGTCTTCCTCCAGGATTTCTGTGCCGATAATGTCGCCCGGCATCAAATCCGGAGTAAACTGGATCCGCTTAAAACTCATTTCCATTACTTCAGAAATAGTCTTCACCATCAGCGTCTTGGCCAAGCCCGGAACTCCTTCCAGCAGACAATGACCTCCGGCAAGCAGGGTAATAAGTACTTCGTCCAGCACTTCCTCTTGCCCTACGATGACTTTGGCAATTTCTTTTTTTAGCTGGGGAAGCTTATCCACCAGTTGTTGGTATTTTTTCAGTTCAGTTTCCAAAAGGTCTTAGGTTAAAGCATACACCACAATGTTGACTCCAAAGCGTGTGTTGTCGATTTTGAGAAATCGCTTGTTTCGAAAATCGTAATCCCATTCACAGCCATAGTCTTTGTTACTATAGAGTACTCCGATTCGGCCGTTGATTTGGATGGCTTTAAGATAGTCGTGCACCAGATCATCTCCCCAGCCGTTGAGCTCGAAAGAAGTAGCCGGAGGACCATCCTCAAACTTGAAAAAACAGCGGTAAATCCAATGGTCATTTGGGATTTTTTGGAGGGAATCGGGGCCGAAAGTCCGGCTCATCTCCTCCTCAAAGGATTTGGCAAAAAGGCCATCAATGTCATGGTTGCAGTCATCGACGAATACAAATCCGCCCTGCTCCACGTAGGTTTTGAAATTTTTTCTTTCCGCTTGGGAAAACTCTACCAGCTTGTGTCCACTCAGGTAGCAAAAGGGGCTTTTGAAAATCTCCTCGCTGCTAAGCTCCACTACTTTTTCCTTTTCATCCACAGGAATCGTCGTGTACTCCACCAAGCTGTTGATGAGATTGGATGGCATGCGCTGATCCGTATCCCAATTGCCGGAGTTGTATTTGATTCTTGTGAAAAAGAAAGCCATTCTTTAATAGTTGGTAGTGATCAGTGATCAGTCTCAGTGGTCAGTTTTGTCAGGCTGAGCGGAGTCGAAGCCCAGTTAATTTCTGTACCGTTGGAAAAACCCTTCGAACTTCCTGACTTACGTCAGTCAGGTGCTCAGGGTGACACCCCAGTTAAGCGTTGAAACCATTTTTCGAAGTCAGAACCTAATGGTCAGTTTCCAAGGAAAAGTAAAAAGTAAGTAGTAAAGTGAGAAATTCATCTACTACTTACTGATCACTAATAACTGAACACTGCCTACTGAATTAAACAGCGTCAGAAAGACTGGAGAAGGTAAAGTCTCTGATCTTCATCGGCGGGATCATGCTTCCGCCCACTCGCTGTGGTTTGCCCAAAGCCTCAATGTTGTTAAGCATGATGATTGGGCTTTCGTTGAATCGGAAATTTTTCAATGGAAACTTGATTTTTCCGTCTTCGATGTAGAAAGTACCGTCTCGGGTCAAGCCTGTAAAGAGCAAAGTCTGAGGATCGACCGCTCTGATGTACCAAAAACGGGTCACCAAGACACCTCTTTCGGTGTTACTGATCATGTCTGCAACAGACTGGTCTCCACCGGAGAAGATAAAACCTCCACCACCGAATCCGCCGCCGCCAAAACCACCGCCTCCTGGTCTGGACAAAGGCGGCACTCCTTTTTTCTCTGCCCAATAGCGGGAGTAGGCAAGGTTTTTTACCACTCCGTTTTCTACCCAAACAGTCTTCTTTAAAGGCATGCCATCACCATCCCAAGGAGCCAAAGGAATCTCCGTATTGGCAGGATCGGAAATGATAGTCACTCGTTCGTCAAATAACTTTTCTCCAAGACGGGTTCCCCCACCTTTTTTGCTCATGTAGCTTCGCCCTTCGTCTGCACTTCTTGCATCAAGCCCTCCGAACATCAATCTAAGGAGATCTCCTGCTGCAGTAGGCTCCAAGATCACTGTGTACTTGCCCGGTTCGATCGCTTGGGCACCTTTTGAGGCTTGCGCTTTTTGCATTGCCACGGTGGTGACATCCTTAGAGTTTAATAAACTTACATCATTGAAATCACGAATGGCGTAGCCAGAACCAGTTCCGTCTTCAGTTCTCACTGTTACAGAAAAGTCAACGGAAGTACTTGTGTTATAATTGAATTGCCCCTTGCTGTTACCTCTTGCTACAAATCCGGAGAAATCTTCCAGATACCCAGCCGCTACCAATCCGGCAGCATTGCATGGCTCTATCGAGTCAATCGCCAACTGAGCCCGGTAATCAGGATTAATTTTATCGGTAGCCGTGCTGAAGGTAGCAGCGGACTGCTCAGGTTGAGGCCCCAACATCGGCATGTATTCCGGGTTTTCCGGAGCCAACTGGGCAATTTCCTCGGACCGCTCCACCGCTTTCTTCAGGGATGCATCATCCAACTCATTGATTGAGGATGAACCGATTCTTTTCCCAAAAACAGAGGTGACACTTAATTGAATTTCATTCGATTCGCCACTGGTACTTACTGTATTGCGCGCATAGCGAATATTACCAGTCCTTCCGCCGGAAATCGAAACCGCGGTTTCGTCGGCTTTAGCATAAGACAATGCCTTATCTATATATTTCTTTGCTTCTTCTTTAGTCAAAATAGCCATAATGCTCTTGTTGTGGTTAGATACTTCTTGCAGTGTTGATGACATTCACTCCATCGAAGCGGGTAGTCGAACTTCCGTGAGATACTGCAGATGACTGAGATGGTTGCCCTTTTCCGTCAAAGAAAGTACCCATGAATCGGTAGTCGTCTTTGTCGCAAATCGCAGAGCAGGAATTCCAAAACTCCTGGGTGTTGGACTGATAAGCCACATCCTCGAGCATGCCTACAATCTCCCCATTTTTGATTTCGTAGAAAACCGTCCCGCCAAACTGGAAGTTGTATCGCTGCTGATCAATTGAGAAGGATCCTCTTCCCAAGATGTAGATTCCTTTTTCTACATTTTTGATCATGTCCATAGGGTTCATTTTTTCTTTCCCTGGTTTCAAGGATACATTGGCCATACGCTGGAATTGAACAGAACTCCAGTTGTCGGCAAATGAGCAGCCATGGGATTCCTTTTCACCCAAAATTCCCACTTGGTCTCTGATCGCCTGATAATTGACCAAAACGCCGTCTTTGATCAGGTCCCACTCTTTACACTTTACCCCTTCATCGTCATAGCCCATGTTGCCCAGAGAATATGGCTGAGTCTTGTCAGCTATGACATTGACGATATCAGAGCCATACTTGAAATTGCCTGACTTCCACTTGTCCAGCGTGGCAAAGCTCGTTCCGGCGTAGTTAGCCTCATAACCCAAAACTCTGTCCAATTCCAGCGGGTGACCGATGGACTCGTGGATCGTAAGACCCAAGTGATCCGGATCAAGCACCAGGTCATATTTACCCGGCACGACAGATTTGGCAGTGATTTTCTCTTTGGCCTGCTTGGCTGCGGTGATGGCATCTTCGACCATGTCGTAAGAATACCTGTAGCTATTGAAGCCTGCCGCATTTGGAATTTTTTCTGAAGGCGTGCCATCCATGTACTCATAGCCCATACCCATTGGGGTGCTTAGGCCCTGTCTGGAACGGAAGCCTCCAGAAGCTTTGTCCACAGCGGTCACGGTAAGGTTTGGCCACAAGCGGTGAACATCCTGGTCAATATAGGATCCGTCTGTAGAAGCGAAATATTTTTGCTCATTGATCATAAACAAAGCCGAATTGACGAAAGCGGCCCCATTGTCCATTGCCGCGTTGTTGGCAGCCAGCATCAGGTCAATTTTTTCTTTCACCGGCACAGCCATTGCGTTTTTCTTGATCGGCGTGTTCCAGGTCACTTCGCCATAGCCCTTTTCGGGTGCCAATACGACTGGTTCTTTTTGGAGTTTGGAGTTTGCCTTGGCGATAGCCACTGCAGTCTCTGCGCATTTTTTTATTCCATCAGGTGTCACATCGGAAGTGGCCGAAAAGCCCCAAGTTCCATTGGCAATGACCCGAATGCCCACCCCGAAGGTCTCGGTATTGGCAATGTTTTGGACGTTTTTTTCGCGGGTGAAAATACTCTGAGATAGGTATCTCCCGATACGCACATCAGTGTAAGTCGCTCCTTTTGCCTTTGTGGCGTTCAGCGCAGTATCGGCAAGGAGCTTCTTGGCGGCCGCGTCGATCCCGGGCTCAATCAGCCGCTCGGCTGAGACGGGATTTCCCATCGCCATGACTCCGGGAGTCATCAGGGCACCAAGTCCCAAGCCGGATAGGTGAATAAAATCTCTTCTTTTCATTTTTTAAAACTAGTTTTTCTCTTGAACACTTAGCCTGTCAGGAATCCATTTTGGGAGAATCTCGCCTCTTGGCTTGTCTTACCTCAGAGATTCGCATGTTCAGGCTCAATTTCAAGAATTGTTAGTAAGATGGTTAGTTGATTTTCCTGTTGCTTAAATGTAATCCTATTCACCACTCAATTCAACGGGAATGTTATAATTGCGGTAAAATGGGTTTATCTGACGGGAAAAATTCAGTTTGGAAGCCCTGAATTTTTTGAAACAGGGGTGAAAAATCCATTAGGATCAGGCTAAATAGAGGATTTTTCTGAAAATCAGGTTTTTCCTGAAAACAAAATCAATGCCATGGAAACTTTCTTCAGCGATAAGAAATCCAGAAGCTATCAGATCAGCTAGTTAGCAATTCCAAGCGGATCGGTAACTTGCAGCGAAGCTTTTATATGATATTCCTATGGAACTCAAACTGACTGAAACCGAACTCCAATTTTTAGCCGAAAAATATTCAGGTTCAGAAATCAGCTTTGTCATTACCGGTCCAGAAAAATTTACCGTATTTCATCCAAAAGCTGAAGTTTCCTGTAAAATCCTGGGATTTACCAAAAGGTCTATTGTAGTGGGATATAACATGGGCTTTTGGAAAAACCTTCTGGTAAAATGGTTTGTCAAATTCGAAAAAGAAGGCATTCTATGGGATAAAAAGCAAAGGCAACTTAAAATCGATCCGTTTTCATTTCTGCCACAAAAAGAGAAAACCGCAACAGCAGATTTCAGCATTCAGAGGATTTCTTTGGAGCCCGGATTTTTGCTGATTCAGCTTGGGGTAATCCCGGAACAAAATTAAAAAGCCCCCCAAATCTCTTCGGAGGGCTCGTATTTCGTTCTTCGTATTTCCTATGAGATTGCTTCTCCGTCTAGACGGATCGCAATGATGTTAGACCTTCGGCACATTCCAGCCATTGTGATAATTGGCCTTCATCAGCTGGTTGGCTTCTGAGTCAGTGAACATGTTTTTTGTCGCATCCCAATACACTTTCTTGCCAGTCTTATAGGCGATATTTCCCATTTGGGCATTGATCGCAGCTACCGAACCGGTCTGAATCGCACACTTCAATAATTTAGGATCATTTGCAGTCATGGCTTCGACAAAGTTGACCGCATGCAGCTCCAAAGCAGAACCCTTGGGTTTGGTATGGGGAACTTCCTCAATCTTGTTTTCCTTCTTGCCATCGACTGTCTGGGTTTCTGGGATTACTTTCCATCCTCCACGATTCACGACCAAAGTTGCATTATTGCCGATAAAAGCGATGCCTTCTGTAGTGCCGTAATTTCCTCCGTCAATGCCTGTGGCATGTTCCCAAAGCATATTGAATCCGTCGTATTCATACACCGTCTGAAGCGTATCTGGAGTTTCGGAGGCGTCATCCGGGTAGGCAAACTTGCCACCGGAGGCCATCACGGATTTTGGCGCACTTACGCCCATTGCATACAATGCGATGTCAATCTCATGCACGCCCCAGTCCGTCATCAAGCCACCCGCATAATCCCAAAACCAGCGGAAGTTGAAGTGAAAACGGTTGGCGTTGAATTCCCTTTTCGGAGCCGGACCAAGCCACATATCATAGTCGACACCAGCTGGCACGGGGCCATTTGGCACAACCGGAACGGGCTTCATCCAACCCTGATAAGCCCAGCATTTCACCAATCGAATCTGGCCAAGCTTGCCGGATTTCACATATTGAATAGCCTCATCGTATTGGGAACCTGAACGCTGCCATTGTCCAACTTGCACGACTTTTCCGTAGCGCTCCTGAGCTTTTACCATAATCTGGCACTCTTCAATCGTATTGGCGATCGGCTTTTCGACATAGACATGTTTGCCTGCAGAGACGGCATCTACCATGTTCAAGCAATGCCAGTGATCCGGTGTTCCGATAATCACCACATCGATATCCTTGTCTTCAAGGAGCTTGCGGTAGTCTTTGTATTGCTTCGGTCTCGTGCCTCGGAGCTTGAATACATCCTCGGTTCGCTGATCGAGGACACTCTGATCCACGTCTGCCAAAGCCACGCAGTTGACCTGTGGGATTTTCAAATGGGCATTCATATTGGACCAACCCATTCCCTTACAGCCGATCAGGCCGTAATTGATCTGGTCATTGGGTCCGATGCTGCGGGTAAACCGGCCAAAGTCGGATGCGGTCAGGATGGAAGGCATACTCAGCCCTGCACCCAGCAGCATGGTATTTTGTATAAATCGTCTTCTTGAGGACATAGATAGATGGTTATTGGGTTATTAGTTGTTTAAAAAGTACGATTTCAGATTTACGATTTACGAGGCTGAGAATAGCATCATTCTTTGTTTTCTGAATTGAACTTTTTTCTTTCAAATCAAAGAGGATTGAATTAGAAAGCTATCTCAACTCTGCCGAAAGCCTCGTAAATCCAAAATCGTACTTCGTAAATCACAAAGGTCTTACCCAGATGTTTCTGAATCTTACCGGATTGCCATGGTCTTGCATTTTGATCGGAAGGGCCTCAGCATGTGCTTTGTAGTTTGGAATACCGATGTATTCGGTTGGGCCTTTGAGGATCACATTGTTTTGTACCAACACGCCATTGATCAGCAAAGTCACTGTCGCCGGAGAGGTTACCATGCCGTTTTTGTCAAATCTCGGAGCCTTGAAGATGATGTCGTAGTAGTTCCACTCACCCGGAGCTCTCAGGGGATTGACCAAAGGAGGATGCTGCTTGTAGATACTTCCAGCTTGGCCGTTAGTATAAGTTTTGCTTTCGTAGCTGTCCAAAACCTGCACTTCGTAAATTCCCATCAGGAAAAATCCTGAGTTGCCTCGACCCTGACCTTCGCCTACGATCTCTGTCGGTGCGGACCATTCCAGGTGGTACTGCGCATCACCAAATGCCTGCTTGGATTGGATATCGCCTTTTCCTTTGACCACAACCAATTCCCCATTTTCAATCAGCCATTCTGCTGGGCCGTTGCCTTCTCTCGCGCTGACAAATCCATTTAGGTTTTTTCCGTCAAAAAGTACGATCGCATCTGAAGGCGGAAGATTGTTTTGTGTTCCAGCGGTGATTTTCGGTGGAACAGGCGTGTAAAACTCAGTAGCCTGTGGCGGTAATTTTGGAGGGGTTTGCTCTTGGGCCTGGGATAAAGAACTTATAGAAAGTCCTGCTGCCAAGAATGCGATAGCAACTAGCTGCTTCTTCATACAATAGATTATTTTAGGAAATGAATGTTAACCCGATAAATAACAGGAAAAAAGCCGTGAATTGGAAAACCACTGATGGATTTTTGCTGGATTTGATAATTTCATTTTTTACTTTTCAAAAAATAACCACCCATGAAATCGAGCAAAACTCAAGCCTCACTCAAAGTGATGATTCATAACAATGCGAAATTCCATTTGACCTTGAAAAATCAATTATAATCACATGAAAAAAACTTTACTCTGGCTGCTTTTCACCTTATTTCTCGGCCAATTCACCTTCGCACAGGAGGACTATTATTTCCCCGGGGAAAAATTTGATCCAGCCATCCCATCCCCTTCCCAGTTTTTGGGATATCCTGTTGGCGATTGGCATACCCGCTATGATCTCATTGTGAAGTACTTTGAAAAGCTGGATCAGGTCAGTGAACTCGCCCAGCTTCAAACTATCGGATATACCCACGAACACCGACCAAAAGTCATTCTGACCATTGCCTCCGCTTCCAACATGGGAAATCTGGAGCAAATCCGCCAAAAGCAGCTCCAACTTGCAGACCCCAATCAGGCAAAACCGGATGTGAATTCCATGCCTTCCATCGTCCACTTAGGATATGGAGTCCATGGAAATGAGCCTTCTTCCGCAGAAGCTGCTATGTTGACCGCCTATTGGTTGATGGCCTCTCAGTCGGATTTGGCAAAAAATCTAAGAGAAAACTCAGTCGTCCACATCGATCCGACCCTGAACCCTGACGGACGCGACCGACATAGTCTTTGGGCCAATTCCAACAAAGGCTTCCCTCCTGTTGCAGATCCAATGGATCGTGAGCACAACGAAGCTTGGCCAGGCGGGAGAACCAACCATTATTGGTTTGATCTAAACCGGGATTGGCTTCCTTTGGCACATCCGGAATCCCGCGTGAAAGTGGAATGGTACCATCAGTGGTATCCCAACGTGACCACCGATTTCCATGAAATGGGCACTAACAGCACCTATTTCTTCGAACCGACCAAGCCCTTTGGCTCTGAAAATCCAGTCGTTCCGAGAAAAAACTATGATGACATCAATCCACGTTTTGCCAAGTATTTCGCCAAATACATGGATCAGATCGGTAGCCTGTATTGGACAAAAGAGGTTTTTGACAACAGCTATCCGGGCTACGGCTCAACCTATCCGGACATCCATGGAGGTTTGGGTCTGGTATTTGAAACCGCAAGTTCTAGAGGTCACGTGCAAAGCAGTCAGCGAGGAGATATCACTTTTGCTTTCACCATCCGAAACCATGTGGTAAACTCCTTGGCGACGATGGAAGCAGCTCTGGACAATCGGGTGTATATGCATGATTACTTGCGGGAATTTTTTGAGTCCGCAGTGGCTGAAGGTGCAAAAGACACCGCAAAAAGCTATGTCTTCGGAGATGAATTTGACGAAAGCAGAAACCGACTATTTGTGAAGTTTCTCCTAGATCACAAGATCAAAGTCTATGAAAACTCGGCTGATGTCACAGTTGCTGGCCAATCCTACAAAAAAGGAAAATCCTGGATCGTGCCAACCAATCAGCCTCAATACCGAATGGTAAGGACGATGTTTGAGTACGAGAAAGAGTTTGCCGACTCAGTATTTTATGACGCCTCAGCCTGGACAATGGCAGCGGCTTATGGGATTCCTTTTTCTTCTGCTGGTTCTGCTAAAGCTGGAACCGAGATCAAAGAAGCTCCTAAAGCAAATCATGTTTTCCCAGAAGGAAAAGCTTACGCCTACCTGATCGACTGGTCGGATTATTATGCCCCAAAGATGTTGTTTGAGATGCAAAAGGCGGGAATTCATGTTGAAGCAATTCACCGAGCATTTTCCTCCCAAACTCAAGATGGAAAAATCGATTTCTCGGCTGGAACCATGATGATTCCGATGGGTTTCCAAAAGTTGAAACCTGAAGAAGTCTCTGCCAAGCTGAAAGAACTGGCCGCCAAAAACGCCCAGAAAGTCTATACAGTGCAAACCGGACTCAACCTCAGTGGAATCGATTTAGGTTCTAATCTGGTTTCTGCTATACAGCAACCAAAGGTCCTGATGATGGTGGGAAATGGAATCAATGCCAATGAGGCTGGCGAAATCTGGAACCTGATGGACCAGCAGCTTGGAATGCCAATCACCAAAGTTAATTCCGATCAATTTGCCAGAATCAACCTCTTCGATTACAACACGCTCATTCTCCCAAGCGGGAGCTACAATTCACTTTCCGAAGGACAGGTCAGTCATTTGAAAGATTGGATCAACCGAGGCGGAACAGTCATTTCGATGAAAAGTGCTTCCCTTTGGCTGAATCAAAAAGAAATTACCAAAGAGGCTCCTGTCACTTTGGAGGAAGAACCAAAAGAAGCTGATTCACTTCCATTTGGTGTGAGAAATGATTTTGAAGGTGCCAAGGAAGTAGGCGGAAGTATTTACATGGCTGAGTTGGATCTGACACATCCAATTGCCTATGGCTATCACAGTAAGACCTTACCTGTGTACCGCAACACAAGTATTTTCATCAAACCGTCCGCTGATAAGTATTTGACACCGGTGAAATATTCCGCTGATCCGCATTTGGGAGGCTATATCTCCAAAACCAATCTGGAAAAACTGAAACTCAGCGCTGGAGTTGTCATTTCATCCGTTGGTCAGGGACGGGTGGTACATTTCTTCGACAGTCCAAACTTCCGCGGGACTTGGTTTGGGACGAACAAACTGTTTTTGAATGCCATTTTCCATGGGGAGAATATGAATTGATTCGATTTCGGATATACTTCCCAAATAAAAAGCTCCAAAACGAATCGTTTTGAGGCTTTTTTTAGTAATAATTGGTTTAGCAATGTTTACAACTTGAACTGGATAGGCAGAACCATTTGTGTGGCGACTGCTTTCCCATCCAGTTTTCCCGGAGTCCAGGTGCCAAAGTTGTCGACCACCCGCAGCGCTTCTTCATCACAACTTTTCCCGATTCCCTGTAGGATTTCGGAGTTGGTAACAGTACCGTCGGCTCTGACTACAAAGGTGACCATGACTTTACCCTCGATTCCCGCTTTTCGGGCGTCCTTTGGATATTTCAGGGTTTTGATCATGTAGTCGGTTAGGCCTTCCATCCCTCCCGGAGGCACGGGCATTTCGTCCACCTTATCATGGACAGTTTCTTGCGCTTGGAGCTCGATTGGATATGCCATCCAGGCAAAAATCAACAGCATCAAACACAGCAATTTGGTAACTGAATTGTTTTTCATGATTTCTATAGATTTGGTAAAAGGTTCTTTATTTTAAATATTTTTATTCAGGATTTAACTCAGTTTGAATCGTACCGGAAGTCTCATTCTGGAATTAACGACCCTGTCTTTTTGCATTGCCGGAGTCCATTTCGGTGAGTTTTCAACTACCCGAACAGCTTCTTCATCAGCACCACCACCGATTCCTTTTAGAACTTCGACATTGGAGATGGACCCATCTGAATTAATCAGAAACACAACGATCACAGTGCCTTCAATCCCCATTTGCCGGGCCTGAGCCGGATAGGTAAGATTTGTACTCAGATATTCCGACCAACCTTGCATACCCCCGGGAGGATTGGGTTGCACTTCGGTCACGTCGAATATTTCTTTTCCGTCTTTTCCCACATCATCGACCAGCGCCAGAATACTAGTAGGACCCAGGCTTTGCATAGCCTCCACTTGAGTGGGGCCTTCCAGTTCGGCCACTTGTTCCATTTGGCAGCTGGTCACGGTCAAAACCATTCCTGTTACGACTAATAGACTTAATGCCTTGTTTTTCAATTTGATAAGCTTCATGGTATACTTGGTTTTTGGTTAAAATTAGGCTGTATCATTCCAGGCCTTCGGTTTTTTCCAAAGGCTGGACATTTGCAATAAGAAATCTGATTGGGGACTAGCGCGTATTCGACTTAGGAGAATATCCAACCACCACGAGGTAATCCTTGCCGTATTGTTCGGCAATGATTTTCTCGCTTTCTTGGTTGGGAGAAGCAGTGCCTGGTTCTTTAGACAATACAAACCTAACAGGAAGACTCATTCTGGTTTTGACAGCTTGCCCATTGATCATTCCCGGATCCCAATTTGGACCCTCAGCGACTAACCGGACAACTTCCTGATCACATTCTCCTCCGATTCCTCTCAGAATTTCGATGTTGTGCAGAGAGCCGTCTTCATGGACTTCAAAACCTACGATGACCGTCCCTTCTACGCCTGCGGATCTGTCGTTTGCCGGATATTTAGCATTTTTTGCCATATAAATATTCCAACCGTTCTCTCCGGATACAGGCCTTGGTTTTTCTTCCACCCGATCGAATACTTCTTTAGAGCTTTGCATTTCAGAATCAGAGGCAAGCCTAACGACCACTTTTGGACTTCCATTTAGCACTACCTCGACACTTTTAGAAGTACTAAAGTGAGAAATAACAAGAATCGATTCCTTGGAGGGAACCTTCAAAGTAAAAAAGCCAGTCGTGTCTGTGACTGTACCAATTGTAGTCCCTTTGACCAGAATTGCCGCACCGATCGCCTTTTTACCTTGTGGATCGTTGACCCTACCCTCAACCACATAACTATCGCTGGTTTTTTGGGAAAAAACTTGCTCTTGAATGCCTAGTGAAGCAATTGCCAGCAGGATAAGAAACCGTGCTAAAACTTGGGTTTTCATGTTAGTATGAGATTAAGTTAGAAAATGGACAAAAAATAAGGATAGAAGTTAAGATTTGTTGTCTGGTTTTTTTGAAACATATGATTTGTTAAAATACTGGACTACAATCAATTGTATCCAATCACCACTACATTCGGTTTCACCTCACCCTTTTCTTCAATTTTTTCTTTTGACGCAACTGAGCCGTTGTCCAATTTAAACCTGATAGGAAGTCTCATCCTAGTATTGACGGCTCTTCCTCTTTGCCTGCCCGGCTCCCATCTTGGTGAATTGAGCACCACTCGCACCGCTTCCTGATCAGCTCCTCCGCCAATTCCTCGGAGAATTTCCACATTGTGGATCGAGCCATCTTTGTGAATTTCAAAAACCACAATGACGGTTCCTTCAATTCCCATACGCCTTGCTTGAAATGGATAATTGAGATTTTTGCTTAAATATTGATTCCATCCACTCATGCCTCCGGAAGGGATAGGTTGCTGCTCCACTAAGTCAAAGACTTCGTCGCTTGGATCCAATAGTAAAGTCGCGTTTCTTAAATCTTCAACCGATTGCTGAGGCAAGAGGTCTTCTCTTTCACAGGAAAAAACAAACAACAATAGGCCAACAGCCGGAATCAGTGCAAGAAAGCGCAGGCGCTGCAATGGCCCTGAAGCAGACTTTGCCATCATCTGAATCCGCTTTTTGGTCTGAAACTGGTTAAAATTATTCATAAACTGCCAGCCTGGCTTCGCTGTAATCAGCTGAAGAAGCAGTGTGGCATATTCCTTTGGAGCAACCTGTCTGGTGACGCCCTGATCAGCCTGATACTCGTGGACTTCCCGAAGATAATTTTCAAAAAGGTAAATCATGGGATTAAACCAGAAAATGACTTTTGCAAAATTTACCAATAGAAGATCCCAACTGTGTCTGAGTCTTACGTGAACCGATTCATGAGCCAAAATCTGTTTTTGTTTAGAATCCTCCGGATCAAAATCCGGCATCAGGATGTACTCAAAGAAGGAAGCAGGTACAAACTCCGGGTGTATCGCCACCCAAAAGCTTCCAAAACGGGTCAGCCGGGCTTGTCCGATCAGCTTTTGGGACATCATAAATCCAAATACCAGGCGGGAAGCCGTAAAAAGGGCTCCTAAAAAGTAAACCCATATCAAAACCTGAGACAAAGAAAACCACTGCTCAACAGTTGGCTTCACTTGATCACCCACCTGAAAAACAGGAAGTGTCATTTCTGAAACCTCCTTGCCAATCCCAAAAAGTTCAAGCCTGAGCAAAGGAATCAATCCCGAAAGGACTAACAAACTGAGCAGGATTGACCTGTTCCAGGAAAAAAAGGTCAATCCACTCAACCAAACCCTGTAGATCACCAAGGAAATCCCCAAGCAAATGGAGACTTCAACCAGATAAACCAAAAGCCCGTCCATTACTTTTGAGGATTATCCATCTTGTCGATCATGTCCTGCAATTCTTTCACTTCCTTATCGGAGATGCTTTTTTCCTTGACCATAAATGACAGGAAATTCCCTACTGAGCCACCAAAGAAATGCGTGACAAGCCGATTGAAGCTCTTTTTGCTATAATCTTCCTGATTCACCGCAGGCTTGTAAATATTCACCGTACCATACATTCTGTGAGTGAGATAGCCTTTCCGTTCAATATTTTTTATCGTAGAGGCTAGCGTTGTATAAGGAGGTTTAGGTTCCTGCATTTGGTCCAATACATCCCTGATCAGCAATTCTCCCTGACTCCAGAAGATCGCCATGATCTGTTCTTCGTTTTGATTTAATTCTTCCATAAATGAAAGGTAAAAAAGAGGAATTTATATTCCTACGATTTTTTCGTATTTCTACGATATAAATTTAAATTGATTCAAAAGCAACTTTTCATTGCAGGTTTTCATCTTTGATAAAGTGCTGAAAAACTGAGCCCTAAACACTCATTCATCCATGAATAAAGCCTTGAAAAAATCAATTTTAACCTATCTCATATTTTTGTTGATCTGCATTGCCGGAATATTTTGGTCAAAATACCTCGTGGACACTTATCCTTTTCTTAGAACCTGGGGCTGGGTTTCCGTCGTCATTTTGCTGATCGGGATTCCTTTTCTGTTTCTTCAAAAACAGGCCGGGATTCCCGAATTCTGGACAAAAGAGATTTCCAATCGGAACAGAATCTGGATTCCGGCATTGATAGGAATTGGATTCGGGATTTTGGACGTGATAATTATAAAGGGGATCCTGCATCCTGAGCCCTACACTGAACTACCTCCTTTTCTTCAGCCATTCCCGTATTCGCTTTTCCTCTATTTTTCGGGAGCATTTGAAGTGGAGGTTTTCTACCGGTTGATTCCGATTGTGTTGGTACTTTTCATTTTCTCAAAAATCGAAAAGGGAAAATACCAGACCCAGGCATTCTGGATAATTGCGGTTTTGACGGCAATCCGGGAACCTCTGGAACAAATGCCAAGCGGAGAAACCTGGTTTATCGCCTATGCCTTGATTTCAGGTTTTGGGATGAATTTCATCCAGGCGGTTTATTTCAAAAAATCAGGCTTCATAGCAAACTTAAGCCTAAGACTTGGCCATTACCTTGTTTGGCACATTCTGTTGGGGCTATATGTGCAAATGGTGGGGTTGGGATAAAGTCTAGAGTTTAAAAGTTGACTATTGAAGATTTTCCTTCACTTTTTGGAAGATGAAGAACAACTCCGATCCGATTTGATGCGACCGCTCGGAGTACATTTTTTCTTCCAAATCTGTCCCGTCAAAGGCTTTGGGGTCCTCGTATCGTAGTGGAATCCGCTTTTCAGTGCCTGGAATAAAAGGACAATTTTCATCCGCATGATCGCAAGTCATCACCGCTGCAAAACCGGTAGTTGGATTAATCGGATCATCGTAAACTTTGGAGAAAGTGATAATAGGTTCAGAGGATTCCCCGTGGAAAACAAAGTAAACCGGATTCCCCTCTCCTTTTTGAACCACTTTGAAACCATCCCTTCGAATGGCAGCTACCGCCCTTTCGTTGAATGCTGTTACTTCTACCCCACCAGAATAGCAGAAGGCTTCAATCCCGAAAAAATCCGCGGCAGTTTGCGCCCAAATTTGCGAAAACTGGCTTCTGCGACTGTTGTGGGTACAGATGAAATTTAGTCTGACTTCTTGGTTTGACTTGATTTTCCCCAAAATATAATCCACTGTCTGCCGGATTACAGGCATTCTGTCAGCGGAGATTTCAGAAATCGGCAGAGAGGAAATGGTTTCCTCCACTGCCGGATAAAAAGAGTTTATCATAAATGAATTTGAAACGATTTAGCAACAGCCTGAATTTGGAGCGCAGCAACCTGTGCCAGCGGCTTGAAGTTCAGATATACGGATTTTAGGTTTCTGGGCAGGAATACCGCATTTGTCTTTGGCCAGGCAGTCGGTCATTTTTTTGGTCAGAACAAAAGCCTCCCCATTGAATTCAAGGCCATATTTCCCAATGGTATCGCCCTGATATTCGACTTCAATTTCAAGATCTTCCAAGCCTAAAACCCGCTCTGAAAGCTGGATAATGTCCAATAATTTCTTTGCACCCAACCGGTGATCGTAATCACCATCCTCCCAAAGCTGGAAGTTGATGGATTTTTCATCTCGGAGCGTTCCTCCGCAGTCGATGAATTTTTTGTTGACCTGACCGATTTCCGTGATGTGAAAATGGGCCGGAACCTGAGTGCCGTCAGGCAATTGGAATGTCAATTGGCTTAACTGAGGCAGCTGGGATTTGATTTCAGAGAGTGTCATAGTATTTAGGTTATTGCAATATTACGATGGATAAATTCAAATTTTTTTAACAACAGGAATCGGAACTGCAGGAATTGTTCACCTGGTCAAACAAGCCATTGAAAAGTCCCTGCACTTGATCCCATTTTTGGGAATTGATGCAATAGCTGATCGAGGCACCTTCGATTGAACCTTTGATCAGTCCCAAGTCTTTCAGCTCCCGCAAATGCTGGGAAATCGTAGCTTGAGCCAAACCAAGTTCCTGGACCAAAGTGCCGTTGATACAGCTTTTGGATTTGACCAAATACTGAAGGATGGCAATCCTGGCCGGATGTGCAAAAGCCTTGGCAAGTTGTGCCAACTCATTTTGCTCTGCGGTGAAAAGGTCTGTTTTAGTGATTCCCATAATTACATTGCAATATTACGATGATAAAATTTTTCGAAACAACTTTTGATACCTTTTTTTCAAAATTATTTTTCAACCTCGGCTTCTTAGCCAGTATTTAGGGAATCTCAACAGGAAATAGATTCAGAATTGAAATCCATTCCTTTCTTCGGTCTCCTGTCTTCTGACTTCAGTCTTAATCGTATTTCGCCTGTATCAGGACCGTTCGTGCCAAAACAGGAGTAACGGCAAAGTATCCCAAAACCTCCGGATCGCCCTGAACTACCTTGATATTCGTGTCCGGATTTTGGGGTGGCGGACTAAACAGACCTCCGTCATTGAAAAGAAGGTTGACTAACTGATTGAGGTAATCAAAAGCATTCTTGTTTAGCCGAAAAAGCTCCAACCGGACTTTGTCATTTTCTTCGAAAGCATAGCCCAATTCAAGACCCTCTTCAAAAAACTTCAAGCCAAAGGTATCATCAAACAACAGGTAATCTTCCCGCTGATTTTTCAGAGTGTCATTTTCAATCACCCGAATCCGATAGTTATTATTCTCTTCGAACGGGATTTTGCCATAAACTTTGATATAATATCCTTCCTCCCGGAAAAGCCGCTCCTCTTCAAAACTCCAGGTCACACTGTCCACAATCGGAGGTTCAAGCATGACACCTTCCGACACATAGATATTGTCTTTCCATTTGACATGAAGCTGGTAGGTTTCTCCAACTTTTGCATGCTCCTGGGGATTGGCAGCCCGGTAATTATTGATTCCTCCCAGGAAAATAAAAGGGATCACTTTATCTGTTCCCGGAATCGTGATAAAAACTTCGGCGTCAGAGATTACCTGCACTTCAGTTGAATCATAGTAGTCCTTGGAAAGCGTGATTCTCACTTCATTGTAGATCGATTGATCTGTCCAAAAAGCTTCAATGGTCGGGACCAACTCCTCCTTTTCACCCAAAGGCAAGATCACTTCTTCCTGACAGGACCAAGACAAAATCGCGATTAAAATTCCAGCTAGCCTCTTCATCAGAATTGAAAATTATAGGTAATCGAAGGAAGAAAAGTAAACAGATAGGTCATCACGACTCCTGGTTGCGCAGAAGTAATTTCACCATCCGAGCTTGCGTCAAAGTTGATATCATCGTTGAAAATCGTCCTGAATTCGTATGCAAAGGGATTTTTCCTTCCATACAAGTTGTAAATGCTAAAATTCCAGCTTCCTCTCCATTTCCTGCCTTTGTCAGAATTCTTCCAGGTCACTGAGGCATCCATCCGGTGGTAATTGGGGAATCTGTCCACGTTCCGATATTCAGAGTAAAGCGGAACGGACTGATTATCGACCTCATACGATCCCACCGGATAGGAAACCGCCTGACCGGTAGTATAAACGAAGGTCAGACCTGCAGACCAGCTTGGAGAAAATTCATGGTTCAAGACCAAAGTCACATCATTTGGTCGGTCAAACCTGGGATTATATGCTTCATTTCTGCTCACACCTTCTATTTTTCTCCAAGTTCTTGACCAAGTATAGGCCAGCCAACCGGTCGTTTTTCCGATGTTTTTTCTCAGTAAAAACTCAGCGCCATAAGCCCATCCTTTTCCTGCAAGCAATTCGGTTTCGACCTGATCGGTAAAAAGCACCTGAGCACCATTCCTCAGATCAATCACATTGTCGAGGTCTTTGTAATATCCCTCTATGGAAAACTCCCAGCGATTTTGGTTGAAATTGTGAAACAAACCCAGCGACACCTGATCACTACGAACTGGCTCTATGTACCTTCCCGACAAAATCCATCGGTCAATCGGCAATCCTGCAGAACTGTTGGAAGCAATCTGGATGTATTGAAAATTACGGTTGTATGCGGTTTTGACTGAAAATTGATCATTGATCAAATACCGGAAAGCAATCCTTGGTTCGAGACCTTGGTAAAACTGCATACTTTCCATAGTGCCAAAACTCAATGAATCTGTGATTTCAACCTCAGGTCCTGGAACCCCTCCCTCGTATAGGTAATCCACGCCCTTTCCCACCTGATTGAAAAGCCCCCATCTCAGCCCACCTTCTACACTTAGCTTGGATGAAATCTCATGGTTGGCGCTAAAGAATAGATTATTGAGCAAACCGTTTTTGGGATTGGTCACGATTGATTGAATAGCACTATTCGGAGCAGGCTCGAGATCTATTGGGGCAAAATGATAGTATTGACTGTGAATCCCCCAATTTAATTGGGTTTTGGAATTGGGCAAAGCTGTCCAAATGGCCTTCAGCCCCGATTCTGACAGCTTATTGCTCCATTCAAAGCCGTTTTCCGGATCGTCAAACTCGACGGTATAACTGTATCTGGAATGATATCCCTGCAAATCAAAAAAGAACTTATCCGAGCTCACTCTGCTCCAATTTGCGGAAGTCACCCAGTTGGTCCAACCCAGGCCAAACTCATCATCCAATCCTAAAAAGTCACTTCCTTGATAGCTTGAGATCGATATTTTGTCTTTCTCGCTTACTATAAAAGCCAATTTTCCGCTTAAGTCGTGAAAATTCAATTTATTGTTTTTGAGGTTTTCATCGGAGGAAAGCTTAAGAAACACATCCGCATATGTTCTCCGTGCGCTGACAATGAAAGTCGAATTTTTTCCAAAAAGCGGTCCATCCAAGGTCAACCTTGAGGAAATACTACCAATCCCGCCTTCGCCGTGGATCTGTTCATTGTTGCCTTCTCTCAGCGAAACGTCGATCAAAGACGCCGCTCTGCCTCCAAATGATGCCGGCATATTGCCCTTGTAGAGGTCCACACTTTTGAGTCCGTCCGGATTGAAAACTGAAAAAATTCCGAAAAAATGCGAAGGATTATATACCGGCGCTCCGTCTAGCTGCACAAGATTTTGGTCGGCAGAACCACCCCGCACAAAAATACCGGTAGTCCCCTCTCCCGCTGATTTTACTCCTGGAAGCAATTGGAGACTTCGGAGCAAATCCACTTCTCCGAACAATGCTGGAATATTTTTGATTGTTTCGATGGGAACAGTCGCCTTCCCCATTTCCATATTTTTGACTTGCTCGTCGGGTCGGCGTTCTTGAATGATGATTTCATCCAGGGACATTTCTTCAGGTTTCAGGAAAAAACGAATGGGCTTGTCAGCCTCATTTTTATTGATCTGCCGGACAGAACGCTCAAATCCCACATAGGAAATGACCAACCTGGCAGGAAGTGGGATCAGAGGTAATTGAAATTTTCCGTTTAAATCTGAAACTACTCCGGACTCAATTTTTCCTTCCCAATACACATTGGCTCCGATCAAAGGCTCGGAGTTGCTGACATCCAAAACTTCGCCTGAAATAAATACCGGTTCCTGCGAAAATGCCTGATACCCAAGGCTTGTCAAAAAAAACAGCGTCAGAACTCTAAAAAGGGACATGCAGCGGAATATTGATCTGAGTATGCTAGGCGAACGGCCTGGTTAATTTAATGTTTGTTAATTCTGCCAAAAGTTTCTTGGGCTTTAAACCAATACCGGAAACCTGACTTTCAAAGTTAGGTTTATTTCCTAATTTCAGGCCATGATTTGGGCATACCCTGACATCAGACTCACCCTAGTGCTTGCGGGAGTCTTTGTGCTGCTTTACCTTCTTTATCTGACGCGATTTTGGGCTATCAACCGCCGGTTGAAAGTGGAGAAGCAGCGCCTATTCACCAAACTGATCATTCGATCAGCCTATTTCATCCTGTTTTTGATTGCGTTTGCAGGTCCTTCGATCGGCAATTCATTCAAAGAAGTAAAAGAAGAAGGAAAGGATATCTTCATTGCGGTTGATCTTTCCCAATCCATGAATGCCACGGATATCGGTCCCAGCAGGCTTCAGCGAATCAAATTTGAGCTGAAAAACCTGATCAAAAGCTTTCCCTCAGACCGGATCGGCCTGATTATTTTTAGTTCTGAGGCATTTATGCAATGCCCGCTGACATTTGACCAAGCGGTAATCCAACTTTACATTGATGGCCTGAATACAGGAATTGTCCCCAATGCCGGCACTGACCTGACTGCTCCTTTACGGATGGCAATGGACCGATTTATGAAAGATGAAAGTCAGGAAGTAAAAGCCAAATCCATTATTTTGATCTCAGATGGGGAGAATTTCGGAGATGATCTGGAAGGAGTAATTTCTGAACTTGCCGAAAACAACATCAAAGTATTTTCCCTCGGAATCGGGACAGAACAGGGAAGCGAAATCCCAAGAGGAAATGGAGTAGTCATTGATCCTGAGACAGGAAAACCTGCCATTTCCAAGCTTGAATCTCAGTCTCTTCGGTTGGCTTCTTCAGAAACCTCGGGAGAATACTTCGAAATCTCCGACGAAGCCCAGCAAATCGGTGATCTGGTATCAGCGATTGACCGATTGGAAGGTGGAGTAGCCAATACCCGCATGGTGGAAGCCAGTTCCAACAAATACTTCTACTTCTTGTTGGCAGCATTGGGATTGGCGCTTTTGGATATGATTTTACCCATCAAAACAATCAAACTCTGATGAGCTGGAGCAAATTGATTTTGACTGTATTTCTCCTAATCCCGAGTTCCTGGACCCGGGTGACTAGACTCAACAATGCCATACGAACTGCTGAAAAAAGCTATGCGGAGGCGAATTACGCACAGTCAGTCAGTGATCACATGGTTTTGGTCGATGAATTCCAATACAGCTCTTCTGAATTGAATTTCGACTTGGGACTCAGCCATCAATATTCTGAAAAAGTGGACGAGGCCCTGACCTGGTACGACCAGGCTTCCCAAAGTCCTTCCAAAATGCTTGCCTCATTTGCCTTCAATCAAAGCGGAGTGATCATGGGCAACAAAAAAGAATACGAGGCAGCATTAAGCAAATTCCAGTCGGCTCTAATCCAAGATCCGACCAATGAACAGGCCAGACACAACTATGAATTGCTTGCCCGTTGGCTGAAAAGAGACGAAGAGCGTAAAAATCAGGATCAAAACAAGCCAGAACCTTCGGATTTTGCGAAGCGAAAGAAAGCTGAAGCTGACCGCTTGGTGGAACAATTCCGCTTCAATGACGCTTTAAGTATCATGCAGGAAGCAATGACACAGGATTCGACTGTTGCCGCATATCAGGATTTTATGACCACGCTCCAGGAGGTAGTTGAAATCGATGAAAATTAAACTTTCAGTATTCTTACTTGGTGTTTTTCTGATTTGCTCAGGAAAAAGCATGGCTCAATCTGCCGGGGATTATTTCAACCGGGCGGCACGTTCCTATGTGAAAACGGAAAAAGAGGGTGCCTTGAAAGAAGTGAATGACGGGCTGACCAAATTTCCAAATGACGCAAAACTTAAAGCGCTTAAGGAAAAGCTGGAAAAGGAACAGGAAGATCAAGAACAGGAAAATAAACAAGATCAACAGCAGCAAAACCAACAAAATCAAAGTCAGGATAGCGAAGGAGAAAAGGGAGATAGCGAGTCTCAGCAAAAAGACGGCGAACAAACCGAAGAAGACAAGGCCAAGGAAGGTCAAAAAGGCGAGGATCCTTCCCAACAAAGTGAGGAAGCGGGTGAAAATGCGAACGACCAGATGGACGCCAACCTAGCGGACAGGCAGAAGAAGCTCGACGAAATGCGCGAAAAGCTCAAGAGCATGAATCTTTCGCCCGAGCAAGCATCGCAAATCCTGGAATCTCTCAATGCAGCGGAACTTCGGTACATTCAGGACAATAAGAAAAAACCTACTCAGAGACCAAAACGCGGATTGCCTGACTGGTAAGAGAAAAAAAAAGCCAGCAGACCGAAGACTGAAGGCGTATTCTCTTCGGTCTACCGTCTTCTGGCCTTTAGACTAAACCCAAATATCCATGAGCAAAGAAGTATACATCGTATCCGCCGTTCGGACACCCATCGGAAGTTTCGGCGGAAAATTATCATCCTTAACTGCCATCGAACTTGGCAGCATCGCCATCAAAGGCGCTTTGGCTAAATCTGGTGTTTCTCCCGAAGCTGTAAATGAGGTGTTTATGGGCAACGTGATCTCAGCCAATCTCGGTCAGGCTCCGGCCCGTCAGGCATCAATCGGCGCAGGAATCGGATACAATGTTCCCTGCACCACAATCAATAAAGTCTGTGCTTCGGGAATGAAAGCAGTGATGCTTGCCACCCAATCCATCATGCTCGGCATTAATGATGTCGTGGTAGCCGGAGGCATGGAAAGCATGTCCAATGTCCCCTATTACATTCCAAAAGCACGCTTTGGCTACAAATATGGAAATGCTGAACTGACCGATGGACTGGTGAGAGATGGACTTTTTGAAGTATACTACAAGTTCCCGATGGGAAATTGCGCTGAGAATACAGCCAAAGAGATGAACATCACCCGCGAGGAGCAAGATGCCTACGCCATCCAATCCTACAAACGCTCAGCTGAAGCTTGGGAAAAAGGATTGTTCAAAGATGAAATCGTCCCAGTGGAAATGCTGGGAAGAAAAGGTGAAACGATCCTGATTGATGAGGACGAAGAATTCAGAAACGTGATGTTTGATAAAATTCCTTCGCTTAAGCCGGTTTTTGACAAAAACGGAACTGTGACCGCCGCCAATGCTTCCACCATGAATGACGGAGCTTCCGCCTTGGTGTTGGTTAGCAAAGAGAAGGCAGAAGAATTGGGATTAAAGCCTGTGGCCAAAATCCGTGGATTTGCAGATGCGGCCACTGATCCACTTTGGTTTACCACTGCTCCTGCTTTGGCTATTCCAAAAGCCTTAAAACATGCCGGAGTTTCAGCTGACGAAGTTTCTTATTACGAAATCAACGAAGCATTTGCAGCGGTTGCCATTGCCAATCAGCGGGAATTGAAACTGGAAAATGACCGACTTAATGTATTTGGCGGAGCTGTTGCTTTGGGCCATCCACTTGGAGCGTCCGGTGCTAGAATCATTACAACATTGAATTCAGTCCTTCACCAAAAATCCGGCAACATCGGCGTAGCAGGAATTTGTAACGGCGGCGGCGGTGCTTCGGCGATTGTGATTGAGAGGATGTAAAACCTTCTATTGAGCGCAAAAAAGCCCGGAATTTAATCTCCGGGCTTTTTTTGGGCTACTAAATTACTGCGACTGATCACTGTAAACTAAAACTGGACCCTGCCTACTGAGACTGTTCACTGGTCACTGGCTTAGGAAATCCCGAAGTAAACTCCATTTCCAACTTTTCCTTTCCTCCGATCACAAACATCGCTTCCACTCCCGGAAGGCTTTCTGCAAGAGCTTTGGCTTTCTCGGGACCCATGGCCATAAAAGCAGTAGCCAAAGCATCCGCCTGAGTTGCTGATGGCGCCAAGACAGACACGGAGACCATCGAATGGCTTACGGGAAAGCCAGTTTTAGGATCCAGGATATGAGCTCTTCTGTTTCCGGCTTCATCAATGTAAAACTTCCGGTAATTGCCCGAACTGCTGATGGAGCGATTGTCAAGTTCGACTTTGGTCAGCATGGTGCTGGTCACACCCATTTCCGCCTGAGCGGGATCCTCGATGCCAATGGTCCAACTGGTATTTCTTGAATTCAAGCCTCTCGCTTTCATCTCCCCCCCGATTTCGACCATGTAGTCGGCAATCTCATTTTTCTCCACTACTTCCACCAATTTGTCAATGGCATAGCCCTCACCCAGCCCAGTGATATCGAGCATCACTCCGGGCTTGGCTGCAAAATAACCAGAGTCTGTGATGGAAATATTTTCCTCAAATCCTACCAAAGCAAGTAAATCAGCCACTTTCGCAGAATCCATTTGCTCTCTTTGTTCAAAGGAAAAACCCCAGGATTTCAACAATGGATAAAGAGTCGGTTCAAAATATCCTTCAGACATCCGGTGATATTTCGCAGCGGAATCAATCATGTCTTTGAAAGTGAACGATGGAGTTAAAAGTTTTCCAGCTTGGTTGAATTGTGATACTTCAGATTCCTGAACATACGAATTGGCAGCTGCATTAATGAGGGCAAAAACCGAGTCAAATTCAGGCTGTAGGTCTTTTTCCATATCAGAAACCTGAATGCGATAATAGGTTCCGAATATTTCACCTTCATAGGTTTTGAAGGATTTTTCCTTTTCGGAACAGGACGAAAAACCAATCAAGACAATCAGAAGGAAATGCAATGTAACTCTCATAATCAGCGAATTAGCCAAAGGAAGTGGAAGACTTCTTTCGGCAGGAGAAGAAAATTTGCCCAAAAATAGTCAAATTGAATTCCTTCACCGTAAATTTTCCGGGAAGTGAATTTCCTCCGGATCGGATTTTTGATCCACCACCTTTCGATTTACAATTCAAAATGAACCGATTTTCATCAAAAGCTTTGTTCTTGACTTCTGCTTTATTCCTGGCTTTTTGTGCCTTTGGCTTTGCTCAGGATACCATCCGGACTTACTACGATGAAGATTCCCTTTATATCAAGGAAATCCTGACCAAAATCAACGGAAAGGCAGAAGGTGAAGTCAGGCTTTTTGATCCAAACGGGAAATTGATCTTGATCGGAAACCTCAAAAATGATCAACGAAACGGGTTTTTCTATGATCTCGATCCCGAATCTGGGGATACAGTTCGTATTGTGGAGTTTCGAAATAACCTGCGTGAAGGAAAGTCCATGAGTTACTATCCCGGCGGTGGAATTCGTCAGGAATCTACTTTTGCCAACAATCAGCTCGAAGGAAAAGTCATAACCTATTTCGAAGACGGAAAGATTAGTGACCAAACCACATTCAAAAACAACAAACCGGACGGACTTTCAGAGGCCTTTTTTCCGGATGGAAAGCCCAAAACCAAAATCAATTTTCTGGCGGGTCAATACAACGGCCCCTATGAAGAACATGATGAAAATGGACAATTGATTTTTAGTACAAACTATACGCGAGGAGTGGTAGATGGAAAAGAGACCCAATATTTTCAGGATGGGTCAATAAAAGCTCAGAGAGAATTTCGCGTCGGAGATCTCAACGGAATCTATGAACTGAACTATCCTGACGGAAAACCGGAAAGAAGAGGAAGGTATAAAAACGGATCACCGGAGGGAGAAATGATCGAATATTTCCCCGATGGATCTGTGCGGATGAAAGCTGTTTATCAAAAAGGAGTTCCGACCCAACCTATAGTCTATTACCACTCCAATGGAAAAATAAGGCAGCGTGCCACTTATAATAATCAGGGGCAGAAAATCATGGAGGAAAATTTTCATCCAAATGATGAATTGTCAAGTTTGGTCAGGTTCGCAAATGAGCTGGAAGAAGGTGAAGTAAAAGTCTACAGAGAAAATGGCAAACTACTGGAAATCAGAAATTATACAAAAGGAAGCCTAAACGGAAAACGGGAGCTTTACGACGAAAACGGTCAGCTGATCACAACCGAGCTTTGGGAAAACGGAAATAAAATCAATAAATAAAACCCAAGTCTAAGGCAGTGGAAATCCATTTTTCTATTTTTGCCCAAACGATTTTCAAATGAGCAAAGCCATCAAGGAAACCCATTTCAATTTCCCCGGACAAGTGGGTTTTTACAAAGGAAAAGTAAGAGACGTCTATATCTTTGATAAGGAACTGGTTGTGGTTGCTTCTGACCGGATTTCGGCATTTGATGTAGTTTTACCCAAACCAATTCCTTTCAAAGGTCAAGTGCTAAACCAAATTGCAGCCGGTTTTCTGAAAGCCACTTCCGACATCGTTCCCAACTGGGTGACTTCTACCCCGGATCCAAGTGTAACAATCGGCAAGCGTTGCCATCCTTTCAAAGTAGAAATGGTCATCCGAGGCTATCTCGCCGGACACGCCGCCAGAGAATACAAATTAGGCAAACGAGTGCTTTGCGGCGTTGCTTTGCCCGAAGGGCTCAAAGAAAACGACAAACTCCCGGAGCCCATCATCACTCCGACAACCAAAGCGGATGAAGGACATGATGAAGATATCTCCAGAGAAGACATCCTGGCAAAAGGGATCGTAAGTGAGGCGGATTACTTGATTTTGGAAAAATATACCCGGGCGCTTTTCCAGAGAGGTCAGGAAATGGCCAGGGAAAAAGGCTTGATTCTGGTGGACACCAAATATGAATTCGGTAAATTCGGTGAAGAAATTCTCCTGATCGACGAAATCCATACTCCTGACTCTTCGAGATATTTCTATGCTGAGGGCTATCAGGAAAATCAGGACAAAGGCCTTGCCCAAAAACAACTGTCAAAAGAATTTGTCCGTCAGTGGTTGATTGCAAACGGATTCCAGGGTAAAGATGGACAGACAGTGCCAGAAATGACCGATGAAATTGTAGAAAGCATCTCCGATCGCTATATTGAGCTGTTTGAAAACATCACCGGACAAACGTTCGTGAAAGCGGAAACCGAAAACATCGAATTAAGAATTGAAAATGCAGTTTTGACCCATTTGGGACTCAAGAACAAACTTTAAGAACTATGAAATCAAGCATGATTCCCAAAGTCACATACTGGGATGAATCTAATCATGCGAGATTCCATGTTACCATTAAAAAAAAATTATAAAAACATGAAATACACTATCGATAAAAAAGAGCAATATGTAGTCTTTGCTCCATTGGAAGAAAAGATTGATTCCTTGCTTGCTCCAAAGTTAAAGTCTGAATTATTGACAATTCACGCCGAAGGTTATGCCAATATCGTTTTGGACATGAGCCAGGTAAAATATGTAGATTCCAGTGGCTTGAGTGCTTTACTGGTAGGAGACAGAGAATTCGGCCGAAACGGTGGGATTTTTGTCATTTCCGGTGTTCAGGACCATGTGATGAAGCTATTGAAAATCTCCATGTTGGATAAAAAACTGAATTTGGTCAGTTCGCTGGAAGAAGCAGGTGAGGCGATCTTTATGCACGAAATCGACGGAGGCGAAGACGAAGAAGGAGCTTGATCCCGGATTTTGAAGTCACCATTTTAGGAAATACCTCTTCCATTCCGGTACATGGAAGGAATCACACTGCCCAGGTCGTCAGATTTGGGCAGGAGTTTTTATTGATAGACTGTGGTGAAGGCACACAGATCCAAATGCGAAAGTTTAAAATCAAGTCTTCACGTATCAGCCATATTTTTATCTCCCACCTTCACGGGGATCATTATTTGGGTTTGATGGGCGTATTGTCCAGCTACCATTTAGCAAAACGAACCAAGCCTTTGACGATTTTCGGACCCAAAGGCCTGGATGAAATCATCACCACCCAGTTTCGTTGGAGCAACACTAAACTCTCCTATCCGCTGACTTTTAATGAGACGAATCCGAGTGGGCAAAATTTACTTCTGGACCATCCCAGATTTACAGTTTATAGTTTTCCATTGACCCACAGGATTCCAACCACAGGTTTTTTGATTCAGGAAAAAGCAGGGCTGAGAAGCCTTAACAAGGAAAAACTTCAGGAAAAGAAGATTCCATTGGCAGCGATTCATAGCCTGAGAAACGGTAAAAGTTTTCAGGATGAAAATGGAAATCTGTACAAACTGGAGGAATACACCTTGCCTCTCGCTCCCTTGAGAAGTTATGCTTTTTGCTCAGACACACGGTTTGAACCAAAGCTTTCCAATTATCTTAAAGAACCAACCTTGCTTTATCATGAGTCCACTTTTATGGAATCAGATGCAGCACGGGCAAGTGATACCTTTCACTGCACTGCAAAACAAGCAGCGGAAATTGCAAATTTAGTCAATGCAAAATCCTTACTTTTAGGACACTTTTCCTCTAGATATGTCCATTTGGAAGATATGCTCGAGGAGGCAAAAACTGTATTTATTCGATCTGAGTTGAGTGAGGAAGGAAAAACCTATTCTATTTTGCCCGCAAATGAATGAAATCCACCACAGCCGCAAAACCAACCTTTTTATCATCCTTGGATCGATCTTTTTGACCAATGCGATTTTGGCGGAGATCATCGGTGTAAAGATTTTTTCGGGTGAAAAGACACTCGGTTTTGAGCCGATCAACTGGAATATATTTGGGGAATACATCTTGGATTTTAATCTGACTGCAGGTGCGGTCATTTGGCCGATTGTGTTCATCACCACGGATATTATCAATGAATACTTTGGAAAAAAGGGAGTCCGGAAAATCAGTTTTATTACAGCAGGACTGATCGCTTATGTGTTTGTGGTGATCAGTGTGGTGACCGTATTGGTTCCGGCTGACTTTTGGTTGGATGTAAATTCCCAAACTCCCACTGGAACTGGATTTGATATCAATTATGCATTCAACACCATTTTCCGGCAAGGAATGGGAATAATCGTCGGCTCACTTACGGCCTTCTTGTTGGGCCAGCTGATTGACGTTTTTGTCTTTCAAAGGCTTCGGGCCATCACTGGTCCCCGCATGATTTGGCTTCGTGCAACAGGTTCAACTTTGATTTCCCAGTTTTTCGATTCTTTTGTGGTTTTGGGAATAGCTTTTTATGTTTTCGGGAACTGGAGCCTCAGCCAAGTTATCGCTGTCGGGATCATCAATTACACCTATAAGTTTGCTGTAGCGATCCTTCTAACCCCGCTTTTGTACTTGGGACATGGCCTGATTGATCGGTATTTAGGAAAAGATCTGGCTGAGGAAATGGTAAAAGAAGCCAGCTCAGACCGGGCATTTATATAAATAATGATTAATTATTAAAAAAATTTTCCATTTCGGATTTCCTAGGTTTAACCATTTTTACTTTCGTATTTCAGTATCCTAAATCGAATATCCAAGATATAAAATCAAGAAAAACCAAATTTATTTTGCTCTTATCCCTTCATTTTTAACGAATATTCTAAAAACTTTTGAACCAGTCTTGGATTTCAAAATTATTAACCCTACTTTTGCATCGTCAATTTTGACACAGCGTATTTTTCGTGCCGTGAATCCTTACTGTCGCTTGTCTGGGATTTAGGATAACATGGCAAGAAAAAGTAAGGAAAACATTCATGGAAATCACAACACAATTCTCAGACCTGGGGATTTCAGTAGAAATCTTGCGGGCAGTGGAAGAAATGGGTTATACAACCCCTTCCCCAATTCAATTACAGGCTATTCCTTTCGTATTGGAAGGACGCGATTTGATCGGTCAGGCTCAAACCGGAACCGGTAAAACTGCAGCTTTTGCAATTCCAATCATTGACCTAGTCGATTCAGAATTGAACAAGCCACAGGCCATCATCCTTTGCCCTACCCGCGAACTTGCGGTTCAGGTAGAAGGAGAAATCCAAAAACTATCCAAGTATCACAGAGGCATCAACTCTGTTGCGATCTACGGTGGAGAATCAATAGACAAGCAGATCAGAGTACTTCGTAAAGGAGTTCAGATCGTAGTTGGTACTCCAGGTCGAGTTCAAGATCACATCAACAGAGGAACATTGAAGCTTGACAGCATTGGAATCATCGTATTGGATGAGGCTGATGAAATGCTGGACATGGGTTTCAGAGATGATATCGAGGCAATTCTTTCAGAAATGCCTGCAGAAAGACAAACTGTCTTTTTCTCTGCAACGATGGCTAAGCCAATCTTGGATTTGACAAGAAAATATCAAACCAATCCTGAAATCATCAAAGTCGCTAAAAACGAATTGACAGTTTCTAAAATCGAGCAGGTTTACTACGAAGTAAAGCCTTCTTTGAAGATGGAATTGATGACTCGTCTGATGAACATCAACAATTACGCTTTGAGCGTAGTGTTCTGTAACACGAAGAGAATGACTGACGAAGTAACGGAAGCTTTGGGTGCTAGAGGCATCTTGGCGGAAGCGCTTCACGGTGACCTTTCTCAGGCACAGCGAGATAAAGTAATGGGTAAATTCCGTAAGGGACTTTGCTCGGTATTGGTAGCAACTGACGTAGCTGCCCGTGGTATTGACGTGGACAATGTAGAGGCAGTATTCAATTACGACCTTCCATTGGACGAGGAATATTACGTACACAGAATCGGCCGAACCGGTCGTGCTGGTAAGTCAGGTACTGCGATTACGTTCATCACAGGTCGAAGAGAAACAATGAAACTCAGAGATTTGGAGCGTTTCACTAAAGCTACCATCAATAAAATGACGCCTCCATCTGTCACTGAATTGGTTGAGCTGAAAAAAGCACAATTGGTGAAGGACGTTTATAGAGTATTGGCAGTAGAAGAAGATAATCAGCTTTTCGAAGCGACTATCGGACAGATGCTTGCTGAAGGGTTGACTATCGAGCAGATTGCTCTTGGCTTGATCAAGATGAACATGGGTGAAACCGTGAAAGAATTGAAAGAGCAGGATTTCGGAATCGAAGCCTACGGAGCAAGAAGAGAAGGATCAAGAGAAGGAGGTCGTGATTTCGGTCGCGGAGAGAGGGGATCTGATCGATTCGGACGTGGCGAAAGAAGCGGTTCTGATCGATTTGGAAGAGGCGAAAGAGAAAGCGGTGGCCGTTTCGAAAGAGGCGGAGAGCGCGGTGGAAGATTCGGTGACAGAAAAGAAGGTGGGGACCGATTTGCAGCCCGTAGTGAAAGTGGACCAAGAGACTTCGAAAGAAGAGCTCCTAGGGAAGAAAGAACACGCGATGCAAACATGACTCGCTTGTTCCTGAATCTTGGTAACAAAGACAGAATCCGTCCTAACGATATCGTAGGTGCAATCGCTGGAGAAACTGGCGTTCCTGGCAAAAGCATCGGTGGCATCGACATCTTCGACAACTTCTCCTTCGTGGATGTTCCTCACAAAGACGCAGAACATGTGATCAAAGTGATGAAGAACAACACCATCAAAGGAAAGACCGTCAACATGGAAATTTCAAAAGGTTAAATTGGTTATAGGTTAATTCGGTTTAAAGGCACATTTCTTCAAGAAATGTGCTTTTTTTGTGCCTTTACCTCACGGCCCACCCATGCAGCTTTTTTTCCAGGAAAATATCACCGAACCCCTCACCTACCTCGACGAGGAGGAATCCCACCACTTGGTCAAAGTGCTGCGCAAAAAACAGGGCGACCCAATCCTACTGACTAATGGAAAAGGACAGGTCTTTGAAGGCGTGATTTTGGAAGCAAATCCCAAAAAGACCAGTCTGAAAGTCCTGAGCTCAGCTATTGTTCCGGAGGATAAGTTTCACATTCACTTGGCTATCGCTCCGACCAAAAGTCCGGATAGGATGGAATGGATGGTGGAAAAAATCTCCGAACTCGGATTTCACGAAATGACACTTTTGGAAACCATGAATTCGGAGCGAAGTTTTCTAAAAACAGACCGACTGCACAAAAAAATGATCTCGGCTTGCAAGCAAAGTCTGAAATTCAGGATTCCTGTATTGCACCCGACCAGAAAACTTAGCGACCTATTTAAATCCAAGGACTTTGAAGGTTTTCAGAAATTCATCGCATACGTAGATGAGACCCATGAAAACCACTTTTTTGATGTTGCTCTCCCCGATGGAAAATATCTGATCCTAATTGGCCCTGAGGGCGATTTTGACCCAAAAGAGATCAAAACGGCTATTGAAAACGGCTTTCAGGCAGTTTCCTTGGGAAAAAGTCGCCTTAGAACCGAGACTGCCGGGATGGCTGCAATTCAGATGCTTCAAGTACTAAACCGCTGATTTTTCCGTTTTTTTACTAAACCCTCAAGTATCCCTTGAAGTCCCCGATCAAAATTTTTAACTTAGATATTTAACAAACCCTCCAAGGGTTTCGAACCCTTGGAGGGTTTTTACTATTAACAAAAACTGCTGTGCCGTACAAAGAGCGAGAGATCGAAAAAAAGTACCATTCCATTGGTGAAGTTGCCGAGATGTTTAAGGTAGCACCTTCGCTTATCCGCTATTGGGAAGGGGAATTTGACATTATTCGCCCCAAAAAGGATAAAAAAGGCAACCGACGCTATACCAAAGAGGACATTCAAAAGATCAAGTATGTTTACCACTTGGTAAAGGAAAAAGGATATACCCTTCAGGGAGCTCAGGAAGTGATTTCTTCTGGAAAAAATCACGGATTTGACAAAGTTGCAGCAGTTCAGAAACTTCAGGAAATCAAAGACTTTTTAATCAATCTGAAGAATGAACTCAAAGCCCGAAACGGATCTTGAAAATCTTCGCTACCATTTAGCCCTTTCTCAAGCTCCCAAAGTTGGCCCGGGAGTATTCAAAGCCATTTTAGCCTATAGCGGTTCCGCAAAGGTTTTTTTTAGTCTCAGCAAAGGAAAAGCGGGAAAGATCCCAAGAGTTGGGGAAAAGCTGCTCGAAATCCAAAGCCAAGCCGTTTCCCTTCTTCGAAAAGCAGATGAGCTGATTTCCCTAAGTGAAAAAAAAGGATTCCGTATCTTGGTTTCAACCGATCCTGAATTTCCTGCCAGACTTAAAGCCCACGAAGACGGGCCAGTCATACTGTTTACACAAGGGAATTGCAATCTGAATTTTGAGCGAAGTGTGGGGATCGTAGGAACAAGAAGTGCAACTTCTTATGGTAAATCCATCACTCGAAAAATCGTCGAAGACCTCCTGCCCTACCAACCAGTCATTATTTCCGGATTAGCTTATGGAATTGACATTGAAGCCCACCGAGCAGCATTGCAAGTCGGGCTTCCAACAATCGCGGTGATGGGTTCTCCGATTTCTCAAATCTACCCGGCAGCCCATAAAAAGACGGCTGAACAACTGCAGGAAACAGGCGTCCTTTTGAGCGAATATGCACCGGGAAGCCCCATGGTACCCGGAAATTTTCCGGCACGAAACCGGATAATTGCCGGACTTTCTGATGCGTTGATTGTGGTGGAAGCTGCAGAAAAAGGCGGCGCTTTGATTACGGCTGAAATTGCCTACAGTTACAACAAGGATGTTTTTGCAGTTCCGGGAAATTTACAATCTCCCTTTTCAGAAGGATGCAATCATTTGATCCGAAAAATGAAGGCCTCGATCTATACTGGGCCAGGAGATATCGCTGAAGCACTTTTCTGGACAAAACCGGGGGAAGAAAAAGCCAAAAAGCCAACCTTGGAACTGAGCAATCGGGAGGAGGAGGAAATTTTGATCCTAAAACTTCTCCTAGAAAAAGGTGAATCAGAAATAGACCAAATCAGCTATCTGACTGAAATCCCGTTAGGGATGCTTTCTTCTAAATTATTATCTCTTGAATTTGAAGGAATTGTGAAGTCTCTTCCTGGGAAAAAGTATAAGTTGATGGTGTAATCCTGCTCCCGATTTATCCTTCAAAAATCTCTTCCAAATTGAGTCGAAACCCTTCAATGCAAGCAGATTCAACAATATCACCTGAAACGAATAATCTGGAAGATTGATATTTTCCATTGACAAGTGAATAGATTAACAATGTCTGCTCATTGGGATGGATCACCCAATATTCCTTTACTCCTGCTTCTTCATAGACCTCGTACTTATTTTTTAGCTCTCTTTTGTTATTTCCGGGGGAAAGTATTTCAACGACAAGGTCAGGAGCACCAATGCAGCCTGCATCGTCCAGTTTCCCAGAATCACAAACCACACACAAATCAGGCTGAACCACAGTATCAATGTCCTGATTTCTCTTGGACTTCACCGGTAATCTGACATCAAATGGCGCATGAAAAACCTGGCAAGATTTTCCTTTTAGGAAATTGAAAAACTCCGCTGACAAACGAATCGAAACCTTTTGGTGAGACATCCTTGGTGCGGCAGCATCTCGCTTAAACACTTTTCCTTTGATTAGCTCGACCATCACGTCCATTTCCCAAGTCAGGTAATCAGCATAGGTGTAGCGGCCATATTCGATATCCGGCTCTTTTACAAGATGTTTATCCTCATTTTCCATAAACTAAAGCTACAAAAAAATCAAAGTCTAAAGGCAAATTTCCCTCAGTCCATCTTACCTATCTCCCCTTCAATCTTCGAATCACTTTCGGAAAATACCACAGATAAAACCCACTGATACCCATCAATATCAAACCCAATGCTGTCAGAGTTGAATAAGTCAATTTGGTTGCCTCATCACCTCCAAGGTAAAAATCAACAATGCTGCCGTCGTGCACTTTTTCGATCCAGTCCGAGTGACGGGTTTCAATCGAAAGCACTTCTCCGGAAAATCCATCTAACTGAACTTCTGTAAAATGGGTTTTGAATGTCACCTTGGCCACACCCTTGTCCGGGCGGATATCGATGCGGTCAACCTCGGTGGATTCACCGATTTTGGCCATTTCCGCTTCAGCTATACTCACCATTTCCGCAGGGGAAATCCAATTTCCCTGTTGAATTTTCGTCTCCAAAGTCGGAGGTAACAACTCCGCCTTCTTTTTCCAAGCCAAAAGAATTGAGGTTATTCCAATTAAAAAAAAGAAAATGATCAAGGGAATCCCCAGCCATTTGTGAAGGCTTCTGAGCCACCGGAGTGATTTTACTTTACTTTGGACTTTGGGCTCAGTCATCAATCAGGTGTTAAATACAAATTTCGTAAGCTTCATGGATTCAGCTAGTTCTGACTTGTCCAGTTTCAAGTCATACCCTTGATATTCCAAAGTCTCAATCATCACCTCAGTCGCCATATTTCCGACAAGTTTGTCTTCCGCCATCGGGCATCCTCCAAAACCTTTCAAGGCTCCATCAAATCTCCGACAACCGCCCTTTAGACCTGCAAGCACTTTTTCTTCAATCCCTTCGGCTCTACTGTGCAAATGAGCTCCAAACTCAATTTGTGGAAATGCCTGAATCTGAACTTCGAATAAGTTAGAAATCAATTCAGGCGTAGCTACACCTATCGTATCTGACAGCGAGATCGTCTCTACCTGAAGCTGAGCTAGTTTTTCGACAAATTCAGCGACCAGTTCGGGAGAATAAGGATCTCCATACGGGTTGCCAAAACCCATACTGAGATATACAACCTGCTTTTTACCTCTTGCTTCGCAAAGATTTTGGATTTCCTCAACAGTTTTTAAAGCTTCAGAAATGGAAGCATTGGTATTTCGCTGCTGAAAAGTCTCTGAAACAGAAAGCGGAAAGCCCAAAAAATCAATTTCTTGAAAATGAAGTGCATCCTCCGCCCCTCTTACATTAGCCACGATAGCCAAAAGCTTGCTTTTCGCCTGATGCAAGTCCAACAGATCCAACACCTCAGCAGTATCCCGCATTTGCGGAATCGCTTTTGGACTCACAAAACTCCCAAAGTCAATGGTATCAAAACCGACCTCCAAAAGTTGGTTGATGTAGGCAGCTTTGATCGCCGTATCGATAAATTCAGGAATTCCCTGCATCGCATCCCGTGGACATTCGATCAGTTTAATCATGTCCCAAGATAAAAATTAAAGGAATCGGGAAATTGTAATTGGGATGATTGGCGAAAAGGTTGAGAAAAAAATTAGCTCCAAGTTTGAAAAAATAAAACCTTCGGGGTCTTAGAGACCCCAAAGGTTTTTTAAAACACAGCTTTTGCAATTTTGTATGTCGTGTCTGCCTTGCTCATCGTATAGAAATGAAGCGAAGGCACATTGGCTTCGATCAATTCCTTGCATTGCTCAATTGCCCAAGCGATTCCAACTTCTTTGACATCTGCATTGGTTTTGCATTTTTCAAGTTCATCCGTCAGTGCGTCTGGCAAATCAAGGAAGAAAGTTCTCGGCAGATTAGTGATTTGACCCAAAGTTGCAATCGGTTTGATCCCCGGGATGATCGGCACCGTGATACCCGCCTCACGGACTTTTGCCACAAAATCAAAGAACTTCTTGTTGTCAAAAAACATCTGAGTCACAATGTATTCTGCCCCTTTATCGACTTTTTCCTTCAGATACTTCAGGTCAAATTTTAAGCTCGGGGCCTCGAAATGCTTCTCCGGATAGCCTGCCACACCCACACAAAAATCAGTATGAAAGCTGTTTTCAGTTTCTTCATGCAGATACCTGCCGTTGTTCATTCTCACGATCTGTTCCACCAATTCACTGGCAAAGCTGTGACCTTCCGCTTCTGGAATAAATCTTCCTTCGGTCTTTGGCGCATCGCCTCTGAGCGCCAGCACGTTGTCCACACCGATGAAATTGAGATCAATCAGCGCGTTTTCTGTTTCTTCTTTGGAAAAACCGCCGCACAGCAAATGCGGCACCGCATCGACATGGAAGCGGTTCATGATCGCTGCGCAAATCCCGACTGTACCGGGACGCTTTTTGGTACTGACTTTTTCCAGCAATCCGTTGGGATGCTTTTTATAGATAAATTCCTCCCGATGATAAGTCACGTCCACAAAAGGCGGCTTGAATTCCATCAAAGGAGCAATCCCCTCCATAAGTTCTTTCAGACTTTGGCCCTTGAGTGGAGGAAGAATTTCAAATGAAAAAAGAGTTGAATTCGCGTTTTTAAGGTGTTCGGTTATTTTCATTATTTAGATATTGCTAAAGTTGGGGCTGGGGAATAGGCCAAATTTGGAGATAGTAAGCGCTCGGCTTGCTGTAGGTTGATCCCTTTTCGTTCAGCATAGGATGCAACCTGATCTTCACCGATTTTGCCCAAGCCAAAATATTTACTTTCTGGATTGCCGAAGTAAAATCCGGAAACGGAACTGGTCGGATACATGGCAAAACTCGAAGTCAAGGTGATTCCGACGGAATTTTCCAGATCTAGCAGGCTGCCGATGGTAACTTTTTCAGAGTGCTCCGGACAGGCCGGATACCCTGGCGCTGGTCGAATTCCAGGATATTCCTCTCGGATCAAGCTGTCATTGTCCAATCCTTCCTCAGTCGAATAGCCCCAATAGTTCTTTCGGACTTCTTCATGAACAAATTCTGCAGCAGCTTCGGCCAATCGATCAGCCAAGGCTTTGAACATGATGTCGTTGTAATCATCACCAGCTGCTTGGAATTCAGCCAATTTGGTTTCCATACCCAAGCCTGAAGTAACTGCGAAGCAACCCAGGTAATCGATTTTTTCGGGATGCAGGTAGTCCGCAAGTGACCGGTTAGGTACTCCTTTTCCCTTTTTGCCCTGCTGACGCAAAAAGTGGAATTTAGCTAGTTCCTGAGACCCATTTTCCGGATCAAAAACCACCGCATCGTCCTCAATTCGCTGAATCGGATATATTCCGAAAACGGCATTGGCAGAAAGCCATTTTTCAGAAATCAGCTTATCCAGCATTTCCTGTGCATCTGCAAAAAGCTTTTTCGCTTCATGACCCACCAAAGGATCCTCCAGGATTTTGGGATATTTTCCGCTCAGCATCCAAGTACTGAAGAAAGGAGTCCAGTCGATGTATTTCCTCACCACTGTAAGATCGAGGTCTTTCAAAACCGTCTTACCCAACACTTTTGGCTTTACCGGCTCAAATGAACTCCAGTTTATTTCCACTGGATTGGCTTTTGCTTCCGTGTAGCTCACCAATTGCTTCAAGGATTGCTTGGCCTCATGCTCCTCACGGAGAACTCGGTAAGTTTCCTTGAGCTGAACTCGGTAGCTTTCTTTGGTTTCTTCAGAAATCGCCTCTCCTGCAATTGGAACAGACTTACTTGCATCGGTCACATGCACGACCGTGCCGGAATAAACCGGATCGATTTTCACTGCTGTATGAATCCGGGAAGTAGTTGCTCCGCCAATCAACAAAGGAATTTTCAATCCCTGACGCTCCATTTCTGAAGCCACATTGACCATTTCGTCCAAAGACGGAGTAATCAAGCCACTCAATCCGATGATATCTACTTTGTTTTTGATGGCTTCGTCAATGATTTTTTGCGCATCCACCATAACTCCCAAATCGATGATTTGGTAGCTGTTGCAAGCCAAAACGACACCAACAATATTTTTTCCGATATCGTGAACATCACCTTTGACGGTTGCCAGAAGGATTTTTTTCAGGGAGGAAGCTTCCTCACCTTCACCTGGTAGCGGCATGAATGGTTCCAAATAAGCCACTGCTTTCTTCATCACCCGGGCGGATTTCACCACTTGGGGCAGGAACATTTTTCCTTCACCAAAGAGATCTCCCACCACATTCATCCCATCCATCAGCGGACCTTCGATGACTTTTAGCGGATTCACCAATTCCAAGCGGGCAGCTTCAGTGTCTTCTAAGATAAAGTCCAATATACCTTTAACCAGTGCGTGTTCGATCCGTTTTGCTACTGGGTCAGTTCGCCAAGCCTCATTGACGACTTCCTTCTTTCCAGCTGCTTTGACGGTTTCTGCAAAATCCAAAAGTCGCTCAGTCGCATCTTCTTTTCTGTCAAAAAGCACATCCTCGACTCGCTCCAAAAGGTCTTTTGGAATGTCGTCGTATACCTCCAACATCGTCGGATTGACGATACCCATGTCCATGCCATGATGGATCGCATGGTAAAGAAAAGCCGCATGCATGGCTTCTCGTACTCGGTCATTTCCCCGGAAAGAGAAAGAAACGTTGCTGACTCCGCCGCTGACTTTGGCACCGGGGAGGTTTTCCTTGATCCACTTCGTACCACGGAAAAAGTCCAGGGCATTTTTGCGGTGCTCCTCCATCCCTGTAGCAACCGGGAAAATGTTCGGATCAAAAATGATATCCTGACAATTGAATTTGACCTGTTCGACCAAAATCCGATAGCTCCGCTCGCAGATTTCGATTCTGCGCTCGTAGGTATCCGCTTGGCCTTTTTCGTCAAAAGCCATTACGACGACTGCCGCTCCGAATTTTTTGACAGTTTTGGCTTGATGAATAAATTCAGCCTCTCCGTTTTTTAAGGAAATTGAATTCACGATTCCTTTGCCCTGCACACACTTCAATCCTGCTAAAATGATGCTCCATTTGGAGCTGTCAATCATGATCGGGATTCGGCTGATTTCCGGTTCGGAAGCGATCAGATTGAGGAATTTAACCATGGCAAATTCCCCGTCAAGCATCCCTTCATCCATGCAGACATCCAAAACCTGAGCACCGCCACGGACTTGATCCAGGGCGATTTCGAGTGCATCGTCATACTGCCCATTCAGGATCAGTCGGGCAAATTTCTTTGATCCGGTGATATTGGTCCGCTCACCGATGTTGACAAAATTGATGTTTGGAGTGAAAATCAAAGGCTCTAAGCCCGAAAGTTTCATGTAATTCTTAGACATTGCTTTCCTCCTCTTCCGTTACTTCTTCAATTTTTCTCGGCTTGTATTCAGCAGCCATTTTGGCCAAGGCATGAATATGATCAGGCGTGGTACCGCAGCAGCCGCCCAGAATATTCAGCATGCCCTCTTTCAAAAAGTCCCTTACTTGGTCAGCCATTTCATTGGCTCCCTGATCGTAGGCTCCAAATTCGTTTGGCAATCCTGCATTGGGATAGGCAGACACATAGAATGGTGCATTTTGGGCCAAAACTTTCAGATATGGCCGAAGCTCTTTGGCTCCCAAAGCACAGTTTAACCCAACAGATAGCAAAGGCACATGGGAAACTGAAATCAAAAACGCTTCAGTGGTTTGACCGGAAAGTGTACGCCCAGAAGCATCCGTAATCGTACCGGAAATCATGATCGGTATTCCGCCTTCTTTCGGATCAAGTGGAATGTTTCTTTCCTCGTAAACGTCCTGAATCGCATACAAAGCTGCTTTTGCATTCAGGGTATCAAAAATCGTCTCGACCAAAATGATATCCGAACCTCCGTCAAGCAATCCCCTCACCTGCTCAGAATACGCTTCCGCCAACTGGTCAAAAGTAATCGCGCGGTATCCGGGATCATTTACATCCGGAGAAAGAGAAGCAGTTTTATTGGTTGGGCCGATGGCTCCAGCGACGAATCTTGGCTTGTGTGGTTCCTTGGAGGAGAATTCATCCGCTACTTCCCGGGCAAGTTTAGCCGATTCAAAATTGATGGCATAGGCCAGGTGAGAAAGTTCGTAATCAGCCTGGGCAATAGTCGTACCCGAAAAGGTGTTGGTTTCGATGATATCAGCTCCTGCCTCTAGATATTCCTTATGGATCTGCTTGATAATATCCGGACGGCTCAAAGAAAGTAAGTCGTTGTTGCCTTTCAGGGATTTGGGATGATCTGCCAAAGCAGGAGTTCTAAAATCTTCTTCAGAAAGTTTGTACCGCTGAATCATGGTACCCATGGCTCCGTCAAGGATCAAAATCCGGTTCTGAATAGCTTGGAGCAGGGTTTCCGTTCTGTTTTGCATCGTGATGTAGTTAATTCAAAAAAGCCGATCGAGCAAAACACGGAGAAAAGTACTAGTACTTGTCCGCTCATCTGTTCCCGGCATTTCCGGAATGGGAGTTAGCACCTTGGTTACAGGTTGCTAAGACGTCGCAGGGCCCTTCCCTCGGTCTTTCTCGATAAGCAAGCTCAAAGTTAATAGCATTTTGGAATAAAAGCAGGAGGACAGGTTCAAATCAGACGATTTTATTCATGAAATATTCAAGCTTTCTGATTATGGCCGAACTCCAACACTCAAGCCCACGACCGGTCCGGTGAGAAATTGGGCCATTCCCAATTCTCCCAATCTATAATTTCCCATTGCAAGTTCATATCCTGCCGACGCGCTCACCACCAAATCGAAAAGTTTTCGGTTGGTCATCGGAATCCCGTATTCTACCAAAAATTCAGGCTTGGCCATCAATCCGGAACTTTTCAGATAACCGTCAAAATAGCGTTGTTCGAAAATCTCAGGAAAATCCGGCTTTTCATTTTGACTAAGGGTATATCGGAGATTTCCATAGCCCAATCCACCCATTGCTCCGAAAGAGAAATTTTTAAACTGAAAAAACTTCACCCCTCCGTTTGCATAAATCCGCACACTGTTCAGGGACTGATTTTGAAAATTTGTGGCCGGGCCTTCCAGTGCTGAATTGTAAACATCAATCCCGTAAAGAAAGCCATCGGTTTCGCCCAAAATTCTCAAACCCCAATTCGATGGAGTTCCATCCAGTGGCAAATAACCTGTATCAATAAGTTCCTTGTTGAGTTTGTCCGCATTATTGAAATGAAATCCCCGGAACAAGGACACTCCAATTGAGGCATCTTTATAGAAAAAATTCCGGTCAGGAAGGGAAATCCCAGCTCCGATTCTCAAAAAAGCCCCTGCTTGAGTATTGTCAAAGGACATGGCGTTCATCTGCCATTTTCCCTCAAAGGGGCTGAACGAATAGCCAACTTTTGCCAAAACTTCCACCGCTTCTTTTCTACCGGGAAGATCAAAATCATATGAAAGTTGAAATCCGATTTCGGTCAAAAAATCGCCAAAATATTGAGTTCCTTTCTGGATATTATTTTCACGTAGGATAAACCCCTCCTGAGGTTCTCGCAGGAAAAGCTCCAGGTTTTGGGTAGGATTGGATGGCAGCATTTCAAAATTCAGATATCCAACACCCAATGACATGTAGTGAATCAATTGGAATTTACCCTCCTCTGTCAGTGAATATCCAACATTGAAAAGCCCTCTAGTGGTGCGATATCTGATTTCAAATTCATCGTATTCACTGACCTTGCTTTGGTGATGGGAAAGCTCAAAACCAAGAACAAAATCATGGATTCTGGCCTGATAACCAAGTCCATAAGTACGATATCGGTTTCTTAATGGTGAAAGCCCCCGGTCGGCAAGCATTTCGTTAAACTGTCTGAGGTTGGCGCCAGAAATCCCCGTAAAGCCGTAGATAGTCGACCGCTTGTTGTAGAGTTCTTGGGCAAGTACAAATTCCGGAAGTGATAAGAGGAAAAGGAAAAGAAAAAACCTTCTAAGAGGAGTCATGAATTCAGGTTTGAGGGAAGCGGTTAAGTTTAGCTGCCTTTGGGCAAAATTAATGCTAAACCCCAATTTCACCCCGATCTTTTGGATTGAGATATTTTAAAATTTTTTCAAAAAGTATTTCCGGAGTAAAAGGCTTCGGTATAATATCATTCATTCCACTGAGTTTCATCTCTTCTTTTACTTCATTGATGGAGGCCGCGGTCAAGGCTAAAATTGGGACATTCCGCTTAGTGAAATCACTATGCTTCCGGATGGATTTGGCAACTGAAAAACCATCCAAGCCCGGCATCTGCAGATCCAGGAGGATAAGATCAAATTGGCCAACATTGAACCGATCCAAGGCTTCCTGGCCATCAGAGGCGATTACCAGGTTTCCTGCATTCCACTTGGTCAGGAATTTTCGGATCAAAATCTGGTTGACAGTATTGTCTTCTGCAACCAAAATAGATGCATTTTCCAGGGATCGGTGTTGGGAAAATACCCTTTCCTTTTCCTTCTCAAACTTGCCGGTTTCTACAAATTCAAATGGAATGGTGAATTCAAAAACACTGCCACCTTCATTACGCGGCCTCACTTCAATTTCCCCTCCAAATAATTCTACCAAACGTTTGACAATTGCAAGCCCCAATCCGGTACCTCCATATTTCCTGCTTGTGGAGGAGGATGCTTGGGTAAATGCCTCAAAGATCGACTTCCGTTTATTTTCAGCAATTCCAATTCCAGAATCTTCAAACAAAAACCGGATGTCAGTCCATTTACCCTGAGTGAATTCTCTCGAAATCGAAATCCTCACAAAGCCTTTCTCGGTAAACTTGATCGCATTGGAAACCAGGTTGTTTACAATCTGTCCAATCCGAAGTGAATCTCCAATCAGTATTTCTGGAATTGCCTCATCCATGACACAGGTTACTTTCAGCCCTTTTTCGGTGGCTTGGAAACTGTGTGAATGCACAATCCTGTGGATGATGTTTCTCAAATCAAAAGGGGCCTGTTCCAGATCTACCTTTCCTGAATCAATTTTGTTGTAGTCAAGGATGTCGTTGATCAGGGCCATCAGATTTTCCGCCGAAAACTGGAGGGTCTTGAGGTTTTCCAACTGATCGGGACGTGGATTTTCTTCCATGAGAAAATGTGAAAGTCCAATGACAGCATTCATCGGAGTGCGGATCTCATGGCTCATCACCGAAAGAAATTGAGATTTGATCTGAGAGGCCTGTTCCGCTTTTTCCTTGGCAAGAAGGAGTTCCCGTTGGGTTTCCTTAAGTTTGGAAATATCCCTGGCGACACCCGTGTAATACCGGTGAATCCCACTTTTGTCTACAATCAGTTTCCCGTTGGAATTGAAAACCCGATAATCGCCGTATTTATGGCGAAGCCTGAATTCAAGAAATTGATTGGTGGCCAGGAAATCTTTGGTGTCACCCAACATTTCCTGAAATACTCCCAAATCATCCGGATGCAGAAAATCAAAAATACTTCTTCCCGTGACTTCTTCGCTGTCATAACCAAGAAACTGCTTCACATTGGGAGACACGTAATGAAGCAAAAACGTCTCTGTGAGGGAGAAAATAATTTCGGTAGACTCCTCCACCAGGCGGCGGTATTTTTCCTCGGATTGCTGTAAGTCAAGCTTGGCCTGATATTCTTCCTGAATATCCCTGACGATACTCAGGGCATATTTTACCTGACCATTTTCCACAATAGGCCTGATCGTGCGGTGGTAATGTCTGTCTTTGAAGAAAAATTCGGTCTCGACGATTTCCATATTATTGTAAACCCGGTCGAGAATTGCATTGATTTCTCCATAAGGGGTTAGCTGCAAGTCCTGAAGTTTTTTTCCTTCAAAATCCTCCCGCTTCAAGCCCCATTTTTCAAAGTTTGTGCCCTCTGCCAAAATATATGTCCGCTCGGAATCCACCAAGAATATGTTGGTTCCCGGAATGTTGGCTGCCAAAACCCGGTATTGGTTGTCTCGCTGCTGTTGGATCAGCTCCAGATTCTTCCTGTCCGAAATATCCTGGAATAGACCTTCATGCAGGATTATCTTGCCCGATTCCGTGGTCACATCACGTGTTCGATCTTCCACCCAGACAAATTCTCCAGATGCAGTTTTAATCCGGTATTCACCTGAAAATGCAGGAACTCCTTCCAGTGTTTTACCGGCTTTGGATTTTGCGAAAATCTTTGCGGAATCTTCCGGATGCAATAAATCCAAAAATGAAATTTGATTTTTGATCAGATAAGCCGCGTCATACCCAAATCGGCTGATATTTTCTGAAATATATTGGATTCTATACCTATTGTCGGGATCCACTCTGAACAGTACCGCTGGACTGTTTTCAACAATCAATTGAGCCCTTTTTGCGATTTGTTCCGATTTATACTTTTCTTCCAAACCTCTCAAAATCACCGAATAACCGATTTTCTCTTTGCCTTCGGCATGGATAGCCTGGATCGAGATTTCAAAAGGAGATCTTTCGGTATGCTTGGTTTGAATATCACGTTCTGATTTCCAAACCTCTCCCAGTTTCAAGCCACTGGCGATGGTTTCTAGGTTTTCTCTCTTATTCCAAACAAAATTCACCAAATCGCTTAAGTGACCTTCGAAGTCCCTGGCGGTCTCCGGACAACACAATTGAACTGCGGCTTCATTCAGATAAATGACTTCAAAACCCAAATTGGTCACCAAAATAGGATCGTTCACCTGTGCTAAAATCTGAGACTGAAGTCGCAGGTAGGTGTCAGAAGCCCGCTTGTGGGAAATATCCGTGCAGAATCCATAAACCTCCAGTCCCTGGGTCAGAAATTCACTTTTGCCCTCAATTTCATAACTGATAAACTTGACCTCCCCTTTCTGATCCGAAATCGTGAACTCTCCGGATGTCCGGATCAACTCCTTGCTGGAGAGTTTCAGGTTTTTAATAAATCCCGCCCTAAAGGGCTTGTCTATCCGGAAAATCAGTGAGGAAAATTCCTGTGTGATGGGCTTATTACCCAAACCAAACAGGGCAGCCAAGCCTCCTGAAAAATAAAAGCGGTTTTTATAGGTGCTAAACCTCCAGGAACCTGACTTGGAAAGCACTTCGGTATTTGCCAGCAGGTTTTCGTTCCTTTCCAGTTTTCGGGTCATTTGGCTACCCAGATAGGCACCTGCCAATACATCACCCAATTGCCGGAGTACCTGAAGCTCCTTTTCCTCAAATGGAAATTCCTGGAATTCGGATTCAAACCGGATGAGTCCAAGAAGTTTTCCACCGGAAATCATGGGAACCAAAATCCTTGAATTTCCCAGTTCTCTGATGGCATGCTGCTCTGACAACTCACCTGAAACCAAGCGAACTTTTCCCTTTTCCAAAAAAGGCTGGTTTTCAAAAATTATCCCCACCTCTTCCCTGGACAGCCGATATGGCCGATTTCCTTCTTTTCCGTAGGTCCAGGAATTCAGTGCTTCCAACTCTTCGGTTTCCCGATTGAAAACCAAAATTTCACCATTTCTCGCATTCAAAAACTCGCCAAATCTGGCAATAGCAGAGAAAAAAACCGGCTCCAAATCCCTAAAACTCCCATTGATCAGCCTTGAAGAAATCTGGATGATGAGGTTTTCAATTTCATAGCGCCTTTGGAGGGAATTTTCAGTATGAATGTATTCCGTAATGTCCCTTGAACTGAAAAGGATCCCCTGAATCTGAGGGTCATTGAGGAGGTTTTTGGCAAAACTTTCCAGGTAAATCCGCTTCCCGTCTTTTAATTTCACCCAAAAATCAATGGCTACTTCCGACTCAGAATTCAATACCTCATCAAAGTCTCCTTTGACAATTTCTATAATTCCCTCCAAGACAAAGTCTTTGAAATTTCTTCCCTGGATTTCAAAAGGCTGAAAACCCAACCTTTCCGTTGCCGAATCACTGATAAACTTATAATTGCCGTATTTATCAAGTATTGCAATGAGGTCGTAGCTGTTTTTGAGGATACTCTGCATGTAGTGGAGCTCCGCAGTCAAGGCATCTCCCTCGATCAAAATTTCCTCATTTTGCTCAGTATTCCAGGTCTTGATCCGGCTGCCTTTGGCAATCAAAAAACGCGAATTGTAGCTCGACGGCAAGTTGATGAAGCTCCACTCAAAACATATTTTTTTGCCAATTGACGAAACAAGTGATTTAATCATCCGGCTTTTTGGCAATTCGCCCTTCTGAAAAAAGCCTTCAAGTTCATCGATCAATTCCCTTTTATTAAAGAAAAGCATCCATTCATCCGGGGCTGGATTGAAATTTTCCAGGAAGTATTTGTTGAAAAAAATAATTTCCTCTGATTCCATCAAAAACAGAGGTTCCTGGATTTCATTCAGAAAATCAGAAATATCGAATTGCTGGAATTGGCTCATGAATCGGGAGAAATGATTTTGGGGAACGGGTTTGAATTCCGCCAAAAAGGAAGGTAATATTTGAAAAGAAAACCTTAAACACAAACAGGAACTCTCATTATTTTTAGTTTTGTCCGGTTTACTTCAACTTTTCGTTACTTAAGAATTTCTGAAACATTTGAGTTTTTAACCAAACTTTCAGAGAGAAAAAACCGTGTGAGCACATGAAATACACTTAATCCTAAACCAATTCCTTTTCTATGATTATTTCCACCACTCCATCACTTGAAGGCTACCAAATCGATCAATACCTAGGGATCGTCTCTGGAGAGACAATTATAGGCGCTAACGTCTTCAAAGATTTTTTTGCAAGCATAACCGATATTGTTGGTGGCCGCTCCTCCGCATACGAACAGGTTTTACGCGAAGCAAAGGCGACAGCCATGTCAGAAATGGAAATGCAGGCAAGACATTTTGGAGCAAATGCGGTAGTAGGAATCGACTTGGACTATGAGACCATCCGCGACGGGATGCTCATGGTGACCGTCTCCGGCACTGCAGTGAAAGTGACCAAACTCTAAATCAAAAAGGCCTGAGAAATTCAGGCCTTTTTGATTTGATTCATGACAGTTTTGGTATCTGTGAGTTTGCAAAAATGATTTTCTACTATCACAACCGGTGCTGACTTGCACATATCCATGCATTTGGTCTGTAAAAATTTGCAATGTCCTTTGAGTGAACCTTCTGTGGCTGCTTCCTTCAAGGCTTTGCGTATCTTTTTTGATCCGGCCTTTTTACAATCCGGCCCACTACAGATAAAAACCAACTTTCTATTAAACTTCATCACATTCCTGAGATAGCCTGCATGATCAATCCACAAAGATAACCTCCATAAGTTCCTAAAGCATAACCCAACACTGCAAGTAATACTCCAACTGAAGCAAGTGATGGATCAAAAGCAGATGCGACTATCGGAGCCGAAGCAGCTCCTCCGATATTTGCCTGAGAACCCACTGCCACATAAAAGAATGGGGCTTTTATTAGCCATGCTACAAGGGTCATAATTAGAACGTGAAACATCATCCAAATAATCCCTACCAAGAACAAAACTGGGCTATCCAAGATCGCGCCTAAGTCCATCTGCATCCCGATAGTAGCTACAAGTACATACAGGAGCACACTTCCCATACGTGAGGCACCGGCACCTTCCAGATTTCGAGCCTTAGTAAATGAAAGCACCAGACCTGCCGTGGTAGCAATTACGACAATCCAGAAAAAGGCAGAATTCAGGGAATACTGATTGAGCTCGGGATAATTGGACTCAAACCAAGGAGCCAAGAAATCAGCCGCTAAATGGGAAACTCCAGTAACACCAAATCCAAAACCCAAAATCAGCATGGTATCGCCAAGGCTCGGAATTTTCATGATTCCCTCTCGGTGTTTGGCAATCCGGTCCCTTAGCTCATATATGGCTGAAGTGTCCGCTTTGAGAAGTTTATCCAGTTTTTCCGGTTTTGCTGCCCAATACAGCAAAAACGCCATCCAAAGATTGGCTACTAGGACATCGACTGCAATCATTTGCCCAAATAAAGTTGGACTCGCTCCAAACACCTCCAACATGGCGGTTTGGTTGGCTCCACCACCAATCCAGCTACCTGCAATAGTAGAGAGTCCGCGCCAAATCTCGTCGGATCCTGTTCCTGAATAGATCTCCGGATAAAAAAAGCCAACAGTCAATAAAGCCAGTGGTCCACCTAAAATTACCCCGACTGTGCCTGCCAAAAACATAGTAAGTGCTTTCGGGCCTAGTTTTAGGATTCCTTTCAGATCTATACTGATGGTGAAAAGTACAAGTGATGCCGGCAAAAGGTACCGTGAAGCTACTCTGTATAAGTTAGAGGATTCACCTGAAATCAGACCAAGTGAATTGAAAACTGCCGGGATAAAATAGCAAAGCAAAACCGTTGGGACATACGTGTAGAATTTCACCCAAAATGGTCTTTTGCTGGCAGAGCTTGCAAAAACGAAGGCCAAAGTTGCCATCAGCAACCCAAAAACTACTGCGTCATTACTAATCAAAGGAGTATTTTCTTCCATGTCAAGGGATCCAATTTGAAGTGCAACAATACCAACAATTAGCTGAAAAGTCCAATCCCTATTCTTGTCCTAAGTCCAGGATTTGAATTAATTCACTCAATATCATCGCAGTAGCTCCCCAAACAACCTCCCCGTCAATTTCAAAGTAGGGTGTGTCCAACTTTAATGCTGGACCAAATTCAAGGACTTTTTGCTTTCTCACTTCAGGCTTCAACAAGAATTGAAGGTTTGTCTGAATAATTCTGAAAACTTCCTTTTCTTCGGGGATAAGGTCTGGCCGTTTTTCCAAAAAACCGATCACTGGACTCACTAAAAAATTGCTGGTTGGAATATAGAGGTCGCTCAACTTACCCAAAATCTGAACTTCCCTCCGATTAATACCCACTTCCTCTTCTGCTTCTCTCAGGGCAGTTTGGATGATGTTGAGGTCTCCCTCTTCCATTTTCCCTCCGGGAAAAGCTACCTGGCCACTGTGGAATCCCGGATATTCGGGTCTTTTGATCAATGGAAAAAATGAACCCATTTCACCTGGATAAAACAAAATCAAGACCCCACTTTTCCGGTGATTTTCTGGCAAAACGGGTTCAAAACGCCTCATATCCACAGGTTGTGGAGACATCTTCAGATGGGCATCTTTACCGGGAAGGGGATCTTTCAGCCTTCTTTCCAGCTGCCGGATCAATTGATCAAATTCCATCGGAGGTCAAATCCACGGACTTTAACTTCAAATCCAAATAGGATTCCTGGAGGTATTCTTTTGCAACCTGGTTCAATTTGAATTGGGCGAACCGATGTGTTCTTACATCAATAATCCATGCCATCGGCCTAAAACCTTCCTCTTCCTGAAAAAAACCCAAAACCAAAAATTCAGTGGAATTCAACCACATTCCATCCTCAAACATTCCTGAGGGCCCCATGAAAAGCAAACGCTCTTTCATTCCGTCGGCCCGATACCAAATCACCTCAGAATCAGGGTTTAAAAAAGGTTGATCCAGACTTTCTTGAGCCTCCACTTTATAGGAATAGATGTCCATTGTGCCATTTCCTTCGGGATGCGTAAGCTGATAAGGGAAAAGTGGATCATTCGCCAGAATCGGGTTTTTCTCTGGCATTTCCATCGGATCAATGGAATCTGTAAAGACAAATTCAAAATTACTGCCATCAAAATTCCCTACTTTTTCACCCCAGTGTTTTTGCCAAGTGGATTTTTGTGCCAATCCAAGATCAATTTGATTTCGCATTTTCTCCAATAGTGCTGTTTCAGGGCTCACCTCCACGGCGGTCTCATTTTTGGTGGAATCGGAAGATTCGCAGGCAACTAAAAGGCCAAACACCACTAGCCAAACGGGGAAATAAGGGATCCTGAATTTGCTCATAGGTAAAAATTGAAAGTTGAAGCTAAGAGTTGTGTTGGAAAAATCAAACCAAATTTAAGAAGAGGAGAAAAAGCCAATTCCCAACAAAAGCAATATTTCAAACACTATTGAATCAGAAAAAATTAGAGATTAATTGAAAGCCCTGGAAAGACGCTCCGATTTGCCGAATTTTATACTTAATCCAGATGGCATGTACCTGGATTTTGTCAAACCAAGAGATTTTATAGAAGCTAACAGCAGCTTTTTGAAAAAAAAGTCACCTTAGTTTTTGGAGAAAGAAGTTAGGAGGCAAAGTTGCCTCCTAAACATAATTTTCACCTCGCTTAATTACCTAAATCTCTGAAATAAAGTTCCTTGGCTTCGATCATCATGCCCGTATTGTGGCATTGAATGGCAAAAAAGCCATTTTTATACTCCTCATCTTGGTAGCTCATCACCAGTTCATCATTAATCCAAATCTGGATGTCCGGGCCAACCGCTCTCACGCTCATGGTAAACCATTCATCATCTTTAGTGATCAGTTTGGTCGCTTTTCCTGTTGGAGTGCCTGGTTTCCACAACCATCCGGTGTGGGCTTTCTGGGAATGACAGATTTGTGCTTCATACCCTCTTGGGTATCCGTCTGGATTATCTGAGGGAGGATTACTTCGAAAATACAATCCGCTGTTGCCTCCCCCTCCCTGATCACTAATACGGAAGGTTCCTTTTACTTCCAGGTCAGTAAGCTCTGGTGTAGCATAAATATGCCCATTGGCACCCTGGCCAATCATCACCCCATTTTCCACTATCCATTCAGCTTTCCCACGTACAGTCCATCCTTCCAGGTTTTTTCCATTGAAGAGGGATATCCAATCTGTGTCCTGACTGAAAGTGCAAAGCGGTAAACTGAGCATCAGAACCGCTATGAAAAATTGCTTTTTCAAATTCTTCTGTGATTAATTTTCGATCAATTGATGATACCTCGCCATGTAGTACGGCAAAAGATAAAAGGTGCCTTCTTGCTCAGCCGTTCCGCCGCCTACTTCCCGATATAGCAGTGCAAAACCGTCTCGGTCCTGACGCACATGTCCACGCTCATCGACAGGAACAGCATAGGTATCGTATCTCCAGCCCATTCCCTCACCCTGTCCCGGTGTTGGATCAAGTACAATATCCAGTCTGTGCGTATTGTCCATTTCATATCCGATGAGATCAAAAGGTATCCGCTCCAGAGTTTCTACAATATCTTCGCTTTTGGTATCCCAAGTGCTATAGAGTTTCACTTTCTGAGGAGCATAGAGTTTGTTTTCGGGAAAAACAACTTCGGGGTTAAAGAAACCTTCCTGAGCTTTCTCTGCAAACTTTTGACTCAATGCACCATAAATGGTATTCCAAAAGGAATTCTTTTGTTTACTGATGTGTAGCCAGGTGTACTCTAGTGATTCCCGGTACATCAATAAAAGCTCAGGATCTTTTTCGTAGTTGATCAAACCATAAAAACTCATCAAAGACAGGTTATTGTCCCAAGGAACAACATTGTCCGGCGGGAAAAACTCCTTGGCATGCATGGCATTGATGTGATAGTTGTATTTATCCCGAAGCATTTTGGCAACTTCATCGTATTTGGAATCACCAGTGACATGACTGGCCACGTTAAGAAAAGACAACATCATCATGGAATTGAGTCCACGCTGATCCCATCCCCAAACTGAAGCCATATATTCAGGAGAAAAATTTCCCCAACGGGTAGATAGGCCGTCATGATCTTTTAGCATAAACCCGTTTCGAATCAAGTGATCAGTGATGTCGGCTACGACATCTCTTACCATTGCTTTTTCCTCTTCAGTTTTGGCAACTAAATCATAATAAACCGCATAGAAGAAATAATGTCCTGCCAATTCATCTGAACTGGTATCGCATTTCCACATGTATTTTCCGTCTTTACTAGTCGGAAAGCGAGGATAGATATCCTTCCAAAATGGGTCAGATTGCTGATGCCTTTTGTTGTATTCTCTGCTATATTGTTCATTGACCGGCTCACGATAATCAATCGGTATGATCACCCGAGCAGGAAAACCAGACTCATGGGTGATGTCCACTAGCCATTTGCAGGCTACAAGACTACGGTCTGCCAAGGCCTTGGCTTCCGGATCTCCGGTAACTGCATAGCGAAATGCCTGTGCTGCTCCATACATGGAGGTGTACATGCCGTCATTGTCAGAGATACCCAGCTCATACGAACTGATTTCAAAAGGAACCTGAAGGTTATTTGGGGCCACAAATCCCATTCTCACATGCCGATCCTCTGTTTGTTTGGTGAAAAAGGCAGCTTTTTCCTCATAGGTCATCGGTACGGAGGCGATCTGGCTGATCCCCTGATTGGTGGCGATCCAAGCAGTACCGGATTTGTCGATAGTTATGTCATTGACGTGATCGTCAGGCAACCAGCGACGGCTGAACCGGTAGTAGAAATAATCATCCTGAACGCGGATCGCGCCTTTTTTGGTTCCAAACCAAACCTCTCCATTTGGCCCAGCGAAGGCACTGGTGAAGTTGTTGTAAGGAAGACCTTCTGCTCCGGTAAAGAGTTTCCACTTTCCTTCGTCCAATCTGCCGATACCTTGTTTGGCACCAAACCAAAGACGACCCTGGCTGTCCACCACCAAAGCGGCAACATCCTTGGGCGACCAGCTATAACTGCTATCTGCAGGAAGCACAGATTCCAAGTTATTTCCCGAGGTACTGCGGTATAATCCGTTTTCAGTACCCACCCATACTTTTCCTAGGTGATTGATTGAGGATAAAACTTTCCCGGATCCTTCAGGAAGTTTAATCCCAGAAAGCGTTGGTTTACTGATCTTATTTTTGGAACTGGTCCATCTCTCTCCATTAAATTCAAAAAAAGATCCTTTAGACTCTGCAACAGGAACACCATTGATTAACTGGATTCTATCGATGGATCCTTCAGGAAGGTCTTTTTTAGAATCATGAATGATCGCCACATCCTGGTTAAAGACCTTTTCCTTTTTGAGAGGAATAAAAGCCGTGCTCAACAAGAGTACAGCAGAAGCAAGAAAGAATTTCATTAGTTAGGGGTTTGATTTTTTTGTTATATCGTTACCGATTCACCCGTTCCGGATGAATCATTTCCTTCTCCGGACGTTGATTTTATTTTGCTTATATCTTCCCGAAGCCTTTGACTGAAAAGTGCCATATCCGAACTGTGGATCACGATATTCACACCTTCCTTGATCCAGTCGATTTGTCTTTGGGGCTCGAGGGAAAAGTGAATCCCAACGCCAAGCGTATGCTTTCTGGCCTTTTGGACAATGGTTTTGACCATGGCAATAAAATCCGGGTGATCATATTGCTCTGGTATGCCCATATTAATGGATAAATCATGGGGGCCGATAAAAACCGCATCCAGTCCCTCAATACTCAATAATTCATCGAGTCGCTCCACTGCCGGGATGCTTTCGATATTGGCAATGCAGAGATTGCCGTGGTTGAAGCGATCCAGATATTCTCTTAATTCTGGGCTGGGACCTGTTTTTCCGCTAAGAATACTTTCCAGTTTTTCACCCTTCAGGGGTCGGTATTTGGTGGCGCCGATTAATTCTTTGATTTGGGCAGGATTCTCAAGGTAAGGTGCAATTACTCCAATGGCTCCATCATCAATCGCCTGACTGGCCCGGTAGGGATCTGGCCGGCGGATGCGTACAATCGGTGTGAGTCCTTTGGCTTGGTAACCCAGACACATCCTCGAAAGGTCAGCTCTGTCGATGGCAATGTGCTCGGTATCCAGAAATACAAAATCAAGTCCCGAATCAGCAACTAGGTTTTGCCATCGTGGCGCGTTGGTTGTAATGCAGGTGCCATAGACAGTTTTTCCCTGTATTAGCTTTTGTTTCAAATCATCCTTTTGAAAACCGATCATTTTCTATTGAATCAGGGTATCATTTTTGGCTTGCCGACTTAATTATATACCCCATTCTGCCTGAATTGTACTAGTTGAATTCCATCTATTTGAGTGAAATGAATGAAAACCAGGCAATAAGTATTTTGTCCAATGATCTACAAGTAGATATACAGTTGAATTAATAGTCCCTTCCTACTTTACTGAAGTATTAACACAAGGAAAAATCCGCTCTTTTTTCACCAGTATATGAAAACCACTACTTCTCTAAAATTCATTTTATCCAGTTTTCTCTTCATCCAATTTACCTGGGTACAAGCTCAGGAAATGATGGATTTTACCAATGCTTCACTTTTCGTTTCGAAAAAAGAATCAGCTGAGCTTGGACATGTGATCCAAGTCTTTCAGGAAGAAGTGGAAAAAAGAAGTGGCAAAATGATCCAACAAAGTAAGAAGTTGGATATGACCCTTCCTCAAATCGTGCTGATAATGGAAAAGGGAGTGGAAGAACTTCCCGAAAGTTTGGCAAACCCGCTCAATGATCTGGAAAATATCAATCCGGAGGGATATCGGATAGTGATGCTGCCTTTGGAGCAAAAAGTGATTATTCAGGCAAAAACGAAGCGTGGCGCATTGTATGGAGTGGGGAAGTTGTTGAGGAAAATGAAAATGGGCCCCGATGAAGTGCTTATACCTGAAAACCTGACAATGGCATCTTCACCCCAATATGAAATCCGTGGTCATCAGCTCGGCTACCGGCCCAAAACCAACAGTTACGATGCTTGGTCGGTGGCTCAATTTGATCAGTACATCCGGGACCTGGCCATCTTTGGTGCCAATAGCATTGAAATTATGCCTCCCCGTACTGATGATGATTTCACCAGCAAGCACATGCAATTGCCAGCCATCGACATGATCAGGGAGCAATCACGGATTTGCGATAAATACGACCTTGATGTATGGATGTGGTATCCCAATCTGGGCAAGGACTACCGGCATCCCGACTCTCTTAAAAGGGAAATCGAAGAACGGCACGAGGTTTTTTCTTCCGTTCCGCGTTTGGATCACCTTTTTATTCCGGGTGGAGATCCTGGAGATCTGGAACCGGACGTCCTTTTTGAATGGATGGAACAGGTGGCCGACATTCTTCATGAGCATCATCCGAATGCTAAAATCTGGATCTCACCTCAGGTTTTCCGCCCTACCAAGGAATGGTTTGATATCTTCTTTGCACAGGTCAATAAAAAGCCGAAATGGTTGGGAGGGGTTGTTTTTGGTCCTTGGGTCAAATTACCAATTGACGAAATCAGGGAAAGATTGGACCGGGAAATTCCCATCCGAAGATACCCTGACATCACCCATAGCTTGAGTTCACAATATCCGATACCCAGATGGGATCTTGCTTGGGCCATTACCTTGGGCAGGGAATGTATCAACCCACGGCCAAGCGATGAGAAAATGATTCATAATGCTTTGGACCAATATGCTAATGGAAGTATTTCCTATTCCGAGGGCACCAATGATGATTTGAATAAATTCATTTGGAGCGACCAGGATTGGGATCCAGAAATCCCTGAAATTGAAACCCTCAGGGATTATGCCCGCTATTTTATTGACTCAGATCAGGCAGAAGAACTTGCTCAGGGATTTGTGGCCTTGGAGGAAAACCTTCGGGGTCCCCTGCTGACCAATACCAAGGTGACTACCACCTTGCAGCAATGGCAGGATATTGACCAAAAGAGCAATCCCGAGGTTAAGAAGAATTTCCGTTTCCAGATGGGGTTAATCAGAGCTTACTACGATGCGTATGTCCAGAAAAGGCTCGTTTTTGAGAAATGGTTGGAACAATCCGCCCTCGAAAAACTTGGAAACTATCAAGAATTAGGTGCAGACCAAGCGATCCAGCAATGCAAATCCACCCTTGCTTCTGCCATTAAAGAACCCATTGCACCTGGCCTGAAGGCCAAAAGCGAATCCTTGGCTGACGAGCTTTTCCAAAGTATTGGTGCCCAGCTGACGGTGGAAAAACACGGAGCTATGGATGGTCGGGGCAATTTTATAGACAATATGGACAGTCCTTTAAATGATATCGCATGGATCTATTCCCAACTTTCAAAAGCAGAAACAGCTTCCAAGGAAGAGGAAAAAGTAGCGATTATCCGAGGAATTCTGGAGCGGACAAATCCCGGTCCGGGAGGGTTTTATGATAATTTTGGCGATCCGGCAAGTTGGAAAAGAGTGGTTTTTCGGTATGATGTTGCCAAGGACCCCGGAAGCCTCAGAACCCCAAGGGTAAGTTTTGGAGTGGGTTTGAAGGATGTAGAATGGGTTCATGTAGTCAAAGCAACAGGATTTGACAGCGATGCTGCTCCCATGGCTTGGATGCATCAGGTGAACACACTTTACGATTTGCCACTGGAAATCCATTATGACCAATTGGATCCGGAAAGCACCTATACGATCAGGGTCGCCTATACTGGGAGGTTCAGATCAAAAATGAAAATGACTTCGGATGGCCTGCTCGTTCATGATTTTATCCAAACGGGCATACAGCCAGTTTATGAATTTCCCATTCCAGCAGAAGCTACCAGAGACGGTAAAGTGACTTTCTCCTGGACTTGCGGGGAAGGTCAGCGGGGTTCCCAGGTGTCGGAAATTTGGATTATCCGGAATTGAAAAAATGATTACCCGCAATTTGCCAGTGAAACTCATTTGAACTTACAACAAGCGGATAATCGTCCACAGACCACGGACAACAGTCGACAGCATCTCTGAATGGACCCCAAACTTAATATTGTTTTGTTAGTGGGAAAGAATCGCCTTCTAGATTAGGAAAAAAGTCTTAGACCATACCAGCAGAAATCCTTGTGCTATTCTCTGCTCTAAAGAAGTAACTTGAATCGGTAACAAACAAAAAAGGCCTGGATATCATCCGGGCCTTTTCCTGCTCTCAAACCTATTAAACCTATTGTAGATATTCAATTCATGAATATGCTCGAAAAGTAGAAAATGTTTTCATTCCCTCCAAACAATCGATTGCGAAAAATTTTCAATATTTTATTCTGTGACATTTGTTCTCCTATAAATCACAGAAAATCAGGGGCTTTTTAAAAAAACATCTTCTCCTTTTTCCTAAAAAAATTCATTTTTAACCTTTGTTGCCAAATTTCCTATGCCAACCCGAGCGCTACCACTAGCCAATAAAATATTTGAAGGCTTTCTTACCTATGTTGAGACCTTCAATACCTATACCAGACTTGCCCCACTTTATTTTGCACAGCGCAACTGGCAGGCAACCCAACTCAATCATCGTCAACGACTTAGACTTTACAAGGATCTTTTGTTTCAATTGTCAAAAGTGTTTCAGGAAATACTTGGAACAGATTCTGACAATCGGAAAATCTGGACTTTGATCCGAAATGAATACCAACAATTGATTCAAGACAGACCGGATGTGGAGTTGGCAGAGACATTTTTCAATTCTTTATTCCGCAAGGCCTTCCCTAACAACCCATTGGATGAAGAATTGATGTTTGTGATGGAAGGATACAACTCCTGCGAAATCCGCGAAAATTCGGAATTGCTCCACACTTACCCTGCTGCGATGGGATTGGAGCTGATCATCCGACAGATACTGGAGGATTACGATTTTGGGGCTCCATTTATGGAAAAGGAAAGGGATATCGAGTTCCTTGTGGAAGGAGTCAAAAAAGTAATTTTAACTAGATATAAGGTTGAAGTGGGAACAAAAACCCAACTTCTAAAGCCTGTTTTTTACCGAAACAAAGCCGCCTACCTGATCGGAAGAACTTATGTCGGCAATAAATGGATGCCTTTTATCATTCCTTTCATGCATGGTCCAAAAGGCGTCTATGTAGATACACTGATCTTTGACCCGAATTTGATGAGTCATTTATTCAGTTTTACCAGGTCTTATTTCATGGTGGAGGTGGCAGTTCCATCCCAAATCATAGGGTTTTTGAGTTCGGTCATCCCCCACAAAAAAATACACGAACTCTACAATGCCATCGGCTTCAACAAGCATGGAAAGACTCTTTTTTACAGAGACTTTCTCTACCATTTGAATAAAAGCTCTGATGAATTTGTCGTCGCACCGGGGATCAAAGGAATGGTAATGACCGTATTCGCTTTGCCATCGCTAAACATTGTTTTCAAGTTGATCAAAGATCACTTTGAACCTCCTAAAAACATGACTAGGCAGGAGGTTCGTGAAAAATACAAACTCGTTTCTCTTCATGATCGAGTAGGCAGAATGGCCGATACCCATGAGTTTGAATACTTTAAAATTCCACTAAATCGTGTTAGTCCGGAATTGATGAATGAGCTGCGAAACACGACAAACTCACTTCTCCAGATCACAGAAAATCATCTGATTATCAAACATCTATATACGGAGCGAAAAATGGTTCCGCTCAATATTTTCCTCGAAACCTGCACAACAGAAGAAGGAAAACGTGCGGTCGAAGATTACGGTCGCGCCATCCTGCAACTTGCCCAAGCCAACATTTTCCCAGGAGATATGATGACCAAAAACTTTGGGCTTACAAGACAAAAACGGGTGATTTTTTACGATTACGATGAAATAGAATTCCTGGTGGACATGAATTTTCGTGAAAAGCCAAAGCCGGAAAACTACGAGCAAATCTATGCTTCAGAGCCTTGGTACGAGATTCACAAAAACGATGTCTTTCCTGAGGATTTTAGACGTTGGATGATTGGAAGAGCTGACTTAAAACCACATTTTTTGGAGTATCACAAAAATTTATTTGACCCTGCCTATTGGAATTCTTTGAAGCAAAGAATCCAAAATGGGGAGTTAATCCATGCTTTTCCCTATCCGGAAGAAATCCGATTTCGGTCCGGAGAGCAAGTCTGACATTGAAAGCATTTCATTTTTAACCCAACAAAACTTAATTTCGAAACTTCGGGTTAACATTTCCATCACCCCCAACCCATGATTCAAGAAGTTTCTTCAACTATTCATATTCCCACCCGGACCAAAAAAATCGTCCTTCAAACACCGGAAGACGACGATAGGCCGGTTTACATTTCAGGCAATTTCAACGAATGGACCACTCAGGATTTTAAGTTCAAAATGAACAAAATCGAGGAAGGAAAATACGAGTTTGATTTCCCTGAAAGCCCTGAATTCGAGGGTGAACTGATCTACAAATTCACAAAAGGAGACTGGTCAGAGGTAGAAATCGACCGCTACGGAAACCGAACTCCCAATCGTCATTGGAATGACGACAAGCCGGTGAAATTCGAAAAAGTAGCCAAATGGCGAAAAAACTGGCTCCCCTACCGACCTTCTCAACTTCCCCAAATCCACCTGATTTCCGAGGAATTTGAAATTCCCCAACTCAACAAGACCCGCAAAATCTGGGCGCTCCTCCCCCACGATTACGATACCAGCACGGAGCAGTATCCGGTGCTTTACCTGCACGATGCCCAAAATCTATTCAATGAGAATGCAGAGTTTGGCAACTGGCAGATCGATAAAAAGCTGGCAGTAATGTCGGATTATGGGATCGGAAAAATCATCATTATCGCAGTGGAACATGCAGAGGAAGAGCGACTTCAGGAATACAATGTCGGCAAAACTGTCTTAGGCCAAGGTCACGGCAAACAATACATCCGCTTCATTACCGACACGCTGAAACCATTTGTGGATAAAACCTACCGAACCAAATCGGAACGAGAGTTCACAGGAATCGGCGGCAGCTCCATGGGCGGATTGGTCAGCATTTTCTCAGGCCTAATATATCCGGAAGTTTTTGGAAAACTGATGGTTTTCTCACCCTCACTTTGGGTAATCCCAAAAATCAAACTTGGTTTTCTGGACTTTTTCGAACCTCAGGAAACACGACTTTACCTCTATGCCGGAGGGAAAGAAAGTGAAACGATGGTGGACCTAGTGACCAAGTTTCGCAAAAGAATCCTCAAGCGTGAAACGTTGCAAGGCAAGATGAAAGTGCGACTTTCAATCAATAAAAAAGGCAAACACAACGAATCCTATTGGAGCGACGAGTTCCCCAAAGCAATAGAATGGCTGTTTTTCAGTGATAAACCGGAGTAAAATCCCAAACCAGCTTTTATGAATTTCAAGATCAATCCCAAAAATCCTTCGACATCTGCATTGAAGGTTATTCCAGTTTTTGAGAAACAAACAGAAACTATTTTAACCGAAAAGCTCGGTTTTTCAGGCCCTTCCAAGTCTCTCTTTTCCGGAAAAAAAGACACCACCTATTCTTATGAATCAGACAATCAACTGATTTTACTGGTGGGATTGGGTGAAGATCCGGAATACAAAACGATCGAAAACTCCTTTCGGAGAATTCTTTCAAAAAGCCAATCACTGATTGAAAAAGAGGTTTTGTTGGACTTTCCGGAGTCTTTTTCTTCAGAGCAACAGGAAGCAGCTTTGGTAGGATTTCAGCTGGGCAGCTATTCCATCGGTTTTTACAAAAAAGAGAAAGCAAAAGATTTTGAAAAGCTCAAAGTCGAAGTAATCTCAACCCTCGAAAAAGCAAAAAATCTTGTCGAACGCGCTGAAAAAATTGCCGCTGCCAAAATCGAAGCTTTCAAATTGGTTGACCTTCCACCCAACAAAATCACCCCGGAATACCTGGCGGATTGGGCCAAGCACATGGGCAAAAAAGCCAAACTTGATGTAAAGGTCTTTGACTCCAAAAAAGCGAAATCGGAAGGATTGGAAGCCTTTTTGGCTGTCGGTCGAGGTTCGGCCAAAGACCCGAAATTCATCATTCTGGAATACCGTCATCCGAAAGCTAAGTTTCATATAGGTTTGGTTGGCAAAGGGGTAACCTTCGACACCGGAGGACTGAATGTCAAAACTCAGGGCATGCACCACATGAAATCCGACATGGGCGGCGCTGCTGCCGTGTTGGCTACTACACAACTTGTTGCCGATTTGGAGCTTCCTATCAACTTGACTGCTATCGTTCCGTCGGTGGAAAATGCGATCGATAAGGATGCATACTTACCGTCAGAAGTGATCGGAAGCCATGCCGGACTGAGCATTGAAGTGATTGATACAGATGCCGAAGGCCGCTTGATTTTGGCGGACGGACTTTCCTACCTGATCAAAAACTACAAAACTGATCAGGTAATCGATCTGGCTACACTGACAGGAAGCGCTATCGGAACTTTTGGTTACGAATGTGCGGCACTCTTTTCCAACGACGGTGCCCTTTCACATGGATTGCAGCAGGCAGGTGAGGCTATCGGAGAAAAATCCTGGCCATTGCCACTTTGGGAAAACTTCGGAAAAGAGATGGATTCTGAAATTGCCGATATCAAAAATTACCACGGCAAACCTTTCGCCGGGGCGATTACAGCCGCCAAGTTTTTACAGGCATTTACCCATGAGCATCCTGCTTGGGCCCATTTGGATATCGCAGGAGTTGCATTTTCTGATTCGGAATTTGCAAAAACCAAAACGGGAACAGCCTACGGTGTGAGTCTTTTATTGAGGTATATCGAAAATCAACTTTAAAAAAAACCGGCAAGTCTTCTGATTTGCCGGATTTTTTTTCACTTTCAGAGGATAAAATTTTCCTCACATGAGCGCATCCAAGACTTTTCTCTGCATTTCTAATTACTTCAAAGGGAACGCATTTTTAACTGCACTAAAAAAACAGGGAAATCGTGTTTTTCTGGTCACCACAGAGCAGCTCCGACACAAACCTTGGGCCTTTGAATACATCGATGAGGTGTTTTATATGCCTGGTCAGGATCTGGATTGGGACATGGATTTACTCCTGAAAGGCGTTGGCGGACTGATGAAAGATCACAAGATCGAAGCGATCATTGCTTTGGATGATTATGACGTTGAAAAAGCTGCATTTCTACGCGAAAACCTTCGGATTCCAGGAATGGGCCAAACCACTGGGCGCTACTTTCGGGACAAACTTGCCATGAGAATACGGGCAAAGGATGCTGGAATCCGGGTTCCGGCTTTTTCGGCTTTATTCAACAACGAGGAAATAAATCATTTTGCAGACACGGTCGAAGCTCCTTGGGTTTTGAAACCGAGGTCAGAGGCTTCGGCTCATGGGATTATCAAAGTTCACAACAAAACTGACTTGTGGAAGCATATCGATGAGCTTGGTGAAAATAGGATTTATTACCTCGTGGAGCAGTTTAAACCTGGTGATGTCTATCACGCAGATGGACTTCAATTGGATGGAAAAACATTGTTTTTGACCGTTTCTCGCTATTTGGCGACTCCGATGGAAATCTCCCAAGGGGGAGGAATCTTCCGGTCCGCCAACCTCAAGTATGGTTCGGACGACGATAAGAAAATCAAAAAAGTCAACGAAGCCATCATGAAGGCCTTTGGTCTGAAAAATGGCGCTTCGCACACAGAATTCATCAAAAACAGAGAAGACGGAGAGATCTACTTCCTTGAGACTGCTTCCCGTGTAGGGGGAGCGCACTTGGCAGAAATGGTCGAAGCTGCCACGGATATCAACCTATGGGAAGAATGGGCGAAAATCGAAGATGCTGTCGCTAAAGGTGAAAAATATGACTTGCCAAAACCATCGAAAAATTACGCAGGAATTGTCCTGACACTTTCCAAATATGAACATCCGGACTTGAGCAGTTTCGATGATTCGGAGGTTTGCTTCAGGGTTCCACTGGAGTATCACGCCGGGTTGATCGTCAAATCTCCCAAGCAAGAACGGGTCATGGAATTGCTGGACAACTACGCCGAGCGATTTGGAAAGGAACTTTCAACAAGCGCTGATGCTCCTGAAGTGAAGAAGTTTCACTAAGAGTGGATAGACAATGGACAATAGTCCATAGCATTTAAATCAAAGATAACTATAACACTTCCGGTAGTTTAAGGAGAAAAAAGACATTCATTTCCTTTCCATATAGCACTATCGTCTATGGACTATAATCCATTAACTGACTAAAACTTCTCCTCAATCCCCAATCCGAACAACGCGAAATCATATTTCACCGGATCTCGGGGATCAAATTCACGGAGTTTTTCAGTCAACTGAACTGCCGTAAGCCAATCAGTTTGTTTTCTAGTGATCAGACCAAGCCTCCTCCCAACCCGATCCACATGCAAATCACAGGGACAGATCAGTTGGGCAGGGCTGATTTTTTTCCATAATCCAAAATCAACTCCTTTGTCATCCGTCCTCACCATCCAGCGGAGATACATATTTATCCGCTTGCAGGCAGCTTTTCGAACAGGAGTTGCAATGTGTTTTTTGGTCCGTGCCGGTGAATCCTGTAAACTGAAGAACACATGATGAAACTGGGTCAAAATTGACTCCATTGCATCAATATGTCCGGTTTGGCCTTTTAGAAAAGCTTCTTCAAGAGTCTCATAATTCCGATAAAACCATGTTAGAAAGTGGATGAAATACAAAGTGTCCACGTCATTGAAAGTGCGATGTTTGAAACTCAAAAAAGGCTTCAAATCGCTTTCCTGATGATTTAGAAGGAAATCATGAGGAGCTTTATCCATCAACTGAAAAAGCTCCAGGCATTTGTTGATGATGGTCTTTCGCTGTCCCCAAGCTAGAATGGCCGCAAAAAAACCTGAAATCTCGATGTCGTGTTTATTGGAGAAGCGGTGTGGAATAGAAATCGGATCGTTTGGAATAAATCCCGGCTGATTGTATTGCTCGACTTTTTCGTCCAAAAAATCCTTCAGATTCTGCATCAGAGGGCCACTTTCACTTCACCGCCCTGTGTTCCGTCAAACCATTTGAAGGAAAGTTCATTGTCCACTTTTTCGGAAACATGCCAATCAAAACATTTGATATTGGTCAGCGACCGGATTGAATCCTGGTCTGGGTCATACAGACAAATGTCAAAATCAGGCATGTCTTTCGACTCAAGCGTGTTCCATTTTTCCAGGATATAGCCCTCTTCCAAAACACGGACCTTGTTTCCAAAAACGTAATCCTCCAAAACAGAAGGCACACCATCTTTCCTTCTCAGCTTAAATCCCGAAGGCCCAAACATGATCTGCTTGCAGACTTTTGCTTCCAGCAAATCCTTGGAAAAAGGCATGGTTTCCCACTCAGTTTCCTTCAAAACAACTTTAGTGCCTTCTGGCCTGATTCGGGTCAGCACTTGGGAGAGCTTGGAAAAAAGAAAAGTCATACCGATAAACAGCAATCCAAAACTCGCCAAAATCGGATAGGAAATGATGAAAATGGCATTCCAGATAAACCGAAAGGTATGGTGAAAGAAAAGTTGGACTTTGTTCATGGTAAGGCACTCCTTGGACAAAGGTACGGCTGACCGCTTATAAAGCCAAGCCCAGATCCGGCTATGGGTGGAGGCACAATTGTTTAGACATAAACAAAATCCCCCTCCTGTCATTGGGAGAGGGATTTTTGTAGAATTTTTACTTATCAGTTTTGGAATCTATTAGAATCGTTTTCCTCAAATCAATAAAGCACCTCAACCGGGAATCGCTGATTCACAGCCTTCAGCTGATCAAAAGCTGCCTGAGAAAGTTTGATCACCAATTTGGAGTTGTCTCCTGTTTCGGGAAGGGTTCCGACTACCCTGGCAAAAATCGTCAGGTCGTTCTCCTCATTTTTCACCCGCATAATACTTCCTACCGGAGCGGAGCGGTGCAAGACCAGGTATTTTTTGTGTCCTCCAGTTCCTTCAATGAGTTCAGCTTGACCAGTTTCGGTGACGTTTTTAAAACCTCCTGAAGTATTTTCGGGAGTTGGATCAACAGTCATTTCAGCCGAAGAAGCGGCAACTTTTGGAGTGCCGATCACAGGAACGGTCGAAGGCCCTTCCGGGGCTCTGCCCACTTTGATCATTTGACCAGAACGTAGGTTATTGGATGTCAAAGCATTCCACTTGATCAAATCCTCTACACTGGAATTATACTGGGTAGAAAGTGAAAATAAGGTCTCTCCCTGTTTTACAGTATGGGAAATCCACTCTCCGGGAGCAATAGGAGTTGTATTGGCGACGGTGGTTGTGGTCGGGTTCGAAGTTTTGATAGACTCTGGCTGAGGCTTGGTGGCTTCCGGTTTGGTTTTCGGTTCTTCCACCTTTTTCTCAACTGGTTTCGGCTGTGATTTGGTTTGGTTTTCCACTATCACCGGAGTAGTAGCGACTGTTGTCGTAGCTGCCACAGTTGGAGCGGGTGATGTGGTCGTAGGATTGTTTGCCAAACCTGTTTCTTTCACAACCAGGGCCTGTCCAACACTCAGGTCATTTCCCAAAAGTTTGTTCCACTGCTTGAGTGAATCTACAGACACCCCATATTTTTTGGAGATTGAAAAAAGAGTTTCACCCGGATTGACTTTATGGAGAGTGGAGCCTGAAGCAACTGCGTTTTTTTCAATGTATGGAACCCGGATGGTCTGGCCGATTTTCAAACCCTGCTTTAGGACTTCATTTGCATTTTGAATTTCCCCAACAGGCACCTGGTACTTTCTGGAAATTGCAAATAGAGTCTCTTGCGGAGATACCTTATGCAAAATGAAGGTTTTGTCTCCTACTCTTTCTATCCCAATCGAGTCTCCTGCGATCAACTCGGAAGCTTGTGAATAAGAAAGAGTTAAACCCAAAACCAACAGAAGAGCGCTTAAGAATTTGAATTTGGAAATCATAGTAATCGGGATATTGATTGAAATATTTCAAAAATTTCATGAGTCATTTCGCAAGAATTATGCTAGAAATGGCGCGTGAAGGCTTTTTCACACCTTAATTTCCTATCATAGAATTTCGATAAACCCAGTTTGGAATCTTAAAACAAAATATTGGCGTATTGATTGGGTGATCCTTATCTTTTCCTACTTATTCTCCCATTCAAAATGCTACTTCGCTATTTCTTCTTTTTTCTTTTAGGCTTGATCAGCTTTTCTCTTTTTGCCCAGGAAAAGCCCGTGAAAGTATTTACTTTCAAAATCGATGCGGACATCGATCCAGCCATGAATCGCCGTGTTCAAATTGCATTGGAAGAAGCTAAAAAAAGCGAGGCTGGGCTAATTATTATTGAAATGGACACCTATGGCGGGGTGGTCACTGATGCGGATGAGATCCGGACCCAGATTCTCGAAAGTGAAATCCCGATTTATGTGTTCATCAACAAAGACGCCGCCTCAGCCGGTGCCTTGATTTCGATCGCCTGTGACAGCATCTACATGGCACCGGGATCCAGCATTGGAGCAGCAACAGTTGTAAATGGAGCTGACGGCGCAGCTGCACCGGACAAGTACCAATCCTACATGAGATCCATGATGCGTAGTACGGCTGAAGCAACAGGCAGGGATCCAAAAATTGCTGAAGCAATGGTGGATGAGAAAATCGTGATAGAGGGCATTTCAGAAGCCGGTTCAGTGATTACTTTTTCGGTTTCGGAAGCGATCAAACACGGTTTTTGTGAAGGAGAATTTGATTCCATTGAAGAAATACTGAAATCACAAAACCTGGAAAAAGCTGAGATCCTGGCCTATGAAGAAGACACCGTTGATAAGATAATCTCCTTTTTCTTAAGCCCTGCAATCAGCGGAGTCTTGATCCTGATCATCATTGGGGGAATCTATTTCGAGCTTCAGACACCTGGTGTTGGGTTTCCGCTTTTAGCAGCCATCATTGCCACTTTGCTCTATTTTATCCCATACTATCTTAACGGGCTGGCCGAAAACTGGGAGATTTTGGTATTTGTTTGCGGTATTATTCTTTTAGCAGTAGAGCTGTTTGTCATTCCGGGTTTCGGGATTTTCGGAGTTATGGGTATCGTGTGCATTATCGGTGGACTGGTGCTCGGGATGGTTCCCAATCAGGATTTCAACTTTGACTTTGTACCGGCTTCACAACTTTTTGGAGCTCTTTTAACCGTGATTTTGGCAGCTTTGGCATCGGTTGGACTGGTCTTTTGGCTCACACCCAAAGTCAACGAATGGGGAGCTTTCAAGCACATTACTTTGGCCACAACTCAAGAACGCAGTCAAGGCTATACCTCATCATTTTACTCTGACAGCCTACTTGGCACTTCTGGTATCGTTCACTCCCGCTTGAGACCCAGCGGAAAAGTCGAAATCGATGGTGAAATATATGATGCCTATTCACGGGGAGAATTTATTGATCAAGGGGAAAAAATCATTGTCATCTCCACAGAAGGCACCTCCCTGAAAGTCAAAAAATCAGAGGCCTGAAAGTGGAAGATTTCCCTAAGTTTGCGGCATGAATCCATTTCAGTCCATTTATGAACTGATCGGCGAAGATCAAATACGATTGCTTGCCCGATATTTTTATCTGGAGGTAGCACAAAATCAAGCTTTGAAAAAGCTCTATCCTGAGGATTTGGCTCCTGCCGAGCGGAGACTTTTTCTTTTTTTGCTCCAGGTATTCGGAGGGCCACAAACCTACCTAGAGGAAAGAGGGCATCCAAGACTGAGAATGCGGCATCTGGACTGGAAAATCGACCCATCAATTAGGGATCATTGGCTCAATGCTATGCTGAAAGCACTTGACAAACTCAATCCCGAACAAAACGCCAAAGAAATGATGATGGGTTATTTCATCAAAGCCGCCAACCACATGATCAACCATGAGTAAGTTGCTGCCACGGATTCATTCCATCTATGCGGCAGTGACTTTCGTTTTGACTTTCCTGCTCATTTTTCCTTTTATCCTGGTCTGCATTTGGGTACCAGATTGGAATAAATATGGGCGAAAAATCAACCGTTATTGGGCAAGGTTTTACTTTTCTTTGATCTTAATTCCTGTCAAAATTGAAAAGCAGGAAAAAATTGAAAAAGGCAAACCCTACATTTTTCTAGCAAACCATTTCAGCTATCTGGACGTGGCGATGATGGGTTTTATCCCCGGTGACGTTCTTTTTGTCGGAAAAGCTTCTATCCGAAATGCTCCCCTTTTCGGATATTATTTCAAAAAATTGCACATCGCAGTGGATCGGGACCGCATGAAAAGTAGGGCAGAAACTATGCGAAGAGCCGGAATTGCATTAGACAACGGAAGCGGAATCGTGCTTTTTCCCGAAGGGGGAATTTACACCCAGCATCCCCCAAAGATGATTCCATTTAAAAACGGAGCTTTTCGCCTAGCTATGGAGAAACAAATCCCGATTATCCCTGTCACTTTATCCTTTAATCATCTAATTTTGCCCGAGGACAACCAGTTTTTGGTGCACCGAAGATCGGCTAAAATGGTTTTTCATAAGGCTTTGGATCCAAAAGATTTTGATTCAGTTGAAAGCTTAAAGCAAAAATGTTTTGAGACGATTCAAACGCAATTGGATTTGGATAATCCTGCAACTCATTCCCAGAAATCTCAAAAATGAAAATAGATAAAGACTCAATTAAGAAAATCGCGCACCTGGCGAGATTGGAATTTGACGAAAGTTCTGCTGAAAAAATGTCGAAAGACATGTCTCAGATTCTGGACTGGGTGGAGCAACTCAATGAACTTGACACCACCGATATTGAACCTCTGACGACCATGTCTTCGGAGGTCAATGACATGCGTGAAGACAAAGCAGGAAAACATCTCAGCCACGAAGCAGGCCTTAAAAATGCTCCAAAAAAGGATGCTGACTACTTCCGCGTACCGAAGGTTTTGGAATAAGAATGCTGAATAACTCCTCATTTTCGAATTCATTTGCAAAAATCTCAGCCCTCCTGCTTTTAGTGTCGGGAGGGCTTTTTGCACTTCATGCGATCCTTTTCGGATCTGCATATTATCCTAATATTGCTCCGGCAGCCTTTTTGGATACCATTGCCGTTCCGCTCGATTGGGTGAATCTGGGTACTCTTTCCTTTCCCATTCAGGTTGATAATTTTCTGGTTTTTCAGGAGTTTCACTCCCTTCCTCCGGGATTTACCCTTGTGGAAAGTTATCTTTTTGGAGGAATAGTTTTCTTGGTCGCGGTGTCTGCTTTGGCACTTTTCAGCACATTCAAAAAGATCCCATTCCTGATTGCCGGAGCAGCGTGGATTGTGCTTTTGACCCTTTCCAATTCCAACGGGCTCAATATCGGTTCTCCAAGTTCAAATACTCCGCTGATCATCCTGATTGCGGGCACCATTCTACCGGTGATTTATTTCCATGTTTGGAAACCGGATTCAGCCTTTTGGATGAGATGGCTGACTGTTTTAGTGACTTCGGGTTCGGCTATTATCGCTTTAATCAAACTCAGTCCGATTGCCAACCCACAACTTTATATCGCCGAACAAAGCTTGATCCTCGGATTGGGAATGTCCATTGCCTGGGTTTTCTGGCAAGGGCATGGGTTGATCTCTGGGACCTATTTGCTTTTGGCGAGAGCCAATCAAAACATCAACATGAAGATTTCCTGGCAAATCCTGGGAATTGGAGCGCTGTATATTTTGACTTTGATTTTTTTGCTTTTGGATCTGAAAGGGGAAGTAAATCTTCCTTTCCCCACTTTTTCGCCGCTTTACCTGGTCCTTCCTATCGGGATTTTGGGTTGGATTTCTTCTTCTGCCAAATTTCAACAGGAGCCTGAAGTTGCAGCCAAGCCTGCATTTCTTAAAGCTCTCTTTCTAATCGGATTCTCAGTCACATTTTGGGTGATCTGGAAGCTGGAAATCTCCGGAAATCAAGCAGCGGAAGAGTTTTTAAAACATTTGATTGTTTATTCTCAGTTTGGATTTACGCTGTTTTTTATCGTTTACATACTGAGTAATTTTTTGTCTGTGATGGATTCGGGAAAATCGGTTGACAAGATTCTCTATAAGCCTTTTTCACTACCCTATTATCACCTACGGGTCGGAGGCATGATTACTGTTTTGGTGGTGACGATCTACATGGACGCTATCCTGGCGCCTCAGGTCAATTCACTGACGACCAATATTCTTGGTGATTATTACTATCAAACCGGCCAAAAACTGGAAGCAAGTATTCTGTACGAAAACGCTTGGGCGGCATTCCGAAAAAACCAAAAAGCAAAAAACGCCACAGCGCAGCTTCTTTTTGAACTCAACCAACCAACACTTGCCAAAGAGCATTTGAACCAAAGCTTTTCAGAAGCTCCTCAGGTGGATGATATCCTCCTTCTGAGTTCGAGGATGATTCGTGAAAACAAGCCTTTTGAGGCAGTTTTTTATCTTGAAAACGGATTGAAAAGATTCCCGGGAAATCCCTATTTGATCAATAACCTGGCTTTGCTTTATGTGAAAGTTCAAAAACCTGAGGAAGCACTTCAACTTTTGTCCGAACACCAAACTTCAGATCCGGTACTTTCCGCCAACTTGATTGCAATGCAAAGCAAACTTCAAAAAGACCAAATTGAGACAGGTTCAGGCGAGGAATTGATCACCAAAATCAATCAATTGGCGAGGAAAAATCAGCTCGGAGAGGCAAGTTCTCCCGCTGAATTGAAAAGCCTTTGGGAATTGCTTGACAAAGAGACCTCTCCCATGCTTTTGAATGCAGGAATCAGAAATCTTTTTTCCATCAAATCTTTAACAAATACTTCTGAGGATCTGGTTTGGATTGATTCCACCAGCAAAGCGCCAGAAATGCTGGAATACCTGATGCAGGTTCAGGAAACCGCTTCTATCCGAAGTTTGGCAGCGGGAAGGGTGACCGAGGCTGTGAAAAATCTGAATGGTTTGGCCTTCCGAAATTCAGGTGATGCCGGCTATTACCTCAACCTGACTGCCGGAATTTTGGCCAGGAATCTGGATTTTGAAAAGTCTTCTAAAGACATCATTGCCGCTGAAGAAAAAGGGTTCAAGGCATTCAGACCCTATCATTTGGCTATTTTGGATCTTGGCGGATTTGGAGAAAAAGCGACAGAATTTAGAGCCAAATACCAGGTTCCAATTTCAAATTCTCAGGATGAACTGTTGACCATGCTTTCCAAATTCAATCAGACGATTCCGGACAAGCTTTTTGACCAATGGAATGCGCTTGGCTCTGTGGAAATGAAAGCGACTTTGGCTTACCTGCTTTTGGAAAGAAAAGCTCACGGCTTGACTAAATTTCAATTGAACGAACTGGGAAATTCCCTAAAAGGAAAAGTTGAAAACGAGGAAAAACTAAGCCAGTTTCTTGAAAACCCTGATTGGTCCAATCAGACCTCACTTTCCGCCTTTACTGAATTTCTTCAGGCGGGAGAAGAATTGACAGCAAATCCCTATCGGACTCCCCTGATTCTCAGTGCAGCTGACAGATTGCCAGACCCTTTGGCCCAATATGAATTGCTCAATACCGCAAGTGAATTCAGCAAGGATCCTTTGCTTTGGATCCGAAAAGTTCAGGCAGCAAAACGAATCGGTTTGGACAATTATGCCACTGATGCTATCCAGGAGATGAGTACCTGGTTGACATGGGACGAAATAGAATTATTGCAAGGCACAAACTATTGACCAATTTTCACGTATTTTGACACATTGGTCTTCCAAATTTTAAAAGCTAAACCACTATCTTAAGCAAAATTTTCTACCATGAGCAGAGTCATTGAAACCCACGAAATTAACAAAACCTATAAAATGGGCTCCGAAATCATTCAAGCCCTCAAGTCAGTAAGTATTACAGTGGATCGTGGAGAATATGTGGCCTTCATGGGGCCTTCCGGATCCGGAAAATCCACCTTGATGAATATCATCGGGTGCTTGGACTCTCCTACCTCCGGCACTTACATTTTAGCGGGAAAAGACGTCAGCGATATGAGTGAAAATGAGCTGGCAGATATCCGAAACAAGGAAATCGGATTCGTTTTCCAAACTTTCAACCTACTTCCAAGAGCATCTTGTTTGGATAATGTTGCTTTGCCGCTGGTCTATGCCGGGTTTGGAAAAGCTGAAAGATCCGAAATGGCTTTCAAAGCACTGGATAATGTTGGTCTTGGAGACAGAACCAAGCACCGTCCTAATGAACTTTCGGGTGGTCAGCGCCAGCGTGTGGCTATTGCAAGAGCATTGGTAAATAATCCAAGCATAATCCTTGCCGATGAACCCACCGGTAACCTGGATTCAAAAACTTCCCATGACATCATGGAGCTTTTTCATGAGTTGCACGCCAAAGGCAACACGATCATCATGGTTACTCACGAAGATGACATTGCGCACTATGCGCATCGGGTGATCCGTTTGCGTGATGGTTTGGTGGAATCTGACAAAATCAACCCCAATCCTACCCGCGGCATCCCGGTTCACGCTTGAATTCCCCCAGTATTTTAAAAAGATTCTTATTTTTGCCGCTGTAAGAACGGGGGCCGAATGAAAATCTATACCAAAACAGGAGATCAGGGAATCACATCACTTCTGGGCGGCATGCGAGTGCCAAAATCCGATTTGAGAATAGATGCCTATGGTACAATCGATGAGTTGAACTCCTATTTGGGCTTGCTCAGAGATCAAGAAGTCAACGGAAAAAGAACGGATTTGCTCAAAGAAATTCAGGATCGCCTGTTTACTATCGGTGCTGATCTAGCAACCGTACCTGGCAAGGACAAAGTCAAAAAACCGGATCTTTACCCGGAAGATGTTGAACTGCTAGAACGGGAGATGGATTTGATGGAATCTCAATTGCCGATGTTGACGGCATTTATCCTTCCCGGCGGACATCAATCTGTTTCCTTTTGCCATTTGGCAAGGACGGTTTGCAGACGCGGGGAAAGAATTGTCGTGGAACTTGCTTCACTCGAACCGGTCTCTGAACTTGTTATCCAATATCTCAACCGACTTTCGGATTACCTTTTTGTTTTGGGTAGAAAAATGGCCCAGGAACTGAATGTAGAAGAAGTTACCTGGAAGCCACGGTTAAAATAAGGCAAGTTTGTAAATTGACTCCCAAATAAAATCAGGACAAAATTAGGCCCGGTTTTAAAATGAAAAAACTTAGGCATTTCGCCTCCAAATAGAAAGCGTATGAAGACCTCACTTGCTATCCCGGTTCAGAAAACCACCAAGTCCAAACTTCCGGAAACAGATTTTTCCACTCTGGTGTTTGGTAAGACCATTTCTGACCACATGTTTGTGGCAGATTACAAAAACGGAGAATGGACAGATCTTCGCATCGAACCTTATGGAGCTTTGGATATTCATCCTGCCAATGCTGCCCTACATTACGGGCAGTCGATTTTTGAAGGAATGAAAGCTTACAAAAATGAAAAAGGAGAGATTCTGATTTTCAGAGGAGATGCCAATGCCCACCGAATGAATGAATCGGCAGTAAGAATGTGCATGCCGGAGATTCCTGAAGAAATCTTCATGGAAGGTTTGCTTCAGCTTTTGGATCTGGACCGTGACTGGGTTCCGTCTGGAAAAGGTGCCAGTTTGTACATCCGCCCTTACATGTTTGCAACGGACAATTACATCGGTGTCAAGCCTTCTGAAACTTATAAGTTCATCATTTTCACCTGTCCGGTTGGAGCCTATTACAGCAAGCCTGTCAATGTAAAAGTGGAGACGGATTTTACCCGGGCAACAGAAGGTGGAACAGGCGCCGCCAAAACTGCCGGAAATTACGCTGCCTCCCTTTTCCCGGCACTTCAGGCCCAAAGAGCCGGGTATGATCAGCTGCTTTGGACCGATGGAAAATCACACAGCAAAATCGAGGAAAGCGGCACGATGAACGTGATGTTTGACATCAACGGCACCCTGATCACCGCACCAACCAACACCGGAACGATCCTAAAAGGAATCACGAGAGATTCTGTGGTTCAATTGGCAAAAGACTGGGGAATGCCTTTGGAAGAGCGATTCTTGACTGTGTCCGAACTTCAGGAAGCTTTGGAAAAAGGAACCTTGAGAGAAGCTTTTGGTACAGGTACTGCTGCTACAATCGCCCATATCGCCAAAATCAATGTCAACGGGAAGGATTATATTCTTCCAGAAAATAAAGCGAATGCTTTTTCCAACAAAGTTCTGAATGAACTGGATGGAATCAAATACGGTGACATTGCCGATACGAGAGGCTGGATCGTAAAAATCTAAAAAGACACGGGAAGGCAACTTCCCGTTTTTTGTTACTTTTCAACTATGAAAATTGGCTTAACACTAGTTCTTTTCCTTTCATTGATTTTTGGAGCACTCGCTCAATCCACTGATTTCATCCTATTAAAAAGGGGACGAAATCAGAAAACCCAAATTCGTTTTTATCCCGGAGAAGAGATCACATATAAAAGCAAAAAGCTTGGCTATTTCGTCACGGATCAGATTGTAAATGTTGACAAAGATTTCATTTACCTGACGGAAAACATCCTGAGTCCATCCGATATTCTTGAAGTGGACGTCCGAAATAAAGATCCGAGAAACCGAACCATGCGTAACCTTACCGCACTTTTCCTTGGAGCAGGGGGAATATTACTCACTGTGGAAGCTATAAACAGCCTTTACCAGCAGGACCAACTCAAAATCGACGAGGGAGTTGCCATCACCTCAGGAATTTTGATCGGAACCGGCTTAGCCTTGCTCCCATTGCGTTACAAAACTTTCAAAAACACCACCGGCTTTGGGATACAAATTATCCTTATGCGGATGGAATAATGGAAGTTTTCTGGCAAAAGCGGATATTTTTTCGGACTTTTGCAGCCTAAATTTTCACCTAGACAGATGACTTCAGAACAACTGAAAGACTTGAAAGCCCGCACATCGGCTTTGAGGAGGTATCTTTGACTACGATCGTAAGAAAGTAGAGATCCAAGACTTTGAGGCCGTTTCGGCCCAGGCAGACTTCTGGAACAATCCCGAAGAAGCCGAAAAAACCATGAAACAGATCCAAGCCCGAAAAGGCTGGACTACTTCTTTTGAAAACCTGGATCAAAAAATCCAGGACCTGGAAGTGCTGTATGAATTTTACAGTGCGGGAGAAGTTTCGGAAGAGGAATTGAAAGCCGATTTTCTGAAAGCAAAAGATTCTGTAGAAGAACTCGAGCTGAAAAAAATGCTTTCTAACGAGGAGGATCAGCTCAATGCGGTACTTGAAATCAACCCCGGTGCGGGTGGAACAGAAAGTAACGACTGGGCTTCCATTCTGATGCGGATGTACATCATGTGGGGAGAGAAAAACGGCTACAAGGTAAAAGAGGTAGACGTCCAGCCGGGTGAAGTTGCAGGAATCAAATCCGCTACTTTGGAATTTGAAGGTCCATTGGCCTATGGATTCCTAAAGTCAGAAACCGGAGTTCACCGCTTAGTTCGCATTTCACCATTTGATTCCGGAGGAAGAAGACACACCTCTTTTGCCTCAGTTTACGCATATCCGGAAGTGGATGACTCGATCGAAATCGAAATCAACCCTGCCGATGTCGAACTCCACACTTCCCGATCTGGTGGTGCTGGTGGACAGAACGTAAACAAGGTGGAGACCAAAGTACAGCTAACACACAAACCTACGGGCATTGTGGTCGTCTGTCAGATCGAGCGTTCTCAGCTTGCAAACCGTGAAAAAGCAATGCAAATGTTGAAGTCACGACTTTATCAGATGGAACTGGAGAAGCGGAATGCAGAGATTGCCAAAATCGAATCCTCAAAACTCCGGGTAGACTTCGGGTCGCAGATCCGAAACTATGTCCTTCACCCCTACAAATTGGTGAAAGACAACCGTACCGGACATGAAACATCCGATGCTCAGAGTGTTTTGGATGGAGGTTTGAATGAATTCATGAAAGCCTTCCTGCTCGCCCAAAGCGAAGAGGAAGCAAACAAAGATTAATTAACAAGGCCGGAAATTTTCTCCGGCCTTTTTGTATTCCCTTAAAAACTGAATGCGGCTACTCCCCTCTTTTTTTACGCTGGACTTTTTCTTGCTCTGCATGAGCTCATTTCTTTTTTTCTCCTCATTCAACATGATCATTCCGGAGCTTCCGGCCTATCTGAGTTCACTGGGCGGAGAGGATTACAAAGGACTGATTATCGCACTTTTCACGCTTTCAGCCGGACTTTCCAGACCTTTTAGCGGAAAGTTGGCGGACAAAATCGGCCGCATCCCCGTGATGATGGTTGGGGCCACCGTTTGTTTTGTAGTCGGCCTACTCTACCCGCTTCTGACTTTTGTCTCCGGCTTTCTTTTTCTTCGATTTGCCCATGGATTTTCGGCGGGGTTCACTCCTACCGGAGCCTCGGCTTATGTTGCTGATATTGTTCCTTTTCAGAAACGTGGAGAAGCCATGGGCATCCAATCTCTTTTCGGTTCCCTAGGAATGGCGGCAGGTCCGGCAGTCGGAGGCTGGATCGCGAGTATCTGGTCGTTTAATACCGTATTTTATTGCGCTGCTTTTACCGCGATTTTCTCCATTTTGATTTTGCTCAGGCTGAAAGAAACACTTCCCGAAAAAGAACCACTTTCTATAGGTCTTTTCAAATTAACCCGACATGAAATCATCGAAAAGCGGGTTCTTTTGCCTTCGATCATTTTGTTCTTGTCTGTATTCTCCTTCGGGGTAGTTCTGACAATTATACCCGACTTTTCCACTCACCTTGGGATTAAGAACAAAGGGCTGTTTTTTGCCGTCTTCACGATTTCTTCCCTTGGAATCAGACTGATTGCCGGTAGAACTTCAGACCGATATGGTCGGGTGGTTGTCTTGCGGGCTGCTGTGATCTGCATGATGATGGCCATGGTATCTGTGGCTTTTGCCGAAAGCAAAACAGTTTTGCTTCTATCAGGAGTCCTTTTTGGTGCAGCTGTGGGCATGTACAGCCCAACCACAACCGCTTGGGTAGTGGACCGATCATTGGACAAATTCCGGGGACGAGCATTAGCCACCATGTATATTTTCCTGGAAAGCGGGATCGGCGTCGGCGCGGTGATTTCAGGATGGCTTTATGCAAACAATCCTGAAAACTTCCGGCTGGTATTTCTTTCTTCGGGCGGAGTGGCTTTCCTTGCTTTTCTGATTCTGATTTTCATAAAAAGAGACCGAAAAACCTATCTTCCCCATTAATAGCCGAGATAATTGCTAACTCGTGGAATGGCTAAAATTGACTTTTGGCGGCCGTTGTAATAAGTGACTTTTGACCCGTCAAAGAAGGCTCCTTCTTCCAGCATCACGCGAACATCTTTGTTCCATTCCTTTACAAAAACCACTGCATTCAATTCAATTGCGTAGCCGGTATTGGCATGTAAAGGAAAGTCTCCTGCACCTGGCGTGTCACTCTGATTGTCCCACATTCCGATGGTCGGACCGGCTGAGTGACCATAAAAACCCAAAGGATGGGTATAAATACTTCCTCGAATCCCCTCCGCTTCCATTTGTTTTCTGGATTCACGCAGGATTTCATTTCCGGTCCGACCTGTCACATAGTTGGAAGTCAGAATATCCTGAAGGCGATTTCCAACAGCCAATGCATCCTGAAGGTGTTTTGGAACTTCCGTTTCTCCTGCTTTCAACACATATGCCAATTCCTGTGTGTCGGTATTCAGCCTGAGGTAACTGATCCCAAAATCAATGTGCAACAGGTCTCCAGGCATGATTACCTGCTCATCAGGACGGACTGCAAAAGAACGGTTGGCCTCATTGGAAGCTGGATCGGGCCGCTGAATATCCACCGTTGGGTGAAACCAGGTATCGAGTTTCATTTCGGCTATCTTCTCCCTGTAAAACCAAACCACATCATCTGTGGTAGTGACTCCCGGGGTGATCACCCGATCCGAAAGACCCTCCGCCACTATATAATGTGCCAATTCCTGAATGTGCTTATAAGTAGCCATTTCCGCTGCCGTGCGGGTTTCCAGCCATCTCACGGCCAAATTTTGGGCGGAAGTCACTTTTACTCTTTGGGATTCCGGAAGATTTTTAATGAATTCTTCGTGATCAAAATGAGTCAAACCATCAGCATGACCGTAATCCTTGGCGAAATTCAGTCCGATCTTTTTCGGGTTCTTAGATGAAATGACTTCCATCAAGGCCTTCCATTGATCCGGCTGTGTTTCAGGATCCCAAGCTCTTTTGAATGATTTCCCCACATCATATCGAGCAATCGCGAAAGTTTCAACTTTTGCATTTGGAGAAGGTTGATACATCACCAAAATTGTTCTTCTTCGAGCCGCATGCCAAGTCGCAGGCAATAGCGTCCGGATCACCGGATCTTCGTTATACTCCCTGGACATCACTATCCACATATCAATCCCGGTTTCGGTCATCAAGGCAGGCAAAAGATTCTGAATCCGATCTTCCAACCAAGAATCAATCACCTCAGCCTGTTCCCGTTGGGTAAGCACGGCAGGTTGCTGGGAAAAAGAAGAAAATGTGGTCAAGGCCACCAAAAAGAGAAGTAAAAGTCGCTTCATCGGATTCAGATTAGATTTGAATCCAAGATAACTTTTCGAAGGAAAAGGAGAAGCTCCTTTTATGGAATTGATGGGAAATTGGAAACAGTTGGCTTTTCTAACAGCCTTCTTTTGCTCAAGGAATGAAATCTATACAGCAGCATGCCTGCTGTGATACTCAAACCGATCAGCAAGCCATACCAAATTCCCTGCGCGCCCATTCCAAAATTAAACGCCAGCACGTACCCCAAAGGAAGTCCCAACACCCAATAGGCCATCAAAGTAACAATTGTCGGTACTTTGACATCCTCCAAACCACGCAAAACCCCAAGTCCCACCACCTGAACACCGTCAGAAAGCTGGAACAATCCCGCGATAATCAACAAGGAGGCTGATAAGGCAATCACCTCCGGATCATCAATATATAAAGTGGGCAAGAAATACCTGAAGCTGACGAAAATCAATGCACAGGAAAACATAAAAACCACCACCATACCAAACACCACCATCCCGGCTTCCCGCATACCTTTCATGTTTCCTTTGCCGATTTGATTGCTTACCCGAATCATCCCGGCAGTAGCAAGTCCTGTGGCCATCATGTAAGAAATGGAAGCTAAATTCAAAGCAATCTGATGGCCTGCCAGTGCATTCACCCCTATCCATCCCATCATGATTGCTGCCGTACTGAAAGCCGATACTTCGAAAATAAATTGAAATCCGGTTGGGATACCGATTTTGAGAATCCTCGTAATCATAGGTAAGCCTGGATTGGGAAGTGAAAGCTTGAAATGATACTTTTTATAACGCTGTGAACCTAAAATATACGCTCCCATCATCAAAGGCATTAGGACTCTGGAAATAAGCGTGGCCCAACCCGCCCCATTCAATCCCAACTCAGGAAATCCCCAAACTCCCCAAATCAAAACCCAGTTCAGAAAAACATTGACCAGGTTGGCGAAAATCGTGATAAACATCGCCTGACGGGTTTGGGACAGGCCTTCAGCCATTTGCTTGAAAGTCTGAAAAACCATCAATGGAATCAACGAAGCGGTAATGATTAATAAATAAGGAACGGCCAAAACGACTACCTCTTCAGGTTGGTTTAGGAAATGAAGTCCCTGAGATAAACCCAATACAATCCCTGTCAAAATCACACTGGTGGCAATGTTGATCCACAAGCCATGGCTAAAAAGCCTGGAAATCCGCTTGGTCTTTCCTTTTCCATCGGCCATTGAAACCAAAGGAGTAATCCCCATCGAAATTCCGATTCCAAACATCATCAGGACAAAAAAAATGCTATTGCCCAAAGAAGCAGCTGCCAAAGGCAAGGCTCCAAGCCTTCCCACCATCATACTATCCGCCACTCCGACAGAAACCTGTCCGAGTTGACTCAGCATGACCGGATAGGCCAGATGAAAAGTCGTGTTTAAATGATCCCTGAGTGTCATTTCTTTAATAACCTAAAATCCGGGCAGCCTTGAGGATTCCTGCCACACTGATACTGTCGGTGATTTCACCTGACATAACCATCTCTATGACTTCAGAAAATGGGAGTTTTTTGATTTGAAGGATCTCGGTTTCTTCAAACTCCGTTTCTCCCTCAGTTAGTCCTTCTGCCAGATATATAATACCCAATTCGTCCGTCACCGAATTGGAGGTGTGGATTTTCATTAGTTCTGTCCACTTCTCTGCGGTAAGTCCGGTTTCCTCTTTGAGTTCTCTTTTTGCAGAATCAAGCAGGTCTTTCCCTATCGGCCCTCCACCCATTGGAATTTCCCAGGCATACTCATCCAATGCATATCGGTATTGTCCGACCAACCAGGTGTTTCCTTCCAGGTCAATCGGAATTATTGCCATCGCACGGTTCTTGAAATGAACTTTGCCATAGATCCCATCTTTGCCTACAGGATTGATGATGTCATGCTCCTCCAGCCTGATCCAGGGATTTTCATAGATTGGCTTTACTTTTAGAGTTTTCCAGGGATTTTCCGTCATAGTTGTACAAAAAAAAAGGGCGGTTGAGCCGCCCTAAATTTATATTAAAACCTTGCTTAAGCAGGAATTGGGAGCACTTTTGAGTCCTTAAAGGTAGAGAGAATTACCATGGATTGCATGGAATCTACTTCCTTGATTTCTGACACTTTTTCAAGCATCAATTTTTGATAAGCGGTAATATCCTTCGCGATGATCTTCAGGATAAAATCCCCGGTACCGGTGATGTGGTGACATTCGATGATTTCAGGAATCTCGTTGATTTCACGCATGAAGGCATCGATATTGCCTTTGTTGTGGCCTATAAGGCTCACCAATACAAATGTACTGACACCCAATCCAATTCTTTCAGGATCTAATTTGGCGTGATAGCTCTTGATGATTCCGGATTGCTCCAATTTCTTCACCCGCTCAAGCGTTGGGGCAGGTGACAATCCAATGTCTTTTGACAATTGGGCATTGGTGATTTTTGCATTGGCCTGAAGGATTTCCAGTATCCTGCGATCTATTTTATCGAATTTGATTCTTACGCTATTGTCCATGTTATTCCGTCTTTACAAAATTTTATGTTGCGCAAATTTAATATAATTGATGAATGTTTTAAATCGATTTCAAGGTTTTTGATGAACGGAAATCAAAATATTGTTAATCTTTTAAAGGTTTTTAACAAAGAATACTTCTAAAACTCTTTGCACACTTGAAAAAATTCAAATTATCTCCTGTTCTAAAGTTCTCAAACGCAGGAAATTTCATTAAAGTTTATTCTTTTTTATAAAATCTCTGGCTTCTTTATGAGCGGGGTGTTTTCGCTTGGCATATTTTTTCACTCTGTCAAAATATTTTTTTGCCTGCACTTTGTTTTTGGCTGCAGTTTCCATTTTTCCAAGCTGGATGAGAGAGTGTAAATAATACCCGCTCTCCTGAGACTCTGATTCTTCACCATATGCTACAGTTTTGAGGTAATATCTTTTGGCCTCAGGCATGTCTCCCATCCTGTAGTAATATTCAGCTATGTAAAAAGCAGCAAACCTTCCACTGTTGGACTCATAGCCATATTGTTTCTTGTCAATTCTTTCCAAAATCTCAATGGATTCATCTACCGACTCCGTCCAACGCCCCACCGAATAAAGGTGTCTTGCATACGATCGATGGAAATAGGGATTATTGGGGAACTTGGAATGCAGGTATTCGGAGATTCTCAAGGCATCATATGGGCGCTTTTCTTCTGAAGCATAAAGCCTAAAGAGAAAGTATTGGGCCTCCACACGGGTATAGAAGGCATTTGAGGCCACAGTTTCCAGCTGCTGAAGCCCAAGTGCCTTATTTCCTTTTGGAAAAAGCGCCATCACGGGTTTTAACAAGGGATAATTCTCAGGAATCCAAACTGAAAAATAGTTGAAGAGCGCATCACCCAATAAAAGCTCCGGATTGAATTCCTCCTCCCCTCTGCTGAGATCCATGTACTTTAGGGCATTTTTCCCGGCCCAAGCCGCTTTGGTCCAACTTTTTCGCTCACTATAAAGTCTCCCTTGAAACCCATATCCGGCTGCCAAAAAGAATGCCGCTTCCTTATTTTTGGGGTTTTCATCAAACATCTTTTCTGCTTTTTCATTGGCCCGGTCCAGGTATTGGATGAAGATGTTGTCGTATTTGGTATTGGTCACATCTATCTCAATCCTCCACCAATAACCCAAAGCCATCAAAAAATCAGGGAGCGGATGCTCGGGATATTGATACATGATCACAGCAAAATCATGCTCAGCTGTAGGGAAATCAAAGTTGTACATACTGTTGATCGCCTTGGTGATGCGAAACTGCAGGCCCTTGTCCAACAATAGATATCCGGAAGGATTGGCAGCGACCACCGGATCTCCCGCCTGCCCAGAGACCTGAGCGGAAAATACCAAAAACAATAAACTACAAACAGCTATCCTTACCCGAATACTCATTACTTTCTTTTTGTTACGATTGCAAAACTAAGGTGAAATCCAAACAAACATTTAGATTTGGCTACTTTAACAATTGAAAATGGCAAAACCTGCTTCCCCGATTGCAGAACGACTGACAGAGTTGATTGATTTCGACAAAAGGCTTTATTTTTTCATCCTGGTGATCATTTTTTTGATAATCAGGTATTTGACCAATACCCTAGTCTTAGAATCCATCCCCGATTATGAAAATTTAGACCAGCAGGGAGGGCTGATGTTTTTCCATATTTTCAATATGCTCAACTATTTATGGACTCCATTTGCTCTCCTTTGGAAGTTTACGGTAACAGCATTTCTCTTTTGGTCCTTGGGATTGATGATCGGATACAAGGCCAATTTTAAGGAGCTATGGAAATTTGCACTGGTCGCCGAAGTGGTATTTATTTTACCAGAACTCCTTCGCCTGTTAGTTTATATGAATCCATCCGGAGCTGTCACTTACTCCGATATTCAAAATTTTGAGCCGCTTTCGGCACTTTGGATAGTCGGACCTAGTAATGTGGCTGAAAAGTACCATTATCCGCTTTCTGTTCTCAATATTTTTGAACTGATGTATGGGGCATTGTGGGTTTTGGGATTTCATACCATAAGTAGAAGAACAGTAGAAGAAAGTACGGTCGTGGTTCTTGTTGCGTATTTTCTTCCTCTCCTGCTTTGGTTGGGATTTTTCATCGGGGCTTACCGGTAGGTTTTAGAGTTCTTTTGATCTCCGGTCTATTTCAGGAAAAGATGTAATGATCCGGGTCTTACCAAAAAAAGGCCCGGTCATCGACCGGGCCTTTTGAACCCACTAACCCAACTTTATATCAAAAACCAAGTCCAACTGCCATCGCAACTGGAGTGAAATTCAAGTCTGAAACTTTGGTGGCTGCACCGGTCATCAGGTTGATGCTATAAACACCAGCGGCACTACCGACGGTCAACACCGCAAAGGCACTTCCGGAATTTCCACCTATATCAAAACCGTTTTGTGCGGTAATTGTAATTCCCAGCGAACCAACCGGTACGAGTACCCCATCATTCGGAGGGATCTGGGTAAACAGCATACCCGTGTTGTGATCGATCACAAATAAGGTCGTCGTAGAAGCTCCAGCTATATTATTGGTGTAAGCAGCGGCGGCGACCATTGGTGCGCCCGGATTCAATCTTCCGTCCGTGGCTACGACCGTTCCCAGATCCGGATGAAGCCTGAGATTCTGACCGGTACTGGTTACCAGCCTTATCCTGTCCACAGTTGGATTGAAGTCAAAACCTGCAAGGTCCCCTTCCAACATAGGCATCAGCGGATTGCCTATTGAAGTGAGCAACCCGTTGGATGGATTTACGGAGTAAATCTGACTGTTGGAAGAAATGGCAAGCAGTTGACCGTTTGCAGGTCTGAAGTCCAGTCCGACTATTTTTTCATTCATACCCAATCCCTGATAAGCCACCATGGTGGGTTGCGGACTCATGGGGTTAAAGCGGTAAAGCATTCCCGCTGCATCAGCAGCATAGGCGATGGGATTGGTTTTGAAAGCCAAACTGATTACTGGCTGGGAAAAAACTCCAACCCAAGAAGCGGCACCAGAACTCAAATCAATGGAATACAATCTCGTTTCGTTTTCAATTCGGTTTACTGAAAGTGCAAGAGAATTGTCCGCAAGAATGTCAAAATCAGTTTGACCTTCGAAATCGACTCCCAAACTTCCTACTTCCACCAAGCCCCCATCATTTGGTGGCACCTGCTGATAAACCTTATCAGTGGCAATGTCAATATCAAATAATATTGTTGTGGAGGCTCCAGAAACTGAATTGGTATAGGCAACAGCTCCAATTTCAGGATTCATTCCCCCGTTGATTCTCCCGTCAGTAGCGACTACTGCCCCAGTCTCAGGATTTAGTCTCAGGTTTTGACCACTTTCCGCGACCACCCTGATCCGGTCTACTGTGGGATTGAAATCAAGAGAAGCAGCTCCTCCTTCGATTGCCGGAGTGAAAGCCCCAGCTCCGAGGGCAGTTGCCATTCCCGAGTTTTCATTGATAAAATAGATCCGGTTGCCGGAACTCAACCCATACAATTGCCCAGTTGCGGGACGATAGTCTATTGAAATTATCGACTCGCCAGAGCCTAAGCCTGTGATGGGGATCGCTTCAACGGGAGTAGTCAGATTTCCTTCTTCGAAATAAAGGAGTTGGTTTCCCTCTGCCAATGCAGTGAAGCTCACATCAGGAGTCATCCCTGGAGTTTCAACGATCGGCATTTTTACCTCGTCATCACAGGAAATCATTGCTGTAGCCAGCATTGCCATGGCCAGGTTTATTGAAAAAAAGGTTAGATTTTTCATGGTTGTTAAGTTGATTGTTGGGCGATATACGAGGTGGGGTTTTGGTCTGGATTAGGTGAAACAAAAAAAAAGTGAGTCGATTGACTCACTTTTTCACCTTTAACCCAAAATTAACTATGAATTATACCGTCTCAAAAGGCCATCTCATGATACCGCCAGACAAGTTTTTTAATTTTTCAAAGCCCAAATCTGCCATAATATCGCAGGCCTGACCACTTCGGTTGCCACTCCGGCAATACACCAAATAAGTTTTGTCCTTTGGGAGATTTTTTACTTGGTTGGCAAAATTTGAGGACATGATATCGATGTTTCTCGCTCCCCTTATTTTTCCTGAGGCAAATTCTCCTGCTGTTCTTACATCAAGGACTACAGCATCTGACTTAAGGTTCAAATCATGGAATGGGCCTGCAGGAATGTCCTCGTATTTTTTTGTTTTAGTGCTAAAGAAGTTGAACATGGTTGTTTTTTTTCAAAGTTACCGCTGTAAATAGCCTCAGGTCAGTAATTAAAGTCACCTATCCTTAGATTTTCTTTTGGGTTACAAAGAGGTCAGTTCTTTGCCGATGATATAGATACCCATGACCAATACAAACCATCCAAATCCCGTTTTTAGGGCCTTTTCATTGATCTTTTTAGAAAGTGCACTTCCTATAAATATCCCGGCAATGGACAAGCCTGTGAAGATCAGGAGCATTTTCCAATCAATCGTCTGAGTGGAAATATCTCCCAAAAATCCGATCAATGATTTAGCAGCAATGATCAATAAAGAGGTCCCAACAGCCATTTTCATCGGAAGTCTGGCAAATAGCACCAAAGCAGGAATGATCAAAAAACCTCCCCCCGCACCGACAATTCCCGTGATTACACCTACTACCATTCCTTCCAATGCGATCATTGGAATATTGAATCGGACTGATTCATTTTCATCACAATCCGTACACTTTTTATTCCTGATCATGGACACCGATGCGGCTAGCATGATCAAGGCGAAAAAGACCATGATCCCGACATTTTTTGTGATGTCAATTGCACCTATGGAAAATAAGGGATCAGGCAGCCATGGCACCAGAAATTTTCTGGTCAAAAAGACCGCTATAAATGATGGAATGGCAAAGACAATTGCAGTCTTATAATTCACGAGCCCTTTTTTCATAAATGTACCCGCACCTACCAAGGAAGTTGAGCCAACGACAAACAGCGAATATGCTGTAGCCAAAACCGGATCCACCCCAAGAATATAGACTAAAACAGGCACTGTAAGAATGGAACCTCCACCCCCAATCAAACCCAAACTAATTCCGATTATTACTGCCGCGGCAAAGCCTACCAGGATAACTACATCCATATTTTTTTATTCAAATTTTACGATACAAAAGTAAGCCGGGCATATAGCCCTAAGTGGTGACAATTGTTACAATTAACCAAAAAATGAGCGCTTGGAGATAATGTTTCCTGATTTAACTTCACCCTAATCATGACTTTAATCCTGTTTTTTCAGGTCAGGAAAATCTAAATTTCATCAAAATCCAACAGTCATGAAAATCATCGTTCCTTTAGACTTTTCTGAAAATTCCTACAAAGCCCTTGAATTTGCCATTTCGATGGCTGATAAAAAAAAGGGGGAAATCATCCTAGTCCATGTAGTGGAAATTGTCTATGATTTTGCTTCCCAGGCAGCCCTTGCCTTGGACTCGATGTTTAAGGATGGGGAAAAGCTGCTCAAGGAAAATATTGAAAAATACCAAGCCTCGGGAGTTAAAATGAGTTACGAAATTCTTGAAGGAAATGCTGCAATCACCGTGGCGAGAATTGCGGAGGAAAGCCAAGCAAATCTGATTGTCATGGGAACTCAGGGTGCCAGCGGAATCAAAAAAGCACTGATTGGTACGACGACAGTTAGTTTGATTCGAGAGGCAAACTGCCCAGTACTTGTTGTGCCTGCGCAGTCTCATGTTTCAGAAATAAGGAAAGTCACACTGGCGCTGGAATTTGCCAACCATGAGGAAAAATTCATTGACTGGATTGTGGATATGTCCAAACGCTGGGAACTTGGACTGGAAATCCTCCATGTCCAGACCAACAAAGGATTCAAAGAGGAGCTGGCTGTATTGGGAATGGAGAAATTTTTGGAAAAAAAATATCCGGAAGTAAAAGTGAAAATTCACACATTCTATGCCGAGAGTGCCTCAGCAGGTCTCGAATTGTATATGGAAGAAAATGACAACATGATTCTCGTGATGTGTCATCAGCATCGAAACCTGTGGGATCAAATCATTCAAAAAAGCCAGTCCATTCAATTAGCCTATCATACTCATATTCCGCTTTTGATCATGAGTTGAGGAAAAAAAAATAGCCCGGTTCAATTAACCACGGGCTTTATATTGGAGAAAGGAAATCATTTATTGATCAATTCCTCAAAATCATCCCGGATATAGATAATATTCCTACCAAGCTCAATCCATTTCTTCTTTTCCAACTGCTTCAAAAGCCGGGAAACAACCTCCCTTGATGTCCCCAACTCATTGGCGATTTCCTGATGCGTGGTGTGAAGTTCATTAGCCTTATGCTGTTTCATTTTGGTTACGATATAGCGCATCAGGCGCTCATCCATGCGCTTAAATGCCACGGCGTCCAAGGCAACCAAAAGCTCCTGAAAACGCATTTGATACGTGGTGGAGACAAAATCTTTCCATTGCTTAAATTCATCTGAGAATTGCTCGTGAACTTGAATTGGGATAAAAATCAATACTGCTTTATCCTCTACCACTGCCCGGATTTCGCTGGGACGTGAGGCTGTGCAGCAAGTCAGAGAAAGAGCGCAGGTTTCTCCCGGATCGAGGTAATACAGGAAAAGCTCTTTTCCATCCTCATCCATCCGCATAATTTTTACCGAGCCTTCAATTACAAGGGGTACTGCTTTGATAAATTGGCCAGGCTCCATCAACACCTTTCCTGGTTCGAAGCTCATTTCTTGCCCTTGGTCAAGGATTGCCTGCAAAAGCTTGGGATCGGTTAAGTTGGGTAGCGCTTGTTTGAGCCTATCGATTGTCATTTTTTCAGATTATGCACAAAAATGATTCTTTCATCAAAGTCAAGTTAGTGATAAAAATCACACAGGCTATCCCAAATACCATTCTCGGAGAATCCTATTGAAAACCAGCCCTGTACGTGACTAATATCACTTTCCCCCATTTGTACTCGCACTACCTTCATCGGAGACTAATAAACCAAAACATGAACCATTATCAAATCTTGATCATCGGAGGCGGAACTGCCGGAATAACCCTCGCTGCTCAGCTCAAGCGAAAAGACTCCTCCCTGAAGATGGCCATTATCGAACCCTCAGAGAAGCATTATTACCAGCCTGCCTGGACGCTGGTGGGTGCGGGAGCATTCGATTTCAAAGAAACGGAGCGTGAAGAGGCAGATTACATTCCAAAAGGTGTGGATTGGATTAAGGATAAAGCAACCGAAATCGACCCGGATTTAAACAAAGTTACCACCGCCCATTCAGGAGAGTTCACTTACGACTTTTTGATCCCAGTTCCGGGGTTGGTAATGGCCCCGGAGCTTTTGCCCGGATTGACTGAAGCTTTGGACAAAGGCGTGGTCTGCTCCAATTATACCGATCCTGAACATACTTGGGAAGTTCTCCAGAATTTCAAAGGCGGAAATGCAGTCTTCACCCAACCAACCACACCGATCAAATGTGGCGGAGCCCCCCAGAAAATCATGTATCTGGCTGAGGAATACTTCAGAAAAACAGGGGTTCGGGACAAAACAAATGTGCTCTATGCCACACCGGGAACTGTGATTTTTGGAGTTCCGGATTTTGCAAAAACCCTGAACAAAATCATACACGACCGGAATATTATTTTCAAGCCATTTTATGCACCGGTGAAAATCGACCCGGGAAATCAGGAAATCACGTTCCGATATTCCAAACCGGGCGAAAGCAATTGTACCATTATGGAAGGCAACCCACTTGGTGAGGAGCTGGCCGGAGCATTGGAGATCAAAATTCACTACGACATGCTTCACCTTGCTCCGTCTCAGACTGCACCGAAGTTTATCCAAGAATCAAAAGTTTCCATTCAAGAGGGTCCGGGAAAGGGTTGGATAGATGTGGACATCCATACGATGCAGCATTTGCGGTACCCGAATATCTTTTCTCTGGGCGATGTCGCTTCTCTGCCAACCGCAAAAACTGGTGCTGCCATCCGTAAACAAGCCCCTGTTTTGGTGGAAAACCTGTTGAAATTGATGAAATCAGGAAAAGTCGGTGAAAAATTCTATGAAGGATATTCCTCCTGCCCCATTGTAACAGGGTATGGTAAAATGGTACTCTGCGAGTTCAAATACGACAATATCAGGGACAGTGATCCCCTTATTTCCAAGTTTGTAGACACTACAAATGAACAATACAGCATGTGGCTTTTAAAAAAATACGGTCTTCCTTATATGTATTGGAACCTAATGCTTCGAGGTAAAGCTTAAACTGAGGAGAAAAAATCCCTGCCTAAAGTCAGGGATTTTTCTTTTACTTTTCACTTCAAAACCCACTTGTTTAACTCCGAAAACCGGTCCCAATTCATCCAAAGTATTTTGGAGAATTTCTTGGGATTGGGGTAAATTTCAAGTCCTATTTTTCTACGATGAAAAAACTTGTGGTTTTGTCAGGTGCCGGAGTATCTGCTGAGAGTGGAATCTCTACTTTCAGAGACAGTAATGGACTCTGGGAAAACCATGAAATTATGGACGTGGCCTCTCCCGAAGGCTGGCGAAAAAACAGAAACCTGGTTTTGGATTTTTACAACCAGCGGAGGAAGCAAGCCCGGGAATGTCAGCCCAATGAGGCCCATTTAACATTGGCAAAACTCGAAAACCATTTTGAGGTAAAGATCATCACCCAAAACGTCGATGACCTCCACGAAAGAGCTGGTTCGAGTCATGTACTCCACCTCCACGGCGAACTTTCAAAAGCCCAAAGTTCACTCGATGCCAGGCTAATCTATCCTTTGGATCATTGGGAAATCAAACCGGGTGACAAATGCGAAAAGGGAAGCCAGCTTCGCCCATTTATTGTCTGGTTTGGAGAGGCAGTTCCAATGATGAACCCAGCCATAGAAATTGCCAAGACTGCTGACATTTTTCTGGTTTTGGGTACTTCAATGCAAGTTTATCCGGCTGCAAGCCTAATTGATTACGTTCCCCAACAAGCAAAAAAATTTCTCATAGATCCCCAAGCCCCAGATATTCCCCAAAAAAATAAAGTTCATTTCATCCGTGAAAAGGCAACAGTTGGGATGAAATTATTGTCAGAAATCCTCCTCAATACCTGAGTGAATGGATTTTCGTTCCAAAAACAGGGGTCGATCAGACTGTTTACCAACTCATTACTATTACAAATTTTCAATTACCTTAAGATTCTGAATAAACAGAGTCATTAATTCGGGTTCTTTCAGACAAAATTGGAGGTTTGATTTTTCCAATTTTGAAAAAGACTCCAAAAATTTTCGAATAGCAGTTAGTTAAAACCCATCGAATCCGTGCCAAATCCTAAGAATTCAGCCCTTTGATCCACAATGAATAGAAAATTTAAATATTCTATTTGGGGTCTGGCATTTTGGTTCTTGCTGTTTCTGGGTTGGGAATGGTGGCGAAGCTATCCCAAAGTCAGGTTAAAGCCGGTTTCCATTCCTGAAACCAAATATGATAGAATCGACTCCCTCCTTACCGAAAGTCTCAGTCAATTTTTGATTCCAGGCCTTGCTGTAGGAATAATTGAAAATGAAAAAGTGACCTATTTGAAGGCTTTCGGTTTCGAAAACCTAAAGTCCAAAGACACTTTGACCTTACGAAGCATACTGCCAGTTGCCTCAGTTTCAAAGCTCTTCACGGCACTCAGCCTCGCAAGTTTTGCTTTGGAAAACGGAATTTCCATAGACACTTCCTTCAATTCCATTTTACCGAAGGACAAAAAACTTCCCAATGAATTCAATGAAATCTCCCTACGTGAACTACTCATCCATACCTCGGGAATTTCAGATAGCCGGAGCTTTAGCAACTTCATCAGTAATGCTGAAAAAAGAAAACTCAGTAACCTACCTACCAATCTTTCATTACCCGATCCGAAAATAACAGAATATCACTATGCGGATGCCAATTTTGACCTGATAGGCTATATTCTGGAAGTCAGTTCAAAAACCCCATTTGAGGATCTGATTTTGGAAAACACCCTGACTGTTGGCGGAATGGAGAGCAGTCGATTCGTCACCGAACTTCCCGGAAAATCAGAAACAGCCCATGGATACAAACAGACTTTTCTTTGGAAAAGGATAGAACCCAGGGTTTTCAAATTGGATCATTACCCTTCGCCTTCTTCAGGTTTAGTCCTCAATCCGGAAGATCTGGCCAAAGCCCTGCTGCACATCAGCCGTGGTCCTATGGGTGCATTCAGCGAAGAACTGGCTTGGCTTCAAAACGAATCCGAAACACCGGCAGGATTCCAGAAAATCACCCTCAACAACATTGATTTCATTGGACACTTTGGAGAACAGGGAGGATTCAGTTCCCTGGTTATTTACTCTCCTGAGATGGAAACAGCACTTTTTCTGGTCACCAATGCCGAAGATAATTTTGACTTTCGAAAACAGATTTCCAGCGGAATTCTCAAACTATTGAACCCCTAGCCTTCAATAAATGAAACTTTCTTTTCCCCATCCGATGATCATTTTGCTGGGCTTTATTTTGCTGGCAGCACTTGCAACTTTTATCATCCCATCGGGAAGCTTTGAAAGGGTTTTGGATGAGGAAACGGGCAGGGAAATTGTCATTTCAGGAAGTTACCAACTGACCGAAGATCGAAACATAAGTCTTTATGAAACCGGCTTGGCAATTCCCGAAGGGATAATTCTAGGAGCTGATATTGTGGTATTGATTCTACTGATCGGTGGGGCATTTTATGTAATCGAAAAAACCGGTGCCCTTCAGGTAGGAATAGAAGCCCTCGTCTATCGGTTCCGAAATACCCAATCCCTCTTGTTGGTGATTTTCAGCTGTTTCTTCTTTTTGGGCGGGGCAAGCTTCGGAATGCAGGAAGAAGTCATTGCAATGGTTCCGGTTTTGGTCCTTCTAGCCAAAAAAATCAATTATGACATCCGGGCGACTATTTCACTTTCGTTGGGTTCCGCGGTGGTAGGTGCATCATTTTCTCCGATCAATCCATTTGGATCCCTTTTGGCACAAAGTATTGCCGAGGTGGATTTCTCACAGGGATTTGTTTATCGGGTGATTTTCCTGGTTTTGGTGTTTGCAGTCTGGACAGGTTTTCACATCCATTGGGGAAAATCCAAGCTCCTAACCTTAGAAAAAGCAGAATTCAAACCCGTCAAAATCTCCGGATCGCACGGCTTGATTCTCTGCCTGACCCTGGCAGGAATGATTATTATGCCTTGGGGAATAATCCAACAAGACTGGGGATACAATGAGATGTCTGTTTTGTTTTTTGTCATTGGGATAATATCCGGCTTAATCGGAAAAATGGGCCTCAATGGTACCGCCAGGGCCTATTCTCAGGGATTTGGAGAGATGATTTTTGCAGGGATCATCGTGGGACTGGCGAGGAGCGTGTATTTGATCATGGAAAAAGCCCAGGTCATCGACACGCTGATCCAGGCTTTGTTTTCCCCTTTGGAATCGCTTCCTACCGCACTTGCAACCATTGGAATTTTCGTCAGCCAGGGAATTATTCATGGAGTCGTTCCAAGCACATCAGGCCAAGCTGTTTTAACCATTCCTCTAGCCAGCCCATTGACTGATTTGTTGGGAGTTTCCCGTCAAATCGCAGTCCTAACCTATCAATATCCTGCCGGGTTAATGGACCTGATTATTCCCAACAACGGCGGAATGATGGCAGTAATCGCAGCTGCAGGCATAGGATACAACGATTGGATCAAGTATATCTGGAAAAGCTGGCTTTTGCTTTTGGGTATCGGTTTGATATCAGCCATTCTTGCCTTACTTTGGTTTGCTTAAAATCAATCAACCTGTTTAACCTATGCAAATCAACGACCACAATCCCCTCCTTCCCTACCAGCCAGCCGCGGATCGGTACAATCAGATGAACTATCGCTATTGCGGAAAAAGCGGCTTAATGCTTCCCGAAATCAGTCTTGGACTTTGGCATAACTTCGGACATAATGCTGACTTGACTTTGGGCAGAAAAATCCTGAGAAGAGCATTTGATTTGGGGATTTGCCATTTTGATCTGGCAAACAATTATGGTCCACCTTTTGGCTCAGCCGAGGAAAATTTTGGAAGAATCCTACAAAAGGATTTTCTACCCTACCGCGATGAATTGTTGATTTCTTCCAAAGCCGGATGGGATATGTGGCCGGGACCCTATGGCAATTTTGGATCAAGAAAATACCTGATCGCCAGCTGTGACCAAAGCCTGAAGCGAATGGGTGTGGATTATGTCGATATTTTTTACCATCACAGACCTGATCCAAAAACTCCCCTGGAAGAAACCATGGGTGCTTTGGATCAATTGGTACGCCAAGGAAAGGCATTATATGTCGGCATTTCCCAATATAGTGCCGAAGACACCGCAAAAGCTTACGATATCCTCAAATCAATGGGAACTCCGCTCCTAATCCATCAGCCCCGCTACAGCATGATCGATCGCTGGGTAGAGAAAGGTTTATTGGATGTTTTGGGTGAAAAGGGAATTGGAAGCATCGCCTTCTCTCCACTCGAGCAGGGCATGCTGACGGACAAATACTTGAAGGGCATACCAGCTGACTCCCGTGCTGCCAAAGACGGCCGCTATCTGAAGCCCGAACAACTTGCAGCGGAGAAGTTGGAAATGATCGGAAAACTGAATGAAATCGCAAAGGAAAGAAGTCAAACTTTGGCCCAAATGGCAATTTCCTGGCTTTTGAAGGATCCCAGAATAACTTCTGTTTTGGTTGGAGTTTCCAAACCTGAACAATTGGATGATAATGTCGCGTCAGTGAAAAACACCAGCTTCAGTCCCGAGGAAATCACCCGAATAAAGTCAATTCTAAAGGCCTGATGCCTCAAAATGTTTCTTCCCGAAGTGCCTTGATTTTGATCGTAATCGCTCAATTTCTTGGCACTTCGCTTTGGTTTGCAGGAAATGTTGCCGCACCAGAATTTGAAAAGGGACTCGCAAGTCCCGGAATGACTACCTGGGTCACAACTGCTGTTCAGTTGGGATTTATCGTCGGAACATTTTTGTATGCCCTCGGGGCTATTTCAGATCGCTATTCACCGTCCAAAGTCTTTTTCCTGAGTGCAGTTTTAGCCTCCCTTTCAAATTTTCTTTTAACAGTAATTCCTCTGAGCTTCGATTCAGTCCTCGGCTTTCGGTTTTTGGTTGGATTTTTTCTCGCAGGAATCTATCCTGTGGGAATGAAAATCGCTTCTGACTATTTCGAAAAAGGCCTGGGATCAGCATTGGGTTTTCTCGTTGGTGCTTTGGTTTTTGGGACAGCCTTCCCCTTCCTTTTAAAAGCCACCGGATCGGAAATTTCCTGGAAGGCCATCCTTTGGACCACCTCCGGCTTAGCTTTGGCTGGTGGAGCCTTGGTTGGGTTTTTGGTACCCAACGGCCCTAACCGAAAGCCCAACCCAGTTTTTGATTTAAAACTTCTGCCAAACTTGGCCTCCAATCGGGCTCTTCGTGGAGCAGCTTCCGGATATTTTGGACACATGTGGGAGCTGTACACGTTTTGGGCTTTTCTTCCTTTTCTCATCCAAGGGCTAAAAAAGGGAAGCGAAATCGGAACTGAAAATTCTCTTTGGACTTTCCTGATTATCGCTGCCGGAGGAGTTTCCTGTGTTTTGGGAGGTTTGATTTCAGGGAAAATCGGAAGTGAAAAAGTAGCACTTTTCAGCCTGGCCGGTTCAGGGATTTGTGGTGCATTGTTGATTTTGTTTCCCGAAATCCCAAGCGGTTTGATATTTCCATTTCTCCTGATTTGGGGGATTTTGGTGGTTTCAGATTCACCGCAATTTTCAACCTTGGTAGCACAAAGCGTAAGTCCGGAACATCGGGGAACGGCCTTGACAATCGTGAATTGTATCGGTTTTGGACTTACGATCCTGAGCATACAGGCCAATCAATACCTATCGGCGTATTTTTCACCACAGGAGTTTTTGGGATGGCTGGTCATTGGGCCGATTTTGGGCTTGATGGCTTTTCGGTATTTTCGGGTTAATACAAAGGATTGAAACACAAAGCATCAAAGAGAACAAAGAAATGACCCGAAGTGAATCTGCCAAATCAAACAAGCTGAAATAAAAAGCCCAAAAAAAAGAGGCCCCTTTCGAGTGCCTCTTGCGAAATAGTCAAACCGGACTATCATCTAACTACATTTTCCAGGGTTGCCAAATAAATCCATTTTTGGTCTCTGGAGTTAATACCTTCATTTACAGCATTTCGTTGTTCGGCAGTTTGAGATAGGTCCTCATACGCCTGTGCGTTGAAAAACTGCATGTAATCCTTGTACATGTTCATGGTCAAATGGGTGGATTTGGCTTCTGAACCTTGAGGAAGTGCTGTTCTTAAAAAGCTCCAATGTCCCATCATTCCCTGTTCGATCCTTTTTTGGTGTATAGGTCTGAACACTTCAATTTCGGCTTTTTCATAATCGTTGAATTTGCCCTCCACAGCTTTCATCAAGTCAAAAGATGCTAAAACCCCAGGCCTAAACTGAAAGTTGTCATCGGTGGATACAATTTCCCGCATGTAAAGCCGCATTGGCATATCCCTCATGGACAGGGATTGCTCAAAAAGAGTCTGAACCTGGCTTTCACTAAGATGGGGATATGCGATTTTGGTGTATTCTTTTAATGATTCTTCATCCAAGCCATTCATCATTTTGACAGGATCGTCGTAGTAGGTCACCATGATATATTGAAAATTACCTCCGTCTCCTCCATTTTGGAGAGACCAAAAATCCCAACCTTTAATTCGCTTATCGTTTAGTGCCTGACGATAGACTTTTTCCATCAGATCTTTGAACTCGATGTAATCAAAAAGCTGGTCTTTTTCCACCTTGATGAATTCGAATACCATATACTGAGTTTGCTGGGCCTTAAGAACTCCCGCCCACAGCAACCCACAAACCAAGAGCATTAAAAGCTTTTTCATGTTTTACTGGATTTAGGGTTAATTGTGCTAGGAATAATTTAAATATTTATTCTGTAAAAAATCAATTTTCAGAATAAAAACATTTTTCAGATTAATTTCACCCTATAAACTTCCTTTAAAGAAAGTATTGCCAAAAATGAAATTTTTCTAAAACTCTTGGCAAAACCTTAGTATTTTAACAATCAAAACACAGATACAATGAAGGGTCTATCAAGAAGAGATTGGTTAAAAACCACTTCCATGGGAAGCGGTTTAGCGCTATTAGGGAGTGCAGGGATTGTATCTTCCCTGAGTGCAGCCGAAATTAAAAAGTATAATCCCCGTCCAATGGCCGGTCCTATCAGGCTTGGGTCCAATGAAAATCCTTATGGTCCCTCGGAATCCATGAGAAAAGCAATGACTGCAGCCTTCGACAATGGATGCAGATATCCCTGGGGCTACAATGGGGCGTTGGTAAAAATGATTGCAGAAAAAGAAGGAGTGCCAGAAGACTACATTGTTTTGGTGGCCGGTTCTACTGAAGGTCTAAAAGTCGCAGGAATCACTTTTGGAAAAGGCGGTGAAATCATCACCTGCGCCCCTACTTTCCTGTCCATGATGGAATATGCCGAGCTTTGGGGTACAGAGATCAATTGGGTCCCTTTGACCAAAGATTTGGATTTTGATTTGGATGAAATCGAAAAGCGTGTCAGTTATGAAACCAGCCTGGTTTTTCTTTGCAATCCCAACAATCCCACAGGCAAGCTTTTGCCTGCGAATCGAGTTCTGGATTTTTGCGAAACAGTAAGCAAAAGGACCGTAGTATTCAGCGATGAAGCCTATTACGATTACATCACCGAACCCAACTATCCAAGCATGATAGAATTGGTCAAAAAAGGTCACGATGTGGTGGTATCCCGCACGCTATCAAAAGTTTATGGGTTGGCAGGTATCCGGATGGGATATCTCGTTGCCAAACCTGAGCTAGCCAAAAAACTGAAGGATCGTGTCGTAGCCAATACCAATATTATGGCGATTGAAGCTGGAAAGGCTGCACTGTCTGACAAAGACTTTTACCGGTTTGCCCTGCAAAAAAATGCCGAAGCTAAATCCATGATCATCGAAACCTTGGATGAATTAAAACTTCCCTACCTGGAGTCCCACGCCAATTTTGTGTTTTTCCAGGCTGGAAGAGATATCGCAGAACTTGGAAAAACAATGGCCGAAAAAGGATTCATCATCGGTCGTCCGTTTCCTCCCTTGAATGACTGGTGTCGAATCTCCACCGGGACAGTCGAGGAAATCGCCCTTTACAATCAGGCAATCAAAGAAGTGCTTGGCTGATGCTCAATCCTAATTTGGTTTTGGAAAATGAAACAGTCCTGCTGAGACCAATGTCCCGGAAGGATTTTGCTTTGCTTCAGGAATTGACCGGAGATCCTGAAATGTGGATCTATTTCACATTTGACCTCAGTATTCCTGAGGAATTTGACAAATGGGCTGAACCTCATTTTCGCGGAGAGCGGGATCAGTTTACTGTGATTGAAAAAGCAACAGGAAAAATAGCCGGAACAACTGCTTTTGGGAATTACTCAGCCAGAGATCAACGGGTAGAGATTGGTTGGACTTGGCTGGGCAAGGCTTTTCGGGGAACCGGAATCAACCAGGCAATGAAAAAAGCGATGTTGGATTATTGCTTTGGGGAACTGAAACTTAAGCGGGTTGAAATCAAAACTGATGTCCTGAATATGCCGGCCCGTATGGCCCTGCTGAAATTCGGTGCTAAAGAGGAAGGAATTCTGAGAAGCCATACGCTGATGACCCATGGCAGGAGAAGGGATACAATATATTACAGTGTTTTGGAGGGAGAATGGGGGTGAATTGTTGGAAGCGGGATGTTGGATGTTGGATTTGGGACTTCGGATATCGGATTTCGGAATTTGCCAGAACTGAAAAATAGTTTAGAATTTACAACCCAAAAACACTTCACTGACCAGCAAATACCCGAATCTGATCAGGGGAAATCTGATGGATAAATTGCCTCAAAATATAAAAGGTCTCAGGAACCTTGGGGACCGTCTCTAGTTCATTTGGATCTGGGAATTCTTCTCTTTTCAGGAAAGAATACCTACTGAGCATTCCCGCCTCAAAGTAACAAAATGCCTTTTCCCCATCTTCCCTTCCGGGTAAAGTCAGCATGAGATCTTTTTTTGATTCATGGATCAGTTTTATAAACTCATCCACACGAAGATTATAAGAATCCGGGTTTTCGCCAGAACGGCATGCCCCAAGGCAATTTTGGTCTTGGACCACTTCACAGCTCACCTTTCTCAAACCACAAAGTTTCTGGCAAAGCCGGTAATTTTCAATCCCGGATTTTAAAAACTGAAGAGCCTCATCAGAAGAAAAAAAGGTCTCAAGAGGTCTTAGGTTTTTGGTCAATTTAGCCACCTGAAACCGATGGTATCCCGAACCATCCTGGTAATGGAACAAACCCCAAAGTGCCTTGGGCAACTTTAAAGCTGAATTGAATTGTGGCCAAAGCCTTTTGATTTCCAAAGTTTCGACCAACAGCGCCATTACCTCAGAACCGGTCAGTTGCCATTGTAAATCCACCACTTCCCCTTTTAGCTGCTGCTTGAGATGAGGTAAATCCCTGCCGGAAAAGTGTCCCTTGAAGCGGTCCCGAATATTCAGGGCTTTTCCCACATAAATTACTTTTCCTTTGGCATTCAGCATGTAATACACCCCACATGATTCCGGAATCTGACGAAACTTTCCAAGAGGAAAATGCGGTGGTAGAAATGCCTCGCCACTGTTTTTTTTCAGCGAGGAAAATATTACTTCCTGCCGTTCCTTCATCATTCGGTCAAACAGTAAAGCTGTGGCTTTGGCATCTCCCATTGCCCTGTGTCTCGCCAAAATCGGGATTTTCTGACTTTCACATAGCCTTCCCAAACTGTATGAGCCCAATCCAGGATAAACTTTTCGGGAAAGCCTCACGGTGCAGAGTTTTTGGGAATTGAGTTCCTTCCCTGTTTTTAGAAAAGCCTCCCGAATAAATCCAAAGTCAAAATTGACCGAATGGGCCACAAAAATCCGCCCGTCCAAAAGTGTCCAAAGTTGATCAGCGATCTCCTGAAAAGTCGGAGCGGATCTGACCATGCTGTTGTCAATCCCAGTGAGTCCAGTAATATAGGCTGGGACGTGATGGCCGGGGTTAATCAAGGTCTGAAATTCATGGACAATTTGCTCTCCATCGTGGATCAAAACAGCGATTTCAGTAATCCCTCCACCCGAAGGTGCTCCACCGGTGGTTTCAATATCGACAATGGCAAATTCCATGGATAAAGGTAAAACTTATGGATGGTATAAAAGTTTTACTGACACCAAATGACGGAAGACTTTTGTTCCGCTATTTTCTTACATAAGCTTCGATCAGCTTTTCAGCACATCGCTCTCCGTCCATGGCAGCAGACACGATTCCGCCGGCATATCCTGCACCTTCTCCACAAGGATAGAGGCGTTTGATCTGCGGATGCTCGAAGGATTCCCGATCCCTTGGAACTCTTACAGGTGAGGAGGTTCGGCTTTCCACCCCGATAATCTGGGCATCATTGGTCAGGTAGCCTTTCATTTTTTGACCAAATGCCTTAAACGCCATAGCAAGTCTTGCAGAAATGAAATCAGGAAGCACTTCCCGCATTTCTACAGATTCCAAACCAGGTTGATAGGAAGTATCTAAGAGGGAAGAGCTCACTTTGCGGTTGACAAAATCCACCATTCGTTGGGCAGGGGCCACCTGCGTCTTCCCACCCATTTCAAAAGCTTTCTTTTCAACATCCGCCTGAAAATGCAGGGAGGCCAGGGCCCTGAATTTGTGGTATTCAGGCAAATCTTCAAGTTCCACCGAAACCACCATTCCCGAATTGGCAAACTTACTGTCTCTTCGGCTCGGACTCATGCCATTCACCACGAGTTCTCCAGGAGCTGTGGCAGCGGGGACGATAAATCCTCCCGGACACATGCAGAAACTGAATACACCCCGTTGCTTAGCCTGAAACTCTGTCTGCTGAACCAATGAATAGGCAGAGGCAGGCAAATAAAGACCACGATCTACTTCGCAGTGATATTGGATCCTGTCAATCAGGTTTTGGCTATGTTCTATTCGGACACCCAAAGCAAAGGGTTTGGCTTCTATTAAAACCTGTCTCCTGTCCAGCAAATGAAATATATCCCTGGCGGAATGCCCTGTTGCCAAAATTACACCCAAGCCTTTAATCTGATCTCCGTTTTGGGTAACAATCCCCTTGATTTCATCCCTTTCTAAAATCAGATCATCCACTCTGGTTTCAAAATGGATTTCTCCTCCCGATTCTAGGATACTTTCCCGAAGTTTCGATACAAGCAGTGGCAGTTTGTTGGTTCCGATATGGGGATGTGCATCCACCAGAATATCTTCCGTAGCTCCATGAGCCACAAAAATCTCCATGATCCTACGGATGTCCCCCCTTTTTTTGGATCGGGTATAGAGCTTACCGTCTGAATAAGTACCTGCCCCACCCTCTCCAAAACAATAATTCGAATCCGGATTTACAATTCCCTCTTTATTTATGGCCGCAAGATCCCGTCTGCGGGTTCTGACATCTTTCCCTCTTTCCAGTACAATGGGTTTGACTCCAAGTTCTATTGCTCTAAGCGCAGCAAATAACCCTGCAGGCCCCGCTCCGACAATTACAATAGGTTCTGAATTGGAAACATATTGATAGGAAGGAGCATGATCGAGCAGGGAACCCGGAATTTCATTCAGAAACAGTTCTGCCTCCACATTGACGATCACTTTTCTGCCTCTGGCATCGATGGATCTGCGGATTTGCCGGACGAAGGCGTGGGAAGTATCCGGAGTTACTCCGGCTTTTTTGAAAACAGCTTTTTCAAAATTATCCGGATCGTAAGCATCTTCAGGGCTCAATTGGAGGGAGAAGGTCTTTTTCATAGTAAGGTGTTTATCCTTAAATCAATGCGAAGATACGAAGGTGGGCTGAAAATTGATAAGGCGGAAGACAGAAGACAGAAGACCGGAGACAGAAACCGGAAGAGGTGAAAAAAACAACCTCTAATGAAGTCATCCTTTCAAGTGTTTTTTAATGTCGGCAAAGTTGTGGATACATTTAAAAGCAAAAGCCGCTCTTCTAAAAAAGCGGCCTTGCCTAATAAAATGTTCTTGGTTCTTGGTTCTTGGTTCTTGGTTCTTGGTTCTTGGTTCTTTTTAATTCATTCTGTCCAAAACCTCAAATCTGGATGAATTGGAAATGTATTCCGGAACCAGTGATTTCAGATGTCGAACCAAGTCAGTTTCGTTGTTTTTACCGATCAATTCCTGGAAGAACTCAATTTGACCATCAATTTTGTGGTAGGATGAAGGGGATACCTGGGCGATTTTGATTTTAGGATGGTGGGTTATTTTGACCATTTCAAAATCATTCAAAAGCTCTTCAAAGAGTTTTTCACCTTCTCTTAATCCACTAAACTGAATTTTGATGTCAGTGTCCACTTTCTTCCCTGAAAGCTGGATCATTTTCTTTGCGAGATCCAATATTTTTACCGGCTCGCCCATATCGAAAATATAGATCTCACCACCTTCGCCCATTACTCCTGCTTCCAAAACCAATTGACAGGCCTCAGGAATTGTCATGAAAAACCTGGTGATATCAGGATGGGTCACAGTAATTGGCCCACCATTCATGATTTGCTTTTTGAAAAGTGGAATTACGGAGCCGTTAGAGCCCAGCACATTTCCAAAACGGGTGGTAATGAATTTGGTGTGGTATTTTTTATGGTTGGTATCCAAGTATTGATTCAATGCCTGAACATACATTTCCGCAGCCCTTTTGCTGGCACCCATAACATTGGTTGGATTTACTGCTTTGTCAGTAGAAACAAATACAAACTTTTCAACCTGTGACAAAACGGCCAAATCCGCCAAAATTTTCGTACCGATTACATTGGAATGGACAGCTTCCTCGGGATAGTTTTCCATCATTGGCACATGCTTATAGGCTGCGGCATGGAACACTACCTGAGGCTTGAATTCTTTGAAGACTTCTTTCATCTTCTTTTTGTTTCTCACATCCCCGAGGATAATTTTTATAGAACAACCTGGATGTTGCTCCTTGAATTCCTGTTCGATATCATACAGAGGTGACTCAGCAATATCAAGCATTACGATCAGTTTGGGATGGTAATAGGAAATCTGCCTGCAAAGCTCAGAACCTATGGATCCTGCAGCACCCGTTACCATAACAATTTTACCTTTGAGATCTTGCTCAATTCTGGGATTATCCAAAAGAATCTGCTCCCTGCTAAGGAGGTCTTCGATTTTAATTTCGCGAATGGCGCCTGCTGTTAGTCCTCCATTGATCCACTGGTCCACAGGTGGCACCATGGAAACTGAAACATTCAATCTTAGACATTCATCGATGATTTCATTTTTCCGATACACGGAAAGATCTCTGACTGCAATAATCAAATCGGTGATGTTAAAAAGTTTGACGAGTCTTTCAAGGTCTTCCAAACCTTTATGAATCCGCTTTCCGTCAATGTTTTTTCCATCTTTCTTAGAGTCGTCATCCAGGAAAGCCACAATATTCATGTGAGTTTTGCTGTCCTTTTTAATCGCTTCTTGTGCAATGATCCCAGCTTCTCCGGCACCGAAAATCACACCTTGTCTAAGCTCTTTTTCGGCAAAGCCATTTTTCAGATAAACAAACAATTCCTTAACCAAAAGCGGTAGAATATCAGCATAAACATAGCTGACAAGCTTGCAATAATCAGAACTGAAGTAGGAAGGAGAAATCGGTCATTCAGAAAATTTCCATGGAAAAAATTAAGGAAAAGAAAAAGTGTGAAATTGATCAGGACAGTTTTAAAGATATTCGAACCATCCCGAAAACCTGTATGGCGGACAATCCCTTCATAGCTCCGGGTATTCTGCATCACTAAAAGGCCGCCAACCATGAAAGTGAAACTTCCTGCAAATGCATCGTATTGCTCGATAAGTTCCAGTTCAAAATTAAACCGAACCAGGTATCCAAACAGCGAACAATAAAAGAGGATCAAAGAGTCAAGCGTGGCTATTATCCATCTGGGAAGGATTTTTAACCTGGATAAAAAATTCATAGTAGAGATAGTATCAAATCGACAAAAACAGGAAAACCCACTATATTTTGCTTATCAAACCACAAAGTAATCAGATTTTTTAATTTTATTCAAAAATATTACAATAATCCGGCATTGGAAGGGACTGTACTCATTTTATATTGAAGAATTCGGGGACAGAATAACATCTAATATTCTGAATCACTTAGAGTTGGGAAATTCGTTCTATTCTTACATAAGTAATTTACAAAAAATATCATTTGATAATCCACAATTCAAATAGGAAAAGATGTTGCTCTTTCGGATGAAGAGAATATTTGGCAGACAAAGTTAAAAGCAATTAGTCTTCGAAGTAACCGTATCCGCCATAGGGGAACCAATATTCAAATTGAAGGTTTTTTTTGTTTCATAAGTCCTTGCTACAAAGTCTGAAGGGTAATCAGGGCTTATAACACACATTGAATACAAGTAGAAAGGAAAGTTTTAAATTTTTTCCTGCCAAAAATCAAAATTCTGCAACATTTTCCCTGGCTAAATCCCCGGAACCTGTAAACCTGCCAGCTGAGACATGCCCATGTTGACTGACCCCTTTCCCTCTAAGTACATTCCAGAGTGTTTGAAAGAGGATTCTCAAATCCAGCCCCAAAGAAAGGTGATTAACATACCAAACATCATATTCAAACTTCTGTTCCCAACTGATAGCATTTCTTCCGTTGATCTGAGCCCAGCCGGTCACCCCGGGTTTTATATTATGCCTCCTGGCTTGTTCAGGATTGTATAAGGGGAGATATTCTGGCAAAAGTGGTCTGGGTCCTACCAGACTCATGTCTCCTTTTAGAACATTTAGTAACTGTGGAATTTCATCGAGAGAGGACTTTCTTATCAGCTTTCCAAGTGTGGTGATCCTTTTCTCATCCGAATTGTGGTGCCCATCCAACTCACTTTTATCCAACATGGTCTTGAACTTCATGATCTGGAATGGCTCCCCGTTTTTTCCTGGCCTTACCTGAAGAAAAAATGGAGAACTTTTAAAATGTATCCTGAGGATAAAATACAGAATTAAGAAAACCGGTGATAACAGCAAAAACAGTAAAACGGAAAGTACCAGGTCCAAAACCCTTTTCCAAAAATTGGGGTAATTCACATCAGGAAATTTTGCTCAATTCTTTTTCAATGATCTCTGCAATGATTCTCTGGTCATCAAAGGTGAGGTTCACTGAACTTGGCAGGCACAGGCCTTTCAAAAATAATTTTTCGGCTATTTTTCCGCCATAAAATGGTACCCCATGATACACCGGCTGCAAATGCAAAGGCTTCCACAAAAACCTGGATTCAATGCCTTTTTTAAAAAGCATAATCCGAAGTTTGTCATTTGAAAAGCCTGTCTCTTTCTCCTCAATCAGTATAGTGGTCAGCCAATAGTTGGAATTGGATCCTTCTAGCTCCGGCTGAAACTTGATCCCCGGAAAATCTTCAAAAAGTATCCGGTATCTTTCGTTAATCAACCGTCTTTTAGAAACCCAACCATTCAGTTTTTCCAATTGGGCAAGGCCAATCGATGCTGCCAGATTATTCATTCGATAATTATAGCCTATTTCCAAATGCTGGTAATAAGGTAACTCTTCCCTTGCCTGGGATGAGAGGTATTTTGCTTTTTCCAAAACGCTGACATCGTTTGAAATCAGGGCACCTCCACCCCCAGTAGTGATGATTTTATTCCCGTTGAAAGAGAATATGCCGATTTTTCCAAATGTACCGCAGTTGGTATCCCTGTAGGTACTTCCAACGGCTTCGGCGGCATCCTCCAAAAGCGGAATGGAATACTTTTCGGCTATTTCCAGGATTTCCCGCATTTTTGCAGGCATCCCAAACAAATGAACTACTATTATCGCTTTAGGTTTTTTTCCCAAGGCAATCCGGCTTAGCACAGCGTCTTCCAACAGCTCAGGAGACATATTCCAGGTTTCCTCTTCGCTGTCAACAAAAATGGGGTTCCCCCCTAGGTAAACAATGGGATTGGCCGAAGCACAAAAAGTAAAAGACTGACAAATCACCTCATCTCCAGGTCCTACACCCAATAGCAGAAGTGCAAGATGAAGGGCAGAGGTACCAGAATTCAAGGCAACCGCCTGATGAGATTTGGTAAGGCGGGCAAGCTTATTTTCAAATTTATTGATGAATTCCCCATAGGTAGCCAGGTGACCAGAATTAATCGCCTGCTGTATGTACAAGCTCTCGTTTCCGTCAAAAACCGGGAAAGAAAGAGGAAGTGTGTAAGCCATTCGAATCAGGGGTGACAATGAGTCTCGGTTAAACTTAACACAATATTCACAAAAACCAAACCCAATTCACAGCCACTAAAAACAAAAAAAGCCCGGAGTCGGGCTTTTTTCTATTAACTATCGAACAATTTGGTTCAGTTGAGGTTCATATTTCCGGATTCCACAGATTGCTCGACAAGCTTGATTTTAATTTTCTTACCTGAATGTAATGGCCTTGTTTCCAATACTCTAGGAGAATTTCTGACTTTTTCTTTTACAAATTTGACCGTCACTTTATCCAATTGGAATCCCAGGAAAAGGACAATTGCAGAAAGGATTGGCAATACGATATTGTCTGAAAAATTTCCTAGGGCAAAAACCAAAAAAATTAATATCAACTGCAAAAATCCTAATGTCAAAGCGACTTGATTGTGTTTCAAACCCATCCTCATCAGAAAATGGTGGATATGACTTTTGTCGGCAGTCATAGGATGTCTTCCCTGCGAAATTCTTCGGGTAAACACCCTTGCCATATCGTAAAGTGGGTAAATCATCAGGACAATGCCTGCAGTGAATGAAGGTTCAAGCTTTAGGAATGCATCCACAGGTAAGGCAGCATTATATTCCATAAATGCCACTACTAAACTCCCCAAGGCAAATCCCAATGTAAGTGATCCTGTATCCCCCATAAATATTTTTGCAGGATGCCAATTGAAAATCATGAATGCCAATACACCGCCTAATAGTGTGAAGCTAAGGACAGCGAAACTTTCCAGTCCCTGGACATAAAACCAGCCACCCAACAGAGCGAGAGAGATTGATGCCACCGTACCTGCAAGTCCGTCCAAGCCATCAATCAGATTGAATGCGTTAGTGAGCGCCAGAAGAACAAATGAACTGAATCCATAGCTAATTAGTAGGGGAATCTCATGAAGTCCCAGAAATCCATGGAAATCTCTAATCCGGATATCGCCAGCCACAACCACCAATACCACAGCAACAAACTGGCCCGCCAACTTATGCTTGGCTTTGAGTTCGACCATATCATCCCGTAAACCCACAAAAAACATCACGGCAATGGCTCCCAATAGGTACCTGATATCAGGTAGTGGAAACTGCCAGGCCCAAATTCCCATGGAAACCAGAGTAGACAGGACAAAGCCGATCCCTCCCATGGAGGGCGTAAATTTCTTGTGGATTTTCCGTCCGCCTGGGGCATCTCCAATTTTAGCCTTGGTAAGAACTGAAATAACGATTGGAGTAATTAAAAATCCCACCGAAAAAGAGGTGAGGGCAGCTAAAAGAAAGTACATAATAGGTTGGTTTAAAAGCCAAAAGCCAGAACAAATTTACAGGTCAGCAATTAGTATACCTAGTTTTTAACAAATAAATAATTTTTATCCCTATTCTTTGAAAAATGCAACAGTTAGTCAATTCTAATTCAAAGGTGGTTTTTTACGATTTGAAAACCATTTTTTATAGTGCAAGAAATTTTTAGAGAGAATTCCTTTGCCTGTTTTTTTTTCAAAATTGATGGAAATGGATTAAAAACTTGCCGAAAAATTTCACTATCCAAGATCATGAATTATCCAGAATTTAAACCCGAAAAAAGAAAAAAGGTTACCAATTTAACTTCCTTTGGCCTAAATGGTTCCTTAGAATGTTAAAGGAGGGAAAAATCTGATCCAATATAAAAAAATCAATAAAAATTCTCATTCCCATAGATAAGGTCAGGAATGCGGAGGAATTCAATCGAAGCCAATGAAGAAAAAATAAGCAGATTGTGGAGGAGTTCCGGCAATTTGATGCTTTATTTTCCGGATACCTAACCAGTTGACCGGTTGCCTGAGCTGAGCGAAGTCAAAGCATCGGGTTGTCCTGTTGTCGGCCGCGCGTTGTCCGGTTGTCCGGTTGTAGGGTTCTCAGATTACCGACTTGCTAATCTAAAGATGGAAATTTGGTTTCCTGAAAAATTCGATCCGCGTCGGAGGACCAAGTCAGTAAGTAGCATGATCCTAACCATGGGTAGGGCTGAGTGCTTTGATAGTTCCTTCAGAAAGAACCTATTGATGGAACAAATCCCAACAATAGAAAATGACCATGGAGGAAGCATGGCTTCCATAAAAAATGAAAAATGACCTTTTACCTCGGGCAAGGATATGGTGGGTATTAAGCTTAGCCAAAGAAAGTAGATGGTAGTACATTGGAATAAAGTCCAGCCCTGATCGTTACTGAAGAGAATAAGGTCTGCGGGAAAATTGCGGCTCTTGTGTACATGAACAACGGCTTCAGTTCCTTCGGTTTTTAGAAATCTTGCCTGTATTGCCATGTTCAATTGGTTTTTAGTGAAACATGACCAAATCTGAGGGCAGGGAATGAAAAATCAAACCGATTGTGGAATTTGTGGAAAGTATGGAATCTGTGGAATTTGTGGATTCTGTGGAATCTGTGGACTTGACACGAATCCCAGGGGTATCCAAAACCTAGCTTATATGTTGCTTTGATGCTACTTTGATGCTACTTTGATGCCGCTTTGATGCCGCTTTGATGGTGCTTTGGTGCCGTTTTAATAGTGCGAAGGTAAATGGTTTTACATTCTGAGAGCAGGATAACTGGTGGTTCGTATCCTTGATAGAAACTTTTTGAACGTCAATTGTTCTTATATCTTCGCCCCTTTGGCTTGCCCCAAAAGGTCAAGACGAAGCCCCGGATAGCTATCCGGGCTCCTGCCGCACTCGGCCGAACACTGGCTCGCTCCAGCCTGCTGCTGGCAGGGGCAAATCCGCCCACCGCTCCCTCCTACTCGAGCATTTGTATTTACAACATGGCCTTGATAGCATTCGATCAATGGAATCCAAATTATGAAGTCATGGTGAAAAATAACCCAGAATGGGTCAAATGATTATAGCGGCGCGTAAAGCGTAGCGAAACCCAAAGTAAATTAAAACGGGTCATTGACCTCGGCGCAGAAGTATAGTGGTTACGAGAAAGTCAATACCGGGGAGCATTGGGATTGTTCAGAGTTTAAGAGTTGAATTGTTGAATTGTTGAATTGTTGAATGATTCGAAACTTCGACGAGCTCAGTGCAGGCATGCTTACCAACCATCGCCTAATTGTTCAAAAAGCTCATTAACCGATGTTGAGAATTTAGATTAACGGAAGAGTTGTAACTAATGGATTGGTAAATTTCAAAAAAAGGTTTTCAGAAAAGCCGTGAGTAGGGATACTCTCTGCGGCTGAGGTTGAGAAATAAAGCCACTCGATCCGCCGTGGCGGACGGAAAATCCCCCTTGACCCCTTTGTTAATCATTTCTATTCCCAATAAAAATTATTGTCCAAAGGGAATTTTCGCGGAATAATTTGGGGATTGTATTTTTAGTCCGGCTTCTGGAAAAACAGGAAAAAGGGAAAATTTAATCACACTTTCCCCAAATACTTGGAATCTGAGAATAAGTAAGGATTGGAACTCGTCTTTCGGTAAAATGCCAAATAAACACACCAAGACTTGTTTAAATCTTTCTCAGATAAGGTAATTGCAACAGATAAACTTGCCCTAGAACCCGCCTTTTCTTTCCAATGGTGTTCCCCCGTATCTGGGTGAAAAAGCAATACCATACTGTAATCCGGAATAAATGAGGTCCCTTTTCCAGAACTATCAGCCCAAGTGATTTCTATTTGATTTTCAACTCGATTGGCTTGAGCATCCTCAGGACCCAATAAAGGCCCTTTGCTGATTTTCAGATAGGCAGGGTCGATTCGAGGGTTTTGTCTGAAATTATATCCTTTCTGAACCAGCTCCCCGAAGGCACAATGAATTCCCTTCTTACTATGGGTGGAATCATTTTGGAAACCAAAATTCAAAACCTTTTTTATTGGCTTGAGGAATGCATTGATTTCTCTAAAGCGCTGCCGGTTGAGTAACTGGAGAGCAGTGGGATGCGTTTTGTTGCGATGATTAGGAGATGGAAGGCTTCTCATAATCGTTTGTCCATCCAGTTCATAGAAGGTAAACCCTCCTGATTTTCCTTTGGGTCTAAGGCCTCCGAAACTGACTAATTTTGCCATAGCCTTGTTGATTTAAAGTGAAGGTATTAATGAATCGAAAGATCAAAAAAGGCAGTATTAGCTCCAGGCAAACGTGCGGAATATGCGGATGTTGCATAGAAATGCATCGGTGTAAATACCTTAAACCTGGGAAAATACCCGATATAATGCCCGAATAAACCCCGTATTTGGGACGAATCTACAATGGGATATAGGGGGCTTTGAATATTCTTGTTTTGTTGGTAGGATGGTTTTTTAATCGCTGATTAGGTCGAGTATAGGTCAATTTTGAACTTGACAATAATTTTTTTTTCGTTCTTTTCTACTGGAGCTGAGATGAAGTATCTGATTGCCTTTCCACTTTCTGTTGACGAATGAGATCAAACTCTTCTTGAGCAATTTGAAGATGATTGGAGAGCAGTTCGAAGAAATAAAGTCGTTGGCTGATTTCGTCAGGAGACTTATCTCGCTGAGATAAAAACACAATCCAACCCTGAAGTATCTCCCATAAAAAAACATCACGAGTTGAGGCAAGGTACGAGTCGAATATTTCGTCTTGGTGATACTTAGTTTCTAATGTTAGCATAAAAATCAAAGTTTTAGATTTATTGAAACTGATTGTTTGCAGGATTATTGATGCCAATTTCCTAGATCATAGTGGAATAGACTATTCTAAAAGGGAATGATTTAGAATTTTGGATACAGGCTAGGCTGCCACAAAACAAATTTTCTCTTTTAAAAAGGCTGGAAGACCGGAGACCGGAGAGTCCCTGAGATTAGATCTTACTAGCAAATAATCATATTTAGAATAAAATGGGATTAAAATATATGATTATGCGCAATTGAACCATTAACCTGATTCCCTTTTCTTTTGGGGCTGGAAGACCGATGACCGCAGATCGAAGACGCGAAACTATGGTCTTTCATAGTAGATTTTAGACTCTTGATCTCGTTACTGGTATAAAGCGGATATACATAATAAAATATTCGAATGCAAACCGGAAAAAGTTGAAAGAAAAAATAAAAGGACAATAATTGTCAATCAAAATTCTCTCAAACTTGCGTTAATCGGCAGACTGGAATAAATTAGTTTTATTCTTATATATGGGAAATTCCTATTTTCCCAATTATTACTAGACTATGAACGAGAAAATTCACCACGGCAGAAATATCAAGCGTTTTCGGGAGATGATGGGCATCAAACAAGAGGCCTTGGCACACGAACTCGGTTCAGATTGGTCTCAAAAAAAGATTAGCCTTCTTGAACAAAAAGAGGAAGTAGAAGAAGAACTTCTCCGTCAGGTTGGTGAGATATTACGAATTCCTGTTGAGGCTTTCCAGAAATTTGATGAGGAGCAAGCGGTAAATGTAATTTCAAACACATTTAATCATGGATCTTTTTTAAATACCGGCAATTCTCCAACCTTTAATGTGAATCCAATAGAAAAACTTATTCAACTCCATGATGAAAAAATTGCTCTTTATGAGCGAATGCTTAAGGAGAAGGATGAGATGATGGTTAGAATAGAGAAGCTGTTGGGTAAATGAGGTATAAGGAATACTGAAGACGGTAGGCCGAAGAGGCGGAACTATGGTCTTTCTGGTCTAGCAGCAGTCGTTTCAGGAGATCGGATTGCATCTAGTATTGTTCATTGATAGTGAACATATTTCTTAAATATTATTCTTTATAAAAGAACATTATTAGGCGGATTATCTTGGGTTCGTTGGGATAGGTATTCTTGAACGTGTGAGGACAGACTGAGGGCAGAGTGTTGTTACCTATAATTTTAGACCACTTTACCAACAAAAAAAGCCCCGGAATTCTCCAGGGCCTTTAGGTTTAGACCTGGCAGGTTTTTGAAACCTGCCAGGTCTGTTAGCTGCTAATTTTCCTGCCTATTCCAAAAACAAATCAAGCTAGCCTGGGCCATTACGGGAATCAGGTTTTCCCCTTTTGGGAATTCCCGCGTACTGGCCGGATCGAACTGCTATTGGTTGTTGCTGGAGTGGATTCACTTGTTTAAAATTTTGACAAAAAAAAGCCCTGGAATTCTCCAGGGCCTTTAGGTTTAGACCTGGCAGGTTTTTGAAACCTGCCAGGTCTGTTTGCTGCTAATTTTCCTGCCTATTCCAAAAACAAATCAAGCTTGCCTGAGCCATCACTGAAGTCAGGTTCTCCCCTTTTGGGAATTCCGGCAGTCTGGCCGGATCGAACTGCCATTGGTAGTTGCGGGCGTGGATCAGCTTGTTTTAAAATTTTGACACAAAAAAAGCCCCGGATTTCTCCAGGGCCTCTCTAAGCAACTTTTACTCAAATTAATATCTGTAATACTCAGGCTTGAATGGTCCTTGAACCTCAACGCCGATGTATTGTGCCTGGTCTTCAGAAAGGGTATCCAATACCACACCCAACTTGGCCAGGT
>NZ_MUNY01000035.1 GCF_002002735.1 Algoriphagus sp. A40 | reverse complement strand
GAAAAAGAAATATGTTCTCAAGCTTGCAGCAGAAATGAATATGGAAGTATACCAGACAAAATAAACATTCGATAATTGAATAAAATCAAAATAAATATTATCTCGTCATTGGTAGCGGAGTCGAAGCCGTTCATACTAGAAATTTTTGACACTGTTTAACACCTGATCAAAAGTAAAAAATGTCAAATACGCTCCCCGCTTGCTACAAATAGGTCCCATTTTTCAAACTGGTAATTCCTCAATCTTCTATTCCAAACATGCTTAACCTCACTTCCATCCATCACATTGCCATCATTTGCTCCGATTATGAGCGCTCCAAGCAATTCTACACGGAGATCTTGGGACTGAAAATTATCCGGGAAGTCTATCGGGCAGAGCGGCAATCCTATAAACTCGATCTGGAACTCAAAGGGCAATACGTCATTGAGCTCTTCTCTTTTTCCAACCCTCCTGATCGAGTGTCCCGTCCGGAAGCCTGCGGTTTGCGGCATCTGGCATTTGGAGTTCAGGACATTGGGAAAGCAGCGGAAGATTTGAGTAAATTAGGAATTGAGTCAGAGCCGGTTCGGGTGGATGAACAAACAGGAAAGCAGTTTACCTTCTTCTCCGACCCTGACGGATTGCCAATCGAACTTTATCAGGAATAGCCATGGCCGAAACCAAAACCAAACCCACCGAAGTCTCCGTCGACGATTTCATCAACGCGGTAGAAAGTCCAAAAAAACGCGAAGATGCTATCGCTCTGAAGCAAATGATGGAAGAAATCACCGGCGAACAAGCAAAAATGTGGGGGCCTACCATCATAGGCTTCGGAACATATCACTACAAATACAACTCGGGCCATGAAGGAGATGCTCCAATAGTTGGATTTTCTCCAAGAAAGGCTGCCATTTCCCTTTATCTCTTGGATTGTGACGATCAGAAATCCGAAAGTCTCCTGCCCCAATTGGGAAAATTCAAAAAAAGCGTGTCCTGCATTTATGTCAACAAGCTCTCCGACATCAACGAACCGGTGCTTAGGGAAATGATCAAAAATTCCTTTACTCATACCAAGGAAAAATACTCGAGTCCAAAAAGCTAAAACCTGCCTGGTTTTAGAAACCTGGCCGGTCTGACTCAAGCAATACCCTCAATCAGTTGCTGCGCTTCCTTTAGTGATCTGTCGTATTTTCGGAAGGTTAGCCTACCGAAAACATAAATACAAATCAAACCCACCGGCACATACACCAACCAAAAGGTAGGCTGAAGTACCAGATCCTTTTTGCCAAATAATTCTGCCAAAGGAGGCAAAATACTGATCGCAAACAGCCCAGAAAGTATCAAATTAAACCTTTGAAACTTCCAGAAAAAGGTCTTCTCCTTTTTGAATTTTTCCACCAAAACAGAAGGACTTTCATCGGTGATTTTAAGTCTGTTGAGCCGAGCAAGAGACCATAAACTGATAATCGGCAGGATGACCATAACCGTGGTATTGAATACTGCGAGTATTTGGTTGATCGGCAACTCCAGTTTTGCTATTTGGAAAACAAAGAATCCAGCATATCCAAAGCAGATCACACTCCCCAATATTTCGGGCAAATAGATGCTACTCAAGCGATTTTGATATTTCTTTTCAGTCATTTTCATAAGTTCTTCTTTTTTGATTTTTTCCAGATTTTCTACTTTTCCACTGAGATTTTCCCAGAGGGATTTCATTTCATCGAGTTCCATTGTTTCGTTGATTTAGTAGGTTTGAACTCCTTTTCTAAGCTTGTCCTTGATCCGTGAAAGGCGTGTGCCCACATTACTGCTGCTGATTCCGACGATTTCGGCGATTTCTTCATGGTTTTTCCCTTCCAAAAAAAGAAAGACAATTCCCCGATCCAGCAATCCCAACTTTCGGATTTCGGCATAGAGTAATTTCAGCCGCTCCTCCATTGCCGAATCCAGCTCATCCGCAAAATCCAACTCAAGTCCTTCCATGGGCACTGCAGCTACCCGTTTCTTCGACCGATTTAGATTGGTAATCGCTGTATTCATCCCAACTCGATAGAGCCAAGTGCTCGGTTTGGAGGCTTTTTTGAATTGTTCAAATGACTTCCAAGTCTGATAGACGATCTCTTGATACAAGTCCTTTTGCTCCTCCCGATCACGGGTGTAGATTGACGTGATCTTGTAGATCAGTCCATGGTTTTCGTGAATGAGTTGAATAAATTCGTCCTCGCGGTTCATGAATTAGCTTTTGATCAATTAGTCTCTGATTGCTGTAAAAAATCACATGCGATTCAAAATTTATTTAAAAGAGCTGTTGAAAAAATCTCAAACCAACTTTTGGGAATCCTTAACTTCACACGATAACCTAAAACAGCATTACTAAATGATTTTTCATATTTTAAATGGAGATGCCCTCGCGGAAATTTTTCCCAAATCCATCCCAGGGGAAAGAATCATCTTCAGGGAATGCCTCATAGACGGCCCTGTAAATCCCACCCCAACCCAGGAATTGTGGCAGGTAAGAGCCGAATTTATTCAGCAAAATTATTCAGGGGGTGAAAAAGTAGACTATCGAAAAAACTCTTATGAGGAAATACTGAAAATCAAATTCATCCCATCAGGAGCAAAGATTTACCTCTGGTTTGAAGAAGATCTCTTTTGTCAGGTCAATCTCTGGTTTATTTTGAATTACCTCAAGGATCACCATGCCGAGGTCTTTTTGGTACTTCCCTACCCTGATTCCCCCTACCATTTCAGCGAATTGAAAGAAAGTGAATTGGTAGATAGTTACGATACAAAAGCACATGCTTTGAACGTGAAAGAAATGGAAATCCTGGCCAGAATCTGGATACATTTTCAAAAAGAGGAAGTCTATGAAGCGCATAAAATTGCCAGCGTGTTTCAAGAACGGTTTCCATTTTTAAAATTGGCTGTCGAAGCATGGAGGGATATGATCCCGTTTGGGGATTTTTTAGGAAAGCCGAAAACTGTTTTGACGGAAATCATCAAAAAGTCAAGTTCAAATGACTTTGGAACGATATTCAAAGAATTTCAAAAACAGCTTCCTGAATATGGATTCGGGGATTTGCAGGTGAAAAGGATGTGCGGAGAACTTGGGATTATTTGAAAATCAACTTGCAAAAATCACCACCGAAATCCTAAATTTAAACCTGAAATAAGCGGGTGTAGCTCAGTTGGTAGAGCGTCAGCTTCCCAAGCTGAAGGTCGTGAGTTCGAGACTCATTACCCGCTCCAAGGCGTCCCCGAGGGATGCCTTTCTTTTTTCTTAGTAACTTCAACCCATGCGCTGGTCTATCGATTTTCCAATTCCCGGTTCTCCCTTTCCGATCAACCACCAAAGCAAAATCCTGAGCATGGGCTCCTGCTTTGCCCAAACTATCGGGCAAAAAATGGCCGATTCCAAATTTGACATCCTGATCAATACCTTTGGTACAATCTTTCATCCACTCAATTTGGCGGATCTGCTGGCGCAAAGTCTGGAATTGCGACCAATCGATGAAAGTGGAATTCTAGAGCGGGAAGGGCTTTTTCTCCATTATTCCACGCATTCGGATGTGGTAGGAAAGACTCCAGAGGACCTAAAAGAGAAATATGAACAAAGGTTAAAGCTCACCAAAACATACCTCGAACAAGGAACCCATCTCATTTTAACGCTGGGAACAGCCTGGATTTACGAGCATGAATCCTTTGGCAGAGTTGCAAACTGCCACAAGCAAGCCCAAAGACATTTCAAAAAAAACCTGTCTTCATTCGAAGAAATGGAAATGGGCCTTTCATCGGTTATAAACCATTTTTCCAAATCTTGTCCCAACTTAAAAATCATCCTTACGGTAAGTCCAGTGAGACATATCAAAGACGGAATCGCCGAAAATCAATTGAGCAAAAGCCTGCTTCGGGTGCTCTGCGACAGGTTGGAGCGGAACTATCCTCAAGTAAGTTATTTTCCTGCCTACGAGATCATGATGGATGAACTCCGGGACTACCGCTATTACAAATCCGACCTGATCCACCCCACCGAGGAGGCCGAAAACTACATTTGGGAAAAGTGGCAACAGGCAATTTTCCCTCAGGAAACCAGAGAGAAAATCGCAGAGATCCACAAAATCCAACTGGAGCTTGCTCACCGCCCCTTTAATCCAAATACCGATGCCCATCGCAAATTCATGGAAAACCTTTTAGCAAAGCTGGAACGATTGGACGGTGAATTTGATTTTTCTCAAGAAGTCCTTGCTGTAAATAATCAGTTGAAACTCCAATAAAAAGGAAATTCTCAATTCTCAATTCTCAATTCTCAATTCTCAATTCTCAATTCATAATTATTAATTATGTCTAACCGCCTCCTCCACAGCCAAAGCCCCTACCTCCTCCAGCATGCCCACAATCCCGTGGACTGGTTTCCTTGGGGTCCGGAAGCATTAAGAAAAGCAGAAGTGGAAAATATGCCGATCTTGGTTTCGATCGGATACTCAGCCTGCCACTGGTGCCATGTGATGGAGCGGGAAAGCTTCGAAGATCAGGTTACCGCCAACCTGATGAATGAGCACTTTGTCTGCATCAAAATCGACCGGGAAGAGCGGCCCGATATCGACAACATTTACATGGATGCCGTACAGGCGATGGGATTGCAGGGCGGCTGGCCGCTGAATGTCTTCCTGATGCCCAACCAAAAGCCCTTTTACGGTGGCACCTATTTCCCCAATCTGAAATGGAAACAGCTCTTGGCCAACATAGCCGATGCATTTGCTAAGCATGAAGACCAGCTGGCCGAAAGTGCCGAAGGCTTTGGCCGCAGTCTGAGCCGCAGTGAAACCGAGAAATACGGAATTGTAGTCAATAAATCGGAGTTTGATCCCGATGACTTGGGCGAAGTCATCGCCAAACTGACCGCCCAGTTTGATCCCGAATGGGGCGGGATGAACCGGATACCCAAATTCCCCATGCCAGCGATCTGGAATTTTCTGCTAGATTATTCGCTATTAAGCAAAAATCCAGAGCTGAAAGAAAAGGTCTTTTTTACCCTGAGAAAAATCGGAATGGGTGGAATCTACGACCAGCTCCGGGGAGGATTTGCCCGCTATTCGGTCGATGGGGAATGGTTTGCTCCGCACTTCGAAAAAATGCTTTACGATAATGGGCAGCTGCTGGAACTCTATGCAAAGGCTTATCAGGCAAGCCGAGATCCATTTTTTCTGGAAAAAGTCACCGAAACCATCAATTGGCTGGAAGCCGAAATGCTTCAGGAGGAAGGCGGATTTCACTCCGCTCAGGATGCCGATAGCGAAGGCGTCGAGGGAAAATTTTACACCTGGACCTATGCTGAACTCCAAGCTTTGGTGCCGGATGAAATGCCCTGGCTGAGCAAACTCTACAACCTCAAGCCCGGCGGAAACTGGGAGGAAGGCGTAAATATCCTTTTCCAAAGTGAATCATATGCCGACATCGCCTCCGAGTTTAATCTGGGAGAAAAGGAGTTGGTTCAAAAACTGAATGAAGTAAAAGCCAAACTCCTTCAGACCAGAAACCAGCGCATTTTCCCGGGGAAAGATGATAAGATTCTGGCGGGATGGAATGGGCTGATGAGTGCAGGTTTGATCCAGGCATTTTATGCTACAGGGGAAAAACGAATGCTTGATCTGGCACTCCGAAACCTGGAATTTATCCGGGAAAAAATGATCGTAAATGGACTTTTGCATCGCTCCTACAAAAACGGAACGGCCTACACTCCTGCTTTTCTGGAAGATTATGCGGCAGTAATCCATGCGGCTTTGATGGCCTTTGAAGCTAGCGGAAAAGCTTCCTGGTTGAGCTTCGCAAAGGAATTGGCAGACTTTTGTCTGGATCAATTCTATGACGAAAGCGACGGTTTTTTCTTTTTCAACAACCCAAAAGCTGAAAAACTCATCGCTAACAAAAAAGAACTTTTTGACAATGTGATTCCTGCATCAAATTCGGTAATGGCGAGAAATCTCCACCGGCTTTCGCTTTTCACTTACAAAGAAAACTATTCCCAAATCGCCTCCAAAATGCTGGGAGGAATGAAGGATCTGGTTTTGAAAGAACCCGGTTTTCTTTGCAATTGGGCCAATTTCCTACTGGAATCCATCGTCCCAACTGCTGAAATCGCAATTGTCGGAGACGGTGCAGAACTCCTTGCCAATGAATTCCATCACGCCTATTTCCCCAATCAGGTCATTTCTTGGTCAGAATTTCCGACAGAAACTGCCCCGATTCTTCAGGGCAAAACTGCCGATTCGACAGGAAATGCCTTAATTTATGTCTGCTTCGATCATGCCTGCCGAAAACCGGTAAGCACCTTGGCTGAAGCTGCATCTCAATTACCCTATTTAGCCTGAATTGGTGGAAAGTTTGTTTGGAGACCAGGATTTTTTTGAAAAAGAAAGCGGAAACAATTTCGCCGATATCATCCTGCCTGTTCCGATTCCGAGGATGTTTACCTATAAAGTCCCTTCAATTCTGAAGCCTCAAATTCAGATCGGGGCACGGGTCATCGTGCAGTTTGGGAAAAAGAAAGTACTCACCGGAATCATCGGGAAAGTCCACAACAAGCCGCCCCAGGCCTATGAGGCCAAACCAATTTTGGATATTTTGGACATTCAGCCCAGTGTAAATCCCCTACAAATCCGTTTTTGGGTATGGATGGCGGAGTATTATTGTTGCCATATTGGAGAGGTAATGCACGCAGCATTGCCGTCAGGATTGCGGCTTTCCAGCGAAAGTAAAATCCAGCTCAACCCTAATTTTGACCGGGAGGAAAGCAAATACCCACTTGATATCAGGGAGGAAAAAATCCTCGAAGCCCTAGAATCCAAGGAAGAAATAAGCTACGAAGACTGCGAGAAAATCCTTGGAATCAAAACAATTCATCCGATTTTGAAGAGTCTGGTGGCCAAAGAAGCCATCCTGATATTTGAAAAAGTTCAGGAAAAGTACACCCCTAAAGTCGAAACCAGAATTCGGTTTACAAAGGAAATTGCAGAAAGCAAATCTGCTTTGGAAGCAGTTTTTGAAGGTATTTCCGGTAAACCCAAACAGGAATCGATCCTACTGAAATACCTGCGGGATGTGCCGGTTTTTCAAAAGCCAAAACTGAACGAAAAAGGGGTGGACAAAGCCACGCTTTTGGAGGAAGGCGATTCGGAAAGTTCCCTGAAAACCCTGATTAAAAACGGGGTTTTCGAGTCTTTCAAACTGGTGGTTAACCGACTCCAAGAAGAGGAACCTGAAAAGGAAGCTTCTGAACTTTCTTTCACACAGCAAGCTTCCATGGAGGAAATAAAAGGCCATTTCGACAGCAAACCCACAGTTTTGCTTCATGGCGTAACCGGAAGCGGCAAGACCGAAATCTACATCAAACTGATTCAGGAAGTGATGGAGAGCGGTTCACAGGTATTGATGCTTTTGCCGGAAATCGCCCTGACCACCCAGATTGTCAGCCGCCTGAAAAAAGTCTTCGGATCGCAGATGGGCGTTTATCATTCCAAATATTCCGACAACGAGCGGGTGGAAGTCTGGAATGGCGTATTGAGCGGCAGGTTTTCATTTGTGGTTGGAGTCCGGTCCTCCATTTTCCTTCCATTTGACAGCCTCGGGCTGATCATTGTGGACGAGGAGCACGAAGCCAGTTACAAGCAGTTTGATCCGGCACCGAGATTTCATGCCCGGGATGCAGCGACTATGCTGGCCTATTTTCACCAGGCCAAAACACTTTTGGGCTCTGCGACACCTTCCTTTGAATCCTATTTCAATGCCAATCAGGGAAAATTCGGCTATGTGGAAATCAAGCACCGCTTTGGTGACGCCAGCATGCCAGAGTACCATTTGGCTGATCTTGCTGCCGACCGAAAGAAAAACTTGCTCAAACTCGACTCCACCCGACTAATGCGGGAGAAAATCCAGGCCGCCTTGGATAATCAGGAACAGGTGCTGATTTTCCAAAACCGTCGCGGCTACTCTCCTTATATCCAGTGCGAGGATTGTGGCTGGACGGGTCAGTGCGTTCAATGTGATGTCAGCCTGACTTACCACCAGTTTGCCGAGGAAATGCGCTGCCACTATTGCGGCTACAAGGAAAAAGTGCCCCAGTCTTGCCCTGCCTGCGGAAGCACCCAACTGACCACAATGGGCATGGGTACGGAGCGAATTGAGGAGTCATTGAGTTTGCTTTTTCCCGAGGCTAGAATGGGAAGGATGGATCTGGACACGACCCGAAACAAGTATGGGTACCAGCGGCTTTTGGACGAATTTGGAGCTGGACAGATAGACATCTTGGTCGGGACGCAGATGATCACCAAGGGGCTGGATTTTGGAAAAGTGACCGTGGTCGGGATTTGGGATGGGGATCGGATCTTGAATTTTCCTGACTTCCGCGCTGGAGAAAGAGCGTATCAGCAGATCACCCAAGTGGCTGGAAGGGCTGGGCGAAGAGAAATCCAGGGTCAGGTGGTCATCCAAACCAGAAACACAGAAAACGAGCTTTTCGAAAAGGTGATCAAGGGCGATTATTTTGAATTTTTTCGCCAGGAAATGTTTGACAGGAAGAAGTTCTACTACCCGCCTTATGTCAAATTGGTGAAAATTACCACCCGACATTCCGACTTCAAGATCGCCGAGAAAGCTGCCCATGCGCTACACCGGGAGATGGCAACTATTGCGGTGAAAAAGATCGTCCTCGGCCCGGAGAAAGGGATCATCGCACGGATTAAAAACCAATACCAGTACGAAAGCATGATCAAGTTGGACCGAAGCGGAACGACCCAAACCGTCTTCAAAGAAAGCTTGGCCAAAATCCTGGAAGAGCTTCAGTCCCGCCCTGAATTCCGGTCCGTGAGGTGGATTGTGGATGTAGATCCGAGTTGATCGCGCTTTGAAATTTGCAATTCCAAGGTTGCCTCGTAGGATTTAAAATCTTGAAGAACCTTTAAACTGAATTTCAAACTTTAACTTATAGAAAATCACTTGTTTAGCAATATCAAAAACAATTTATACGTATAATTGTCTATTCATGCGTATCCAATGAAAAAGAAGCTGAACATAACCATCGAGGAAAAGCTGCTTGAGAAGATCAAACAATACGCCGAGTCTCAAGACAGGAGCGTCTCTGACTTGGTTCAGGATCATTTCCAGTCTCTCCTCAAGCCTCCGACTACACTCCCCAACGGGATGACGCTGGTGGAATACATGAAGTCTCTACCAAAATCAAAAGTGGAATTTCCCGCTGACTACGACTGGAAAGAGGAGTATTATAAAGCGAAAGCCAAAAAATGGGGCTATGAGGATCTTTTTTGATGTCAACATTATCCTTGACTTTTTCTTGGAAAGAAGCCCAAATCAAACTGTCATCAATTCACTTTTTGAAAAAGTTGACAAGCAGGAAATCGCTGGGTTCGTCACGATTTCCGTGATCCAAACCTGCGCTTTCTACCTTATTCAAGCAAAAGGATCGAAAGTTTCAAAGGAGATTATTGGAGTAATTTGCCGAAAATTCCAACTTGTCGAAGGATCAAAAATGGATGTGATGAGCGCAGTAGAATCCGAACACGAAGACATTGAAGACGCAATTCATTTTTTCATTTGTCTCTCCAACGACATTCAAGGGATCGTGACCAGTGACAAAGGGTTTCTCAAAATGGCTAAACCACATCTACCAATTTTTACTCCGCTGGAATTAATCTCCTCTCTGAAATAAGTCATCCAAAAGAGTCAAGGCCAAATTTCAAATATCAAATCTCGAATCTTTCAAACATTCAACGCCTCCCAAAGAATCTCCACCGGATGCTTTGCTTTTCGGCCGGTACCATCCGCGATCTGATGACGACAAGACGTGCCGGGAGCGGCGATCAGGGTATCGGCTTCGGCTTTTCGCACCGCAGGAAACAGTACCAACTCTCCTACCTGCTGTGAAACTTCGTAATGCTCCGCCTCATAGCCAAAGCTTCCCGCCATGCCACAGCAACCGCTGGGAATGGTTTCGACGGTATAATTGCCCGGAAGAGTCAGGATCTTTTGGGTCCAGATCATGGACGAAAGCGCCTTTTGATGACAGTGTCCGTGAAGCTTGATTTTTTGCGGCTTGGTGGTAAAAGACTCGGACTTGATATGTCCGGCGGCAGCCTCCTGGGCCAAAAACTCATCAATCAGCTTGACGTGAAACTTGAGTTTCTTCGCATCCTCCACCAGTTCTGGTCCCACGATTCGAGGATATTCATCCCGGAAAGACAGGATCGCTGAAGGCTCAATGCCGATCAGCGGCGTATTTCCGTTGATCAGCTTTCCGAAGATCCGGACGTTGGCTTCGGCATGTTTTTTCGCCTTCGGCAAAAGTCCCTTCGAAAGTGCCGAGCGGCCGCTTTCTTCGTGATCCACGATCTTGACCTCGTAGCCCAGTTTTTTCAAAAGTGAGATTGCTTTGATCCCGATCTGAGTATCGTTGTGATTGGTAAATTCATCCACAAAGAAATAGACGGACTTGATGGGCTTTGCTGGACCAGGTAATGATTCGTAGTTCTTTTTATACCATTTTCTTAAGCTAACCGGGCTGATTTCGGGCAGGTTTCGCTCCGGGGCTACGTCCAGCAACGACTTCATCAGACCGCCAGTGAAGGAATTGTTCAAGAAGAAATTGGCAACACCAGGAACTAGAGACCCCAGTTCATTCAGTTCATTGATGTAGGCAAAGGCCTTGGAGCGAAGCGGAACACCGTGGGTTTTCTGGTATTGGTAAAGAAATTCCGCTTTAATGCTTGCCATGTCCACGTTGGAAGGGCACTCGGCCGTACAGCCCTTGCAGCTCAAACACAAATCGAGCGACTCCTTTATCTCGGGATGATCGAAAATATTTTCTTTCTTATCCAAAGTCAAAAATTCACGAAGCGTATTAGCCCGACCGCGGACAGTGTCTTTTTCATTTCGGGTGGCCATGTATGATGGACACATTGTGCCTCCGGATCCCGGAAGTTTTCTGCAATCCCCAGAACCGTTGCACTTCTCTGCCAATCTAAGGATTCCGCCTACAGATGAAAAGTCAAGGATGGTTTCCGGATCGGGCGTATGCATTCCAGGTTCGTATCGCAGAAACTTGTTCATCGGAGCGGCATCGACGATCTTACCCGGATTGAAGATGTTTTTGGGATCCCAGGTGAATTTGATTCTGCGTAAAAGCTCGTAGTTTTTCTCCCCAACCATCAAAGGAATAAAGGCAGCTCGAACGCGACCGTCTCCGTGTTCGCCAGAAAGTGAACCTTGGTATTTCTTGACCAACTTGGCAGAAGCCAATGAAATCCGGTAAAATTCCTCCACATCCTCGGCTTTCTTCAAATTCAGGATTGGACGCATGTGAATCTCCCCAGCACCGGCGTGCGCGTAATGCACCGGATTTTGATTAAATCCCTTTAGGGTTTCATCCAATTCGTCAATGTAATCCGCCAAGTCTTCAATGTCCACAGCGGTATCCTCGATACAAGCCACCGCTTTAGGATCACCTGGAATATTGCCCAACAGTCCCAAACCTGCGGCTCGGAGAGCCCAAGCTGAAGTCACCATGGCTGGTTCGATGATCGGGTAAGCATAGCCATAGCCAGCTGCTTTAAGGTCTGCGACCAAAGCCTCCCCTTTTGACATTGCCTCTTCCAGGGTTTTCCCCCGAAACTCAATCATCAAAATCGCCATCGGATCGCCCTCGACGAAGTAGCGGTTTTTGTTGTATTCGATACTTTCTTTGGTACAGTCCAGGATGATTTTATCCATCAATTCCACCGCGGTAGTCGGATGCTTCATCGCCACTTGGGCAGATTTCATGCTTTCATGTATGCTGATGAAATGCGCCGCCACCACGATTTCGATCGGATCAGGAAGTGGATCGAGACTGATTTTTATTTCAGTGGTAAAAGCTAAAGTTCCCTCGGAACCTGCCAAAAGCTTACAGAAATTGAATTTCTCTTTTCCTTCGAAAAGCTCCGCTTTCAGCAATTCATCCACGGCATAGCCGGTATTTCGGCGATGGATTGATTTTTTGGGAAACTGGGCGTGAATTTCTTCCCGGTTTTCCGGATTATTGAGTTCGTCAAAGATCTGTCGGTAAATCTGACCCTCCAGATCCTTTTGACCACACTTTCGGTCAAAGTCATCTTGTGTAATTTCCCCAAAAACAACTTCACTTCCATCGCTCAAAATTGTATTCAAGGAAATGACCTTATCTCGGGTTACCCCATAAACAATCGAGGTGGTTCCTGAAGAGTTGTTTCCCACCATACCGCCAATCATGGCGCGGTTTGCCGTAGAAGTGATCGGACTAAAAAACAAGCCATGAGATTTTAAGAAGCGGTTGAGTTCATCTCGCACCACACCAGGCTGGACCCGAACCCAGCGTTCTTCCTTGTTGAATTCAAGGATTTGGGTGAAATTCTTGGACACATCCACCACAATGCCATTGCCCACGCATTGTCCGGCCAGTGAAGTTCCAGCCGTGCGGGGAATTAGTGATGTCCCGTTATCATAGGCAAACCTAATAAGCTTCTTAATATCAGAAATTGACTTGGGGAAGGCGACTGCCAAAGGCATCTCCCGATACACGGAAGCGTCAGTGGCATACAGGGTTTTGGTCAATCTGTCCACTTGAAGTGGGCCTTCAAGCTGGGTAGACAGGGTCTGCAACAAAGGCAATAGGTTAGGCTGGTTTGAACTCATGCCCAAAAATAGCTTTCTGGGGCCCATTAATGAAATGGAAGTGCGAGAAATAAAATGTTCAATAATCGATGATCAAACTCAATTTTCAAGGAAGGGTCAACTTGAAAATTGAACATTGCCCATTGAATTTGAAAATTGACCATTCCAACCTTTCTTTGCCCAAAATCAAAACCCATGTTCTTCTACCTCTCCCAGTTTCTGAGTTTTTTGGCCATGCCGTTGACAGTTGTACTGATCCTGATCATAGGTGGAACTGTTTTTCTAAGAAAAAAGTGGGGGAAAAAGATGCTCTGGTCCGGAATTGGGCTACTGCTCTTTTTCACCAATCCCTTTCTGTCCAATCTGGCTTTAATAACCTGGGAACCTGAATTCAAATCTTTTGAGGAAATCGAAAACCGTGAAATCGGCATCGTACTTACCGGAGTAACCAATCTGAGCAAAACGGCTTACGACCGCACTTTTTTCAACAAAGGTGCAGACCGCATCACCCATGCGCTTCAACTTTACCGCATGGGTAAGATCAAAAAAATTCTCATCACAGGAGGCCAGGGACTCAATCCTGTCAATCAACAAAGCGAGGCGGAAGTTTTGAGGCGCTTTCTGATCATGACCGGCATGCCTGAATCGGACATCCTGATCGAAGATCAAAGCAAAAACACCGCTCAAAATGCCCAGTTTACCAAAGCATTTCTGGAACAAAACGGCATCATTACCGATCAAAAATTCATATTGGTTACCTCGGCTTTTCACATGTACCGGGCCAAAGGCTGCTTTGATAAAGCAGGTTTGAAAACTGAGACTTTTCCAGTTGACTATTATTCTCACGATGTCAAGTATGATATTCCTTCACTGATATACCCGGACGTCGACTCCATATCCTATTGGCACAAGCTGTTCAAAGAATGGATCGGAATTGCGATTTACAAATTGGCCGGATACCTCTAAAAAAGTCCAGATCATTATAGCTTTTTTTTCGCCAATTTTAAATCAACACTTTGATTTACTGGTATTTATTTTTTAATTCAAAGACGATTTTTGATTCATTTTTCACCCTCAAATCTTCTTTCCCATGGACTTTTCTGCCATTCTCAACTTAGTTATCGGGTTGCTGTTTATTTACTTTCTGGTCGCCCTTGTTTGTTCTACCGTTCAGGAAATCATCGCAAACGGTCTGAATTTACGAGAAGAGAATCTCGAAAAATGGCTCACTGATACTTTCCGTGAAAATAATCTGGGAGAAAAGATTCTTAACCACCGCCTGGTGGATGGACTGACTGCCGCAGGTAGAAAAGCCAGCTATATTCCAAGCAGAGTATTTTCAGGAGTTTTGTTGGATTTGGTCAACGACTCTGAAAAACCTTACACGCCGGAATCTTTATTGAAGGCGCTGGAAACTACCGAACTCCTGCCTGCAGATTTCAAACGAAAACTGGCTCAGATCATTTCAGAAACCAACGGAAACTTGGAATTCGTCAAAGCTGAGATTGAAGCCTGGTTCAACGACGCAATGCTCAGGATTACCGGCACCTATAAAAAGAATACGCAAAAGATAATTATTGCTATTTCGATCGGAGTAGTCTTGGCATTGAATATCGACACCATACGCATCATTCAGTATCTGTATAATCATCCCGCCGAATCTGCTGCTTTGGCGGATCAAATCTCCGAAAACATCGAATCTCTCGATCCGAACCTTAATCCCGCAGCTTTTGATTCTCTTTCTACGGAGGAAAAAATCAATGTCAATTTGGAAGAACTAAAGACTTTAAAAGCGCAATTGGATGCCACTCAAGTTCCGATAGGATGGCAAAAACCTGATGGAGAGCTTAGCCCGAGCGAGGTGGTCAACAAGATCTTGGGTCTTTTGTTTTCGATTGTAGCAGGAATTGTAGGAGCACCCTTTTGGTTTGACATTCTGAATAAAGTGGTCAGCCTGCGGAGCTCGGGAGCCAAGCCAAAGGACGATTAAACCAGCAAAGTCTTCTGAATAGAATCACTGAGATTGCTCTCCACTTTTACTTCCCCGGCAAATTCTCTCCATCTTTTCACAGCCGATTTGACTTGCTCTATCTTTTCAATCGGCTTCTTGATATTCATCTGTCGGGCCACTTCCAGGAAATCACCATCGGTGAATTTATCCCGCTTTCCATTCACAGTTAGTGACTGGGAACTCACCCAAAGGCTTCCCGGTCGAAAAGCATGACAGATATCAAAGGCCGGAGAAAGGCTCCATTTTCCACTCTGATCCATAAGAAAGGCGAAGTTTTTGGTGTGGTCGTCACAGTTTCTTGTCAGCACGTTAAAAACCATTCGAATAAAAAGTTGCTCGGCCTCGGGATAGGTCAATCTGAGCATCCGCATCGTCTCAAACACCTGCTCATAGCTATACATTCCGACTTGGTTGAAGTCAAAATGCCTAAGTCCGCACAAGCTTTGCATGTGGATTTTTTCTCCTCTAACGGTCCGGTCAAAGCGCTTGGTCATAAAGTGGGCCCGGTCGTTTTCTTCCAAAAGCCGGCATTCACTCATCTGGATTCCGGCGGCCATAGCCATCAGATAATAGGCCATTTCCACTCTCCCATAGCCCATCGTAGCTCCAAACTGTGAATCGTGCACTCCGTCAAACTTGATGATCCAGTGGGAAAAACCTTCCGGAGCTTCAACCTGACCACTTTTCACCTTGCCGGTGTCCGGATTATAGGCAATTATAGCCTTAGCTCTGGCACCCCCTGCGGAAGTTCCGATTTTGAGGATATCCGCAAGAGCAGTTGCATCCTCCTGAGAAAGATCTGTCCGAAACTCCAATTTTGAATTCAGAACTTTTTTGGCAATCCCTACTAAACTTTCAATTTCAAGGGAACTTGCCTGGACAGACTCTTGCCGGAGGGGAGGTTTGATCTCCAAAGCTCCCACCCCTCTTTTGCCAATAAAACAAAGCAATTCGACAGGATTCAAACTGTCGGTCGGCCGACCGTTTTGCACCAGCCAAGCATTGATCAGTTGATTACCGTACTTATCCGGAAGCATATCCGCCAAAAGGCCAGGAAGTCCCTTAAAGGTATCAAAAGCATCACCTCTACCCCGTCTAGTCTCCGGAAATGAATAAAGTCGCTTACCCTGAGCCAATGGCATCAACACCGGCGAGATGTCCCAGCCTGACCTCAGGAAACTCCCCTCAAACTCGAAACTGGCCAATTGCCGGCCTTCATCCCATAAAACGGCTCCAGCCAACCGGTCCCAAAGCCAGACTTCGGCAGCAATTACCATTCAGAAGGCGGATTATCGGCGGCCATATCCGCATTACGAACACGCTGCCGCTCGTGCTTCTTTTGGAGCTTGATGTATTCGATCGGGCTGATCTGCTGCGGAACCTCAAAAGCCTCTAGCAACTGCAACTCCCCCAACACCCGAAGAGCCTGGATCAAGGTCAGCAAATGCACCTTTTCACCCCGCTCCAATAGACTGAGCGTGGAGCGGCTCATCCCTGCCTCCTCCGCTAGCTGATCTTGAGTCTTTTGGATGGCTATCCGCTTCTTTTTGACAAAGTCTCCAATCATACGGAGAATTGCCATATCTGATAATTGAGTGATGTCCATGAATTAAATTTCATTCATAATAATCAAAATTACATTATAATGAATGATTTATCAATCATTTTTGTGATTTATTTCTGAGAAAATCAGGAGACAAACTATTGACTAAGGGCATAATACTTTTGAAAAAAGACATTAGAAGTGAGAGGTCGTAACCAAGGAAAATAAAAAAATCGAAAAAATGAATAAATAGTAAAAAAATCTTTTTATGAATTAATATTCAGTCATTAACTTATTAAAGTTCATTTATCGAATGATTTTTCATTCAAAAAATATTTTAAATAATTTACTCCTATCCAACCAAGACACTAAAGTCAGGATCCACTAAAAACGCCTACTCCACTTCCATTCCCATTTCCATCCTTTTTCCTCCAATAAAATAGGATGGTAAGCCAAAGCTGCTTTTGCGGAAAGTGCATTGAAAAAACGCTGGTCATCTGTCAAGACAGCAGTCAGATTTCCTCCGGGATCCTTTTTCACCAAGTCCATCACAGTAGATGGAATCTCTTTGGAATACGGCAAATCCGATTCCAAAAGCCGGTTTTTCAAACTCCAATCCAGTTCATAACCCTTCACTTTGACCTCTGGCGAAGGGATGTTGCGCTTCTTGCTTTGAGTTTTAACAAACCCCAAAAATTCCCGAAGTAATACCAATCCCGGATTTTGGACCTGCCCAGGGCGGAAATCCTCCGGATCAATGCTACTAATCACATGCATCCGTTTCCGGGCACGGGTGATCGCCACATTGAGCCGATTTTCTGCTCCAGATTTTCCTAGAAGGCCAAAATTAGTCACCAGCTTTCCTTCCCGGTTTGGTGCATAGCCCAAAGATAAAATCACCTGGTCAAACTCATCCCCCTGCACATTTTCGATATTTCGGACTTTGATCTCATCATCCTGAATTCCGGATTTCCAAAGCCTTTCACGAATCAGTTCCATTTGAAAATAATTCCCGGTCACAATCCCAATGGAATCCTTTGGGGCTTCATTTCGGATGGTTTTCACCTTTTCGACCACCGCATCGGCCTCAGCTTTATTCACCTGATTTTCCCAGATCCCTTCTGTTTTTTCCCAGGAAAATGGAGTCGTATCCAACCTTACCGTTTGGTAATCAGGCAAAGTCTCCAATTGATTTCCGTAAAAATGGCTGTTGGAAAAATGAATCAGGCCAGGATCCGCAGATCGATAATGTCCCTTTAGCTGTTGCTTTTCGAAGAAATGACCTGCAAGTTCCAGCAGCGATTCTGCTTCGTATTCCATCCCATCTTCCTCTGATTCCCATTTGACCTGATAAAAGTCAGATGGCCTCAACTGTTTGGAATCACCGGCTATCACCACTTGTTTTCCACGGAGCATAGCCGGCAATCCACGCTCCACCTGACATTGGGACGCCTCATCGAATATGACCAAATCGAATTTGCCTCTAAGGGAAAACAAAGCCGAAACAGTCTCCGGACTTGCGAGCCAACAGGGCAACAGCCGAAAAACCTCGGAATCCATTTCTTCCACCAGCTTGCGAACCGACCAACGGAGCCGCTTCTTGCTGACCTGATGAAGGAGTTCTCTGTAAGTAGTCCGGTTGCCAAGACGGTTGACGGCCAGATTTGAACTAACTTGTTCCCGCAGGCGAAGTAAGGCCATGTGTCTGGAAATTTTCCGCTTTTCAAGAATGGAAGTTTTAAGTTGTTCCATTTCTTGACTCAGCTTAACTCCTCCCATTTCTGCCAAAACAGGGTGTCGCCGCTCCAATTCACCAATCCAGGCCAAATACCAGCCGTTTCGGAAGGCTGAGACTTTTGATTCCAGAGAAAAAGTAGGAAAATGAGCTTCCAATTCCATGGCCAGCCACAGATTATCCATTCCCCAATCCCTTAGAAACCGATCAAAGGCAACAAGTTCTGCCAGTTTGGAATTTAAAATCAACTCGTTTTCGAGGTCAAGTTCCAATAGACCTTTGCCAAGCAATTCCTGAATTTGGACTGGACTTAGCCAAAGTTTCCAACCAGGAAGTGATTTTCCCAAAGCTTCCATCCAGCCCTGAATTTCCGACAATTGGGAATCGAACCCATTAAAATCCAGACTTGACCAATCCAATAAATCCTGAAGTTCTGAACTGGCCTCCCACGAACCCAGCCAATCTAATATCCTCTGAACCTGATCCAATTGTCCGGAAAGAGTTTCATGGGAAAAAACACCTTTCGAAAGTCCTGCTATTGCCGGAAGTTCCTGAAATTCCTTCCTAAGCCGAAGCTCAGTATTGACCTCCTGCTCAAGTTTGGTCAAGGAATCGAGCCCAAATTTTAAGCCGTTGGAGGCTAATGCCTGGAAGCTGAGTGGATATTTCGACTGACTCCATCTTGCCGTGATTTTTCCGAAAAAGGTTTGGGATTGGGCTTTCAGCTCCGCAAGTTCTTCCTCCAGCAATTTAAGTTCTTCGGAATCATCAGAAAGCTTCAATTCCAATCCCAAAATTTCCAACAGAGCTTGGCTCAGCCAGTTTTGAATTCGGTTCAGGTTTTTGGTTTCCCCAGACTGAAACGTCAGATAAAGGGTCTTTACAGGATTTGGAAGCTGATTTAAAGAGGCTTTGAGCCGGAGGATCAGTGCAAGTTGGTCACCAGAATGAAAGTTTTTGGAAACAATTTCCTTCCACTTTTTGAAATCAACTTGCGTAGGAATCAATTTTCGGAATTCCTCAATTTTGAGCAAGCTTTGGTAAATTCTTCCAAAATCGGCAGGCTCGACTTCAGCAAATGACAGCCTATTTTCCCAAAAACTTCCCATGAATTTTTGGGAATAGGCATGATAAACCCTGAAATTCTCTTGAAATCCAATGGATTCGCCAGCGTCCAGTTTGAGAAGTTGTGAAGAAGCCTTTAAAGCCGGAGATTCAAGATTGGCATGGAGGTACATGGCTTTGATAGGCATTCCAGCGGGCTTGTCATCAAAAAGTTCTTTCCTCAACCCTTCAAATTTCTCTGAAAGCACACTGATTGTCCCTGAAAGGCGGGAAATCTCCCGCTCCAGGTGGATGGAATCAATGCTCCGATTTTGATCCAGATACGTATCTACTGCTTCGATCTGGAAGCGGATTTTTTCGAAAAGCAATCGCTGATCAGCCCTGAAATCATGAACCAAGGCCAAAAAATCCCCAAAACCCGCTTTTCCCATCCGCTCATACACCACGTCAAGGGCTGCACGTTTTTGGGATACGACCAAGACTTTTTTTCCTCGAGCAATGTAATCCGAGACCAGATTGGCGATGAGTTGGGATTTGCCCGTACCAGGAGGCCCCTCCACCACCAGACTTTTCCCTTGCCTGACTTTCACCAAGACATTTTCCTGGGATGCATCCAGCGGAAAAACCGGAAAAAGCTGTTCTTCCCGTGGTATTATCCCGGACTCATCAGGTGCAAAAAACCGCAGAAACAAGTCCTCAAGTGAATAATCACCAAATTCTGAAATCAACTCTTCATACTCCCGAAACAAAAAACTGTCTTTTTGAATATACTGCCCAAGGACCGCATAGGATTTCAGGGACAGCCTGCCATCTTCAAAACGGCTTTGGTCTAAGATGATTTGGGAGTGGGGGAAAGGATTGATTTGATCTTCGAAAAATGCCGAGCTAAGTTGAATGGAGAAATTTTCGGAAAGGATTTTGGTGAGCTGGATTCGGACTTCAGTCGAATCCTCAGACAAATCTTGAAGCGCTTCCTCAAGAAATTCCAAGTCAAGTTCCTTTCCATAGGCATGTCGGTAAGCCAGCAAAAAGGCAGGGTTCCATTGCCAGGAACTCTCAGATTTCAGGCACCATTGGCCATTTTTCACTACCAAGCCAACTGGCCTGAGCAGGATTGGAGCCCTTAAAAGTTGGCTGTTGATCAATTTCCCTTCCAGAAAGGGCCAGGCCAGATAAAGGTTCTCCGCGCCGGTTTCCTCCCGAATCAATTCCTCCCGAAAACTTATTTTTGAAAGGCTCCTTGAAAGTTGATTGGTCTCACCGATTCTCGGATCGGTCTCAGGAATCAAGGAAACCAGCTTTTTGCCCTGAATTACTTTTCGAAGAATCTCAAAAGCCGGCTCTCCATTTAAAAAATCAAACTCCCGGATATCCAACATTCCCGCTCCTTCCAACTTGGGCAAATAGAGAGACCGGTTTTTTGAAGAAAGGTCTGTCAGTCTGTTTAGGTAGGTTTGAAAGACGGATTCTACCATTTATCTGAAAGGAGAGTCCTTTTCTTTGGCCATTTCGCGGTATACTACCCCATCCATGATCCCGGGAATCCACTTGTTCAATAGCACAACAAGCTTACCTTGTTTGGTCAAAACAAGGTCTCTTTTCCTTTTGAGGGATGCTTTCAAGATTTCTTGGGCGACTTCTTCGGCAGTCATCATTTTAGCCTCGTCTCGGGGGGATTCTCCCTGGGTTTTTCCATCAGCTGTCAAGGCGCTGTTTCGGATATTTGAAGCAGTAAATCCCGGAGCCACCACCATCACATGCACTCCCTGATTCATGATTTCGGTGCGAAGGGATTCAAAAAAACCGTTCATAGCGTATTTGCTGGCCGTATAGGCCGTGCGTGCGGGAGTACCTCTGAATCCATTGATAGAGGAAATACCGATTATAGACCCTTTGGATTTCAAAATTTCCGGCAGGCAATATTTTGTTGCATAGACAGTCCCCCAAAAGTTGGTATCCATTACTTTGTGGAAAACCTCCAAATCCAAGTCCTCAAAAAGTGCTCGCATAGAAATCCCGGCGTTGTTGATCAGGATGTCTATTTTACCAAATCTGGCAAGCGATTCCTCGGCTATCTGCTTATTGTCCTGCTCTGACGCAGCATCTGCCAATACAGACAAAACCTCAATTCCATTGTCTAGTAACAGTTTCGAACTTCGGTTAAGTTTCTCTTTATTCCTTCCGGTAATGACAATCTTAGCTCCCTTTCTTCCAAAAATAAGTGCGCAAGCCTCTCCTATTCCTGAGGTGGCACCAGTAATGATCACTACTTTGTCTTTGAGATTCATGGGTCTACTTTCACCTGCTAAGATAGGAATTTGAAAATTTATTGGCCGAAAATATCGGTGTTCTATTCGGATAGAAATTGACAGAATTTAAATCCCAAAATGCGGTCTTCCCATTTTTCCCTAATTTTGCGGCCATGTCGCGAAAAATGAAAAACAAGGTCGTCACCAATCTCACAATTGAGCGGATCGCTTCCGAAGGAAAATGCGTCGGGCATCACGATGGCAAGGTCGTGTTTGTAGCCAATGTCGCTCCGGGAGACGTGGTGGACGTACGAATTACCAAAGGAAAAAGCTCGTTTATGGAAGGAGAAGCCATCCATTTCCACGAATACTCTAAAGACAGGATCGAACCCTTTTGCTCACATTTTGGAACTTGCGGTGGGTGTAAATGGCAACATATTCACTATGATCTTCAAAAAGAATATAAGCGGCAGCAGGTGGTGGATCAGTTTCAGCGGATCGCCAAAGTACCCATACCGGAAGTAATGCCGATTTTGGGCTCCTCTAAAACCCAGTACTACCGAAACAAGCTCGATTTCACCTTTTCCAATTCCCGCTGGTTGACACGCGAGGAAATCAACTCCGGGGCGGAATTCGAACGAAACGCTTTGGGCTTTCATATCCCAAAGATGTTTGACAAGATCATCGACATCGAGCATTGCTACCTGCAAGGCGGAATTTCCAATGAAGTAAGAAACGACCTCAGAGCTTTCGCAAGAGCTAATCAACTCAGCTTTTACGATATCCGAAATCAAAAAGGGTTGTTGCGGAACCTGATTATCCGTTCGACTAGTACCTCACAAACAATGGTAATTGTTCAGTTCGGAGAAAATGACCCAGAGTCAATTCAATCGGTAATGGAGTTTTTGAATAAAAAATTCCCCGAAATCACCTCCCTACTCTATGTGATCAACACCAAAGGAAACGAGACCTTCAACGATTTGGAGTTAGTAACTTTCGCCGGATTACCCTTTATCCAGGAAGAAATGGAGGGACTTCGGTTCAGAGTCGGACCTAAATCCTTTTATCAAACCAATTCCCAACAAGCGTACGAACTCTACAAAGTTGCCCGTGATTTTGCGGACTTGCAGGGTGATGAGGTAGTCTATGACCTTTATACCGGGACAGGTACTATTGCTAATTTTGTCGCAAAAAAGGCCAAACAAGTCATAGGGGTAGAATATGTCGAAGCGGCAATCGAAGATGCCAAATTGAATTCACAAATCAACGGCATCGAAAACACGCTCTTTTATGCCGGAGATATGAAGGATATTTTGACCGAGGAGTTTGTGGCAAGCCATGCCGCACCGGATGTGATCATCACTGATCCACCACGCGCCGGAATGGATGAAAAGGTCGTCCAAATGCTACTCCGATTGGAAGCTCCGAAGATCGTTTACGTCTCTTGCAATCCAGCCACCCAAGCAAGAGATCTTGCACTTCTGGGAGAGAAATATCAGGTTGAAAAAGTCCAGCCTGTGGACATGTTTCCACAGACCTACCATGTCGAAAACGTCGTACTCTTAACTCTTAAAAAATGATTTCAGACTTCAACGATCCGGAACTGAACGGAAAATATCTTGGCACAATTACCAGTGATTTCGTGAAAATTTCCGACCTCCTAAAAGAAGCCTCTTACCAAATCCGCACCCGGGGATTTTCGGATTTTCCTGTTTTCCCCATTTCTAAAGAGATGCAGCCAATCGGAAAAATCTTTATTGGAAAGGCCGAAAAAGACCTCGATTGGAATTATTTCATCACCTATTTGGATGAATTTATCCAAAGGAAATTGATCCCGGAGGAGGCAAGGGAAGAGTTCAAAAAGACTTACAAAGACCCTGATGAGTTTTGTTGCCTGTTTGTCATGGACGGTGCGTTTACCCGATTTGTCTATATTCCGTATCCCAATGATTGATCAAAATAAAGGCTTTATCTAAAATTAAGTTACATCCTTTATTTTAACTGAAAATCAATAGTTTAAATTACATTAAATCAAGTAATAGAATACCTAGAATTCTTAACCAATTCATTCATTTTATTACTTTTTAAACTTCTTCCCGAAGCGGTAGCCGATCAAAAATTGGTAGCGATATCCTATCCCCAGGACGTCGATTTTACCGGAGCTGTCCAATTCTTTGTCGTCGAGCAAATCGTCCAATCCCGGAAATTTATCAATCAACCCCTGCAAGATCTCATCTTGAACATCTTCAGGATCAAATTCAAAATCACCTTCCAGTCTCATGTTTGCATTATATCTGGTCAGGGAGGGGCCAACTAAAACTAGATCCAATGACCACCTGTCATTGAACACAAACTGGTATCCCAACTGGAGACCAAGACTGTACAGCCGAAACTTCGCATTATAGCTTGCATCCTCAGGTGTCTCTCCGCCGGTATAGGTAATGTCCCGTGAGGTTTTAAATCCTAAGGATGTAAAATATGGACCAATATAAACTCCACGTGGTGCTGAAAATTTATTTTCCTTCTTGAGGTAAAACCGGTACTCCGTACCGAATTTATAGCCTCCACTGTCATTTTCCCTTTTTCCCTCGATATTCTCTCCCAAATTGAAAATTTGGGGAAATTCTTGATATCCGACCGTAAATCCCAAAGTCTGATTCTGCTTTGTAATCCCCTCCCAGGATAAGTTAACCGCATTTCGATAAATCAAGTTGTGGGTCAAATCCAACTTGATCGTATTTTTCCTGTAAGCGGTCTGGAGGCTATCCTGAGCAAAGGCCGAAGGGATAATGACCATTAAAATCAGGTAAAAAAAGATAGTTTTCATAGGTCTTGACATTAGTTGAAATTTTCGTTGGATATCCCAAATTTCGGCCTTTCCTTACTATTTCTTTGAAATCCAAATCTTTATCAGGCATGATTAATATCATATTTCGGCCCAGGAAGAATTTCAATTCTTTGATTCAATGAAGTTCTCTATTTTTCAAGAAACAAAATCCCGTGCCGGCTAGCGAAATCCTTTTTGAAATCAAATCTGCAAAAGTTCTCCAGAGTGGAATCCAACTTTTTGACAACCTGAATTTCACCTGGAAAAAAGGCCAGCATTGGGCAATCATTGGAAATTCCGGAGAGGAACTTACAGCCTTTTTAGAAACCCTGAGAGGTCATACCATTGTATCCTTTGGCGAAATCTCCCGCGAATTTTCCAAAGAGTATACCCTCCAAAAAAACACAGATGGTCAGGTTCACAGTTTTCGGGATTTGATTGCCTATGTATCTCAGAAATATGAATTAAAAAACAGATCCAATCTGCAAAACTTCTACTTCCAGCAGCGCTTTAATTCATCAGAATCTGAGCAAACCTCAACTGTCCATGAATCCCTTAAACAGATTCAGGCAAAAGTTTTGGGACCTTGGACTGTTGAAAAAGTTGCGAAAGTTTTGAACCTTGGTCATTTGTTGGGTCAATCACTTCTGAAGCTATCCAATGGAGAAACACGAAGGTTGGTTTTGGGCTTAGGTCTGATGAGGCAACCTTTGATTTTCCTGATGGATCAGCCAATGACAGGCTTGGATGTGAAAAGCCGTTCTGAGTTTGGAGAGATTTTAAAAGTAATGATTTCCGAAGGGGTCCATGTGCTGCTAACAACTTCAGCATATGAAGTCCCTGAAGGAATTACCCATGTGGCTAGGTTAGGAAATACCGGAATCAAAGAAACTTGGTTGGTGGAAGACTTCCATTTGACAGCCAAACATGAGAAAAAGTTGGCGTATGACTGGGAGTTGTTGGATTCTCTTTTGCCAAAAATAAACATTGGAAACACCGAGGTAATCCGTCTGGAAAATCTCACGATCAAATACGGAGAAAAGCTGATTCTTAAAAGCCTGAATTGGGAAGTGAGATTAGGAGATCGCTGGCTACTCAAAGGTGCCAATGGCTCCGGAAAATCCACCTTGATCAGTTTGCTAATCGGAGAAAATCCACAGGCCTATTCCCAGAATCTTTGGCTTTTTGGCCGCAAGCGTGGAACTGGCGAAAGCATCTGGGATGTGAAGCGACCCACAGGTTTTGTGGCGCCGGAACTCAGCCGGTTCTTTCCTGCCAACCAAACTTGCCACAAAGTGATTCTTTCCGGGCTTTTTGATACGATGGGCTTGTTCAGAAAAGTGACAGAAGAGCAAGAAAATCTGGCTAAATCCTGGTTGAAGTTATTTCACTTGGAAACCGTGGCAGACATTCCTATCAACCGTCTCTCCCTAGAAAATCAACGCTGGACCTTGCTTGCCCGTGCGCTGATCAAACAACCAAAATTATTGATCCTCGATGAGGCTTCTCAGGGTATGGACGAGTTTCAGCGGAGACTGTTCAAAGACACGGTACAGCAAATCTGCGAGCGAAGCACTATAACTCTGATCTATGTAAGCCATTATGCCGAGGACGTGCCGGAAGCAGTGGTGAAGGTGATGGAGTTATCATAGCTTCTATCCAAATACACCGTAATCAGGCAACAAGCTGCATTTACCTATCCTTTTTTTTGACCTCAGAAATCAAATTTACCAATCAGATTGTGCCCAATCCTGCGATAAGCCTAATCTTCTTTTGCCTAAAGGCCGAAAGCCGATGACGGAGGGGTAGCCCAAATACTAGTGTTTGCCGGACTTTCTAATTGCTTTTGCCTTCTTCTGGATAAAAGCGAATATTCATCCTAACCGATCAGGTATTGTATTAAGGAATTAATTTTCTGTCAAAAATTGAAGATGCTTTTCATTGTGAATTATTCATTGTCAACCCCCAGCAGGGGATATCGTAAAGGCATTTCCAGGAAGAAATCGTACACAACAAAATCCGCCCGAGTGGATTACAAAGTTGCAGATCACATATTAGAGGTCTAGAAATTGATCTTATACATGGAAATTTCAATTTCCATGACTAGTTTAGTGCAAATGAATAAATTTTTAAATTCAATTTTTAGTATTTTAATTTCATTATTTCAGAAGCAAAATATGATTAAGAACTTAATTTTTGTCTTTTTTGCAATTTGCTTTTGCCACACTGTTTCGGCTCAAGGAAATTACCTGTCTATTGGAGTTGGACCTTCAATGATTTATGCAGAAAATTCTGGCCACTACAAAGAATTCAAATTTAAGATAGAACCCGCTATCACCCTTTCGGTCAACAAACAATTAAATGAATTTATGGGAATTAAAGGTTCAATTGGAGCCCAAAGCTTCAATAGTGGTGGTTATGATCCCTTGAACTCGAAGTATGTAATTAATTGGGGAAACAACGATCAAGCGTTTGATTTTAAAGGAAGGGGCTATTTTGCTGACTTAATGCCTGTATTAACCACTAATCCTAATGCAGCCGGTATGCTTATGTCTTCCGTTCAATTTTATATTGGATTAGGTTTTGGAGTTATTTTTGTTGAAAGAGAACAGGAAACCTTAAAAAATGGCGTTCTTAAAAATGGTCAATTGGTCGAAGGAGAAATAATTACAACAAATGAAACCAGTACTCATCCTTATATTCCTGTAAGAACCGGAGTAAGTACTAATTTAAGCGGGGATTGGGATTTTGCCTTGGAATTTGTTTTAATCACCACAACGAATTCCGAATTGGATGGAAATAATTTGAAATTCAAACTGATATCCCCTGATATGTCAGGTCAAATCCTAATCACCGCCAAGAGGTATTTTGGAAAAGCCTGGTAAATAGGATATTTGGCGCGCAAATTCTGATTTTCTTTAATAATGGATACCTAGGTGCCATTTTAGAACTTCCATTTTTTGAAAAGTTTCAAACTTCGGTTTTTGGAAATAATTCGATGTAAATTTATTTAATACCTATTCACCTTTACATTCTTAAACATCACCTCATTGTCACTAAGCCTTAGCTCTTTTCCGCTGGAAATGGTCACATTTTTAAGGCTTACTTCTTTGGTTAAGACATAAGGAAACTTTTCCTTATAAGACTCATTGTTTCTTCCCGGATTGAAATTTCCGAATAAAGCTGGCCCTTGATAATTCTCAGGATGATTTGAATCATCGATTTTAAGATTTTCTATTATGATCTGTTCCGGCATAAAGCAGGTGTAGCCGAAGTCATGTTGGCCGGAATTGGATCCGTTGATCATCGAGGCGCTGATTGCTTTGCCGCCTGCGGGCACAAACATACAATCGCGGATAATTAATTTTCCCTGCCAGGTACTGCCGTAGTCTGAGCGTAGGTTGATCAGGCTTCTGCCTCGGATCTCGGAGTTCTCCACAGTAAATGTTCCACTGCCAATCGCATTGATCCCCATGTGTCCAAGTGTTGAATTCCGAATAGTAGCATTGGCTACGCCCATGTGAGCATCAAAACGGGACAGGGTACAGTTATCGAAAAGAAGATTTTTGCTGAAGTTAGAGCCCATTATTCCCCAAAAAGTATTGTCATCGATGCCATTGGTCTGAGTGCAGTTGATAAAGGAGACGTTTAAAGCCCTGTTCACAATGATATCGTAAGAACCCATAGAAACTTTCGTGCCTGCACTCCCAATAGTTTGATAGGTCTTGTGGCCTGTCAAGACGGTGTTTTGAACCCTGACATTCGTGCTGTTGCTGATATTGAGGAATCCGTTATAGGGAGCTCCCTGGTCACCTTCGCTGGTGATCCGATGCTCCAGGCCATCGACGATGACATTGGATCGCTGGATTGAAATATTTCTGCTGTAATAGTTATACCTCGATTCATCTCGGTTGGCAATGGTGGTAAAACGGCCTCCTGTTATTTTCAAGATTTCCTCATCAATTGGCCGCACAGATATTTCCGTGATCTGATCAAAGTCCCAAATGATCGGGGCATTTCCATCCACATTTCCATTTTTATCGACCAGAAAAATATCAGTTTGGGACGCACCATTGTTTTGGTTGGGACCAAACCGAATATATCTTTTCGTATTTGAATCAGTGACAGTGATCAATGCCGGGCCGGACAATTCGAGGTCAACTTTATTCTGGTCTTTCTTCAGTGATTTGATTCCTTCCACTTCGTAAGATTCAAGACTGGAACTGACCAAGAAAACAGGCGCGTTCCTGTTTTCTACTTCGGTATCGTCAATCAGGAAGTTTGCCGTACCAAAATCTGTATCTGTCTTAATGATGGCTGTGAGGTCCTTCCCTCCGATGAAATAAGTGGCTCCTTCGTCGGCTTTCACGGGCAGTTCTTGCGCATTGGCAAATTCATGTGCTGCTACGATGGCCTTCATATCATCCGTTTTTCCATCGCCTTTGGCTCCAAAGTCACTGTATTGAACCTCACCAGCTGCGATAAGTTTTGAAGCAAGTTCAGCATTGAAAATTGAATGCCCCATAGCTTTTATCTCTTCCCCTGAAAGCCAAAGCAGGGGAAATCTTACCGGCATATTTCGGATGACTTCTGGCGTATCGAAGTTGGCATCAAGCGTATTCCAAAGCGCTAGGTATTTTTCCTGACCAAAGGCAAGCCCACCAAAAAGCAGAAAGGAATGCCGCACAGGCCACTTATCCCAATACATCACATCCTTTTGATAAGGCCAAGATTCCTTGTCCGCAACAAATGGATAGAGAAATGAAATCCCTTTTGCCAATGATTTCCCATCGGGTGTTTGATAGGTGAACAGGTTCTCGGCATCTCCAGAATAAACCTGACAAAGTGTAGCCATGGCATCTAAGGTGAAAAGAGAATAGCCGTAAGGTTTGGTGCGCTTGCGTTCCAAAGGAAAGCTACCATCCGTAGCCATTTGCTCAGGAAGAAGCACGGTTTTATACATTTCTTTGCAAAAGTCAAGCATCTCCTGATTTCGGACTAGCTGGGCAAAAACAGCCGCCTGCATCGCCCAACAGACGCTGTGGTTATTGCCATGATCCCGCTCATCAATCCCATTAGGATGCGTAGTAATCCAAGTGAGGTAGGCTGCAAACCAGTCTTTCATCTGCCGGATTTCCGAATCGGAAATCACTCCCGATCCCTCCACTGCTTGTATCGCTTTGGCTACTTCCATCAATTGAATGGTGTCGATGATCCCAATCCCACGCCCGGTTACTTTGCCTTTGATCGCTTGTGCATAGAGCAGGTTTGGATTCATCTTCGTGTCTTCATCGACAAACCAGGCTCTGAAATGTGGTGCTAAAGCTGTGACATATTCTTCGTCTTTGGTTACCAGATAGGCTGAAGCCAAAGCTCCGGAAATTTGGCTAAATCGGATCATCGCTTCACGATGCGCTGTGAAATTGTCCGGATTAGTCAGTCCATCCCGCTGGATGTAAGGCTCATCTGGATTTGTCGGATCCGGCCACCAATAATCTCCTTCCGAATAAAAATCATGGATTCCCCCGGCACTTCTGGGGCTACTTGCTGCTGTTACAGTGATTGGTTTTAGACTTTTATATTCCTCCGCCAGACGCACTACTCTTGCCCTTTCCTTTGCAAATAGGTCTGTTTCATTGAGTTCAATTTTTTGCACAATAGAAGAAAATGAGCTAAAAACAAAAAGTAGAATTGAGATATACTGGATCATTTTGGGTTTTTAAGAATAACTGGAACGAGGTCTTTTAAGATGCAATTTATTAAAGTGAATTGAAAGTCCAGAATTATGGCAATTACCCTCCGGTTTTTCCTGTTGCCTTGAATACGAATCCAGTCAAGTGAATAGGAAAGGTTTTACGAGCGAAACCAGGCGACTTTGAAAATTTGGATCCTTCAATTCAGGATTGGAGGATTTTTCGGAACCCAGGAAAAGCGCTAATTTTTTTTGAAAAAATTACATTAGTCACCTTTGAATTTCTAAATTCCAGTCAGTCCTTTTTCCAGAATTACAACTATTTCCCTTTCCAGCATGAATAGCAGGCGTCAATTTATTCAGAAACTCGGGGCGGGGATCGCTATTCCAAGTCTGGTTTCTTTCATATCTCCCAATGGATTTGACACGAATTGGATCGATTCCTCTATTAAGGGAGAAGATTTCTGGACTCAGGTCAGAGCCCAGTTTCCTCTGACCAAAAACCGGGTTTACATGAACAACGGCACTTTTGGACCGGCTCCTTTTCCTGTTCAGAAAGCAATGGTGGAATCACTTCAGGAAATCAATACCTCCGGAGAATATGGAATCACCGATCCGGAAAGAGAAAAATTGGCTGCTTTTCTCGGGGTCAAAACTGCCGAAATAAGCCTTACCCACAACACTACCGGAGGAATCAACATCATGGCTTGGGGAGTTTCTTTGAAAAGTGGAGATGAGGTCATTCTCACCAATCATGACCATGTTGGAAATGCCTTGCCTTGGCTCAACCGTGCAAAACTTCATGGAATTGTGCTTAAACCATTTACTCCAGCTTCCAATTTTGAGGAAAACCTGGATTTGATCAAAAGTCTCGTTACTCCAAAAACCAAAGTCATCGCCATCCCGCATGTCACCTGTACCACCGGGCTTGTATTTCCCATCAAGGAAATTTCAGAATTTGCCCGAAGCAAAGGAATAATCACTGCAATCGATGGGGCCCACGGCGCCGGAATATTTGACTTGAATTTAAAAAATCTAGGCTGCGATTTTTATGCGGGTTGTTGCCACAAATGGCTTCTTGGACCGAGTGGAACAGCTTTTCTATATGTCAGAGAGGACATGTTGGAAAAACTTCAGCCTTTCCATGTAGGTGGAGGAAGTGACTTGGGATGGGATTTATTCAGTGACCCACCGATTTTGAATGGCTATGCCGCCTCTGCACACCGCTACGATTATGGCACCCAAAGTACCTCTTTGATGAAAGGCGTGTCTGCCGCTTTAGATTTTCACCTGGAAATCGGAAAAGGGAAAATCGAAACCCGGGTTAGGGAATTGAACCAATACTTGTTCGAAGGGCTTTTGGACTTGGGAAGCCAAATCCAACTCCTAAATTCTGAAGATCCCCGATCGCGCATTTCTATGGTGACTTTCCAGCCAAAAAACACCACTTTTCAATTACTCGGAAATGAGCTTATGAAAAGCGGATTTAGAATCAGGCAGGTTCCTGAAGGCAACGTAAATGGAATACGGGTTTCCACCCATATTTATAATTCAAAAGAGGAAATTGACCTGTTTCTTCAAGAACTCAAAGTTATCCTTGACTAGGATTTCTTCTTTTTCTTTGGCTTTGCCTCCACTTCAAAAAACCGGAATTGAACAATATCAGCTATCAAATCCAGCGGCAATGGCCGATCATGAGGAAACTGGATTGCACCCTTGCTAGTCTGGTAGGATTCCAGTTCTTTTTTGAATTCGCTAACTCCACTATTGGTCGGGTATAGGCCGATGTGATTTTTGGCAACGGCATAATAGACCAGTACCTCGGAAGTCTTTATAGCTGGCATACTGTAACTGACAACTTCCTTGGCATTTGGCACCTCCTTTTTCAATAATTCCCGGATGAGTTGAAGGCGTTCTAGGGTTTCGCCCGAAAACCAGCTAAAATATTCATCGACCGATTGGGGTTTTGGATTCATCATCTTGGTTTGGATTTAGATTCACATGAAACTCGGTGAAAATTTGAATTTTATTCCTCAAATTATTATAAACCTTAAGTTGAAATTTTTCCGTATCTATTCCATTCATGCTTTCAAATTTTACAATTCAATACTCCTGAAAATCAGATTATTTAAGCAAAAATCAGAACCTCCTAACCAATTTATTCTTGAAAAACATTGGGTGTTCACCGAGGAAATTTATAAAATAAAATGACTTTAATCATGTATTTCAATTCATTCAACTACTTACTTTACCATATCAAATCCAATAAAAAATTGTAAAAAAACCTACACAATGATGATTAAAAGAAATTTTTCAAGGCTTCTCCTTACTATGGTAAGTGGCCTTGCACTCTGGGGCTGCTACCCTGATGGAGCAGAGTATTACGAGGATACAGATGTTATTTTCACTCAATATGATGTTGATTTTGATTTTGGATCCAGAAATACCTACGCCATGCCCGACAAAATCGTCGTGGACTTAGAAATTGAAGATGGCGACACCACTTTTGTCTACATGAAAGACATCTATGCAACGCCTATTCTTCAGGCTATTGAGACAAACATGTCTAATTATGGCTGGACAAAAGTTGCCATCAGTGCAAAACCTGATATGCTTCTTACCCCAGCTGCTATGAAAAATACGACGGTATTCTACAGCTACTGGTATGATTGGTGGTACGGCGGCTGGTACGGTGGCTGGGGCTGGTATTACCCTCCATACTACGCGGTCTCAGCATACACCACAGGTACAGTGGTCATCACCATGGCTGATCCCAATGTAGACAATGCTGTCAATCAATCTGAACTTTCTTGGCTGGTAGTAGGAAATGGGCTGGTTTCCGGAGCAAATAATGTAAGTAGAGTAACATCCGGAATTGATCAGGCTTTTGAACAATCTCCATACCTGAAAATCAACTAATAAACTGACGAAGCGATGAAAAAATTTATAGTTATATCCGCCTTTTTGGTGATGGTGATTGCTACACAGGCTAATTCTCAAAGTATGACCACTATTTCCTATTCTATGGGATTAGCCACCGGTGATCTTGGAGATTATGTTTCCACATTTAGTGGAAGAGGGTTTACCATGGATTACCGAAAAATGGTACAACCCAACGTAGGTGTGGGATTTTATACAGGATGGAATGTTTTCTTTGATGAAAGGCCATATGACACTTATACTATTGACAACAGATCCTTAACAGGTAAGCAGTTTCGAACTGTAAACAGCTTTCCGATTATGTTTGCAACAGATTATTACCTGAAACCAGGCGAGGATTTGAATCCTTTTATCGGATTGGGTGTAGGTACAATTTATACCGAACGAGCAACAGACATGGGAATCTATAGGCTGACTCAGGATGCCTGGAGTTTTGCATTCACGCCTCAGGTTGGTTTTTATTATTCAGTCAACCGCTATTCCGGTATTTCTTTGGCAGCAAAATACAATTTAGGTTTGGCAGGGGGTGATTTCGACACCACTCAATCCTACTTGTCCTTCAATATAGGATACATGTTCATGGGAAATTAAATTAGGTTAGAACTTTTATTTTCAGAGGATGGTCAATGGCTATCCTCTGATTTTTTTTACCCATAAACATTCCCTTAAAAATGAAAAAAACCATTATTGTCTCCTTTATGATTGGTGTGGCACTCACACTATATTCCTGTGGCACCATCATGCAAACCTACTCCTACAAAGCCAAAGGAGTGGATCTAGACAATTACAAAACCTATGCTTGGGTCAATCTGGAGCATTTTGTTGACGAAAATAAGGAAGGGGAAAAACGCTATGCCCGATACATTCTGGACTTAGCGAATGAACAACTTTTGAAAAAAGGCTTCAAATTGGATGTGGAAAATCCTGACGCGGTGTTTCAGTTTGATACCAAAATCGAAAACAAGTTGAAGTACACCCAATCTCCTACTGTCAGTGTTGGAGTCGGGTTTGGTGGGCCAGGTTACTATGTCGGTGGAGCTGTGCCGGTTTCAGGTGGGCAAGTTTCGGCTTATCAATACGAAGAAGGGGTATTGTCCATAGAAATGCTGGAACCAAAAACAGGAAAGTTGATCTGGAGAGGCTGGGCCCAGGAGGAAATTTCATTTGAAACAGACATAGAATCTGACTTGCAAATGGCCGTAAAAAATATCTTCATGAAATTGCCTGTGAAGCACAAGGAGAAGTAGGAAGTTGGGAGGTTGGAGGTTGGAGGTTGGAGGTTTTTGTAAATCGTAAGTAGTAAGCAGGTAAAGGCCAATCCTAAATCATTTAACTCTACTGTTTGATAGATTGGATTTCCGATGCATAGGCGACGATAATCTGAAGAACTTCGTTTCTTTTTCCGTGAAATTCTTTGGGCAAAAATTTAGCATTGCAAATCAAAAAGCCGGATTCGCATCCGGCTTTTTGCTATTTTTTTGACTCTCCAGACAGCGGGACAAACCTCGCCGTCAGATCCGGATCTGCCATATCCTTGTCCAGAGGAAACATCGGTCGGTGGATCCGCTTATAGCCAAGCCGCTCCAAATCCTGATCCACGCCTCCAGGTGTCTGGGCCATAACCCAATCACCCCGCATGTCATATAATTCCGGAACCAGATAGCCGATCTTAACGACCACGATATCCGCTTCTCTTGGCTTCAGATCCAATTCGGTGAAGTCACTTTCATTATGGTAGGGCTTCCGCTTTTTTGTCACGATCACACGAACAGAGCCTACTTTCAACACCACTTCGACCTCGGCTTCTTCATCTCCCTCTTTGATAGCTTCCACAGTTCCTTTCAACATCACCGGCGGGGCAAATCTGTTGTCTATGGCAGCACCAACAGTACCTTCAACCTTTCCTCCTACGCCGGCAGCAATCGCTTTCTCGACCAACTCGGGGCCCGGGATCGACGCATAGATTAAGGTCGGGCCATTTTCGGTTTTGAACTCCGCTCTTTTGAGGATTTCTGTCAAAGTCCAGGTCACGTCTCCGGCACCACCGGCAGTGGGATTATCACCCATGTCACTGATCATAAACGGCTTTTTGTCGCTGACAATCGCCATATCAATACTCTCATCTAATGAAGCGACAGGAGCGACAAATTCAAATTCATTTCGTACGTCCCAAAAGCTCTTGGCAAGTTCTTCGGCGGATTCTTTGACCGCTTTCTCGTCATCACCGGTCACCATCACAACAGCGTGGTTTCGAGGTTCGTCAGCCCAGGCATACCCTATCCAGATCGCAGCATCGATAATTCCCTCCTTTTTGGTCATAGGATCTACTTTTGCATAGAGACTCTTTCCCGGGTCAATTCTCGTGCTGGTCTTTTCGCCGGGAAGCAAGATCGGAACCGGGATCCAGGCTTTGTAGGCAGGTTTTCCTTTTCCGCTTTCCAGTCGATCCAGGAGGTTTTCTACAGCCCTTTGTTTTGACTCCAAGGCATCCTCGTGCGGAGCCATGCGGTAGCAAGTGATCAGGTCGGAGTTTTCCGCAAGGATTAGGGAAACATTGCCATGCAAATCCATCGAGGTGGAAATCAGGGTTTCAAATCCCACCACTTCACGCACTTTTGTGATAAAATCTCCTTCCGGATCGTCCAATCCCTCCACGCTCATCGCACCGTGAATGTCGAAAAAGAGACCATCATAAGGAAGGTTGGCTCTAAGCATTTCCAAGGTTACACCCACAAGTGAATCGTATGCAGGACGCGTCACCATACCACCGGGAATCGCATGGCCCCTCAATGTGGGAAACCAGTTTGCCCGAGCTCTGTCCGCAGCCGCAGAATCCAGAAAGGGATAATAGGAAAATATTTCCTCCCCAACTCTTACTCTGAATGAGGCAGTAGTAGATCGGGCTGGAGAAAATGTACTTGATTCGATCGCAAGTCCGGCTATGGCAATTCTTGGAAGTGGCTTTTTCTGCTCCTTCTCAGAACAGGAGAGTAAAGCCAAAAAAAGAAAAATGAACAATGGGTAGTTTTTCATTTGGTTGGGGTTTGATTCTTGAATTAACTTAGAAATCCCTTTGGGCCAAAATAAGAATTGGAATTCCTTTAGTCTTTCGCGAAGAACGGTCAAAAATCAATGTCTTTGCAGGCGCGAAATCACTTAATCCTTCTTTTCCTGAAGCTAAATCACCGCAACTATGACGAAAACTGAAATCACCCTTTCCGAAGCCCAAACTCAAGTTGACCAATGGATTAAGACCGTCGGCGTTCGATACTTCAACGAACTAACCAACATGACAATATTGATGGAAGAAGTCGGGGAATTGGCCCGGATCATGTCTCGAACTTATGGAGAACAATCCTTTAAGGAATCAGACAAAGGCAAGGATTTAGGCGATGAAATGGCAGATGTACTTTGGGTACTGATTTGTCTTGCCAACCAAACCGGAGTGGACCTGACTGAAGCCATGAAGAAGAACTTCGAAAAGAAAAATATCAGGGACATCAACCGCCATCGGGAAAATGACAAACTGAAATGAAAAAGCAGGAATCCCCGGCCTTTTCTCTCTTAGTATTCTTTCAGAAACTTATAAATCTCGTCTTTGAGCCGGAGTCTGGCTATCCGAAGCTGATTGGCAACTTCATCCGAGGAGGGTTCTACATCTGACTCAACTCTGTATATATGGTGGTCAACTTCATCGTATTGGTCATACAGTTTTTTAAAATGGTCATTTTCGACTTTCAATGTGAGGATTTTCTCTTCAAACTCTGGGAATTCTTCGGAGAGTGGATGCTTCCTGTTCATGTTCTGGGTTGTTTTGTCTTTGCACAAGACTACCTCAAAATCCACCCAAAAAATATGACCAGGATCAGAAAGGTTCAGGATATTTGTTTGGAAATGAATTAAGTACTGAAAGCAATTGCCCCTCCAACTGAACCAGAAGAGTTTTCTAGCTTCAGAGCTATCTTTTAGAAAGAAAAATTTAGGATAAAGTAACGGGGAGCATTTTTCCCTCAATCCAAAGTGGATTCTGCTCGGGCTAAACTTTCACCAAAAATCCTCTCTCATCCACTTTCACCACAAAATCATACAAATCCAGAGTCAGACAAAAATCGATGTCCCGTTCGATTCCGTGATTTTGAAGCCGCTTTGCATGGGAAGCTTGGGAAAGAAAATCCTTGAGTTGGTGACCCGAGTGCTCGAAAAGGGATTTCATGGCCAAAGCACCGTCTTCTTCAGCATGATGGGAGGACTCCAAAGCTTTGATCAAAGCTCCCGCAAAAATCGAATCCTCGAGATTGAAGTGGCCTTTCCAACCCGCACAATGAATCAGGACATCTTTGTCCTGCGCCTGGATGTAAGAAACAGAAGCCTGTAGATTCGGAAAAGCACCGATTAGGATCTCATCGGCACCTTTGGATTTTTCGATGGCTTGCGTTCCGTTGGTCGTGGTCATGGCTAGTTTTCTGCCAGAATGGTCACTGTTGAGATAGGCAATGGGCGAGTTACCCATTTCAAAACCCGGAGCAGTCAGACCATTTCGCTCTCCACCAATCAAGTAGCCTTTCTCCTTCATCAAGCGGCATTCTTCCAAATCAGCACAGGGGAGAATTTCTATTATTCCATTTGCCAAGGCGGCAACCATGGTGGAAGTGGCACGGAATATATCCACTACCACCACAGTTTTACCAGTTAATTCATGCAAGTGAATAAGTTCGGGACTGAAGCAAACTTCTACTTTTCTCATCAAGCTTTGAGCAGGGGAAGTTTTTCGATTTGGGCCTTGAGGTTTTTGTTTCGGATCTGGATAAAAATCTCCGTTCCGGGTTTGCTGAATTCGGTCTTCACATAACCCATCCCGATCCCCACTCCCATGCTTGGAGATTGAGTACCCGAAGTCACCTCTCCGATCACCTCACTAGCAGCGTCTACGATCGGATAATGTCCTCTTGGAATACCTCTTTCCTGCATCACAAAACCAACCAATTTGCGCGACACGCCTTCTTCTTTCTGCTTTTTCAAGGCCTCGGAATTGGTGAAATCTTTGGTGAATTTGGTGATCCAACCTAGCCCGGCTTCTATTGGGGAAGTGGTATCCGTGATGTCATTCCCATAGAGACAATAGCCCATTTCAAGTCTTAAAGTATCCCGAGCACCCAAGCCGATTGGCTTGATTTCAAAGTCTTTTCCTGCTTCAAAAATCGCCTTCCAAACCGCTTCGGCATCGGCGTTTTTCACATATATCTCAAACCCACCAGCTCCTGTGTAGCCAGTTCCGGAGATGATGACATCTTTTACCCCAGCAAATTCACCTACTGTGAAATGGTAAAACTTAACTTCGGAAAGATTGACAGGCGTCAGGGATTGAACCGCCTCAATGGCTTTTGGACCTTGTACTGCAAAAAGTGAATAGTCATCAGAGACGTTGGTAAGCTTTGCTCCCATCGTATTGTACTTGTTGATCCAAGCCCAATCTTTGTCGATGTTGGAGGCATTGACCACAAGCATATAAGTTTCTTCACCGAATTTGTAAACGATCAGATCATCTACAATTCCTCCGGTTTCGTTGGGAAAGCAGGAATACTGCGCCTGCCCAATTACCAGCTTGGAAGCATCGTTGGAAGTAACTTTTTGGATCAGATTGAGTGCTTCCGGTCCTTCGACCATAAATTCTCCCATGTGGGAAACATCAAAAACCCCTACCCCATTTCTCACACATAGGTGCTCTTCATTGTCGGAACTATAGCGCACGGGCATATTGAATCCGGCGAATGGCACCATCTTGCCTCCGAGGGCAATGTGCAGGTCATTGAGAGGGACATTTTTGATTTGCTCTTCCATATTTGGGGATTTTTTATCGCTGGCAAAGGTAAGGATTGGCTGCAATTTAGGTCAATCAACTTTTAAAAAATGCCCCGACAAACCTCCTCTTCCCGGGGTTTTGCACAGCTTTGATTTATTCAAAATAAAAAAAGCAACCTATTACAGCTGCTTTCAGAGTCGTATTACAGATGAGAAATTTATACCGAGAAGCTTTCCCCGCATCCGCAGGTTCTGCTAGCATTGGGATTGATGAATTGGAAACCTTTCCCGTTCAATCCGTCGGAAAATTCAAGGATTGTTCCAGCGAGATACAAAAGGCTCTTTCGGTCCACCAAGATTTTCACCCCTTTGTCCTCAAACACATGGTCGGTCTCCACGATTGTGGCATCAAATCCCAAATCATACATTAAACCGGAACACCCGCCGCCTTTGACGGAAACCCGTATATTTTCATTTTCGGTGCGGCCTTCCTCTTGTCTGAGTTCGAGAATTCTCTCTTTGGCCTTATCAGAAACGACTATCATAAATTTTACCTTTACTTTAGATGATTGAAGTTAAGTACAAAACAGACCTTCTTCTAAAAAGATTCAGCCACAAAGATACAAAATAAAGGGATGAGGAAAATCGAACATATCGGAATAGCTGTCTCAGATCTGGAAAAATCCAATCAGCTCTTTACCAGATTGTTGGGAAAAGCGCATTTCAAAACAGAATCTGTGGACGGAGAAGGGGTGGAAACAAGTTTTTTTCAAGTGGGTGAAACCAAAGTCGAACTGCTGCAAGCCACACTTCCAGACAGTCCGATTGCAAAATATTTAGAGAAAAAATCAGAGGGCGTGCACCATATCGCCTTCGACGTGGAAGACATCCGTTCAGAAGTACAAAGGCTCAAAGAAGCCGGATTTGAAATCCTGAATGAAACACCCAAACAAGGTGCAGACAATAAATTAGTGGTATTTTTGCATCCCCGAAGCACTAATGGGGTGCTGGTGGAGTTGTGCCAGGAGATTTGATTGGAAGATTTGAAAATTGAAAAATTGGAAGATTGAAGTCCCTTACGATTCCAGCTTAGTGAATCTGATGTATTGTCAGACTGAGCGAAGTCGAAATCATCTCTCGTAAAATAAAACATCGTAAACTACCATGTCAGACGTAAGAACAGAAATCAGAGAATTGGGTGAGTTTGGCCTGATAGATCATCTAAACGAGAAAGTAATTCTTAAAAACGCATCCTCACTCAAAGGGATAGGCGATGACGCAGCAGTCATCGAGGCAGGAGATCATGTCAAAGTGGTGACAACGGATCTGCTGCTGGAAGGAGTTCATTTTGATCTGTCCTACGCGCCTTTGACTCACGTCGGGTTCAAGGCCGTGGCCGTGAATGTCTCCGATATTGCAGCCATGAATGCTATTCCGAAGCAAATTACTGTGAGCATTGCCCTCTCCAATCGTTTTTCTGTGGAGGCTGTGGATGACCTGTATGCCGGCATCAACGCCGCTTGTGAGCATTACGGAGTGGATTTGGTAGGAGGAGACACCACTGCATCCCGGGGTGGATTAGTGATTTCAATCACTGCAATTGGGGAAGCTCAAAAAGATCAGATTACTTATCGATCAGGTGCCAAAGTCAACGACATTCTCTGCGTGACTGGCGACTTAGGCTCAGCCTTGATTGGTTTACAGATTCTTGAGAGAGAGAAGCAAGTCTATCTGGCAAACCCAGACATGAAGCCCGAGCTGAGCAAATACGATGTCGTAACCGGCCGTCAATTGAAGCCGGATGCCCGGATGGACATTATCCACGAATTGCGTGAAATGGGCGTTGTGCCCACCTGCATGATGGACGTTTCCGACGGATTAGCTTCGGAGATCTTCCACATCTGCAAAGCTTCTGGTGTTGGTGCCACAATCTACGAAGACAAACTCCCAATCGACAAGCAGACCTTTGACACGGCTGTAGAACTCAATCTGGACCCAATCACCTGCGTGCTCAATGGTGGCGAGGATTATGAATTGCTCTTCACGATTGATCAAAAAGATTTTGCGAAGCTGGAAAAACATCCCGATATCCACTTCATCGGCCACATGACGAAGGCGGAAGAAGGAAAGTTTTTGGTGACCAAAAGCGGAACTGCGGTGCAGTTAAAAGCCCAGGGCTGGAAGCATTTTTGATTTCGGATTGCGGATTTCGGATTTCGGAACCTTCCGACATCCGAAATCGCAAATCCGAAATATTAAACTTTGTTTTTGCTATCAATCACGATCGTCACCGGACCGTCGTTAACCAAACTGACTTTCATATCGGCTCCGAATTCTCCGGTTCCGATTGGTTTTCCCAATTCTGTTTCTAAAGCCTGAATCATCTTTTCGTACATAGGAATGGCAAAATCCGGCTTGGCGGCTTTGATGTAAGAAGGGCGGTTTCCCTTTTTGGTACTGGCATGGAGTGTGAACTGCGAAATCAGCAAAATCTCCCCTCCGACCTCCAACACACTCCTGTTCATCACGCCATTTTCATCCGGAAAAATCCTCAGATTGACGATTTTTTTGCTCAACCAATCAATGTCCTCCTGAGTATCGGCATCTTCAATTCCTACTAAAATCATCAAACCGACTCCGATTTGAGCTTTGATTTTTCCCTCGATTTTCACCGAGGATTCTGATACACGCTGGATGACTGTTATCATTGAGTTAAGTCTTGCATTTCACCGGAAGAAATAATTTCCACAGGATGGATACTGGTACCCAACCCCTTTTTCACCATTGCTTTGGCTACTTGATGGTCATGGATAGGTCGGACGTTTTTTGCCAATTTCAGCCAGACGAGTGGCTTCATGAAAATGGTGGCGACGAGCTCTCCGAACCTGAATTCGTGACGGTTTCCCAGTAAAAGTGATGGCCTAAAAAGGCCTAAATAACCAAATTGGAAGGTTTTCAGATCTTCTTCGGTCTCCCCTTTCACTTTATTGTAAAAAATAGAGGAAGCGGAATCCGCCCCCATCGCTGAGACGTAAAGAAATTTGGATGCTCCGATTTTCTTTGCCCAACGGGCGAATTCTATCACCAGATCATGGTCAATTGCATAGAATTTTTCCTTTGAACCAGCCACTTTGATCGTTGTCCCAAGGCTGGAAAAAGCATGGATTTCTGCAGTTTTTCCAGAAACAGCTTCAATAAAAGTATGATACTCACCTGCAAGCGACTGGGCTTTCACTTTTTCCTCCCAATCCCATGAATTGATTTTGGAAAGTTCACCGTCGATTTGGATCAATTTCCCGTGCTTGAGTGCGAGTTTTCTCCTCCCTACACTCAGCACTTGGTCGTAGTCTTTGCTTTGCAAAAGCTGATGCAGCAACTGCATTCCTACCAGACCGGAGGTCCCAGAAATTAGAGCGATTTTCATTTAATCATTTGTTTCTCAAATGCCATATAAGCCATCCCGAAATTAATATAGGTGAAGCTTGCCCTGTTTCAATAATTCATATGGAAAACCAAGCTGATCAAATCCTTGTTTTTTCCCAATCCAAAAAATTATCCACTTCATCCTTCACTTTGGCATAAACTGCCAGGACGATGGATAAGTCATCTGCAAACCCAAAGAATCCCAGAAAATCCGGAATCAGATCAACTGGAGAAAGGAAATAAACCATAGCCAATACAATCAAGCCCAGGGTGGAGAAGGCAATTTTATGCTCTCCACTGAAATGCGCTTTGATCATCCGGATAAAAATCTTGACAGGTTCAGTCAACATTTTGACTCTGGGATTTTCAGCGAGTTTTGCCAGTTTTTGACCAACTTTTTGAAGTAAGTCAACAACCTTTTGTTCCTGCTGGATGATCACATCGACTTGCTTTCCAAAAAGTGCTTTGGCTTTATCAATGATTCCTGTTGACTTGTTGGTGTAAGTTTCCATGAGTTTAGAAATGTAGTTGGATTTCTGATTTTACTTTTCGAAGCGCATAGGTTATCGCGTCATTTTTTTGATCCAGAGAATTCGAGAAAATGGCCTTTGCCAATTCCATCCCGCTGGCCTCAGGCCCCAAAGTCTGCCTGCTAAGGTTCAATAAGGTAACCACATCTTCTACAGCGCGTTTCACTGCTTCCCAAGTTTCTTCTGAAAAGTAAACCTGTTGGCTGAAGTTGTGATTAAACTCCTCTCGAACCTCAGCCAAAAGCAGCGGATGCAGCTCAGCGGCGGTAAACTGACTCGGATTGGATCGCCTGACCAAATTATTTGGGGTAATGCGCTCCAGAAGCAAGCACAATCGCTCGGCAGCCTGAAGGCGAATGGGAAGGATCACTTGGGTGTTTTGGGTTTTGAGTTCCACAAGCAGTTTTTCACGATCCTTGGAAAGAAAAGAAACAACTACCAGGTACATTCCATAAAGAACAATGCCCGCAGGCAAAATGATTTTCAACAAATCGAGTATATAGTCCATTGCAATTAAGTGTATTCGAATATCAGCAATTATGACTTGTCAAAAAACCGGCCGATTCGATAATTTTGAACCAACTTGCGAACCAAAATTCCTAATAATTGATTTTCTCCCCATGCTGATTCCCATTTCCATCACCGAAAAAGCCGAAGCTGAAATCAAGCACATCATGGCTAACAAAAACATCCCGGAAGACTATTTCCTGCGGGTCGGTGTCAAGGGTGGAGGCTGTGGGGGTATGTCTTATGCACTGGGATTTGACAAGCCCAAGTCTGAGGATCAACAATTTGAGATCGACGGAATCCGGGTACTGATAGAGAAAAAACATTACATGTTTCTGATAGGGATGCAGATAGATTTCTTTGAAGGAGACGAGGCCAGAGGGTTTACTTTTATCAATCCCGATATCCCCAAGCGCCACGATCTGTAATTTTTTATAACTTCATAGCAACTCCCTAAATACTATGAAGTCATTTGTTTTTATCGCGATTTTTCTGACAATTAGTCATTTTGCCACAGCACAAGTCCGTCAATTGGAACCTGATCAATCTCCCGGCAAAGGAAAAGTGGAAGACCTCGCCTGGCTTGTGGGCTTTTGGTCCGGAAGCGGTCTGGGCGGGGAATGCGAAGAGGTATGGATGCCGGCTAAAGACGGTCATATGATCGGCACGTTTCGATTTTGGAATGAAGGGAAATTGGTCTTCAGCGAATTCATGAATATCGTTCAGGAGGGGGATACCTTTTCGATGAAACTGAAGCATTTCAATCCAGACCTCACGGGATTGGAGGATAAGGAGGAATGGACGACATTTCGGCTGGTTGAAGTTGGTGAAAACACTGTCTGGTTTCACGGCTTGACTCTCGAGCGAAAAGGAGATGAGCTGGTGATCTACCTTGCTTTGTCCGAAAAAGGAGAGCAGAGAATCGAGGAGTTTAGATTTATGCGAAAAGAACTTTGATTAGTGCTCAAATCCCGACTTGAAATTGTCTCCCAGTTGGGTTAAAACGGCTCTATCCATGATCAGCATTTTTTTTCTGAAACCCCAAGAAACCGGAAGTATATTATTCCATTTAAAACAACTTCATGATTATTTTATTCCCGACTTTCAACCATACCCAAAACAAGGAAACAAACACCAATGACGTAAATGGAGTAAATAACACTAGTACCAAAAACCCCTTTATCCCATAAACTGATTCATCATTTAGGTTAACTGGATACAATCCAAACAATGAGAAAAGACCTAAAATTATCATAAAGAATAAATTCCCAAAAAGAAAATTCACATACAATAACTTAAATAGGCTAACCGGTAAACTTGACACTTCTTTCAATTTCATTTTTGTTATTTATTTAATCCTGAGAAACAGCAATACTAACACCCCTTCAGGTGTAGACAAATCATTTGGACTGTGTCAAGCTTATAACTTCATCTTAATCCTATACAAACTACCTAATGCGACTGAAAACTGCGACTGCCCACTGAAAACTAATCCTCAAATACAGGCTTCACATTGTCCCAAAACTCATCCAAGGCGATGATTCTGGGTTTAAGAAAAGAAATGATCTTTGGCCAGTCTTCCTGCTCTATCACATTCACGTCAGGAAGGATTTTTTCGATTTTCGAAACGGTCTGTCCCATTTCATTTTTAGCATGGAGCTTCCAGTCCCACTCTTCGCCTAAGCTGGCTTTCAGGAGATTTTTCAATTCCCGAAACTGGTCAAAAAACAGTTCCTGCATTTCTTCATCAGGATGTCCTATTTCTATTCCGACAGAGGCAAACTCCTGCTCAGCTTTCATCCGGAAATAGACGTTTTTGATCCCGGTGCGGTAGTTGGGCCAATTGATTCTTCGGCCATGGGCGTTGGGAACGGGCTTCATGTATTGCCCAAAAGTGATCCAGAATTCAGTCCTGATTTTGGTGGTTTCAGCTCGGCTGTACATAAAAAATTTCAGGCAAAATCCTCCGGATAACAAACCGTCACTGCCGAATACTGGACAATCCCTCCAAGTGCCGGATGATGCTTTTTAAGAGTGAGCCGGACAGTTTTGACTTTGGGGTAGACTTTCAAAATATCCGTGATAATTCTGTGGCCGAGATGCTCCAAAAGTTTCACTTTCACATCCATCCGGGCTTTGATGAGTTGGTAAAGCTTGGCATAGTCCACCGTATCCTTCAGGCTGTCGTGGAGCATGGCTTCTTTGAAATCGGTTTCCAGTACCAAATCCAGGGTAAAGCGGTTGCCCAGGATGGACTCCTCAGGATAGGCACCGTGGTAGGCGTGAAATTCGATTCCCTCAAGAGCAACTTTTCCCATCAGTCAAACTGGTCAAAGAAAGAACCGGATGATTTTTTGGGATCCTCTGGTTTTGGAGCTTCAGCTTGACTTCTCACTTCAACTTTTACTGGAACCTCCTCCTCTATTTCAATTTCTTCTTCATCTTCTTCTTCCTCAACTGGAATTTCAGCTTTTACAGGCTCCTCTTCTATCACTTCATTTTCCTCCTCTTCCTGCGGCAATTCTCCCTCCTCTTCAAGTTCGTGCTGCAATGCCTCCACAGTTTCCATGGTTTCCTCATCCAAAGTGGCGGTGGACATTTCCTCTTCAAACTGCTCTTCGGGTTCAGCATTTACAGGCGGATCAGCTTGTGTGGCGAGTGCAGAGATATTTCCAACAGTGAAATGACTGGATCGGCTGAGTTCCTCGATTGCCCGCTGGTAAGCCTTGCCATCGATGCGAAAAAAGTGTGCGTCCGAAAGATCAATTTGGTTCAAGGCGTCCTGGGAAAGACGCTTCAGGCTTTTCACCAAAGCCTCCCGCTGCTCAAGCAACCCCTCATAACTTCTTACCAGGCTTTGCATACTTTCCCGGATTTCTTTAATAGTCGATTTGGCCTTTGCTTCGGCAGCTGAAGTAATGATTCTGGCCTGATTTTCTGCGTGTGTTTGAACCTGCTGGGCAAAATTATTGGCCTCTTTGGTTGTTTGTTCAGCGATGGAATTGGCTTCTGAGATGATCTGATCTGCAGCATCGGATGCTTCAGTAATGATACTTGCCCCGGTATCTTCGGCAGTTTTTAGAGTTCGGAAAAGTGAGTCTTCTACATCTTTCAGCCTTTTGGCCTCACCTTCCACCTGCTGGAGTCTGGATCGAAGGTCCAGATTCTCCTGGTTGATCTGCTCCATGACAACACTCATTTCCTCAAGAAATGCAGCAACTTCTTTTTTCTCATAGCCTCTAAAGGCTGTTTCAAATGCTTTTTGCCGGATGGCTGTTGGGGATATCTTCATAGATTTTCTGCTACAATTTGCCAGATAGAAATAGTACGGTCATCGGAAATGGACACGACGTCACCGGAATAAGTACTCCAAAGGACTTTGTTGATGGAGGTGCCATGACCTGCATTTCTAGCCTTATCAATGACTTTCAGTAGTTTATGGTTTACGGCATCCCAGACCTTGATGGATTTGTCCATTGAGCAGGTCACGAGGTACTTTCCGTCCTCATTGAAAGATAAAAAATTAATGGCATACATGTGCGCCACAATGTTTTCGGTCAGGGTATAATTATCCGAATCCCAGAATTTCATATGGGCATCCCTGGCACCTGAAACGAGTTTTTGCTCATCCGGCGAGTAGCTCAACGCAAATACGGAATTGGAATGCCCAGCCAGATTGGCGATGGGTTTAAGGTCGTTTGCCAAATCCAAAATCTTGATCGAATGATCACTCAGACCGATGGCAAGCTGTCTTTTTTCAGGTGCAATGGTCATCACCCGAATGCTTTTTGAACTGAGCTTGATGTGTTTTTTAATAGATCTTTCCTCCGTGTCCACTACCACCAGCACCCCGTCTCCTGTTCCGACCAGAATCTCATTTCCAAATACTTTGATATCAAAAATGGCCTGATCGGTCATTTTCAGACTCCAAATTTCCTTGTTTTCATTGAGATCTATGACGTGGATTCCTTCAAAATTATGTCCGATGACGAGCTGATTTCGCTCTCGGTCCACTGCGATCGCATAGACCGAATGCGGCAATTTGGCGATGAGTTTTCCGTCTTTGGGACGGTCCAGGTCCCATTCTACCACCATGCCGTCTCCGGCACCGGTATAAAAAAATCGGGGATCACTCCCCTCCGCAAGTGCATAAATGCAGTCGTTGTGCCCGGTAAGCGTGTGTAATTTATTTACTTGGATATTTGACATATATTGGACGATCACTCAGCAGCGCCCGTTTGGCTTATGCAAACAAAAATAGAAAAAATTGATTCTTCGTCGGCCCTTGCGGTGAAGATTATCGAGAAGCAAGAAGATCACCGGCTGGATTTCCTGAGTTTTCGAGAAAAACTCTCTTTCGCCAACATTTCACATCCCGAAAAAAAGAAAGAATGGGCAACTGCTAGGCTTGCTATTTACGATGCTTTGGAGGCATTAAAAGTTCCGTATCCAGGCTTTTTCAAGGACGAGCACGGCAAATCACAAACTATGAATGGTCACGGATTTGTCTCCCTTACTCATACGCCAGGGTTCGCCGGGGCCATTTTCCATCGGGAGCAACCTGTGGGAATTGACATGGACTTGATCCGGGAAAAAATCCTCAAAATCGGATTTCGGTTTTTAGATCCTTCTGAGCTAGATTTTTTGGAAAAAGACCCGGCGCATTATACGATGGCCTGGTCGGCAAAAGAGTCGATTTTCAAGTGCCAAGGCAAAAAGGGGGTGTCATTTAGAGACAATATCCTACTTGAGCCCTTTGAAAAAGATGCCAAGAAAATCAAAGGAAAAATTCGGGGAACGGACTTTGCAGACCATCATTATACAGTGGATGTGAGGCGATTGGAAAATGTGATTTTGACCTATACGATTTGGTAACGAAATGAAAAAACTAGCGACAGCATCCCTTTTATTTTTGTGTGTCATTCTCACATGCGCCGCCCAAAATCTCAATGAACTTTCAGCGACTGATGCGGTTACAGGTTCTCCAAAATCACTGGGCTCGATGGTCAATGGAAAAGGAATTGTACTTGTTTTCCATTCCTTGAATTGTCCTTTCACAAAAATGTATGAGGGCAGGCTAAAAGCAATGAAATCAACTTTTCAAAATCAGGGATTTGCTTTTGCCTTGGTAAATCCTGAAGTCGGAAATGCGGAAGCTGACCAACTTCCTTTGAGAACTTTTATTGACCAAACCGGGCTCAAAATGGCCTATCTGATCGATGCCGGACAGGCCTGGACCAAGGCTTTCAACATTACAAAAATCCCGGAGGTGATTGTCCTGGTGAAAGGTGAAAATGGTCTCGAAATTCAATACCGCGGAGCAATCGACAACAATCCTCAGGCTGAATCGGCTGTGAGTGAAAAATACCTGGAAAGGGCTTTAAACCAGATTTTAAGGGGAGAAACTACCACTCCGGGACAAGTCAGAGCTGTGGGCTGCAATGTCCGGACCTATTGATTTTCGAGTATTGCGATCATTTCTCTTACTTCCTCGACCTTATTGGCTTCCCCCAACTTTTCAAAGGCATTCCCCAGATTCCTGAGTGATCTGAGGATAATATCGAGGTGGGCGCAAGGCTCAAAAAAATTGTCCTTGGGCTCAATTTTCAAATGCTCTAGGTAATTGAAAATATCCTGTCTGCTGAAAATCAATCCTTTGTTAAAAGCATTGATATAAAATGTAATTTCAGCCGACTTGTAAGTCAACACAAAAAGATTGGGAAGATTTACGCCGTAAATCGGTAAACCCAACTTCTTAGCTACCAACAAATAAATCGAGCAAAGGCTGATCGGGTTTCCTTTTTTGGTGTCCAAAACAGTAGCTAGCATGCTGTTGGCCGGAGAATGGAAGTTCTTGGTATTGGCAGAAAAGCGAAGCGTGTTGAACAGCACGTTGTTGATGATCCGAATCTGATCGTAGGGTTGCAGGTCGTTTTTGAAAGAAGTCCATACCTCAAAGTAAATCTGATGCATCTCAGCATTCAGCTTCGCAAAATCAAGATCAGGATATTGATACGTATTGAGGATCCAAAGTCCGGTCAGCAGATCCCTGTCTTCGGTATCCCGCCATTCGGCAAATCGAGTTTTTACCAGAGAAAACTGTAAATCGTGAACCAGTTCTTCAATTTCCTTTTGAACTTCCGGATTGAAGCTGGTTTCCCATTTTTGCTCCAAAAAAGGAATGACTTCCGCTCCCAGCGAGATGATTTTGTCACGAACGTGGTTCTTGACCTCATAATCCGGATCGTCCAACAAAGACACTAATGCATCCAACTGCGCTGGGGTAAGTTCACTCATACTTTTTTTCTTGGCTTTCTTTAAGTTAATAAAAAGGATCAGGTCTGAATCACCCCGACATTAAATCTTTCTGTAATCTCTGCGTGGTTGGCCGCTTCGATTCCCATGCTGATAGCTTTTCGGGTGTCCTGTGGATCAATTACCCCATCTACCCAAAGTCTTGCAGCAGCATAGTAGGGACTCAGTTCCTCATTGTATTTGGTGGTTATTTCTTCCAAAAGCTGGCTTTCTTCTTCCGGTGAAATGACTTTTCCGGTTTTCTTGAGCGAGGCCACCTTGATCTGAAGCAAAGTCTTAGCTGCCGAAGCGCCTGACATGACCGCCATTTGAGCTGTTGGCCAAGAAAATATCAGTCGCGGATCGTAGGATTTGCCGCACATGGCATAATTCCCCGCCCCGTAAGAATTCCCCAGAATGATAGTAAACTTGGGAACCACTGAGTTGGCCATGGCATTTACCATTTTTGCCCCGTCTTTGATGATACCGCCATGTTCAGCTTTGGAGCCAACCATAAACCCGCTCACATCCTGAAGGAAAACCAATGGGATTTTGCGTTGGTTGCAATTCATGATAAACCTTGCAGCCTTATCCGCAGAATCGGAGTAAATCACTCCTCCCATTTGCATTTCGCCTTTGGCAGTTTTTACAATTTTGCGCTGATTGGCGATGATTCCCACAGCCCAGCCTTCAATTCTTGCAGTTCCGCAGATCAGCGTTTTACCGTAATCTTTTTTGTATTCATCCAACTCTCCCCCATCGACCAATCCTGCAATTACCTCCAGCATATCATAAGGCTTCACCCTTTCTGCGGGGAAAATTTCGAGCATTCTATCTCCGGAAATGCCGGACTCCTTTTTCTCTATCCGGTCAAATCCGGCTTTTGGATTTTCTCCCAGAGTGGAAAAAATCCTCCGGATGGCATCCAGACAATCCTGATCAGAATCGAATTTATTGTCGGTTACGCCGGAGATTTCACAGTGGGTAGTTGCGCCGCCAAGCGTTTCATTGTCGACATTTTCACCGATTGCAGCTTTGACCAAGAAGGACCCAGCGAGGAAAATCGAACCTGTTTTGTCCACGATCAGAGCCTCATCCGACATGATTGGCAAATAGGCTCCTCCTGCAACGCAGCTTCCCATAATTGCTGCAACCTGCACGATTCCCATGGCGGACATTTTCGCATTGTTCCGAAACTGACGTCCAAAGTGCTCCTTGTCCGGAAAAATCTCATTTTGCATAGGAAGGTAAACTCCTGCGCTATCGACCAAATAGATGATCGGCAGGTGATTTTCCATGGCGATTTCCTGAGCGCGAAGGTTTTTTTTTGCGGTCATCGGAAACCAGGCACCGGCTTTGACTGTGGCATCATTAGCCACAATCACACACATTCTCCCACTCACATAACCTAAACCAGTAACCACTCCTGCGGAAGGGCAACCTCCCTCCTCTTCATACAATCCGTCAGCTGCAAATGTGCCAATTTCCAAAAACCGCGAATCCTTATCGATCAGATAATTGACTCGTTCTCTGGCTGTAAGCTTTCCTTTTTCATGCTCGGAATCAATTCTCACTTGTCCTCCACCAAGACTAACTTCGATGGTTTTTTGCTTAAGCTGATCAAGTAATTCCTGCAAAGTTGGGTTAGTTTTTTCCATTCCGGAGCCAATTATTCAATTTGGGTTTGTAGCTGTTAAAACTCCATTTTTCCAGGAGAAGTTTGAAAGCTAAGATACAGAAAAGCCCTTCTCTTCACAGAAAAGGGCTTAAATGCTTTTGAAGCAAATTGAAAATCAATTGATTTCTACCTGCTCTTTGTATGCCTTGATAGATCTGAAGATTGCCGAGGCCATGTATTCTTTGCCTTCTTGGCTCATCAAGAACTTTTCTTCCTCAGTGTTCGACAAAAATCCCAATTCCACTAGGACGCTCGGCATGGATGGTGTCCAAAGGACATAAAACGGTCCCTGCTTCACCCCGCGACTTTTTCTCCCAACTCGATCCCTAAACTGTGTCTCAATATGATCGGCAAGGGTTAGACTGTTCTCGATGTAAGCTTTGGACATGAGGTTAAACATCATATATGATTCCGGTGAGGTAGGGTCGAATCCTTCGTAGTTTTCCTCATAGTTTTCTTCCAAAAGGATCACCGAGTTTTCCTTCTTCACAATATCAAAATTGGCTTCGAAATGCTTGGTTCCCATCACAAAAGTCTCGGTTCCGAAGGCAGATTTGTTCGCAGCTGCATTGGAATGAATAGAAACAAATAGGTCAGCCTTGTTAACATTGGCAATTTTTGGTCTTTCATAAACTGTCGGAAAACTATCATCCTCCCGGGTGTAGATCACTTCAACATCCGGCATATTTTCCTTAATGTACTTGCCAACGAGAAGAGTAACAGCAAGATTGATATCCTTTTCTTTGGACTTTGAACCGAGATTTCCCGGATCTTTCCCACCATGCCCTGCATCCAAAACGATTTTTTTCATCCTAAATGCCGGCATCATCGTTTCATTGGGGATAAATCCACCAAAGAAAAAAGGAATTGCTAAGAGAAAACTTAAGAGAATTTTTTTGTTATTGAACCGTTCCATGAGGGCAATCGAACTAACTTTACGCAAAATTTTCACCAAATTAATCAAAGCGCAAGCAGCAGTGTCGGGTTTCAGAATCCTTTTTTTGATCGTTTCAGGGCTTTGGATTTTCCCGCAATTGGCATTGGCGCAGCGGCCTGCCCAACCACCGCGGGAAAAAGTCCTGATTGCTCCGGATACTTTGACCCCTCCTTCCCGTAATCTGATTGCTGATTCCCTTGTTGCACAACAAGACACTTTGAACATCTTGGATTCGGCAAAAATTATGCCTACAAATGCCATCCAAACAGATATTCTTTATTTCGCTGAAGACAGTATCATCACCGATTTTGCCGAAAACAAGGTTTACCTCTATAAAAACGCCTGGTTTGAATATGGGGAAATGAAACTCGAAGCGGATCGGATTGTCATCGACTGGAAAAACTCCGAAATCTATGCGACAGGAGTTACCGACAGTTTAGGTGCCATTTCCGGAAACCCATTTTTTACGGATCAAGGAACTTCCTATGAGATCCGCAAGGAGATGAGGTACAACTTCAAGACCCAAAAAGCGATCATCAAAGATGTGGTCACCGAGCAGCAGGACGGTGTCCTCCGCGGAGAAACAATCAAAAAAACCGAGGATGGCAGTATTTATCTAGACCACGGCTACTATACCACCTGTAAGCTGACTGATCCGCATTGGCATATTTCTTCCTCCAAGATCAAGTCCATTCAGGGAAAACAGGTGGTCTCGGGCCCTTTTAATCTGTATTTCAACGGCATTCCAACTCCCCTTGGACTCCCTTTTGGATTGATCCCGGATACACCGGAAGAAAAAGCTTCCGGGGTGATTTTCCCAAGATATGGAAAGGAACAAGTCCGTGGAATTTTCCTGCAGGATTTGGGCTATTACTTTGCTATCAATGACTACATACACGCAAGGGTGACAGGGGACATTTATTCCAAAGGCGGTTGGGGTTTAAAGTCTCAGGCCATTTATACCAAGCGCTATCGCTTCAGCGGAGGATTCAACATTGACTTCCAAAAATTTAAAAGCCCAGAAACAGAACTCAACCCAGCTGATTATAATACCTTCCGGGTTCAGTGGAACCATACCCCTGTAAGCCGGGGAACGAGCCGTTTTTCCGCCTCAGTGAATGCCGGCTCTACCAGCTACTTCAACAATGTGGTGAGCCAAACAAATTTCACCAATAACGTCACGGCAGACCTGAACTCCAACGTTTCATTTTCCAAGACTTTCTCTGGCACTCCTTTTACGATGTCGGCGAATTTCAGACATTCCCAAAGTGTGCAAACCGGTGAAGTAAGGTTGGACTTACCGACAGTTGCGGTGAATATGAACCGGCAAAGTCCATTTAAAAATGTGAAATTCGAGCCGCTGAAAACCCTGAATGTCGCATGGAATTTCAATATGCAAAACACCATTTCTAACCGTGTTCAGCAGCAATTTGGAGTCAACAATCCGGAGATCGGTGATGGTCCCACCACGATTCCTTTCACCCTAGACAACATGGGCTTGCTCTTCAAAAATGCCAATAATGGGGCCCGAAACACCATTCCGCTTTCCTCAAACTTTACGCTTTTCAATTACTTCACCGGCACGGCATCGATCAATTACAATGAGCTCTGGTACTTGCAACGGATCAATTACTATTATAATCCCACAGAGGAACGGGTAGACCGGATTGTCGAAGATGGTTTTAACCGTGTCGGTTTTTACAACAGTTCATTTGCAATGAACACCAACTTCTATGGCTTTTACAATTTCAAGCCGAGTAGTAAAATCCAAACCATCCGTCACCACATCGCTCCTACTTTTGGCTTCAATTATACTCCTGACTTTTCCGACCCATCGTTTGGATATTACCAGCGGGTCCAGGTTGATAAATCGGGAAGAACCCAGCTTTTCTCAAGGCATCAGGGCTTTGTCTATGGCGGAGCACCTTTGGGAGAATCTCGCGCATTGAGCATAGGACTCCGAAATGTTTTGGAAGCCAAAGTGTTGAATGCCAAAGACAGTACCTCCGAAAACGCAACTAAGAAAATTCCGCTTCTGGAATCCTTCAATATCAATACTGCTTACAATTTTGCTGCGGACTCCTTTAGACTCTCCCCTTTTCAGATTTCAGCGCGAACGAGCTTCTTTGAGCGGAAGCTCTCCGTCAACCTAACGAGCAGCATCGACCCTTACGCTGTAGTCACCTCCCAAGGTGAAAACAATACCCTCCTCTACGACCGTGTCAACCAATTTGCTTGGTCTCTGGGTCAGGGAATCGGGACAATCCGCAATGCTTCGCTAAATATGAATGCATCCATAAATCCACGAAGCGGGCAAACACCAGGAGAAGTAAGAGATGAAATCACACAGGATTTCATCCAACGAGGCGGAGTTGTGGATGAATTTGCTCAAAACGAGATCAACCGGATCGTATCAGATCCAAGTCAGTACATCGACTGGGATATTCCTTGGAATCTATCTCTGGGCTACAACCTGGCCTATTCCAAACAACTAGACAACCGGGAAAACATCACCCAGACGATGAACCTGAGTGGAGATTTGTCTATATCGGAAAAATGGAAGATCAACTTCAACACCGGCTTTGACTTTCAGGCTGCGGAAATCACCCAAACCATGATCGGAATTGCACGTGACCTGCACTGCTGGCAGATGAATGTGAACTGGGTTCCTTTTGGAAAATTCACCTCCTACAGCATCGACATCCGGGTCAAGTCGAGCATCCTTCAGGATCTGAAAGTGTCCCGAAGAAGATCATTTTATGATTTTTGAGAGATGCCAGATGACCGATGTGCGATGTTTGATGCCGGATGGTTTATGCAGGAAAACTTATACTCGTGCACGACTAAGCGGCATGGTCATACACCTCGGTCCTCCTAGTCCACGGCTTAATTCGGACGAAGGAATCTCCAAAACCTCCACGCCCATGTTGCGCAAGGCCCGGTTAGTGTGAATATTCCTGTTGTAAGAAATAACCCTTCTCGGCCCGATAGCAAAAACATTTGCTCCGTCAAACCATTGCTCGCGCATCGCATATTCGGTGTTTCCATCGCCTGTGCTCAGGATTTCCAGATGGGGAATTTCCCTTGCCAATACTGTCAGTAGAGACTCTTTCAACACTTCCCGTTTGATGGTCACTTTGTCTCCATTTGACTCTTTTAGGGTATAGAGTGAAGTCTGCAAAACCGAATTCATCGCATCAGGATAAGTCAGAACGAGATTTTCATCCAGTACCGTAAAGACGGTATCCAAATGCATGAATTGACGCTTTTTGGGCAAATGAACCTCATAGACCCGCTTGACCGAACCCTCACCCAAGAGCGCCTTTGCAGCATGGTAAATTGCCTTTTCATCCGTCCTTTCCGAGTTGCCGATGGCCACTGCTTCGTGCGAAAGGATAATGACATCTCCTCCCTCGATACTTGGTGGTGCATCGTGCCCATCGATGGGATAAAGGGTGTTGACATAGGCTTTGAATTCAGGGTGATTTTCGAAAATGGTCCTCAGCAGATCCGCCTCCCGCTGTCTTCCTTCCATTTTCATGGAAGAAAAAATAATCCCCCCGGGGGTCAAAGCCATCGGATCCCGTTGGAAATACAAGTTGGGGCAAGGAGGGATTGCAAAAGCAAAGTCATACAATTCCCCGGCATTGAGGTTGGGAAGCTTTCGTTTCAACTCATGGATTTTCAGGCCTGCGGTCAAAATACCGGCACATTCAGCAGTGGAATACCGCTCCAAAATATCCTCTGCAATATGGGAAAGTCCCGATCGAGTCAGGGATTCCCTCATCAGCCGAAGCAGGATTTCCTCATCATACAGCACCCGGATCAGCAATTCCCGCAATTGATATACTTGTGCCCCGGTCGAATCCCGGACAAGACTCGAAAAGATATCATGCTCTTTCTGAAGTGCTTCCAAATATGGCACATCCTCAAAAAGAAGGAAATCTTTGTTGTAGGGAGTCAATCGATCGATTTCCTTTCCCGGCCTGTGCATCAAAACCGCCCGGAGTGTTCCAAATTCTGAGTTTATTCGAAGATTCATGATTTCTAAAATTTCAACAAAAATGTGATTTCATTATGATATTCAAAATAATAATTTAAAATCATTAATATATTCATAATAAAAAAGCAGTAATACTCAATAATTCAAGATATTAAAAAAAACTGATTTTTGGATAGAAAGAATAGTTTTTGATTACCACAGAATTTTAAATCTTTTTTTAACGCTCAGAAAAAATCTTATGGCACGCTTATTTCGTTGCCTAAGGGAATCACCGAAAAATCAATTTATGCTTTCATTCAAAAGACTTTCCATTGGAATTTTATTCACAGGAGTATTTTTATTCCAGGCAAGTTGTACAACCGCCCAAATCACTGACATTCTAAAACAGGTTAATTCAAACCCCAGTACATCTGAGATTACATCGGGGCTGAAAGAGGCTTTGGAGAAAGGCACAGGGATCAGCGCAGACCGGCTTTCGCTGCAAGATGGCTATCTGAAAAATCTGGATGTCAAAATCCTGTTTCCCGAGGAAGCCAAGCAAGTGGAAAAAACCTTGAGATCGATTGGACTAGGCTCAATGTGTGACCAAGTGATTACGAGTCTCAACCGGGCAGCCGAAGATGCAGCACAGGAAGCCAAGCCGATTTTTACCTCAGCTATCAAGCAGATGAGTTTTCAGGATGTTCAAAAGATCCTCCTGGGCGATAAAAATGCGGCAACGATGTATTTCAAAACCACCACCACGGATTCACTTTCTGCCAAATTCTCTCCCATCATTGATAGCAGTTTGAAGAAAGTGGATGCCACCAAATATTGGAGTGACGTGATGACACGGTACAATAAGATTCCATTGGTAAAAAAAGTGGATACCGATCTGACGGCCTACGTGACACAAAAAGCAATCAATGGGCTTTTCCTTGAAATAGCCAAAGAAGAATTGAAAATCCGGGAAAACATAAGCGCCAGAACTTCACCGTTGCTTCAGAAGGTCTTCGGGTATGCGGAGAGTCAGAAGAAGTAAGTATTTGATAATCAGAAAAAAAAACCGGGCCTCTCAGCCCGGTTTTATATTTTTATAACAAAAAGGAATTAATCCAAAAGAAAGACATTCAGATCGTCTCCTTCTTTAACGACAGAAACAAGACCTTTCTGTGTCAGTCCTTTTATTGACACATCCCACTTTTTCCCGCTTAGTCCGGCTTTTCCTTTCAGGGAAGGCAAAGCTACTGGGGACTCTTGCTTCAATAGTTCGAAGATCAATTTTTCCTCATCGGTCAGTTCTACCGCCTTTTTCTCCGGTCGCATTTGAGGGAAGAACAGCACTTCCTGGATCGTGGTTTTATTAGTCAACAGCATAGTCAATCGGTCAATCCCGATTCCCAAACCGGAAGTCGGAGGCATGCCGTATTCCAATGAACGAAGGAAATCCTCGTCCATCGCCATGGCTTCATCATCACCTCTTGCCGCCAGTTTCAACTGATCCTCAAAGCGCTCCCGCTGGTCAATCGGATCATTGAGCTCGGTGTAGGCATTTGCGATTTCTTTTCCATTGACAAACAGCTCAAACCGCTCCACCAATCCCGGTTTGCTACGGTGCTTTTTCGCCAAAGGCGTCATTTCAATAGGGTAATCCGTGATGTAAGTCGGCTGGATCAGGTGCTCCTCGACTTTGGCGCCGAAGATCTCATCGATCAACTTGCCTCGACCCATCGAATTATCCACCTGGATTCCCAGATTAGCACATACATGACGGATTCCGGCTTCATCCAGTTCACTCACGTCAACTCCTGCATATTCCTTGATGGAATCATACATCGTCAGCCTTCTGTATGGTCCGGCAAAATCAATCTCACGGTCACCGACTTTGACGACTGTCTTGGCATGAATGGATTCGGTCACTTTTTCCAGCAGTTCCTCCACCATTTCCATCATCCAGATGTAGTCTTTGTAGGCTACGTAGATTTCCATTGAGGTGAATTCCGGATTGTGAGTGCGGTCCATGCCTTCGTTTCGGAACATTTTCCCAAACTCATATACGCCTTCAAATCCTCCAACAATTAACCTTTTCAGGTACAATTCATTGGCAATTCTCAGGAAAAGCGGCATGTCCAGGGTATTGTGATGCGTGGCAAAAGGCCTTGCCGCGGCTCCACCATGCACAGCCTGCAGGATCGGCGTTTCCACTTCCAGCCAACCGTGATCGTCGAAAAAGCGACGCATATTGGTTATGATTTTGGAGCGGGTTATAAAAGTCTTTTTGATTTCCGGATTGACAGTCAAATCGACATAACGCTGTCTGTAGCGAAGTTCGGGATCGGTAAACCCATCGTGCACCTTGCCCTCTTCGTCTCTTTTCACAACAGGAAGCGGCTTCACTGACTTGGAAAGAATCTTGATATCAGTGACGTGAAGGGAGATTTCGCCTGTTTGGGTAGTGAAAATGTAGCCTTTCACTCCTACGAAATCTCCAAGTCCCAGCAGCTTCTTGAAAACAGTGTTGTAAAAAGTTTTGTCTTCGTCCGGACAGATATCATCGCGTCGCACATAGATCTGAAGAATCCCTGTAGAATCCTGGATTTCGGCAAAAGATGCAGACCCCATTATTCGACGGCTCATCAGACGACCAGCGATGGAAATGTCCTTGTAATCGGTCTTTCTGTTTTCGTAGTTTCTATGAATGTCCTCCGCAGTGACGTTGATTAGGAAAGCCTCAGCCGGATAGGGATTGATCCCCAAGGCCATCAGTTCTTCCCTGTCTTTTCTGCGTTCGAGTTCCTGTTCGCTCAGAAGTTGCATTTTTATGATTTGATATTTGAAATTCGATATTTGAAATTAGGTCTGTCACCCTGAGCACTTACCTGACGAGAGTCAGGAAGTTCGAAGGGTACTTCTCACCACTCACTTTTTACTATTTACTGTTTACTAAACTGGCCTCTACTCCTGTCACACTGAGCGGAGTCGAAGTGTCAGCCTGACACAATTGACGACTGCCAGCTGCAAACTGCCTACTGATCACTGCCTACTAGCCTTCCTCCTCTTCATCTCTCTCTTGATCAGCTCAAACTCCCTGCTGCTTTGTCCGGCTATTGAGGTATTTTCAGAAGCCCGGCGAGTCAAGTAAGGCATTACTTTTTCGACTGGACCATAGGGTACATACTTAAAAACCCGATAGCCAGCCTTAGCCAGATTAAAGGAAATATTATCACTCATGCCGTACAACTGGGAGAAATACACCCGATCCGACTTGGGATCAATGGCATGCAAGTTCATCAGCTTGGTAAGACTAAGCGCACTTATTTCGTTGTGCGTTGCACAAACCAGGTGAACGCCATTTTCTACGCAAAACTCAATCGCGGCATTATAATCTTTGTCTGTGGCTTCCTTGTTTGGCTGGATCGGATCAGTATAGCCCAATTCCTGAGCTCTTTCCCTTTCTTTTTCCATATAAGCACCCCTTACTGGCTTAGCTCCGAGAAGGTAGCCTTTTTCCAAAGCCACGTCCTGGGCCTTTTTCAGGCGATCAAGCGAATCGTGCCGATACATCTGATAGGTATTATAGACCACACACCGCTCCTTGTTGTACCGCTCCATGGCCTCATAGGTCAAGTCATCGATCACATTTTGAAACCAGCTTTCCTCCGCATCGGACAGGATCTTCAGACCCAAGTCATGCGCTGCTTTACAAAGCCGATCCACTCGGGCTTTCATCCGATCAAAAGCTGCCTGCTCCTCGCCTTCCAGTTTTTCTCCGTTCTGGACTTTGATCATCAGGTGATAATCTCCCAAACCAGTAACTTTAAAAACCCCAAACGGCATGTAGTCGGTTTTTGCGGATTCCACCATGGTCTGGTAAATCTCTTCTGAAGTGGCATCGAAGCTGGCTTCATCACCTTTACCCTCCACAGACAAATCCAAAATCGAGTGAACTCCGAATTTGGCCAAGTGCTTACAAGCCTGAATGCTTTCGGCGATGGTTTCTCCCCCGCAGAAATGCCCAAACATGGTCCGTTTCATGATTCCTTTGACCGGAATCTTGAGTTTGAAGGCCAGATTTGCCAAGCCAATGCCCAGGTCAGAAATCAGATTATTGTTAAGCGTGGCAAAAATCAGGTACATTTTCCTGAGCTCGGCGGTACTTTTGGAAGCAAAAGCTACTTCCAGATTCTCGAAAGAAATATTGGGCAAAACGGGCATATCGCTCAAATAAGGTGGCAAAGATATCAAAAAAACCACTTGGACAGGGAGTTTGTTGCCAGAATTGACCTGAGTTTGGTTGCCTATCTCTTTCCCTTTCAATTAAAAAAGAATCAAACGAAAGCCCAAACTACTGCATAATCTGAAATTTATCCAGATGATTATTCAAAATTCCTTCTATCCTTAAATTAAGGTTCATGAAAGTGACCACAGATTTTCATTCTTCCATTTCAGCTTCCCATATATTTGAAAGAAATCAAAAAAATAATTATCAATATTTAAAGCATGATTTAAATAATAAAACAAAACATACTTCTGTTTCGGTTTTAAAAATTCAACTTTTTGGAGAAAAATCAAGAAAATCAGGCCTTAGTTACTGATTAATCAAAAATCTCTCGAAAAATTAATTTTGTTTTTAAGCTTCCGCATTTTACTTTTGAAACATGTTAATCACAGCAGCGATCTATTTTACCTTCTTTTACTTTTACTTTCGAAGCCAAAATCGAATCGGAGCTGTGTACTGCCTAGCCAAAAACTAAAAGAAAATAAACACACAAAAGCCCGATTCGAAAGAGTCGGGCTTTTTTCATTTCAAACGCTCAGAACTATGAAGCCGCACAAACAAATCAAAGATTGGGGAATGGGATTGACCACCCCGCTGATCATCGCAGGACCTTGCTCCGCTGAAACTCCCGAGCAGATCGAACAGATCTGTAAGGAAATGAAAGAAGAAAACATGATTCCTCAGGTGTTCAGAGCCGGAATCTGGAAGCCAAGAACTAGACCCGGATCTTTTGAAGGTGTGGGTGAAGAAGGTTTGAAGTGGATGGAAATCGTCCGTCACCACCTCAATATCCCGATCACTGTAGAAGTTGGAAACGCTTCTCACGTAGAATTGGCCCTCAAACATAAAATAGATGTGCTATGGATTGGGGCAAGAACTACCGTCAACCCATTTGCAGTGCAGGAAATTGCTGAAGCGCTTCGTGGTGTGGACATTCCCGTGATGGTAAAAAACCCGATGAACCCCGATCTGGAACTTTGGATGGGTGCTTTGGAGAGAATGTACGCTGTTGGCATTGACAAACTTGCGGCTATTCACCGTGGATTCTCTGACGCTTATGACAAGCGATACAGAAACAAACCAAACTGGTCCATGCCGATTCACCTGAAGCGTGAGTGGACTGGAATGGAAGTCATCAATGATCCATCTCACATCGTAGGCCGTCGCGACGGATTGCTGGAAGTAGCTCAAAGTGCCATGAACTTCGGCTTGGACGGCTTGATGATCGAGACTCACCACGATCCAGACAAAGCTTGGTCTGATGCCAAGCAGCAAGTGACTCCTGCGAGACTGAAGGAAATGATCAGCTCCATTGACTTCAAGGAATCTTTGGAATCAATGAAACCAGACGAGAAGCTGCAGGATCTCAGAAGAGCCGTGGATCACCTCGATGATCAATTGCTGGACATTCTTCAGGAAAGATTTGCGGTAATTGACCAGATCGGTGCACACAAGCGTGAGCATCACTTGACTGTATTTCAGTCTGACCGCTGGAAAGATGTGATGGAAAGCCGCACCAAAAAGGGCGTTGCCAAACATCTGAGCGAAAAATTCATGAAGGAGTTGCTTTATTCTATTCATGAAGAATCCGTAAAGCGCCAGGAAAAGCAACTTCGTGAAGGAGAACCTTTGAAAAAATAAATCTGCTCTCAACACCGGAAGGCAGTCCCTCCTGGCGACTGCTTTCCTTACCTTTAGACCAGTATCAAAATCCTACACACTTTGGATCCCGTCATTTTCACCTCCGAGGCTAAACAAACACTTTCCGCAGTTTTAGCACAACTTTCTTTTTCAAGATTGGTCGTTTTGACTGACACAAATACCCAATCCAATTGCCTCCCTTTGATTGGCACTGTATTACCTGAAGGAACGCTTTTTATCAGTGTCACTCCGGGTGAAATTCATAAAAACCTTGAAACCTGTTCCGTTATCTGGAGCAAAATGACCGAAGCAGCCCTCGATCGAAAGGCCCTCATGGTGAATCTTGGAGGTGGAGTGATCACTGATATGGGAGGTTTTTGCGCAAGCATTTACAAAAGAGGAATCCGGTTTATCAATATGCCCACTACTTTGCTTTCTCAGGTAGATGCAAGTGTGGGGGGGAAATTGGGAGTTGATTTCAACGGATTGAAAAACCATCTGGGGGTTTTTAATGAACCTGAGACGGTCCTTATCGCACCGGAATTTCTCGAGACTTTATCCAAAGCGGAGCTTAGATCCGGATATGCCGAGATTTTGAAACACGGATTGATACGGGACAAAGTTTATTTCTCAAGCCTGAAATCAGCCAATTGGGAAGATCAGGATTGGGAAAGCCTAATCTACCATTCCGTCGCGATCAAAAATGCCGTCGTAACAGCCGATCCCAAAGAGGCAGGACTCCGAAAAATCCTGAACTTCGGGCATACTATCGGTCACGCTTTTGAGTCGTTTTACCTAGACACTCCAAATCACCTTCTCCACGGAGAAGCGATTGCATTGGGAATGATCTGCGAAGGGTTCCTGTCTTTTCAAAAAGTCGGATTCAGTTACGAAGAATTGGACCAATTGACCAAAACACTGCTTCAGATTTACGGAAAAGTTGACTTTTCGGTAAATGAACTTGACCCGATTTTGGACCTCTGCTTACAGGACAAAAAAAATGAAGGCAGCACTTTGATGTTTTCCCTGCTCACTTCCATTGGTGATTGCACTTACAATATTCCTGTCACCAGGGAAGAAATCCGGGAAGCCATCATTCACTATCACAATTTAAAAACGGCCTGAGCCTTGACTCCTCAAACCATGACCTTACTTCGCCTAAGCCAAAAAAGCGAATTCAATCCTAGCCGAATACCACTTCCCTCCTCCAAAAGTGAATCCAATCGCGCCTTGGTGATCGATGCTTTGACCGAGGGAGAAAATAAAATCACCAATCTTGCTGAGGCCCGCGACACTCAAACCATGATCCGCTTGCTGAAAAGCAATCCGGCGGTATTTGACGTGCTGGATGCTGGTACGACCATGCGCTTTTTGACGGCCTATGCCTCGGTGACCAATCAGAAAAAAGTAATGACCGGCACAGCCCGCATGTGTGAGCGTCCGATCGGGATATTGGTTGATGCTCTACGGGCTATCGGTGCAGATATCCATTATTTAAACGCCGAGGGCTATCCTCCCCTGGCGATTCACGGACTTCCTGAGCAGAAATCCGACAAAGTAAAAATCCGTGGTGATGTCTCCAGCCAGTATATTTCCGCCATGCTGATGATCGCCCCAATTCTTCCTCAAGGTCTGGAAATCGAGCTGGAAGGAAAGGTCGGAAGCCGTACTTACATTGAAATGACCCTAGAGCTCATGGCTCAGTTTGGAATAAAATATACCTGGGAGGGCAACAGAATCAATGTTCCGCATCAAGCTTATCAGTCTACCACTTTTGCCGTGGAAAGCGACTGGTCTGGCGCAAGCTATTGGTTTAGCTTGTTGGCTTGCTCAGATTCCGGAGCGCTATTTTTGGAAGGTTTGAAAGAAAACAGTTTGCAGGGTGACTCCAAGATCGTGGAAATCATGGACTACCTAGGAGTAAAAAGTACTTTCGAAAAAGGCGGTGTTTTGCTAAAAAAACAAGCCGTAAAAGGGCTGAAAAAATGGGATTTCACCCATTGCCCTGACTTGGCCCAGACAGTTGCAGTGACCTGCGCCATCCTCGGACAAAATGCAATCTTCACCGGACTGGAAAGTCTGAAAATCAAAGAAACCGACAGAATCTACGCCTTGCAGCAGGAATTAGCCAAGTTTAACGCGGATCTGAAGGAAATCGAACCGGAAGTTTTTCAGGTGATACCGTCTGTGACCATGCCTAGAAAAGTCCAGATTCACACCTACGAAGATCACCGGATGGCGATGGCTTTTATGCCACTCTTGACCAAAACAGAAGTCATCATCGAGGATCCTGAGGTGGTGAATAAATCCTATCCAAGTTTTTGGAACCACTGTGAACTACTCGGTATTTCCATCGAAAAACAGACCGGGCTATGAGCTTGAAAATTGCAATTCAGGGCGTCCCGGGTTCTTTTCACCATCAGGTAGCTTTGAAAAACTTCGGCTCCGATGCTGAGATTTTAGCTTTCAATACCTTTGAACCCGTAGCCAAATCTGTCGCGATTGGCGAAGCAGATTTTGGGGTGATGGCTATCGAAAACTCAATTGCAGGAGCTATACTTCCTAATTACGACCTGATCGACCGGTACGAGTTGAACATTCGGGATGAGTTTTATTTGCCGATTGCGCATCAGTTTATGGCCTTGCCTGGACAACAGATCGAGGATATTCTTGAAGTTCGATCCCACCCGATGGCGCTATTGCAGTGCAAGGCTTTTTTTGCGAAGCATACCCATATCCAACAGTTTGACGATGTGGATACCGCTTCAGTAGCCAAAAGGATCGCAGATGAAAAACTGACCGGAATGGCCGCCGTCGCAAGCGAAATCGCTGCGGAAATTTACGGTTTGGAGATCTTGGCCAGAGACATTCAGACTGTCAAAGACAACTTCACCCGCTTTATTATTTTACAAAAAGAAAAACCAGTTCAGGATATCGTTCCCAACAAGGTTTCCTTTAAAATCACCATCCGAAATCAAAAAGGCGGATTGGCAAAGCTACTCACTATGTTCTCTGACAAGGATCTGAATCTGAGCAAAATTCAATCAATTCCGGTTATTGAAAAACCATGGGATTATGCATTTTTTATCGACGCGGAATTTGATAATTACGGGCAGTTTCAGGAAGCAATGGAACTTGCGATCAGGGATTTTGGCGACTTAAAAATTTTCGGAGAATATACCAGTAGAAAGGCATGAAGGGATTTGCACAACGAGTGGACACTGTCCAGGAATATTACTTTTCGGCCAAATTGCGAGAGGTCAACCAATTGATTGCTGATGGCAAGCCTGTGATCAATCTTGGAATCGGAAGTCCAGACTTGGCTCCTGATAGGATGGTTATCGATGCTTTAAAAAGCGCAGCTGAAAATCCAAAGGCCCATGGCTACCAAAACTATCAGGGAATTCCCGAATTGAGGATTGCAATGGGGGAATTTTATGCCCGCGAGTACAAAGTCCGGCTCAACCCAATGAAGGAAATTCTTCCGCTGATGGGTTCCAAGGAAGGGATTATGCATCTCAGCATGACGTTTTTGAATCCCGGAGATCAGGTGTTAATTCCAGATCCAGGTTATCCGACTTATACTTCCGTGACAAGTCTGCTCGGCGCTGAACCGGTATTTTATGGATTGGATTTGGAGAAAAAAGGAAGGCCAAATTTCGAGGAGCTTGAAAAACTCGACCTCAGCCGGGTCAAGATCATGTGGATCAACTATCCCCACATGCCTACCGGAGCTGCAGGAAGTAAGGAAATTCTGACTGAACTGGTTTCTTTTGCCAAAAAACACAGCATCGTATTACTCCATGACAACCCCTACAGCCACATTAGCAATCCCGAGCCTCTGAGTATTTTGGCTATTCCCGGAGGAGAAGAAGTGGCTTTGGAATTGAATTCGCTTAGTAAAACCTTCAACATGCCGGGTTGGAGAGTGGGAATGCTTTGCGGAAGGGCAGACTGGATCGAGGCAGTTTTGAAAGTGAAATCCAACATGGATTCGGGAATGTTTCTAGGAATTCAAAAAGGAGCAATAGCAGCATTGAGTTTAGGCAAAAACTGGTTTTCAGATCTGGACGAACTCTACCAAAACCGCAGAAAATTGGTCTGGAAAATGGCAGACCACCTGAATCTGAGCTATCCAAAAGACTCTGCCGGACTATTCGTTTGGTGCAAAGTTCCTGAAGGAAAAACAGCCGACGAATTGGTCGATTGGCTGCTTTACGAGAAAAACATCTTTATCACTCCTGGAAAAATCTTTGGCCCAGCCGGAGAAAAATACGTTCGTATTTCTCTCTGTATGCCCGAATTTAAAATCCTGGAAGCTATCAATCGCATCAAACCTTAACCCTGTTATGCAAAAAATACACATCATCGGACTCGGACTTTTAGGAGGTTCTTTTGGCTTGGGAGCCAGACAAAAATTCCCCGAACTAATCATCACCGGGACGGATACCAACGCCCAAAATTTGAAAGATGCTTTGACTTTGGGAATCATCACCGAAGCAAAAGAAACTCCGGATGCAGATACAGATTTGGTGATTTTGGCCACACCAGCGGATACTTTGGGGAAAATCCTCCTGAGCACCTTGGATCAGATCGGTGACAACACCCTGGTTTTTGATGTGGGTTCGACGAAATCCAAGCTTTGTGCTTTGATGGCTGAGCATCCAAAACGAAACCAATATCTCGCCGCGCACCCTATCGCCGGTACCGAATATTCCGGTCCAAAAGCCGCTTTTGTCGACCTGCTGGATAGAAAAGTCCTGATCATCTGTGAACTTGAAAAAACTGATTTACACCTGAAGGAAAAGGCCTATCAACTGTTTGAGGCTTTGAATCTAAAGCTGAGGTTCATGGATCCGGAAGAGCATGACCGGCACTTGGCTTTTGTCTCGCACCTTTCACACATCACGTCATTTATGCTCGGGGAAACCGTCCTTCAGAAGATGGCAGACGAGAAAAACATTTTCGATATGGCCGGTTCTGGTTTTGCTTCCACAGTCCGTCTGGCCAAGTCCAGTCCAGCGATGTGGGCCCCGATCTTCACCGAAAACAAGGAAAATATCCTCAATGCATTGGATGGCTATATTGCTAATCTGACAGCTTTCAGAAACAAAATAGAGGCGGAGGACAGCAAAGGTCTTTTTGACGAGATGGCGGAAATCAATAAGATTCGGGAGATTCTCGACTTGGGGAAATGATTTGAAATTTGAGATTCGAAATTTGAAAACCACGGAGCAATTCGTGGTTTTTCTGTTTAATCTTTACCCCTGCAGATAGGTACAAAAAATTGCAGAGTACGCTGACTATCTCTGCGATAATCTGCGCCCTTTTCTGCGGTTATCGTCGGGAAATTTATTTTCTATGGATTTATTTAACTTAGTTCAAATGAAAATCCAATAGCCATGAAAAACCTAATCTTTACTTTTCTGTTCCTTTTTAGCCTTCCGGCCTTCTCCCAAGACTCCTGGACTATCATCCAACCCAAAACTGAAGCCACCCCCCGCCATGAAAGCTCCTTTGTGGAGTGTGACGGCAAGCTCTATGTTCTTGGTGGACGCGGGGAAAGACCGGTGGAAGAATTTGACCCAAAAACCAATTCTTGGACAAAACTTGCTGATGCTCCGATGGAAATCAATCACTTTCAGGCAGTCGCCTTCCAAGGTGAGATTTGGATATTGGGTGCCTTTACCGGTGGTTATCCGCATGAAACTCCCATTCCCAATGTTTTAATCTTTAACCCCAAAACCAAAACATGGAGAGACGGCCCCGCGCTCCCAGCAAATCGCGTTCGGGGATCTGCCGGTGTATTCGTCAGAAACGACAAAATCTATATGGTTTGCGGAATCCAAGACGGTCATTGGGACGGGTTTGTAAGTTGGTTTGACGAGCTCGATCCCAAAACCGGGAAATGGACTTCTTTGACCGACGCTCCACGAGCAAGGGACCATGTAAGTGCCGCCATGGTTGGGGACAGATTGTATTTGGCAGGAGGACGAACATCCAACGCCAAAATCGGTAAAGTCATCGACACCACGATTAAAGAAGTGGATTATTACGATTTCAAAACCCAAACCTGGAATACCATCGAATCAGGAATTCCGACAGAAAGAGCCGGAAACTCCAATGTGGGAATCGGTCCATACCTAGTAGTGCTCAATGGTGAAAGCGGAGTTCAGGTTCCTGCCCATTCTGAAGTGGAAGTCTTGGATACCCGAACCCACACCTGGAGCAAGTTATCAAACCTAAATCAAGGCAGACACGGAACAGGAGTAGCATTTTTGGATGGTAAAATCTACGTGGCCGCAGGTTCAGCCAATCGCGGCGGCGGTCCAGAGATCAATATGATGGAAGTGTTGGAATGGAAAAAGTGATTTCGGATTTCGGATTTCGGATTTCGGATTCAGAATGATATTAGTGTCCAAACTTCAAAATTTGAAATTCGATGTTCGAAATTTTAAAACTTCCATTCTACTCGCTACTTCAAGAGTATTCTTGCCCTCGTATTTCGTAAATCGTAATTCTTAAATATTGTAAATTCTTCCTAACTCAAATGGATAGAATGTAGCATCTCCATTTCTGGTTCGTCTTTTGACAAGTACTAATTGAAACTAAACTGAGATCACCATGAAACGAATCCTGATTTTATTCCTTGCGGTTGCGATGGCTACCCCTGTTTTTGCGCAGCAAATCCAGCAAATCCCCCTGATCGAAGTGGAGGGATATGCTGAGCGAAAAATCGCGGCGGATGAGGCGGTTTTTTCCATCAATCTTGAAGAAAAAGCCATGAAGGTAAATGATGCCGTCAACGTATTGAATAAGAAGACGCAGACTCTTGCAGATGCCTTGAAAAAGGCAAGAATAAAAGACTACAAGTTGGTAGCTGATAATTATTCTGTGGATGTTAATCGTGTTTACCAAAATGGAACCTCCAGTGACAATGGATATGTGGCGAGGCAAAACCTCCGAATCGTCACTTCGGCGACCAATGAAGATTTGCAAAAAATCGTTGACGCCATCCAGACTTCCGGTGACATGAGCTACAACCTTCATTTTGGAATTTCAGAAGCCACTCAGAAATCTTTGGAATCCGCACTGTTGACTGATGCGTTGAAAGATGCTGAAGCTCGGGCGATGCTGATCGGTAATACATTGGCGCTCCGTGGTCTTCGGGTTTTCAGTGTGACGATGGAGCCCAACTATCGACCACAGCCGATGTATAGCATGAACGCAAAAGTAGCCACTCAAGAATCCGCAGACATGCTGGTAGAAACTGATGATCAAACTCTCACCAAGCGGGTTTATGTGAAATACACATATTAAATACCCTGATTTACAATAAGAAAGCCACTCAAAAAGTGGCTTTCTTATTTAAAAAAAGAGTCTGACAGTTAATTGCTTTCTTTGATATACCCCCACCCTTGCTGCTGCTTTTGGATGATTTCCAAAATTCCGTCCGGCACCATGATTACGCCGGGAATCAGCTGATTTGAGGCAACATTCTTTCGTTTCATGGTTTGCTCACAAATCGCAAAAGAGACATTTTTATTGGGGGACAAGGCTTGTATTTCCTTCAAAACCGAAGATTTTTCACTGACTACCATATCGATTGACCCACCATACAAGACCACTTCAAACATGGAATTGGGATAATTTTTGGCCATTTCAGTGACATGGCGAAGGGTAGCCTCATGGACTGCCGGATCTGCGCTGGTGACATCAAAGACGATTTTCACAGGTTTTTCCTGAGAAAAGACCTGGGTAGACCAAACAAAAACCAACAGGAAAATCAGATAATTTCTCATTGTTTTTTTTGTATTTGTTTCAAACTCAGCCTCCCGCGAAAATATAACCGCATCCAGCTTTTTGTGCTCTGCTCAATGCCCAAACCCCAGATGGTACAACCTGAATACCCGGAAGAACAGCATCAAGCCAATCCTTATATACAACTCCGGGGCTCAACCCGGCTCCATTTGCAACTACCCCACTGTAGACAGTCAAGGCCAAATTGCAAACACAAAACATCGCTCCTCTCGATTGGAGATCCTTGATCCCCTGAATCGTGGCAATTGGAAAATCCCCTTCCTTTGGTTCATAATAGGGATTTCGAAGTGAAGGGGCCTTAGTGGATTTGTCAGTCACCGAAAAGACCTCGCCCAACTTGTACTTCTCCCAAACACTGCTGTTAAGGGCAAAAGGGATAGCGGAGTGCCGTAGCACAGTCATGGCGGTCATGTCTCCATCTGTAACTCCGGTTTCATTGTTGGTATAATAAAAGGCCCAATTCCAAATGATCGGAAATCCATCATGGGGTGTCGAACCGTCATAAACTACCCGGTGAGTCCCTTTGATTCCTTCAAACCATTTGTCTGCTTCGTGTATAGATTCTGGATTAGAATCCGCCGGATTTACAATCGGACTTGTAAATGCTGATAAACTTCCGGTAGCTGTGCCTAAGGCCAGAGCACCGAGAAAATTCCTTCGTGAATTACTGGTATTTGGTTTCATACGTGTTTTGGATTAGGTTGATTTAAAAGAATAAACGCTACTATATACGCCAAACACAATTGCCAGGATAAGTTAAAAAATTACAGAGCCAAAATCCATAAGTTATTGATTTTTAATATTTTATTCCTAAAATCAAATCAATAATCTTTTCATTCCTGAAATGGAAAAATCAGCTTTTTCAGAGGATTCAGTTCAAAGAAAGTGCTGAATTAGTTTGCTTTATTTTCAGATTCCTTGGTATATCTCTCTTTCGGAATCAAAAAATAATTAGATGAATGGTTTCACGGATACCGCGCCATTTCAGCAAATTAGCTCACCAAACAATTACCCAAAATGAGACCCATTCTATTCCTTTTTCTGATTGAACTGTTCGGCTACTCTTGCTCCCAAAACGATCCTTTAGTGGGGCAAACTGAAATCACAAAGTGGCAGGGAAATAAAAAAGGAGCAATTTCAGTCACTTATGACGACGGCATCATCAATCAGCTGACCATCGCCAAGCCCATAATGGACAGCCTTGGGCTTCCTGCCACTTTTTACATTATCACAGGAAAAGTGGATGGATCTGGCGAAGGAAAATTCATAGGGCGAAATCCACAGAATATCATTGACGAAACAGCACACATCCGGACCGACTCCACCAACTTTTTTGAACGGGCATCCCTGATTGCATTTACAGGCACCAGCGAAGCAGAGGATTACCATGCACGGGCAGGTTCTCTTTTTGAGCAGGGAAAAGTTTCCGAAGCTCATACCCTAATCGATGAAGGCTATGCCAAAATCCGCAAAGGCACTATGAAAAACACCGAGGAGGTGGTCTTTCACAACAATGTAGAAGACACGACTACATGGGAGCAATACCGGTCCTATTCTGCTCAAGGACACGAAATCGCATCGCATACTGTCACACATCCCCGTTTGGCGGCTCTGGACGAAGCCAACTTGTTGTATGAATTGGAACAAAGCAAAGCAGATCTTCTCAAGTTTATCGGCCCGGAATCAACCTTCAGCGCTGAGGGACCTTATGGCACCGAAAACGAACGGGTGATGGAATATGCCCATAAAGTCTACCCCTCCCTCCGCAACCGAATGCCTGAAGAATGGCTGGAAGAAATTAACCGCGGCAGCAAAATGACTCCCGGTGAGTCCTCCAAGGAATACGTCCAATGGCAGCGTGGTCCTGTCACCCGCATCCAACTAGATCAGATGAAAGCCTGGGTCGATACGGTGATGAACCATGACAATACCTGGCTCGTCCTGGTTTTCCACGGAATTGAAAACTTGGGCTGGGAACCCAAAACCCGTCCGGAACTTGTGGAATATTTTTCCTACATGAAAGCGAATGAAAAGGATCTCTGGATTGCCACTTTCCGTGATGTGACCAAATATCTTAGGGAGCGAAAAGCTACGGAAGTGAGCACCAAAGTAGAGGGAGAAGAAATCACCATTAGCTTGGTTTCAAACCTTGATTCGGAGATTTATGCAGTTCCATTAACTTTGAAAACTTACATACCAGCTGATTGGACTTCTGCTAAAGTCACTAAAAATGATGAAATCCTATCTGTAGAAATTCAAAAAGACGAGCGAGGGAACTTTGTAGTTTATGACGTAAAGCCGGGAGTTGGTATAGTGAAATTAGGAATGTAGGATTCGCTTTTCTTCTTCCTGAAAATAATCCAAAAATACCCTCAATAGGGTATTTTTTCAGTTTTGGGAAATCAGCAAATTGCCCGCTAAACATGAAGAAAAACTCCCAACTCGGAATCGAGAATTTGAGCAAAATCCGGGTTAAACAAAATTCAACTAGTCAAAATGATAGAAATCTACAAACATCTAGCTACCAGTGGTGAGCGATTAATTGCCTACTTAATTGACATCCTCCTGATCGTTGTCATTGTCACAGGATTCTTTTATTTCTTCTTGGGCTTTGACGGAGTGCTTGAGAATTACTTCAGTCAAAAAGGAGATCTATTAGCAAGAATCGAGTTTTTGAAGCAAAGAAACTGGATCAGGAATATTTCTTTCATTGCCTGGATTCTATATTGTATTCCTCTGGAAGCATCGCCAACCCAAGGTACACTTGGAAAAAGGTTAATGGGTATCAGAGTAGTTGATGAGTTTGGCAACAGAATGGATTTAAATAAATCGGCGAGGAGAAATGTTAGCAAAACAGTCTCTATCGCGATTTTTTCCCTAGGTTTTATTTGGATCCTATTTGACAAGAAAAAGCAGGGCTGGCATGACAAACTGAATAAAACTTTCGTCGTTGACAAAGGCTTCACATCCTTCAACATTGAATGAACAGCACTGAAATATATGATCCGGAGTTCGTGAAGGGCATGTTTGACAGAATGTCAAAAACAAATGGTTTTGCCAATATCATCACTTCATTTGGCTTCACAGAAAGATGGTGAAGACAATGCATCGGCGAACTTCCATTTTCACCTTATCCCCCAAACTCCTCCCTCATCACCACCCTGAAAGTCGTTCCTTTTCCAAATTCACTTTCAACCAGAATTTCGGCACCGATAGTCTCGGCAAATTCCTTGCTCAGCATCAGACCGATGCCGGTTCCGGATTCACCTTCTGTGCCTTTTTGGGAATTGATCCGGTCAGAAAAAAGCTTGGAAACCATCTCCGGCGTCATGCCTTGCCCACTGTCCGTGATTCGGATTTCTCTGCAATTCGGGTAATCAACGGAAAGCTTCCCTCCTCCCGGGGTAAATTTGATGGCATTCATCAGAATGTTTCTGAGAATAAAACTCAGACGCTCCCGATCAGAATTCACTTTCAACCCGGATTTAATTTCATGGGTGAATTCCAGATTTTTCTGGCTGACTTGAGGCATAAACAGCTCGGAAATGTCATTTACGAGGTCTCCCAAATCAAAGTCACTCAGTTGAACTTCGTCAGCACCCAACTGCGATTTTGACCAGATAAGCAGGTTATTCAGCATTTGGGAAAGGGAATTGGTTTCTCTGGCAATCAAGGGCATGACTTCATGCAGTTCCTCTTCGGAGAGCATGTTTTTATCCCAAAGCTGAATGATACTATGAAGAGAAGAAAAAGGAGATCTCAAGTCATGGGAAATCACTGAGAAGATTTTGTCCCGAAACTGGTTGGCTTGCATTAAGGCCAAGTTTGTGATATTAAGTCGATCAGCTTGTTGCTGTATTTGGGCATTTTGGCTTTTCGCTAACTGATGGGCTTCCTCAAGTTGGTCATGCGCGAGTTTGAGTTTTCTATGATTCTGTCGCTGACCCCAAAACAAGGCGATCAAAATGCCTATCAAAACAGCAGTTCCGAGTAGCAATTCATTTCTTCTCTGAATGGAAAGATCCAGGAACTCTTGTTCCTGAATCAGTCGCTGGTTCTCGAGTTCTTTGGTTTCAGTCTCGAATTCTATCAGCAGCTCTTCGCGGATTTTTTGGCGATTGTCATTAAAGACGGCCCGGTCAGCGTCATTTTTTATCACCAAATATTCGTAGGCACTTTTAAAATCATTCTGACCCAAGGCTGATTCTACCAAGTACTCAGCAGAAACAGAGACATAGAAGTGTGATCCTGCACCTTTTGCAATTCTATATGCCTCCAAAGCGTATTGTTGGACCAAAGCGAAGCTTTTTTCCTTCAGGTAATAGTTGCTTAGCTCATTCAGGACCGAGAGCTTGTTTTCAATATCCTGATTGGCCTCTGCTATATTCAATGCCCGAATCAGGTAACCTTTAGCTTTTTCCGGATCCTCTTCAAGATAAAGTTCTGAGAGCTGGGTCAAAGTTTTGACCAAACCATTGTTGTCTTTTAATTCCTCCTTGATTGCCAGGGATTTTTCAAGGTAATCCATCGCCTGGTTATAATCCTCCTTCTTTTTGGTTTGAGCCCACAAGTCTTTGTGATAGTTTGCCAGATTGTTGTAGATCATGGATTGGCCTCTGAGATTTTTGGTTGCCAAACCATAAACAAGGGCTTTTTCATACATCGTTGCCGCTTTTCCCATTTCGCCGTTGCGGTAATAGACGTTGCCGATATTCAGGTTTGACTCCAGCATCCCTGTGGAATCCTTCAGATTTTCCCGGATTTTGAGCGCATGAAGGTGGGTTTTCAAAGCCTCTTCATAGTCTGACTTGATCAGTAAAGCCACCCCCATGATATTGAGGGCATTTGCTTTGACCTTTTCAAGTCCCAGTTTTTCGGCTAGTTCGATCGACTTCTGGGCATAGAGGATCGAGGTATCCTGTTCGTAACCATAATAATGCTTTCCCAAGTCGTAGTAAAGTACGGCCTTTGCAGAATCACTTTCGGTAGTTGAGATAATGTGTCGAATGCTGTCAGGAAAAGACTGGGGTGCCTGAAAACTCGTCCAGATTGTCAAAAAAAGGGTTAGCATTAAATAGATCTGATTTTAGGTAATATGGGTACAGGGTAAATATGCACCCTTAAAGTATTTATCCAAATACCGTTCAGAGGAAATTGGGCTGTCTGCACTGGAATCAAATTCAAATGGGACAAAAAATTACTATTTCTCCGATTTCACTCAGCCAAACCCAATTTTAGGAGAATATTCTCTAATTAGCCTCAAAGGGATTAAAGCACTAAAAACCCGATAAAAATCAAAATCCCAAGAGCCAGTCCAAGGACAAATACCTCATAGGATTTACGGATTAATTTGTATTTACGATCCAATACCTTTCCCTGATAATAAAGTGAAATGGACATATGATCCTGAATGGTCTCTTTTGCACCCAACATCTTTCTCGACTCTTCCAGGTAATCCTCCATCGAATACTTTGAGCTTTCCCCAAAAAACATCAAACTGGATTTGGGCTGGATTGTCCCGCTTTTGGCTTTTCCGATTATGGAAGGCTTTGCTGCCTGAACTGCCAACATGGTGGAAGTAAGAATAACAGCCAAGAATAAAACGATTGGTCCTATCGTAAATCCAGAATTGATGGAAATCAAATGGGACATCGACCCATAGCCTAGGATCGCTATTGTGGAAGAGATCACCAGCGCGTTGATACTGATGATGATATTGGCCTTGTTGTCAGCGATTTGAAGCAAATTACAGTTGTTTTTGAAAGTAACACGGTAAAATGTCTGTCGCTCACGCTCCGTTTTATCCTTTTCTTTCTTTTTTTCTGTAATTGAATTTTCCATTTTTTGACGTATTTACCTCCAATTTAGGCATTATTTAAACCTCTTCAGCCTCCTGTTCATTTGCAATTTGGGAAGCTAAGAGTTTTTTTGAGAGTGATTTTAAGGTCTATCGATATTTTGTAACTGAAACCTTAAAAACATTCTTGATTTTCAATAATTTGGAAGGCAAACCTGCCTTTTTATGCAAAAAGATTCCCACTTACGGACCCAGTTTGGGTTGATTTCTTTCCGCTTCGCTTTTATCTACTACCTCATCTACTTCAATCCCTTGTCCATATTGGGTGGCATTCCTTTTTTGACTTGGCTTCCTGCACTGATTACGATTCCTTTAGATGCGTTAGTTTATTTTTTGAATGACCATTTGCTTCAGATCCGGCCCACTCTTGTGCCAATGGGAGGCAGTGGTGATACCAGCTTTGGATGGGCTCAACTCTGCACCTACCTGATTTTAGCAGCTGTTGGAGCCCTGATCTGGACAATTTTTGACCGAAAAAAAACCGCCTACCCTGTTCTGCATTATTGGCTGTGCCTCATTGTCCGGTATAGTCTTGCAGGGATTGCATTCAGCTATGGCATCCTGAAAGTATTTGCCATGCAGATGTATTTCCCCAATCTGAGTCAGCTTGCCACACCACTTGGAGATTACCTGCCGATGCGGTTTTCCTGGATGTTTATCGGCTACAGCGAACCTTATCAAATTTTTTCCGGGGTAGCGGAGGTGACGGTTGCTCTGCTGTTGATATGGAGGAGAACGGCACTATTGGGAGCCTTGTTGGCAATTGGGGTATTTGCCAATGTAGCTATGCTCAACCTCAGCTATGATATTCCTGTAAAAATTTATTCCCTCAACTTGCTCATAGCGAGCATTTTCCTGGTTTGGCAGGAAAAGGATCGGCTTATTGCCTTTTTCATTCAAAATAAAGCCGTTTTACCTTCTTCACTTTTTGAAAAAAGATTTGAAGAAACTTGGCAGAAAACTGGCAGGTTCGTCCTCAAAGCTTTCTTTATCCTGATGAGTTTTGGCTTCACAACTTACAATTACTACAACTATTTCGTGCAATACCACGCTGAAAACTCCCGGACCTTGGAGCCGATAAAACCCGGAATGTATCATGTGGAACTTTTTGTAAAAAACGGCGACACCATCCCTGAAAGTCTCGCCGATTCGCTGCGTTGGAGAGATGTGATTTTTGATTACAATGGGGCTGGGAGCATCTCAGCCAATGATTCGAGCCTAAGAATGCGCTATGGCCGCGCTCATTTCAATTACAAACCAGATAGCTTGGGAAGCCAACTCGAATGGAGATTAATGGGTTGGGACAGCCTACCGTTGGTAACTTTTGACATGGTGATCCCAGAGGAAGGGCGGATGGTATTGAAGGGGAAAAAGTCGGAGGATTCACTCCATGTTGTTTTGAAAAAGCTGAACCGGCATTTCCCGCTTACAGAAAGGCAATTTCACTGGATCAGTGAATCGAATCGATGATTTGATTTCGGATTTGCGATTTCGGATTTCGGACTTCGGATTTCGGATTTCGGATGCTTCGACAAGCTCAGCACATGTTTCGGATTTCGGATTTGGCAAAGCCTAAATTTTGAAGGCAATAGGTTTTTCCCTGATTCTGTTTAGAGAAAAATTGCCTTTTCTTTTCAAGACCTGACCATTTTCAAAATAGTCCCCAAATTCTTTTCCGGGATTTCTTTTTACACCAAAACTTTGAAAAAATGGCTCAAAGTCTTGAAAAAACAGCTGTGGTTTGTCGTATGTCGTCCGTTGACAATTTAAAAAACCAACAATCCGTGTTCCTTCAGGATTTCCCAAACTTCAGAATCCAACATGGCATCGAACTCTCCCAATTCCTCCTCGTATTTTAGCCGGATTGGTTTAAGAGTTTTCAATTCCTGGATATAGCTGACTTCAGCCAAAAGCCAATAAACCCATTCCCCAAGCTCCATAGGAAGCTCAATGGCAAAGTCTTCCTTTTTCCCAGAGAAGATCAATTCACATAAGCCTGGTTCGGTTTCCTGAAGATCCGGAAGTGAACCTATCCAAAGGATGCGGTTTTGATCTTTATATGTTGGCGCAGGTTCACTATGGATTTGATTTTCAATGTATTTTTTGGGAATGGAGGTAGGTGGCACCTTGACATCGAACCAGTTTTTCAGCGGAACCTCAAATCCTACCCCATGCATGTAATTGAACAGGGATTTTCGAAGTCCTTCAGAAAAAAGCGTATGGTCCACTCCTACCGAATCTTCAAAATCCAGTTCATTGTTGGCGAAAGTGCCCTTATCCAAATTTGTTCTTTTAACTCCAAAAGCCATAGGATCAATTCCCACTGGACTATGGGCAGTCATGGCAAAGCGGTGCCAAAATCCCGACTGCAGGACTCCGACCTCAAAAAGCTGACGGACCATTTCCAGTGAATCAATCGTCTCTTGTGCCGTTTGTGTCGGATAACCATACATCAGATAGGCGTGAACCATGATGCCCGCTTGGGTAAAATGACTGGTCACCTGTGCAACTTGAGCGACCGTCACGCCCTTTTTGATCAAAGCCAAAAGCCGATCCGAAGCCACTTCCAATCCTCCTGAGACCGCAATGCAACCCGAAGCCCGAAGCAAACGGCACAAATCTGCCGTGAAACTGCTCTCAAAGCGGATATTGGTCCACCAGACCACCACCAGTTCTCTTCTCAGGATTTCTATCGCCAAATCCCGCATCAAGGCAGGTGGCGCAGCTTCATCGACAAAATGAAAACCGTTGGTACCGGTTTGTGCCATGATCTCTTCTATGCGATCGCAGAGAATAGCCGCATTGATCGGTTCGTAGCGTCCGATGTAATCCAAAGAAATGTCGCAGAAAGTACATTTTCCCCAATAGCAACCATGCGCCAAAGTCAGCTTATTCCATCGACCGTCACTCCAAAGCCGGTGCATGGGATTGGCCACTTCGATCACCGAGAGGTAATCCTGAAGCCTCAAATCGCTGTAATCAGGCGTACCTACTTCCCGCTGAGGCAAGTCTTTTATTGCGTGATTATTCAGGAACATTACCTGCCCATTGAAGCGCACAAAAGTCCTTTTAAGCTCAGAAAGAGGAATTTTTCCTTCCAAATGCTCCAGCAGCAAACGAACCGGCGCTTCTCCGTCATCTAACGTAATAAAGTCCACGTAATCAAAAACTCGTGGCTCCTTCAGTGAGCGGAGTTCCGTGTTGGGGTAGCCTCCACCCATCCAGATTTTGATCCCGGGATGGTATTTCTTAAGGTATTGTCCACACTTGAGCGCTCCATAGAGATTGCCGGGAAAGGGAACAGAAAACGCGACCGATTCGGGCTGATAGGCCTGAATTTTCTCCTCCAATAGCTCCAACAAAATCGAATCAATCAGACTCTGAGGTTGATTCAAGGCCTCCTCCATTTCGTCAAAAGTCAAGGCAGACATTCCCAACCGTTCGGCATAGCGACTGAATCCAAAATGCGGATCGACGGCCTCTGTGATCAGATCCCCAATATCCTCGAGGTAGAGTGTTGCCAAATATCGGGCTTTGTCTCGGACACCCAGAGACCCAAATGCCCAATCCAGGTCATCCAACTGCTCAAATCGGCCAGCTTCGGGAAGGAAATCTCCTTCAGCAATACGGTAGGCCAAGGTTGGATTTTTGTCCTGGAAAAAATCAATGACAGTTCCGATCGTTTGCAGGTAAGAATCTTTCATTCTCAGGATTCGGGCAGAATTTTCCGAAAGTCCGTCTGACTTTTGAGCAGCAATTTCAAAAACCTGAGTCAACCCTTTTTTCGAGAAAAGCCTCAAAATCACCTCGATTCCCAAATCAGCCTGCCTGGAAGGAATCTGAAGGGTATTCAGAAAACCTTTTAGATATGCCGTAGCCGGATAGGGAGTATTGAGCTGGGTAAAAGGCGGAGTGATGAAAAGGACTCGAGTGGGCACGAAATCGATGGTTTTGACTTTCCAAAGATCGGATTATTCACCTCAAAGAAAAACTCACCGTACTTGAGCGGAGGTCGAATAGATTTATTCACCGCAGAGTCGCAGAGAACGCAGAGAAAAATTAAAGATTGTTTGCTATACGTTTGACTCCATCGATCAATCTTACAGAATTAAAATTGATTAATAATCCAAGTTTAAGTTTTGTCAACTTTAAGTAGGTCAACAGCTGTGCTGTATGGATTCCATCAAATTGATCGACTGATTTGATTTCGATGATTACCCTGTTTTCAACCAAAAGATCGATTCGATACCCAATTTCTAATTCAACTTCCTTATAAATTACTGGAAGTGGAATTTGAGATTTTACGGTCAAACCACGCTGTTTTAGCTCATATAATAGGCAACCTACATAGCTACTCTCTAACAAACCAGGACCGAGATGCTTATGCACCTCTATTGCAGCACCAATGACTTGAGCAGAAATGTCATTTTCAAGCATGAAAAAGAGGGTAAAAATTAGATAAAAAGGACTGATATTAAATTTAGTTCATTTTCAATAATTCTTGAAACTTTTTGAAAATCAATTAATTTTATCGAAAAATTATTCTCTGCGGTCTTTGCGACTCTGCGGTGAATTTAAAAAGTGAAGCTTTTTTCTGCGCCACTGCGGTGAGTTATATATTTGCAGTCATGAGCAACAATGACATCCTTCGCACCCTCCGCTATACCTTTCACTTTCATGACCACAAAATGTCCGAGATTTTCGCCCTTGGCGGTGTACAACTTTTTGCAGAGGAAATCGCACACTGGCTCAAAAAAGAAGACGAGCCCGAATTCAAAAAGCTCTACGACAAGGATTTGGCTGCTTTTCTCAACGGACTTATTATCCACAATAGGGGCAAAAAGGATGATCAAATCCCCGTAGCCGAAAAATCCATCAATAACAATATGATCCTCCGCAAACTCAAAATCGCACTCAACTTCAAGGAAGAGGACATGCTGGAAGTCTTTGGCTTGCGAGATTTCCGCATCAGCAAACATGAACTCAGCGCCTTTTTTCGTAATCCCAGCCAATCGCAATTCCGTGAATGCAAAGACCAAGTCCTGCGTAATTTTCTGATGGGTTTGCAGATGAAATACCGTCCAGCTTAATTTTAAAAACTTCCAAGACAAAGCGCTTGGGAAGTTCGATCTTGCTGTGTCTTTTTTCACCGAATCCAATACCACAAATAAAAAAACCTGCCTGGAATGAATTCCTGACAGGTTTTTTCTTTTAAAGTAATTCAAGTGAAATCCGGAACTTATACGTTTTCCGGAACCTCAAATCCCTTTCTATAATTCCGGCTCAGCATAGCATCTGCCTCAGGATCATTTACAAACTTCTCTGATTTAGGGTCGAAATTCAACACTCGGTCAAGTCTGTAGGCAATATTTCCCAAATGAGCCAGTGCAGAGGACAAGTGGGCTGTTTCAACCGGTCCGTTTAGGATTGAGCTGTCACGGGCACGAACGGCATCGATGAAATTGGCAAAGTGGCCGTCTGTTCCACCCAAACCACGATCGACACCTGCAGCGCTTGGTCCACCGTCTTCTCCGGATAGACCCGGAGTTCGGTCATTACCCAAATAGGTCTTGAACTTGTCGTATCCATCGATCACCAGGACACCCTTATCACCATAGAAGATATTACCCACAGTAGCTCCTCCTTCGTCATTGGTATGCCAAGGTCTTACTTCAAATTGGATGATTTTTTCTTCCTCAGGGTAATGATAGATAGAGGTCAGCAATTCCGGGGTTTCCTTGCAGTCTTTCCAAAGGAATTTTCCACCCATTGAAGTGATTTTGGTAGGCAGTCCTACATTCAATCCCCACTGGCACATGTCTGTTTCGTGGATACCCTGGTTTCCGACATCACCGTTGCCATAATCCCAGTGCCAATGCCAGTTGTAGTGAACCAGATTTTTGGTAAAAGGACGCTTCGGTGCAGGACCGGTCCACAGGTCGTAATCAAGACCTTCCGGAACTGGAGAAAATCCTTTGTCACCGATATCTCCTCTCATTCGAAACACCAAGCCCCGAGCCATGTAAACTTTGCCGATATAACCCTCACGCATCAATTTGACTGCTTCCTGAACTGCCGGAGAGCTTCTCAATTGTACGCCGTGCTGGACAATTCTATCGTATTTGTAAGCCGCTTCGATCATTTTGCGACCTTCGGCAATGTTGTGTGAACCCGGCTTTTCCACGTAGACGTCTTTTCCGGCTTGGCAAGCCCAAATGGTCGCCAATGCATGCCAATGATTTGGCATCGCAATACTTACCACATCGATGTCCTTGTTTTCAAGGACTCTGCGCAAATCCTGCTCCAGCGCAACGTCTGCATTGTACTTTGACTTGAAATCACTTTGTTTTTTTCTTAGCAGATCCATGTCCGGGTCGCACAGGGTCGTCACTTGGACATTCTTTTGCGCCATCAAGCTGGAGATATGGCTTCCGCCTCTTCCATTTACACCCAAAACTGCGGCATTGATTCTGTCGTTTGCCCCGAAAACTTTGGAAGAAAGAATGGTTGGGGCAAAAATTGCCGCTGTCCCGGCAAGCGCAGTTTTTTTGATAAATGTTCGTCTGGTTGGTTCCTTTGACATTTTGTTATGGTTTTATTTTGAGATTAAAGTTTTAATTCAGACTTTATTTTTTATTTGTTCGCCTGATTTCCAGACCTGGAATTAATATGCGTTCTATGATGAAATTTGAAGGTATGCCATTCACAAAGGCATCAATTAAAGACTGGGCAATTGGTATTGAAACCTGTTTCGGACCAAGGATATTATTTTTGGTTTTAGAGGTTGATCAAGATACTTCATTCTGTGAACACATATTTTTTCCCAATATTCTAATTTAAAGAACCTAATCGCACCTAGTAATTTTCCGCTACCTAGCAATATTTTTCCCTTTTTGAATCAATCATACTATGGTCCCGGGTAAAAGGGGGACTTTTTACCAACTACACGATCGTAATACTCTAAATTGAGGGTGGAAGGACTACTCAAAACCGCAGAAATCAATGAGAAGGCTAATACCGAAATGCAAGTTTTTGGAAACACCAGGAAAAGTGGATCAGATAGCAAGTTAAGTGTTCCCAGAAATCTGCCATTCTATCGGTTTAAATTATCTTTTCGGTCTTTTTAAATAAAAAAGCATGTTGGAAGGTTGTGGAAACAGATTTGTAAATTCCATTTTTCCAGCCAAGTTCAAGGCCTTAAGCATCCTGATTTCAAAACTTATAGAAAGCATCTGAACTGTTTCCAATTCCATCTTGACCATTTGCCAAAATAATAGACCGTCATTACCTATTTCATTTTTTTCATCTTGATTTTGAATAACTTATTCATACTAACCAAACCGATAAAATGGAAAAACTCAAAAAAGAGGATATTCCTCAGGAAGTATTTGATCTCTATGATTACTACTGTCACAACCGAATCGACAGACGGACTTTTGTGGAAAAGCTATCTCTCTACACTGCCGGGGGGATCACTGCCGCTGCTCTGATGAGTGCCATGATGCCAGACTATGTCAATACCCGCACCGTCGAACCCAACGACGAGCGGATGCAAAGCTCCGACTACGTCATGTATGATTCTCCCAAAGGTGGCGGTCAAATCAAAGGTTTACTTTCCAAACCAGCTGGAAACGGAAAATTCCCCGGAATCGTAGTCATCCATGAAAACCGTGGCCTCAATCCATATATCGAGGATGTGGGAAGACGCTGTGCTGTAGACGGATTTATCTCGATAGCACCCGATGCATTAACTCCACTGGGAGGCTATCCGGGAAATGACGATCAAGGTCGGGAAATGCAGTCCAAACGAGACCGGAACGAAATGCTTGAAGACTTCATCGCCGCGTACGATTACCTCAAAAAACATCCGGATTGTGACGGCAACATCGGAGCAGTTGGATTTTGCTTTGGTGGCTGGATTACCAACATGATGGCTGTCAGGATTCCCGATTTAGGAGCCGCGGTGCCGTATTATGGCGGTCAGCCGCCCGTAGAGGAAGTTTCAAAAATCAATGCTCCCTTGCTGGTGGTATATGCCGAATTGGATGAGCGTGTAAATGCCGGATGGCCAGCGTATGAGGAAGCACTTAAAGCCAACAACAAAAAGTACGAAATGGTCAATTATCCCGGGGTCAACCACGGGTTTCACAACAATACCACACCTAGATTTGATGAAGCAGCCGCCAAACAGGCCTGGGACAAAACCATCGCCTTTTTTAAGGCAAATCTCAAATAAAAGAAGGGGGCGACAGCCTCCTTTTCTTTTTGAACACAGTGTTTTCCCGCCTTTTTATTTATAAAAATTCGACCAGTTTAAGGCGCTTGCATCTAACCTTATAATTCCGAATATTTGATGGGCCTTTTTGAAAAATTCGCAACAAATGAAACACATCATCCCTTTTAAATCTTTTCAGGAAGCACTTGAGGCTTTTGACAACGGTGGTAAATTCTTCAATCTCTTTAGCCATGCTCATGACGGAGTAGTCTCCCCCGCGGAATTGGGCAAGGTCGCCGGAGCGGCCAACGACAAACAGGCAATGATTCTATTCTTGATCATGTCTATTTCCCAGCTGGACAACCGATCCAGAGAACGAGTGCTCGCAAGACTTGATACCCAACTTTTTGATCTGTATGAAAAATACCGGCCTGTTCACATGAGTTTGGATCAAATGGCCGAGCATGGCAAAGCCGGAATCAGTACCACTTTATTGGGAACTCCAAAAAAAATCAGCACCTCCACAGAATTTGGCGGAACAATCCTTGTCCCTGTGGTAGTGGGTGCCGTGACGAGTTTTACCATGGTACCTATAGTCACTTCCTATGAAGTTTACGAATTAAGCTCTGAGGATTCTGATTCAGTGGTACTGATAGCCCACCAAAAAGATAGAGACCCACTTCCTGAAAGAAAGCTGAGGATTGGAGGCATGCTCACTGCATTAAACCATTCTGAAGACCAACCTGAACAGGTGTTTTTGGAGGTGCAATATTATATGGAAGAGGATTAAATGGACTTCCACTTCCCTATTTGCTGAATTTTGGAAACATTAATTATAGATCAGGATTCCTTCCAGCTTAGCCAGGGAGATTTTATCATCCGATTGCTTGTAGCAGTTGGGATAGGTTCAGTGATCGGCCTGGAGCGGCAATACACGGCCATGAAGGAGAAATCCCAAGGCTTTGCGGGCATCCGAACCTTTGTCTTTTTGGTTCTTTTGGGATTTGTAGCAGCCGTATTTAATTTTTTGTTTTCTCCTTGGGTTTATGTGGCGATTTTCTTGGGAGTAAGTATCATGATTGCGTCTACTTATTGGTTTACGGCTTCACAGGGTGACCGGGGCTCTACGACAGAATTCAGTTCACTTTTGGCATTTGTACTGGGATCTCTGACTTTGATCGGTCTGATCGAAATAAGTCTCATGATCACAGTCCTGACCGTTTTGGTGCTTTCCTCCAAATTCCGGATCAGAACAATCGTGGGAATGATCACGGCGGAGGAAATGTATGATTTCATCCGATTTGTGGTGATTGCCCTTTTGATCTTCCCCTTTTTACCGGATCAAAACTTTGGACCCTACAATGTCCTAAACCCAAAAGAAATCGGCTGGGTGATTATCCTGACTTCGGGGCTTGGCCTAGTTGGCTATATTTTGACCAAATTCCTTGGTGCTAACAAGGGAATTCTTCTTGGCGGAATTGTGGGTGGACTTGTATCAAGCACGGCAGTGACTTGGGTTTATGCCAAAAAAAGCAAGGAAAACGAAAGTCTTTCTGCCAGCTGTGCCACTGCCATACTCGCTGCTTCTTCGATCATGTTCATTCGCGTTTTGATTTGGACTTTCATTTTTAACCAAACGCTTTTCAACCGGCTTCTTCCGGCAATAGGATTGGTTTTCCTCAGCGCTATCGGTATAACGCTTTTCATTTTTTTCAAAAGGCAAAATCAAAAAAATACCGAAACAGAAATCCCTCTGAAAAAGCCTTTAGATCTGAAAAACGCCTTGGTTTTTGGGGTGATTTACTCTGTGATTTTACTGGTGGTGAGTTACGCAAATGAAAATCTGGGGGAAAGCGGCACTTTAGTTTCCAGTGCTGTTGCAGGTTTTTCGGATATAGATGCCATTACGATTTCAATCTCCAAAATGACAGGTGTCAAATTGGATCTGGGAATTGCAGCTCTGGCAATTTTGATTGCTTCTATTTCCAATACCCTGGTAAAAATGGGGATCGGCATCTATGCAGGTAGCAAAACTCTTCGAAAAAATCTCCTAATCGGTTACGGAACAATGTTTCTAACAGCCTTGGCTACCTTGATTTTTCTTATTTGATTACTAACCGCCACCATGAAAATTTGCCTTCAACTTAGTTTTTTAGCACTTACACTCTTGAGTTTTGCCTGCCAGGAAAAGATATCTACCTCCACTGCTCCAAGATCCGAACTCATCGCGGAGTCCTATCTCTCATGGAACGGGGACTCTCTCCCTGCTTATCCGGAGGGGAAACCGAAAATCACGATCATCAAAGTCACCATCCCTCCCCACTCCACGCTTCCCAACCACTATCACCCGGTGATTAATGCCGGAGTATTGCTAAAAGGGGAATTGACTGTAGTGGATGTTGAAGGAAATGTGCTGGAAATGAAAGCCGGTGATCCGATCATCGAAGTGGTCAACACGATCCATCATGGAGTTAACAACGGGGATTTACCCGCCGAAATCCTCGTTTTCTACGCCGGGGCAGAAGGAAGGGAGATCGTGGTTAAGGAATTAATCCAGAAATAAAACTCCTATTTTTGACTGATCCATCAATCAAACCTCCATGCGCTCACACAAGGCCACCTTTCAGTTTATCAGTGAACCCGGAGACGTCAACTTCGGTGGAAAAGTCCACGGAGGGTCCGTGATGAAATGGATCGACCAGGCCGCCTACACCTGTGCCCGAACCTGGGCTGAAAGCTATTGTGTGACAGTCTATGTTGGCGGGATCCGCTTCTACAAACCGATCAGCATAGGTGAATTGATCAAAATTGATTGCCAGGTGATCCTGACCGGAAGCTCAAGCATTCACATCATGGTAGAGGTCTATTCTAGAGCTTTTTCGGAAAAAAAGTTTGAAAAAAAGACCCACTGTATCATCATTTTTGTAGCTGTAGATGAAAATGGCAATCCTAAAACAGTCAAGTCTTGGGTGCCAAAAACCGAGCAGGAAAAGAAACTGGAAGAATATGCTGAAAAGCTGAAAAAACTCCGGGGAGAAATCCACGAGGAAATGCGGCCGTTTTTTAATGAGTAAGGCTCTTCAGGATTTGCAATCGATGTTCTTCAGGATTTGCAATCCTGAAGCATTGTTTGGGGATTTGGAATCCCCCTAGTCAAAAAGTCGGATTGAAAATCCTAAATCAGAACCTCGGAATTACAAATTCCGCGGAACATGACTCACCCAAATTGACTTAATTCCAATTTGCCTTTTCGGGTTCCATAAAAATCCGCTGCACTGCTGTATATGTATTCCTCCTCCTTCTCTACAATTTTTGTCCTTATAGGATTCAAATGGATGTAATTCGCTTTTTGATCGAAAAACTCAGAGGCAAAAATCTCCTCTCCATGATAACCTTCTTCCCAGAACCAAATTTTATCCTCATAACTGAGCAGCATCTTCAACCACTCTTTTCTACTTTCAACAGGATTTTCACAAATTGCCTTGTATATCTGTTTGGCAGTATACTTTTTAAAATCCCTGATGATGTCACTTAGATTTTCATTTTTCGCCCTCAAAATTAGATGAGCATGATTACTCATGATTACCCATGCAAAAATCTCCAATCCCTTCTTTTCTTGACAATACTTCAAACTGTCAATAAAAAGATCGCAATAATTCGACCTGGTAAAAACATCAACCCATCTTCTGACTGTGAAGGTTACAAAATGAACAGCACCTTGATCTTTGATTGAATACTCAAAAGCCATGATGAAAAAGATTAAGTTAAAAATCAATTTAAGTTACTGAAAAAAACGGTTTGAAAAACCTACAACAAGTCCTCGGAATTGCAAATTCCGAGGACCCAGAAGCAGCGTTCTTCAGGATTTGCAATCCTGAAGCCTTGTTTGGGAATTTTTAATTCCACTAGTCAAAAAGACGGATTTGAAATCCTAAAACATGTCCTCGGAATTTCAAATTCCAAGGAACCAGAGGAACCAGGAGCATCGTTCTTCAGGATTTGCAATCCTGAAGCCTAGTTTGGGAATTTGTAATTCCCTCTTCAAAGAGACGGATTGAAAATCCTAAAACAGAACCTCGGAATTGCAAATTCCGAGGAACCGAGGTCTTACCTCTTTAATTACCTCATCACTTATCCAACCCCTTCACCTTCTCCAAAAACAAGCCCTCCACATAAAACTGCCAGTCTGAAAAGTTCAACGCCTGATTGGCCAAATGGACGTGGTGATCCTGATCCAAAACGTAGTCAGATGGTTTGTTGAGCTGTCGGGTTTTGCCATAGATTGTTTCCAACTGGCTTTGAATTGCTTTCCACTCTTCTTCCATTCCGGCAAGTTTCGCTTGAGCCAGACTTCTTTTCTCTCCACTTGGTTCATCCAATTCGGCAAGCGTCAGGATCGCCCGATTGGAAAATTGGGCTGCCTGAGCTACTTGTTCATACACTTCCAGAGTGTAGGTGTTTCTGACTGCAAGCTTTTTAGATTCTTGGATGAGCTGTAGCACCGAGTCCACTCTCGCCAGATTGGCCTCCGCAGCCGCAATTTTGTCCTGATATTTTGCAGTCCAAACTCCGGCGGAGTCTGGATTTGGAAAAGGAATTACCCCCTCTTCCATCGGATTTTCCAGTTTTCTCAGGCGGTTTCTGTCCCGTTTTTTATCCAACAGGGCATTTTTCCAAAAGGCTACAGGTTCTTCAAGTTCATTGATGAATTCCATTTCGGCTCCTGACAATGCCGGTCCAAAAGCCCGCTGTCTGTAAGCAGCGTGGAGTTCTTCTGTATTTCGCTTTTCTCCCGCCCAAGTATACTCTGCGAAAATCGAAATCCCTCTTTGGTACAGTTCAAAATGCGGAGAATCATCATCCCAAAGTGTCAGGAGCAGGCCATCCGCTTTATTCCGGATCGAGATCAAAGCAAAATCCCGGATATTGTTGGTATTGCTTTGATCTTGAGGAAGGAGGTTCCATCGTGTTTGCCCGGCGGTTGCGCCCATGACTTTGAAACCGTTGTCTGAAAACCACTTCATCGCCCGGATATTCCCGGGAGATTCTGGCATATCATAGTTCCAGCGCATGTAAACGCAGTTTTTGGGGAACATATCGACATACTTATTAAGGTTTTCCTCGTTGGCAGTCCAGATGCTATCCACTTGTGAAGCGGTCAATTTACTGTCGTAAATAGACCGATAGACGCCGGCATTTTGCAGGGGCATATCGTCCCAAAAGATCGGTGTCAATCCCTTTTGTGCTGCATACTCACTGACCCGGTTGAGCCAAGTCAACTGAAGCTCCAGTGGAGATTTACCACTGTTTCGTCCTGTCGTATGGACTTCGTCACCGCCGACGTGAAGGTAATTGGCATGGGGAAATGCCTTCAAAGCATCCTCATACAGATCAAACTGAACTTTATACGTTTCTTCATTCAAAGGATTGAAAGCCCAATCGCTCTCAGGATCGTCTCTTAGCGGCTTGTATTCTTCATGCTTCAGGATGAAAGATGCATGACCCAAACCTTGTACGAGCGGACTGATCCGGATATTTCTCACCATGGCGTAGTCGCTGATGGCTTTCCAGTCGGAGATCGAAAAAGCATCCGATGAACCCACTTTAGGCTGCAACTCATAACGTAACTTATCTTCGATTTCGACGATCACGGCATTGATTTTCTGCTCAGCAAAGCGATCCATCAGTTCGTAGTAGTATTCCTTTTTTTCCAAATGGTGCTTCACGTCCAGATGAACCGCACGATAAGACAAGGCTGGTGAATCCGAGATTTTACAAATGGGAAGCGGGGCAGTTTGGTCCTTGGCATCTTCCAAAAGCTGGCCCAATGTCATCAAACCGTACCAAAGACCTGCTTTTGTACTGGCTTGAATTGAGACCATTTCATCCGAAATCTCCAATTCATAGCCTTCCGGTTTGATTTCAAGGCCTGGATTAATGGTAAAAGATAAAATCTCATTTCCCAACTCAATGGTATCCTTGCCGGAAACAAACAGTTCTTTGGCGAGATTAAATGAATTTTCGACTTCTGTAATATCCAGTCCGGAATCTCCGGTAATCTCAAAAGAGCTGGGGCTGGGCAAAATCACGAAGCGGGCATCTGATTTTGGCTTGGGTCCACAGGACCAAACCGAGAAAAAGAGGAACAAAACAGTGGAAAGATGAAAGAAGCGCATGGGTTGGGTTTAATGTTTCCCAAAAAAAAGGAAAATCCCGAAGATTAGTGCTTAAAAATTCTGTTATCCAGAGTAAATCCATGATTGGCCTTTGATATTCCTCTTTTTTACCTAATTTTTAGATTCTCTGGAGTTGAAAAAAAATCAGACCGGAAAATATTAACCCCAACTAACCCAAAATGCTGACACTCCTTATCATCCTGGTCGCCTTGGCACTGATCCTGATTGCCATTGTCAAGTACGACATTCACCCATTTCTGGCACTTTTTGTTGGCGCAATCTTATATGGTCTGATGATGCGAATGCCTTCGGAACTGATTGTAAAATCGATCTCGGAAGGATTTGGAGGAGTAATGGGCAGTGTTGGTCTGCTGATTTTGTTGGGAGTGATCATGGGTACTTTTCTGGAAAAAACCGGAGGAGCCATTGTCATTGCAAACCGAATCCTGAAGTGGATAGGTGAAAAGTCAGTCAACCTTTCTATGATGCTCAGTGGCTGGGTGCTGTCCATTCCTGTGTTTGGGGATAGCACGATCATCATGATGAATCCCATCGCAAAATCACTGGCTGCAAAAACCAAGATTTCTTATGCCGCAACGATTGTTGCACTTTCTCTGGGTGCAATGGCCAGTCATGCCTTGGTGCCTCCCACGCCCGGACCGATCGCAGCAGCAGGGATCCTGGGTGCTGATTTAGGTCAGGTGATATTTTGGGGCTTAATCGTTTCTCTTATCGCATTGATTCCACTTTACTTTTTTGTCAACCATTTCGTGGTAAAAATCCCCCTGGAAGCTCATTTGGTCGTTGATGAAAAATCCCTGGACAAAAAGCAGCTTCCCTCTTTTTTCTCAGCTTTGACTCCCATTCTTATCCCCTTAGTATTGATCATCCTTGCATCGATTGCCAATTATCCTACCAAGCCTTTTGGGGAGGGGCAATTCTTCAAAATTGTCCAGTTTATCGGTTCACCAGTGATTTCCCTACTTTTGGGAGCTCTCCTGTCCTTCACTTTACCCAAAAAATTTGATGTAAAACTACTCTCATCTTCCGGCTGGATAGGTGAATCCATTTTGCTGGCTGCCCCGGTTATTCTGATTACAGGTGCAGGATCAGTATTTGGAAAAATGCTTCAAAACTCAGGAGTCGGTGACTTGGTGACCTCAAGCATGAGCGATGCGAATTGGGGAATCTTCCTCCCATTTTTGATTGCCTTTGCATTGAAAACCGCGCAAGGCTCCACTACAGTTGCCATGATCACCACAGCATCCATCATTGCCCCAATTCTTGGTCCCCTGGGATTGGACTCAGAAACAATGAAAGTATTTACAGCATTGGCTATCGGATCAGGTTCACTGGCTATTTCCCATGCCAACGACAGCGGTTTCTGGGTGGTGACACAACTCTCGGGCATGAGCATCAAACAGGGAAATATGTCGCACAGTCTCGGAACAGTCATAGCGGGTGTGACCTCGATTGTGGTGATTTATGTACTGACAATGGTGGTTAGCTAATACTTCTTAAAAAATTAGACTTGTAGATTAGAAGTTGAACTTCTAGTCTGCAAGTAAATTTGGTTGTATTCAACACACTGTGATTCAGTCTTCATTTTTAACTTTTAAACTTTTCAGTTTAATTCATTACCTCGCTGTCCAGCCCCCATCCACAGTCAGCATCGATCCCACCATATAGGTTCCTGCATCAGAGGCCAGAAAAATCGCCGCACCCTGGATTTCTTTCATCTCGCCCCAGCGACCCAAAGCCGTTGCACCCACGACAAACTTCTTCCCCTCTTCTGTATCGGCAATTGGCAGATTCATTTCTGTCAAAAATGGTCCCGGACAGATCGCGTTCACGGTGATGCTCCACGACGCAAGCTCTAGGGCCAAAGACCGCGTCATCTGCACTACCGCCCCTTTGCTGGAGGCATAAGGCGTCCTGTTGGACAAACCAACCAAGCCCAAGGTACTGGCCAGGTTGATGATCGCACCTTTCTTTTTATCCTTCATGTAGGGAGTCACAGCGCGACTTGCAAGCCAGGTTCCGGTCACGTTCACGTCCATCACTTTGGTAAAATCTTCGTAACTCAGCTCGTCAATGGCTCCGCGAATATTGATTCCTGCAGAATTGATCAGGATATCAATGCTGCCGAAAGCTTCAAAAGCAGTTTTTGCCATCTCCTCCATAGCTGATTTGTCTACAACATCAGCGGCAAAAGTCAATGCCTTCACACCGTATTGCGCTGCGATTTCAGCTGCCGCCGCGTCACCGTCGGAAGCACTTCGACTCACAAGCATCACATTCGCACCTGCTGAAGCAAGTCCGGCCGCCATCGCCAAACCCAGGCCTTTGGTGCCGCCTGTGATGATGGCGGATTTTCCTTTAAGTGAAAAAAGATTGATTCCAGGAAGTTGGGAGAAGTCGAGTTGGGACATTTTTTTTTATTTGTTAGTTTTTTTGTCAACAGACGACGGACGACAGTCCACAGCCGATGGTAGGAGGCATTTCAAGTAAGCAATTCCGACTGGAGTTCCAAAATAACCCGTATTTCGTAATTCGTTTTTCTAATTTAAGACAAGAGTTCTTTTCGAGAATAAGAAAGACACTTCACCACATTTTCTTCCTCAAAGGCCAACCGCTGTTCGGGATCCAGGTTTTTCACTTCGGGGAGTGCATTTGGGTAAGTCTGATCCCGAACCATACGGAGGATTTTGGCCAAATCCTGAGCAGTAGGATTCTCGAAAGTCGCCCAATAACTATCCTCAAGACAAGGGATCTCCAAGGGATCGCGGGTGATCATCTCCAAGCTAAAAGTAACGTTCGGGTTATGCTTTTGACACAAAGCTACCGCTTCTTTCAAATCGACAATCCCAGTGCCTAGCTCCACTTCGGAAAGCAAAAAGCCTTTTTCGAAGGGTTTTACTCCCATATCCTTCACATGAGTGGAAAACGCAAACGGGGCCAAAGTCCGGATCACCTCCATGGGTTCTTCGAGCAGGGAAACATTGTTTCCAAAGTCCAGGGTCACCCCCACCCACTCGCTTCCCAGATTTTGGATGATTTGTGCAAGTTCGATTGCTTTCCAGTCCTTGTGATTTTCGATTGCCAATTTTACTTGGTGCTTTCGCGCGATTGGCTCTGCCAATTGAATGGATTTCATGGAATTTTCACGAAAAGTAGCCCATTCCGCTTCGGATTTGAAGTTTTCATAGCGCCTCCCGCTCAGACAAACCGTTCTCAGCACAGATACTCCGGCTTCTTTTGCCGCCAAGACCTCCTTTTCAAACCGGGCTACATCCTCGGGATTCTTCGGCATTCCGATACTGCCTTCCAGATACATGTCTAGCTTTTCCCGCTCGTCTCGCACCTTTTTCACAAAATCCTCTGCCCAACCTCCAACGGTGGTCTGAATTCCTCCAGCCCCAATTGAATGACAATGACGCATCAGATCGAGGGCATCTTTGAACCCTGGATACTTCTGACTTTCTACTTTGGAACCTGATCGGATCCCGTAGGAATGGACCACAACACCCATCGGGACGCCTTTTAGACTTTCCGGCAAAGCCGAAAATGGAAATGAAAGAGCAGCCGCAGCTAGGCTGGATTTTTTTAGAAAATCTCTTCGGGATTCAAGGTTTAGCGGGCGATTCATCGGATTGATTTTGGGTTAGGGTTTAGGAGCAGAGGCTAGGTTTTCCATGTGTTTTTTCAATTCTACAGCTGACCAGGGATAAACTCTTCCCTGATTGAGATGACGTGTCGAGCTGACAGTTCTGCCGGTTACAGGTGGAGCTTGATTTCCCCATTCATTTCGGATGTAAGTAAGAATCGCCGCAATGTCACCATCATCCATCGTGGAGTGAGAGGGCATCACCGGAAGGATTTCCGGAGCATCATACTTTTTCCCTGAAACCTCGATCGGGCCTTCTATGCCATGTAAAAGAATCAAAGCAAGCCGTATTTCATTTCCCAGAACCCATTCTGACCCTACCAAAGGTGGGCCCATTCTGGCTATTCCTTTACCATTGCTGCCATGACAACCAGCACAGGAAACCATATATTTCTGCCGACCGTTGGCGAATTGCTTCATGGCTTTTTCATCGAGATTTCCCGCCAATGCAATCGTGCTCGATGGCTGATGTCCGGGCCAAGAAAAAAGTCTTTTCAGCATTTCTACCCTGTTTTGTTCTAATGGAAGATCGGATCTGCTGAAAATCTTTGGACTACTTTTCAAGCTTACCAGCCCAGGCGTCTCGGCATCTGCGGCTTTGATTGCCATACCAGTCAAGATCACAGTTTCTTTCCAGCCCATTTCCGGCTCATCAGCCAATGTCAAAAGCCCGCTGATTTCTTCGGAATTCCCGTTGTTGACTACAGCAGTGGTGAGCATTTCTAAAAAAATCTCTTTGTCAGAACTTGCTTCCTTCCAAGATTTTTCTGCTGCCAATTTTTGCAAAAAGTCATATTCCTGTCCTTCCAGACTGCTCAAAACTGCATCCCGGATCAGTGCTAAGTTCCCGTATTTTTCGATGATTTGAGAAAGCAAATCCACTTTGGTTTCTTTCCCCAAGACTTCGGCACTCAAGGCCAGCTGAAGTGCTAAATGCTCAGAAAAGTTTTCTGACAGCTCCGAAATGACTTTTTCCAATCGAAAAAGAAGAACTGAATCAGAAAGCGCTGGTTTTTCTAGCTGTCTCAAGGCCGTGGTCTGGAGCAAGTTTGAACCGCTTTTCAAAACTTCTAGCAAAAGGTCCGGATTGACTTTACCCATCCCCTCGAGCGACCACATTGCGTGAAATTTGCCTAATTCGGATTCTCCATTTTTGATCAATTCAATCAATTGAGCTACGGAAGCAGGATCTTTTCTTTCCACTAAAATCTGCTGTGCCATATCCCGAAACCAACCGTCTTGATGTGAAAGGTACTTCACCAATTCCAAATAACTGGCATGAGAAAGTTTAGGGAAAGGTTTTGGATCGAACCCTTTTGGTACCACTCTCCAGATTCGGCCCATATGGCCGGGGGAATCCAAACCTCTCTTTTTGGTTTGCTCCTTCAAGTAAGGCGTCATGTACGAACCGTGCTGGACGATTCCCTGGTACATATCCACCAGATACAATCCCCCATCCGGGCCGACTGTGGCATGGACAGGCCTAAACCGCTCGTCTGTGGAGGCCAAAAATTCCCTTCCCGGATTGGGATCCTGGGCTTCCAGCAAGATCCCCTTTTCAGTCACCACGTTGCGCTTGACCAGATTACCGGCATTTTCCATCACAAATACATTTCCCAGATATTCCTTCGGAAAAAGATGACTCCGATAGACTGTCGGGGCCGATGCTGAGGTAAACTCCAGCAAACGTCCGGCAGAATCCAGCGTCCCCGGAATGTACCCACGGTTGACGGCCGGATTAGTACGGATCGGGAAAACTTTCCGGTCAATGGTAAATCCATGATCTATACCGGTAGAAGGTTTGTGGTTCTTATTTCGGGATAAATAATTGGCGGGGACTAGGTCTCCATGTAGTTGTGACCAATTGTAATTGTAAATCAAGCGACCCTGATCGTCCTGGGAAATTCCCCATTGCCCGCGGAATTCGGTGGAGTCTCTGATCCAAGTCCCCTCTTGAAACCGGTACCGTAGGCTTGACTTGGCACTGTAATACCAGTTGTCCACGTTTCTGACAAAACCGTTGTCAGAATGCTCAGGGATTCCATTGGCCGCATAAGTAGAGTCGAGTAGAATTTTAGAATCAGCCTTCCAGTCTCCATCCAAATCCTGAGTGATCCAAAGCGCATTGTTCTCGGCAATCAAGGCACCAGTTTTGAAAAGTCCCAAAGCCCTCGGCATGATCAATGAATCCAGGTAAACCGTGCGCTTGTCCATTTCCCCATCTCCATCCGTGTCTTCCAAAATCGCCACAGAACCAACAGGCTGTTTTTCCTCAGATCCTTCCATGTCATTCATGTAACCGCGCATCTCCACGACCCAAAGCCGTCCGTCTTCGTCAAATTGAATGATCACAGGAGACTCCACTAGAGGTTCAGAAGCCACAAGTTGAATTTCAAATCCAGGTTCAATCTGGAAAGTCCCGGCCTCTTCTTCAGCGGTTCGGGTGGGGCTATCGGGAGTTTCGGGAAGTGGCCCCGGCTCCTTGCAGGCAAAAAAGAACATAAGCACGACCGCACAACAAAAGAAGCTACTTCGAAGCATGGTTACTCAGGCATTTTGGGTTTGGTCCGGCGACAAAGCAAAAGCCTTGTCACTCAGCAGGGTTTTTCTAATTTGGTTTTAATTCGGCTGATTTACAAGGTCAATCTTTCGGAAGGATCATTTGGGGACTTATATGGTAAAGCAAGCCAACTCTACCCAAAAAAAGGCAGCCTTTCGCCTACTTCTCCTAACTTTGTCAAAAATCACCCAATATGAATTTTTCCGATTTAGGACTGACCAAAGAATTGCTCCAGGCGATCGAAAGAGCCAAGTACGAAAGCCCCTACCCGATCCAGAATGAGGCAATTCCTGCTATCCTTCAGCAAAGAGATCTGCTTGGTTTGGCTCCTACAGGTTCCGGAAAAACAGCCGCCTATATCCTGCCGATACTTCAGCGCCTGCTTCAGAAAGAGGCCCCAAAAGAGCGCTTTGTGCCTGTTTTGGTTCTTGTCCCTACCCGGGAACTGGCGGTGCAGGTGGCGGAAGTTGCGGAAAATTTCAGCCGCTTTTTACCCCGAAAAATCAAATCAATGGCCGTGTTTGGGGGAGTTTCCATTAATCCACAAATGATGAAACTTCATGGAGTTGAGATCTTGATTGCGACTCCCGGACGCCTGATCGACCTGATCGGAAGAAACTCAATCGGTATTTCCCGGATTCACACACTGGTCTTGGATGAAGCCGATAAAGTCCTGAACATGGGCTTCCGGGAAGAAGTGGAGCATATTCTGGAACTTTTGCCTGGCAAAAGACAGAACATCCTCTTTTCGGCAACCATGGATTCTGAGGTGGAATTATTGATCCAAAAACTATTGAAGGAACCGGTGAGAGTCCAGGTGGAAGCCGACAACTTCACGCCAGAACTAATTGACCAAAAAGCCTACCGGGTCAGTCCCGAAAACAAAGGACCTTTCTTACGGATCTTAATCAATTCAGGTGATTGGAAGCAGATTTTGGTCTTTGCTTCCTCGATCAGAACTGCGGATAATGTGGCTGCCAAGCTTAGCAAAAACGGAATTGATGCCGTAGCTTTTCACGGAGATAAAAGTCAGGGAGCTAGAACTGAGGCTTTGGCCAAGTTTAAGTCCGGAAAAACCCGGGTCTTGGTAGCTACCGATCTTGCTGCCAGAGGGATTGACATCCAGTTTTTGCCATTGGTGATCAATTATGAACTACCCCGGTCTCCAAAAGACTACGTCCACCGAATCGGAAGAACAGGGCGTGCCGGAGCCGAAGGAGAAGCCATTTCCTTAATCACTCCGGAGGAACTGCACCATTTCAAAGTGATTCAGAAGAAAATGGGAAAACGGGTAGAATTACTGGATTCGGAGGATTTTGAAAAGACGACCACCTGATTTGAGATTTTTGATTTACGATTTACGGATACTTGGCTGAATTGAGCCCCAAAACTCTAGAAATATCGAACACCGAATATCCAACGCCGAATACCGAAGTGGTACAGCCCACATCCTACCTCCAAACTTCCAAACCTCCCTGCTCTACAAAAACTCATACACACTTCGGTAGGCTCCTTTCGCTTCGAAATACCTTAAAAGCGAATCGAAAAACGGGTTTTGGGCCAAAGTACCACTATCGCCGATCAGGATAAGTTTGCGCTTGGCTCGGGTCAGAGCCACGTTCATCCTGCGGGTATCTGAAAGGAATCCAATCTCTCCCTTGTCGTTGGATCGGGTCAGAGAAATCAGCATCAGATCCCGCTCCTGTCCCTGAAATCCATCCACCGTATCGATGGTTATCAAGTCTGCAAAGGCCTTTAGATTTGGAAATTCATAGGTATCAAAAATCAGGTTTCGCAGCATTCTGACCTGAGCAGAATAGGGGGCGATCAATCCGATTGTCAAGTTTTCCTGCTTGAATCGAGCAAAGCCGATTCGCTTGATCGTGTCATTTAAATACGTGCAAGCAAAACGGGCCTCATCGGGATTGAAGGTACTCAAACTCTCAGCTTCAACTTGATCTGTAAATCCAGAACCCGCCGTATCAATCCACTCAAGAACTGGCTCATCAGGAGAAAAAGCATGCGTTTTGGTATTTTCCGCCGCCTGCAATTTTCCTTCATAAAACCATCCATTGGAAAAGCCCATGATATCCTCAGGCATCCGGTATTGAACCTGAAGCATTTGGGCAGTCTGTGGTTGACGCTGGATGATTTTCTCAAAAAGCGTGACCGAAAGTCCAGCCTTGGAAGCCTCAAAAGACTTGATCGTCGGTGGCAACTGGCAATGGTCACCGGCAAACACCACTTTTTTTGCTTTCAAAATCGGGATCCAGGTTGCTGCTTCCAGACCTTGTGCAGCCTCATCTATAAACACCACATCGAATAGCATTCCCTTCAGGTGAAAAGAAGATGCCCCCACGAGCGTACAGGCAAAAACTTGAGTTTTCTGAAAAATATCCGAACGGATGTAATCTTCCAGATGTCCGGCAGCCTCACGGCTTCGGGAAACTTCCTGATACATCAATTTGCGTTGCGCACGCTCTTCAGGACCAAAGTGCCGCTTGTATTGTTGGGCGATTTTGAGGTAAGCTTCAGTTTCCTTTCGGAGTTTTTTCAGATCCCGATAGCTGTCATGGAAAGCGATTTTTGCGTCCAAGGTCTGGTTGAGAATCTTTTCCTCAACCCTTGCAGGATGACCGAGACGAAGGGTGGAAATGCCAGCGTCCACCAACTTTTCCACCATCAAATCCACAGCTGCATTGCTGGGCGCAGTGACCAAAATACTCAACCCTCTTTCTACTGCCTGAGAAATGGCTGCAATTAGCGTAGTCGTTTTTCCAGTCCCCGGAGGACCGTGAACAATGGCAAAATCTTGTGCCTCGGCAATTTTCTGACAAGCCAGATTTTGAGAAAAGTTTAAGCCAGTAAGTTCAAGTTGAGGTAATTCCCTGAATTTTGGACTTTTTTCCCCTAAGGCAATATCCCGAAGTTCTGCAAGCCTCGGATTTTCACCTGCAATAACCTTCTTCAAAGCCGACTCCATCTCCCGATAACTTGCCTCGTCAAACAACAGGTCCACTCCCAATCGGGTGTCCTGCATCCATTCAGGAAGCTCATCCGCCTGTAGAGTCACGACCATAGAATCTTTCTTTGCCTGATTCACCACGCCGTTCACTCGGTTTTCGGCCCCTTGATATCCCTCGTGTGTGGAAAAAAAAGTCACCGATTTACCCGAGGAAAAGGCCGAAGGATAGTTGGAATCCAAGCGCTCCACTTCCACTAAAAGGCGCTCACCCATTCCTATCTTGCTCTTTTTAAGCTGGATGGGATGCCAGGTGATCCCTTCTTTTTTCTTGTCGGCAAGTGAGGTGTTGAGAAACTTCTTCTTGTACTGAGCCAGATCCTCTGACCATTCGAGTTTGAGAAGTTTGAGACCTTGCTTGAGTTCTTCGATGATATTCGGCATCAATCCTTATTTTAGGGTACAAACTAAGCAAAAGTCTTAGGGTTTATCCATCTTAACACAACATGAACTTTCTCGCCCACGCCTATCTCTCTTTTGGTCAGGAAGGAATCCTGTTGGGGAATTTCGCCGCCGATTTCATCAAAGGAAAAGACCTATTGCAGTATCGGTGCGAAATAAAAAACGGAATTTTACTTCACCGGGAGATCGATATGTTTACAGACTCGCATCCATTGGTTAAAGCCAGCCAGTCCTACCTTAGACCCAAATTCAGGCATTATTCCACGGTGATTACGGATATATTTTTTGACTACTTTCTGGGGAAAAACTGGAAAAACTATTCTGACATTCCCTTGGAAAAATTTGTAAACGAGACCTATGAAACCATAGAAAAACATTTGAATGTGCTTCCTCCTTCGTTTGTGGAAATGTTTTACTGGATGAAAACCCAGAATTGGCTGTATCATTATCGGGAAATATCCGGCATCCAAAAAACCCTGAACGGTCTCACCCGCCGGACAATTTTTGATTCCAAAATGAATGAGGCCACTGAAGTGCTGCTGGAAAAAGAAGCAGAATTTGAGGTGATTTTCTTCGCTTTCTTCAGGGAATTGGAGACTTTTGCGCGAGAAAAACTCACCGAACTGCAGCGAATTCATGGTAGCCATTAAGCCAAAAATCTCCACCTACATCTCCTTAAGTTTAGTATTGCTGGTCCTGATTGTAGGATTGGTGCTTTTGATGCGGGATTTTACTTACAAAGGTTCATTTGGCCTTTGGTTTTATCTGATTTCATGCTCTCTGATCACAGTGGTCATCCTGATGCTCTTGGTGAAAATGATGGCGGGATGGAGATTTATTACAGCCGGAAAAGATCATATTATCGTCAGGCTTCCTCTGAGAAGAATGACAAAAGTTTATCCTGTAACTGAGATTTTAGCCTGGGAAGAAGAAACTGTCCTGGCCAACAAAAAGGAATTTAAACAGGTGACTATTGCTTTTTCCGATAAAAACTCGATTTCGGTTTCCAACCACGAGCACGAGGCCTATACCGAATTGATCAATTACCTCAAGAAAAAAGCTGCTAAGCAGATGCTCAAAATGAAAAAAGCCTGATTACTCAGGCTTCGGGTTATTTTCTTGTTCTGAAATTCTTGTCGTAAAGTTCTATGCTTTCGCGGATAATCCGCATGGCATCTTCTTTTCCGAGAAAGTCCTCGACTTTCACTTCCTTATTTTCCAGTTTTTTATAGTCTTCAAAAAATCTGTGAACCTCTTTCATCAAATGAGGAGGAAGTTCGTCAATGTCATTGATATAATTAACAGACTGGTCACCGGCAGCAACAGCGATGATTTTATCATCCGCTTCTCCGCCATCAATCATGCGCATGACACCTATGACTTTGGCGGGCACCAGGGTCATGGAAGGAATGTCGATCTGCGAAATAATCAAAATATCCAAAGGGTCATGGTCCTCGCAAAACGTCTGCGGGATAAAGCCATAGTTTGCAGGATAGTGAACGGCCGAAAACAAAACTCGGTCCAGCATCAGCATGCCGGTTTTTTTGTCGAGTTCATATTTTCCTTTCGAACCTTTTGGAATTTCAATAACGCCCATTACATATTCAGGAGCATTTTTCCCGATATTGACGTCATGCCAGGGATTAATCATAGTTGTTCTTTTTTGATAAAAAATGGCCTCTTGCCGGCGCAAAGATACAATCCCGCCGCAATTTTCAGCCTTTAAAGCGATCCTTTATTCAAGGTCGGGAGGGTAACCGTCATAGTTGTCCCTTCATTCAATTCAGAATCCAATTTTATCTTACCTCCCATTTGTTCCACAGCCTCTTTGACCATATAAAGGCCCAATCCAGTGCCTACATTCTTCTGGGTGGCTCTTGCAAAAAGGTTGAATACTTCCTCTCTAAAACGCTCTTCGATCCCAATTCCATTATCTTCCAGAACGATGACTGCCTGATCTTCGATCACATCAACGGTGAGGCTGATGCGTTTTTGACCAGAATTATCCTTTTGAAATTGAACAGCATTGCTAAAAAGGTTATTGAGTATCACGCGGACTTTGGCATCATCCGAATAGAACCCATTTTGTTGGTTGACTTGGACTTCAATATGGAAATGAGTCAGGTCAAACTTCTCCCTATAGGCAATCATCTGCTGATTGATAATGTCTTTAAAATCAATTTGTGTGATTTTATGGTCGATTTTAGTAGACCGGTAAAAGTCGAGCATCTTGTAAATGAAGTCGTCCAATTTTCCTGTGGCAGAATCAATCATTTCGAAATATTCCAGGACATTAGGCTCGTTAATTTCCATTTTCGCCAGTTTTGAAACCCCTGAAATACTCATCAAAGGTCCTCTGAGTTCGTGGGAAAGGCTATAGACGAACTGGTTCATTTCGGAATGCAATTTTTGAAGCTTGAGGTTTTTCTCCTTGAGCTCCCGTCTCATGAAGTAAATATCCGCGGCGTTTTTGATGGAATTTTTGATTTGCTCAATATTCCAGGGCTTGTCAATGAAGCGGTAAACTTCCCCTTTGTTGATCGCATCAATCACACTTGCTATATCAGAATAGCCTGTAAGCAGGATTCTGATCGGATCGGGGTTGATTTTGACCATCCGTTCAAAAAATTCAGTACCTGTCATTCCCGGCATCCGCTGATCGGCAATGACTACATGTACTTCCTCTTCCTGAGCTATTCTTAGCCCCTCTTCAGCGTCGATCGCAGTAAAAATTCTGAAGTCCTTTCGCAAGGTAGCCCTAAATGACTTGAGGTTATTATCCTCATCATCGATATAGAGCACGTGAATTTTATCACTCATACTTTGGGGCATTTTGGTATATCGGAAGTGAAATTATAAAAGTAGTACCCTGACCTTCCTCGGTGTTTACCTCCAGGGTTCCTTTGTGATTTTCAATAATAGAATAAACTATGGAAAGCCCCAAACCTGTACCCTTTCCAACTGGCTTTGTTGTAAAAAAAGGTTCAAAAATCCGCTGTTTGACATTCTCCGGCATACCCTGGCCATTGTCTTCAATTTCCACTACCACATGATCAGTAAAGGCCTTTGTCCGGACTGTGATTTTGGGATCAGCTATTTTATCCAGGTGGTCAGCCAATGCATGGACAGCATTGTTTAAGATATTCATAAAAACCTGGTTGATCTTACCGGCCAGACATTCCACCATTGGCAATTCACCGAAATCCCTGACAATTCTGATTTTGCCTGGAATCGTACTGTTCAACAAAATCAAGGTGCTGTTGATGCCATCGTGAAGGTCCACTTTTTTGACATCTTGTTCATCCACTCGGGAGAAAATCCGGAGACCTTTTACAATTTCAACTGTCCGCTTAGCTCCATCATCCATGCCTTTGAGCAATTGCTCCACTTCTTCAAGCACATAGTCAAGTTCAAGATCCTCTTCGAGCTTTTTTGCTTCCTTTTTGGTAGATGCCGTAAACTCTCTTTCACCTGAATTCCTGTAAAACTCGATGACCTCCATGATGTCTTTTATGTCCCTCTTAAGCGGAGTGATATTTGAACTCACAAAATTGATCGGGTTGTTTATTTCGTGTGCTATTCCAGCTGTCAACTGACCCAAGGAAGCCATTTTTTCTTGATTCACGAGTTGGCTTTGGGTATTTTGAAGTGTCCTCAGCGCCAATTCCAGTTCATCTGTCCTGATTCTGACCTTTTCCTCCAGCATGTTGTTTTGCTCACGGATCAAGTTCTCATTTTCTTTGAGTACCTGCAGTTTTTCGGCTTGCTCTTCTTCTTTTTCCTTTTTAAGAATATTGATTTTATCTGCCAGGGCAAAAGAAAGCAACACAACTTCCAAAGCAGAACCTAATGGCATAATATAAGCCGTCAGGTTATTGGTAGGGATGATTCCCATCTCACTCAATACGAAAAGGAAAATACCGATCATGAAAATTGACCAGGCCAAAAGATAATACCGGGCGGGACGATAGCCCATTTTGAGTGTGGCCCAAGCCACAAACAAAACATATAGCACAACCACAGACTGCGTCACAAGGATCACCTGGTAACTCAGTGTGGTAGAAAAAATTATTGCATTGCTCAGAATAAACAAGTAGACGACATAAATGAAATTGAAGCCCAAATCAAGTTTCGGAACAAAATGCTTGGTCTGCAGGAAAATCCTCAAAAACCAAATCCCTACAATGCTTACGAGTGAGGAAAAAATAACAATGGATCGGGAATTCATCCAATCCCATTCCGGCCAAAACAAAACTTGTGTGAAACCCAGGATCGAAGCCTGCGCCATCCATACCAGCAACGTATGTAGCACATAAACCAAATAAATCTTATCCCTGACTGAAAAGTACAAGAAGAGATTATAGAAAAACAAACCAACAAACACACCGGTCAACAACCCAAACAGGATGTTTTCAAAATCTATGATGGATTTAAAATGGGAGTCCTCAGTCAGGTATCCGGTAAATATTTTTTTATCTGTATTTTCAATTTTAAGGAGTAAATAATCTGCTTCCTTTTCTGTTTCAGAGAGCTGAAAAACAATCTTATGTGAATTGAAATATCTTTTTTCAATGCCTGTCAGTCTACCACTCACCAATTCTCTTTCAGCTTCTCCAGATTTTACCGGATATAAATAGACATAATCAAGTGAGGAGGAATTCAACACTAGGAGCGGATTTGAAAATCCGGATATGTCCTCGGTTTCAATTTTTATCCAAACTGCCTGTTTGTTGATTCCAAAATTATATTCCGAACAATTATTATATAAAAACAAGTCAGTTTCCTTCAGAACCTCTGTGACACTGATGTCCTGTTCTTTTAGCAAATAGGAAAAGCATTCAATTTTACTTGTCGTTTCTTCAAGAAAAAATTTATTGGGAACAAAAAGTAAGAGACTAAATAATATCGCAAATGTTTTATACATCTTTTCTCCATTCAGGATTTGAAAGTACTAAGTCGTATTCAACCAAAAATTCTCCTTTTGGTCCTGTTTCAATTTTAGAGCATTGCAAATTATTCCTTAAATCTTGAATAACATCCCTCTCAATTGGATCTGCATTCGGCAGATTATAGGGATCTTTCATTACTATAGAAGTGGCTACCAAATCTAATTTGGGATAAAAAAAAGTCCCGGAATTTCCAATTCCCTCCTCGATTTCAAACCCCTTTTGAAGGGAAGGTTTCAGGGTATATTCGGCCACCAAAGCCAGGAGTGATCCCAATTTTAACTGAGTGACGATTGCAATTCCCGCACGGATCAACAACACTGCACCTACTCCATATCCTGATATAGATTTGGAATTCCAAAGTCCCGAAACCTCCCCGGTACCTTCCAAAGAATAATCTTTAACAAGTCCAAAAATCTTATGATCCACCTGTGAAACTGCCATCTCCATTGGCAGAGGGTAATCGGGATGGGCTATGTGTATTCTTAGCCCGCTCACTACTTCTTCTGTATCTTTCAACTCCACCGTCACCACATATACAAATGGATTGGTGGTCCAATCGTTGTTCGAGGAGGTTACTTTGGTTACGCCGTATTGTTTCAATACATCTGCATGGCCTTTTACAAATTTTTCACACCTGTCCGGTTCCTCAATTGCCCTAAATGCTTTGAACTTAAACATTGTCAAACCAGAATTAAGGTTTCTTCCACATCGCGGCGATAGGCCCGAACACTTGGTTCTCCAGCCTTGTTTAGCCTAAACATAAACAAATCCTGCATCCCCAATTCTCTTTTGAAGAGGCTGTCAAACTTAATTTTCAATTTTTTGATTTCCTCCGCTTCATTCTTAGTAAATCCGTGGTCCGTCTCTTTGAATACTTTTTGGAAAATGAATAGCATTGCCGCAACGGGTTGTACGCTAATCCCCATCATATTTGCCTTTATCCAGATTCTTTGCAATGCCTTACCTCCTTCAAGATAGCTAATGGGAGAAAATTCATTCCCCTGTAGCAACATAATTGCGGATGAAGTAGTGAGGGTATCTTTAGATATTTTGGTTAGTCCATATCCCATCAAAAATTTCCTGAAAAACCGAACCGTTCTCGGATCTTTCAACAAGCCCATGGCGGCCCTTTCGGTTGCTGACATTTCTAGTGTCGCAATATCTATCCCATCCTTGGATTCAATGGCATCTTTTTCCGTCCATCTCACTTCTTTGATGAAATCCATCAGTCCCTCTTCGTGGAAAAACCTCATCCTATCCATACCGCCAACAACTTCGGCCAGGCTTTCGAGATCTTTAGCATCCTCGGTGATTTTGAGGGAAATCCCGTTAGATTGAGCCAAAGAACTCAATTCCTGCAATTGCGCAGAATCGAGCAATTGTCTGCCTGTGTTTTTTCTGTTGGTACAACGGAGGGTAATCCCCGCTGCAAGTTCTGAGAAAGGCACCTGAAGAGGGCTTTTGAATTTTGCCACAAAGCGAATTGAACAGATCAGGTCCTGTTCAAATTCACGGATATGGTTGATGATTTCGATCTCAATTCCTTCTCTTGCAGTGATTAGCCTTAAATTTTCTAGTGCAGCACCAAATGCGATCAAAGATCCAGTCCCTTTAAAATCCAGCATTGAGCGGCTCCTTTTCTGGTCGTGAAAAAGATGCAAGACACCCTTGCGGTCAAACACCCAAATCCATGGCTGAATGTTTCCCCCAGAGGGTGCCATATTGGCAAAGGAAAGGATCATTTTTAGCTCTTCAGGTGAAAGAATGTAACCAGACTGAAGAATATGACCCGGCACTTGATCCAGAATCTTCTTTGAAATCTCTGAAACAGGTTGGTAATTAGGAAGGACCGCAAATTCTTGGGGCTGGTCGATTTTGACCAGGTCGTCAAAGTCGACGTAAAACCTCCCGGATGGAACATGGTCACCCAAAAGCAATCTTCGGCCAACATGGGCCACAGATGCACCGCCTAAAAAAACGCCGGAAGCGAGCTGGGGCCATGAAGTGATCGTCGAACCAATCTCCAACAAAGATGCTTTCATCCGGAGAGAAAGGGTCTCCAAACCGGTGATTTTCAGAACAATAGCTACACGCTCTTTATTGGAAAGGCTGGCCAGCTCCGCTTTATTAATTCCTTCGACCATTCCATGGAAAAGTGGTCTATCCGGTTCGATATCAAACCGCTCCACGTCTAGCATTCCCCGATCCGAGGTATCCATCATCACCGGAATACCCACCTTTTTTGCTTCTTCCCGTAACAGCAATTTGACATCTAAGCTGTCACATTCGTCCACTAAAAGGTCAAGTTTCCCGCTCTTAAGCAAGAAATCACCTATGTTTTCTTCATTAATTCCCTCCCGGAACAGGGTGACTTTCAAGTACGGATCTATTTCAGAAATTTCACGGGCTGCAATCACCACCTTTTCAATGCCAAGACTCGTTACGCCTGCCTTTAGCCTGTTTAAATTGCTAAGTTCAAGGGTGTCAAAATCTGCAAGTCTCATTTCGCCACAGCTTCTTTCCAAGGCCATAGCGAGTGCAATACTCTGGCCGACAGAAAGACCCACTATGCCTACTATTTTAGTCCCTAAATCTTTTTGTTCGGATGGAGTAATTTTATAATTGTTTCGAAGGGTTCTTACCCGAACAAATTCCATTTCGGGCAAAATATGGACTAGTGTATTTTTCCAAGGATAAAACACCCAATTGCCAAATCGGTCCTTTTCAATTTCACTGAAAAAGTCATTGAGTTTACCTGCAATTTCACTTTTGGAAAGTTGAACTTCAGGGTTTTCAGCTTTAATCAAATCACATACTTGGCTATCGATTTCGTCGACAACAAGTACATAATCATTTGTTCGAAGTTCTTGTATTTCTTCCCAATCATATAAATTTTTTGGGTTGAAAATTAAGGGATGGGTTTGATTTTGGAGACCAATCCTGGGTTTGGTAAACATAGATTGACTTTAGGGTGATAAAGCTGGGTAAAGTTAATTTTTTCACAATGAAGTCAAATTAATTAGTACTTAAATTTGCATCAAAAAAGAACTAAAAACTGCCTACTTTAGCGAAAGTATTGACTAGATAATCTTTCAAGTTTGTTTTTTATCCGAAAAACAGATTATTTGGAGTGACAAAAACAGCCCCTTTAAGGCCCCTTTGGATGGAAAATCAGCCGGAAGAAAAAATTAAAATACTTTACGTAGACGATGAAGAAAACAATCTTCAAGCCTTTAAAGCGACTTTTAGAAGGGATTATAAAATATTTCTGGCTATTTCTGCAAAGGTTGGAGAGGAAATTCTAGAGAAAGAGGAAATCGATATCATTATAACTGACCAGAGAATGCCGGAGAAAACCGGCGTTGAATTTTTGGAAAGCATCATCCCTATTTACCCTAAACCAATCCGCCTTTTATTGACCGGATACACTGACATCCAGGCCGTTATTGACGCTATCAACAAAGGTCAAGTTTATCATTACCTCACCAAACCCTGGGAGGAGGATTACCTAAGGACAGTCATTAAAAATGCTTTTGAGGTCTACGCACTTCGGAGAGAAAATGAAAGACTAACCTCGGCATTGCTTAAAGCCAACGAACAGCTCGAATTTTTACTCCGGCAAAATCTCCTTTCCTGATCAATACCTTGCAGCCAGCAATAGCTGAAGTTCCTTGTGATTCAAGCCAAATTTTCTCGCTAAAAATGCATTGGTGAGACTTCCCCTGTAAGTATAAACACCCCGGAGAAACCATTTGTAATTGAATATCATTTCCTCCGCACCTCCCAAATCCGACATTTGCAGAATTATCGGCGTGAAGATATTGCTTAAAGAATAAGAAGCCGTACGGGCCACCCTTGAGGCAATATTGGGTACACAATAATGGATGATATCATGGATCAGGTAAACCGGCTCATCATGGGAGGTCATCCTGGCCGTTTCGATGCATCCGCCCTGATCAATCCCCACGTCAATGATGATGCTGCCATGTATCATATTGGCAACCATTTCCTCGGTCACCACGATTTTGTTTCTACCCTTTTCTGCCCGCAATGCCCCAATGACCACATCCGCTTCTGCAAGGGCTTGGCCCAAACTGTAATTATCAATCGTGGAGGTATAAATCTGCTGGCCAAGCAACTGCTTGATCCTCCTTAGTTTGTAAATATGATTGTCAAAAACCTTGATATTTGCTCCCAAACCCAACGCAGTTCTGGCGGCATACTCTGCCACTGTACCAGCACCAATGATAACCACTTGGGTTGGAGGCACTCCCGTCACCCCGCCCAAAATCAAGCCTTTCCCTTCGTTGACACTTGAGAGGTATTCTGATGCGATGAGCATTACGGTACTTCCTGCGATTTCAGACATGGCCCTGACAACAGGCATCCCACCGACTTTGTCCTCCAGGTATTCAAATGCTACAGCAGTTATTTTTTTCTCATTCAGGGCTTTGATAAATTCTGCATCCTGTTTTTCAAGCTGCAATGCTGAGATTAAGCAGCTTCCAGGTGACATTTCTGCAATTTCCTCAATGGTAAGTGGATCGACTTTTAGGACGACATCAGTTGAGAGCACTTCCTTTCGGGAGTAGGCAATTTTGGCACCTGCATCCGAATAATCCTGATCTGAAAACTTTGCATCCAGCCCGGCTCCAGTCTCCACTACCACCTGAATGTCATTGTTGCTCAGTAATCCTACCGCTTCGGGAGTTAAAACAACACGTTTTTCCTGGGTAGAAACCTCCTTTGGAAGTCCAACATGAAGTGGTTTTGGCCCCTTTTTCACCTGCATAGGAGATTCTTTTGGTACCAGCCCTACAGAAGTGAGTTCTGTTAATTCAGTCGGCATTTCGGGAATGTTGAAGTGTGATTGTTCTGTTGATTTCTGATTCAGGCTTGATCCTGATCAGGAGAAATGAATCTGGGAGAAACTGGGCTATTTTTTCAGCCCATTCAATCCAGCAATAATCCCCACCATAAAAATACTCTTCTATTCCGATATCCAATGCCTCGGTAGGATCATCCAATCTATAAAAATCGAAATGGTAAATTTTTGCTCCGACGGACGACTCGTACTCATTGACAATGCCAAATGTGGGACTGCTCACCTGATCTTTCACTCCCATTTCCTTGGCGAGGGCTTTGATCATTGTCGTTTTTCCGGCACCCATTTGGCCCTGAAAAACCCAAATTCTATCCTCCCCCGCTTCTGCAATAATCTGGCGGGCAGCCTCTTGAATTTGATCTAATCGGTATTGAATGGTAAGCAAGGGCAATTTAGCGTTTGGAGGAAAGGTGAACCAATGGCACAATCATTTCCTCCAAAGATATACCACCGTGCTGAAAAGTGTCTTTATAATAGTTGACATAATAATTGTAGTTGTTGGGGTAAGCGAAAAAATAGTCTTCCACTGCAAAAACATAAGAAGTTGACACGTTCAGTCTGGGCAGTTTGGCATCCTCAGGTTTTTTGATTTCAAACACTTTGCCGTGCTCGAAATTCAGGTTTTTCCCCTGCTTATATCTGAGGTTTGTTGTCACATTTTTGTCTCCGATAATTCGGTAGGGTTTGTTCACTTTTTTGGTGCCATGATCCGTGGTGATGATCACATCCGCACCGGCATGTTGGATTTTTTTGCATAAATCAAACAAAGAAGAATGCTCAAACCAACTCCTGGTCAAAGACCGATAGGCGGATTCGTCCGGTGCCAATTCGCGGATCATTTTCATATCGGTGCGGGCATGAGACACCATATCCACAAAGTTGTAAACCAATACATTCAGATCGTTTTGAAGGAAAGTATGAAACTGATCCAAGACTGCCTTGCCTTGGTTTGTCTGAAGGATCTTATTGTAGGTGAATTTGGCGGAAAGTCGGTTTTTGACCAAATTGATCCGGATCCATTCCTCTTCAAAATTATTTTTCCCTTCATCCGTGTCTTCATCTTCCCAAAGATTGGGGTATAGCCTTGCCATATCCATCGGCATCATCCCGCTAAAAAGAGCATTTCTGGCAAAAGCAGTAGTGGTCGGCAGAATGCTGAAATAGGTATCCTTTTCTTCCACATTAAAGTAGGGATTCAACAAACTCTCCAAAATTTCCCATTGATCCAGCCGGAGATTGTCTATGACAATCAAAAACACCGGTTTCTTATTTTTCAATAGCGGAAAGACTTTTTCTTTCAAAACCTGGTGTGACAACAGAGGCTTATCAGCATTGGCTTGATCCATCCAGTCCAAGTAATTTTCTTTGATAAACCGGGCAAATGAGGAATTTGCTTCCGCTTTTTGGTTTTCGAGTACCTCCAGCATGTTTTTGTTTTCCGTAGAATCAATCTGTAATTCCCAAAAAGTCAGCTTTCGGTATAACTCCGCCCAATCCCGATGATCACGGGCATCTCCCAATGCCAGGCTGATTTGCATAAATTCCTGCTGATAACTCTGAGTCGTCTTGGTGTCTATCAGTTGCTTATTTTGAAGGATTTTCTTTACAGAAAGCCAAATCTGATTCGGATTGAGTGGCTTGATCAGGTAGTCGGCGATTTTTCCTCCGATCGCGTCATCCATGATGTGCTCCTCCTCACTTTTGGTTATCATCACCACTGGAATCTGAGGTTTGATCTGCTTGATTTGCTGAAGCGTTTCCAAGCCTGTCATTCCCGGCATCATTTCATCCAAAAAAATCACATCAAAATTCCGTCCCTCGACTTCCTCGATAGCATCTATTCCGGAATTGACCGTAGTGATCTCATAGCCTTTTTGTTCCAAAAAAAGAATGTGCGGCTTGAGCAGGTCGATTTCATCGTCGGCCCAGAGGATTGTTGATTTTTGAGACATTTGGGTTTCCCTTTCTTTTAAAATTATAATTACTTTTGAGTCAATCAAATGAGCGCTGATTGAAAAGCCAGAAAATACTCAATGATCCGGTTTACGGATTCATTACCATTCCCAGTGAGTTGATTTTCACGATCATTGACCATCCTTATTTCCAGAGATTACGCCGGATCAAGCAGTTGGGTTTGACCGATTTTGTTTATCCCGGAGCACTTCATACCCGATTCCACCATGCCATCGGAGCCATGCATCTGATGAGCATAACATTGGACAATCTACGAATTAAAGGCACCGAAATATCCGAGGAAGAATATGAAGCGGCCCTGATTGCAATTTTGCTTCATGACATCGGTCATGGCCCTTTTTCACATGCTTTAGAATACAGTCTCCTCAAAGGCGTCCCCCATGAGGAACTCTCGCTCCTGACTATTGAACTCCTTAATGAAGAATTAGGTGGCAAATTGGACCTCGCTTTACGAATTTTTAAGAATCAATATGACAGGAAATTTCTAAATCAACTGGTTTCCAGTCAATTGGACATAGACCGTCTGGACTATCTTCAGCGGGATTGTTTCTTTACGGGAGTTTCGGAAGGTACCATTGGAGCTGATCGCATCATAAAAATGATGGATGTCAAAGACGGTCAACTGGTCATCGAGGAAAAAGGGATTTATTCCATCGAAAATTTCCTGAGTGCGCGCCGGTTGATGTATTGGCAGGTTTACCTTCATAAAACGACCGTAAGCGCTGAAAAAATGCTCATAAATCTCATCCAACGCGCAAAATATTTGGCACAGTCTGGGATGAGTTTCACCGTCAGTGAGGAATTTGAGTTTTTTATGAAAAATGATTTCAGGCTGGAGGATTTCAAAAAAGACAGGAGAATACTTGAAAACTTTTTGAGCCTGGATGACTTTGATATCTGGGGGGCGATCAAACTTTGGAAAAGACACGAGGATTATGTCCTCAGAAATATTTCCCAAATGTTTTTGACCCGTAACCTTTTCAAAATCAACCTAGTAAATGAGCCTTTTTCTCTTTCAGAAATTGAAGACATGAAGGCGAAAACCCGAAAAAAACTCCAGATTCCGGAAAACGACATCGACTACTTTTTTTGCTCTGGGACTGTAAGCAATTATGGATATTTGGCTAAAGACCGCATCAATATCCTCACCAAAAAAGGAAAAGTAATGGATGTGGCCACTGCAGCGGACCTACCGAATATCAAAGTAATGAGCAAGATCGTGGAGAAACACTACGTTTGTAAAGCCAAAAACCTAATTTTAACCCAATAAATCCATTAGCCGACTATGGAATTCACTTTAGGCCAACTTGCTGCACTTTTAGAGGGAAAAGCAGAAGGAGATCAAAACCAAAAGGTAAACCGTCTGGACAAAATCCAGGAGGGAAAACCAGGCGGGATCAGTTTTTTGGCCAATGAAAAATACGAATCCTTCCTATACGAAACGGAGTCAACTGCGGTGATCGTTTCCGAGGATTTCATTCCATCCAAACCTTTCAAAACCACCCTGATCCGAGTAAAAGACGCTTATTTGGGTTTTACTAAACTTTTGGAAGCCTATTCCCAATTTACCAAAGCCATGCTGGTTGGCGTGGAGGAGCCAAGTTACATTCACTCCAGCAGTACTATCGGAGATAACTGCTACCGGGGAGCCTTTTCATACATTGGTAAAAAATGCCATATCGGAAATAATGTAAAAATCCATCCTCAGGCTTTCATTGGTGATAATGTAAGGATAGGTGACAACTGCATTATTCATTCCGGAGCCAAAATCTGCTCAGACACCCAAATCGGTAACAATTGCGAAATATTCCCAGGAGCTGTAATCGGTGCAGATGGATTTGGCTTTGCACCACAATCAGATGGGACATATAAGGCTATTCCTCAAATCGGGAATGTGATATTGGAAGACAATGTGAGCATCGGGTCCAACACCACAGTGGACTGTGCCACCATGGGTTCGACCATCATCCGAAAAGGTGCCAAAATCGACAACCAAGTTCAGATCGCCCACAATGTGATCATCGGGGAAAATACCGTAATCGCTGCACAAACTGGCATTTCAGGTTCGACCGAAATCGGGAAAAATTGCGTAATAGCAGGTAAAGCCGGAATTGTCGGACACATAAAAATCGCTGATAACACCACGATCGGAGCTAATACAGGGATCAGCAAATCCATCAAAAAACCCGGTGAAACACTGTTTGGTTACATGGCCATGGAAGGGAAGGATTTTTTGAGATCATATACCTTGTTCAAAAATCTGGATGCACTGGAAAAGCGAGTCAAAGAACTGGAAAAAAAGGGCTAATTTTGCTGCCCTGAAATTCCGCAAGGAAAACCAAACATGAAATCGAGCGTCGCTAACAGTCACACACTAGAATGATTGTCAACCATGCGAGATTCCATATGGCCTCTAAAGGGCAAATTATAATCATATGAAAGTAAAACAGCATACCATCAAGAAACAGGTGGAACTATCCGGTGTAGGATTGCACACCGGAGTAGTTTCTAATATGACTTTTGTTCCTGCCCCTCCTAACCACGGCATTAAGTTCCAGCGTGTTGACCTCGAAGGAAGACCGACTGTTGATGCAGATTGCGATTTGGTAGTGGACGTATCCCGCGGGACGACCCTGGAGCAAAATGGAGCACGAGTTTATACTGTTGAGCACGTATTGGCGGCCTTGGTGGGACTGGAGATTGACAATGTATTGATTCAATTGGATGGTCCTGAACCTCCAATTATGGATGGCTCTTCTATTCAGTTTATTGAAGTTTTGGAAGAGGCAGGTTTTGAGGAACAAAATGCCCTTCGCAGATTTTTTGAAGTTCAGGAAAGCATCCAGTACAAAGACTCCGCCCGTGAAGTGGAAATGGTGGCTTTGCCTACGGATAATTACCGTGTGACCGTAATGGTAGATTACAATTCCCCTGTCCTAGGAAGTCAACATGCTTCAATCACAGATATCAGTCAGTTCAGGACAGAAATTGCTTCTTGCAGGACCTTTTGTTTCCTCCATGAGTTGGAGATGCTATACAACTCCAACCTGATCAAGGGCGGGGATTTGAACAATGCCATTGTCGTAGTGGATCGGATAGTGGAGAAAGAAGAATTGGCCAACCTGGCCAAAATGTTCAATAAGCAGACTGTCGAGGTCAAAAAAGAAGGAATATTGAATAATGTCGATCTCCGGTACAGAAATGAACCTGCACGTCACAAGTTGTTGGATGTGGTCGGAGATTTGGCTTTGGTGGGAAGGCCTTTAAAAGCTCAGATTTTGGCAGCCCGTCCTGGGCACGCAGCCAATGTGGCTTTTGCGAAAAAGCTTAAAAGGGCCATGGAAAAAGCTGGTGCATCGCATATTCCTCACTACGATCCAAAGCTCCCTCCTGTGATGGACATCAACCAGATCAGCAATATTTTACCTCACAGATATCCTTTCCAATTGATTGACAAAATCATTTATCTGGATGAAACAGTAGTTGCTGGAGTGAAGAATGTCACCATGAACGAACCATTTTTTATGGGTCACTTCCCTGGAAATCCGGTGATGCCTGGGGTCCTTCAGGTAGAAGCAATGGCCCAAACCGGAGGTATTTTGGTATTGAGCACAGTGGAGGATCCTGAAAATTACTGGACTTATTTTCTCGGAATCGAAAATTGCAAATTCAGAAAAATGGTATTGCCAGGCGATACCCTAGTTTTTAAATGTGAACTTTTAGCTCCAATCCGCAGAGGCATTGCAAAAATGAGAGGCGAGGCCTATGTTGGAAATACACTTGTTTGTGAAGCCGTAATGACCGCCAGCATAACCCGAAAAGAATCATGATCAGCCCCATGTCTCAAATCGATCCCAAAGCGCAGCTGGGGAGCAACGTTCATGTGGACCCATTTACCATGATTCATGGTGATGTGACCATTGGAGAAAATACCTGGATTGGCTCCAATGTCACCATATACCCTGGCGCAAGAATCGGCAAAAACTGTAGGATTTTCCCTGGAGCTGTCATTGCAGGTGTCCCTCAGGATCTTAAATTTCAGGGCGAAGACTCCACTGTAGTCATCGGAGATAATACCACGATAAGGGAATGTGTGACCATCAGTCGTGGAACTGTTGATAAGCAAACCACTGTGATCGGAAGTAATTGCCTTTTGATGGCCTACGTACACGTAGCGCATGATTGCGTGATAGGAAGCAATGTGATCATTGCAAATTCTGTTCAGATCGCCGGCCATGTTTCCATTGACGATTGGGCAATCATCGGTGGATCAAGTGCTGTCCATCAGTTTGTTAAAGTAGGAATGCATGCCATGATTTCTGGCGGATCTTTGGTCCGAAAAGATGTCCCCCCTTTTACCAAAGCAGCCCGAGAGCCGCTTTCTTATGCGGGGGTTAATTCTTTGGGATTAAGAAGAAGAGGTTTTTCCAGCGAATCAATTTCGCATATCCAGGAAGTGTATCGATACCTTTTTCTTAACAGCATGAATAATAGCCGGGCTTTGGAAGAAATTGAAATCAACTTGCCTGCCACCAAAGAACGGGACGAAATATTGAACTTCATTCGTTCCTCTGAACGTGGAGTGATGAAAGGATACATCAACTGATATGCTAAAAATCCAGTTGCATGAAGCTTCCAAGCGGTTTCAATACGAGTGGATTTTTAAAAATCTAAGCCTTCAACTTGCCCAGGGAGATTCATTGGCGATCACAGGAGGAAATGGCTCCGGGAAGTCCACTTTGTTGAAGTGTATTTCCGGAGCCATTCCCATTACATCCGGCGACATCAACTTTGAACATGAAGGTTCGCCTGTCCCGGAGTCGGATTGGTATAGATTCTTGGCAATATCAGCCCCTTACTTGGAGCTTCCGGAGGAATTCAATCTTTTGGAACTGATTAATTTTCACTTCAATTTTAAAAATCCACTAAATCAAATTCAGCCAAAGGAACTGGTTGAATTTCTCTATCTGGATCAACATTTGACCAAACCCGTTTCCCATTTTTCCTCGGGAATGAAACAAAGGCTAAAACTGGGATTGGCGCTTTTTTCAGAAGTTCCACTCATTTTGCTGGATGAACCCACATCAAATCTGGACAAAAAAGGAATTGCTTGGTACCTCGATTTGATAGACAAATACCAGAATAACCGGATCCTGGTCGTCTGCTCCAATGAGCCCCGGGAATATGAGTTTTGTTTACAAAAACTCTCACTGGAAGATTTCAAGTAGAAATTACACTTTGATCATTCAGCGATATCCCTAATTTTACACTATTCTAATTAAGTTTTTATGAAATGCCCATGAGAAGTCTTCTCACATAGAGGAATGATTATCAAGGACATTCCATATGGCCTTTGAAATGCAAATTATAATCATATGAAATTGAACTTGTGGAAATTCGCCTTAGTGGCCTTGGCAATAGTGGGAATGCAAGCTTGTGGTGATGACCCAACACCCACACCTCCCAAAACCCCAGAGCAGATCGCCACAGAAGCCTTGACAGGTACCGGTACACAGGCTTGGGGAACAGCAGGAGGCGGAAAGGTAACACGAGGAGGTACTGACGTCACGAACCTTTACGCCACCTTTGAATTGATCCTCAATTCCGGAACTTCAAAAACTTATACTTCCAAAAACAGCAATGACCTCTTTGATGCCAATGGGAATTGGGCTTTTGCAGGAACTAACTTTGATAAATTTACCCTGGCTGGCACTAAGCCTGCAGCGACGAGAGAAATCTCTTTCACCCAATCAGGCAGCAACCTTAAATTAATGTTTTCAATTCCTGCTCCGGGTGCCAGGATCAATGGACAACTCGCTGTAGCTGGAGATTATGTCTTTGACCTGATCAAAAAATAATTAGAAATCAACGAATCAAAAAGGGAGCTTTGAAGCTCCCTTTTTTATTTCATGGTTACCAATGTGACTCCAGGGCCTCCACGATCTGCATGCTCGTCTTCCATCTTGCCTACCTGGGGCATATTCCGGAGCAGGTTTCGGGTAATTTCTCTGAGTATTCCATCCCCTTTTCCGTGGACGATTCTAAGATCCTTCACACCTAGCATATATCCTTCGTCGATGAAAGTCTGGATCAAAGGCAGGATCTCCTCTCCCCTTTTACCTCTTAGGTCAAGATTTGGGGAAAAGTCCATCATCTTTTCGTTGGTATTGTAATTCCCTCTTCTCTCTACAGCTTTGAGCTCCTTTTTGACCTCAGTTTTTGAAATCTTTTCGAGACGGGAAAGCTTCACGTTGGATTTTAGATCCCCGATCGTCACATCCACATCCTTGTTTTTAATTGCGACGACTTCAGCTACGGCTCCGTTATCTTTTAACCTCACCCAATCTCCCGGTTCGATTTTTCCACCGATCACCAGAATCTCGGGATCTTTGATTGCTGTTTTCTCCGGCTTCACTTCTTCTTTGAACTCAGCCAATTGCTGCCTGACCTGCTTGGTCACTTCCTTTTCAGCCTTTCCTTCACGGATTTCCCGGATAGTAGCCTCGATTTTTTTATTGGTCTGATCCAACAAGGCCTTCGCTTCCTGTTTGGCTTCCTGGATATAGCGTTTCTTGGTCAATTCCAAGGTTTCCTTGAGTTGGTTGTATTCTTTCAATCGGGATTGAAGAAGCTTGTCTTTCTCCTTAACCTCTCTTAGCAAACCTGAATATTGGTTTTTTTCATTTTCCAACTGGGTCAGAAGTCGGTCATACCTCACTCGTTCTTCTCCAATATGGTCTTTAGCATAAGCCAAAATTTCCTTGGATAGGCCAATTTTTGAAGCGATTTCCAAGGCAAAAGAGGACCCAGGTTTGCCGATTTCCAATTGATATAGGGGCTCAAGCTGATCAACATCGTACCGCATTGCCCCATTGACAAGTCCCTGATTTTTGTTTGCGACTTGCTTCAGATTGCCATAGTGCGTGGTGATTACACCAAAAGCTCCTAGCTTATTCAGAGAAAGCAAAATGGATTCTGCAATTGCTCCACCAAATTGAGGTTCAGTCCCAGTTCCAAATTCATCTATAAAAAGTATTGTCTTTTTGTTTGCAAACTGGGTAAAGTGTTTCATGCTCATCAAATGGGAGCTGTAGGTACTCAGGTCATTTTCCAGATTTTGCTCATCACCAATATCGATGAAAAAATTATCAAAAAGTGAACTTTTGGAATCCGGATGCACCGGAATCAACAACCCACATTGAAGCATGTATTGCAGCAGAGCCACTGTTTTCAAAGTCACGGATTTACCTCCCGCATTGGGTCCGGAAATCACCAAAAGCCGTTCGTGGCCGCCAAGTCTGATGTCAAGCGGAATAATCTTTTTCCCCTGAGCCTTCAGCGCCATTTCCAATATCGGGTGTCTGGCTCTATTCCAGTTAAGTGTTCTTTCTTTAACCAGTTCTGGTTTACAGCTATCCGTTTTCTGGGCAAATCTGGCTTTGGCACGGATAAAATCCATCAAACCGAGGAAATTGGTAGCTTTTCTCAAAGCGGGAATCGCAGGTCTAAGCTGGTCTGATAATTTGGTCAGAATTCGGATAATCTCCCGACGCTCCATGTATTCCAGGTCCCGGATTTCATTGTTGATATCCAGGGCTTCTTCGGGCTCCATAAACACGGTTTGGCCCGTGGCTGATTCATCATGGATAAATCCACGGAGTTTCCGTTTGTTTTCGGCAGCTACCGGTATAACCATTCGACCGCCTCGGATCGTCATGGAAGCATCTTCAGGAGTCAGGCCTTTAGCCCTGGCATCCTTAAAAATCCGCTCCATTACTTTTCTCAGCCTGCCTTCCTCATACAAAAGCTGAGTTCTGATCAATTGGAGTTCTTTGCTGGCATTGCTGCGGATTTTGCCTTTCTCATCAATGATCAGGTCGATCGCTTTGAGCAAATTCATATCCAAGTCAAGAAGCAAGCCCAAAAGCGCACTTAGTGTTGGGTAATTTTCTCCGTACTTCTGAAAAAAGGTAACACAGCTGCGAAGCGTTTGGAGGGCAAGTTTTACCTCGTAAAATTCCTCCTGATCCAAAAATGCGCCTTCAAGTTTGGCTTTTTCCAGGTAAGGATTCAGGTTGGTAAAGTTGGAATTGGGGAAAATCTCTCCTGAAATGAGAATTTGTCTGAATTCCTCTGTCTGATCTAGCAGCCTCTGGACCAGATTGAAGTCCGAGGAAAAAGAAACTTTGTCCACATAGTCCTGCCCCAAGGTAGAAGTACATTCTGCTTTCAGAAGGTCTTTGATTTTGACAAAATTGATCTTTTGATCAAGGTTGTATGGGTACAGCATCAGAATAAGTCCATTTCATTTCCCGGAATGGATTCATGGACCGTCAGGGAATCAATTACCCTGGAATAGATTAGGTTCATTTTCCCGGCATCTTGGAGGTAGAACAACATACTTTTGGTGAAAACCGAATCTTCCACAGCGTGTTTAATAAAAACATCTTTCTCCATCAAGGCATAAAGAGCCTGGGAAGAGTCATAGGGAATGGGAAGCGAACTTGCGATTCCCTCAGTCAATTGGATATCTATCAGGACTTTGACCATTTCGTCCTCAGACAAAATCCCCGGTGGTGGGGAATTCCGGTCGCAGGATCCAAGGAAAATCAGGAAAAGTAATAGGGTAAGAATTCGTTTCACGCTTCAAAATTAGGTTTTTTTAACTGATAATGTCCGGACCGATTACTGAACTCAAATTTTATAATTCAGTTCAAGACTTTAACTTAGCCCGCTCAAATCTCCCTCATGGATCAGCTGTTCAGTAAGCTAAGGAAGTACGAAATTATGATCAGAAAGGTGGCCAACAACCACCTGCAGGGAGAATATCAGTCGCTGTTTAAAGGTTCAGGCCTTGAATTTGACGACCTGAGGCCTTATCAATACGGAGATGACGTACGGACGATCGAATGGAAAGTTTCCGCAAAAGGCCACGGAACCTTTGTAAAGACCTTTCGGGAGGACAAAGAACAGTCGGTTTATTTTCTTTTGGACATCTCCGGCAGTCAGGACATCGGCCAACAGGACAACAAAAAAATCGATAAGGGTAAACTCATCGCTGGTGTTTTGACCCTGGCTGCAGTGTATGAAGGCAGCCAAATTGGCCTGATTTCTTATACAGACCAACAAGAAAAACTGATTCTCCCCTCCAAAGGGAGCAAACAAGGCGTCAAAATCATTCGTGGAATCTTTGACCACAAAAACAAAAGTTTGAAAACGGACCTCAACGGAATGTTTTCTTTCTCCCTAAACCTGATCAAAAAACGTAGCATTATCATCGTGATCTCTGACTTCATCGATCTGGATTACGAGCGCTCTTTTAGAGCCTTGGCAGAGCGTCATGATCTGGTTGCTATCCAACTGACTGATCCCCGAGAATCGGCACTGCCCTCCTTGGGTATTATTCCCATCTATGACAAGGAAAGAGGGAAAACTACCTGGGTGAATACTGCATTTGGAAGTTTTTCTAAAAAAATAGCCGAAACCTTTACCATTGAACGGGAATATTTAAAGGAGCTTTGCAAAAAAAATCAGATCAACTATTTGGCAATAGACACCACTCAGGACATTGTTGGGCCATTGATCGACTTATTTAAGTACCGAAACAAAAGAATGAAACGTGGGTAGAATCGGTATTTTTCTTCTTTTCCTGGGATTGAGTTTTTCTTCTTTTGCCCAAAATGTGCAAGTGGAAGGCTATTTCACCCAAGATTCTGCCCGATTGGGAGAGCGTGTTGGATTTGTGCTCAAGGCCCGGTATCCGGAGACCACCCAACTCTTATTCCCGGATTCGACTTATGATTTTTCTCCACTGGTTTTATTGGAGAAACAAACTTTCATTTCCCAAACCTCGGAAGGAATCACTTTGGATAGTACGGTTTACTTTGTTTCCAACTTTTCGCTGGAGCCAAGTATCTATCTATCTCTTCCAGTTTATGAATTGAGCCGATATGACAGCATCACCTACTTTTCCAATGAAGCCGAACTGAAGTTGAAACTGATGCTGGACTCAATTCCCGAGCAGCCGATTTTTCAGGAAAACAACGTTTACCAGCCTTTGGAAAAGAATTTCAACTGGCTTTTGGCTGCTTTGATCACCGGTGGAGTGATTATCCTTCTAGGTGGATTTGCTTTGCTTTTCTTGAAGCGAATCAAGGCAATCTTCTGGAAAAACCGGGAGAAAATCAGGTGGATGCAATTTGAGCGCAAGTATAAAAAACTGGCTGGTCTCCTCGCACAAAATCCTGCGCTGGAATTGGCAGACGAGGTCATAGGTTTGTGGAAAGGATATTTGGAATCCATCACAGACCTTCCCTTCCAGGAATGGACTTCGAGTGAAATTGCTGAAGCTTTGGATGACAAAGAAATTTTCAAAGCATTAAGAGCCATCGATATGATCATCTACGCAGGTAAAGAAGCCAAAACAGAAGAAACTACAGATTATCTGCTCGAAGTGGCGAAGACAAAATATCAGGAAAAACTAAACCAAATCAGACATGAGAGAGCAACTCACTGAGTTCTTTAGCTGGTCTTGGTTTTTGCCAGAGACATTTAAAACGTATGAATGGGAAAATCCCATTCTACTCAATCTACTCTGGATTATTCCTGTTCTGATTCTGATCCGGAAGGCCATCAAATTCCTGAAAAATCCAGTTTTAGAACTTTCCCTTCCAAAACGTGTGGCCAGAGGAAATCCATGGACTTACCTTCGGCTGATACCCACCGGGTTCTTCTTCTTAGCTTTGATTTCCATCGTCATTGCACTAGCCCGACCTCAGCGTAGCAATGAGCGGGTGGAGCAATACACTGAGGGAATTGACATTCTCTTGGTAATGGATATTTCAGAATCCATGGACTTGCAGGATTTCACTCCAAATCGACTGGAAGCAGCAAAAAGCACAGCAATTGAATTCATCAACGGACGCTTTGGAGATCGGATAGGCATGGTGGTTTTTGCCGGAGAAGCCTATTCTTTGGCGCCCCTGACCAACGATTACGAATTGTTGACAGCCATGATTGCGGACATTTCCTTTGAGATGATTGAGCCAAAAGGCACAGCCATCGGATCAGCAATCGCAGCCGGCACCAACCGGATGAAAGAAAGTGAAACTCCCTCCAAAGTGATGATCCTTCTATCAGACGGGGAAAGCAATGCAGGAAATGTAGACCCGCTTTTTGCAGCTCAACTTGCCTCTGCTTTTGATATCAAAATCTATACGATTGCAGTTGGAAAAGACGGAATGGTACCCTATGGCACCGACTTTTTTGGAAGACCTCAGATGGTAGAAAGCTATTTGGATGAAACTACCCTCCGGGAAATCGCCCGGATAGGCAACGGGGAGTTTTACCGGGCATCTGACGGAAGTACTTTGCAACAGATTTTTGAACGGATTGATAGCTTGGAAAAAGCCGAAATCCTGGAAAACCGCTACAAGGAAACTGCGGATTATTACCGGATTTACCTTTTTTGGGCGATGCTGTTTTTCCTCATTTGGTTGGGATTGAAGAGTACTTTCTTCAACAATTTCCTGTTGGATTAACCTGATTTGACTATCAGAATTCTAATAGACAAAAGTCTGATATTAATCAGGTCTGTAGAATAAATAGATCACATAAAAACCTCCAAAAGAAATCCACCTTTGGTCAAAATACCGATCAATGGCACTATCAGCCGAACTAATCCGAAAATACAATCAGCCTGTCCCAAGGTACACTTCTTACCCTACCGTTCCCCATTGGGAAAACAATCTCAACTCATCGGATTGGGAAAAATTGGTAAAACAGGCTTTCCAACTAATCGGGAAAAAGGATGGAATTACACTATATATCCACTTGCCCTTTTGCGAAAGTCTCTGTACCTATTGTGGCTGCAACAAGCGAATCACAAAAAATCACGGAGTGGAAGATCCTTATCTGGAGGCAATCTTCCGGGAATGGTCCCACTATTTAGGGCTTTTTGAAGAAACTCCAAAAATTGCAGGAATTCATTTAGGGGGTGGAACTCCTACTTTTTTTTCAGCCCAAAATCTGGAGCTCTTGATTTCAAAAATTCTGAAATCAGCCGAAGTCCTTCCAAATCCTGAATTCAGTTTTGAAGGACATCCCAACAATACCACTTTCGAACACCTTCAGGAATTGGCCCGTTTGGGATTTGACCGGGTGAGTTATGGCATCCAGGATTTTGACATCAATGTCCAAAAGGCAATTCACCGTCTTCAGCCTTTCGAAAAAGTGAAAGAAGCCACAGAAAATGCCCGAAAACTCGGCTATAGCTCTATTAATTTTGACCTGATCTATGGCCTTCCACACCAAACTTTGGAGACGTTGGAGGAGACTTTCGAAAGGGTGGAAGAACTTAAACCGGAAAGGATCGCCTTCTACAGTTATGCGCATCTTCCCTCAGCTTTCCCTGCCCAAAAGAGTTTCGAATCATTTCTTCCCAATGAACAGGAAAAAAGAGCATTGTATGAATTTGGGAAAGAAAGATTGATCAAAATGGGATATGAAGAGGTCGGGATGGATCATTTTGCCCTACCGAATGACCCGCTGTGTGAAGCAAAAAGAAACGGAAATCTCCACCGAAATTTCATGGGCTACACCACCTCACCTTCAGAAATGCTTATCGGATTGGGAGCTAGCAGCATCAGTGATATCGGTTTGGGATTTGCCCAAAATGAAAAAAACATTGAGGCCTATCAGGAAATTCTTAAAGAAAACAGGCTACCCATCTTTAAAGGACATATCCAGATCGAGGAAGATTGGATCGTTAGGAAGTTAATCCTTGATCTGATTTGTCGCGGCAAGGCTGATGTTCCCTATTCAGTTTGGGAAAAATTACCCCTGGAAAACCTCCAAACATTTTTTCAGATGGAAGAGGAAGGTTTAATTAATAGGTCAGACCTTTCTATTAGTATCACAGATGAAGGAATGGCTGTGGTCCGAAATATTTGTGCGTTGTTTGACTTAAGGATGATTCTTTCAAAATCAGAAAAGGCAACTTTCAGTAAATCATTCTGATCAGTGGCACATGGTGATTTCCACCTGTTGGGTACCATAATCAAAAACCGCCAATTCGGGACTAAAGCCCGGTATTCCAAGTCCCAAGCCACGGAAGACCATCAAAACCCCGATCAAAACTCCTAGGTATGGGATGGCTTTTTGGAATTGCTGCCGTCGGATCACCGGCAAAAGACTTCCCGAAACCATCAATCCAAGCAACATAGGAATCGTCCCCAATCCAAAGAAAAACATATAGGCAGCACCCAAAACTGGGCTTTGCATTCCGATTGCAACTACCAAAGCCATATAGACCATTCCACAAGGAAGTAGCCCATTCACTAGACCGGTTGAAAAAAACGCAAGTTTGCTTCCGGATTTGAGGTATTGGGAAAGGTGGCTTTTGATCCACTTAACCACACCGGAAAGTGCCGGGATTGTCAAAAACCTGTCTGCCTTTTTATAACTGAGAGAAAAAAGAACGATCAACAAGCCCATTGCCACAGAAACACCCTGCTGTATTCCGGCTAGAGAAAGCGAGAATCCAAGACTGCCGACTACCAAACCAAGTCCGGCATAGGTAAGACTCCGACCAAAATTGTAGATGATTTTGTTGAAGAGGAAAGTCTGTCCGCCTTTTCCACCGACCGCCAGGGCAATAGGACCGCACATTCCCACACAATGGAATGAACCTAAAAATCCCAACACCAAAGCAGTCCAAAGCATCAGAGGCTGATTTTCTTTTCCTGGTAAAACTCAACGCCGTTTTCGGTCCAGGTCAACTGAACTCTCCAATAGCCTGATTTCAATTTATCCAGGGGAACTGTCGTTTTCCCCAGCTCGGTGATGTCCAGGGCCAATTCCTGATCCAATCTGGCATCAGATGGCCGAAACAGTTGGAGGTTTCCCTTTGCTCCGACCGGGAGATCCAACAGCATGGATTTGCTCTCCGAGTCAAACACCAATACTTCCCGGTCCAGTCCTGCCGCGGATTTTTCCCGCTCGATCTGATCCTGATATTTGATTTCCTTTTCGTAATAATTCTCAGTGACCAAATGGATATCATCCTGCCTCACCGAAATCACAACCAAAGTCAGGATAAATCCAACGAAGGCGATGATGGTCAATAAAATTCCTTTTCCCCAATCCATCCTGTTTTATTGTTTAGCGGCACCCACGGGCGCCATAAAGTTTGTTTGTATCTCATCAAATTCTTCACCTTCACTCGAAAGCTGAAGCATGACTTTCTCCTGGGGAACTTTCACTTCATCTGAATTTCTAACCAGGAAAAACCGGCCTTCAAACTTCGTCTGAGGCTCCAAAACCCACTCTTTTGCCCCAACAATTTCCACATCCATTCCCTCAACAAGAGCATTAATTTCCACACGTTGGGGCTCGAAAGTCTTATTAATCAGTGTGATGTTATAAAGATTGGATACTCTTCCCGCTTCCCTCTCCTGATAGGTCATCCCCGGAAAACGCGTGATAGTACCCTCCATATCTTCCCTGGTGGCGATCAAGGCAATAAATGCTGCCACCAAGACTACCAAAACAACCGAGTATCCTTTAACTCTTCCGGTAAATAACTTTTGAAATCCCTCTTTTATGCTGTTTTCGGAGGCATATCTGATCAGTCCGGTTGGCCTTTCGACTTTTACCATGACCTCATCGCAGGCATCGATACAAGCGGTGCAGTTCACACATTCCATCTGGGTACCGTTTCGAATGTCAATTCCTGTGGGACAAACCTGAACACAAAGTCCGCAATCTATGCAGTCTCCCTTTGGACTCTCTTCCACTACATTCTTGCGGATCGGAGAGCGGGGTTCTCCTCTGACATAATCGTACATCACATTGATGCTGTTGTTGTCCAAGAGAACGCCTTGAAGCCTGCCGTAAGGACAAACGACAATGCAGGCTTGCTCTCTAAACCATGCAAATACAAACATGAAAATGCCCGAAAAGGCAATGAGCCCAATAAATCCGGCCAGATTCTGAGTTGGTGGTTGGCTGACAATTTCTTTCACCTGATCAACTCCGACCAAATAAGCCATGACAAGATGGCCAATCAAAAGTGAGAAAAAAGCAAAAATGGAATACTTAAGTCCTTTTTTCCAGATTTTTTCTCCAGTCCAAGGGCTATCGTTCAAAGCTCTTTGCTGATTGGCATCGCCTTCGATTAGGTATTCGAATTTTCGAAAAACCATTTCCATGAAAAGGGTCTGAGGACAAGCCCATCCGCACCATACCCTGCCAAACACCACCGTGAATAGAATGATGAAAACGAAGAAAATGAGCAGTAGGAATAATAAAAGATGGGTGTCTTGAGGCCAAAAAACCGCTCCGAAGATGATGAACTTTCGCTCAAAGATATTGAAGAGCATGTAGGGCCGACCATCCACTTTGATAAAAGGACCTGCGAACAAAACAGCCAGCAGAATCCAAGAAAGGTAGGTTCGATACTTATAGAAAAATCCTTTGATCTTTTTGGGATAGACCCAATTGCGTTTTCCATCTTCCCGGACGGTGGCCAATGCATCGCGGAAGGTCTCCGGATTCAGATGTGGATTTTGGTTCTTCTTGGCCATTGGGTGTAAGCGTAATTCTGCCGGAGGTAAATCCCCCGGCAGTGATGAATTTACTCAATAGAAGCGACTACAGCAGTACTATCTTTCACAGGTGCGGCCTCAGCAGGTGTCTCTGAATAGGGCTCACCTTGTGGGGCTTTTGGGTTGGCTGGAGTTGTGCCTTTCAAAGTCAGGATATAGGAAGAGACCTGTTGCATTTGCTCGGGGCTCAACTGATCCTGCCAGGGAATCATCCCTTTTTCTAAAACACCGAATTTCACTACAGTAAAGACTTCCTTGATGGATCCGCCGTGAAGCCAATACTCATCCGTCAGGTTTGGGCCAACTCCCCCACCTCCATCGGCCGCATGACATGCCGCACAATTGGTTTCAAAAATGGTCTTACCTGCACCAAGAGCAGCAGCAGATTCATCAAATACTACCGTGTTTTCATCTATTCCTGCAGCCTGATTGGCCTGTCTAACTTCCGCCGCAATAGCTTCGATTCGGAGCTCCTCTTCGTATTCTTCAACACTGGTTGGTCCATTTCCCAGGACTGAATAGTTTACAAAATAGATTACTGCAAATATGACCGTTCCAACAAAAACCCCTTGGAGCCAAGGAGGCATAAAGTTGTCCAGTTCAGAAATCCCGTCATAGGAGTGATCGGCCATCAATTTTGCCTTTTCTTCTTTTCCTCCGACCTCGTCAACTTTTCCGGTTACAAAACGCTCCTTGAAATTATCCCACCAAGAAGGTTCATCTGCAAGACTTGGGTTCTCTTTGCGCAGCACTACCGACAAAAATGACATCAAATAAACCATCAAAATCAAAAGCAGAATGATCACCAGCAAGACTGCTCCCAGGATAAAGAGAAGCGTCAATTGGCTGGAATCCATTGCCTGCAGTTTGGTATACCAATTGGATTCTTGTGTTTGGGCCAAAACCGGAATTGAGGTAAAACCCAGAAGAGCAAGTATTGAAAATAACTTTTTCATGGCTGGTGGGAGGTTGAATCGTTTTCGTCAAAAGGAAGAGATTCCATATGTCTGATGTGATCTTTGGGGGTTTTCACCACCCAAATAAACATTCCTATGAAAAACAGCAGAAAGATGATCAGGGAGAGGATCGGGTAGATCTCTATGTTATCAATAGATCTTAGAATTTCTTTATACATGGCTTCAGGAATTATTGGTTATCAGCTGTTGGCTTTTGCTTAATATCTGTTCCCAATCGCTGGAGATAGGCAATCAGGGCCACGATTTCGGTATTTGGGGCTACTTCGACGCCCGCATCTTTCAGATTTGCAACCACTTTGGCAGCTTGCTTTTCATACTCCGCAGTGGCTTGCTGATCAAACCCCTCTGCATAGGGCACACCCAGTTTTTGAAGTGTTCGAATTTTGGCAGGCAAATCAGAAATATCCAGTTCATTGGTAGTCATCCATGGGTAGGGAGGCATAAGAGAGCCCGGTGACATGGAAGAAGGATCAACCATGTGGTGGTAATGCCAACTATCCGGGTATTTCCCTCCTACACGATGCAAATCCGGTCCGGTACGCTTTGATCCCCAAAGGAATGGTCGGTCATACACATACTCACCGGCCTTGGAATACTCCCCATAGCGCTCAGTTTCAGATCGGAATGGCCGGATCATCTGGGAGTGACAGCCCACACAGCCATTGGCGATGTAAAGGTCCCTCCCCTCAAGTTCAAGTGGAGTATATGGCTTCACTGAACTTATGGTTGGCACGTTCGACTTGATCAAAAGTGTTGGGATAATCTCAATCGCACCACCGATTGCGATGGCAATAGTGGCCAAAACGGTGAAGAAAATGGGCTTTCTTTCCCATGCTCTGTGCCAAAATTCCCCGCTGGGATTGTAGGCTTTTGCCAATCCAGGGGCCTGATCTTCCTCAGTTTCCTGGAATGAACCCTGCTTGGATGTCATCCACATATTGTACATCATAATCACTGCACCACCCAGATAAAGTAATCCACCCAAGGCTCGGAGCATGTACATCGGTACAATTTGAATCACTGTCTCCAAGAAGTTTGGATACGCAAGACGGCCAGCTTCATTGAATTCCTTCAGCATCAGGAATTGTGTCAAACCAGAAACGTAAAGTGGAAGCGCGTAGAAAATGATACCCAAAGTCCCCAGCCAGAAGTGCGTATTGGCCAGTTTGGTGGAATAGAGTGTGGTTTTGAAAATTCTTGGCCACATCCAATACAGCATCCCGAAAGTAAAGAAGCCGTTCCAGCCCAAGCCTCCGATATGCACGTGACCTACAATCCAATCTGTATAGTGAGCAATTGCGTTTACATTTTTGAGGGAAAGCAATGGGCCTTCGAATGTCGCCATCCCATATGCAGTTACGGCAACTACAAAGAATTTCAGCACAGGTTCATTTCTGACTTTATCCCAAGCCCCTCTTAAAGTCAACAATCCGTTGACCATACCACCCCAAGATGGTGCTACCAGCATCACGGAGAAAACTGTCCCAAGAACTTGTGCCCACTCAGGCAAAGCGGTGTAAAGCAAATGGTGTGGTCCTGCCCACATATATAGGAAAATCAGGGACCAAAAGTGGACGATCGAAAGTTTGTAGGAATAAACCGGTCTGTTTGCGGCTTTGGGCAGGAAATAATACATCATTCCCAGAAATGGAGTAGTTAGGAAAAATGCCACCGCATTGTGTCCGTACCACCATTGTACCAGTGCATCCTGTACACCGGCATAAGCTGAGTAGCTTTTGAAAAATGAAACAGGAAGCTCAAAGGAATTGAAAATGTGCAATACCGCAACCGTAACAAATGAGGCCAAGTAAAACCAGATCGCCACATACATGTGCCGTTCCCGTCTTGTGATCAGTGTTCCGATCATGTTGGCTCCAAAGGCAACCCAAACCAACGCAATTGCAATATCAATCGGCCATTCGAGTTCAGCATATTCTTTGGAGGTGGTAAGTCCAAGAGGAAGAGTAATCGCAGCCGCGACAATGATCAATTGCCAGCCCCAGAAGTGAAACCAGCTGAGCATGCTGTTCCACATCGGAGTCTTCAGCAATCTCGGCATGGAGTAATAAACCCCTGCAAAAATGGAGTTACCCACAAATGCGAAGATGACTGCATTGGTATGCAGCGGGCGAATCCTGCCGAAAGTCGTGTAAGGATTTCCCAAATTAGCTTCAGGAAGGAACAGTTGTGTGGCGGCCAATAGCCCCACCAGCATTCCAACCAGGCCCCAGATTATCGTAGCAGCTCCGAAATACTTGACAATTTTGTTGTCGTATTCGAACCGTTCCAAGGTAGAATCATTCATAGGATTTGGTTTTTTTTGGTTGGTCTTTAATTGATTTTTTAGGCTGATTTTCGAATAAAATCCGGACAGAGGGGGTGTAGTCATCGTCAAACTGCCCATCTTTCATCGCCCTTAAGAAGAGGAATAAAAACGTGCCTGCGAGAAGGAGACTTATCCCGATGAGGAGAAAAATTACTTCCATGTCATTGCTTGTTTTGGTAAATGAGTCCCTTCCGAATACCCATGTAATTGGTAGCCAAAGTGGTAAAAACCACCACAGAAATGCTGCTTAGCGGCATAAGAATGGCACAAAACACCGGACTCAATAGTCCCTGAACTGCCAGACTTAATCCCAGAATATTGTAAAGGAAACTTAGCCCAAAACTGGTTTTGATGATCAGACGACTGTCCTTGGCGAACGCCAGAAAGCTTGGGATTTTGTCAAAAGATTCCACATCTAAAATGGCGTCGCTTGCCGGAGAAAAATGGCTGACCCTATCAGTAATAGCTATTCCAACCTGGCTTTCCTGAAGGGCGCCGGAATCATTGAGACCATCACCAAGCATCATGGTATTTTTACCCATGGAATTGAGTTCCTTCAGGTAATTGAGTTTATCAACTGGACTTTGGTTGAAATTGAAGCGGATTTCATTAGAAAGTTGCTGGCCCAGGGTTACTTTTTCGTGAGCTTGATCTCCGGAAAGAACATGTAACTCAAAATCGCAGGAAAGACTTTTCACCACCTCGGGAGCCCCTTCCCGCAAACCGGACTGGATATGAAATTGGCCTAAAGCTATCCCTTCCAAACTAAAAAACACATGGTTTCCAACTTTGGAAAGGATCTGTTCATTTGATCCTGTAAAGTCTTTTGACCCAAGTCTGAACTCCTGATCTTTATATTCAGCAAGTATTCCAGCTCCTTTGATTTCCTGGACTTTTCCAAGCTTGATCGGATCGACTTTTCCCAACCAAAGATTAATCCGATTGCTCAGCGGATGGGTGGATCGCTCCACCATTCCTTTGATTATAGACTTAGATTCCGCCGAAAGTGCTACCCCAAAGTATTCAATCGAGGCAATTGCAGGGTCAGTCAGTGTTCCAGTCTTGTCGAATACTAACGTATCAACCAAAGCCAGTCTTTCCACTACAGAAGCATTTTTCAGATAGAATTTCCCTTTTCCAAAAATTCTCAGGGTATTTCCCAAAGTAAAAGGAGTAGACATGGAAAGTGCACAGGGACAAGCCACGATCAAGACTGTCGTAAACGCTTTCACTGCAATGGAAACGTCTTTACCAATCCAAAACACAAAAGCTACAACAGCAATTGTCAAAACTGTCCAGGTGAATACACCACTTATCCGGTTGGCCAATGGCTCGAGGAGCCGTTTGTTGGATTTTTCGAAGGATTCATTGTTCCACAAATCTGTCAGATAGCTTTGGGAAGGGGCTTTTTGGATGGTCAATAATACAGCATCTCCTTTTTGCCTTCCCCCGGCATAAATCAACTCTCCTTTTCGCTTGGGAACTGGCACCTCCTCACCGGTCACAAAACTGTAATCAATATTCGCAAATTCACTTAGAAGCAAGGAATCCGCCGGAATCAATTCCTCATCCCGAACCAGCACAACATCACCCACCTGGAGTTTGACTAAAGGAATAACTTCCTCCATTTCTTTAGCCATTCGGGTCACTGCAATGGGAAAATAGGCTTTGTAGTCCCGATCAAATTCTAGTGTTGCAAATGTTTTTTGCTGGTAGACTTTTCCCAGTAGCAGAAAGAAAAGAAGACCGCCCAGGCTATCCATGTATCCGGCATTTCCCTGTGAAAAAATTTCCCAAAGGGAATAAAAAAAGAATGCAATTATTCCCAGTACAATGGGCACATCCATATTCATCTTTCGTTGGCGGACAGCATTCCAGGCAGACAAGTAATAATCACTGGCTGCATAGAAAACGATTGGCAATGAAAGAACCACATTGAGGTAATCAAAAAGCCCTTTAAATCCCTCACCTAGGAGTTCTGCTTCAGAAAAATACTCAGGCATGCTGAAAAGCATCATGTTCCCAAAGCAAAATCCTGCCACTCCAAGCTTGGTCAAAATTCTTCGATCGATTGTACTCTTGGAATTGTGATCAAGGTCTGAAAGGTTGATTTTGGGTTCGTAACCCAAGGTAGAAAGAAGGCTAACCACTTCCTTTAAGCTTATTTTATCGTGAAGAAATTTGATTTGAGCTTTCTTCTTAACAAAATCTACGCGGCTTCCTAAGATTGCAGAATTGATCTGAAACAGATTCTCAAGCAACCAAATACAGGATGCACAATGGATTAATGGAATATAAAAAGTGATGTGGCTTTCCTGATCGTTTTGAAAATCAAGCAATTTTCGGCTAACCTCAGGATCATCCAGGTAATCAAACCTGTTTTTAAGTTTTGAACGCTCTTTTTGGCTTTTCCCTGGGCTGGTTTCCAGTTGGTAATATTCGCAAAGGTCGTTTTCAGCCAACACTTCATACACAAGTTTACAGCCTTGGCAGCAGAATTTTTTGTTATCGAAACTGACAGATTCCAACTCACAATTTTCCCCACAATGGTAGCATTTCGCATGAGTTTGGGTGGGAAAAATCTGTTTCATGTCTGAGATTTTTTATAAAATTATCCCGTATGAAAACGGAATATTATGATCAAAATCATTTATTAAAATGACTTACATAGCTAGGTAAAATGAGAGGGGGCCACTCCAGACTTTCCCATTGTAAAAATGAAAAAGAACCTTTGCTAACTCGGTTTGGTAATTTTTGGTTGTTACCAAAAGGGTGCAGTTATGCTTGACTCCATAAGACCAAAAATCCCCGATTCGTGAAAAATTAAATTTGATAAAACTGGTTTCCTTGGTGAAGGAAGAGACAAGATGAATTAATTCCTGTTCTTCTTTTATTTTGGATTTTGGAATGAAGCTTGGAGAAATGATTGTGGCTTTGCTTTCTTTGATAATGCTCCCAAAAAGCAATATGAAATTTCTAATAAGATCTGCAGAATTGGGAGATCCGTCGTAGTGAAATAACAAATGCTTCGTGGAGAAATCGGGAACGTAAAGCAAAACTGGAATTGCACAAACCTCTTTTTCAAAAGGCCTTGGAAAATCGTGGTCATGCAACCAATTCAATATTTTGAATAAATCAATGGTGAAAAGTGTAGGTTCCTCTGTATCATGACAAATACTGCTTACAGGGTTGGACGGAAGGAATGAATCCCTTAACTCATGACAATAAAACTCCTGAAGTACGTCTTCGGGGAGTTCAAATTTCAAGGCCTGTGGTGATTTTAGCTCCATGATCAAAATTTATATTCAAAGCTAATTTTTGAATGCTGGAGCAAGCCTGACAGATGCGGGTATGGGATATGATATATATCAGGAATGATGGATTTTAATAAGTTGAAAATTTCCAACCTGAATACTCTATAATTTTGAAAATAGAGTTATTTAAAAAAGCATGCTTTCAACAAATCAGGTTTAGAACTCTTTCAGATGGATTGAGGAGTTCAGGATCAGTTATCTCCTTGCCTTATGTCCCACAATCCCAAGCAAATTCTCTTTCCAGTTGGAGTTGAGGAGTTAAACCTCTCTGCTGGGTATAAACGCAAAAAAGCCAGCTGTTTAGAGCTGGCTTAGGAATAATGTGGCGGCGACCTACTCTCCCGGGTGTGACCCCAGTACCATCGGCGCTGCAGGGCTTAACTTCTCTGTTCGGGATGGGAAGAGGTGGGCCCCCTGCGCTAGGCCGCCTAAATCTTA
>NZ_MUNY01000039.1 GCF_002002735.1 Algoriphagus sp. A40 | reverse complement strand
ATTTAATTAGCTATAATATGTTATCCAAACGCTCGTTAGTAGGGATTCGATTGAGTTTCCAGACGCTGGCAGTGCTGCTTTTCATGCTGATTGGGGTTTCGGCTTACGCTGCGGATCCGGCTGTGGTAAGCAGTGAAGAAGCGATTGCAGCAGGTAAAACTGTTTTCAATGCAAATTGTAAAACATGCCACAAACTCGATCAAAAATTGATCGGCCCAGCCTTGAGAGGGGCAACAGATCGACAAGCTGTAGATCTTGTAAAAGCCTTTATCAAGAACTCTCAGGCTGTCATCGCGTCAGGAGATTCATATTACACCAGTTTGTTTAAGGAGTACAACAACACGGTGATGATCTCCCATGAGTTTTTGTCTGACGCTGACCTGAACAATCTGCTTTCTTACATCGAGCATGGTGACAAGGTTGATCCGGCAGCGGCTGCAGCAGTTGCAGCAGGCGGAGAGGCTGGCGGAGCTACAGGAGGAGGAATTCCAAGCGAGTACCTGTCAATTATCCTGGGTGTTTTGGTTATCGTGTTGGTGTTGATTTTGGTTGTGTTGGGATTGATTATTTCAGTTTTGACCAAGTATATCAACAAGCAGGATCTTCCAGAGGACGACAAAGAATTCGTTTCTCAAAAAACTGATATTTCTAAAATTTTTAAAAGTGACGCCTTTATTATAGTAGTAACTGCCCTGGTTATTGCTCTGGTGGCTAAAACTGCAATTGACGGAATCTATTCTGTCGGTGTGCAGCAAGGCTACGCACCTGCTCAGCCGATTGCATTCTCCCATGCATTGCATGCAGGTGACAAAGAAATTGCTTGTCAGTATTGCCATACCGGTGTTGAAATCGGAAAATCAGCTAACATTCCATCTGCCAACATTTGTATGAATTGTCATACACATATTCAAAATGTCGGTGGCAAAGAAGGAATCTCACCTGAAATAGCTAAAATCTATGCAGCAGTTGACAACAATCAACCTATCGAATGGGTGAGAGTTCATAACCTTCCTGACTTGGCATACTTCAATCATTCACAGCACGTAGCTGTTGGCGGTATCGAATGTCAGACTTGCCACGGACCTATTCAGGAAATGGAAGTGGTCGGGCAACACAGCTCCCTAACTATGGGCTGGTGTATTGATTGTCATAGACAGACTGAAATTGCTACAGATGGCAATGCCTATTACGACAAGTTGGTTCAACTTCACTCGGATTCCAAAGATGCTCTGAAAGTAAAAGACATCGGTGGCTTGGAGTGTGCGAAGTGCCACTATTAATTCCTTATCCTTTTTGCTAATTCATTCCTAGAAATAAAAATGAAGGAAAATAAGAAAACCTACTGGAAAGGGCTCGAGCAACTCAGCAACGATCCGGAGTTTGTAAAGCATGCCGACAGGGAGTTTGCGGAACTTCCGACTTCACTCAATGAAGATGGCAGTGCATCCCGAAGAGATTTTCTCAAGGTGATGGGTTTCAGTTTGGCTGCTGCTACTTTGGCTGCTTGCGAGGCGCCTGTAAGAAAAGCAATTCCTTATGTGAATAAGCCGGTTGATATCAACCCGTCCATTCCAAACTATTACGCTTCTACCTTTACTTCAGGCGGTGATTATGCTGCTGTGGTAGTAAAAACAAGGGAAGGCCGACCGATCAAAATTGACGGAAATGAGCTTTCTCCTATAAATAAAGGAAAAGTCAATGCTATCGTGGAAGCTTCTGTGCTTTCTCTTTACGACAAGCAAAGACTAGCCGGTCCTATGATCGGTGGTACTGCTGCCGAATGGAAGGCCGTTGATGAGCAGGTGAAAGCAAAACTTGCTTCCGCAGGTACAGTGAAAGTAGTGGCCAACACCATTCTTTCTCCAACCACGATTGAGGCATTGAATCAGTTTTCGGCTGCATTCGGTGGTGCGGAAGTGATCATGTATGATCCGATTTCCAACTATGGAATTACAAAGGCTTCTGAAACCTATTACGGTCAGGCTGTCCTTCCTTCCTATCATTTTGACAAAGCAAAAACCATCGTATCTTTTGGTGCTGACTTTTTAGGCACTTGGATTTCTCCGATTGAGTTTGCTGCTGCTTACGCAAAAACAAGAAAGATCAGCAAGGACAAAGCTGAGATGTCGAGACATTATCAGTTTGAGTCCAACTTGTCCCTAACCGGTGCAAATGCTGATTACAGAACTCCGATCAAAGCTTCACAAAGCGGATTGGCTGTTTTGGCACTTTACAATGCGATTGCAGGCAAGGCTGGTGCTACTGCAGTTTCTGCTCCTAAAGTAGAAATCGCAAACTTGGATAAAGCAGCAAATGACCTTTGGGCTGCTAAAGGCGCTGCCTTAGTAGTGTCAGGATCCAATGATCCAAATGTCCAAATCGTTGTTCATGCAATCAACGAATTGTTGGGTAGCAATGGAACAACTGTTGACTTCACTGCTCCGGTTAACTTCAGAAAAGGGAATGATGCCCGCATGAATCAGTTTGTAGCAGAACTGAAAGGAGGACAAGTAGGAGGAGTGATTTTCTACAACTGTAACCCAGTTTATGATCACCCACGAGGTGCTGAAATCGCTGAAGGTATTGCCAAGGCTAAAGTAAGTGTGGCTACTAACGGAACTTTGGATGAGACTTCATCTCTGGTTCAGATCGTAGCTCCCGACCACCACTTCCTGGAATCTTGGAATGACTTTGAACCTAAATTGGGTCAATTCTCCCTTTCTCAACCTACCATATCACCACTTTTCAATACTCGCCAGGCTCAAGATTCCTTCTTGACTTGGGCTGGTTCTGCCACTCCTTATTATGATTTCCTTCAGAAAAGCTGGGAGTCTTCTCTGTTTACTCAAGTAGAGGCAGGCGGGACTTTCCTTGAATTCTGGGACAGGTCACTTTACAATGGAGTGGTTGCGGTTGCAAAATTAGGAGCTTCAGTTGTTCCAGTTGGAGATGTAGTCGCAGCAGCAGCGGGTGTCGCTCAAGCTTACAAAGCTGACAATGCAGGAGCCGAATTGATCATCTACTCCAAAGTAGGTATCGGTAACGGTGCTTTTGCAAATAACCCTTGGCTTCAGGAAATGCCTGATCCGATCACCAAAGCTACATGGGACAACTACCTGACTGTTTCTCAGAAATGGGCGACAGACAATGGAGTGTCCATGGTAGAAGAAAATACCATGAAAGCTTCGATTACCGTAAACGGCAAAACCCTGATTGTCCCAATTTTGGTTCAGCCAGGTCAGGCTAACGGTACTTTCGGTTTGGCACTTGGATATGGAAGAACCAAAGCGGGACGAGTAGCGAATGGAGTAGGGGTAAATGCCTATGATTTGCTGGATGCTTCCAAAGGCTTTGTGAATTTTGACATTACTGCAGGAGTAGAGGTAGCTATTACCGGTGATTCATATAAGATCGCCCGTACGCAAACTCACCAGACTTTCATGGGACGTGAAAACGTAATCCAGGAAGCTACTTTGGCAGAATATAAAACTGACGCTTCAGCTGGCCGATACAGACCTGAAATCTACAAAGACGGTGAATTTATAAAGCCATCCAAGATTTCCCTTTGGAGTGGGCACCAATACAGCCAGCATCACTGGGGTCTTGCCATCGATATGAACTCTTGTATCGGTTGCGGTGCGTGTACAGTTGCTTGTCAGGTAGAAAATAACGTAGCCGTAGTTGGCAAGCAGGAAGTTCTCAACAGAAGAGAAATGGCTTGGATCCGAATCGACCGCTATTATTCTTCAGATGCTCCGGCTGATGATCTTTCAGGAATGGAAGTCGCCGCCGAAAATCCGGAAGTAACCTTCCAGCCGATGATGTGTCAGCAATGTAACAACGCTCCTTGCGAGACTGTTTGTCCTGTTGCCGCAACTACGCACTCCTCTGAGGGTCTCAACCAAATGACTTATAACAGATGTATCGGTACGAGATATTGTGCCAACAACTGTCCATATAAAGTACGTCGATTCAACTGGTTCAAATACCATGACAACAAGGACTTCGCAGGAGTGAACATCGCTCAAAACGATGACTTGGGTAAAATGGTCTTGAACCCTGATGTAACTGTCCGTGTACGTGGTGTAATGGAAAAATGCTCCATGTGCGTACAGCGGATTCAGGCTGGTAAGCTGACTGCCAAGCGCGAGAAGCGTAAGCTTCAGGATGGTGAGGTAAATGTCGCCTGCGCCGTGGCTTGTCCTACTGATGCTTTGGTATTCGGAGACATGAATGATCCAAGCAGCAAGGTTTCTAAACTTCTGAAGATTGAGGAGAATACTTCAGCATTGAAGGAAGTAGGAGAAGAGCGTGCTTACCACGTGTTGGAAGAGATCAACGTTAGCCCTAACGTTTGGTACTTTACCAAGATCAGAAATAAAGAGAAAAACGAAGCGTAATCATAATTTTATAAACTATGCAGGTTACTTCATCCGTACGTGAGCCGTTAGTTACTGGGGGGAAATCCTACCATGACGTAACACACGATGTGGCGCGCCATGTGGAAGCCAAACCAAATATCAGATGGTTTCTGGCTTTTCTTACCTCAGCTGGTGTTTTGGCATTAGGATCTATCGCTCTACTTGCGACTCTCTGGGAAGGGATCGGTATGTGGGGTCTCAACAAAACAGTAGGTTGGGCTTGGGACATCACCAACTTCGTGTGGTGGGTGGGTATCGGTCACGCCGGTACACTGATCTCAGCGGTACTGTTGCTTTTCAGACAGAAGTGGAGAACATCCATCAACCGTGCAGCGGAAGCGATGACCATCTTCGCCGTAATCTGTGCCGCGATGTTCCCGGTAATTCACATGGGTCGTCCTTGGCTTGGTGCCTATTGGGCACTTCCACTACCAAACACCTTTGGTTCGCTTTGGGTAAACTTTAACTCTCCGCTTCTTTGGGACGTTTTTGCGATCTCTACCTACTTCTCAGTTTCACTGGTATTCTGGTACATCGGTTTGATTCCTGATTTTGCCACCATCCGTGACCGAGCTACCGGTTTGAGAAGAACCATTTACGGAGCGCTTTCTTTTGGATGGGATGGAGCTGCCAAAACCTGGATGCGTTATGAATCAGTTTCTTTGATTCTTGCAGGTTTGGCAACACCTCTTGTACTTTCTGTACACACGATCGTATCCTTTGACTTTGCTACTTCGGTTATTCCGGGATGGCATACCACGATCTTCCCTCCATACTTCGTTGCCGGTGCGATTTTCTCCGGTTTTGCGATGGTATTGACGCTGATGATCGTCACCAGAAAGGTTTACAAACTGGAAGATTACATTACAATCGGTCACATCGAATTGATGAACATCGTTATCATCATCACCGGATCGATAGTAGGTATCGCCTATATCACAGAATTTTTCATCGCCTGGTATTCAGGAGTAGAGGCTGAGCAATACGCATTCATCAACCGTGCAACCGGTCCTTATTGGTGGGCTTATTGGTCAATGATGACCTGCAACGTGATTTCTCCGCAGCTTTTCTGGTTTAAGAAAATCCGTACTTCCATTGTAGCAACCTTTGCTTTGTCTATTGTTGTGAACATCGGGATGTGGTTCGAGCGATTTGTTATCATCGTGACCTCTCTTCACAGAGATTACCTGCCGTCTTCTTGGGCTATGTTTTACCCAACTTGGGTTGACGTGGGAGTTTACATGTTCACGTTTGGGTTGTTCTTCACCTTATTCTTCTTGTTTGCGAAGTTCTTCCCGGTGATCAACATGGCTGAAGTAAAAGCTGTACTCAAGTCTTCATCCGAAAAAGTGCATAAATAATCATGGAAAAGGATACACATTTTATTCTGGGAGTTTACGACGATGAGGACGTATTGCTCCATGCAGTAGAGGAAGTAAGAGGTAGCGGTGTGAGAATCCACGAGGTATATTCTCCCTATCCGGTTCACGGATTGGAGCATGTATTGGGATATAAGAGAACCCGGCTTCCTATCGCAGCCTTCCTTTTTGGAATGCTAGGAACTACCCTCGCTTTGACCATGCAATTTTACATGATGCGCTTTGACTGGCCAATGATTATCGGTGGTAAAGACTACGCAGCATTCCCTGATTTCATTCCGGTATCATTCGAATTGACGGTACTTTTGGCATCGTTTGGTATGGTGAGTGTGTTTATGATCAGCTCAAATCTTAAACCTTGGGCTCAGCCTAGAATTTTCGACGTGAGATCAACGGATGATAAGCACATCATGGCAATTGATATCGCGAACAACAGTGCTTTGGAAGTGGAGAAGATCAAAGAGATCCTGAAATCTTCCGGTGCGACTGAGGTAAATAAAAAAAGTTTTGAATAGAAAATCCGGATATATGAAAATTGCAAAAGCATTAATTTTCGGAGGTTCTGCACTGGCCATTTCCTTTTTGGCCGGATGTAAAGCCGGAGGCGAAAACCAAGGGCTTGAATATGCACCTCAGATGTATCATTCAGTAGCGTATGAGCCCTTGACCCAGATCAAAGATGAGTCTCAGGGAAGTTGGCTTTCTACTCGTGAAGATGGAAAAGGAGAGTTTTTCAACTCTAACATCCACAACCCTCACGCGATGAACATGCGTGAGCCAGTGGCCAATACAGTTCCGAGGAACAAGCAAGGATATTTGCCTTATAGATTGAAGGCTTTTGAATTGGAACCGGCTGCATTGACCAAAAATCCGGTTGAAAGTTCAGACGCAGTTTTGAAACAGGGAGAGGCACTTTATCTGCAGTATTGTAATGCATGTCATGGTAAAGGCGGTCAAGGCGATGGCAAAGTTGGTGAAGTCATTGGCGGTGTCGCTAACCTGACTGGCGGAGCTTATGTAAACCTTCCGGAAGGTCATATCTTCCACGTCATTACCAAAGGAAAAGGCAGAATGGGAGCTCATGGTTCTCAGATTCCTGAAGAAAGCAGATGGAAAATTGTTCACTATGTCAAACAAGTTATTCAAGGTCAGGCTACAGCAGCTGCTCCGGCACCTGTTGCAGATTCTACCGCGGTAGCACAAGTAACCCCAGCTAACTAATCATGGCGCATCACGGCGAACAACACTATAATCTGGAGCAGCGATTTGATTTTACGGCTGCTACCAAGAAGTCAATCATGACCGTTTTGGTCATTGGTGCAATCCTTTTGGGTATCGGAATCGTCCTGGCAATGACTGGCGGTGGACACCATGAGGAAGCTGGAGAAGCTGGAGGGCATGCCTTCCACTGGTACGAGCGGCTTTATGCCAACCTTTGGATCAACAACGTATTCTTTACAGGTATCGCAATTGTAGGAGTTTTCTTCTTTGCGATCCAGTTTGCAGCTCAGGCAGGATGGTCCACTCCGCTTTTGAGAGTTATGCTTTCATTCGGTAATTGGCTTCCAATTGCAGGCATTTTGATGATTGCAACCTTCTTCTTGGCAAACCATGACCTTTTCCACTGGACTCATGCTTATCTGTTTGATAAAAATGATCCCCAGTATGACAGCATCATTGACGGGAAAGGTTCATTCTTCTACTGGCCAATGGAAAAGGGGACTTTCCCGATTTTCTATGTAGCCAGAATGGTCATCTTCTTCGGATTTTGGGTTTTCTTCTTCAACAAGTTCAAGCAAATTTCCGCTCAGGAAGACCAATTGGGAGGAACCTCTCATTGGTTTAAAATGAGAAGTTGGGCTGCTTATTTCCTAGTGTTCTTTGCAGTATCGTCTTCAATTTCAGCTTGGGATTGGGTGATGTCCATTGATACACACTGGTTCTCTACTTTATTTGGCTGGTATGTTTTTGCTTCTTGGTTTGTTTCAGGTCTTTCCGCCATTACGCTGTTGACCATTTTCCTTAAAGGAAAAGGCTACTTGGAAATGATCAATCAAAACCACATCCATGACTTGGGTAAATTTGTTTTTGGTTTCTCTATTTTCTGGACTTACCTCTGGTTCTCCCAGTTCCTGTTGATCTACTACGCCAACATACCTGAAGAAACAGTTTACTTCGTGGAGAGGTTGACAAGCGATGTTTATGGACCGTTTATTTTTGTAAACATTGGCTTAAACTTCTTCCTTCCTTTCCTAGTTTTGATGACTAGGGATGCGAAAAGACACGGTATTTTTCTAAAAGTTGTGTGTAGCATATTGTTGGTTGGTCATTGGATTGATTTCTTCCTGATGATTCAGCCGGGTACATTGGGTCACAATGGAGGAATTGGATTTATGGAAGTTGGAATGTTTCTGGTTTATGGTTCCTTGGTTACCTTGGTAGTCTTGGGAGGTCTGGCTAAGAAAAACCTGATTGCGAAAAATCACCCAATGCTTGAAGAAAGCTATCATCATCACATTTAATTACTTATCCGAAAAAACTAAGATATGTACGGATTTCTGATTGGAGTAGGGGTTCTTCTGTTACTATCCATAATATGGATGGTCTACAGAATTCAAACCTTGGTTTCTGTAGTAAAGGGTTCAGATAAGAAAATTGCTACTGGCAGCAACAAGGTCAATGCAATTCTTTTTGTCCTGTTTCTCGTGGGTACCACCATTTTAATGTTCTGGTATTCGATTAAGGAGTTTGACAATTACCAAATGCCTGTGGCTTCGGAACATGGTGTCATCACCGACAAATTGTTTTGGATTTCGATGGCAGTGACTGGTGTTGTATTCCTGATCACGCACATTTTGCTTTTCATTTTTCCTTACAAGTATCAATACAAGGAAAATAGAAAAGCAACTTTCTATCCTGATAACAACAAGCTGGAAATCATCTGGACGGTAGTTCCGGGGGTGGTTTTGGCCGGATTGGTTATTTCTGGTTGGATGGCTTGGTCGGATATCACTGCACCGGCACCCGAAAAGGCCCACGTTGTTGAAATCATGGGATATCAGTTTGCATGGGAAGTAAGATACCCAGGTAAAGACAATGTACTTGGAGACTACGATTACAGACTGATCAATGCTTCCAACTCTCATGGTGTTGACTTTACTGACAAAAATGCGATCGATGATTTCCCCTCTCCAGTTGTGGTAATTCCTAAAGGTGAACCAGTCCTTTTCAAAATTAGAGCCCGTGACGTTTTGCACTCAGTTTTTGCTCCGCACATGAGATTGAAAATGGATGCAGTACCAGGTATGGCGACTCGTTTTTGGTTTATTCCTACCAAGACTACTGCGGAAATGAGAGCGGAGCTTAATGATCCGGAATTCGAATATGAAATAGCTTGTACAGAAATCTGTGGGCGTGGACACTTCTCAATGAGAAAAGTGATAGAGGTGGTAGAGCCTGAGGCATACCAAAAGTGGTTGACAGAACAGAAATCTTTCATTCAGCAAAATCCTGCTTTGGCAGTGAATCCATCCGCTGATAAGAAGGAACTGGCAGAAATTCAATTGAGCGAAAGTAATAAATAAAATTATAGGTTATGGCGACAGCATCTGCGGCACATCATGACACCGCCCACGATCATCACGATCATGAGCATCATGATAATTTTATAACAAAATATATCTTCTCCCAGGATCATAAAATGATCGCCAAGCAGTATTTGGTGACAGGTATTTTCTGGGCAATCATCGGTGGCTTCCTATCAGTTCTTTTCAGATTGCAATTGGGTTTTCCCGATATGAGTTTGGAATTTCTCCGTCCTCTTTTGGGAGGTTGGATTGACGAGTCTGGGAAACTTGATCCTACATTCTACTTGGCCTTGGTCACCATGCACGGTACCATTATGGTATTCTTTGTATTGACTGCGGGATTGAGCGGAACATTCTCCAACTTCCTGATTCCTCTTCAAATCGGTGCCCGTGATATGGCTTCCGGATTTATGAATATGATTTCCTACTGGTTGTTCTTTGTTTCCGGTGTGATCATGTTTATTTCCCTGTTTATCAAAACAGGTCCTGCTGGCGGTGGCTGGGTTGTTTATCCTCCTCTTTCAGCTTTGGAGCAAGCAATTCCAGGTTCAGGATTGGGTATGACGCTTTGGTTGATTGCAATGACTTTCTTCATCGCGTCCTCCCTTATGGGCGGTATCAATTATATCACCACTGTCATTAACTTGAGAACAAAAGGGATGTCTTTTTCAAGACTTCCTCTGACCATCTGGGCATTCTTCCTGACTGCCGTCATCGGTTTGTTGTCCTTCCCGGTTTTGTTCGCAGCTGCCTTGTTGCTTGTATTTGACAGAAGCTTTGGGACTTCATTCTACCTTTCTGATATCTATGTAGCAGGTGAGGCACTTCCAAACACAGGTGGTAGCCCGGTATTGTTCCAACACTTGTTCTGGTTCCTTGGACACCCTGAAGTTTACATCGTGTTGTTGCCGGCCTTGGGTATTACTTCTGAAGTAATTGCGACAAACTCTAGAAAGCCTATTTTCGGATATAAGGCGATGATTATTTCCATGCTTGGAATTACGATCCTTTCCTTTATTGTTTGGGCTCACCACATGTTCGTTTCAGGGATGAATCCATTCCTTGGATCCATCTTCATGTTCCTTACATTGATTATTGCGGTACCATCAGCTGTGAAAGTATTCAACTACCTGACTACTCTTTGGAGAGGTAACTTGATATTCACTCCTGCTATGCTGTTCTCTATCGGTCTGGTATCGTTCTTCATTTCAGGTGGTTTGACTGGTATTTTCCTCGGTAACTCAGCTATTGATATTCAATTGCATGACACCTATTTTGTGGTAGCTCACTTCCACTTGGTAATGGGTTCTGCTTCCTTCTTCGGAATGGTGGCTGGTGTTTACCACTGGTTCCCTAAGATGTTTGGAAGAATGATGGATGCCAAATTGGGTTACATTCACTTCTGGTTGACATTTACTGGGGTTTATTTGGTGTTTTTCCCAATGCACTACATCGGTATTGCAGGATTCCCAAGAAGGTATTATTCCTGGACGAACTTCAGCTTTACTGAGCTTTATACTGACCTTAACATGTTTGTGTCTGCGGCAGCAATTATCACTTTTGCAGCCCAGTTTATCTTCCTTTTCAACTTCTTCTACAGCATGTACAGAGGAAGAAAAGCAACCTTGAATCCTTGGAGATCCAACACAATCGAGTGGACTACTCCATTGCATCCTGGCCATGGCAACTGGCCTGGCGAAATCCCTGCAGTTTACAGATGGCCTTATGATTATTCTAAGCCTGGAGCTGCGGAAGATTTCATACCTCAGACTGTTCCTCTATCCCAGACTCCTGAGTCCAACCTTCCTCATGAGCAGGAACAAGTGAAACTTGAACTGGAAATCATAAAAGAGGAAGCTGAGGTTTTGGTTGGAAATGAATCAAAGCACCACTAATACTTCGATAAACAGCTTTCGCCGGGTTTCAACACTGACGGTGATAGCTGTTTATTTTCTGATTTTGGTTGGTGGGATAGTGCGAAGCACAGGCTCAGGAATGGGTTGTCCCGATTGGCCAAAATGTTTCGGGAGTGTGATTCCTCCTACACATGTCGATCAACTCCCGGTAAATTACCAGGAGATATATCTTCAAAAAAGAATTGCTAAAAACGAAAGGTTTGTAGCTACCCTTGACAAGTTGGGTTTTAAAGAAAAAGCCAACCAGATAGCCAATGATAAATCCATCTTGGTAGAGGAGGAATTCAACGCCACCAAAACCTGGATTGAATACATCAATCGCCTTTTGGGTGTAGTTATCGGTTTGTTGATTATCCTTACAGTTTGGAAATCTTTCAAACTTTGGAAGGTAGATAAATGGATCCCGATCTATTCCTTGGTTTCTCTAGTATTGGTTTTGTTTACCGGATGGATTGGTTCGATCGTTGTTTCCACCAATTTGTTGGCCTGGATGATCACCTTTCACATGCTGCTAGCTTTGGCTTTGGTCGGCGTTTTATTGTACGTCAATCACCGGTCGGAAAGACTTCAAAAAGGTCATGTGGTGAAAGCAGATGTTCCTTCCAAAATTCAATGGGTTCTTGTTCTTGGGACAGTTTTGATGCTGGTTCAGGTAGTATTAGGTACTCAGGTCCGGGAGCAAATCGATCAGATTTCTTTCGTTCTTGGAGATTTGTTCAGGGAAGAATGGATTGATCGGTTAGGAGTGGATTTCATAATCCATAGATCCTTTTCAATTGTCCTGCTTGGAGTGCACATCTTGTACTTTATCTGGGCCTTTCGCTATACGGTACGAAGGTCAAAAGTTAACCTTTGGTCACAAGTATTAATGCTGGTTATCCTGCTGGAAATTGCGACCGGAATTGGCATGGCATACTTCGGTATTCCGGCATTTCTTCAACCCATTCACTTATTGCTTGGGTCTTTGATTTTGGGAATTCAGTTTATGCTGATCCTGCAGTTGAAAGACCATTTACAGTTTAAGTTAAATTCAAATTGATAATGAGGACAGTTGACGTAACTGACCATTCTATATCCACTTTGATCCGTGATAGGATCAAAGCATATTCAGACTTGATCAAGCTGAGGCTTTCAGCTTTGGTTACTTTCTCGGCTGTGTTCGGTTATATCCTTGGTGATACCGGTGCCAGCTTTGGATGGTCCGGTTTTCTGGGCTTGGCTTTAGGCGGTTTTCTGATTTCAGGTGCCTCAGGTGCTGCCAATGAAATCATGGAACGTGACTTGGACAAGTTGATGAAACGAACCCAAAACCGTCCCCTTCCCCTTCAATTAATTTCCCTTCAGGAGGCTTATTGGTTTACCTCTTTGGTGGCTGTTCTAGGAATTGCCCTTCTTTGGATTTTCACCAATCCATTGACTACCTGGCTTGGGATTTTGAGTATGGTGTTATACGTGTTTGCTTATACACCTCTGAAAAGAGTAGGACCTATTGCGGTTTTCGTAGGCGCAATTCCCGGTGCGATGCCTCCTTTGTTAGGCTGGACAGCAGCTACCGGTGCCATTACCTATGAAGCCCTGATAATTTTCGGGATTCAGTTTATTTGGCAGTTTCCTCATTTCTGGGCAATTGCCTGGGTTAGCGATGAGGATTACAAAAGAGCCGGATTCAAACTATTACCAAGTGGGGGTGGTCAGGATTTGAATACTGCAATTCAAATTATGATTTATACACTCTTCCTGCTTCCATTGGGTTTGTTGCCAAGTTATTTTGGATTGACGGGCCTGAATTCAGGAATTGTGGCGACTGTTTGCGGAGTTCTGTTCCTTGCACAGACTTTCTCCCTGATGAGAGATTGTTCCCGTAAATCGGCCTTAAAGATAATGTTTGGTTCATTTCTATACTTACCTATCGTGCAGATTGCCTATCTGCTCGACAAATTGCCTTAAGTCATGGAAAGAGAACTTAAATACGCAGATTTGGTTGAACAGCCTATCTCCATGAACCCAAAGAAATTTGCTCTTTGGTTGTTTATGGTTTCCGTGGTGATGGTTTTTGCCGGATTGACAAGTGCTTACATTGTGAGACAGTCTGAGGGAAATTGGCTGGAATACGATCTTCCTGAAATATTCTGGGTCACTTCCGGCATAGCCCTTCTTAGCAGTGTAACCCTACATTGGGCCTATTATTCTGCACGAAAGGATAATTTCGCGAACCTAAAAATCGGGATGGTGCTTACTGTTTTGTTGGGAATTGCATTCCTGGTGGGACAGTGGTATAGCTGGGTGGCCATGGTGGATCGGGAGGTTTTCTTTGTTGGCAATCCGTCTGGTTCATTTCTTTATGTTTTCACCGGACTGCATGCAGTGCACCTGATATCCGGTGTGATATTTCTTATTATTGTATTAATTTCGACCTTCAGACTGAAGGTTCATTCCCGAGCTTTGAATACTATGGAAATGGCCACTACTTACTGGCATTTTCTAGGTGGCTTGTGGCTATATCTGTTTATGTTTTTGCTTCTGAATCATTAAAATAAAACCTGGTACAAATCAATAAATTATGTCTGCGCATTCTACTGCTATTGGAATAAGCTCGAAACGAGGCGTTTGGAATGGAGGTAACGAACCCCTGAAGGCCAGCTATGGAAAACTCATGATGTGGTTTTTCCTGCTTTCCGACATCTTCACTTTTGCGGCTTTCCTGATTACATACATATCCATTCGTGTGAGCTACCCGGCCTACGCTGGACCAGCAGATACCTTTGCCGGCTCAAATGAGTATTGGCCTGTGCCGGAGATGGTGTTTGAAGCACTTCCTTTTCTTCACGGAGTACAGGCACCCTTGATTTTCGTCGGAATCATGACCTTTATCCTGATCGCCAGCTCTGTGACCATGGTACTTGCGGTAGAAGCTGGTCATAGAAATGACAGAAATGACGTAGTAAAATGGATGCTTTGGACATTGGTAGGAGGTATTACCTTCCTTAGCTGCCAAGCTTGGGAGTGGAATCACTTTATCCATGGTACAGATGGCGGAAGTGTAATGACCTATGTTAATTCGCTAGGAAAAGTCGTTCAGGAGACTGTATTCGGTGCTAACCTGCACGTGAACGAATATGGACCTGCCGGCTTTGCTCAGTTGTTTTTCTTTATCACCGGTTTCCACGGATTCCACGTGACTATCGGAGTGTTTTTACTTTTCCTATGCTTCTACCAAGCGGCAGTTGGGGTTTATGATAAAAGAGGCCACTATGAAATGGTAGAAAAAATCGGGCTCTATTGGCACTTTGTAGATCTGGTTTGGGTATTCGTATTTACCTTGTTCTATCTGATCTAAGCATTTAAAATCTTTGAAATATGGAAATTCAAGAAAACAAATCAACCCTGGTAGTTGAGACGCGCAACGAAGAAAAGATCAAGAAAATCTGGAAAACTGCAGGTATCCTGCTGGCGATCACCGTTGTGGAATTTATCATGGCTTTTACCATGGGTCGTGGAATCTTGCTTTATGGTGCCTTTATGGCCTTGACGGTTTGGAAGGCAAAATACATTATGCTGGAATTTATGCACTTGGGTGACGAAGTGAAGCCTTTGTTTTACTCGATCATTGTGCCTTTGATTTTCCTTGTGTGGTTGATTATTGTTCTCGTCAAAGAAGGTTCTGAGATCTTCCTTATGCGTTGGTAAAAAATCGATTTATTCAATAAAAAGGCAGGTTGAGGTGAATCACTTCAACCTTCTTTTTTGTTATTAGACTATTATGAAATCGAGCATGACTCAAATGTTACACAGAGGAAAGATTACTATTCATGCGAGATTCCATCTGACCTTTGAAAAATAAGTAATAAACAGATGAAAGGATTAAGATTATTGCAGGGAATGGTGTTGGTGTGCATCCTGTTGATTCCTGTTTTGGTATTCCTGTTTTTGAGAGGGTTTGGGAAAAACGAATATGACCTTCCTATTTTTTTCCAAAAGGGAGTCGATAATCCATTTCAGGAGTGTCCGGTAACCGATACCACCCAACATTTTATTCCAGAGTTTTCTTTTCCCAATCAGGAAGGTATTCCAGTTGGTCGTGCTGAAATGGAGGGAAAAATCACAATTGTGGATTTCTTTTTTACCTCCTGCCCAAGCATCTGTCCGGTCATGTCCAAGGAAATGGAGCGGGTCAATGATATGTTTCGGGACGAACCAAAAGTTCAGATTATGTCTATCAGCATTGATCCGGAGTATGATACACCTGCGATTTTGAAAGAATATGCCGATGAGCACAATGCTATTCCCGGTAAATGGCACTTTCTTTCCGGGCCAAAAGCAGAAACCTACGCTTTGGCTCGTTGCGGATTTGTGATCCCCACTATTGATGGAAATGGGGTTCCTGATGACTTTGTCCATACCGATAAATTCATGCTTATAGATGAATTAGGTCGAATTCGTGGCTACTACAGCGGAACAAATCGAGAGGATGTGGACTTATTGATGTTAGAAACAAAAGTACTATTGCATGGCAGCAAATAAGGCAGCAACGCTTCAGCAGGAAGCAAAAGTGAAAAATTGGATCATTGGGATTTCTATTGTGATTCCATTGGCCGTGGCGGTTTTACTTTTCATGCCGGCCAAGATCACAACCCTGGGTGATTGGGTTTATTTTCTGCCACATCTGAATGCAGTGATCAATACCTCGGCTTCAGTTGCACTTATTGTTGGGTTGATTTTCATTAAGAAAAAGCTATACCATTACCATGGTGCCACGATGACTGTTGCGTTTGCTTTAGGAGCTGTTTTCCTGATTTCCTATGTGGTGTACCATGGTGCGGCAGAAAGCACGAGCTTTGGAGGGGAGGGTCTGATCCGCTCGGTTTATTACTTCCTGTTGATCACTCACATCATCTTGGCGGCTGTCGCGTTGTTTCCGATTCTTTTCGCTTACTATTATGGCTATACCGACCAGCGTGAAAAACACCGGAAAGTGGTTAAATTTGCCTATCCGATTTGGCTTTATGTGTCCATCAGCGGAGTGATCGTTTACCTGATGATCAGTCCTTATTACACACATTAATTAAATCCTCCGGACTCGTCCAGATGGAATTTGAAAGCGGAGACACGGAATAGAAGATGATAGTAAAGTTTGAATTGGTTTGGGAATTCAAATCAACAAACCCAATTAGCGGTAAATTAGATTAGCATGAAACGTAAATATTTCCTTCTCGTCATTTTCTTCCTGGTTTTTCAGGTATCCAGCTGGGCACAGTGCTCCATGTGCCGGGCATCGGTGGAAAACAACGTCAGCAACGGGGAAACCACCATTGGCGCAGGATTGAACAACGGTATCCTATATCTCTTTGTCATGCCTTACCTGATGGCAGCGGTTATAGGCTTTTTATGGTATAGAACAGCCAAAAAACGGAAGGCAAAACTCTCTCTCCGATAAGAGATGCAAAAGCAAAGTTTGATACCAGACTTTGCTTTTTTATTTTTAGCCTAAATGAGCTTCCAAACCCGCAGGCTGGTCATCCTGATCAGCGTAATTTCTCTTCTGATAGTTCTGATTTTGAATTTTTTCGTTTTTCAGAAAAGCGAAGAAGAGAAATACGTTGGGGCAATCCAAAACAAAATCCAGCTGGTAGACAACCAGTTTGATGAAGATTTTATCCGGGTTTTGATGGAAGTTCGCCCCGAGGAACCGATCACTTTTGAGCGTGTCAGCAATCCTGACCACAGACATCCATTTTTTGTTTTGGATGCAGGTGGGCAGCTGCTCTTTTGGTCTGATTTCACCCTTACTCTTGATTTTTCAGGATTGGACCTCTCCCAGGAATACCAGCTTTTGGAAGATCCATTTGGGACTTTTTTTGTGAAAGTCCGGAAAATCAATCGAAATTCTACTGACTATTATCTGGTTCATGTGCTGCGTCTGATCTGGCCAGGATCTATTGAAAACGACTATCTCAAAACCGGACCAAACCCTGATTTTTTCGGAAATGATCGTTTTCAGCTTTTTTCCAACCCTTCCGATGGTGCGTATCAGGTAAATTCTGTATCCGATAAACCAATTTTCGGAATAAGTTTTCAACTGGGATATGAGCCTGTTGGCAGAGTTTCCAACACTGCACTGCTTGTTTTCATTTGCTCGGTATTTCTGCTGTATTTCCTGTTGAGCTTTGATTTTCTGCGAAAAAAATGGCGGAAAGGGTATCCCTGGCAGACCATCGGTTATGGTTTGTTAATTCTGGTTACCGTCAGGGCATTTATGCTTTTGTTTAATTTTCCGGGGGATTATTTTGAATTTCCCCTTTTTGATCCGGTCAACTATGCCTCCTCCTGGCTTAATCCAAGTCTGGGTGACTTGATGCTCAATACCGGATGCGCAGTGTTTATCCTGGGTTTGACCATTTACCAGCTTTATTCAAAAAGAGCCTTTCAAAAGGTGGCAACTCTTGATCATGGCCGGAACTTTGAGATCGGTTTGGTGTTGGCCATATCCATCAGTACGTTCTTTTTTGCGTTGGTATGGTTTCTTCCCAGGGATCTCATTTTCAATTCCCAATGGGTACTCGACATCCGTTCCATCCCAACATTTGACTGGTTCAAAGGCCTGAGTTTTTTTATTCTCTTTTTGTTCGGATCGGTCTATGTGCTTATCTCATTGACATTATTCAGTCTATTGCTCAGTGTCAGAGGCAATAAACGAATCTATTACAATTACCTGGTTATTATCGGGACACCCCTCTTGGGAATTGCTTTTTACTTCAGCTTTTGGCTTGGGATGGTTTGGTTGATCCATCTTTTTTTCTTGTTCAGCATCATCCGCTTTGAGCTTTTTCAGAATGTTTTTCGATTGGGGCTCGATACTTTTTTGACCTTTTTTTATGCCTGCCTGATCACTGCTACCATCATTGGAGTGAGCACTTTTCAATCCGAAAGAGAGCGCTTGATTCTTTCAAAAACCAGATTTGCCAATCAGAACCTGATCGAAAATGATGTGATGACGGAGTTTTTTCTTGGGGATATTTTCAACAGGGTGAAAAATGACCTTTTCATTCAGAACCGGATGGCTGACCCTTTGCTTTCTAAAGACCCAGTTGAAACCAAGATCCGGCGGATTTACCTCGATAATTACTTTGATCAGTTTGAAGTAGTAGTTCGGATTTTCTCGGCAACTGGACAACAAATCCAAGGTCCGGCCGAAAGGCAAGAATTGAAAGAATTGAGACAGGAATACGTGAAAAGCGACCTCGCCACCGGGGTGAGAGATCTGTATTTTATTAGGGGAAAGGAGACTACCGCCAGCAATAAGTTCGTGGCGTTTATACCGATTTTGAGGGAAGATAATTTGCTTGGAACGGTTTATCTGGAATTGAACCAACTTCGAATCCAGCCAGGAAGTGTATATCCCAAGCTTTTGTTGGATCGGAAATATGCCGAAAAGCTGGATCCTTTGAATTATGACTATGCGGTATTTCAGGGAAAAGAACTGCTGCGAAGCTCAGGTACCTTCAATTACAACCAGGGGGAATTTTCGGAAATTTTGAACCGTAATCAGTTGTTTCAAAATGGGGTGCTATTTCAAGAATATCATCATTTTGGATTGAGAAATGGGGATGAAGTGATCCTGCTTTCCTCTCCCACGATTTCCCTTTCGCAGTTTTTTGGAAATATTTCCCTGTTTTTTGTAGCCTTTGTTTTTATGACTTTTTTGGCGATTCTTTTGAATACGCTGTTTAAAGGCTATCGGGATTTTGAGTTCAATTACTCCACCAAGCTTCAGTTGTACCTGAATTTTGCCTTCTTTTTCCCCATCATCATTATATCCATCATCACGATTGGATTGCTGGGAGGGAGTTATCGGGACGATCTCAACAGGCAATACATCGAGAAGGCAAGTCTGATCCGGAGCAATCTGGGTGCTTTTTTCAACAACCAAAATCCTGCAAGCGTGGACCGCGACTTGCTCAATGAAGAAATCAATGCGTTGGCAAATACCATCGCCAGTGATATCCACCTGTATACTCCGACCGGATACCTCGAATCGACAAATCGCCCGAATATTTTTGACAAAAAAATTCTTTCTCCCTGGATCAATCCTTCTGCCTTGGCTGGAATCACGGAGAAAAATCAAATCCAACTCCTGCTGGACGAGAAAATAGGGAAGCTGAGATATCAGACAGTCTATTTAGCCGTGCCGTCCCAAGTGGATCAATCCAATATTGGCATTTTGGCCGTGCCGTTTTTCGAGTCGGAGACTGAACTCAATTCTTTGATTTCGGATGTTTTGAGCAATATTTTCAATGCCTTCGTGGTCATCTTCATCCTCTTTTTGATCGTTTCCTCCTTTGTTTCCAAGAATCTGACTTTGCCATTCAAGCTGCTTACGCAAAAATTAAAGGCGACCAATCTGGAAAATAACGAACCCATGTATTGGTCCTCCAAAGATGAAATCGGCTTGCTGGTCAACGAATACAACAACATGCTTTATAAATTGGAAGCCAGTAAAAAGGTACTAGCTTCCACTGAAAAGGAATCTGCTTGGCGGGAAATGGCCAAGCAGGTCGCCCATGAAATCAAAAATCCGCTTACTCCGATGAAGCTTACCCTGCAGCACTTGCTCCGATTGGAGCAGGAGGGGAAGCTGGAGGATCAGCAAAAGCTCCGCAAATCGTTGGAAACCTTGATCCATCAAGTGGATGCATTGAGTGGGATTGCGTCTTCATTTTCCACTTTTGCAAAAATGCCACTGCCCAAAAATGAGCTGATGAATTTCAAAGGTGTGGTAAACAAAGTCCTGGAACTGTTCAAAAATGACAAGCGAGTTCAGTTAGATTTTCAGGACGATTCCTTTACCGATGAGATTACCATCATGGGGGATGACAAGCTCTTTGGCCGGGTGATATCCAATCTGATCATCAATGGAATCCAGGCAGTCCCTCAGGAAGAAGCACCCCACATCCGCATCTGGTTGTGGATGACCGAGCAGGCGGTGTTTCTTGAAATCACCGACAATGGGAAAGGGATTCCGCCAGAGCTTCGGGACAAAATCTTTATCCCCAACTTCAGCACCAAGTCAACTGGATCAGGTCTTGGTTTAGCTATCGCAAAAAGCGGTGTGGAGACTGCGGGAGGCAAGATTTGGTTTGATACCGAACTTGGGAAAGGGACGACATTTTATCTCACCTTTCCTCTGATTCAATAAACATGGTTTTTAGTACCTTGAAAGAAATAGGCTGATAGTTTTCAATGCGTTTTTGGATCGTTTCCTGGGTTTTGCTTTTTGGCTTGACTTGGTCTGCTCAGGCTCAGGAGAAATGCCGCTGGTTTACAGCATCCTATTTTGAAACTCCCGGCGAACTGGATTCTCTTTCGGCTATTCAGGAAAGTATCCGAGTGCTGGATAAAGCCGGGAAAACGTATCCTTTCAAATATAACCTTTCCAATCGCACACTTCAAATCGACTTTGAATCAGCTGCAAAGCCGGATTCGGTCCAGGTTTGCTATCGGACTTTGGCCATTCGACTGGATCAGACTTTTGCCAGAAGAACTTTAGAGGCCAATTATGATTCCATGGCCATGTTCAAGGACAACCGGGTCCAGGCTATCCCGGAATTTGACATTCGGGAGGAGCTTTTCCCAAGTACTACTCTTTACAAAACCGGAAGTCTGACCCGTGGTGTTTCTTTTGGAAATACCCAAAATGTGTTTGTGAATTCAGCCTTGAATCTCCAACTGGAAGGAGATATCGGAGAAAATCTGAAAATCCGGGCAAGCATCACCGACCAAAACGTTCCTTTTCAACCCGAAGGAAATACTCAGCAAATCCAGGATTTTGACAATGTTCTGATTGAGCTTTTCAATGAAAACTTCAGCCTTGCGGCAGGTGATGTGGTGTTGCAGCAAAGGCAATCGGAGTTTCTCCGTTACTACAAAAACGTCCAGGGTCTGCAGTTTACCTCCAAGTACAAAATGAAGGAAAACTGGGAGGCGAGTTCTCAGGGATTTGTCTCGGTTGCCAAGGGGAAATTTGCATCGATCCAACTTCCGATTTTGGAAGGAGTGCTTGGGCCATATCGGGTCAGCGGCCCAAACAATGAGCGATTCGTGATCATCATGGCCAACTCCGAGCGGGTTTTTCTGGATGGAAAGCAGCTTCAGCGGGGATTCAACGCCGATTACGTGATTGACTACAACCAGGCAGAGATCACCTTTACTCCCAAAGTGCTGATCACTCAGTATTCTCGGGTCCGGGTTGATTTTGAATTTGCAGAGCGAAATTATTCCCGTTCGATTCTGGGGGCAAATCACTTGCAGACCAATGGGAAAGTCGATTTCTATGTCAATTATTATCAGGAAAAAGACAATCGAAACCGACCGCTTTTCACGGAATTTACGCAGGAAGAGCAGGCCCTTTTGGCATCGGTTGGAGATTCTATTGAAAATGCTGCTATTCCAAGGATCGATTCGGTGGCCTTTGATCCCACCCGGATTTTGTATGAAAAAGTAGGCGAAGTCGATGAATTTGGAAATCCGCTCACCTATTACAAATATTCCACCGATCCCGAATTGGCTCATTTCGCCCTTTCCTTTTCCCAAGTCGGAGCGGGCTTTGGGGATTATCGACGGGTCAATCAGCTTTCCAACGGGACGGTTTTTGAATATTTGCCCCGATTAAATGGTCAGCCTCAGGGGGATTATTCAATTTTGACTCAGCTTCCCGCGCCTGACAGCAAGAGAATGACCACCGCCGGCACCCGGATCAAATTGGGTGAATATGAAAAAGTGTATACCGAAGTTGCGCTTTCTTCAGTGGATAAAAACCTGTTTTCATCCCTGGATGACGACGACAATCAGGGCTTGGGTTGGAAAGTTGGATTGCAGTCCGAAAACCGTGAACTGGGGATTTTCAAAGGCTATCGCTTCAAAGGTTTGACTGAATTCGAGTACAACTCGACCAATTTCAATTTTATCGACAGGTTCAGATACATCGAATTTGACCGGGATTGGGGACTTTCACCCGAAACATTGGAAGCTGATGCTGCAGAGCGATTTTTTCTGACTCAGGTTGGCCTGGAAAAAGATGCCCTGAACTTATTCAATTACAAGCTTTATCTCCGAAACCGGGAAAATGTCCTCAATGGGTCACAGCATACTGCCAATTGGAATACTGAAATCGGAAAAAGGCTGCGGATCCGCCAGGAGTTTTTCAGGCTGCATAGTGATCAGGACACCCTGACTTCGGATTGGACCCGGTATTTGGGGAATGTAAATTTTCAGTCAAAGCTTCTTGTCCCAGGCTATCAGTTTTCTATTGACCGGAATGCCCTGAAAAACACAGAAACCGATTCGATTGTGAGCACGGCGATGAATTTTCAGGAACATTTGGTTTACCTGAAAAGCAATGATTCTCTCAGTTATGCATTTTCTGCAGATGCAGCTTGGCGGGAGGATCGCTTGCCAGTGGCCGGAATTCTCCTGGACGATACGCAGGCCTTTACCTCCAATTTTTCATTCAGAAAACAATGGGCCAATCACAGCTTGGGAAGCACTTTCACTTACAGGGAACTGGAATATCTGAACAGGGATTTGCCGACAGAATTGACTTTGCTGGGAAAAGTGGACTATTCGGGAAATCTTGGAAAAAACCTGATCCGCAACGAAATCAGCTATGCGATCGGCAATGGCCGCGAACTCCAACGTGAATTTGTCTACCTGCCGGCCACCAACGGAGACGGAACCCACACCTGGAGAGATGATAATGGCGACGGGATTCAACAGCTGAATGAATTTTACATTGCCATCAACCCGGAAGAAAAGCAGTACATCAAGATTTTTGTCCCGACAGACACCTATGTTCAAGCTTACACAAGTTTGCTCAATTATCGGATTCAGGCAAAGTTTCCTGAAGGTTGGAAGGAGTCGGGAGGAGTTCGGCAATTCCTTCACCGGTTTTCCAATACCTCCAGTTTGAGTGTGGAGAAGAAAGTGACCTCGGATGACTTTTGGGATCGGGTGAATCCTTTCATCGGATCGGTGGAGCGGGACCAGATCCTTTCATTGAGACAGATCATCCGGACAAGTTTCTTTTTCAACAGAGCTTCGGCAAAGTATGGTTTTGACCTCTCGCTCTTCGATTCTCAGTTGAAGCAGTTGCTTTCCGGAGGTTTTGAGGATCAGATCCAACAGGACTGGAAGCTGAATACTAGGTACAATTTCAATTCCGTGATGACTTTGAGAATCCTGGGCAGTACCGGCAACCGGATTTCGGCTTCGGATTTCCTGGAAAACCGGAATTACTTTATTGATCAATCCAGCATCGGGCCTGAACTTGCCTGGCAGCCGACACCGTTTTTCAGAACTACCGGCATGTATTCTTTTACCGGAAAGCAAAACACCGAAAACCTGGAATTTGAAGAAAAAGCCCAAATCCATCAACTGGGACTGGATGTTCGCTTTGCTAAAGCAATCAAAACCACGCTGACAGGCAATTTGAAATTTATCCAGATCGACTACAACGGAGAGGTGAACTCTCCTGTGGGTTATGAAATGCTCCAGGCATTGACTCCCGGAACAAACATCACTTGGTCGCTCAACTGGCTCCAAAAGATAGGAGAGGGGCTTCAACTCAACTTGGTCTATGAAGGCCGAAACTCCGAAGGTCTGGAAAGGATCGTCCATGTGGGTAGGATGCAAGTCTCCGCGCTGTTTTGATAAAAAAATGTAACTTTGCTCGCTGTAGATAGTTGTCATACTAACTATTAAACTACTAATCAAATGAGTAAAAGTATCCTCGTCACAGGAGGCACAAAAGGTATCGGCAGGGCGATTATTGAGCGTTTTGCCAAAGAAGGTTTCGACATCTTTACCTGTGCCCGAAATGAAAAGGACCTTGTCTCATTGAAAACCCACCTGGAGGAAAACCATCCGGGAATCAATGTACTGGCCTTGGTCGCTGACCTTTCCAAAAAAGAGGAAGTTTTGCGGTTTTCTGAAGCGGTAAAAGCGATCGGAATTCCGGACGTATTGATTAACAACACCGGGATTTTCCTGCCAGGAGCTTTGCACAGCGAACCCGAAGGGAATTTTGAGTATATCATGCATACCAATCTTTTCTCTGCGTATTACCTCAGCAGGGCATTTATTAAAGAAATGATCTCTCGGAAATCAGGGCATATTTTCAGTATGGGTTCGATTGCCGGGCTGACTGCCTATCCCAACGGAGGTAGCTATGCCGTGTCAAAATGGGCCATGCTGGGAATGACCAAATGCCTTCGGGAGGAACTGAAATCTCATCAAATCAAAGTTACCTCCATTTTGCCAGGGGCAACTTATACTGAAAGCTGGGCAGGTGCAGGCCTTCCCGAGGAGCGGTTTGTCCGTGTTGCGGATGTGGCCGAGAGCGTGTGGGGCGCTTACAACCTTTCCCCACAAACTGTTGTTGAAGAAGTAATTATCCGCCCCCAACTTGGAGATATATAAGCTATGGAGTCACTGATCAAATCCCTCGATTCCCTGTATTGCGATAGCCTCACGAGCTATTCCCGGAGAAAAACCATCCCGGTGAAAGTTGGGGATGTCCTCATAGGGGGAGACAATCCCATCGTGGTGCAGTCCATGACAACTGTGGATACCATGGATACCAAAGGCTCCGTGGAGCAAAGTATCCGGATGATAGAATCGGGTTGCGAACTGGTACGAATCACCGCTCCCAGCATCAAGGAGGCCGAAAATCTCAGAAATATTAAGGCTGAGCTGCGCAAAAGAGGGTATAAAACCCCGCTCGTGGCAGACATTCATTTCACCCCGAATGCTGCCGAACTAGCTGCCAAGATCGTAGAAAAAGTCCGCATCAATCCGGGAAACTACGCCGATAAAAAGAAATTTGAGGTCATCGACTATACCGATGCCAGCTATGCCGAGGAGTTGGATCGGATTCGTGAGCGGTTTTTGCCTTTGGTGAAAATCTGCAAGGAAAACGGTACAGCCATGCGAATCGGTACCAATCATGGTTCGCTTTCAGATAGAATCATGAGCCGATATGGCGATACTCCGCTGGGAATGATGGAGTCTGCCTTGGAATTTTTGCGAATCTGCGAAGACGAAAACTACTTCGATATCGTGATTTCCATGAAGTCCTCCAACACCCAGGTGATGGTGCAGGCTTACCGACTATTGGTGCAAAAGCTGAATCAGGGCGGATTCAAACCCTATCCGCTTCACTTGGGAGTAACCGAGGCCGGAGAAGCCGAAGATGGCCGGATCAAATCCGCGGTGGGAATCGGAACCCTCTTGGAAGATGGACTCGGTGATACAGTTCGAGTCTCTTTGACAGAAGATCCGGAGTTTGAAGCTCCTGTAGCCAAAGCCTTGATCGGCCGCTACACCGGAAGGTCAAGTCATGCTCCAATTACCGAAATCCAGCATTATCCAATTACTCCATTCGAATACAACAAGCGGCATGTTGCTGAGATTTACAATTTTGGCGGTCACAACGTGCCTCGCGTGATCACTGATATTTCGAAAATCGAAAAAGTCACCGACAGGGAAATGAAGGTCGTCGGCCATTTCTACTTACCAGAACTTGATAAGTGGAAGATGAACGATCAGGGTTGCGATTTTGTCTATTCGGGTTCCAACCCGATTCCATTCATGCTGCCAAACGGGATGAAAGAAATCCAGGATCTTGCTTTTTGGAAATTGGCTCCCGATCAGGTGAATAAGTTTCCGCTTTTCACTTTAAATGAATTTAAGCAAGCAGATCTTCATCATTCTGAACTGAATTTCCTGGAGATTTTCGATGAAGAAATCGAAGCAGCTATTCCCCAGGTCTCAATTAGAAAAGACACGATTCTGATTCTGAAAACCGACAATACCCATTCCCTTCCGGCTTTGAGGCGTGCTTTTGTCAGTCTGCTGGAGGCGAAATCTGATGTGCCGGTTGTGGTGAAAGTAAGCTATCCCGATCAATCGGCTGACCTGACGACGCTTTATGCTGCCACGGACGTCGGGGGATTATTGATTGACGGATTGGGGGACGGGATTTTGATTTCTTTGGAAAAAGAAGGCGAGCATACCCGTCAGGAAGTCCTTGATCAAGTTAAGCTGCACAATTCGGTGAGCTTTGGTGTGCTTCAGGCTGCCAGAACCCGCATGTCGAAAACAGAATACATCTCCTGTCCTTCCTGTGGGCGAACCCTGTTTGATCTACAGGAAACTACGGCTATGATCCGCAAGCGAACCGATCACCTCAAGGGTGTGAAGATCGGAATCATGGGTTGCATCGTCAACGGGCCGGGTGAAATGGCAGATGCGGATTATGGCTATGTAGGTTCTGGAAAAGGAAAAATCACCCTTTACAAAGGCAAGGAAGTAATGAAAAAATCCGTTTCTTCCGAAAAGGCCGTGGATGAATTGATCAATATCATCAAAGAGGATGGGATGTGGAACGAGCCGGAGACGATTTGATTTCTAGATTCAAGATTTTAGACACAAGAATCAAGATCTGGTTTGGATAAGGTGAGGGAAAAATCATCTCACTTTTACACTCATCCATGAGGCTTCCATCAGTTTAGATTCACCCATCATTGCTGTGCCTGATTGCTTGATAATGCTGCTGCTGATCCTCTGATTTTTAATCAAATACTTTATTTGTTTTCCATAGAGACCTCCTGCAAAAAACTGGACATTTTCTATACTTGTCAAAGCAAATATTCCTTCTGCTTTACCCAGAAGTTTGATTCCTGCACCACCACATTGAGCCATGGATTCGACCAGTATCATTCCAGGTATAAATCCTGATTCAGGAAAACTGCCTTTTAACCACTCATCTTTTTTCGAGAAAATCTTTGTTCCAATAATCTCCTCGTCGGTTGATGACAAGATTTTATCAACAAATAGAAATGGATTTCTATGGGGCAGTAATTCAGAAATTTCAGATTGTTGGATATTCATAACCCAATTCAAGAATATTTTAATGTGGATATATCTGAATATAGCATATTTCGCCTTTAACCCAAGCAACCAAATTGCCGAAGTCTTTTACAAGATCATTGTTAAGAGAGAATCGGGACTTAGATGTTTTTCTTGAACCAAATCAATCTTCAACCAGTTGAAACATTATCAAATCCAGCAATCATGTCAGATAAAAATAAAGTCCAGGAATTCTTCAAGTTGGGTGAGGTAGGCAATTACTTTATCCGGGTGTTTCAAAAGCCTGATCCCAATAGGCCGACCAATTTGAACTTAAAGATGATGCATGGAATCAACAGGATTTCCATCATTATGTTCCTCGTAGCAATCATCATTTGGACGATCAAAAGGCTGATGTAATTAGCCTAGAGAACCGGGTTTCTCCAATGAAATTTTCAAAGCTGACTGATTGGTCAGCTTTTCTTTTTTCCAAAAATCCGATGAAAAGGCTCGGTGTTTTGTCGGATAAAATCCTCAGGGAAATTCTCCTCATCGGGTAAACCTACGGGTAGGTTTTCATCATCGGACGGCCAGTAATTGGTTGTCGTAATGTAGCTCCTAGTGAAGAGTATCAAACTATTCGTAACCGAAATGGCCTATGTTCGAGTTGATGGTATTTAGGTAGATGTGAAGCGAACGACTTAACCGATGGAACAAAGTCGCTTCTTAGGGTTTGTTGTCATTTTGATATTCCAAAATATCCCCTGGCTGGCAATCAAGTTCTCGGCAAATAGATTCCAGCGTATTAAATCGAACCCCTTTGGCTTTTCCTGTTTTTAGCAAAGATAAGTTTACAGTTGTTAGACCAACTCGAGCGGAGAGTTCATTTAACGAGATCTTCCTTTTAGACATCATTACATCTAAATTGATAATGATAGCCATACTATATAATTGCTTCGTTTTCAGATTTTATTGCAATTGCCTTGATTGAAAATTGCTTAACTGCCCAGAGGATTATGGCTATCAGCAGATACATGGTTTGTGGTTCTTTAAACGTTACCACGTCAATAAGTAAAAATGTCATTAGGTTTAAAGTACCCCAAATTGATTTGTATTCATCTAATGGGAGAGGGTAAAATTCACTGGAAGCAAGCTTTATGACACCTAGAATGGCTAGAAAAAAACAGGAATGTATCACCCCGTTAAGTACCTTTAAACTGTAATCGTCAAAGTAATTTCTCTGTTTATATCTATCGAATAGACTTAACATGAAATATCCAACAGCAAGAAAAGTGGCATTTGAAAGTATTTGTACGCAAAACCAAATCAGTGGCTGTTGCCCACTCGGCACGTGGTTCTGTGCGGAACTGAGTAAAAAAGCTATCAACCAGCGAACATGATATACTACCGCCAAAGATGAAAAAAGCATGGTGCCCAATATGGCGCACTTAAGGAGGATTATTTTTGAAGGTTTTGTGAGGCCCATCTTTGAAGTTGATTATTGATAAACAAAACTAGCAAATTTAAAATAAAACAAATAATAATTATCGTTTTATTTTAAAAATTTTATCTTTTTTGATGGAAGGTGCCTGATGTGATATCGATTATCCAGCTTTTTAAACAGTTTTTTAATTCCCCACTCCCACAAAAAAATAGTATCACAATTTTGGTTTGAGCCTGATGGGAACTTTTTTATTTTTTTCCAAAAATCCGATGAAAAGGCTCGGTGTTTTGTCGGATAAAATCCTCCGGAAAATTCTCCTCATCGGGTAAACCTACGGGTAGGTTTTCATTATCGGATGGCCAGTAATTGGTTCCAAAGATAAAATCCCAGACACTGAGCGAAATCCCATAATTGAATCCGTTGGGATGACTTTCAGGCAGGTTTCGGGCATGGTGCCAAAGGTGCATCTGCGGTCCGTTAAGAATGTATTTAAAAGGGCCAAGTGGAATTTTTAGGTTCGCGTGACCGAGTTGACCCAATACCAATGTGAAGATATGGACGATGAAAAAGTCCGTGATCCCCACTCCAATCATGGCCAGGGGAATATACTCCAGGGTTCTGTACAAGATATTTTCCATCCAATGGTACCGTAGCAAAGCAGCAAAACCCATTTGTCTGGTGCTGTGGTGCACTTTGTGAAACTCCCACATCCAGTCCACATGGTGATACATCCGGTGGATATTCCACTGCATAAAGTCCCGCACCAAAAAGATCAGAACCAGCTTTGCCCAAAAAGGCCAGGTTTCGATCTCGAAAGCCACCAGATTGGTGATTCCGAACAGCCCCAGGAAATCATTGAACAGCTCTACAGCGACCATGGAGAGCGCATTGTATGCAATGAGTGCAAAAAGGAAGTAATTCCAAAAAAGGTAGAACAGATCCAACCAAAAGTCCTGCCGGATCGCCGGTTGATCCTTTCTCCATGGAAAAACCAGCTCCAAGATCCAAATCACCAGAGACGCACCAACCAGCCAATAGAAGTAATTGTGCCAGCTTGGATTTAGGATTTCATTGATCAGGTAATTGGCATAGCCGTAATAGCCGTCTGAAATAGCCTTGAGGTACTTTTCCATAGTCCAAAGATGAAAAATCATTGTATCTTTTAACAACAAAATAAAGTTCATGATAGATTCGGTTTTTCCTTTTTTCATTGCTGCTTTGGCTCTCCTGATCCAGGAGGAAAAAGTCGATTTTTATTCTTTGGAGGACTTTTCCAATGTAAAAAAGATCGATACCCATACGCATCACAATTCAGAAAGTACCGCATTGACGGAGGCGGCTAAAAGCTCCAATTTCCACCTGCTTACCGTAAGTGTGGATGTTCCAGACTATCCTCCATTAGAAGAGCAAATCCGACTTGCATTGCACCAAAAAGGTCAAAATCCGGATTACATTGACTTTCTTTCCACCATTTCCCTCGAAGGCTGGACTGATCCCAACTGGGCCCAGAATGAAATCGATCGAATCAAAAAGACCTTTGACCAAGGGGCTATTGGGATCAAAATCTGGAAAAACATCGGGATGACGTACAAGGATGAAAATGGAGATTTCATCATGGCAGATCATCCTAGGCTGGAGCCGATATTTCAGTTTGTCCAAGATCAGGGCAAAACGCTGATGGCGCATCTTGGCGAACCCAGAAACTGCTGGCTGCCGCTGGAGGAAATGACCGTAAACAATGACAGGAGCTATTTTTCAAGACATCCTGAGTACCACATGTATCTCCATCCGGAATATCCCAGTTACGAGCAGCAGGTGGAGGCACGGGATAATTTGCTTGCAAAATTCCCCGAAATCCGCTTTGTCGGAGCACATCTGGGAAGTGTGGAATGGAACGTGGACGAACTCGCCAAACGATTGGACCGATTTCCCAACATGGCTGTTGATATGGCCGCCCGAATTGGACACCTCCAGTTTCAAAGTCAAAAGGACCGCGAAAAAGTCAGAAACTTTATGATCAAATACCAAGACCGGATTATCTATGGAACTGACTTGGGGATTTCAGGAAATCCCGATCCGGAAAAATTCAAAACCAACACAATCGCCACCTGGCAAAAGGACTGGAAATATTTGGTCAGTGAGGAATCGATGGAATCGGCGGATGTCAACGGGGCATTCCAAGGCCTGAAACTTCCAAAAGAAGTGGTGGACAAGATCTATTACCACAATGCTGTGAAGTGGTTTGGGCTGAATTTAGACGGATTGTAAATCCTATCATCAAGGTTCGAGATTGCAAATCTCGAACAGGACATTGCCTTTAGCTCAGGGAAATCGCATTTACCATTTTCGATAAAAATGATGTCACCCCTTTGGGGTTACCCTACATAAGAAACCCATTTAAAGCTATAATCCTGTAATCCCTTCGGGATTTAAAAGCCAGTATGGCTGGAATTATAATAGGATCGATTGGCTAAGCATTCATTTAAACCCCGCAAGGGGTGATATAAATTTCAAAAGCGATTTCCCTGTGCCTTAACTTTCAAACCATAAACCAGCAATTGTTTCCAATTTCGGTTGTCTATTTTTTATCAGCAGAAAAACTTGGAACCAATTTGGAGCTTAGAAAGATTATTCCTCGTCGGATAAGCAGGTAGATTGCAGCTCCTATAAGCGCAAGGATGCATCCTACCAGCGTTGGAAGGACGGCTCCAAACGTGTAAGTCATTCCAAAAACAAATCCCAACAAACATTCTGCCCGATAGATTGGGAGAAATAATGCAGCAAGGAGCAATCCCAACAGCATATAACCTGGCAAATCCGAGAAACCAAAAGTGAAAAAGGCAGCGAGAAGAGATCCGAAAATTAAAGCTGCCACAAAGCCGAACCAAGCTTGGTTGAGTTGCTTTGAGGGTTCATGATTTCTTTTGTGATAAACTCTCTTTTGAATTCGATAAGTGAGAAACCAGGTCAGCGATGGAATCAAAAGCGCTCCCCACCAATTGGAAATAAGTGGTAGGCTTTCATCTGCCAGTACATGATGGCTTGGCACGCCACCATTGAAATAATTCCAGGTTAAAAGGGCTGCGATAGCGAGCGTTGCAAATCCAGTAAAATAGAGACGGGTTCTAAAAAATACCTTTTCGGACATAGGTTCTCAATATAGTAGGAATACGAGGTTTATTGAAATCACCTGTTGGAATTTTGGTTAGGCCGGTAAGTTTGAAAATTTCAGGTTTCTCCTAAAAATCAAAAATGACTGTGGATGATTGTGCCGGTTAATATCTGGTTGATCAAAAACTGAAACCCATCCTTAAAACCAAACTCTGAAATAGGTAGTCCGTCTCAGTCATCGAATTATATCCCGGAGGAAGCTGGGAGATGATAATTGGCCTTTGGGTACCAACCTGCTCATAAGAGCCCTGGTAATAGGCAAGTTCCTGTCTTTTGTAGGCGATGGTGACTGTCAGGGCTGTTTTCCCTTTTTTGCCTGGGAAAAAAGCACCGACCGAAGGACTTGCCATGATTCCTCCTTCGTACCAACTCTTACCCCATTCGGATTCTTCTCCCTTTTCCAAAATCGTCGATCCGCCTCCGATGTCAAATCCTCCAATCAACTGTGCTCTGCCATCTTTGCCAAAAAACCCTCTCCAACCCAAGGCGATTGGGATAATGGACAGGTTTTCATAGTGATCAAAACCGAGAGAAAACCCCACTACATGATGTTTGGAAATCCGGGCACCGTGAAATGTCAGCATTGAAAAATTGATCCTTTCTTCTGTGTCTCCGCTCCATTGGCTCTCAACTCTGCCAAACATCGCCCCAAATTCCGTCTGATTGTAATAGACTTTTTCCTGACCATATCCTGTGGAAAGGGTCAAAACAAAAATGCTTAGAAACAAGAAGCTAACTTTCATTTTCTATTTCTGAATAATGCTTTCATTGGAAAGGATAAGGATTTTCTCACAGATGTCACAGATTTTCACAGATGAAATATTTCCGGTGTACACAATTACTGCGACTGGCTACTGCGACTGGCTTCGACTTCCCAACTCTCGTTGGTCAGGTGCTCAGCCTGACACGACTGTCACCCTGAGAGGAGTCGAAGGGTCTAAAAGACTGGAACTGCTCGTTGCCCACTGTTTACTTGATCACCACCGGATTTTTCACATCAATGCAGCTCAGTCTAATAAGCTTGGAGGGTGTGCTGTAGTCAAACTGGCAAACCCCATCCGGGCCGATCACGATCAGGGACTTGGGTCCTGGAATCAGATCAACAGCTTTCATGGATTCCAAAAACTCCATTTGGTTTTGGTCGATTTTCAAGACATCAGTTACCTTGAAGCTTTTCAGTCCATGCTTCCCTTCTGCGACAAAGAGGTTGTCGCCAGCCAGCCCGAGTCCGTGCGGATTGAGCATGGGATAGGACTTCATCATGTAAGGTTTGTAAGGATCTTCGATGTTGATGACCTGAAGTTGGTTGATATTGTTGACGCAGAAGTTACCGCTGCGCAATGTGACAAAGGCAAAATCCTCATTGACCACTACAGGATCGCAGGCTACTATGTGCTCGTACACAGCCATTCTTGTAGGACTACTTGGAGTTGAAGCATCATAGATATGCATGCCACGGTTCGAACCGATAAAGAGTTTGTTCTGAAATGGAAAGATGGTCTCGATGCCCCAACCCAGATCTATCGGCTTGACAAACTTGGGTTCTGCGGCATTTTTTACGTCAAATACCCGCATTGTCGATTCGTCCACGGCATAGAGGTGCTCATTGGCCAGGGTAAATCTCGCCATCGATCCTCCGGTGCCGTAACTCTGGGCCGCTGCAGAATAGTTTGCAGCGAAACTTCGGCTCGCATCCATTGTGAAGAACTCACAGTTTGCACAGCCCCAATAGGCATTTTCGGAAGTAATCACAGTGTCTTTGAAGGTGATGATCTGCCCGGTATCATGGCGGTACATGTGAGTAAAGACGTCCTCAACACGCTTGACAAGCTTGATATTATTAAGGTTGCTGATGTCAAAAGCCAGCAAATCTACATAGTTGTCAGCATAGAGGATATTGCTGTTTACAGCCAAGTCCACATTTCCTTCGATAGGAATAAAGTTCTTGTTGACCGGATTGGAGGGATTGGAATTGTCCAGGATATGGATACCCTTGGTTGGCTCGTTGATGAGCAGGTAGTTTCCGTAGATGTAGATTTTACCGGGACTGTCCAATTCCTGCGGTGGTTCCACTGTTATGGTTCTCGCACGGATATCACTCATTTCCAGATAAACCGGCATCATCGTCCGGTGGGTGTAAGTCGTGGTGATTTCGTCCTGGCAGGAAAGTGTTAGGACCGAGATCATCAAAATCCAAAGCAGCGGGTACAATCTTGAAGTAGTCATAAGCGAAAAGTTTGGTTGAGGAAAAAACCTTGGTTGAAAACCAGACGGGAATAGTTTCTCCAATGCTACATCGATGAAATTTAATTCTGGAAAAAAGGAGAAAAAATCACGAAATGGCAAGACTTTTTAAGGATTCGAAGTAGGAAACACTTTTTTGGGTTTTGATGAATAATTTTTTGGGGAAGAGAAAGACCTTCCAGGTTTTCAAAACCTGGAAGGTCTAATTCCGAACTCTTCAGATTTCCTCCAAAATCGAATTTCCCTTGGATTGATCTCCCGAAGTCCATTGCCAGGTCTCGTGCAGTCTGATTTTCCCGTTGGGAAGCAGTTCGGGTACAGACCGGCAAATTCCGGTCATCAATTCGTTTTGGGAATTGACCTGATGGTAGCGCATTTCAATTTGGCCTTGCTCATCCACCAGTCCGATCAGGTGACCTTTTTTTATTTTTCCACCGGAATAGTCTGAGGTTAAAATAGTCCCTTCCTGCCGGTAATGAAAAATGGTTTCGGCAGATGTTTCCCCGTTTTCGGAGTTTTGGACAGGTCGGAAGGTTTTGTCGTGGTAGTTGATCATTTTAGAGAGAATTGGGTTTTCGGATTATCGTCAACAGTCGACGGACAACAGTCCACAGCTGTTCGGAATGGATTCAAAAATTGGAAATATTTGGTTAGTGTCAAGAAAGTGGGAAATAATAATAGGCTTACCGATTAAGTGATTTTCTAATTCTCCAGCGCAAAATCCGATCATAAAAAAACCTTTGAAAAACAGTGTTTCAAAGGTTCTTTAATTAGGTTCAGTTCAGGTTTTCGGGAGAAAAGGATTTCCGTTCCTGAAGCGTTTTGGAAGCAAACAGGATCGATTGAATCATCAGGCCCAGGACGATGACCAAGCCGATTTCAAACTGGGAACTGAGCGAACCGGAGCTGAAGATCCGCTGGGTTTGTGCCAAAAGGCCCTGTGCTTCCAAGACTTGAATATCCGACAACAGCTGAAGATCCCTTAGGGCTTCCTTTATTTTGGATTGTGCAATTTCAAAACTTTGGGACTGTAAGGCGCGGGTCAAGTCCCAGGTCTGTTTTTCGAAGTGCTCAAAACGTTGGTCTTCTATAGCCGTCAGTTTTGTCTCCAGGTAGAGTAGATTGATTTGCTCTATTTCATCAATTTTCTCGAAGAGTTTTTCTTTTTGTCCGGGCTTCGGGCTTTTCAACAATTCCTCGATTTGATGAAGCTCGTGGGTCAGTCGGAAGAGGTACGTCTCCGCCATAAGCCGGTCTTCGTAGATCGATTCAAAGGCGGTCTTCAGTTGTTTGGAATTTGCCCGCTCTTTCAGGTTGTTGACCAAGACCAAAACCAAAGCCCCCATCAGCAGGATAGAGGTGCCCATTTTGTTGGGAATGCAGTATGTCCATTTCATAGTTTCGGGAATTTTGAAGGAATTAGAGCCGTTCTAGCTGAACGGTATTCACAACTTTCAGAATCTTCAGTTTCTTAGGTCCTCCAGGGAGTACCCATTCTACAAGCATTCCTTCTCTGAATCCAATCAGGGCCACGCCCAGGGGACTCAGAATCGAGATTTTTTGCTGGCTCAGGTCAGCAATTTTGGGCATCACCAGATGGAGTTGGAGCGTTTTGCCTGTTCCCATATCCTTAACTTCGAAATAGGAATTGAGGCGGATAATGTCCTCCCCAAGTTTTTCATCTGCCACACGCAGGGCAGAATTCAGTTCGCGTTGAAGCTGTCCCATTTCCTTGGTTCGCTGGCTTGCCGGCAGATCCTGGATTAGGGAATAGATGGATTTATAATCAGTTTCAGAAATGATCGGTTGCATAATAAGGTATGTAAATAGATTTTCACTTCCAGGGGAAATACAGGAAGTGGATAAATGAATAGAAAAAGACGGGAATTGAGCCCTCCGTTTAAGTACCCAACGGAGGGTTAGCTGATAAAGGCCTTGCTGTGAGATACAAGCATCCCCCAGACTGTCCGGCAGAATCTGCGGTCAGTGACCAAAAAGTCGGAAGGGGTTATGTTGTTGGAGGTAAGCATCGGTAAAACCAAAGTAGGCAATGTAATCTCAAATGCCAAACCTTTGACAAATAGGAAGGGGGAAAGGTTCCATTTTAGTGTTCAGTCTCAGTAGGCCGTGATCAGTCTCAGTGATCTGTGGCAGTCGTTTTGGTAAGTGGGAAAAGGTAAGTCGTGAGAAGTAAGTAGTTGAAATATGTCTGGTAATAACTAAAATACATTGCCTTGTCGGTTTGTCTACCTTTCTTTTCCCAAAAGCTGAAAAGAAATCCAAATAACCGCTGCCAAAAGCAAAAAATCAGTCGCATGGGCAATTTCCACTTTCCGGAGAATCCTGCCTACTGGAAAGGAGATTCCTGAAAAAGAGAGTAAAATGCCAGCTGGCCAAGTGACCTTTTTACGGTAAGCAAGGACGATTCCCAGGATCAACAGGGAAAGCGGGAATGCCGGGCCGCTTTGATACAGGACTAGGTTGAACTGGAGGGGGAAAATTTCGGATGCTTCCACTCCTGCTTTTTCTGAAAGATCAAACGTCTCAATAAACAAGCCTTCCATGGCAAAAGCTGCTCCTCCGAAAGTTCCATAAAGGGCATAAAGCAAGCCCAGTTTGGAGTAAATGGGCATCTGCTCGGCGAGCATTCCAAACAAACCCATCCAACCCAAGGCCCAAAAGACCATGGAGAAAAACATCCAGGTGGCAGAATTGACTGAATAGGTGCCCGCATCTATCCAGAAAAAAGTGGAAAGGGCAAAACAAAGCTGTCCTAGAATCAGGCAGATCAGTTGGAATCGGAGGGGAATTGAGGTGGTTTTGGGCATGAGTTAAGTGCTAAGTTGTTAGCTCATTAGATGCCCAATTGACTGGGGAGGTTACAGAGAGGGATCAGGTTTCAGTGATCAGGGTTCAGCTTGCAGTGTTCAGTCTCAGTTGTTTTGGTAAGTGGTTAATGGTAAGTCGTGAGGGGAGGAGGGGTCAACTTTCAGGGATCAGTCTCAGTGATTAATGTTCTGTTAAGCAAGCTCTACATTGAAATTCACTTTTGCACCTAAAGCCTCAAACACTTTTAGGATTGTCTCAAAGCGAGCATTTTTTACACTGTTTTCTATTTTAGAGATTTGCGCTTTTTGTACCCCAACAAGTTCTCCTAATTGTTCTTGAGTCATATTGCGTTCTTGCCGAGCCTTTTTTATAGCTTGTCCTAACAGGTCAATTCGCAACTCATTCTCGAAAGCGTCACGTTTCTTAGTCCCAGGTTTGCCAATATGCTTGTCAATCATTTTGTCAAGCGGCACTGTTTTGAATTTGTCTGCCATGATTAGGTGTTTTTATGCTCTAAATACTGTTTTCTGATGTCTTCGGCCTTTTTGATTTCCTTTGGTGGAGTCTTCTGGGTCTTTTTCAATATCCCGTGAGTTGCAACGACTAAAGTATCTTTTCCTCCAATTTTGTCCCAAAAGGCAAATAGTCTGTAAGCTTTACCATTGTAGAGAGTTCTGAATTCCCAAATCGAGTCATTTAGTTTCTTGAACAATTCGTTGTCGTCAACGAATTGTGATTTTTTTAAATTGTAATAAATCTTTTCTCTGACTTTGGAGTCAAGATCCTCTAAAAACTTAACAGCTTCTTCAAGTAATTCAATCTCAAAGGAAGGCTTCATCCACAGTTTTTTATCGAAAATAAATATTTCCCAATTAGGAAACAAATGCTTTTACCTTCCCTTTTCGAATGGTCAATAGTTTGGTGTATTTAAGCTTGCCTAAGAACCTCTGATTGCATTAATCTGCCGTAGAGGTTAAGGAGGCTGAGAAAGGCTGCTGTTTTCGATATCTGCTTACTGCAAACCCATTGAAATTTATTTCGCACTAAACCAATCCATCCCATCTGGGTTCTGAAGGTCGGGTATTTCTTTGATCACCGTCATCGTGTTGGTGTCAATCACGACCAGCTTGTTGCCGGCGCTTACCGTATAGTATGCCCGGGGACGAACCGGATCGATGAAGATGCCTTCACCACCGGCACCCACGTCAATTCGTTTCACCTCCTTGCGTGTAGCCACATCCCAGACACGCAGCTCGTTGCCCTGAAGCTCATTCATCAAGACATATTTTCCGTCTTTTGTAAACTTAATGCGGTTGTTCAATCCGCCTTCAAACGAAATGGAGCCAACCAGTTTTTTCTCCCGCACGTTGATGATCGATATTTTTTTCGCATTCATGTGCAGGGTCCAAAACTCCTTCCCGTCGGGTGAAAGCGCCATGCCTTCCATGCGGGTGTCACCGGGAAAAGTAGTGAACGTCAAATTTTTCTGGCCTCTTTCATTGCTTACCCGATCGATAATGGCAATCACTTGGCCATTGCTGCTTGCGGTGAAGATCCGCTGTTCGTCGGGAGTGACGAGGAGTAGGTGCGAACCTCCGGGGAGTCCGATGACCTCGTCAAACTTCTTTGTGACCGGATCATAGCGTGAGATCAAGCGGTTGGTCTCATGGCCCACATAAAGATGACTGCCTGCGAAAGTAATGGCATGCCGGTCTCCAAATGCGCTGATGTCAATGGGCTCCACCCGCTTTTGCGCCATCACATCTACCACTGTGATTCCGGGAAGATTGGATCCGATGTACACATACCGCCCGTCGGTGGCCAGTTCATGAAGATTTCCTCCTGCCGGAATACGCGCCACGATTTCAAGCGTTTCGGGATCGATAATCACCAGGCGGCCCCCAGCTTTCTCTCCCACAAGCAAGGCTTCTCTGGGTGTGGGGCCAAAGCTTACTACAGGTGAATCCGGATCAACTGCCCTGCTTCCTCCTTGGGCAAGTAGGGGTTGTACTTCAAAAAGGAAAAGGCTGATCAGGAGCAGTAAAAGACTACTGGTTTTTTGCATGACAGGATTATTGGAAAGCAGTAGTTAGGAAAACTACCTCCAGGGATTGTCCTGTGCTGTCTTGAGTCTTAGGGAGGAACCAGTGATCAGTTTCAGCTCCAGTGGAGGGAATCAGTGATCAGTCGCAGTGATCAGTCGATTTAGTAAGTGGTAAAAATGTAAGTCGTGAGTGGTGTAGGGTGTGTCAGACTGAGCACCTGAGTAACGTGAGTTACGAAGTCGAAGTCAGTAATAAGTCGCAGTGTTCAGTCTGGTCAAAGGATATTGGGCCAAGTTGCCGTGTGGGCAAATCCCACCCAGCGTCAGTATTACCAGTGATCCTCTGCAGTTTTATTTCCAAGATGCCAGTGGAATTCAATTTTTTCATACACAAAGGATATTTCTTCGGTACGCTCATATCTTGTGAGTTCTGGGTTTTTGTTATTCAGCATGGCACTTTTTATTCCCACCATTCTCGCATTGGTTAAGGTGATGCTGTACGAAAGCACTTCCTTCCCTGCGCCACCAACTGTTCCCAGCTTGTTTTGGCTAAAATTTTTCAGTTCTACCGTGGTAAGTAGTTCATTATCGATTAATGCCTGAAAAAGACTGATGGTGCTCTGGTCAATTTCCTTCCATACAATCAGGGGTTGATGCTGTCGTTTACCTGTAGCCATTCCACTCGACGAATCATAAGGCGACTGAATTTCGTGGTTGTAGGCAATAATTTCTATCCACCCCTCCCGGCCTTTTTGGATACTTCCTCCTTTAAATTGCCCCTGATTTTGCCCTTTTACTACGAGGTAACTGCTAAGTGCCATAAAAAATGAGTTTATTCTATTAAGTTAAAAAAGGTGTCCTCAAAAAAAGCATCCTTTGCAATAATAATTTCTCAAGCTTCTGTTCTCTGTACTTTAGGTCAGGCTGTTTTTGATTATGGGAAGTTTAATGAATCCCTGTCCTAACCATTATTTGACTACTCCGAGAAGGGTAATTAATGGATCAAATGTCTTTGACTCCCCACTTCGGCGGGCAAGCAGCTCAAACCGACACAGGTTGGAGTTTGGTTTAATTTCTTGGACTCTTGAATTCCTGAAAATTTCATGCTACTTCCTCTTCAGCGTCAATACCGTAATCTCCGGCCAGATCCCAACCCGACCAGGGAAGGCCAAAAATCCAAAACCCCGGTTCACATGCAGGTAGCGGCCGAGTTCCTCATACAGTCCTGCCCATTTGGGGTAGCGGAGGGAGACGGGGCTCCATTTGATGAGTCCGGGAATTTCGATCCCAAACTGCATTCCATGGGTATGACCACTGAGCGTAAGATGAATATGGTGAGCAAAGGACTTTACTTCCTCGTCAAAGTGGGAAGGATCGTGGCTCATCAAGATTTTAAAACTCTGAGCACTTAGATTGGCCGCCGCTTTCGCCAAGTCTCCATATTGCGCAAAACCTTTCCCCCAGTTCTCCACCCCGATCAGGTCTATGCTGGCTCTGGCCCCTTCGACTCCGCTCCCTTCGACTCCCTGCCTACCGGACAGGCAGGCGCTCAGGGCAGGCTTTTGGAGTTGGATGCTTTCATTGCGCAGCAGCTTGAAGCCCAGTTCGTCCTGAATCTGAAACAAGCGCTGCAGGTTTGCCGCCTTGGCTTCCTTGCTCGGCCAGTCCATATAGTCGCCGTAGTCATGGTTGCCCAGGATGGAGTACTTGCCCATCGGTGCCTTCAGCTTTTTGAAAGTGTCTATCCAGGGTTCCATTTCCTGGGAGTGGTTGTTTACCAGATCTCCGGTAAAGAGGATGATGTCTGAATTTTGCTGATTGATCAGGTCAATGCCGTACTCCAGCTTCTTTTTATTGTCAAAGCTCCCGGAATGGATATCCGAGATCTGGGTGATGGTAAAGCCGTCAAACTCCTCCGGCAGGTCGTCGAATTCCAGCGTGTGGTTGACTACCCGGTAGCGGTATTTCCCGATCAATACGCCATGCAGAATTCCCAGAAAGGGTATGGCGGAAAGCACCAAGGCAGTTTGGCTTATGAATTTTCTGCGTTCGGGCAAAAAGTCCCCCTCGCGGGTTTCGCTAATGGATTGAAAGATCCCGGTAAAAAAGCGGAAAATATCTTCCCCAAAAAGGAAGGTTAAAATAATCAGTTTGGGAAGGATGGAAAGGACCAAAAGGGAAATAAGCCTACCGAAATTTAAGCCGACGCTGCCTCGGTCAAAGGTCAGGAAGACAAAGACGGTAAACAGGTAGATGGCGATGGAAAAGATCCAATATCCAGCCTTAATCCAGGTTTGGGCCGGAAACAGCGTCTTGAAAGCTTGGTAGGAATACCAGTCAATCAAACCTAAAAAGAGCAGGAAGACGAGAATGCGAAAGAGAATTAGAACCACTGGAGCGGGAGCTTATGAAGAGGGAAACTGAAAGGGTGAATCGGAATTTCGGGCTAAAATATCTGAACGGGAAGGCTGAAAGCAAGTTGGGAATTCTGGAAAAAGTAGGCAGACGCTTTGGGCAGTACACAGATTAATCGTGTCAGGCTGACCCTTCGAACTACCCAACTCTCGTTGGTCAGGTGCTCAGGATGCCAGGATTCGAAGCCGGATTTCAGTGATTAATCTCATGAGGCAGAGAACGGCCGGAGGGAAGAAGTTTACAATAGAACCTTCGGGAAAAATCAGAAAGCTGTTTAGTCGCCAGTAGATAGCCTATTTAGCCACATAGTAGGCGAGGACTTTCTGAACCTGATAGACATTGACTGACTTGGTAAACTGCTTGACGATGCTGGGTTCCTGCTCGGATGAAATCCAGATTTTCAGTTCCGCATCCAGTTCAAAAGTTCCGGCAGTTTCGACACTGAATCGGCTGATACTCTTGTAAGGAATGGATTTGTATTCGGTTTTGGATCCGGTGATTCCCTGTTTATTGACCAGGATCAGGCGTCGGTTGGTAAAGAGAAAGGTGTCACGGATCAGCTTAAAGCCCATTTCTATGTCTTCCCCCTCGATCAAGAGTGGTTCAAAAGTTTTCTTCAATTCCGCGACGTTTACTTCGCCGGCATTTCCGATCAGTGCAGAAAAAAGACCCATGGTTTGTTTGGTTTATGTTTTTAGTAAAATACGCAGGATCAGATAATTGAAGCTGATTTTTTCGGAAAATTAGGGAGAAGGAAAATTGCCAATTTGCAATTGGATTATATCCTTGGAATCTCTTTTCATAAACTGAGGCAAATTTCAAATTTGCTAGAATATGAAGGTGTAGTTACAAACTACACCTAGTCCTAACTATATTCCTTCTACTCCCAGAGGGGAGTGGAATTGCAAATCCCACCCAGTCCGAGGTATAGATTACGCCGAGAAGGGTATAGTTAAAACTTGTCTTCGTCATTATTGTCTATAAATCGCAACGCATCAACTGGTACTTTATGAATATAACCGCTTTCGTTTTCAACTAACGCAACTGTTTTGCTAATCCAACCTCTATTTCCACCTGTCAAAAATGGGTCGTCTGCAAATGTGTGAAAATAGCCGTCATAACCATCTATGTCAGCAACATCAAATTTGTGTCTTGAAACACGAACTTTTCTTAATTCAGCTCTCATTGATTTGTTTAAAATTAAAGTGTGGTTTACGGACTCAACAATTTGAGATTTTGGGAAAGTCCAGTCAGGATATTTTGCACTTAGAGCTTTAAAAACCTCATTGGGAATTCTTGTCCCACTAAAACCATCGTGTCCTCGACCACTTTTGTTAATAGAAAATATTTCGTTTTCTTTTTTGTAAACGTGAATGTGATACTCTCCTGTTGGATTATGAGGTTGGTGTTTTATTACTGAATATTGTCCAACAAGTTTGGTCCCTTTGTGTTTGGCTTCCAGCAAAAGCTCCTCACTTGATCCTTCCAAGTCGTGAATGATAAAGTAATAATTGTCTATTTTATCAATTTCAATTTTCATAGTCTGTCAATTAATTACGCCCAATGGTTTCGGGATATGCGTTAGGGCAGAGAGCTAAGCTGCAATGTTCGAGCAAAAGTATTCTAAAGGAGAATTACGAAATGGTAAGGATAGGGGAGATATTGTCAGTATATTTAACTTAAAAATCTCAATACTGAAAATTTGTTTATTTCAGGAACACGATTTATTGATTCTTTAAATACAATCGCTTCTGATGTTATTGACTCAATATGATTATCAAGAAGTTCAATGTCTTCGAACGACAATCCGTATCTGAGCATCCATATATGTCTTTCATTTTCGGTACCGAACTTTATAAATTTGGCTAATGATAAAGATTCTGGATTATTAGTCTTCTCATAATATTTATATAAAGCAGTATAAAAGACATCGCTAAGCTTGAATCCGATAAGTTTGTCGATATAGTCATAAGTGTCATACATTATAAAGTCGTAATCTACATCTTTTGCCTTTACTCCGTTTAAATAACTATATACATTTATTTTCTTATCGGGAAGATCTTTAAATTCCGTATAAAATGATGCTTCTATGTGGTCTGTACTTCTACCAGCCCGTTCCAAAGTTAATCGTTCTCTTGATTTACTTGCATAAGAATAGCGATACCAGCATATATTTTTAAAAGTTCTTCCGTAAACTCTCCACAATATTATTTTTATTGCCGTATTAAATACATTTTGTTCTCCTCTTTCTAACGCTCTTCCTAAATATACCGAATAAAGATTCTGAAATCTTGTATATAAATCTAATCTATTAGCTGAGTCGCTATTAATTTCATCAAGCGGAATTAAAGTGCCACGAATAAAAATTGCCTTAAGAATTCCTTCTATTACTTCATCTATTTCAATAGATGTGAGTTTGGCAATGTCTTTCTCTGTCAAATTGAACTCATCAGAAAAGGTGTCGTTTAAAATAGCTTCTTTAAAATCATTATAATCGTCATCATGTTGCTCATTTTTTTCCAAAGCTGACACATTATCAAGTTCTTCATCTTGATTTATAATATTTCTGAGGACAGTCATCCGACTTGGATTACTGACGATAACGTAACCGAAATCAAATTTAGATTCAAGAGTTGATCGCCCAGCTCTTCCAATAAGGTTTTTGACAGATAATGGCTTACTTCCTTCCAGCCTGTCTAGGAATACAACGTCAAATGGCATGTTAATGCCTTGCTCTAGGGTTGATGTTGCAAAGCAAATACGACACAATCCTTCCTTTGTAAATTCTTCAATTATAACCCTTGTTTGTAATGGCAAAGATCCATGATGTATTACAATTCCTCTTTTTAATAGCGATAGCATTTGTGAGAAATGATTCTTATTTGCAATCGTATCACCTCCAGTAAACTCCTTTAATTGTTCAATGTATGACTCAATTCTGTCATTATTAATTTCGTTACATAGATCAATATATTTACTAAAATCGTTTAAAAAGGACTTATTGTATATTTTTGACTTCGAAACATACAATAAAACACTACCACCTTCCTTAATGGTTTTTTCAATAGGGTCAAATTCACATTTTTGTTTTTTTGTACCCATGATGGTCTTGTCTATCCCAAAGTGAAAGAAATTCCAGTCATCATCAGTTGTGAGAAATAATTGACCAACATTTTTTTGTGTATATTGAATTGAGTTTGCAGTTTCTTTATTGAAATGGTTCTTTTCAATTTGTGATTCTGGATTCTTGACAAATGGATGAGCAAAAACAAATTTTGAGCTGGGATAGGCTTTATAACATCGTCTAACGATACTATCAAAATAGAGACCTCTTTTCGAATCTTCGTTGCTTAGTTGAGCTTCATCAAATAAGAACAATTCGACATTGAACTTTTCTTTTTGTTTGAAAAGTTCTCTGCACCGCTCAGGAGTAACAATAAATACATTTCTTTTAGCTCTGAGTGTATTTATGCTATCAATAAAGGTTAAAACGTTTACAGACTTTTCTTGAATGAGGTTATTTAACTTTAGGAAGTATTCATTTATAAGTGCCCTAGAAGGAACCACGACAACAACATCGTTGGATGTACTCAGTATTTGGTTCATGAACACATAGGACTTCCCCGTGCTTGTTGGTGCAGAAAAGCTAAAACAGTTATTGCTATTTATTCCTTTTACAATACTTGCTTGTACAGGTGTGTAATTATGATTGTATACTTCTTTTAGATGTCTTTTATATTGAGTAAAAACGACATCTTTCAAAGAATTTCTTTCTGTATTTTTATAAAAGACTCCCATGAAATTTAAAATGGAGTCTTTGTAGTTTCCAAAGTAATCAGGGTGATAAAGTTGTAAATAAGATAAAACTTCCATGTCGGACACTGAAACTGGTCCCTTTTTATAGAGTTGATCAAGTACATAATTAAATACTATGTTGATATCTTTACCAACAATAATCTGTTTTATTAGATTAGTCATATGTTAACTGCTACACAAATTATTTCATTATAAGACATTAGAGCCTTGTATTCCTCGTTTTCTTGTATGTTCCTGACTAGAAGTTCTGTGTCTGTATTTTTTGATGCAAATGCAGCTACATAACCTTTCTTCTTATTTATTACATTACTCAAGGAAATCTCGCAACAAAACTTATCAATGTCTTGTAAATCTCCAATATCACTCTCTTCACTGATAAATCTTACGATCTGTTTAAAGGCACTACCATAGGCATTTTGAGCGGCAAGATATTTAGCCTCTCCAAATAGTAAGATATTTGATTTATTCTTTGAATAAAAATCAAAACCTGGATTACCGCTTTTCTGTTTTTTGATTAATTCTGCCAGCGGTATGTCTGAATATTTTAACTCATTTATAATCGATAACCGAGCAAGTTCTGAAATAACATATTCACCTGAGTCACTGGTTATTTTATCATCGCTGGATTTGATTATATTTTCACTAATATATTTTACAGTTGCTTCGGCCCTTACTTGAAAACTTCCTCTAACATAATCTTTGTCAAAGGCGTTTATCCAACTTAAATCTGCAAGCGAAGTAAAAACCTCTCTTAATGTTAGTTCAATATCATTTGGATTAATCCGAATAAAGGTAATATGATCCGCAATTTTTAGGTGATCAACTATACTATATCCTGCCATAGATTTATATTCTGTTTAGAGGTGAGGTAGCTACCCTTGTATTTAGCTGGTTTATTCCCTTCATTTTTTGAATGTTATTTGTCAAAATGAGACTATTAAGAGCAAGGCTTAAGGGTTTTACCAATCAAAATTGCTTGCCATCCCTCTGTTCCAAAATCTTTAGTCAAGATAGGTTTCGACTAGCCTTTTACCAAACCATTCTTCTAGTTTTCTGCATTTATTTTAATTTGAGTTTCGTTTGGATTAATTTTCTTTTTGGAAATCTGGAATAATTAGCAGATTGCTTCGGTGTTTGCGATGACAACAGGAGCAGTTTGCTTTGTCCCTGCGGTCCTCGCAATGACGTTCCTGGGGGATTGCTTCGTCCTTGCAGTCCTCGCAATGACGTTCCAGAAAGAGATTGCTTCGTCCCTCTGGTCCTCGCAATGACGCTAAATCCGAAATCAGAAATCCGACATCCGAAATCCAAATGACTTTAGAATACTTCCGCGACTATTGCCTCTCCCTTCCGCATGTGACGGAAGACACACCCTTTGATGCAGACACTTTGGCCTTTCGGGTGGGAGGGAAGATTTTTGCACTGTTGGGGATGGAGGCTTTCGCCTATGTGAACCTCAAATGCGATCCCGAGCGGGCCATTGAGTTGAGAGAGCAGTATCCTGGAATCACCCCAGGCTATCATATGAATAAAACACTCTGGAACTCGGTCTCTGTAAAGGGAAATGTTCCCGATCCGCTTATTTTGGAACTCGCCCGCCATAGCTATGAGCTGATTAGGGATTCCTTGCCGAAGAAGGTAAGGGAGAGTTTGCAGTGATGGAGAAGTACGATTTACGAAATACGATTTACGAGGTGGCTGGCCGTGTTGTCAGGCTGAGCGGAGTCGAAGCCCCTTTGTTTTCAGATTTACGATTTACAAGGCATCGGGGGAGTTGCAGCACTTGACTGCGGGTGAACTTTGCGTCCTTCCAACTTCCCAACTTCCCAACTTCCCAACTTCCCACTTCCTAACTTCCAATTTTTCAATTAATATCGAACAACGAACGTCGAACATCGAATGTCGAATGTCGAATTTCAAATCTCGAATCCAAAAATGCCCTACTTCTCCATCCGCAAAGTTTCCAAGTCTTACGATTCGCATATTGCACTTCAGGAATTTTCCCTGGAACTGGAGCGTGGAGAGCTGATCGCCATCGTGGGGGAAAGCGGTTCGGGGAAAAGCACCTTGCTCCGCATCGCCGCCGGACTGATGACTCAGAGTAGCGGGGAAGTTTGGTTGGGAGATCAGCAGATCCAGAATCCCAAGCAAAAGTTGGTGCCCGGATACGATGAGATCAAGCTGATTCATCAGGATTATCAGTTGTATCCCAATGCTACGGTGGCGGAGAATATCGCACGGCCTTTGTTGAATTTTGATCCGAAATACCGACAGCAGCGCATAAAAAAACTGATGGAGCAGTTGGGTTTGGAGAATTACAGCGAGCGCTTTCCCCGACAGTTGAGCGGGGGGCAGCAGCAAAAGGTGGCAATTGCTCAGGCTTTGGCTGTGGAACCGGAGGTGTTGCTGCTGGATGAACCTTTTAGCCACCTGGATACCATCCAAAAGCACAAGTTGATCTTTGAGCTGAAGGAACTCCTGCATGAGTCCGGCACCACCGTGATCTTTGTAACCCATGACCTAGATGATGCACTGCGATTGACCGATTCCATTTTGATCCTGCAAAAAGGAAAAGTCGTCCAAAAAGGAAACTCACAGAATCTCTGCGAGCATCCTAAGACACGTTATGTGGCAAGACTTTTTTCCCCGATCAATCTGATTCCGGATCGTTTTGACAGCTATATCCGTCCGGCGGATGTAAGGCTCCGCACTAAGGGAGAACTCCTGGGTCATGTGATCGATCAGCGCTTTTTGGTGCATTACAATTCACTTTTGGTCCGCTTGAAAATCGGTGGGCAAGTTTGGGAAGTCGATGATCCTTTTCGCAAGTATCACGTCGGAGATCGGGTTTACCTGCATTTTGACGAGGAAAGGGTGTTGGTTTTGAAGAATTAGGTTGGAAAAAGCTCCGAAGGAGCCTAACCATTCATGACCCTGTACGAAGTGCAGGGAAGCCATTGAATCTCCTTCCTTTGAGCCCTGAAAGGGTGAAACTTCAAAGTATCGCCCTTTCAGGGCTCCTTTTTTTATTGTGTGACTTTACCCCCGGCTACACCGGGGGTTATGAATTGTTTCGATCCTTTGGATCTAAGACTGCCAAACTTTTACCTACAAATCGACTACTTCAATTAATTTACCTACTGGTGTCATTGCGGACATTCACATTGAAATTTATAAAATCCTCCTAACCCTCCGCCGCGGCGGAGGGAATCGCGTCAATTCAATCTTCAAGAGTTTATTCTTAAAGGTTGCGGCCATAAGTGAAGTGCACTCATAAAAAAAGTGCCCGAGGCCAAAACCCCAAACACTTTTCAAATTCAAGAACTTTAATTTTATATTTCAAGGCTAGGCTAGAGCCAAATTCATAAACACTGGGAGCCACCTCGTAAATCGTAAATCGTCCTTCGTAAATCTCTATTCATGTGCTCCATGCTCCCCGTGCACGTGTCCATGTTGGAGTTCTTCCTTGGTCGCTTCACGCACTTCTATAACTTTTCCCTCAAAGTGCAGATCAAATCCCACCAGGGGATGATTGAAGTCCAGCAACAGGTTTTCACCCAGATCTTTCAGGACTTTTGCCTGCATGCTATATCCGTTTTCATCCATCAGCGGAAGGAAATTGCCTTCTTCCAGCATCTCCGCAGAAAAGCCTCTTTCGCCAGAAAACTGGGTCTTTGGCAATGAAATCACCAATTCATCGTCCGGTTCGCCATACGCATCCACCATGGTGATGGTGAAGGAAAAATCCCCGCCATCCTCTTTTCCTGCCAGCAGTTCCTCAAACTTTTCAGGCAATCCACTTTGTCCAAAAAGGAAGTAGAAAGGATCTTCCTCGTCACGGATTTCCACACTGAAAGGGCTCGACTCGATGCCGTCTTCGTCTTTGCTCACTTTGAGTTCGTAGGTCAGTCCTACCACTGCATTTTCCTGGATTTTCATAGTTCCGGTTTTGATTATTTGGTTAGGCCATATTTCAGGCGAATGCGCATGCGTTCTTTCAGTACCGTCCACTTGCTGCGGGGCGTGGAGGTTTTGAGGGGTTTTGCTGCGCGAAAGATAAAGTACTGGTAGTCTTTTTCAGCAAAGAAGAGAGGATAGGTTTCCATCTTTTCCAGGTAAAAGCCAGTAGCCGAAATGGTTTTTACCAAGTCCCCGGTGTCCAAAGGTTGATCAATGACCTGAAGTTTTTGGGGTTCGTTTTCAATCATCCACTGCAAATACCGAGGTGCCGGAATGTGGATGAAAATCACTGAATCGGCGTGGGTATGCTTGCTGATATTCTGGAAAAGGCGAAGATGTTGCTCAACGGGAATGTGCTCCAGCACGTCAGGGAAGACGAAGAAATCGAAGGTCTTGCCTTTCTTTTCAAAGTCCGACATGTCCGAAACTTCAAAGCTCAGGTTAGTTTGGGATTTCCAGAGAACCTTGGCTTTCTCGATACTTTCCGGGGAAATATCCACCGCCAAGACTTCCCCATTTGGAACTTGAGTGGCCAAGAGATGGGAAACTGTCCCGATACCACAGCCTACTTCGAGGATCCTGTGGTTATCCTGCAAACCGGCAGCTTTCACCTTGTCCAAGATGCTCAGGTGCCGGGAGTTGATGCCGGTCTTCTGCTGTTTTTCGGCAAACTTATCGTAGAAACTGACGACCTGCTCTTTTTGCTCTGACTTAGGCGCTTGCATTGGATTCTTTGTAAGTGAAATAAACTCCGGCAAATAGCGTAACCAAGATAAGATATTGGAAAATCACCATCGGAGTCTTGGTCGCATAGTAGCTGGAGGGTGCAAAGGTAAAGACAACTTCGTGATCTCCGGCCGGAATTTCCAGTCCGCGGAGCAGATAATTCACCCGAAGAATCGGAGCTTCCTTACCGTCAATGGTGGCAGTCCAGCCTTTTGGATAGTGGATTTCAGAGAAAACAGCCAAGCCGCCCTGTGTCATGGAAGCCTGGTACTTCATTTCATTTGGAGAGGTAGAAGTCAAGGTGACCTGTCCCGAACCGGCAGGGATTTGTCCGAATTCCTGAGAATTCAATGTTGCCTGAGTTTTGGTGTTGATTTCTCCCAGCCGCTCGATTTCTTCGTTGTTGGTGCCTACGGGCAGGATTTCAGCGGGCACCCAAGCCGCTCCGTTGGCCATCGGGTTTTCAAATACCCCATTTGCCTCTGTTCCGGCGATCAGGTATTTGGTGTTCAGCATGTTCATAACGCCGGTTCCCTCCCAGTCAAAAGTTCCTTCCTGTGCCTTGGCGATAAAAGCTTCCAGTTCGGGTTGAAGTTGGTTTTCCACCAAGTCCTGGTAGCGTCGGAGTTTGGCGCCATGGTAACCACCCAAGCTGTTGAAGCGATAGGCAGTGCGGGCACCTTGAGTCAATCCTTCAGAAAGCGGCAATACTCGGAAATAGCCTTGGTCTGATGCAATGGACTTTTCGGCGGGAGTTTCTGCGAAAAACTGTCTGGAGGGATTGCCCTGAAAAGACTCATTGTTCAGGTACCTTCTGTTGATCGTCCAGATGTCCAGCGTGATCAAAGCGATCAAAGCAAGCCCAAGAATGAGGTCGGAGATTTTTCCTTTCAGGTGAAAATAGATCAATCCAACCGCGACAGCGACAAAGGCAAAACTTTTCCAGGCAGAAGCGGAAAGCATGGCCTTTCGGTCTGCTTTAATTGCCGAGATAAGCCATTCAGGCAAACCTGCGTCCCCTGCACCTTCGAAGCGGAAGAACGCTCCGGAAGCCACGGCAAGGATCAGCGTCAAACCGCCCACAATTCCACCCGCATAAAGCAGGGGTTTTAGGTCGTTCTTTTTTACCAGTCTTTCCAAGGAAATCATCCCCAAAACCGGGATTGCAAAAAGCGTCATTCCCAAGGCCATGGATACCGCCCGGAATTTGTTGTAGCCGGGCAAAATATCAAATAGCAGGTAGTTGAACCAGGCCAGGTTTTTTCCCCAACTGAGCATAACTGAAAGAACGATGATGACACCAAATGTGATCAGGCTTTCTTTTGGCGCAGCCCAAATCCCCAAAACAGCCAGAAATACCAAGATAACACTGCCATAGATCGGACCGCCTGTGAAGGGCTGATCTCCCCAGTAAGTCGGCGCACCCTGCAAAAATCCGTTGATCTGCGCTGCATCGATTCCCTGTGCGCGGAGTGCTTTTTCGGATGCCGAATCTTTAGAAAGCGGTGTATTACTGCCTCCCCCGTAGAAATCTGGAATGATCAGCGTCAGGGTTTCAAGTTTGCCATTGGACCAGCCAAAGGCGTAATCTCGGTCCAGCCCGGAGGATTTTGTTTCAAGAGTTGTATTGCCGCGGGTAGAGTAGGGACTGTATTCGAGAGCTGTGGCAAGTCTGCCGAGATTTCCTCCGACGGCCAATATCGCTCCGAGAACCAGGAATCCGATGGTTTTGGATAAGCCGGGAATTCCTTCCTTTTTCCAGTCAAAAACCATCCGAACCAACACATAAATCACCGAAATGATCAGCGTGTAATAGGTGATCTGCAGGTGGTTGAATTTCAGTTGGAGCAAAAGGCCCAAAGCCAACAGGGCTGCTCCGAGGATTCTTTTTCGCTCAAAGGCCAGGTGAATTCCTGCCAAAATCAAAGGAATCAGGCAGACCGCCCATATTTTGGCATTGTGTCCGGCTTCGAGAGAAAGCAGGTTGTAGGTATTGAAGGAGAACGCAATAGCGCCTCCGATGGCGAAAACAGGTCTGACTCCAAAGCTCAAAAGCAAAATGTACATGCCCAGCATTCCGAAAAAGAGCCCGTTGATCGGATGGGGAAGTCCCAAGGTCAAGGCCGAAATCAGGGCGTTGGTGATGTCGCCGGGAAACTCCAGACTGATGAAATAAGCTGGCATTCCACCAAACATGCTGTTGGTCCAGAGAGCCTGTTCGCCTGTATTTGCCCGGTGATCCAAGACGGCCTTAGCCGAACCTTCCCACTGAAGGATATCGCCCTGAAAGATGATTTTCCCGTCGAAAACCATCGGGGAGAAATACAGGACCACAATGAGATAGAAAAGAAGAATTCCCAGCAGATGGGGAAGAAGGTCTTTCTGAAAATTGAGCTTCATGAATCGGTTTCGAAATTAAGGCTGCAAAATAGGGATTTCGGGGGAAAGAGCGAGAGGATATGATTTAGGTTAGTTCTCACAGATGCACAATTGGCGCAAGTCTTCAGACTTGTGCTTATCTATATGCAGTCTTCAGACTGCCATTAATTTAAATCCGAAATGAAAAAGCAGTCAAGAGACTACATAATTATAGGTCCAAGTCTGAAGACTTGAACCAAGGGGGTTTCCTGCAGACCTGACTGCCGTCAGGCAAGTTACTCGCAGAATAAGTAGCTGATTTTGTATGAATTTAAATGCTTCGGTCTTCGGTCTTCGGTCTTCCTTCTTTTTTCGCACACATTCACCTTCTCAAAAACCCTTTAATTCATTACTTTTGCACCCTATAGATACCGAGCCGAATGTTTGATAATTTAAGTTTAAAGCTTGACCGGGCTTTCAAAACACTGAAAGGAACCGGAAAAATCACCGAAATCAACGTAGCATCCACCGTAAAGGAGATCAGAAGAGCCCTGATTGATGCCGACGTCAACTATAAAGTAGCCAAGGAAGTTACCGACAAGATCAAGGACGAGGCCATGGGCCGGGACGTTTTGATCTCCGTATCTCCGGGTCAACTCCTTATAAAAATCACCCAAGAGGAGCTGACCAAACTCATGGGAGGTTCCAAAGTCGACATCAAACTTAGCGGTGATCCATCCGTGATTTTGATTGCTGGTTTGCAGGGTTCGGGTAAAACCACCTTCACCGGTAAGTTGGGTAGTTTGCTGAAAAGACAGGGACGCCAGGTTTTATTGGTGGCCTGCGATATTTATAGACCTGCTGCGATTGACCAGTTGAAGGTTTTGGGAGAGCAAATCGGTGTGGAAGTCTATGCCGAACCTGAAAACAAGAATGCCCTTCAGATCGCCAACAATGCGATTGCCTATGCGAAAAAGACTGGTAAAAAGACTGTCGTAGTCGATACTGCGGGTCGTTTGGCAGTAGATGATCAGATGATGAAGGAGATTGAGGAACTGAAAAAGGCCCTTAATCCTTCGGAAACACTTTTTGTGGTCGATTCGATGACCGGTCAGGATGCGGTGAATACTGCAAAGACCTTTGACGAAAGACTAAACTTTGACGGAGTCGTCCTGACCAAACTCGATGGGGATACCCGAGGTGGTGCTGCAATTTCCATCCGTCACGTAGTCAACAAGCCGATCAAGTTTATCTCCACTGGAGAGAAGATGGAAAATCTGGATGTCTTCCATCCGGATCGTATGGCCCAGCGAATCCTCGGAATGGGTGACGTGATTTCACTCGTGGAGCGTGCGCAGCAGTCTTTTGACGAGGATGAAGCCAAGCGTATCAATTCCAAGATCCGTCAGAACAACTTTAACTTTGATGATTTCCTTTCTCAGCTTGAGCAGGTGAAAAAGATGGGAAATATCAAAGACCTGATCGGAATGATCCCGGGAATGGGCAAAGCAATGAAGGGCATGGATATCGACGACGATTCATTTAAACCAATCGAAGCGATCATCCGCAGTATGACTCCAAAAGAGCGTCAGCAGCCTGATATCATTGACGGAAGAAGAAGAAAGCGAATTGCTGATGGTTCGGGAAGAACGATCGTCGAGGTCAATAACCTGATGAAGCAATTTGACGACATGAGAAAGCTCATGAAGCAGATGAACAAAATGGGTGGAGCAAAACAGGCGATGAGCCGTATGATGCCTCCGGGAGCTGGAAAAAGATAAGGAGATTTCCGGTTTCGGATTTCCGATTTGAATGACCCAGTCAGAGATGGCTGGGTTATTTTTTTAAAGGGATTTCAAATCCTATGACCCGGTTTGGTTCAAGTCTTCAGACTTGGACCAATCTAATTGCAGTCTTCAGACTTCTTTGCTAGGAAGATCAGTCACGGAGAATTGAATTCTGGTGTTTTCGATCGGATTGCAAATCCTAGAAACCAAATTCGAGATAACAAATCTCGAATAGCTGGGGATAAAAAGAGGTCCAAGTCAGGAGACTTGAACCAAGGCAGTCATCTTCCATCTTCACTTTTCATTCTTTAATCTCAAATTCCAGCCTTTTGAAGTCCGTTTCGATCGCTGGTTTTGATGGGTTAGAGAGGTCTGTTTCGAACAGTCGGTTTAAATTATTCCCGGCAAGATCTTCTAGCCTGCTTTCTATTTCAAGAACATACTTGCCTTTTTTCCAATCAGTGTCTGGAGTAAATCGAATGCTTTTTTCTTCAATTCCAATATTCCATTTACCGGGAACCTTCTGGTCATTAAGGTCTCTTATCCTAAAAACTTCCCGGAGTAGGCTGTAATCCAAAGCTTCTGAAAAGTCAATTTCAACTGCCTCAATTGTTCCGGCCTTTGGAGCACCAACAATCCAGGAAGTGGGAACTGGAGAGATACTGTCCCGGGCGGTGACGGTAAAGTCTTTGGTATAGCTTTCATTCAAGCTCTCTCCCGATTTACTTTTCCATTTCTCAGAGATGATGAGGTGATAGGATTCGCCCATTTCCAGAGGAGCGCCCATTTCAAGATTTGGAACCAGGTCTCTTTTGATCCTTCCGGGATCCAGCCAAAGGGTAAGCAGAGTCTGGTCCTCGTTCCAAAGCTCAGGCTGAAGATCCAAAAATGCCCCTTTCAAGGTGTCCAATTTACTATTCAAAAGGGTCACGTGGGCAGTAGATTCGCCTTCCCGCATGGGCTTGGAAAACTTGATGAAAAACTTCAATTGGTTTTCGGGAAGTATATCTTGGGTAGGATAAATTTCCAATACCGACAGGTTTGTCTCACCTTCTGTTAGTTGGGGAATGGAAACATTTCCAATGCTTACGTCCTTGTACCTGATCTCGTAGCTCAGTCCTCTGGTGAATGGAATCAGTGGTGAAAACAGAATCCCATTGTCCTCCTCTCGGAGTTCTCCCAAGACCGGAGGATTATTTTCCCCACTTGCCAAATGAATGCTCAGTTGAGCTAAATCAGGACTATCCAGGATATCTGAGGGTACAATTAAACCAATGGCCCGATCATTTTCCCAGATAATGGAAATCTCGCTTTCAGAGGCTGATGAGCAGGAAAGCAAAAAAAATGCACTAAAAAAAATCAGGCTGTGGACTAGGGACAGCCTGATTGGAAATGATTTGGAGTTCATTATTTCAGCAAATTCCCGGATTTTTCAGTACTCCACAAATCCAGTGAACCATTGGATTTGCGCTGCAAGATCACCATCGTATCGTCATTCATCTTGTCCAACTGCAATACATTGGTCATCGGCATGGATACGAAATCAACTCCATCTGTGGCAAAATTTGCGGTGACAGGTTCGGTAAGTGATCCTTCGAAATTCTCAATATCATTAAAATCAACACGGAATACCGGTCTGTTGGAGTTGGCCATCACCAAAAAGGATTTACCGTCCTTTTCCATATTCACCAAATCCAAAGGTTGGTTTCCACTGCCCATTTCTGCTATGGTTCTTCCTTTGACGTGAGTTCCTGCTTTCAATTCATCCATGGGAAAAAGTACCAATGGCGTGCACGTATAGCTCGCAACCAGATATTCTTTTCCATTCACCTGGGCTGTGGTGAAAGTCTTAATTGGCGAGGTCGTTTCATATTTGCCATGAGCCGCGTGGAAGATTTCCAACGAGGCAAAATCCTGCTTATCGGTAAATGGGAAAGGAATACTTCGGAAAGTGGAGCTGAATTCCTGATTTGAAAGCCCGCTTACCAGCAACTTGCCGTTAGCATATCCCAAATCAGAGATAGAGGAAATCCGCAGCGGTCTTCCTCTTCCGTCTTTCGCATCCTCGGCGGGAGAGTTATTCAGCACCACCACATCAAATTCTACATCTTTCAGCGAAACAGGTGCAATAGTTTCTCCTTCAATACTTAGGAGGACTGGAGTGCCATCGCCGGATTGAACAGCCAGATAAACTTTCTTGGAAATAGGATTTACTGCAATATCCAGGATGGAGATATTCTCTTCTGTGGTTCCCAACATGCCCGCTAATTTTTTATCAATTCCGATTGAATTGATAGGCTGTAATACAGAATTGCTTGCGTCTTTGGTGTTCACTGCAATGACTGAGGCACCTTTGGAGTCTCCGATAAACAGGATGCCATCCGGACCAAAGGCCAGGGAAGTAATAGATTTGATCTCAGGTGTCCCCCTTTTTAGATTATAGGGCAATTCCTCAGCGCGAAATGTGAATGCGGTAATACCCGCCACCAGTGCACAAACTCCAAAAATTAATACTGACTTTTTCATGGTAGAAAGGGTTTATGTATTTATCTGATTGTGAATAAGGAATTTATCTATAATTAGCCTCGATTCAAAGTGAAATTTTATAAGCGGAATCCAAAGTGAACGACCTGGTTCAAGTCTTTGGACTTGGATCCAAATTGTTGCAGTCTTCAGACTGCTTTTGTTTGGAAAATCAGTCCCATTGAATTTATCTCAGGTGTTTTTGGTCGGATTTCAAATCCTATGAATAGAATTCGAGATTGCAAATCCCAAACAGCGTTCCTTGCGGGAATGAAAAGTAGGATTAACTTAGAATGTAAATCTTCCCAAAACAGCCATGATTAATAAATCCCTTTTCTCTCTCATCGCAGTGTTCTTTTTTGCCCTGCAGGTTCAAGCTCAGGAGCTGCTCTTTCCTGAGATGCCAGGAATGGTTTCCTATACTTATAGAACCAGCTTTTCAAAAGATCTTCCTGCCACTCTGGACACTTTGCAGAAAATGGGGATTACGGATATGGAGTTTTCCAATCTCTTTGGCCATGCCGCAGCTGATATCAAAAAGGAACTGGACAAGCGCGGTATGCATTGTTCTTCCTTTGGTGTTGGGTACAAAGACCTCATGGAAAAGACCGCTACTGTCGCTGAAAATGCCAAAACTTTGGGAGCAAAGTTTGTCAGAGTAGCTTGGGTACCCCATACCGCACCTTTTACGCTGGAGGTTGCCAAACAGACTATAGCTGATTTCAATGCTGTCGGGAAGATCCTGAAAGAGGAACACGGCTTGACTTTCGCTTACCACAACCACGGTTATGAATTTCAGCCATATGGGGATGGGACATTGTTTGACCTGATGCTCCAGGAAACCAATCCAGCCTACGTAAGCTTTGAGATGGATATCCTTTGGACGTTTTTTCCCGGAGCCGATCCTGCTGCTTTGCTGGCTAAATATGGTAACCGCTTCAAACTGATGCACATGAAAGATCTCAAAAAAGGAGTGAAAGGAAATATGTCAGGCGGAACGCCAACCGAAAATGATGTAGCCCTTGGAACCGGTCAACTAGATCTTCCTTCAATCCTGAAAGCTGCAAAAGCAGCTGGGGTGGAGCATTTTTATCTAGAGGATGAAAGCCCGATCTATTACAAGCAGGTACCGAAAAGCATTGCATTTCTGCACAGTTTGAAGAAGTAGGAAGTCGGGAAGCTGGAAGATTGAGTGTGAGTGGTAAATGGTGAGAGGCGGAGTGCTGGATTTTTTCCTCAATCTGGAAATGCCAAAAAAGCCACTTGCAGCTCGCCTAGTTGCCTGTACCCTTCTGAGTTCATGTGGATGGGGTCGACGTAGTAAAGGTGTTTGTTATACATATTGTAACCGCCGAGCGTGAACTGATCCAGGTAGGGAATGCCGTGGAGTTCGCAGATTTGTTTTTGCATCGCGACATAGGCGGCCATTCCGTCAGCAGCCAATGGATCGTAGGCCCCGCGGTCATTGAAGGCTTTGCTGGAGGTGAAAAAATAGATTTGGGCATTGGGGTTGATCGCGTAGATTTTTTTGATGCAATAATTGATCCCGCCAGCCTGGGTAATCAGCTTGCTGCTGTCATAGCCGTCAAATTCAGTGAAATCGGTATAGCTTCCTACTTCCCGCTTGTTGGTGTAGTCATTTGTAGAGGCCCAAAGGATATAGATGTCAAAGACACCTGCTTCGTCCACTTGCTGCTGGAGGGACTTGCCCTGAAGTGAAGAGAAGCCTGCACCACCCACTCCATAAGTAGTAATTGTCATTCCGAGTCGCTCTTTCCACATGTTTTTGGCGATATCGCTAGGCGGGATCACCGAAACCGAACCTCCAAAAACTGCCACCGACTTGCCGTAGTTATAAGACGCCTTCAAGTCCTGCTGGGCGAAAACGAAGGTTGGCAGCAACAAAAAGAAGAATAGAAAAAAGGTTTTGATCTGGCTCATTTTGGGACGGGTTTAAGGGAAAGATGCTTTGCAGCTATTAATATAATTGGCCTGATTTGAAAAGGGACAGAAGCTGGAAATTGATGAGAGAGCGCTTAGATCAAAGATCCCTTATAGCCCATCATTGCGATTTGAACGGCGTAAATCGTAAATCAAAAATCTTCAATACAAGGTCTTATTCCCTTTTTCCTTCCAAAGCCCAAAAGCTTTTAGGCTTTCCTCCCGCAAAAAGGAGATCATGGGAATCTTGCGAAGCTCCGGCTGGATTTCGATTTCCTGGTAGATAAACTCGTCGTCAAACCCTGCGTTGGCCGCATCCTCTTTGGTGCAGGCATAATAGACTTTGGCAGGTCTTGCCCAAAAAATCGCTCCCAGACACATAGGGCATGGTTCGCAGGAAGTATACACTTCACACCCATCCAACTGGAAATTATCCAGGGTTTTACAGGCATCCCTGATAGCTACAACCTCAGCGTGGGCAGTGGGATCCTTGGTTTTTAATACCATATTAAAGCCTTGCCCGACGATCTTACCGTCTTTGACAACCACGCAACCGAAAGGACCCCCGTTTCCGGTAAGCATGCCTTCTTTTGCCAATTCTATGGCTTTCCGCATGAAATACTTTTGATCTTGGGTCATATTTAATTTTGGATAAAGGAAAAATAATCCTCTTGAACTACGATTTAAAATGATTTTTTTTAATCTATGTAGCCTTTAGTGACCGTATTCCGTAATGGGATTAATTGCAATTTGAACAACTCTTTTTTATAACAACAACCAAATGAAAGCAAAACTATTCCCAATTCTCCTTCTGCTCATCAGTTTATTCGGCTGCAATGATGAGAATTTAAGTCCAGAGGCCAAGGTTCGCGGTAGCTATGAATCGGTGTTTCGAGGTAGTGGATCCTGGGGTTTTGGACTCTATGACTTTGTGAATACTTTTCATTTGAGGGCGGATGGCGGCTTTTATCGGGAAGGTGTGACCAAAGATGCAGAATCAGGCGATTTACTTGGTTACACAAACTATGCGAGCGGAACATATACAATTTCTGATGGCGTGGTTTCTCTCTATTACGATGAGTTCTATTCGATGGGAATTGCAGATATTGATTTTATTCCAAAAGAAGAGCTGACTACTTATGAGATAGAGGGGTATTTCGAGCAGTATGCAGTCAGTGAAAACTACAAGCAATTGGAATCTATTTGCCCATCCAACGCAAATTGCGGTGCTCCGCAAGTCTACACGAGGATCGATTGAAAGAGGATTGAAGCATGGAAAAATGGCCGTTTTTAGTGCTTGAAAACAGGCTTCCGGACTTCCGATGATGTCGCTGCGTTTAGCCCTTGAGACCTTCGAGGTTTAAGAAAACCTCAAAGGTCAGCCCACTGCCCACTGCCCACTGCCCACTTATCACTGCCTATTGAATCAGTTCATCCATTTGGCCAAAAACTCCAAAAACTGCTCTTTGTAGTTTTCTCCAACAGCGATATGGTGATCTCCGATTTGGATGACATTTTTGGATACGGAATCAATGTGATCCAAGGCCACAATAAAAGACCGATGCACCCGCATGAATTTTTCCGAAGGAAGCAATTCTTCCATGTTTTTCATGCTGGTAAGAGACAAAAGGGGATTGGCTTTGGACTTCAGGTGAACTTTCACATAATCCTTGTAAGCTTCCACATGAGTGATGTCTTTGAGCTTTACTTTGACCAGCTGGTACTCGACTTTCAGGAAAATAAAATCCTGCTGAGCTGTTGGTTCTAGGGTTTTTGGAGCAGGAGCATTATTGACCCTGTCGAAATATTGGTAGGCTTTGGTAGCAGCATTGAGGAAATCTTCATAGCTGTAAGGCTTCAGCAGGTAGTCCAAAGCTTCCACCTTGTACCCTTCGATCGCAAACTGATGGTAGGCTGTACAGAAAATGATGCGTGTTTTATCGGAGTTCTTTTTCCCGTCCAAAATTCTGGCGAGCTCCATGCCTGAAAGATCCGGCATCTGAATGTCCATAAAAATGAGCTGAACCTCGTTCTGATTGATAAATCCCAATGCCTCTATTGCGTTGGAAAACCGGCCTTCCAGTTTCAGAAATGCGGTTTGGCTGATAAATTTGCTCAGCAGTTCAAGCGCTAGAGGCTCATCGTCTATGGCAACACATTTCAGAATCATGTGAGATTGATAGTGAGATTGACTGAATACTGATGGGTTAATTCGTCCTTGCCGAATTTAAGCCGGTGTTTATTGGGATAAAGCAAACTCAAACGTCGTTGGGTATTGGTCAATCCAATGCCGTTTTCTTTTGCCTCCGGACTGTCCGGATTGAGTGGGAAGATATGGTTTTTGGTTTCGAAAAAGAGCGTATCGCCCATAACTTCCAGTTTGACCAGAATTTCGCTTTCCTGTTGGGAGCTTACACCGTGCTTGAAGCAGTTTTCCAAAAAGGGCAACAACAACATCGGCGCAATGACCAAATCTTCTTTTGGTTCTTCGATTTCGATTTTGAGTTTGACCTTTTCGGTCATTCTCATTTTCATCAGCTCAATGTAATCTTCGATAAATTTGACCTCTTTGCTAAGGAGAGTTTCATTTTTTTGATTTTCGTAGAGCACATAGCGCATCATTCTGGACAGCTTGAGAAGAGCTTCCTGAGCTTTTTTCACGTCCAGATTGGTGAGTGCATAGATGTTATTGAGTGTGTTGAAGAAGAAGTGAGGATTGATCTGAGCCTTTAAATAAGACAGTTCGGTATTGATCCGCTGTCGATCAAGTTCCCGGCGCAGGGATTCGTCTTTTTGCCATTTCTGTACCAGAGCAAGAGAAGTACTCAAACCGATGGAAATAACATAAAGCATCAGGTGAAAAACATCTCCAGGCATCCATCTTTTTCCACCGGGTATATAAGGCTTGTCGGGATTGAATACCTGATGCATTTTTTCCCCATAGTTGATAAACTGCTCGAAGTAGATTACGAATCCATAGAAAAATACTGCTCCCAAGATTATAACCAAAAGGTATAAGTAGTTCTTACCCCTGAGCAGGATTTTGGGGACTATAATGGCGGCATTGGTATAAAAGATGGAAATCAGAAGGACTACCAGAAAGACCTGTTTCCACCAAAATTGGATGGGCAGTTCCACTTCGCCCATTCTCCATGAAAGTGGAGAAAGCAGCAATAACACAATGCAGAGCATAAACCAACCCAGAATGTGTACTAGTGCCGAAAGACGTTTTTTGGGTGAGAAGGATAGCATGAGGTTGATATTCAGTCTCCAAACTAAAAGAAATTACTGTTAACCCTCAAATCAAATCTACCAATTCGGTGTTTTGGCCTATGGAAACCACTTTTGGGAGGATGAAGCCGGGAATTGACCAGTCTATGGGCTTTGTCTTGGATTTGGGGGTATTTGTCGACAGGATGCACCTGCTGGTCTATTACATTTTTTAGGGCGAAACTTTGCATCCAACTTTGGGGTATCAAATGGCAGAAGCCCTCTTTTGAAAACAAAACCATGAAAAATTTACTCAATCTAGCATTTGCTTTTTTCTTTATCGGAACGAGCATGACATTAGCCCAGCAACCACAGGCTGGAACAACGGCAGGCCGAATCATCGGAACCGCCAAGGATCTTAAGACAGGGGAGGCCGTAGGATATGCCACTGCCGCACTATATAAAGTAGGTACGGACGTGAGCACTTCCGGTGCCGTGGCCGACGGTGATGGTGTTTTTTATATCACCGGATATGATCTGGGAGAATATGAACTTCATCTTACCTTTTTGGGATACGAGACGATCAAGAGAACCGTCAATATTAATTCCCTTTCCACTGACATCAACCTAGGGGAAATCGGGATGACCGACGAAGGGGTGGCTTTGGAAGAAGTAACTGTACAAGGCCAACGTGAACTTATTGAGGAGCGCGTAGACCGCACAATCTATAAGGCAGAAAACGACAAGACCACTGCAGGTGGTGACGGTACGGACGTATTGAGAAGAGTGCCGATGCTCTCCGTGGATCTTGATGGCAACGTCTCCATGAGAGGTAGCTCCAATATCCTGGTATTGATCAACAACAGACCTTCAGCTATCGCAGCTTCCTCTATATCGGATGCGCTTAAGCAGATTCCTGCAGATGAGATTAAGGCCGTAGAAGTAATAACTTCCCCATCTGCCCGATTTGACGCAGAAGGTACCTCAGGGGTCATCAACATTATAACTAAGAAAAACACGCTTCAGGGTGCCACCTTGAATGTCAACACCGGTTTTGGACTGAGAGGCTCAAATCTTGGACTTCAGGGCAGTGCCAGAAAAGGTAAGTTCGGATTCTCGTTGGGCGGATTTGGCAGAGCTGGATACAACATCCTGGGAAGCTTTGAAAACAAGCAGGTGACCAACAATGCTGACGGCACAGTGTCTACTTCAATGCAATCAGCTGATACAGAACGCCGGGATGTCTTCGGTCGATACAACTTCGGTGTGGACTACGATATCAATGAGTATAACTTCCTTACCGGTGCTGTGAACTTTGGTCTGAGAAACTCCGAAAACTGGCAGACCGACTTCCTCACTCAAAACTATTTGGGTGATGTGCTAAGAGGAACTCAAAACCGTGGAACCAACACGATTGACAATTCTAACTCCGTCGACGTCAGCTTGAACTATACCCGGACTTTTGAGAAAAAAGGCAGAGAGTTAAGCTTCCTGACTCTTTACAGTAACAATGACCGTGATAATTCCTTCACCAATACCCTGTTTGACAATGAGGATTTGGACGAAGTCTTTTCCAGAACTAGAAACGTCAACCCAAGCAAGAATGAAGAATTTACCGTTCAGTTGGATTATGTGACTCCTTTGGATGAAAAAGGCAACAAAATCCTGGAATATGGAGCGAAGAATATCCTGAGAAAGGCCTATTCCGATTTCTCCTACTTCTTGGCTGAGGGTGAAGATGGGGAGTTTGTAGAATTGGAAGATCCTTCTCTGAACAACGAGTTTAGCTATGACCAAAATGTGACTGCAGGATATGCGTCCTATACGACTCCTTTCCTGACTAATTATACACTGAAAGCAGGATTGAGATATGAATACACCACGATCAAGGCGGATTTCAAAACTGAATTTGAAGCTGAGATTCCTTCGTATGGAACTCTTGTGCCAAGCTTGAATGCCAGTAGAAAACTGAAAAACGGCAACTTGATCAAGGCTGCTTACAACAGAAGAATTCAGCGTCCTTCGCTGAGATTCCTGAACCCAAACATCGATATCTCCAACCCTCAGCAGATCTCCCAGGGTAATCCAGAACTGGATCCTGAGATGACTGACAACTACGAATTGGGCTACAGCACCTTTATCAAAAGTACTACATTGAATTTCACTGGTTTCTTCAGAAACACTACCGGTTCTATCCAGCCTTTGAGAACAGTTAGAAACGATGGCGTGATCTCCACTACCTACGACAACATCGGTCAGGAACGTGCGGTTGGTACCAACATCTTCTTCAACATCAACATCAGCAACAAGCTGTCGCTGAACGGCGGTACAGACCTTTACTATGCGATGCTTGACAATGGCTTGTCAGATCCACAGTTTGCTGCGAAGAACGACGGATTTGTGATCAGCGGTAGATTGTTCGGTAACTACACACTTCCAAAAGACTGGCAGATCCAGGTATTCTCTTTTGCCAGAGGACGCCAGGTTCAGCTACAGGGTAGCTCAGGAGGTTTTGCGATGTACGGCTTGAACTTCAACAAGCAGTTTGCTGAGAAAAAGGGCTCCATTGGTTTCGGTGCTGAAAACTTCCTGATGAAGGAATTCAAGATCAACAACGAAATCATTACTCCTACAATCATGCAGAATAGCACCAATGCGATGCGAAACATGAACCTGAAGGTGAACTTCAGCTACAGAATAGGCAAAATGAGCATGGATCAGCGTGCCAGACGTAAAAAATCCATCAACAACGATGACTTGAAAGATGGAGGAGACGGTGGCCAAGGTGAAAATCAAAACGCTGGTGGCGGTGCAGCACCAGTCCGAAACAGATAAAACATAAAAAACCCTGATTTAAGATTTCAGGGTTTTTTCTTCGGGGATTTTAATTCCGGGGAAATCAAAGGATTCCAAAACTTTAAAATAGATAGATTGGGTAACAAAAAACCCGGCCACAGTGGGGCCGGGCTTTTTTGTTACAAAAGACTAAACCTTGGAAGGCATTTTTAGTCTAACCTCCATAAGATAGATAATGGACAATAAAAAAACCCGGCTCATAATTGAGTCGGGCTTTTTTGTTTCGGTAGGGTGAATTTAAGCTTTATACGTTACTTTTTTGATTGCATCGATGGTTCGCTTCACATTGGGAAGTGTAGCCTCGATGTAGCTTGGGCCGTAGCTCAAAGGAATATCCATGGAATTGACACGAATCACCGGTGCATCGAGGTAATCGAAGGCATATCGCTGGAAGTGGTAGGTCAGTTCTGAGGAAATTCCGGCAATCGGATTGGCTTCTTCCACGATGACAACTCGATTGGTTTTCTTTACAGATTCCAGGCAGGTCGCATAGTCGATCGGGCGGACCGTTCTCAGGTCAATCACCTCGCACTCGACTCCTTCTTTGGCCATGATTTCAGCAGCTTCCAAAGCCACTTTCATCATTTTGCCGAAGGAAATCAAAGTCACATCTTTTCCTTTGCGCTTGATGTCAGCAACACCAATCGGAAGCAGGTATTCGCCTTCAGGGACTTCGCCTTTGTCGGAATACATCACTTCGGATTCCATGAAAATCACAGGATCCGGGTCACGGATAGCGGCTTTCATCAGGCCTTTGGCATCGTATGGATTAGATGGCACGATCACTTTCAAACCCGGAGTATTGGCAAACCAATTCTCGAAGTTGGAAGAGTGAGTAGCACCAAGTTGACCGGCGTTTCCAGTCGGACCGCGAAATACAATCGGCACGGAATAAGCTCCGCCGGACATCGCATACATTTTCGCAGCAGAGTTGATGATCTGGTCTATTGCAACCAGAGAGAAATTGAATGTCATGAATTCGATAATCGGTTTCAGTCCGCTCATCGCAGCACCCACACCCAAGCCGGCAAAGCCCAACTCGGCGATAGGAGTATCGATAATCCGCTCTGGACCGAATTCGTCCAACATTCCCTGGGATACTTTGTAAGCGCCGTTGTACTCAGCAACTTCTTCACCCATCAAAAAAACGTTTTTATCACGTCTCATTTCCTCGGACATCGCTTCTCTCAAAGCTTCCCGAAATTGTATTTCTCTCATTGGTCTAAGACAAAATTTTGGCTCGTAAAAATAGAAAGGAATCGGGCAAAAGCAAAAGACGCCCTGTTCTTTATCCGGGAAGGTTTTTAGCCCAGATAGACGGTTTTGGTATTGACGAATTCCAGAATGCCCTGCCTGCCCAGTTCCCTCCCAAATCCCGACTTTTTGATTCCTCCAAACGGAAGTGCAGGTTGAGAAGCGACCATAGAGTTTATAAAAACGGCACCGCTTTCGATTTCGACGGCAAGGATTTCTGCCTTTTCCGCATCCTTTGTCCAAAGGGAAGCTCCTAGTCCAAATTCTGTGGAATTGGCGATTTTGATTGCTTCAGCGGTATTTTTCACTTTGAAAAGGATTGCCACCGGGCCAAATAATTCCTCCGAAAAAGCCGGAGGATTTTCCGGGATATCGGTAAGGATGGTCGGTGAAAATTCTGAACTTCCTTCCTTGGGCTTCAGGCCACCAAGCAAGACTTTCGCGCCTAAATCCACGGACTTTTTGACCTGTTCGTATAGCTCGGCGGCAAGATCAGGTCTAGCCATGCAGGCGAAATCGACGGTTTCGTCCATTGGATCACCGCCCTTGAGCAGACCCATTTTTTCTTTGAAAATTTCCAAAAAGGGCTCAAAAACCGATTCCTCAATGATAAATCGCTTCGCCGCGATGCAGCTTTGCCCAAAGTTGACCATTCGGCCTTTGACGGCTGTTTCTGCTGCTTTTTCAATATCAGCATCAGCTAAAACAATGAATGGATCGCTTCCTCCGAGCTCCAGAAGCGATTTTTTGATGTTTTTCCCGGCTGCTGAAGCAACTGCCGCTCCGGCTTTTTCACTTCCTGTCAGAGAGACTGCTTTGATTTCATCTCTTTCCAAAAGTGCCAAAGTAGCCTTGGAATCGATCAAAAAGCTTTGGAAAACTCCCTCCGGAAATCCTGCTTCCCGAAAGACCGATTCGATGGCCAGGGCACATTGAGGGACATTTGAGGCGTGTTTTAGGATGCCGACATTCCCTGCCATCAGCGTAGGAGCCGCAAACCGGAAAACTTGCCAAAAGGGAAAATTCCAGGGCATTACTGCCAGGATCGCGCCCAAAGGCTGGTGAAGGATTTTGGCTTTTTTGCCATCGGGAAGGCTGATTTTTTCGCTGGAAAGAAATTCGGCGGCATTTTCAGCATAATACTCGCAGGCCCAGGCGCACTTTTCAATTTCCGCCCTGGATTCTCGGATTATTTTTCCCATTTCCAAAGTGATGAGACGGGCGTAGGCTTCTTTGTTTTTCCGGAGAATTTCACCTGCTTTTTTCATCAATCCCGCTCTTTCTGAGATCGGTGTATTTTTCCAGGACTCGAAAGATTTCGCAGCTGCTTCTGTTTTGATTTCTATTTCACGGAGTGATAGTGGTTCAAATTCTTTGGTCACTTCTCCGGTCCAAGGGTTGATCGATTGGATTTTATTCATTTTTCTACCGGTTTTCCTGCTTCATTCCAGGCGGTTATGCCGCCTTCCAGCATGTACACATGTTTGAAACCCGCTTTCTCCATCAGATCTGCGGCCTTTCTGCTTTTGTTGCCTGTTCGGCAGTATAGCAAATAAGTTTTCTTCTTGTCAAGTGTTTCAATTTCCTGGGCGAAATTTTCTCCAAGAAAATTGATGTTTAGCGATCCAGCCAAATGGCCTTCTGCAACTTCCTCCGGGGTTCGGACATCGACCACCATATTTGTTTTCTTGTCAGCCATTTTCTCAAATTTTTCTATAGAAATGACCTTAATGGAATCCTTTTCAGCAGTTTGGGCAAAAGAGGATGCTCCGAACAAAAGGAACACAAATAGATATACAAGTTTAGTATTCATGACTTTGGGTTGAATAAATGAATAAGGTCTGCCATATTGAACCGAAAATTAAACCCCTTTCGTTTCAAAATGCCCCAAAAGATCGGATTGATTTCAGACTCCCACAGTTACATTGATCACACAACGCTCAGCTATTTGCAGGAAGTGGATGAAATCTGGCATGCCGGGGATATCGGAAGCTTGGAAGTGATGGAAGCGCTTCCCCAGGGAAAGCCGATTCGGGCCGTTTTTGGAAATATTGACGATCAGGAAGTCCAACAAGAATATCCGGAATGGCAGGAATTTGAGCTGGAAGGTGTGAGAGTTTTGATGACTCATATCGGCGGAAAACCTTCCAGATATGCCAAAGGTGTGAAGGAAAAGATCAAGTCATTTGGCGCGCAACTTTTCATTTGCGGCCATTCGCACATCTGCAAAGTGGAGTTTGATAAGGGGCTGAATTGCCTGTTTATGAACCCCGGGGCAATTGGTCAGCAAGGCTTCCATATTATGCGGACGATGTTGCTTTTTGAACTAGATCGGGGAAAAATCCAGAACCTCCGGGTGGTGGAATTGGGAAAAAGAGGGCAATAAAAAAGGCGACCGATTGGCCGCCTTAATATCTTTAAAGACTGGTGATTACTTAGCGAAAGAAGCCTTAAGCGCTTCTACATCTACGTTTTTGATCACCGGCTTAGCGCTCAATTGCTTGATTTTGATCACGCGAGCTTTCTGACCTTGTCTTTTTCTTTTAAGTTTTCTCTTCAGTGTAGTAACTGCCATGGCCGTATATGTTTAAATTTTTGAATTCGAAACGAAGCGCAAAAGTAAGGAAACAAATCTTTTCTGCCTACAAATCTTCTGATTTTATTCAGGAGTTAAACCGAATTTTGGGCATGCTTTTGCCGATTTTTAAATAAATTTGGCCTTCATTCACCAAAAATCACCCATGCAAAAGCCGAGTTTGCCTAAAGGCACCCGAGATTTTGGACCTGTGCAGATGGCCCGAAGGACTTACATCTTGGATACGATCAAAGAAACATTCCAACTTTTTGGCTATCAGCAGATCGAAACTCCAGCCATGGAAAACCTCAGTACGCTGACAGGAAAGTACGGGGATGAGGGAGATCAGTTGTTGTTTAAGATTCTTAACAGCGGTGATTTTAGTAAAGATGTAAGCGCAGCAGATCTTGAAAAAGGGTCTGGTGCGATTTTGAATAAAGTGTCCGAAAAAGGACTTCGCTATGACCTGACAGTTCCCTTTGCCCGATATGTGGTGATGAATCGAAATGAATTGACTTTTCCATTTAAACGCTATCAGATTCAGCCGGTTTGGAGGGCAGATCGCCCTCAAAAGGGCCGCTATCGGGAATTCTACCAATGCGATGCTGATGTGGTCGGCACAGACAGCCTCGTTTGCGAAGCAGAAATCGTCCTAATGATCCGCAGAGTTTTCACCAAACTCGGGTTGAAAGACTACAGCATCAAACTCAACAACCGTAAAATCCTGACCGGAATTGCTGAAGCAATCGGTGAGGCCGGAAAGGAAGGCCCACTCTGTGTCGCCATCGATAAACTGGATAAGATCGGCTGGGAAAAAGTGAAAGAAGAACTTCTTCAGCGTGGTTTTGAGGAATCTTCCTTGGATAAATTGGCTCCCTTGGTGTCGCTGGGAAGTGATTTTGCCGAAAAAATCGAATTTTTAAAAGAGTTTTTGAAAGATTCACAAACCGGACTGAAAGGTGTGGAGGAGCTGGAGCAGGTTTTTGGTATTCTTTCTAAGATGGGAGAAAATCTGGACAATATTGACTTTGATATCATGCTTGCACGTGGTCTATCGTACTACACTGGTGCGATTTTCGAAGTGAAAGTTCACGGTGTATCGATTGGATCCGTAAGTGGTGGCGGGAGATATGATAACCTGACGGGAGTATTTGGTTTGCCGGGAGTTTCGGGGGTTGGATTTTCCTTTGGAGTGGACAGGCTGTATGATGTTTTGGATGAATTGAAGGCATTTCCTGCCGAAACGCATTCCGGTACCCGATTGCTGTTGACCTATTTTGATCAAAAGGGATTTGAATATGCCCTGAGTTTATTGAATCTGTTTCGTAACGCCGGAATCAAAACGGAGATTTATCCAAACCAGGTGAAAATTCAAAAGCAGTTTGAATTCGCCAATAAAAAAGAAATCCCCTACGTGGGGATTTGTGGAGAAGAGGAAATCAGCACCGGAAAGATCTCTGTCAAGGATATGGTTTCGGGAGAGCAGGTAAAGTTGAGCATCAAAGAAGCGATCGGCAAAATACTTTAATCTACATGGAGGATGGCATGAATGGGTAGATAGACTCCACCTTTCAGGGAAACGAAACTGTTGCCAACAGCCCAAACTGTCGTATCCACCAAGTAGGTTTGTTCGTCTGCTGTTTCAAATGTGATTTTGACTTTTGTCTGTAGCAGGTTTCCTAAAGTTTGTGACCGATATAGATCCGTCATCCTTTTATTTCGTTCTTCGGGATCAGAAATCACTTCCTTTTTAGAAAAAGAAAGCTGGGGAATGTTTTCTTTTTGGATAGTTTCGATGGTTTTCATTTGGAAGCTAGGTTTGGTCAGTAATAAGTACTACATAAGTTAAATAAAAGTTGCTCAAATAGTTAACCTGAGTTATTCTAGAATAGTATTGTGGACTGGAGATTTTCAATAGTCCGGTTACTGAAGAATAAAAGTGAAAAAAAGCCGAGCTTATAGAGTTTTAATTTTGTTGAAAATAAATTTCCAAAGGTATGTTTGATATAATGGGTATGATGGGCAAGGTGAAAGAAGCCCAGGCAAAGATTAAGGAAGTTCAGTCCCGGTTGGTGCACTTGACTGCGGAGGGAGAAGCGGGTGCCGGTATGGTGAAGGTCCTTGTGAACGGAGATCGGAAAGTTCTGAAAATCGGAATGGACGAGTCGCTGATAACACCAAAAGACAAGGAAATGCTGAGTGATTTGATCGTCGCGGCAACCAATAAAGCGATGGAAGCCATTGAGGTGAAAATCAAAGCAGAAATGAAGACAGCCACCGAAGGAATGATTCCAAATATTCCCGGAATGGACCTGGGAAATATGTTCGGATGATGAAGGCAGCCATTGTCATTCTCAATTACAACGGTAGGCAGGTCTTGCCTACCTTTTTGCCTTCTGTGCTTCGGAACAGCAGGTATGAAATTTGGGTGATTGACAATGCCAGCACAGATGATTCAGTGGATTTTTTGGAAAAGGATTTCCCACAAATCCAACTGATTAAACTCCAATCCAACTTTGGATACGCCGGTGGTTACAATTGGGGCCTGGAGGAATTGAGGGATCAATACGAATTTTTCATTCTGCTCAATTCCGATGTGGAAGTCACTCCCAATTGGGATGTGAATTTGATAGCATGGTTGGATCAAAACCGGGATTATTCGGCAATTCAGCCGAAGATTATTTCCTGGCAGGACAGAAAAACTTTTGACTATGCGGGAGCTGGTGGCGGATACCTCGATGAATTGGGCTACCCCTATTGCCGTGGGAGAATCTGGGATTCTATCGAGCAAGACAAGGGACAATATGACGACCCGGTCCAGGTGGATTGGGCATCTGGTGCATGTATGGTTATCAGGGCAGATGATTTTTTTGGTCAAGGTGGATTTGACGCGCATTTTTTTGCCCACATGGAGGAGATTGACTTGTGTTGGAGGCTAAGGAGAGCGGGTGAAAAAATAGGATACTTAGGCACAGTGACCGTTTTTCACCAAGGAGGGGCGACCTTGGACCGGTCTAGCCCAAACAAACTTTACCTTAATATCCGGAACAACCTGAGCATGGTTTATAAAAATGTCTCAGGACCCAGATATTTTGGAATACTTGTGATTAAAGGAGTATTGGAAATGGTGGCGGCACTGGGTTATCTGATTTCAGGAAAAAAAGACTTTGCTTTTGCGGTATTCAGGGGATATAGGGACTTTTTCAACAGGTTGAAATTGTATGAAAACCCAAAAGAAAAACCTGAAACGGAAATTTCCACTTCAGGCCCGGTACGTTTTATATTCTGGAACTATTTGGTTTTGCGAAGGCGGATTTTTAGTCAGCTTTAATCAAAAAGTACCGGATTGTTCATTTTGCGAAAATACTTTCGGATTTTCATCATCATTGCCATGCTCACGTAGAGGATAATGGGAGAGCCCAAAGTCACAAAGGAGGAATAAATGAAAAAAAGCCGGATGCTGTCGATGGGGAAATGCAGTTTTTCTCCCAAGCGTGAGCAAACTCCAAAGGCCCGCTCCTCGAAGAATAGTTTCAGTTTTTCCATGACCTGTGTTGGATTAGTCGTTTAAAATTAAATGAAAATGCGTTTGAATTCTATAAATCAATTCAATATCAGAATGTTTAAACTCCTGCTCATATTGTTTTTGGTCTCAGGAGATTTTTTGTTTGCAAGTTCAATAATAATGCCTGAAAACAAATTTTTAAAGGATGTAGAGCTAATCCCATATAAACTTAAGCTGGAAGGGGACTCAATTCGCTTTACTGTCAAAGGATCGATTCCAATAGAATCCATATTGACACCAAAAAACCCGAAAGTAAGTCTGAAATTCAGAGCTGAACAAAACCAACTCGATTTAGGAGAAATTGAATTGAAACGGAATGTTGCGAATTATGAGTATGAAAAGAAGTTTGCATTGAAATTTGAGTCTTGGATGGCTGGGGCCTCATTGGAGGTTTCATTTTTTCAGGGCAAAAAAGAGGGTTCCCAGGCTCAGGAAATGCAAATACTCGCAAAAGGAGTGATTGCGCCTCAGCTGATGGTGAAATTGGGGGAAGTGTATCCAGATGAGCCGATTCCACTGGTAGGTTTGTTTATTACGACTGGTTCGCGGGTTAAAGAAATTGCCAGGAAAGAGGAATTTGCCTTGATGTTTGATCCCGGTGATTCGGAATACAAATCTAGCATTGCCAATCAGGAGACGCTGAAAAGGATCGATGCTTTCCTGGAGGCAAACCCGGAAGTTCAGGAAATCAAAATCACAGGCATCCAATCACCAGAGGTATCAGAAGGCAAAAACAGCACTTTGGGGATGACCCGGGCTCAATCTGTGAAAAAGGCACTTGGTCCAAGGGTCAACTCTATCCCAGAAGCTTCGCTGAAAATGGATTCCAGATGGAATGATTGGTTTGATTTAAGGTTGTTGCTTCGCGATTACAAAGGCATTTCCACTAATCGCAAGGATGAGCTTTATGCGATCCTGATGAATCAGGAGACCTATTTGGAGCAAAGTGAACGGTTGAAAAAAGTACCAGGCTTTTCCCAAGTGGCGCAGGATCTTTTCCCAAAGTTGCGGGTGGCAAAAGTAGAAATAACAGCAAAGCCGCGAGCGGGATTGAATATGCAGCAATCTATGAAACTAAAAGAGGCACTTTCCAACACAAACGGAAAGAATGAACTTTCTTTTGGAGAATGGTCATTGGCTGCCGAGGCCACTCAAAGTTTGGAGGAAAAAGCGGCGATCTATTCAAAAATGACAGAGTTGTTTCGTTCTCCTTTGCCTTATAATAATATGGCGGTGGTGAGGATACGACAAGCTCAGCGAACTTTGGATCAAGGTTCCAAAGAGGTTTTGTGGGAGGAGGCTTTGAGGCTATTGGTTCAGGCTTATCGGATAGAACCCACACCGCATTCTCTCCATAATCAAGGTCAGATTTTGGCTTTTCAGGGAGATTTTTGGGGGGCTTACAAAAAACTTTCAGACGCTTCAGCGATGACATTGAATCCTGACTTTCTTCAGCACAATGAAGCTCTTCGGGGAGCTTTGGATATTCTAAGGGGAGATTATAAACTGGCGACCCTGCGGTTTGAATACTCTTTTACAGATCCCAAAGACTTTTTTAATAAAGGCCTAGCCTATTTTATGATAGGTGATTATGCCAATGCAACGATGGCCTTTGAGGAATCGGTGGTCCAGGACCGGGAATTTGGATACGGTTATTATGGATTGGCAATGATAGCCGCAATTGGTGGGCAAAGCGAGGTAGCATTGATCCATTTGAAAAAAGCAATTTCAGCCAATCGCCAATTGGCTGAAAGATCCTATCAGGATCCACTTTTTGAAGAACTCCGGAAAAGCCAGGAGTTTTTTACTGAAATTGCAGTTGATTAAAATTTATTTTCATTATGTGTAACGAAGTTTAATTTTTGTTATGGGTTTTTCAAATTAAAGCTCACTTATTTCATGAATTTACAATTATTCACACTTTTTCATGTGTTTTTATTCAGAATCACCGAGTAAAAATTGGGCTGTAGCCGAAAAATCAAAATATTATTTAGGGTAGTCGGTTTGAATTTTGTTTTAGATTATTTAACATTGAAGGTTTACAATTAATAATTAAACCCAAAATTCAAGCCTATGATCTATTTTACTTAGAATCCTTCCTTCTCTCAATCTGCATCTACTGATGCGCTCAAACCTACTGGTTTTATCATGCTGGTCGTTCGACCGCGGTATAATCGCAATAGTTTCCAAAAAATCAACCAATTCACTATTGTCATTATTTTGAGAATAATCGCAAACGATTGCACAATCAATTAACGAATAAGTTTTTGAGATTAATCTTGTTACCCAATCTATCTATGTTTATGAAAAATGTTTACAAAATACTAAGTGTGTGTCTCACACTCTTAGTCTTATCCGCCGGTACTGCCTTTGCGCAAAAAACCGTGACGGGTACGATTCTAGACGAGTTTGGAGTAGGTCTCCCGGGAGTTTCAGTCCTGGTTAAAGGCACTACAACCGGAACTGCGTCTGACATTGACGGGAAGTTTTCCCTCAGTGTCCCAAATGATCAAGCCACTTTGGTTTTTTCTTTTATCGGATATGCTGCCGTTGAACAGGTGGTAGGTTCCAGAAGCGTCATTGACGTGAGTATGGCCCCAGATGAAAGAACCCTTACCGAATTGGTTGTAACCGGTTATTCCATCGATTCCAGAAGGGAAACAACCGGTGCAATTGCAACAGTGGACCCAAGAGATTTGACCGTTATCCCTACCGGTAACATCGAGCAAACTCTTCAAGGCCGTGTTTCAGGGGTTACCGTTATTACAAACGGTCAGCCAGGTACTTCTTCAATTATCCGTGTGCGTGGTTTCGGAGCCTTTGGTGGTAACGAACCTTTGTACATTGTGGATGGATTGCCAACAAGTTCTACGGATTTCCTAAATCCTGACGACATCGAATCTACGACTGTATTGAAAGATGCCGCCGCAGCTTCAATTTATGGTGCGCGTGCTGCAAACGGTGTAATTGTTTACACTACCAAGCGAGGAGCGAGAAACAAAAAGCTCAGAGTGGATTACAATGGCATGTACGGTGTGACCGACCCAGGAACTGGAATTGATATGATGAATCCGGCTGATTTCGCCGAATACACATGGATTGCAGAAGCCAATGCTGCAAAAGCAGCTAACACCCCTGTGGCCTACAACCACCCTCAGTTTGGAACAGGTTCATCTCCTGTCATGCCATACTACTTGAGTTTGATAACTAGAGACCCAGTATCTGGAGCCTATGGAGTAGCCTCGGGCCAATCAGGTCCTCTTTCTGCTGATCAGATTGCACAGCAAAAAGAATGGTACAACATTGATCCTTCAAAAGGATCCGTTCGTCAGTTGACGAGAGCAGCGACTGGAGAAGGTACAGATTGGTATGATGCACTTACAGCACCAGCACCACTTCACAGACATTCACTTGGTTTTAATGGTGGTTCAGAAACCAGCCGATTCTACATTGGCTTAGGCTTGCAGGAGCAAGATGGGATTATGACTGGTAATTCATTCAAAAGATACTCTCTGAGAGCCAACTCTGAATTTGATGTTACTAATCGAATTAGGATCGGTCAAAACTTCCAGGCAACTTACCGTCAGGTATTGGGTCAGCAAGGTGGTGCAGGTGGACGTGGTGTATCAAGAGATGAAAACGATATACTTCAAGCTTTCCGTATGCCATCCATTATCCCTGTTTATGACGAATTTGGTGGTTATGCAGGTACTGCTTCCAGAGGTTTTAACAACCCAAGAAACCCGGTAGCAAACAGAGAAGGTTTATTGGATAACAGAAACTTCAATGCGAATGCCTTTGGTAACGTTTATGCCGAATGGGATATCATGGATGATTTGACTTTCAGAACATCCATTGGTGGGCAGTACAACAACTACTACTATTATGGTTATACAAGGCTTCAATATGAAAACTCTGAAAATAACTCAGCCTTTGGCTATGATGAAGGTTCAGGTTTTTCTTTTGGATGGACTTTCACCAACACCTTAGCTTGGAAGAAGAAATTTGACAAGCATGACTTCAATGTCTTGTTGGGTCAGGAAGCCTTGAACTCAGGTGCTGGTAGAAACATGTCGGCGCTCGGTCAGAATCCTTTCTCAACTGACCCTGACTTTATCACGATTTCTAACTTGCCGGTAAACACCCGTCAAGTAAACTCAGACCAATTTAAAGGTGTAAACTTCAATTCCTATTTTGGTCAGTTACGATATACTTACAATGACAAGTATATTTTCAGTGCCGTGGTTCGTCGTGACGGTTCCTCCAGATTTGGTGAGAATTCCAGATATGGGGTATTTCCAGCATTTTCAGCAGCTTGGAGAATTTCAGGTGAGGGTTTCATGCAGGGACTTGAATTCATCGATGATTTGAAAATCCGCGGAGGATATGGTGAAATGGGTAACTCAAACAACGTGGATCCCAACAACCAATATTCGCTTTACGGCGGTAATGTTGGAGCTTCTTCCTATGATATTACCGGGTCTAATTCAGGGGCACAGATTGGTTTCAGGAGATCCAGAATTGGTAACCCTAATGCGCAATGGGAAACAGCAGTTACCCAAAACATCGGTTTTGACGGTACCTTCTTCAATGGCCGATTGGATGTGATTTTCGATTGGTGGAAAAAGGATACCAAGGACTTGCTTTTCACAGTTCCAATTCCATTGACCGCAGGATCTAACGCTGCAGCCCCTGCTGTAAACGTAGGTGAGATGTTAAACAGAGGGTTGGATCTTTTGGTAACTACCAGAGGCAATCTGACCAGTAATCTGACTTACGAACTGACTGTAACTGGTTCTACTCTGAAAAATGAAATTGTTTCTCTTTCAGAAGGTTTGGACTTCATTACTTCAGTTAACCCAAGTTTCCGAGGCATCGAGCCTATCAGAAACGCAGTTGGGCAGCCTCTTTCTTCTTTCTTTGGATACAATGTATTGGGTCTGTTCAGAGATCAGGAAGATGTTAATTCACATGCTATTCAGGATGGAAAAGCCCCAGGTAGATTCAAGATGGAAGATGTGAATGGTGATGGAACAATTACTCCAGAGGACCGTGTGTTTATGGGGAGTCCGGTTCCTGATTTCACAGGTGGGATGAATTTCACATTAGGGTACAAAGGCTTTGATCTTTCTGCTTATTTATATACCTCAATCGGTGGTGAGATTTTCAATCAGTCTAAGTGGTTTACTGATTTCTACCAATCATTCCTGGGTGCTTCCATGTCTGAGCGTTTAAAGGATTCATGGACTCCTGAAAACTTGGATGCGGAAATTCCGATTATTGAGAGGGTTACTAACCTGTCAACCAACCAGGTTTCCAACTCTTTTTATGTTGAAGATGGCTCGTATCTAAGATTACAAAACTTGACTTTGGGCTATTCAGCTCCAGCAAGTTTGCTTCAGAAGATGAAAATGGAAAGAGCAAGAGTATTTGCTTCTGTAAACAACGTGTTTACAATTACAGGCTATGAAGGTTTGGATCCTGCTGTAGGCGGTGATGCTGATCTTACCTTTGGTATCGACGTAGGTAACTATCCTGTGACCCAGAGCTGGACTTTTGGTCTAAATCTTAGCTTCTAAGCCTAACATGAAAATTTGAATCGTTTATAGACACTATAATAGATTAGACAAATGAAGAATTTTAAAATAAAAATAGGCGCTCTACTTGCATCCACGGCGATGATGGTAGCAGTGAGTTGTAGCGAGGATTTCCTGGAGGTACCACCAGTAGGTCAGTTGGCAAGTGCTCAACTTTCCACTTTGGCTGGACTTGATGCATCCTTGATTGCTGCATATTCCCAGGTTAACGGTCGCGGTAATAGATTAGGGTCTCCTTCCAATTGGGTTTGGGGGAGTATCAGAGGGGGAGAGGCCAATAAGGGCACTGACCCGGGAGATTTTAGCCAAATCAACCCTATCCAGCGCTATGAAAACAACGCTGCTGGTGGAGAGATGGGATCAAAGTACAATGTTTGCTATGAAGGAATTGCCCGGGCTAATTCAGTATTGAGACTGTTAGCCACAGCAGGCCCTGATGTGACAGAAGCTGACAAAATCAGATTGTCCTCCCAGGCAAAATTCCTTAGAGCACACTTCTATTTTGAGCTTTATCGAGATTATAACCTGACTCCCTATGTCGATGAGACGGTTGATTATGGAACTGGTCTTGAGGATGTGAAAAATGACAAGCCCCTTTTACCATTCGTAATTGCAGATCTTCAAGCTGCTGTAGCAGGCTTACCCGCTACTCAACCTCAAGTGGGTCGTGTGAACGTCTGGGCTGCAAAAGCTTACTTGGCAAAAGTCTACATGTATGATAAGAAATTTGCGGAAGCAAAAGCACTCTTTGACGATGTAATTGCAAATGGGGTGACTTCTAATGGTAAGAAGTATGGTCTGGTTCCATATTATGATAATATGTTCCGTGGGGCAAATGACAACCATGAGGAGTCAGTTTGGGCTTATCAGGCTGCTGCTGGTACTGGTTCAGTCAACAATGCTAACCCAGAGTTTGACTTGAACTTCCCATACAATACAGGTCCTGCCGGACCGGGTAACTGTTGCGGATTCTTCCAGCCTAGCTTTACCTTCGTAAACGCATTCCGTACTACTGCTGCTGGCCTTCCTTTGTTGGATAAGTCATACAATAGCCCGGCAAATGAGGTGAAGAGTGACATGGGTGTAGCTTCCGGAGCTGCTTTCACACCAGATGCAGGTCCGTTAGATCCGCGTTTGGATCATACTGTAGGTAGAAGAGGACTTCCTTATTTGGATTGGCAAGACCACCCGGGCAATGCCTGGATTAGAAACCAGCCAAATGGCGGACCTTATTCTCCAAAGAAGTATATCTATGCTGAATCCGAAAAGGGTACCTATCAGGATAACTCTTCTTGGACTCCGGGTTACACAGGTATCAACTTCATGATCATCCGTTTTGCAGATGTTCTTTTGTTGGCTGCTGAAGCTGAAATCGAAGTAGGTTCCCTTGAAAAAGCCAGAGAATATGTAAACAGAGTGCGTACCCGTGCTATAAATTCCAAGATTAAGCGAGAAGATGGTACCATGGCTGCGAACTACGTAATCAGTACCTATTCTGCACCTTGGGCTGACAAAGCTGCCGCTCAGACGGCTGTTCGTCATGAGAGATTGCTTGAATTGGGTATGGAAGGACACAGATTCTATGATCTTCAGCGTTGGAGTACAGTTCAAGCTGAGCTTGACTTCTATCTCGCTTATGATGGGGTGAAGCTTCCTGCCACCCTAGGAGGAGCGAAATATACAGATAAGTTCAAATGGGTTCCAATCCCTCAAGATCAGATTGATTTGGTGGGTGCCGATATTCTTAAACAGAACGACGGTTTCTAATCCTTTTTGGATATAATCTATAAGAGGAGGCTTTTGGCCTCCTCTTTTTTTGTGTTTTTTATTATCGCCCATTTTTTTTCTACCAAAGGGAAAATGCTAATTTGAACACTCCTAGTCTTACCCGAAATCACCCTATGAAGTATTGCTTTCCTGCCTTGATTCTGTGTTCCGTTTTTCTATTCACTTCTTGTAAAAAAGATTCCACCCTATACACTTTGAGGTCTCCGGATGAAACCGGAATTGACTTTAACAATGAAATTATAGAATCTGACTCCTTCAATATTCTGACCGATGAATACATTTTCAACGGAGGAGGAGTGGCTGTTGCAGATTTTGACCAAAACGGACTTCCTGATTTGTTCTTCACAGGAAATCAGGTACCGAATCGGCTCTACCTAAATCAGGGGAATTTCAAATTCAATGATATCTCGGAAAATGCTGGAATCCTCGCTTCAGATAATTGGTGTACCGGGAGTGTTATCGTAGATATCAATCTCGACGGCTGGCCAGATATCTATATAGCAACAGCTATGAAAAAAGGTCTAGGTGAACGCAATAACCTTCTCTTTGTAAACCAGGGAAAAGATGCTTCAGGCAATGTTTCTTTTAAAGAAATGGCTGCTGACTATGGAATCGCAGATCCAGGAAACAGCATGGGGGCTGCTTTTTTGGATTATGACCTGGATGGAGACCTGGATCTCTATGTCTTGAATAATGAGCAGTTAACGGCCAAGCCAACTAATTTCCGGCCTAAAGTGACTGATGGATCTGCGATTAACAATGACAGTTTTTATCGTAATAACGGGGACGGAACATTTACCAATGTTACGATTGAAGCAGGAATTACATTTGAAGGATTTGGCCTTGGTTTGGTTGTTTCAGACTTGAACAATGACGGCTGGCCTGATATCCACGTCAGCAATGATTACATCACCAATGACATCTTGTACATCAATAATCAGGATGGGACTTTTTCAAATAAGACAAAAGAGAATCTAAGGCACCAAAGCCAGTTTTCCATGGGTTCGGACATTGCTGATTTCAACAACGACGGGTTGCCGGACCTGATTACGATCGATATGTTGGGTGAGGACAATTACCGAAAAAAGACAACCATTGGGAAAAATGTCTATCAAACCTACATTAACAACGAACAATTCGGATATGAATATCAATATGTCCGAAACATGCTCCATGTCAATAACGGTCCTGGTATTCCGTTTTCAGAAGTCGGTTTGATGGCCGGAGTTTACCAAACGGACTGGAGTTGGGCGCCACTTTTTGGGGATGTGGACAATGACGGTTTGCGGGATTTGTTGGTTACCAACGGCTTCCCAAGGGATATCACGGACAAGGATTTTGCCAATTACCGAGCCGATGTTGGTAACATTGCATCCACTCGCCAGCTTTTGGACTCCATTCCTATTGTGAAAATCCCCAATTACGCTTACCGAAATACCGGAAATCTTGGATTCGAGGACAGTGGAGATATATGGGGATTGAATAAACCTTCCTTTTCCAATGGTGCTGCCTTGGTGGATTTAGATCAGGATGGTGACTTGGATTATGTGGTCAACAATATCAATGACCCTGCTTTTGTGTTTGAAAACTTGCTGAATGAGCAGGAAATGGTTCCCAATTTTCTTCGAGTAAAGCTTAAGGGTCCAGCCAAAAACCCTCAGGGATTAGGCGCGAAAGTTTTGCTTAAGCCAACTTCAGAGAGTCTTCTTTATCAGGAAATGCAGGTTGTGAGAGGATACATGTCATCTGTTGAGGATATTCTTCATTTTGGGTTGGATTCAGTTGCAACCGTATCTGAATTGACAGTGATTTGGCCGGATGGAAAGGAGTCAAACCTTTCGAATATTTCTTCAAATCAGGTAGTGCAGATCGATTATTCCTCAGCCAATGTGGGTAAAGACTCAGTTGCAATTTTAAATTTAGGAAGCACTCCAAAGCTTCTTTCGGAAGTTTCTGACCAATTGGGAATTTCATTCATCCATCAAGAGGAGGATAAAATTGATTTCAACATCCAACGGACTCTACCTCATAAACTGACACAATTCGGCCCAGCTTTGGCTGTCGGAGATTTGGACGGGAATGGACATGAGGATTTGGTCATCGGGTCGGCATCGGGATTTTCACCGGTTTGGTATGCCCAACAGGAAAATGGGGGATTCATTCAAAAGGAACTTCTACCTGGAGAAAATCCGATTTTTGAAGAAACAGGAATTCTGTTGTTCGATGTGGACAATGACCGTGATCTTGATTTGTATTTGGTGAGTGGAAGTTCTGAATTTTTACCCGATGCGGCTGAATATCTGGATCGGATTTATCTCAATGACGGCAAGGGTAATTTCTCCCCGGATCAAAATTTCTCAGCAGTCAAAGCCAACGGAAGTACAGTTCGGGGTGCTGACTTCGATGGAGATGGGTTTATGGATCTTTTTGTGGGTGGCCGTTCTCCAATCGGTAAATTTCCTCTTCCTGAAAAAAGCTTCCTTCTGAAAAATCAAAACGGCCAAATGACTGATGTGACGGATCAGGTTGCACCGGGACTTCGCGAGGTTGGTATGTTGACGGACGCAATTTGGTCTGATATCAATGGTGACGGAAAAGTCGATTTGATTGTCGTGGGCGAGTTAATGCCTATCTCAGTTTTTGTCAATCGGGGAGACAAATTTGAAAAACTTCCTGATACCGGACTTGAAAACTACCTGGGTTGGTGGAATTCCATTTCCTCTGCCGATTTTGATCAGGATGGAGATTCGGATTTTGTGGTCGGAAACCTCGGTGCAAATAATTCCCACCATCCAACTTTTGAAAGACCGGTAAAAATCTATGCCAAAGACTTTGACAACAACGGCAGTGTGGATCCGGTGACTTTCGCATTTTACAAAGACAAACCGGGTGGAATCTACAATTCGTTTCCAAGCCATTTTTGGGATGATCTTAACGGTCAAAGTCCTATGTTCAGGAGGAAGTTTGACCGGTACAAATACTTTGCGCTGAGTACTGAGGCCTCATTTTTCACTGAAGAAGAAAAGAAAGACGTCCTGATTCTGACCGGAAATTACGATCGGACTGTTTGGGTGGAAAATCTTGGGAACGGAAAATTCCAAGTTCATGAATTGCCAGTGATGGCCCAAATCGCACCAACCAACGGAATCGTCACCGATGATGTCAATTCAGACGGCTTTTTTGATATCCTTATGGTGGGAAATGATTACGGAAATGAAATCTTCATCGGAAGGCTTGATGCATCGATAGGTCTGCTTTTGCTGGGAGATGGAAAAGGTAATTTTAAAGCTGCCAATCCACGGGAAAGCGGTTTCGTGGTACCTGGAGATGCAAAAGCACTGGTGAAACTCAGTTCCGCTCAAGGTGCTCCGATCTATTTTGCCTCGCAAAACCGTGGAAAACTCTTGGCTTTTAAAACTGCGAGTTTGGAGGGGAAAACCCTCTCTTTCGGTCAGGAAGCCATGGCTTTGATTCTGGAATTGGAAAACGGGAAAAGGCAGCGTTACGACCTGAGTCTTGGAGCTGGTTTTGGTTCACAATCTTCCAGAGAAATCACCCTGCCCAAAGGCACTAAATCGGCAGTAATGATCGATTACAAAGGACAAATGACTCCGGTCGGAATATTCACCAGAAATTGATCAACGATAAAGTTGATCCGGTTTTGCCTCACAAATCGAGGTGATCAACTCCCCGACTTTATCTGTCACATCCTCAAAATATCGCCTCCCTTTCTCAGGGGAGGCTTTTTTTGGATTTCCAATTCCGGTGTCCTCCGTAACTTGAGACCATTTTCTTTCCATCCAAGCCCATTTTTCACGGATTCCGGGGATCACGGATTTCTTTTCTGCCCCATCTCCTGCTTCCTCCAAAGGCAATACCAGTACCGGGTGCAGATATTGAATCAGTGCCGTTTCCATTTCGTCAGCATGATCGCCAGCTTCTTCAAAATACTTGGACTTGTCCAGAGCTTGAAACCAGTTGCAGGTAAAAAGCATCATTTCCGGATATTTCAATCCAAGTTCGCGAAGGAGAGGCTGGAAGTTATTTCCTCCATGACTGTTTAAAATCAACAGTTTTTTGATCCCTTGGCGATTGAGGACTTCGATGATATCGCTCAAAATAATCAGCTGCGTGCTTGGATAAATGTTGATATCCAGATAGATGTCGCTCTGCCCGGTATTTACTCCAAAAGGAATGGTCGGAAGAACCACGACTTTTGAGCCCTTTTCCCATGCTTTTCTTGCTCCTTCGGCACCGATGGCATCCGCTTCAAAGACATCTGTCCCATAAGGCATGTGATAGTTATGCGCTTCTGTAGCTCCCCAAGGCAAAACTGCCAGTTCAAATCGAAAAGTTTTCAGGTCTTTCCAGTTGGCTTCTTTCAGGATATATGGTCTCATAGGAATAGTTTTTCAGGAAATGGATCGGTGGCAGAGGGATTTGGATCAAAATTGATAATTTGAATCCCAGATTCTAAAATAGTCCCAATGTCTCAAAGAAGAAAGTTTATCAAGCAATCCCTTATGGGTTCCGCTCTATTTTTACCTGGCCTGTCTGCAGCATGTGCCCAAACCAATGAAAAAACAGCTCCTGCCGGAGAAAAACCCCTCATTTTATCCACCTGGAACCATGGTGTCCCAGCAAATGCAGCAGGTTGGACCAAACTTAACGAATCCGGAAGCATCCTTGATGCTGTAGAGGCGGGTGTCAGAGACACTGAGCTTGACCTCACCAACCTATCAGTGGGCTTGCAGGGCCTGCCGGATAGAGAGGGGATTACGACCTTGGACGCCTCAATTATGACTGGTGATGGCTCTTGTGGCTCAGTTGCTTTTGTACGTCAGGTAAAGCATCCGATTTCTTTAGCCAGAGCTGTAATGGAAAAGACTCCCCATGTAATGCTCGCAGGAGAAGGTGCAAGGCAGTTTGCCATTGCTCAGGGGTTTCCGATGGAAGAAGAAAAGCTGAGTCCAAATGCTCAGATTGAATACGATAAATGGAAAGTAACCAGCGAATACAAGCCTATCATCAACATCGAAAACCATGACACCATCGGGATGATCGGGATTGATGCCAATGGAAAACTTGCAGGAAGCTGTACCACCAGTGGTCTTGCTTATAAAATGCACGGTCGGGTAGGCGATAGCCCAATAATCGGTGCAGGGCTTTATGTCGATGATGAAGTCGGGGCGGCCACTGCAACCGGACTAGGGGAAACGATCATCCGGATTTGCGGAAGTTTTCTGATTGTGGAATTGATGCGTCAGGGAAGAACTCCCCAAGAAGCCTGCGAAGAAGCCGTAAAAAGACTGGTCTCGAAAACTAAAAACATCAAAGATATCCAGGCCGGATTTCTTGCTGTTAACAAATATGGGGAAACCGGTGCTTTTGCCGTTCATCCTGGATTCAATTTTGCGAAAGCCACTGCTTCAGGCAATGTTTTGATCGATTCCAACAGCCATTTTAAGCCATGAGTAAAGTTCTGCTGGAAGCCCCAGTTTTCAATTTACAGGGGGCGCTTGAGGCCTCTCAATTTGGTGTTGACCGTCTGGAATTGTGTGCAAATTTTCCCGAAGGCGGAGAAACTCCCAGCGCAGGAATGCTTCGCTTTTTGAAAAGTGAGGTGGATATTCCTGTATTTGTCATGATTCGGCCACGTGGTGGTGATTTTGTTTACTCTCAAAAAGAACTGATCGTGATGAAGCAGGACATTCAGCTGTTGGGTGAGCTTGGAGCCGACGGTTTTGTTTTTGGAGTTTTAGACGAAAATGGGAAAGTAAATGAAGCTGCATGTCAGATGCTACTCCGGGCAGTGGGAAATAAGCCCTGTACATTTCACCGTGCTTTTGATGCATCTTCGGATCTGGAGGATTCTTTGGAAAAAATCATTCGTTTGGGATTTCAGCGGATCTTGACCTCTGGAGGAAAAAATTCACTGGCTGAAGGATTGCCCGTGATTCAGGATTTGCTCTTTAAAGCCAATGACCGGATTATCATCATGCCTGGTGGCGGCACAAAAGCTGAGCATGTTCCGATCCTGAAAAAAGGCGGATACCTGAAAGAAGTCCATGCTTCCTGCAAAATAGCCAGAACTTCTCCCAATCAGTTTATTAATTCCGGGCTTTCATTTTCCGGAACCCCCTTGGATTTTTCAATGCGCTTTGGGGTGGATCAAGCCTTGGTCAATGAGTTTAAAGCAGTATTGTAATAAAGATGCGCAGTTATATAGGTTTGGGTCTGGGGTTGTTGATGTTGAGTTGTGGGCCTATTTCGGAGCGAAAACAGCCGCCACCTAATTTGCAGGAGTTGGCGCAATCGGATCTGGACCTTTCGGGGGAGCAATTGGCAAATGGGTACTGCGCGGCATGTCATCTCAAGCCTGAGCCTTCGGTTTTGGATAAAAAGACTTGGGAAACCAAGGTCCTTCCGGATATGCGAAAGCGCATGGGTTTGTATCTGGAAGAGGATTTTGGAACAGCCCTTCCTCAGGATGAAGGTGTGCCTGATGGGATTTATTCTAAGACACCTCTGATTTCAAGGGAAAACTGGGCAAAACTTCTGGCCTATTATCTGGAAAATGCTCCGGAAAATCCTCTTCACCAAGCAGATAGGCAGACTCCTAAAAATGGGATTCCGGGATTTGAACTTGAAATACCAAACTTTCCATTTGTCAGATCAAGCCTTACCACAATGCTGGAGATTCATCCCCAGACTGGTCATCTTTGGTTGGGTCACCGGTTTCGTTCACTTTTTGTTCTTGATTCTAAAAACAATTTTCAACAACTGGACTCCATCCCAACATTCGTAGGTCCTGTGGGAATTAAATGGGGAAATGACGACTCCTTTCAGCTTCTGTCCATGGGATTGATGGATCCGGCAAATGATTCCCTGGGTGTTTTGAGCAGCTTTTCCAAACCAGGCCAAACTTGGATTGCTAATTCTATTCAGGAGAACCTGATGAGGCCTGTCCATGTGGAATATTCGGATTGGAACGGAGATGGAGTTGAGGATCATTTGATCAGCCATTTTGGAAATCATGTGGGGAAATTGAGTCTGTATTTGTCATCTTCGGGAGGTTTTGAGGAAGTGATTCTCAAAAAAGATCCAGGAGCTAGAAGGTCTATTGCTGTCGATTTTGATAAGGATGGAGACATGGATATCCTTGCGTTGATGACTCAGGCCAAAGAGGCAATTGTCCTTTTTGAAAACCAGGGCACAGGAAAATTCAGGGAAGAAACTTTGCTGGCTTTTCAGCCAGCTTTTGGTTCAAGTGATTTCCGATATCTGGACATGACAGGCGATGGTCATTTGGATTTGGTTTTGGTCAATGGGGATAATGCTGACCAGTCACAAATCCTGAAAAATTACCATGGAGTAAGGATTTTCGAAAATGACGGATCGGGAGCTTTTAAGGAAACCTGGTTTTATCCGATGCATGGAGCAAGCGGATTGGAAGTGGGAGATTTTGATCAGGAAGGGATGTCTGATTTGATTGCGATTTCGTTTTTTCCGGATAAAAATCAAAAGCCAAAACAAGATCTGATTTATTTCCGACAAGTTTCCAAAGGAAAGTTTGAACCTTTTGTGGTCGCAAATGCTCCGGATTTCCATTGGTTGACCATTTCACAAGGTGACTTGGATCTGGATGGGGATATGGATATTCTGGTTGGGACTTTTGCATTTGACCAGCTATACAAGGCCCCTACATCAAGGTGGTGTCCATTTGTAGTTTTGAGGAATAAATTGAAATAATAATCTGCACTAGAATAGATGTGCGGAATAATTGATTGAATATTTTTTTATTTCCACTTATTGATTTCTCTTGTCTTTGAAAATCAGTATCTTATTATTCTTCCTTAAATATTGAGCTATGGTTAAAAGTTATCAAGGGGTCAGAGAGGTGGAGCCTAAAGCCCCAATCCAGCAGATTTTGGTCAAAGATCACATGAGTACCAATTTGGTCACTTTCCACCCTGAGGATTCAATAGACCAGGTTTTGGAAGTCCTTACAAAGAGAAAAATTTCCGGCGGACCTGTCTTGGATGAATCCGGTGCTTTGGTTGGAATTATTTCTGAAGGGGATTGTTTGGCGGAGATTATTCGGGGGAAATACACGAATACAGTGAGGTTTCCGGCCAAGGTCAAAGAATATATGAGTACCAATGTAATTACGATGTCTCCTGACATGTCGCTTTTTGATGCCGCACAAAAATTCCTGGAGTGCAAAATCCGGCGTTTTCCTGTCATAAAGGACGGTCACTTATTAGGTCAAATTAGCCTTAGTGACGTTATTCGAGCTTTTCCTAAACTCAAACATACTACCTGGTAGAACAAGAAAGGCCCCGAAATTTTGGGGCCTTTCTTGTCTTTAGACTTTTCTCTTTTAATTCTAAGGAAACCTTTTTTGGTATTATTTAGACTTGCTTATCGCCTGCTCCACGTCTTTGATGATGTCTTCGTAATGTTCTAACCCGACAGAAAGTCTAACCAGTCCATCTGAAATTCCAACTTTAGCACGTTCTTCTGCGGAAAGTTTGCTGTGGGTGGTGGATGCCGGATGGGTGACGATGCTTCGGCTATCTCCCAGATTAGGGGTGATCGAGATCATTTGGAGCTGATCAATGAATCGCTGAGCTCTCGTCAAACCACCTTTTAGGGTAAGTGTGATGATGCCTCCCCCGGCTTTCATCTGCTTCAATGCAAGTTCATGCTGCGGATGTGATTTAAGAAACGGATATTTCACCCCTTCGAGCTCTTCGTTTCCTTCAAAATAATTGGCCACTTTCAGGGCATTTTCACAATGGCGGTCCATTCGCACAGCCAGGGTTTCCATGCTTTTGGCAAGGATCCAGGCATTAAATGGGGAAATCGATGGTCCTGTATGACGGGTGAAGAATTGAACCTCTTTAATCAGTTCTGATTTTCCCAAAATCAAACCTCCCAAAACCCGGCCTTGACCATCAATGTATTTGGTAGCGCTATGCGCCACAATATGTGCTCCCCACTTTGCCGGTTGCTGGAGATAGGGAGTTGCGAAGCAATTGTCCACTACCAAAATTAGATTGTGAGCAGCTGCAAATTTCCCTGCCCATTCCAAATCAATAATTTCCAAACCGGGATTGGATGGTGTTTCGATGAAAAGCATTTTGGTATTTGGCTGAACCAGCTTGTCCCAGTTTAGATAATCTGAAATATCTCCATAGGATGAGGTGATGCCCCATTTTGGAAATACCCGAGTCAAAAGCTGGTGTGTGGAACCAAACAAAGATCGGGAAGCCAAAATATGGTCTCCCTGCTGAAGCAAGGAGGCAATACTTGCAAACATGGCTGCCATTCCTGAGGCTGTTGCAATCCCGTCTTCAGTTCCCTCTGCTGCACAGACTTTGGCGATTAGGTCAGAGGAATTTGGATTGGCATAGCGGGAATAAATGTTTCCGGGGATTTCATCTGCAAACATGGCGCGGGCTTCTTCCGCCGATTCAAAGGTGAAGCTTGAAGTCAGGAAAATGGGAGAGGAGTGCTCCTTTTGATTTGAACGCTGCTGAATTCGGATCGCATCGGTTTCGAAATGACTCATAGGTTGGTCGGTTTGAATACAATTGAAATTTCCGGGACTGAAAAAGAATTTTCCCAAAGACAGAAACCGAACCAGAATTGAGGCAGTACTAATTACGCCAATTTATAGTTCCCGCTGAGGGTAGGACTTGGCACCTTTCTCCTTGGCAGGGATGGTTGCCAGAGGGTCATCGAGCCTATTCTCTCGCCTCTTCTTTATAAATCAGTCTCCTGAAGTGGTGCAAAGAAAAAGGGAGAATTGGTCATTTCCAAATCTCCCCTAAAATCAATCATTGAATTGTGTCATGGTCTGGGCAATTCCTGTGGTGCAAAAGCTGAAAATCATGTCTATTGCTTTGTCCATGATTACAGGAAGCTCATCAAACTCCTGTTGGGAAAACCTTCCCAGAACATAATCGACTTGCCTTCCTTTGGGGAAATTGTCTCCGATTCCCATCCGGAGTCTGGGGTAATCCTGGCCCCCGGTTAGGTCTTCAATGTTTTTGAGACCGTTGTGTCCTGCGGCGCTCCCTTTGGCCCGCATTCTAATTTTTCCGAAAGGAATAGCGACGTCATCCACTAGCACCAGCATGTTTTCCTTTGGAATGTTCAGTTCTTTCATCCAATAATTCACAGCCTTTCCACTGAGATTCATGTAGGTGGTCGGCTTGATGATGTGAAGCGTCCTCCCTTTGTGTTTTGCCTCGGTTTTAAAAACGAGGCGATCACTTTTCCAGGCTGCTCCCTCTTTATCAGCAAGTCTGTCGACTGTCAGGAATCCAATGTTGTGTCGGGTGAGTTCGTATTCCGGGCCGATATTGCCCAATCCGACGATCAGGTATTTCATGTGTTTATAAATTGTTTTTAAATGGCCACATGGAATCTCGCAGGTGTTGTAATTATCCCGGTGTTTGTCGCTTTCGATATGCTCGATTTCATGTGTTATAATTTGTTTTTAATCTGCCACATAGCCTGTCCCGAACTTGTTTCGGGAGAATGCCCAAAATAAATGTCCCCTGTTTATAAGACTTTTCTTATGGGCATTTCATAAATATTGCAATCCAGGGCTGCGAAAATAAAAAATCCTGCCCGGAAAGGGGCAGGATTTGTAAAATCAATTAAGGTTGGATTATTCTCCTTTCTTGCCTCTGAGTGCTCTTGGAATACCAACAGACACGATTGAAACATTTGGAGAAGTAAGGATTTCGTATCCTTCAGCCTGCAATTCGCCTACTTTGAAAGACTTACCAAGATCCAAGTTTGAGATGTCGGTTACAACGTAATCAGGCAAGTTTTTAGCCAAACCCTTTACTTTTAACTTTCTTGTTTTGAATTCCAGCTTACCACCTTTTGCAATACCTGGAGAGCTACCTTCGATTTTCACAGGAATTTCAAATTTGATAACCTTGTCTTCGGTGTAAGCCATGAAATCTGCATGAAGCAAAGTTTCACTTACCGGATGATATTGAGCTTCCTTCAATACCGCTTTGATGATTTGGCCTTCGATGTTCAACTCAACCAAGTGAACTTCAGGAGTGTAGATCAAATCGCGGAAAAGGATAGCAGGAGAGTAGAAATGAACTTGCTCAGGGATACCAGGTCCGTAAACTACGCAGGGAACATTGCCTGAATCTCTGATTTCATTCAAAGCAGCACTGTCGAGATTTGCTCTTTTAAACCCTATAATCTCTAGTGTTTTCATAAGTATTTATATTTAAAATTGATTTTAGATAAAGAGAGAACTGATCGATGTGTTGCCGGTCACTGCATGAATTGCTTTTGCAAACAGGTCGGCTACGGTCAGAACTTTGATTTTTGAAGACTGCAGTCTTGGCGAGATGGTGTCAGTAATCACCAATTCTTCCAACACAGAATTTTCAATGTTTTCATAGGCTTTTCCGGAAAGCACCCCGTGTGTCACGATGGCTCTTACCGAAGTAGCTCCTTTTTCTTTGATAATCTGGGCGGCCTTGCAAAGTGTACCTGCAGTATCGACCAAATCATCTACGAGAATCACATCTTTTCCTTCCACATCACCGATCACCTGCATTGATGCGATTTCGTTGGCCCTTTTTCTGTGCTTGTCACAGACGACCATTTCTACTTCAAAATGCTTGGCAAAAGACCTGGCTCTGGCAACTCCTCCTACATCAGGAGCTGCGAAAATCATGTCCGGAAGCCTAAGTGTATTCAAATAGGGTGCAAAAATAGCTGATCCGTTCAAATGATCCAAGGGGATATCAAAAAAACCCTGAATCTGTCCAGCATGAAGGTCGCAAGCCATGATCCGGTCAGCACCAGCCGAAGTAATCATATTGGCTATCAACTTGGCTGCGATGGAGACCCTAGGGCGATCTTTTCGATCCTGCCGGGCATAACCAAAATAGGGGATTACTGCACAAACTTTATAGGCACTGGCACGCTTGGCTGCATCGATCATTAGGCAAAGCTCCAGAATATTGTCACTTGGAGGGTTGGTGCTCTGAATGATAAAAACGGTACATCCTCGGATGGACTCGTCGAAACTCGGTGACATTTCTCCGTCACTGAATTTGGACATGGTCAAATCGCCGAGCTTTTTCCCGTAATTTTTGGCGATTTTTTCTGCCAAACCTAGGCTATTCGTGCCTGCAAATATTTTGACCTCAGACATGGTGGATTTTTTTGGATGAAAGAAGGAATTGAAGCAAAAGTAAGGATTTTTGACTGATGGGCTAAGTTCTAATGGATTCGAATCAGAATTATATTCCGTAGCCATGTTTTGTTTGGGTAGGTAAACAAAATTCCATTTTTCGTGGGGTGGGCTCACTGATTTTGTATCTTTAAGACGTTTCGTTTTTTACGATTTAACTGATTTTTTATGAGCCAAGACAAACCATTACATCTATCCATTGAATTAAATTCTCAGGATGGAATTCCAGTTAAAATCGCATCCCTTATGATAAATGGGGAGGAGTTTTTACCAAAAGAAATAGCAGGTGATTCTGAAACTATACCTCTTGAAAACCCTCACAATCCATTGCCTGAGGTGGCAATTGTCGCAGTTACGTCATTGACTCCAAACAATTCTGATTCAAGCTCTACCGAGCCAAAGCCGCAAAATCCCGCTCCAGTAATCGAAAATTTGGTGGGTGATAGCAATTCTAACACCCTTGAGGAATTTGGCGGCAATGCCTTTTACCGGCAGTTTTGGGGAAAGCTGAGTTATAATTCAATTGATGACAAAAGGACTATAGTTTCATATCAGGGAAACGAAGACGTTTTCGATCAAAGTTTTGTTGGTAAGTGGCTTGAGCCTTCACGGATACATAAATGTTCCCCCATGTATCCTTCGAATGGGAGAAATTATTTCCCCTCAGCGTTAGCTGTAGTATATTCAAGGGTGCTGGAAGTCAGGGATGGAAAAAACTTAATTGTTGATTTTTCTTATAATGGCGGTTCATTTTCTAATCCTTCACAAGTGACCGACCAAGACGGTACTTTTTTCTTTGACAATAAATTTGCAATTGAGGCTTGGGCTTCTTCGGTTAACCGAAAAATCAATTTGATTGCTAAATCTGGGCTGATCTACGGATGTCTGGGATTTCCTAAGATTTCGGTGGCACCTGATTCAGTCATCAAATTTAAATGGACTGGTGATGGTGAAAGACCGGCAATCCATTTAATGGTTTCTGATGGATTTACTGGAGATGAGCATGGGACTGGGGATAAGATTCCCGAGAGCTTTAGGGAGACGTTTGGAGATAATGGAAAAATCTTTGACCTTCCAGGGTGTGGCCGGGTTGAAATAGATTTTGATTGGCAATTACTTCCTCCCACTTATGCTCAGAAAGTAGTTCAATATGGAACTCCTACCGGCGCGATATTTTTTGATGGAGCAGCCCTTAGCACTCAATATGGACTTAAGAGATTTTCAAATTTTGACCAATTCCGGATTAAAGACCAAATGGTCAAGGGCTTGGGATTTGTTAGGCCTGGTGTCAGTTGTTCAATGCCAAACCAGGGTTATTGTAACGGGGGAGGAATTCATGACGGAACTGATGTCAAGGAGTTTTGCACCTACAGGTTTGAGGGGGATTGGTTTGCCAAAGATCCCAACAACATGAAGGCACGGACCAGTGGAGGACTAAGGCTAGAATGGATTGGAAAGTCACCTGAATCTCCCGGTCGATTTGTAGAATTGGAATCCCAAAAGGCTTTCAAATTTGAAAACTTAAAGTTGAAGTTTATTTCAAATTTTGAGATTGAAGTAGATAGCCCTGATTTCACATGGTTCCACCTAGCCTGTCAAGAATGGACTGGTGGGACAAGCACAGGATCAGAATATACTTATATTGAAGTCGAAGGGAAAAGAATCGGACTGAATTCCAATGGCGATTTTTGGTTGGTCAACGGGGAAGGGGACTTGATTGGGAGGTCATTCAGTTCCAAGAAAGTAAGACTTTTTGATAAAATACCCGCCCCAGGGAATGTGATCAAGCAGGATTTACAAAATCTCAAAGAGTGCGGTCTGATTGGAATGATTTCGGAAACTCAGTTTGAGGTTTGGGGCTGGGTAATCCAGCCTGAAGACCAGATTTCCTTTGCCGGCGAAATTTTTACAGTGAAATCTACTGAGAGAAAATGGAAAACTTGGGATCAATTTGCTTCCCAAAATGCGTTGACTGACCCCAAATTAAAGCGGGGAGACAGAAAGATTACTTATACGGAGATCAAATTGGATAAACCGGTCTCTGGGACTTTGGGTACGGTCCAGTTTAGGGTAGAAAAGAGCGAATGCCAGGGACTGTTGGATGGGCAATTCAGAGAAAAATGTAAAGCGGGTTGGGGGATTGGCAACGAAGCACCGGGACATCTGATGTATATCGATTACAATGTTAATCTCATCCTTCAAAACGTGGATATCCATGGGATGATTCGAAGCACGGCTCGGCCACTTTGGTCAGAAACCACCAAATCACATTCCGGTTCTATCAATTCTATTTCCGTAAATGCCCTTGGTGCTCAAATTTGGAATAAAGGAGATAAACTTTTACTGGCACATCCAGAGTCAGGCAAACTTCAGCAGGTCGAGCTTTCTGAAAATTTTAACGGAAACCGAGGCGATGTTAGCATTATTCCGATAAATCTTTCAGTGGAGTTTCCACAAGATTCACTTCTAGTCGGTATGTTTTCATTGCCTTTAGAGGCCAGATTTGAGCACGTCAGATTTATCAATGAAGATCTTTCCCCATGCTATTCTGAGCGGATCGATTATCGTCCGCAAGGATTGAGATTGAGGCAGCTTCTGACCAATGATTCCTCCAACCGTGTTCAGATCAAAGGAGGTAGGATTAGTTGGTACAGCAACTTGGAAAATCGTTTTGAGCCTGAAATCGAATTTTCCGAAATGCCCCAATTAGTGAACACCAAATCCTCCGTGCCCATTCTGTTGAATCCTATCGTCAATGACAATAAGGGGATTCATTTTGGATACCAATTCAAAGAATCAGGCAAAGAAGAATGGTTTATTGCCTATCGAATTGTGGTGTCCAAAGGAAAATCTCTCGATTTGAGTAACTCAGTGCTCGGTGCTGACCTTTATTTGGAAGGTAACGGAGAGTTTATTCTAGATCATCTCGTTTCAAAAAATTACATCGATAATAGCCGCGACTCAGGTGTTGGATTTAGTATGGTCATCCAGGATAAATTTCAAAGATCTGATTCTTTATTATTGAGAGGAAAGTCAGGAAATGTAGGCCTGATGGTGAATTCGGCCTATCCGATTGGAGCGTTGAAAATTGATTTCCAAAATTGGGAACTTAGACCGGGGCTTTTCAATGGAGGCGGATTCCAGTCAGCACAAAATCAAAATGACCCGAGGTACGGTGAGTTTATAAAAATTTCAAAGTAGTAAACACTCACCTAGCTTATACTTATTTCCTTTCCTGTAAAAATTCAATCGCTGGCAGCTTTTAGTCATTGATAGGAGCTTAAATAGGCTATTTTTAGAAAAATAAATTTTGGCTTATGAAGTTTTCAGTTTTAAGAAATGCAGGATTTTTCCTTTCCATGGTTTTTTTGGTTTCACTATCCCAAGCCCAAACTGTCCCTACTCCTAAATCTCATTTTGGCTTTGAAATCGGGGATGAATACATGCTTGCGAATTTCAGCCAGACTGAGGCCTATTTCAAAAAGGTAGATGAAGCGAGTGATCGTGTAAAACTGGTGGAAATCGGCAAAACCGAATTTGGCAGGTCCCAGCCCATGCTGGTGATCACAGCGCCTGAAAACTTTGCTCAAATCGACCGATATAAGGAGATTTCACAAAAACTTGGCCGCGCAGAAATTACTGAAGCTGAAGCCAAAGCTATGGTGAAAGAAGGTAAGCCCGTAGTCTGGATAGATGGTGGACTTCACGCCAATGAGGTTGTGGGTGCTCAGCAACTGATCGAGACGCTCTACCAGCTAGCATCCAGAAATGATGAGGAAACGCTCAAAATTCTGGATGAAGTAATTATCCTTTTGGTACATGTCAATCCTGACGGAATGGAAATCATGTCTGACTGGTACATGAGAAATGAAGACAAAACCAAGCGTAACCAGGACATTCCGGTTTTGTATCAGAAATATGTAGGGCATGACAACAACCGGGACTTTTACATGAACAATATGTCTGAGTCCACCAATATTTCCCTTCAACAATATGTGGAATGGCTTCCTCAGATTATTTACAATCATCATCAGGCGGGTCCTGCGGGCACTGTTGTTGCTGGACCTCCCTACAGAGATCCCTTCAACCATGTCTTTGATCCTTTGATCATCACAAGTCTGGATGCAGTCGGTGCAGCGATGATTAACAGATTGCATGTAGAGGACAAGCCTGGCTATACAAGATTGGACGGATCGGTGTTCTCCACCTGGTGGAACGGTGGCTTGAGAACTACCCCATATTACCACAATATGATCGGTATACTGACTGAGATTGTGGGCAGTCCCTCTCCCTATTCTATTCCATTGGTTCCAGATAGGTTGATTCCTAATAATGGGACTCCTTATCCGGTGACTCCAGGGCCATGGCCATTCCGAAGATCTATTGACTATTCGGTTTCTCTGAACTATGCAATTCTAAACCATGCAGTGCGCCATGGAGATGAACTTTTGTACAATTTTTACCTGATGGGTAAAAAGTCCATTGATCGTGGAAATACAGACACCTGGACGAGGTATCCTAAAAATGCCCAAGCGATTCAAAATTCCTATGATGCTGCGCAAAAGAAAAAGGTGACAGAGGATGAGGATGCGGCTTATTTTGGTTTTCGCTCAGGTATACCGATTCAGTTTTATGATTCAGTTTATAAGGATCCTACAAAAAGAGATCCTCGCGGATATATCCTTTCTGCTGATCAACCGGATTTTTCAACAGCCATCAAATTTCTGAATGCGTTGATCAAATCTGGTATTTCGGTTCAAAAGGCGACAGTTGACTTTTCGGTCGCTGGTAAAAATTATCCAAAAGGTTCCTATATCGTGAAAACTGCACAGGCATTCAGGCCACATGTCCTGGATATGTTTGAGCCTCAGGATCACCCAAATGACTTTTTGTATCCGGGAGGCCCTCCAATCAGACCTTACGATGCAGCGGGCTGGACACTTGCATTTCAGATGGGAGTTGAGGTTGATCGAATTATGGAAGGATTTGAAGGGCCGTTTGAACAGGTGGCGTATGGTCAACTTCTTTCTCAGGAACCTGTTTCAGTCACTTCAGCTTCTGGTTACCTATTGGATGCTCGCGTGAATGATTCATTCATGGCAGTCAATGATCTGCTTAAAGCAAAAGTGAAAGTCTATCGAACTTCCTCTGAGACCGACGGCTTACCTGGAGGATCTTTTTATATTCCTTCTTCTGGAAAAAAAGGGCTTGAGTCAGCTGCTAAGACTTATGGCATCAAGCCTGTGTCAGGAAAAGGAATGCCTACTGGTGCCAAAGAAATCAAACCTTCCCGAATTGCGCTTTACGATGTTTACGGTGGATCGATGCCATCTGGCTGGGTGAGATGGATGATGGAGCAGTTCCATTTCGATTACCAGCTGATTTTCCCCCAAGAAATTGACGGCGGAGATCTCAATGCCAAGTATGATGTAATCCTCTTCATAGGTCCAGGAATGCCTGGAGGAAGCGGTGGATATGGTGGCGGAGGTCAACCAAAGAAAGAGGATATTCCTTCAGATTATCATCACATTCTTGGCAGGTTGTCAATGGACAAGTCGGTTCCTCAGTTAAAATCATTCCTGGAAAACGGAGGGGAAATCATTACCGTGGGAGCAGCGACATCGCTCGCTTATCATTTGAACTTGCCGGTTTCAAATGCCCTTGTGGAAATCGTGGACGGAAAAGAAAAAACCCTGACAGGGGATAAATATTACATTCCGGGCAGTGTACTGGAAATGCACGTGGACAATTCCGCTCAGGCTAATTACGGGATGGGGGACAAAGCTAATGTCCTTTTCAACAACAGTCCTGTCTTCAAACTTTCTCCCGGAGCTGCCCTTCAGGGAATTAAACCTTTGGCCTGGTTTGGAACAGAAGCGCCCCTAAAAAGTGGATGGGCTTGGGGTCAGCAATACCTTAAAAACGGGGTGACGGCTTTTGAAGCTCAAGTTGGAAAAGGAAAGCTTTATGCCTTCGGACCTGAGATTACTTTCCGGGCTCAGTCGCACGGAACCTTCAAGATGCTTTTTAACGGGTTATACCAGTAAGTTAAAATTGAATAAAACAGAAAAAGCCGCCTTTTTAGGGCGGCTTTTTCTGTTTTTAAACTGATAGTCAGATCAAACTCCAAACTTCTCTTTCAAATATCCGATAGCCATTGCATAAGCCTCTTTGCTGGCAGCTTCATCGTATTTAGGATTGCTTGGGTTAGAGAATCCGTGTACTGCGGGGAAAATTTTGTAGGTCAATTTCTTTCCGGCTTTTTCCATATTGGTAGCAAACTCTTTGATGATGGCTTCTGAGATGTATTCTTCCGTGGCAAAAAGTCCCAACACATCTGAATTTAATGTCTTTAACTTTTCCACATCCCTGACAGGCATGCCATAGTACATGACCGATCCGACATTTTGCTCACCGTTTAAAAGGGCTGATTTCAAAGACCAGCCGCCCCCAAAGCACCAACCTACATTTGCAATTTTCGCATTTGGGCCGGCCATTGTTTTTGCACCTTTTACAATGTTTTCCAATCGTTCTTCCTTCATTGATTGCATAAATTGCCCTGCTTCCTGTGGATTTGAGGTGACCTTTCCGTCATACATATCCAAGGCAATTACATTTACTTTTCCACCCAGATCATCGTAGAATACTTCTGCCTGATGTTTGATATGGTCATTGAGTCCCCACCATTCCTGGTAGACAAATAGCCACTTGTCGGTGGGTGCTGAAGCTTTGATGAGGTAGCCTTTTCCCTGCATCCCATCTGAGGTCGGAAAACTGGTCATTTCGCCTTTTGCATCAAATTCAAAAAAGATAGGAGATGGGTGAAAGGATGCAAAACCGGGTGCGTTAACAAACTGGGACATATCATCTGAAGGTGTATGACAGATAGTGATGTCGGCAAATGGATCTTTAGGCAATTCTTCTTTTTCAGTGAGGAAATAGAATCCGCTTAAAACCAAAATCAGAGATAAAAAGAGCTTGATCATAGCTGTTGGGTTTGGTGAGGATTGGTTTATATTGGAATAACTTGGTTGGGAAAATTAAGTTTAATAGGCTAATAAATAGAAAGATATGGATTCATATCAGCATTACATAGATGCCGAATTAGGACTTTGGCTGATGGAGATGAAAAAATCTCCTAGCTTATTTAGTAGGCTGACTCATGGATTTCAGGGAAAAATCAATGAAATCATACCTGAGAAAGTCCACAAAGCGATAACAGTTGCCATAGAAAATATGGTCAAGGTAGTGATCACAGGCTCAGGCTGGATAGTGCCCACTGCCAATCCAAAGATGAAGCTGATTGACCGGGAAACGAAAGTCCGTGAGCGAATCAAGTGGTACAGGAATACGGCTTCAGTAGAAGGGGCATTGACAGGTGCTGGGGGGATACTATTGGGGTTTGCTGATTTTCCGGCATTCCTGTCCATCAAGATGAAAATGCTTTTTGATATCGCAGCGCTTTACGGGGCAGACACCAAGGATTACCACGAGCGGCTTTTTCTGCTATATATTTTTCAGTTGAGCTTTTCGAGCCAAAAGCGGAGAAATGAACTGATCGGACTGATCGAAAACTGGGAAAGTTATAAATCGCAATTGCCAAAGGATCTAAGCCAATTTGATTGGAGGACGTTTCAGCTGGACTATAGGGATTATATTGATTTAGCTAAGCTCGCACAGCTGATTCCGATTATCGGCGCCGGAGTGGGAGCGATAGCCAATTACAGGCTTACTGAGCATTTAGGAGGATTTGCGATGAACGCCTATCGACTTAGGATGTTAAAAAATAATCCTAAATATCTGGAAACAGGAACCCCTAACCTCCTGAAATGAAAAAAGCTTCCGGTTGGAAGCTTTTTTGTTGGCCGACCAGGGCTCGAACCTGGACTCTTCTGAACCAAAATCAGACGTGTTGCCAGTTACACCATCAGCCAATTTTGCTATAAGAAAGCCATGGCTTTTCTTAAAGTGTCACAAAGGTAGATTCTTGACTCTTTTTTTCCAAATAGCACTTCAAAGATTTTTGATTGATATGTGTAATTTACTTGAAGTCAGATAGAAAAAATATTTTTGGAACTGACAGAAGGGTATTAGGAAACCATTCCAAATTAAACCTTTCGAAGCAATTATTTCCAGTCGGAATCGATTGAAAATTGCTTTTTTGTTAATTTTCAATCAGTTATATTGTTCGGATGGGAATATTTGCATTGTTTTGTTTCGAAATTTGAAAACTAAACTAAAATTACATATTGCAATGAAAGTAGACAAAATGGAAAAACTGGTGGCTGAGGTTATCGAAAAACTTGAGAAACTTAAGCAAACTGAACTTGCAGCTGACCTTAGCTGGTGCTGGGTAAGTTTTCAAAATGATCAAAATCCCACAGGAGTAGTAGCAAAAGCAACTCAGGCTTTGGCCGCTTTCAAGGAAGCTCGTGAAAAAAATGCCAAAGCTGTAGCCAAGAAATTGGTTGAAGATTTAGAAAAAGCATTGGCTTAAAATAAGAAAGGCTCGCAGTGATGCGAGCCTTTCTTTTTTCAGTCTGAAGAGAGCTTATTCTCCTACTACTACAAACTTCACTTTAGTTTTCACTTCTCTATGAAGATCAATGTCAGCAGTGAATTCTCCGGCACCTTCTACAGGAACACTGATGGAGATTTTCTTTCTGTCAATTTCGAATCCTTGAATAGCCAAAGCATCTGAAATCTGTAGAGTCGTCACTTTTCCAAAGATTTTGCCGGAATCACCGATTTTCGCTTTGATTTCGAGTGTTACTTCAGCAAGTTTAGCAGCAGTGTTTTCTGCTTCAGTCTTGATTTTTTCAGCTTTGTGAGCCGCTTGCTTGATGTTCTCAGCAAGGATTTTCTTGTTTGAGCCGGTAGCAAGTACAGCGAAACCCTGAGGGATCAGGTAATTTCTGCCATAACCTGGCTTTACGTCTACCAAGTCATTTTTATAGCCAAGACCTTTGATGTCTGTTTTTAGAATGATTTCCATTTGTAATGATCTTTTGTGATTGGACGATACAAGACCGAATTATTTCAAACCATCGGTTACGAATGGCAACAAAGCCAAATGTCTTGCTTTTTTGATAGCCTGGGCTACTTTTCTCTGGTATTTCGCAGAGTTTCCGGAAAGTCTTCTTGGAAGAATTTTACCTTGTTCATTTACGAATTTCAAAAGGAAGTTAGGATCCTTGTAGTCGATATACTTGATACCGTGCTTCTTGAATCGGCAATATTTCTTTCTGATTTCGCCTCTGTTGATTGGTTCGTTTACTAGTGTCATTAGGCTTGTTCCTCCTTAACTTCTACTTTTTTATTAAATTCTCCTTTTCTTCTCCTGTCTGCATAAGCAATAGAATGCTTGTCCAGAACAGTAGTCAAGAATCTCATAACTTTCTCATCGCGTCTGAACTCAAGTTCAAACTTGCGGATGATAGTCGGATCAGCCTTGAACTCAACCAATACATAAAAACCAGTAGTCTTCTTTTCGATGGTATAAGCCATCTTTTTCAGACCCCAATTCTCCACATTGATAACTTCTGCCCCCTCTTCTTTTAACAAGTTCACAAACTTGTCGACAGTATCCTTCATCTGAATATCAGACAAAACGGGAGTTAAAATGAATACCGTCTCATAATTTCTTTGGAACATTTTTTTAATGTGTTTAAGGAATTTGAATTAACAGACCGCAAAAGTAGGAGAATCAGGGCTGTAATCCAAATCATAATCATAATTCACTCATAGTATATAACAAAAAAAGCCTCCCGTTAAGGAGGCCTTGCTCGAATTCGTTGGATAAGTTTACTTCACGGTGAATGTCTTGGAGCCGACTTGATAGTTGTCTACAAAGATTTTTATTTCATGTGTGCCTGAAGTATAATCAGATCCTTTTTCGTAGTAGAATACCAAATCCTGCTCAGAGTTGTCGAAGATAATATCCTGCTTGACAGTGTAAAATTGCTCCGCCCCGTTAATCATGAAAGTTCCTGATCCTTTGGCCACGTCGAAAATAGGCTGGGAGTTCGGACCCAAAACCTGCACATAAACGTTTCTCGGGCCTTTTTCTGCCACTTTGTTGTCAGCAAGGTTGAAGCTTACTTTCAATCTTTCCATTTGTCTGTTTCGGAAATCTTTGGTGGTTTCGATCCGCTCTTTTCCTTTGGAATTGACAGCAGCGATGCTGATGTTTTCTGCTTTGAGCATGGAAGCTACGTCCACTTTGGCCTGAAGGTCCTGCTTCTGAATGTTTAGCTGTGCTACCTCTTCTTCGATCTCAGCTTGTGTTGTTTTCAAACCCTCATTTTCAGCAAACAGCTGTTGGTTTGCAGCTCTCAGTTCCAGAATCTCCTGGTCTTTTTGGGCAATCAGTCCATTGAGGTTGGTGATTTTGCCGTTCAATGCTGCAATTTCGGAGGAGCTGCGCTGCTTGGTAGAATTCCTTTCGGCGACTAATTGATCCCTCACGGCTTCAAGAGCCTGAATGTCTCCACCCAATTTTTCAATTTCCTTGATTCTGAGGTCAAGTTGGAATGTTACCGAATCCAGTCTCTGATTCAGTTCGTTATTTTCGGTAGAAAGAAGAAGTATTTCTTCAGTTTTCTTAGTTCGGTCTACATAATCAGTGTAGAGTTTAATCCCGCTGATGATGACCAAGAGGACAAGAACGATAATAATTATGTTCTTATTTTGGTCTTTCTTTTGACCGGATTCATTTTCGAAATTTGTGCTCATGTTTGACAATCTGTTTAGGAGCTTATGATATGCTGAATTTAGACGAAGATTTCTGGTCCTTCAGGTACCAAAATGGGGCAACTGGTTGGGACATAGGATATGCTTCCCCACCACTTTATCAATATCTTTGCCAAATTCATACTAAAACTATTGACATCCTCGTTCCCGGAGGTGGCAATGCCTATGAAGTGGCTGCAGGATGGGCTTTGGGCTTCCAAAACCTTCATTTACTGGACATTTCGAATTTGCCCATTCACAATTTTTTGGAAAAGAATCCGGCCTTTACCAAATCCCAAATACATCACCAGGATTTTTTTGAGCATAAGGGAAGCTATGATCTGGTTTTGGAGCAGACTTTCTTCTGTGCATTGGAGCCTGGACTTCGGCCTGTTTACGCCAAAAAGATGCATGAATTGCTTAATCCGGGAGGCCGGTTGGTTGGGGTTTTATTTGATAGAGAATTCCCACAAATGGGCCCACCATTTGCCGGAAGTGCTGAGGAATACAGAATCTATTTTGAGCCGTATTTTGAGTTGGAAAAGTTTGAACCTTGCTACAACTCCATACCTGAGCGGCAAGGTTCGGAGCTCTTCATAAAATTGAAAAAGTCAGATATCAAGGATTAAATCGGACTTTTCCCCAGGATAATCAAAGAAGAGAATGCCGCATTCGAAAAAGTCTAAACTTAATTTAACATTTGGATGTGCTTTGATTTCATTCCAAGCTTGCTGCATTTCTGGTGTCCAATGAATATCTCCGATGGCGATTATGGAACCCGAATGGACTTTTGGCAGTAGGGTGGTGAAGGAATTGATTGTTCCATTATAGGTGTGATTGGCGTCGATTAAAGCAAAATCTACATTGGGGATTTTCTTTAATATTCCCGGAAGGGTTTGGTCTATGGGGCCCAGAATAAATTCTGTTCTTTCTGCAAGAGGTTGACTTTGCGCTACTTTTTGGATTTCAATCGAACCCTCAAATGTGAAAAGTTTCCCAATTGTAGATTTGCTTAAGTATCGGGTGGAAATTCCTACACAAGTGCCGAATTCAAGAACATTTTCAGCCGGAGTAAGGCTGCAAAAGTATTGATAGAGTTGAGCGAACTTGGCTCCGCTAGTTGAATATCGGGTGATTTTGGAAATTGGCCGAATGGCTTGTTGGACTTTTTTAGATCCTGCTCCAAGATCAAGTACCTGAATGGGAGTAGGATTTTTCAGGAGGCTTCGCCTGAATTTTTCAATTTCAGGATCACCATTTTTATGTTCTTTTAAGAAATGGATAAGCTTGGAATAGAGCTGAAAAACAAAAGTAGATTGCTGACTGTATCGGTCTTCCTTACTTAACCAATAATTGAGGAAAGCTCGGATTGAGAAAAAAAAATCCCCCAAATCAATTATGGAATATATTGGCAATCATTTGAAATTCAGGGACAGAGACCTCCACGAGTTTTCCGTCAAAAAGCTTTTCCATGGTGTAGGAGCCTTTCATTTTGCCAAGTCCAGATTTAAGATTGCAGCCGGATACATAAGTGTGGGAATCTCCCGGTTCCAAAATCGGTTGTTGTCCAACTACTCCATTTCCTTCCACAATTTTGGAATTTTCTGCAGCGTCAAATACTTCCCATTTTCTTTTTAAAAGTTGGTAAGTATGTTGGCTTTTATTCTCAATGGTTACCTTGTAGGTGAACACATAGTGGTGCTGGTGTGGATTGGAAAATTCCGCCTGATAGCTGACTTCCACACTCACTTTTATACCTCTCGTAACTGCAATGACCATTGGATTATAGGCTAAAAGGAATATAATTTACAATTTGGAAATACTAATTCAATAATCAGAATAAATGGAGGTAAGAATTAATGAGAATTGGAAAATACCATTGAAAAAGGTGTTTGAAATGGATTTTTTCAAGCAGTTAGCTTCTTTTGTCAGATACGAATATCAAAATCATCTGGTTTTCCCTCCAGGAAAAGAAATATTCAATTGCTTTGATCACTGCCCTCTAGAATCTGTAAAGGTAGTAATCTTAGGTCAGGATCCCTATCATGGCCCAGGTCAAGCGCATGGTTTGTCCTTTTCGGTTAAACCAGGAATTCCTTTTCCGCCAAGTCTTTTGAATATCATGAAAGAAATTAAAGAAGACATCGGAACAGCTATGCCTCCAAATGGGGATCTCACAAGGTGGGCAGACCAGGGTGTTTTTCTCCTAAATGCCACACTTACAGTGCGGGCCAACCAAGCAGGTTCTCATCAAAACAAGGGCTGGGAGATTTTTACTGATGAGGTGATCCAAATCATCAATTCCCACCGGGAACATGTCGTATTTATGCTTTGGGGAGCTTATGCCCAAAAAAAAGCAGAATTGATTGATTCCAAAAAGCACCTGATACTTAAGGCTCCTCATCCCAGTCCGCTCTCTGCCTACAGAGGATTTTTGGGTTGCCGGCATTTTTCCCAAGCAAATACTTACCTAAAGGAAAAAGGAATTGAACCGATATACTGGTAAAAAAAAATGTCCCCAAAAAGTAGGATACGTTTTGGGGACAGATCAAATCGGAGTTTTTTGTTAATTGATTCCTTTCAGGAATCTATTCCAGCGGATTTTATTGAACATCGATTCATACTTGTCCAAGGAAAGCCATAGGAACCAGGCTTTGCCGACGATGTGATCTTCCGGCACAAAACCCCAGAATCTGGAATCCAGAGAATCATGACGGTTGTCGCCCATCATGAAATAATAATTTTGCTTGAACGTATAGCTTTCCACTTTTTGTCCGTCAATGAAAAGCTCACCTTCACGCATATCCACCTGATCGTGTCCTTCATATTTTTCAATGGTGAAGCCATATCGCTGTACATTGTCAGCGGTCATATCTATGGTCCAGTCTTTGGCAGGTACCTGCAATGGACCAAAATTGTCAGCATTCCAGCCATAATTTGAGCCATTTGGGAATATTCTTGAATCATTCACCCCAGGACTCTCTATACGCTTGGTGATTGAAACAACCACTGGTGAGGATTTAAGTGTTTCCATCATCTGGTCTGTTCCAAAAACCATGTATCCTGAACCGTTTGAAAATGCCATGAAACTTTCGGCATTAATCCCATATCCGGCAAAGAAATCAACAGTCAAGGGTCGATTGGAAATCACATCATAGGAATATTGCATTTCCTCGGGTTTTGGAGAAGCCTCGCCATTGACAAACAATTCACCTTCCTTGACCTCGATTATATCTCCGGAAATTCCAACTGCCCGCTTGATGTAGTTGGTTTTTAGATCACTGGGATATTGGAACTCCACCGGGTAATTGAATACAACTACGTCATTTCTTTCCACGTCACTAAACCCAGGCAGTCTATAATAAGGCAGTTGGATAGCGTCTGAAAAGGAGGGGATTTCTGTTCCCCAGATTTTTTGGTGGGTTAATGGTACCTGGAGGATTGTTTTAGGAATTCGAGTCCCATAGTGCATTTTGCTTACGAAAAGGAAATCGCCAACCAAAAGTGACTTTTCCATGGAAGCAGTAGGGATCGTAAAGGGTTCAAGCAAAAGCCATCGGATCAAGCTGGCCGCTACAACTGCAAAAACCAGCGCATCCAGCCATTCCCGGGTTGCTGATTTTTTCTTTTTAGTTTGACTCATGTTTTAATGTTAGTTTCAGAAAGATAGAAAATCATCCATGGTAAGCACTCCTTTTCTGCCTTGGATCCATTCAGCCACCAAAACTGCGCCAAGGGCAAATCCTTGTCTGCTGTGGGCGGTGTGTCGGATCTCAATTTCGTCGATTTCAGAGCTGTAGCGGATTATATGGGTGCCGGGAGCAGGGTCGATTCTTTTGGCGGTGATTGGCAAAGAATGTTCATATTCGGGCGAGTGTCCGACCAGGTTCCATTCTTTCAATCTGTCCATATTTCGAAAAATACCCTCGGCAAGAGTTATTGCCGTGCCAGAAGGTGCATCTTTCTTTTCGGTATGGTGGATTTCTTCCAAGGAAGCTTTATAGCCAGGAGTTTCATTCATCAGTTTAGCCAAAAATTCGTTGACTTTGAAGAAAATATTGACTCCGATACTGTAGTTGGAGGCATAAAAGAATGCTCCATTTTGTTTCGAGGTCAGTTTTTCAATTTCAGCCTTTCGGGAAAGCCAGCCAGTAGTTCCTGAAACAACGGGGATTCCACGTTCCATTGCCCAGCTGATATTCTCAACGGCAGCCTCCGGTTGACTGAACTCGATAGCCACATCAATTTTTGAAGGATCAAGAGTTTTTAGTTCTTCCCTGTTGTCTATATTGATTTTGGCTGCAAGGGAATGGCCCCGGGACTCGGCGATTTCACCGATGATTTTTCCCATTTTGCCATATCCAAGGATTAAAATGTTCATTATTTAAATTGAAATTTCAGGGTTAGTCCCATTGATGTACTTGAAGCTGCGAAAGTACCGACATTTGGTTCAATTTTCATGGCGAGATCATCGGAAATATCAAATCCGGACAAATGCGCATCTACATTGGCATCAATTAAGTTGAGCGCATAAATGGCTGCCAGCAATAAGATGGTCAAATCTCTGTTTTGCCTCCAATAGTCCACGTTCCTTACCAAAGCTTCCCTGTTCAGTGAGGGAAACTGCGATTGGTCTCCGTCATCGTAGGCGAAAAGTGCCTCACGAAAGGTCTGGTAACGTTTGTTATTGTATCCGATAAAATATACATCGGTCATGAAGCCGGCGTAGAGTAAGGGCACTTTCCATGCTTTGCCATTATAGACTTGTCCGGCACCGGGTAATACTGCTGAAAGGATAGTGGCCTTTCGGGGATTTTTGGGAAGGGAGGAGTAGTCTGGTTTTTCTTTTTTCTCTTTAGGTCGCGATTCTGTTGTTTCAGATTCAGTCTGGGTTTGAGACAAAGCCGGACTTGTCCAAAGAAATACCAAAAGCAAAAGCCCCAAGGAAATCCATGGGGTCGTGATTTTTGTTCCAGTATCGAAAAGGTACGCTTTCAATTTTTCAGATGATTTCGAGAATTTCGAGGATTCTGTTGAGGTCTGTGGCTGAATTGAAGGGGATTTTTATTTCTCCACGGTTTTTTTCATCCGCTTTCAAAGCGACTTTAGTACCAAAGTGAGAAGCCAATCGATGTTGAATTTTGTTCATTTCATACTTACGGACAGGGTCAAGGCCTTTGGTGGGAAGTTCCTTTTCCTGTTTTCCCTCATTGAGAGCCTTCACTAATGCTTCCACTTTGCGGACACTGAGTTCCTCATCGATAGCCTTTTTGAAAATGGCCAATTGCTTGTCCACGTCCTCAATATTGATCAGCGCACGGGCATGTCCCATGGAAAGTTGCTGGTCGCGGATTGCCGCCTGAATGGTAGGAGGCAACTTCAACAACCTGAGATAATTGTTGATTGTTGTCCTGTTTTTGCCAACTCGATCGCCCAGTTCTTCCTGCTTCAGATTACATTCTGCCAACAAACGCTGGTAAGAATGTGCGATTTCCAGTGCATTAAGGTTTTCCCGTTGAATATTTTCAATCAGTGCCATTTCCAGCATTTGCTGGTCATTGGCAGTGCGGACATATGCTGGGATCTGTGTAAGTCCCGCAATTTTGGAGGCTTGAAAGCGGCGCTCCCCGGAGATCAGTTGGTACTCATTCGGGGCAAGTTTTCTTACCGTAATAGGCTGAATGATCCCTTGGACGATGATGGATTCTGCAAGTTCTTGTAGGGAATCTTTGTCAAAGTGAACTCTCGGCTGATAGGGGTTGACCTGGATCTCTCCCAGAGGAATTTCGAAAATCCCTGTTTTGGCTACTTCAGGTAGGATTTCATTGGATTTATGCTTTGCAGGGCTGTCTTCTAACAGAGCCCCAAGACCTCTTCCTAATGCGTTTTTCCGATTGGGCTTATTTTCCGACATGTTTAATTTGTCACTTTTTGGAGGCCATTTTTCTGGGCGATTTCGCCGGCCAGGTTGAGATACGCAATAGAACCTTTCCCCTCAGCATCAAAAGCAATTACTGGAAGTCCAAAACTTGGAGATTCAGAAAGTCTGACGTTTCGAGGGATAATGGTGTTGAAAACCATGTTTTTGAAGTGAAGTCTGACTTCTTCCACAACTTGGTTGGAAAGTCTCAGACGGACATCGTACATGGTTAGGAGAATTCCCTCAATTTCCAAATCGGGGTTAAGGCGCGTCTGGATGATTTTAATCGTATTGAGAAGTTTACCCAAACCTTCCAAGGCAAAATATTCGCATTGAACAGGTATAATTACTGAATTTGCTGCTGTGAGGGCATTGATTGTAATCAAACCCAAAGATGGTGAGCAATCGATGATGATGAAATCATACAGGTCTTTGAGCGAGGAAATTACCTCTTTCATTTTTTCCTCCCGATTGTCCATATTAATCATCTCCACTTCTGCTCCGACCAGGTCGATATGTGAAGGCACCAGCTCGAGATTTTCGATGGATGTCTTGCGAATAATGTCTTTGACACTGATACCGTCCACCATGCATTCATAGATGCTGGTGTCAATGGACTTTGGATCGTGGCCAAGCCCAGAAGTAGTATTGGCCTGCGGATCAGCATCGATGACCAGGGTTTTAAACTCCAATACAGCCAAGCTGGCAGCAAGGTTCATTGCAGTGGTGGTTTTCCCCACTCCGCCTTTTTGGTTGGCTATGGCAATTATTTTTCCCATGGTTTAGTTAGAGGGTATTTGGATTCCAATATTAATCAAATTCAGGTCTTTTCCTTTGGAAGGGTTTTCTTTTTTTGGTCCCAGTCTAAGGTTAAAAAAAGCTAAACATTTTATTTTCAATTAGATAAGGTGATTCTAGTAAGCTTTTCTTTCAAAAAAAACAGCCTAAAAAAAGGAGCTTTAAAAAAGCTCCTTTTCATTTATTTTTTTCTGTTGGTGTCAGCGGCTTTCATCGCATCCTCCAGTTTTTGCTGAAACTTAGACTTCTTTTTGTTTACGTTTTTGGCCTTACTTTCTTCTACTTTCGCCCGTATTTTTGAGTCATCCACGAAGAGTTTTATGACACCCTGCTGGCCAAAGGTCACAACGTTGGATACGAAATAGTAAAAGCTCAGACCAGCCGGATAGGAGTTTAGGATAAACATAAACATCACAGGCATGATGTAGCCCAGGTTTTTCATCGGGCCGGTAGCTGTAGTTAACTGATTGTTGAAATGGGTGTACACGATCTGGGACACTGTCATCAATAAGGTGAACAAGCTGACATGGGATCCATAGAAAGGAATCGTAAACGGCAATTTGATGAATTCGTCGTACGTAGAAAGGTCGTTTGCCCAAAGGAAAGATTCCTGACGCAGTTCCACTGCATTGGGGAAAAAGAAGAACATCGCAAACAAAAATGGCATCTGAAGCAATAAAGGAAGACATCCTGAAATCGGGCTTACGCCTAATTGCGAGAAGAGCTTCATCTGTTCCTGCTGCATTTTGGTAGCATCCTCACCGTATTTCTCCTTCAGTTCATCAATCTCAGGCTTGATGACACGCATTTTTGCCATCCCGATATAGGATTTGTAGGTCAACGGTGACAGGGCCAACTTGATGATCAAAACGATCAGGATGATGATGATTCCATAGCTGTTGAAATACTTTTCCAGGAATTCAAACAGGTGGACCACGATATACTTATTGACCCAACTGACGAAGAAATACCCCATGTCCACATTGTCTTCGAAGCCATCGGTTACCATTTTTAGCGTCTTGTATTTATCCGGTCCGAAATAAAAGCTTACCTCGGCCTTCCCGTTTTCCATAGGAATGCCAAATGCGGCCTTCATACTTCGGACAATTGAAGAATCTGTCGGAGTGGATTGGGCTATACTTACATTCTGAAATACAGAATCAGCGATAATCCCTGCTGTAAAAAATCTCTGGCTAAATCCAATCCATTTTACCGGTTCAGCTACCAGTTCTTCCTCAGGATCATCGCCAACTCCCAGATTTTCAAATGATTCTGAAGCGAGATAATAGTTGAGTTTTGTTTGTCGTCTGGATTCAGCCAGGTCTTTTTCTTGGGCTTTGATCTGATCATCCCAGGTGAAATTGATAGTGTTTCCTGAGAAAACTCCCTGAAACCGGTCAATTTCAAGAGACTTCTTAACGATATAACTTCCCTCTTCCAGTGAAAATGTTTGAATAATCTGGCCGGACTCTGTGCCAGCAGTCAGGGTCAAAACCTGGGTTTTTACGCCTTCCACATCCACTTCTGTCAGATTTGGACTGAAGAAAAGTTCAGACATATCCAATGTTCCCTTGGAGCTTTCAAGTGAGAATGCCATTTTGGAGCTATTCTCATCCAGCAAAGCCAAAGGCTCCATATTCCAACTCTTATATTCCTTTAGAATGACTTCTTTGAAGGCTGCTCCCTGAGTAGAAAGGGTGACTTTTACTTTGTCATTTTCAAGGATTATTTCCTTCTCTTCTCCAATAGTCAGAGGAGCAAGTGCACCATATTTTAAAGAGCGCTGAATGTCTACCAAACTGTCCGGAAGAACTTCAGAGGGGACTTCTTGTGAACTTGCCGAAATCTGGGTTTCGGTTTGCTGAGGTATTTCTTCTACTGGCGGGATTTCAGGTCCACTCGCAAAAAACAGAGAGTAGATCAGGATTACCGCTGCAAAGAGGATCAAACCTGTTGCTTGATTTTTATCCATAGGTATTTTTTTCCTCGCTAAAGGTCTTAGCGTAATTCTTTACTTTACTTTTTTATTGTCAATGGCCGCTTGGATGAATTTCACAAACAAGGGCTGAGGATTCAAGGCAGTGCTTTTGTACTCTGGATGGAACTGTACGCCAACAAACCACGGATGGTTTTTCAGTTCCATTATTTCTACCAATCCCGTATCCGGATTTTTTCCTGTGGCGATCAATCCGGCGTTTTCTACTTGCTCCAGATAATCGTTGTTAAACTCATATCTGTGGCGATGGCGCTCATGGATCTTGGTTTTTCCATAGGCTTGGGCCGCTTTGCTTCCTTTTTTGAGGTCGCAAGCATACGAACCCAATCGCATAGTTCCGCCCATTTGGTCAATTTTCTTTTGCTCCTCCATCAAGGCTATGAGTGGGAATTGCGTTTCAGGATCCATTTCAGTAGAATTTGCACCCTTGAGACCCATTACATTTCTGGCGAATTCGATAACAGCCACCTGCATTCCCAGGCATATTCCGAAAAACGGTACTTTTTGTTCCCTCGCATATCTGACGGTTTCGATTTTACCCTCAAATCCTCTTTCTCCAAATCCTGGGGCTACCAAAATACCATCAAGTTCTTCAAGTTTTGACTTGAAATTTTCCGTGTGGATTTCCTCCGAAGAAATCAACTTCAGGTTCACCTTACATTCGACGGCAGCACCTGCGTGAGTGAAAGATTCGATGATAGACTTATAGGAATCGGGGAGGGAAACGTATTTTCCGATCAATCCGATAGTCACTTCTTGGGTGGGGTTTTTCAGCCTTCCCAAGAAATCCTTCCAATGTTCGAGGTCAGTATTTGTTTTTGAGGTAAGTTTTAGCTTTGTCATTACCCGCTCGTCCAGTTTCTCTTTTTTCATCAAAAGAGGCACGTCGTAAATGGACTCAGCATCCATAGCTTCGATGACACTGTTGAGTTGAACGTTGCAGAAGAGTGCCAATTTTTTCTTGACATCTAAAGGAAGGTGGTGCTCTGTACGGCAAACCAGTATGTCCGGCTGAATCCCCGCCTCCAACAATTGCTTGACAGAATGCTGGGTTGGTTTGGTTTTCAGTTCTTTGGCAGCGCTCAAATAAGGAATGAGGGTCAAATGAATCACCAAAAAGTTGTTCGGCCCAAGGTCCCATCTTGCCTGACGAACAGCTTCTATAAATGGCAAAGACTCGATATCACCGACGCAGCCACCGATTTCGGTGATCACGACATCGTATTTTCCGTCTTGTCCTAGTTTATAGAAGTTGCTTTTGATCTCATCGGTAATGTGGGGAATAACCTGCACGGTTTTACCGAGAAATTCACCTTTCCGCTCTCTTGTGATTACGTTGTTGTAGATTCTTCCGGTAGTGATGTTGTTGCTTTGGGATGTGGTGACATTCAAAAACCGCTCATAATGTCCCAAATCAAGGTCTGTCTCCGCCCCATCATCAGTCACGTAGCACTCTCCGTGTTCATACGGATTGAGCGTGCCCGGATCAATGTTGAGATAGGGATCGAATTTTTGGATTGTCACACTGAAACCCCTGGACTGAAGCAATTTGCCTAATGAAGCAGCAATAATGCCTTTTCCAAGAGATGAGGTAACACCTCCGGTGATGAAAATGTACTTTGTGGATGAGCCCATAAGAATGGAGACGGATGATTTTGATTGGAATCTTATGGGGTTCAAAATTAGGGAAATTTCCTGACTTGGCTTGGGGAATTGAGATTGAATTTTGAGGTTTCTCAGACTTTTGGGTTTGGAATCGAAAATCGCATTCCAAAGTATTGGCGACAATATGTGTCAAATCTATTTTTCGTGTTTCTCTTAAGCCTACTTTAGCATTGTGATATCAAGCCAGTTGGGTGAAGAGTTGGATCTGTAGATAAAAGTTACTTCTGCTCTATTTATACCAACTCATTTCAGCTTGGATCATCCTCTGAAATAATAATTAAATCAAAATGGAAATTGCTATGAACTTAAGAGACAAAAGTATTGCATTGATGGATTGCCTGGTGGGCAACACTTCAGATTGGTTGGGAAATTTGGATCATCCCAAACGCGACATTGTGGTCTTGGATCCCATCCAATTGTTTTCGGAAATAGATTGGACTTGCTTCGAGGAAGATGTTCAAGTTATAAATAGAATTTATTCCAAACTATTTGATGAGGTTGTAATAACCCATAAAAAATTGGTGTGCTTTTGGCCACTTTCTGGACAATTAGGAAACGACTGGTTTGAATTAGCTTCATTGTGTAAAGCAAATCATTGGGAGCTTGAGATTTATAAAAGTGTCCAATACTCTGATGAAAAATATGGATTCAGTGATGAGATAATTCAGACATGGAAAAAGTTTGTTTATTTTTTGATTGAGTCTCTTATTGAAGACATTCAATTAAATGAAGAATTTGAGGAAATAGGCACACTCACTTCCGACCAAGATTCTATTGTTTTATTCAAACTGGAGCAAGGTGGAAAAGTAATTTATTCTTTTGCTTTTGAATCTTTACCTTTCGAATTGTTTCCAAGCCAAAGCGCTGAATTAACAAACATTCAAAATCTCCATCCCTCCTTTGATACATTTAATGAAATGCTTGACAAATTATTGGATGAAAATGACTTAAGTCTATATCAGACCAAATTCTCTGACCCACAGTTGGAAAAAGCCTATTTCAATGTTTTGGCTCGGGAATTCAAAACGAAAAACCTGATAACAGGCTGGATAAATACCTATTCATTGAATTAATTTGTTAGCTAAGTAAGGCTGTGTATTTTATTTTGTAAATATTTATTAAATATATTTATTGAGTTAAAATCAATTTATATCTTGCAAAAGATTTTTATAAACACAAATTAATCTTCACAGAAATGAGAGAACTAATTAAAGAAGCTATTACTGATCTTAAAAGACCAGATGGCTTTATCTATGTAACTGCAGACGGTAAAAAAATTGACCTTCATGAAGCGGCAGCACGAGGAATTGCAGTGACTCCAGTAAACCCAAAAGATGTAGTTATCAAAAAATTGGAAGCTGCTGGTTTGTTTTTGACAGACGGAAAATTTGTAAGCGAATTAAATGATCTTATAGCAGCATTGAGCGGTGGTTCTTCATCCAAAGGTGCTGGAAAAAGAAGATCTTTTTCCGATTCTGAGAAAAGCAAAATTGTAGAAGAGTGGCAAAAGGTAGAAGCCGCAGGTAAAAAAACTAAAGCAGCTTTCGCAAGAGAAATTGGTGTTGGTTATCAGACATTTATTAATTGGCTAAAAAGCTAAGTAATTCTGAAAACGATAAAAAAAGACAGCTTTTAAGCTGTCTTTTTTGTTTATACTCCGGCTTGTTTATTTCGTAAGGTTCCCCATATCATAATAAAACCCAAACTAAAAAACGCACTTATTCCTATCAGGAATTGGGGGCTTAGATTAGGAACAGGAATATTGAAATTCAACAGGTTCCTATCTAGGGATGGGAGGTTTACCGGAGGAATTTTATCAAATAGAGAAGTGGTTTCCTGTTGAGATGGAATCATCAAAATACTCCAAAAGAAAATTGCAAAAATAAATCCAAAGATCAGCTTCCAGCCCAAGGGTGAAATTATCGGTTTGTAAACCAAAGTTGATTTTGGCAATGCTTCAATTTTTTTCAATACTGACAAATGAAACCCCTCTCCCGGAAACTCGGAACCGGCTTCTTTTATCCATTTTTTCATTGGATCCTCTGAGTTAACAATTTCATTTTTCATATCAGCCCGATTAATTCCTTGTTGGTCAATTTTCTTAATGCGATTTCCAAATGTTTTCTTCCCCGGTGCAATTGAACCTTGATATTGGATTCAGAACTTCCCGTGATCAAAGCAATTTCCTTGATAGCTTGATCTTCAAGATAAAACAGCGTCAAAACTATGGCCTCTGAAGGATTGAGCATTTCGATTCCTTTTTTTACCAAAGCAGATCTTTCCTCCCGTTGCATAATCTCCAAACCGTCCAGAAAGTCAGCAGGTTCATCATGGTTTTCAATAATATCTTCAACCAAGGTGAAATGCCGCTTTGTTTTCCTCAATCTCCCAAGGCATTCATTATATACTACCCGGTACATCCAAGTGGTAAATTTAGACTTGCCCTCGAATCCTGAAAGAGATTGGTAAACTTTAACAAAGGTATCCTGCGCTGCTTCCTGTGCTTCTTCGGGGTTTTTGAGCATCCGATGTGCCAAGGTATAGACCAAGCGCTGATGCTTTTGTACCAGCATACCAAAGGCCTGCATGTCGCCTTGGCGGGTTAGCTTGATGTAATGATTGTCTTCCAGGAATTGCATTCAGAAATTAGATGCAGGTTGTCCCAAAGAAGTTACAAATTATTTTTTTTAAAAAATCCTGTAACCTCTTCCGGAGTGTTTGCATCCAAATGACAAACAAAACAAAAACGACATGCAAGAAGAAATCTTAATTCCGCTGATTATTTTCTCAGCCATTTTCGGAATGGTCTATGTATACCTGACAACCAGAAATAAAGAGCGGCTCGCGCTCATCGAAAAAGGTGCAGATGCCTCCCTGTTCAATACAGGAAAAAAGAAAGGATTGGGCAACATTATCCTAAATCTTGCCCTTCTGGCAATCGGAATCGGGATTGGTGTATTGGTAGGGGCCGGTTTGGAGCAAGCTGGGATGAACGAGGATGTATCCTTTCCCGCAAGTATTTTCATCTTTGGTGGATTGGGCTTGGTAGCCAGCTTTTTTATCAACAGAAAATTGGAAAACGAGTAAACTAAACCAACCCTGATTTGCAATTTGCCTCTTCTCTAAAGGAAGAGGTTTTTTTGTGTTTGAGATTTTAGCCGCTAAGGCTGGATAATCTGATTATTTTTGCAATAAAAATCAACGTTTTGGATCAGCAAGCAATCGTAAAAACTTTCCGCGACAAAGGAGAGGTTACCATCAAAGAAGGAAATGGCAAAATCCTCACATTTCTGAAATCGGACAATTGGAAGCCGGAATCTGGATATGACTGGACTTACCTCCTGTTTGATTTATTTCAAATCCGCTCAGTTTGTGAGCCTTTTTCAGAGGTTTCCTTAGATATTGTTGAACTTGGAAGCAAGCCGACCATATTTCACAGTCCGGTAAATCCTGTCATCAAAAATGGTCCTATCCACCATGGGAATATCCGTTTTTCCCTGATCCGGGAGCCAAACTGGAACAAATTGCTTTTCCAGATTTCCCAGCCAGTCCTAGTAAAAATAGATTCGGGAACCCTACAGGCTGATTTTCAGACCGAACTGTTCTTCCCACTTTTGGGTCCAAATACCAAAGAAATGTTTTTGGGACCTGATGGCGATGTAAAAATTATCAATCGATGAATTTAAAGTCCAGGCTAGACGAAAACGAAATTTTTGAAAAAGTAGGAGCAGCAGCTTCCCGACTGGGCATTAAATCTTATGTGGTGGGTGGCTTTGTCCGTGATCTTATTCTCAACCGTCCCAGCAAGGACATTGATTTTACCTGTGTTGGAAGTGGGATCAGCCTAGCCCAGGAGGTTGCCAAATCCTTTGACCAGCATGTGCCTCTTTCTGTTTTCAAAAACTTCGGGACCGCCATGCTCAAGCTTGAGGATTGGGAATTGGAGTTTGTAGGTGCCAGAAAGGAATCCTACAGACTGGAATCCAGAAAACCTATTGTAGAAGACGGAACGCTGGAGGAAGACCTGGAACGCAGAGATTTCACGATCAATGCCATGGCCATTTCTCTGAATCCAGAGGATTATGGGGAATTGATAGATCCATTCGACGGAATGGGGGATATCAGGCGAAAATCCATAAAAACTCCATTGGAACCGGGAATTACCTTTTCGGATGATCCACTGCGGATGATGCGTGCGGTGAGGTTTGCCGCCCAATTGACATTCGATATCGATGCGGACACTTTTTTTGCTTTATCTGAAAATGCGGCAAGACTTCAGATTATTTCTGCGGAGCGAATCATCGACGAGCTCAATAAAATAGTAATGACCCCAAAGCCATCCTATGGGTTTAAGTTACTTTTTGCATCTAAACTTTTGCATGAGTTTTTCCCTGAAATGGTAGAACTGCAGGGGGTTGATTCGGTCGATGATAAGTCTCACAAGGACAATTTCTACCACACCCTTCAAGTCCTGGATAATGTCTGCCAAATGACCGATAATCTCTGGCTTCGCTGGGCGGCGATTATGCATGATATTGCCAAACCTGCCACCAAGCGCTTCAATCCAAAAGTCGGGTGGACTTTTCATGGACATGAGGACAAGGGTGCCCGCATGACACCTGCGATCTTTCGGAGGTTGAAACTGCCCATGGATGAGCGGATGAAATATGTCCAACAGCTAGTCCGCTTACACCTACGGCCCATTGCATTGGTGAAAGACGAAGTGACTGATTCGGCTTTGAGAAGACTTCTTTTCGATGCAGGAGACGACATTGATGATCTGATGAAGCTTTGCCGGGCAGATATCACCTCCAAAAACAACAAAAAAGTCCAACGCTACCTTGAAAACTTTGGTAAGGTGGAGGAAAAGCTCAAGGAAGTAGAGGAAAAGGACCAGGTCCGAAACTTCCAGCCACCGGTTAGCGGAGAAGAAATCATGGAAACTTTCGGCCTTTCTCCTTCTAAAATCATCGGGGAAATCAAGGAAGAAATAAAAGAAGCTATATTGGAGGGCAAAATTCAAAACAATCCAGAAGCCGCCCGAAAACTTATGTTTGACATTGCCCGTACCAAGGGCATTGCTCCGCTGGACAACAAATCAAATCACCAAGAAAACAAAGATTAACAATGAAGCGCGCCCTATTACTGCTGCTCCTGGCCATTGGTGCCGGAAATCTGTCTGCCCAGACAGCAAATGACTCACTTCCAAAATTGGATCCGAAATTAAAAGCCTCACTGAATGCTGTTGATCAAATCGGCTATCAAATGGCAATGAGATACAGTGACCCACAGATGGCCAAGACGAAATTATTCGAACTGATGGTTCGTAATCCGGAAGATCTTCGCTACATGGAAGCTTTGGGAAGCCTATATTTTGATGGGGGACAATTTGCCTCTGCGGCTCTCGTTGCCATGGACATCCTTCAACTCAATGACAAAAATGTTGGAGCACTGGAAGTTGCTGCCTATTCCTTGGAACAATTGGGAGCTTTGGATCGCGCATTGCCGCATTTCGAAAGCCTCTATCTGTTGACCGGGGATAATTTCAGTCTTTACAAATCAGCATTTATCCAATATAATTTGAAGCGCTATGATGAAGCAATGAATTCCGTCACCATGCTTGTGAAGAATGCAAAGGCTGACGAGAAAATCGGCTTCCCAAAATCACAAACCGAAACACAGGAAGTGAGCATGAAAGCTGCTGCACTTAATCTGAAAGGACTGATCTATTTGGATCAAAACTCCATGGCTGAGGCAAAAACTGCATTCAATGAGGCAATTTCGCTGGATCCGGCTTTTGATCAGGCAAAAGAAAACCTGAAGAAGACGAATTGAAATTGACCAAATCGACAATCTAAAAAACCGGCCTTATCGCCGGTTTTTTTGTTCAAAGTCTTTTTTGAAATCCTAGACCTTAGAATTGGTTTGTTTTCCGTGGAAGAATTTGAAGAATCAGATTCAACATGCTTATAGCTGATAATAAAATCTTTTGAATACAGCCATTCCAATTCTATTCCCTAGAGGAATTGATTAAGGAAAAGCAATAAATGCAATGGTGGTGGTAATTAGGGTTAGCAAAAGACTTACCAGCAATATTTTGGAGTAATTGGTCTCCCAATGTTTGCTGTTACCCGAGGAATCATTGACTAGCCTTTTCATCGGTCTGATCGCTAATTGTACAATAGCCAAACATCCCAGAAAGTAGATGATGAATAATAATAAAAAAGTGGCTGCAGCTTCCATGTGGTGAATATAAAGGAGTCAGATTTTTAAAAAAATGACTTTTGGCAGGCTTAACAATTTGATAACCTTGGACTTTCATAAAAGAAGGGCCAAACTGATCTTTTCTCATCCGGTCCGCGTCTATCCCTTTTACCCATAATAATTGAAATTCTAAAAAAAAAACGCCCCGATTTGGGGCGTTGACTTTATTTCAAAATAGGATTTTCAATCATCACACCAGACCTTATTTTTCCTTCTAGGGAGCTCCCAACATCCAGACGGTCGAGCTGCTGAAATCTGGCTCCGGATGTTATTCCGGTGATTTGCCCGATGGCAGTCCTCAAAAGCAATTCATTAATATCTCCCAAAGGACGGAGACGTTCCTGAGACTCTTTCAAAGTGATATTTGGTACAAATCCTTCGGTGTAATCCGATTGATCCAGACTGTTAAAACTTTGTGAAACTATCGGCAAAATGCCATAGTTGTTTTGGTCATTTTCTTCATCCTCAAAGGGAATCGAACCCACATTTTTCCCTGTGGTCGTGTCACCAACAATCGCAACGTCCATGTAGGGTTTAAGACCGTTGATGATCAATTCGGAAGCTGAGGCTGTTCTGGAAGTAGTCAAAATATAGACTCGATTTCCTTCCATTGTATTTCCGAGGTTTTGGTTTTTTGCCAGAAAAGAAGTCTGAACATTTCTGAGCTGTTCAAGCTCTTCCATGAGGTAACTATTGTATTTGGTTTTGGAAAAAATACTGCTGGAACTGACCCCTGGAGCAATCAAACTGGCCAAATTTACAGCAGAGGAAACGTACCCACCGCTGTTATATCGGAAATCCACAATCAGGTGATCAATTCCTTCAGCTTTGAATTTTCCGAAAATCCCATCCATTTCATTGTCATAGGCGGTGCTATTTTCGCCTGGCCCCGGAGCAAAGAAATGGTAAACGACATACCCGATTTTCTCCCCATTGACCGTATAAATCGTATCAAGAAAGTTCGGATTTTCAGCCAGTTGAACTGCTGTGAGCGTGACATCGGGTTTTGCAACAAATCCCTCGGATTCTTCATCAAACCTGGAGTAGGATAAGGTGTGCATGCCATCTATTTCTCCCAAAAGTTGCTGGTAATTTCCAATAGTCAGGACCGTTCCGTTGATTTTGTTGATCACATCACCTCTTTGCAAGTCTACGTTTGAGGCAGGGCTGTTTTTTTTAATGTAGGAAACTTCTGCGACCACATTGTCGCTGGTGGGATTTTCTCTGTAAAGAATGAATTCATAACCTGCCTCCAAATTCACACCGTTGAGGGCATTGATCAGCTCTTGGTAGTCTGGATAAATAACCGAAAACCGATCTGTCGGGCGGAAAAGCAGTGCTTCGAAATAGTCCTCAGGGTCGGAATTTTCTGCAATCGGTGTCCCAAGATCATCCAACCAGAGGTATACTTCATCCATTACATTCAGAATCCAGCTGTTGGCAGCATTGTTTGACGCTGGATCCAATTTGGGGACTTCCTCTTCTTGACAAGAAAACGAAAAGGTTGCCAAAAGCAGAATGAGGAGGGAGTTGTAATATCTCATAATTGATTAATTGGATACTTGGAAAACGGCTGTATCAGGGAAGATGTTTTACCTGGCCTGTTTTTTCGAAGTTTCAAAAAGATGAACCAAAGGAAACGTCATGCATCTGACTGTCCAGTAATTTTCCTTTCTCACATTTCAAAACCCGATAAGGGAATTTGCGGAGCAATTCATGATTGTGAGTTGCCATCAGAATGGCAGTGCCTTTTTTGTTGATTTCCTGAAAGAGTCTGAAAATCCCGTCGGCAACATCCGGGTCGAGATTTCCGGTAGGTTCATCGGCCAAAAGTATGGAAGGCTCATTGAGCAAGGCCCTGGCAATCACCACACGCTGTTGCTCGCCCCCCGAAAGCTGATGCGGCATTTTCTGCAAGGAATCGACCAGACCAACCTGGATCAAAACTTCACTGATCCGTTCTTTGATTTTGACAGGATCAGTCCAGCCGGTGGCTTTGAGCACAAAAGACAGGTTTTCCCGAATGGTCCGGTCGCTGAAAAGCTGAAAGTCCTGAAAGATGATTCCGATTTTTCTACGGAGATATGGGACCTCACTGTTTTTTATTTTGGTAAGGGAATAGCCCACGATTTCGGCGAGACCTGATCGGAGAGGAAGGTCTGCATAAAGGGTTTTTAGAAGAGAACTTTTACCACTTCCCGTCCGGCCTATCAGGAATACGAATTCATGCTGCTCTACTGAGAAATTGACATCGGACAATACAGGGTTTTCTCCCTGAAAAATAGTGGCCTGCGTTACCTGAAGCACAGGTTTGGTACTGAAATCCATGGTTTAGAGTTCTAATTTTTGAAGTTTACCGAAAGGAAGATTTTTAATCACTTCCTCCAGCTGATTTTCTTTGCCTTCCAGTCCGAATTTCTCAATGTTTTTGAGGGGTCTGTCTGCCCGGAAATAAGCCACCAAAACGAAATTTTCATCTCGTATCTGGATATAGTCGGGGATTTTGGCTTTTCCTTTTACTTTGATAATGTACATGCTGTGGGATTGAAAAAGAGGCTGAATCCGGGAAGAAACAGCCTCTTTTGATTTTTTACTTTCCGGCTGCTTTCGCGTGATCAGCCAGAAACTGTGCCAGACCTGAATCCGTAAGTGGATGCTTGAGCAATCCGGTGATTACTTTAAGTGGACAGGTGACCACGTCTGCACCAAGTTCAGCACATTTGATCAAGTGCATGGAGTGACGGACAGATGCTGCCAGGATTTCGGTTTCAAATCCGTAATTCTGATAAATATGAACGATCTGGCCAATCAACTCAAGCCCATCGTAAGAAATATCATCCAATCTGCCGATAAATGGAGAAAGGTATGATGCTCCGGCTTTGGCTGCAAGGATCGCCTGACCTGCTGAAAAAACCAGGGTACAGTTGGTACGGATACCTTCGCTGTGGAAGTATTTGATGGCTTTGATTCCGTCTTTGATCATCGGGATTTTCACCACGATTTTGTCGTCGATTTTTGCAAGTTCTTTGCCTTCGCGGATCATTCCTTCAAAGTCTGTGGAAATCACCTCTGCACTTACTTTGTCGTCGACGATATTGCAAATGGCTTTGTAATGGGCTCTTACATTGGCATCTCCACTGATGCCTTCTTTGGCCATCAGAGAGGGATTGGTAGTCACGCCGTCCAATACGCCAAGGTCATAGGCTTCGCGGATTTCGTCCAGATTGGCGGTGTCGATAAAGAATTTCATGAGAATAGGTTTTTGGTAAAGACTTAAACAGAAGCTTAAGCTTGAGTTTGATTTATTTTAGGCTAACGGACAAAGTTAGAAGATAAATCAGGATTAGGAATTCCTAAAAATTGAGGATTTGGAAATTTAGGGCAAAAAAAGAAGCGGCATCGCACCGCTACAACCGCTTACCCTTGCTTCCTTCCGGACCTGGGGGATTTAGCAGGAGCTGGTCGTGCCGCTAGGTCACAAAGGTAGGGCAAATTTCACTTGATGCAATGCCTCTTTTTCAATTTGATCCTATGCCTCAGAAAATCAACTGGTAAAAGTTTTAACTTGGGCTTCCTTATCTGATTTATCACCACAAACCCAAATCAGTCTTTATGAAAAAAACACGTATAGTCACTTTTGTAGCATTGGCTGCCCTTTCGGCTTGTCAGGCACCACAAAAGCCGAATTACAAGTTTCAGGTTTCAGACTTGGAGCCAAACCTAATCACTCTTTCCTCGGATGAATTCATGGGCCGGATGCCCTTCACAGAAGGGGAATCAATCACCACTTCCTTTTTGGAATCTGAATTCAAAGCCTTGGGTTTGGAGCCGGGAAATGGGGATTCTTACTTTCAGGACGTGCCCATGGTATCGATTGTCAGCAAACCATCTGGGACAATGGAGTTGAAAAATTCCGGTACCAGTGTCTCCTTGGAGGGATTTAAAGACTTTGTAATTTGGACTCAGAAAACCGATTCCCTAGTCGAGGTGAAGGATGCTGAAGTGGTCTTTGCCGGCTTTGGAATTGTAGCTCCGGAATATGGCTGGAATGACTACCAGGGCTTGGATGTAAAAGGAAAAATCGTAGTCGTCTTAGTCAATGATCCCGGTTTTGGGACGGAGGATTCCACTTTTTTCAAGGGAAACACCATGACTTATTATGGTCGCTGGACCTACAAATACGAAGAGGCTGCCCGACAGGGAGCTTTGGGTTGCCTGATTGTGCACAATACGATTCCGGCTGGCTATGGATTTAATGTGATTCAAGGAAAGCACAATGCCCCGATTCTTTACCTGGATGACCGGGGAAATGAAGCCTACAAAATGGGTTTTGAAGGATGGATCACGCTTCCCTCAGCCAAGAAACTATTCGACCTAGCAGGGATGAATGATGGGGAGCTGCTTGCAAAGGCCAGAAAAACAGGGTTTCAGGGTATTCCTTTGGGAGTGAACCTCTCAGCGACTATCCAGGTGACAGCAGAATATAATGTCTCTCAAAATGTGGTGGCCAAAGTCACCGGTAAAACCAAACCCGAGGAAGTAATTGTCTATTCCGCGCATTGGGATCACTTTGGAATTGGCAAACCCGATGAAACCGGAGATAGCATTTACAACGGTGCACTGGATAACGCCTCCGGAACTGCGGCTTTGATCGCTTTAGCCAAGGCCTTCAAAGCGGATGCTCAACCCGACCGAACCGTGGTTTTCTTATCTGTCACAGCCGAGGAGCAGGGACTTTGGGGTTCGGCGTACTATGCACAGAATCCGATATATCCTAAAGAAAAAACCGTGGCAAACATCAATATGGATGGAATCAATCCCTATGGTAAAATGAAGGATGTGTCTATCATCGGTTCGGGCCAATCCGAAATGGAAGATTTGCTCAATGTCGAATTGGAAAAATTAGGCCGCTACAGTGCTCCCGAACCCAATCCCGTGGCTGGTTATTATTTCCGCTCGGATCATTTCAATTTTGCCAAAATCGGAATTCCGGCCTTGTATTTCGGGACAGGGATCGACCATTTCGAAAAAGGGAAAGAATACGGAAAACAACTTCAGGATGACTACGTGGCAAATTATTACCATAAGCCCAACGAAGAATACGATCCTGCCCGATGGAATCTCGATGGCGCAGTGGATGATGTCCAGTTACTTTATAATGTTGGGCGAAGCCTGGCCAACTCAGACAAGTGGCCCGGTTGGAAGGAAGGCTCGGAGTTTAAGGCTGTGAGGGACAGTTACATGAAGAAGTAACCAATTTCCAATGATCAATTACCAATGGTCAATGCTCAATTATTGATACCCGGGTGGTTTCCTTGAACATTGACCATTGAATTTGCTCATTGCTCATTTACCCAATTTTTATCCCCCACTTCCCAAGCAACCCTGGCAATCCTTCCAAGTCAAATCGTGCACCTTTAATCCGGTTTGTCTCAGGATCGAGGCGGTAGTTTTGGGCTTCGCGAAAGTCGGCTTTCTCCAGATTACTCCGGTCAAAAACGACTCCCATAAGATCTGAACCCTGAAAATCACAGCCTGTCAGATCAGCCTGTGAAAAATCCACCTCCCGCATTCTGCAATTTTTGAAGAGGGATTTTTTTAGCTGCAGGTTGAAAAAGTTGCAATAGTCCAGTTGACTGTTCTGAAAATTGAATTCAAGGAGAAAGGGGTTGGCAGCGTTGAAATGCACTCCGAGAATTTTGCATCCTTCAAACTTTATCTGGCGAAAACTGACCCCTGAGACTTTTGAGTTGCTTAGGTCACAGTTTTTGAAAGAACAATTTTCAAAACTGCAACCATGAAAATTTAGGTTGGAAAAGGTGCATCCTGTAAACGTGCATCCCTCATATTCTCCGGTTTGAAAATCAGAAGCTTGAAGGTTTTGGAATACTTGGTCTGAGAAATAGGTCATCTTTATAAATGAGTAGCGGCCGAGTTGGGTGATGGGTTTTAATTACCATTGAGCCTCGTAAATCGTATTTCGTAAATCGCAATTCTAAATTCCTGCCAAATCCCACTTCCGTATCGTCTCTTTGATCAATCCGGCGACTTTAGCATTGACTTTTTTGAAATATTCATCCGCCTGAGCCTGGTCAAAGTTGGGATAGCCCTGACCTTCTTGATAGAGTCCGATGGAGGAAGGGAAGGGTACCGCTGACCAGGTGTTGGGCTTGGGATAGGCTGTGGCTTGATCGGGATTGTAACGCTCCTTATGGACCAATGTAGGATCAATCGCCTGAATGTAGGCCGTCTCATTCAATCCGGCATGGCCACCGTCTTCTTTGAAAACTTCCAACGTCACGTCAGAGGCAAAGGACCACCAGTTGATTACGAGCGTGCGGACTCCCAGTTCATTGGCCACTTCAGCGGCTACTTTTTGGAGTACTGCAGTTTGACCTCCGCCATGGCCGTTTAGGATGATGATGTTTTTGAATTTGTTTTTTGCCAAGCCTTTCAGAATGTCCCGGACAAAAAGTGCGTAGGCTTCTTCGGAAATCTGGAATGCTCCAGGATAAGCAGCCATCGAACCGGTAATTCCATAATTCAAAGTCGGAGCAACCATGGCATTCAATTCTTCTGCCATGTCCATTGCCATTGCAAAAGGAGCCGTATTATCTGCGCCGTTGTTGATAACTCCATGTGGCTCCAATGTGCCGGTTGGTAGCAAAACTGTGGTTATTTTCTCCGGGACAAATTCCGCAAACTCCATCCAATTGATGCGGTCCATCTCCCGGGTAGAAGGGGATTGTGCGAATAGGAGGAATGAAATAAAACAAAAAGCCAAGCTTAGGACCAAGTTCTTCATTTACGGGACGATTTGAGTTCAAAGTAAGACAATCTCCAATTTCGATTGATCGATTCAAAGAGATTAATTGATGTTTTTGGATTTGTTTAAAAAACAGACTGGAAAAGATTTTCATTTTTTTCAACAGACCAAAATCCAATCCTTTTCCCCACTTCGTAATTCCTTCAAATCAATCAAAGTTGAGCATGTGCCTGCTTTGATTTTTTGGAGAAAACTAAAACCGAATGATTAACCTAAAACACACCAAAATGAAAAATGAACTGATCAAGCCACAGGGTTTGGTGAAAAATGCAAACAGACGTCAGTTTCTCAGGATGGGAACGATGACCGTAGCAGGAGCGGGTTTGCTCTTGATTGGATGTAATAATGACGATGACATGGTGCCCGCCATGCCCGGGATGGTCAGTCTCGGTACTGGAGATATAGGGATCTTGAATTACGCCTATGCTTTAGAGCAACTTGAAGCAGCTTTTTATGCCGAGGTAATAAAGGGAAGCTATTTCGCCAATGCATCTGCTGAGGAGAAAACTATCATGGGAGACCTTGAAAAACACGAAAGAGCACATCGGGAATTTTTCAAGGCAGCATTGGGAACCAATGCGATCGGAGCCTTGGAAGTGGACTTCAGTAGTATTGATTTCAGCAGTAGGACTTCGGTATTGGGAGCTGCTAAGACTTTTGAGGATTTGGGAGTGGCAGCTTATAACGGTGCCGGTCAGTTTTTGGAAAGTGCGGATTTATTGCTGATCGCAGGCAAGATTGTCTCGGTTGAGGCCCGTCATGCGGCTGCAATTAGAGATTTGATCAATCCAGGCTCTGCGGATTTTGCAGGGGATGATATCATCGATTCCAATGGCTTGGAGCGGACCCTGAATTTTACACAGGTACTGACAGCTGCCAGCACCTATGTCAAGACAGAAATTGACTTCAGCCAGCTTCCAAGCTAATCTCTCACTTTAAATCACGCTAGAATCATACTGATATGAACTTGATCAAATTATTAGATACTATTTGTCCGGACACGAAAAGTGCAGAGGACAGAGATCGTTTTTATTCCCGCAGAGATGCCTTTAGGCAGTTTGGGGATTTTGGAAAAAAAGTCGCACTTGCTGCTGTGCCGCTTTCCATTTTGAATTCAATTCCACATGTAGCCAAAGCAGATACTGCCAGCTTGATCGGTGTATTGAATTATGCGTTGACATTGGAGCATCTGGAGTACAGGTATTACCAGATGGGTTTGGATTCTGGAGTGATTGAGGCACCTGACCGCGTTATTTTCCAGAAAATCAGAGACCACGAATTGGCACACGTGCGGTTTTTGCAAGAGGTAATCGGGAATGTCCTTAATGGCACTCCGGTAGCTGAGCCGGGATTTGATTTCACTGCAGGAGGAAATTTCACGCCTTTTTCTGACTACCCTACTTTTTTGGCACTTTCTCAAGCCTTTGAAGATACTGGCGTAAGGGCGTATAAGGGACAGGCCGCAAATGTGAAAGAGAGCGATGTGGTGTTGACAGCGGCTTTGTCCATTCATTCGGTAGAAGCTCGTCATGCCTCGATGGTAAGAAGGCTTCGCACCAAAAAAGGACTGGATACTGTGAAGGGCTGGATTACCAATGGCTCGATCGGATCACTTCCCGCGGCCACCACGGCGATCTATGCGGGTGAGGAAAACCTGAGTCATGGCGGAGTAAATGTCGCAAACCTAACTGGTATCGACGCCGCTGCTGTGTCGGAGGGTTGGGATGAGCCTTTGGACATGAATCAGGTTTTGGGAATCGCGAGCCTGTTTTTGGCAAATTAAACTCTGACAAATGCTGGGTTAGTGGTTGGAGTAGGTGTCATTTCCTCAATGGGGTGGCACCTTTTTTTGTATGTTGAAGATAAAAATGATCAATAAACAATTTTCAATTTTCAGGGCTCAGCTGTGAGAAACCTTGATCCTTGAGTTTGGTCACATAAAATTTTCAATGTGCAATAAACAATTTTCAATAATCAAGTCTTGATAATGAGAATCCTTGATCATTGAATTTGAACATTGATCATTGAAAATTCAAAAGTTAATTCGATACAAACTACAGCGCTGAATGTCCGGAAAGTTGCTGAGTTCGGAATGGAAAAATTCCTTCCAATAGCTCATTCCGATTTTTTTCATCACTTGGATGGAAGCAGTATTGCCGGTCGAAGCCATGGAAAGCACTTCCCGGATTCCTTTTTGCTTTGCAAAATCCAGGCAGGCCAAAGCCCCCTCTGTGGTCAGGCCTTGATTCCACCACTTTTTGCCAATTCTCCAGCCGATGTCCACGCAGGGAGTAAAGTCTGCTTCGAAGGTTTTCCAACCCAATCCGATTGTCCCGATCAGTTCCTTTGTCTCCAGCTGATCTACTGCGAAATAGCAATAGCCTTTTTCCTCAAAAAGGCGAAGCATCCGGTCAATCATGGCCTGGGTTTCCTCTCTTGAGAGCGGTTTTTGGAAAAAACGCATGACTTCCCGGTCGGCATTGATCGCCGCAAAATCATCCAGATCAAAAGCTTGCCAAGTGCGGAATCCGAGTCGGGGTGTGGTGAAGAGGTAGGGGTTCATTTCGGTCTAAAATCTGAATTTTCTCGATCCTAATCGAAAAATCACCTATTTATTTTCGGTTACAATCGAGAATTTACACCTTTTCGATATTCCTGATTTTAATCCTCCCACTAAATGGCCATCCCATTGAAGGGATTAAATCGCCGTCTTCCCACGCCCATAGCCACGGCACGGCAGACGGTTTTGTCGCCGTATTTGACATTCAGTTTATCGAGTGCCTGATAGAGGTTGATCTGCTCTTGGGTGTCTTCGAAAAGCTTGATTTGGTAGTTGCCATACACGAGCGAACTGAAGCGCACTCCGATCAGGCGGATCAGCAGACGGCGGTTGTAGAGTTTGCGGAAAAGTTCCTTCACGATCGGGATCAGCGTATGATCTGCCGAAGTGTAGGGGATGCGCTGCTGTACGGTATGGGTATCGAAGTCCGAATAGCGGATTTTCACACTCACGCAGGCCGTGAGCTGTCGGTTTTGACGGAGTTTGCTGCTGAGCTGTTCGGTCATGGCGACCAGAGTAGCTTCGAGCATTTTCACGTCGATGGTGTCCTGCTCAAAGGTGTTTTCGGAAGAAACCGACTTTGCTTCTGAGTAAGGCGTGACCGGGGAGCGGTCGATGCCGTTGGCTTTTTCCCAGATCATGGTTCCGTTCTTTCCGAAAGTGGCTTCCAGAAGTTCGGCGGGCATCTGCTGGAGCGTATGGACTTTTTTGACGCCCATATTGTAAAGCGTCTGGGTGGTTTTTTCTCCGATCATGGGGATTTTTCGCACCGATAGCGGGGCGAGAAAGGGTTTTTCCTCTCCAAAAGGCACCTGCTTTTCGTTGTTGGGTTTGGCTTCTCCGGTGGCGACTTTGGACACTGTTTTGTTTTCTGACAGCCCCATGGAGATGTTCAGGCCGCTTTGCTTGATGATTTTTTGACGCAGTTCATGCGCCAGTTTGAAGCAGCCAAAGAAGCGGTCCATTCCCGTGAGATCGATGTAGAATTCATCGACGGAAGATTTTTCAAAAAGCGGGACACTTTCCCGGATGATCTCGGTGACTTCGTGGGATTTTTGGCTGTATTTCTCAAAATCTCCCCGCACGAGGATGGCCTCCGGGCAGAGCTGCCGGGCTGTCCGCATGGGCATGGCGGAGTGCACACCGAATTTTCTCGCCTCGTAGCTGCAGGAAGCCACGACTCCGCGGTCGCCCAACCCCCCGATCAGGACGGGCTTGCCATTCAGCCGACTGTCAAAAAGCCGCTCCACCGACACGAAAAACGTGTCCAAATCCATGTGCACAATACTCCGCTCCCCTTTCATGACTTTTTGTTTATTAAATTGACATTTTTGTGTCTATAATTTAATCAAAAAGAGTAGATTTGATTTCAGGAAATCTTTTATAAATGACGGATAGTGTCAAGGAGAGAAATGGAGTGGGAATACACCTTGGGATTGGGGCTTCCAACAACTCTGAAGAAAAAGCGTAATTTGTAGATATAAAGCCTTCAAAATCAAAAATCAGCCATGTCAAAAGTTGAGATTTTAATTCAGGAAATCAGATCCTTAGAGCCTGAGGAACTTCAGAGAGTCCTTCAGGAATTGTTAAAGCAGGCAGATCGTCTGCAGTTGGCAAAAGATGCTCTTGGGGAATTTGCAGGAGCTGGAAAGGGAGTCTGGAACACGGATGCTCAGGAATATACCCGTCAGCTCCGGGCAAACGATAGGCTTTGACTATGAAGTTGTTTGTTGATACATCTCCCTTCATTTATCTGGTAGAATCTCACCCTAGTTACGGCGAGCAGGTCAGTGAATTTTTCTTAAGTAGTATTGCTAAAAATGATCAGTTGATCACGAGTGTCATTACCTGGATGGAGTTTAGTGTTGTGCCACAAAAGACCGGTAGATTGGATCTGGTGAAAAAGTACCAAGATCTTTTGAACCAGCTTGGAATTCCTTTAATCGAAATCACCCAAGCTATTGCTGACCGAGCAGCAATTCTGCGAAGCAAATACGATTTTTTGAAAGCTATGGATGCTCTCCAACTTGCTGTTGCTCTTGAGTCAGGCTGTACTCAGTTCTTTACCAATGATAAAGGGCTTCTTCGGATTTCAGAAATTCAACTGGTTACACTTGATCAACTTTGAAATATTGATCGATAAATTTTGCAAATACTTTCTTTGAGAAGTTAAATGTTAGTCCAAATCAACCTCAAATTCCTCCGGAAAAAGAAAAACCTCACCCAGGAATCCATGGCGGAGGCTTTGGGAATATCCCGATCCAAACTTGCCGGATACGAGCTGAATATCAATCCTCCGATTGAGACCTTGGTGAAAATTTCCGATTATCTAGGGGTGTCCCTGGATATTCTCGTGAAGGAGGATCTTTCATCCTACACCGAATACAAGCTCCGGGAGATGCTCGAGACGGATCAGTTTCTTCGGGGACGAAAGCTCCGAATTCTTGCTACTACTGTAGATGAACACGGGAGGGAACTGATCGAAGTGGTCTCACAGCGGGCCAAAGCCAGCTATTTGGCCGGATTTTCGGATCCGGAATATATCGCGGAGCTTCCCAGGTTTTCTTTGCCTTTTCTGCCGATGGACAAAAAGCACCGGGTATTTCAGGTGGATGGGGATTCGATGCTGCCGATTCCGGATGGGGCCTGGATTGTCTGTGAATACATGGACGACTGGACCGCAATCAAGGACGGGGAACGATACGTGATTGTGACCGAACAAGACGGGGTGACTTTCAAAATCGCCTACAACCGGATACCTACTGAACGAAAATTACTCCTTTGCTCAGCCAATCCGATCTATGTTCCGTTTGAAGTAGAAGCAGAGCAGATCAGGGAAGTGTGGAAGTATCGGCTTGCCATGTCTTGAGGGAGAATACCGTAGAAATAAACTCGGCTTGCTACCTGAAATTAGAGACAATTATCATTGGCCAATTTTCAATGAGCTAGGATCAAGGTTTTGGTTCCTTGAAAATTGATACTTGAGTTTGATCCTTGAAAATTTTGCATTATCCAATTAACCCTTAACCCTTAACTTTCCTCCCCATGCCCATTATCTCTTCTCCAATCGGAAATATCCGCATCAGCTCCAAGGAAGGCTGTCTTTCTGAGTTGACGTTTACGGATGAAGAACCGGACGGGGAAATCTTGGATCAGGTGCTTTTGAGTACCAGGCAGCAGTTGGAAGAGTACTTTGAGGGAAAAAGGAAAAATTTTGACATGCCAATCGGCCTCGGAGGGACTGATTTTCAGCGGAGAGTTTGGATGGAAGTAGCAAGTATCCCTTTTGGGCAGACAACCACTTACATGAAAATCTCCCAAAAACTCGGAAATCCCGCTGCAATCCGCGCTGTGGGTGCGGCAATCGGTGCAAATCCGATTTTGGTCATTCTTCCCTGCCATCGGGTCTTGGGAAGCGACGGTAATCTGACAGGCTATGCCGGAGGTCTTAATAAGAAAAAGGCCCTCCTGGAAATGGAAGGTCATGCTTTTCAGGGAAGTCTGTTTTAGTAATCAGTTTTCAGCCTCAGTGATCAGTTTTACAATTTGCCATTGACAAACTGCAAACTGCGGCTGACCTCTGCCTACTGATCTTCCAATTCCACAATCACTTCAATTTCTACAGCCATATTATTGGGAAGTGAGCCCATGCCCACGGCTGATCGGGCATGTTTCCCTTTCTCACCGAATACCTCCACCATCAGATCTGAAAATCCATTGATCACAGCAGGATGAGCCGTGAAATCAGGTGTTGCATTGACCATCCCAAGAACTTTGACAAACTGTTTGATCCGGCTGAGATCTCCGGTGGCAGCTTGGAGTGCGGCGATGACTTCCAGTCCAGTTTCCCTCGCTGCGGCATAACCTTGCTCTTTGGTCAGATCGGCCCCTACTTTTCCATAGACTTTGGGCCCGGTGCCTGCGAGGTACAGCAAGTTGCCTACCTGCCTCCATTTGACATAGTTTGCGATGGGTTGGCTGACTTCCGGTATCACCAGGCCGAGTTGTTTGATTTTTTCTTCGGGAGTTTGAGCATTTGCAGATTGAAGTGCCAGGGTGAAAAACAACAGCCCGAGAGCAAGTAGGGTCTTTTTCATAAATTGAGGATGAGTATTATCGTTTCTAAGCTAATCGATTCTCCCTACTTTTGGTAGTTTTTTAAATCTATTGCAATGTCAACTATTGAGATTATTCCCTTTTCCCCGGAATTACAGCCCTATTTTGAATCCATCAACAAAGCCTGGGTCACTCAGTATTTTTCCCTGGAACCCTTCGATATCGACCAATTGGAGCACCCGGAGGAGACCATTTTGGAGAAAGGTGGCACCATACTTTTTGCCAAATTGGGGGATAAAATCATCGGTACAGTGGGACTGATTCCCAAGGACGAATTGACCTGCGAAATGATCAAAATGGGAGTTGATCCGTCTGCTCAGGGGAAAGGTGTGGGGCTGGCACTTGGAATTGCCTTGATGGATGAGGCGAGAAAAATGGGATTTTCCAAAATGTCCCTTTATAGTAACTCCAGACTTTTGGCTGCCCTGAATCTTTACAAAAAACTGGGATTCAGTGATGTATTCATTGAGTGTGGAGCCTATGGGCGCTGCGATATCAAAATGGAGAAAATGCTTTGATATCATTCCAGATTCCTAACTTTTATCAGGTTTTTCCCTGATTTTTTACAAGTGGATTCATTTATTGATTTGGGAAATTGTTGGCTTGTTAACAGACTCCTGCTATGAAAATTATTCTGGTTCCTTTTGATTTTTCTGCTTATTCATTGGCTGCACTTCAGACAGCCCAACGGATCGGAGCCAAAAATCAGGCAAAAATTATATGTGTCACCGTGATACCCTCTGAACTTGACTGGGATTTGCTTTCCGAAGAGGCTAGGGCAAAGCATTCTGAGCTGATAGAACAACAACAAGAGGCCATCAGTGTGTTGCCAGGGTACATCAAATCTGTGGCACCGGCCAAATCACAAATTGAACAGGTTGTCAAAATTGGAGTTCCTTTTGAACAAATCCTCAGAGAAGCTGAAAGATTTCACGTCAATATGATTGTGATTGGGGCATATGGCAAGGGTTATTCGGATGGTAATTTTGTCGGCTCTACACTTCAAAAAGTTATCCGGTTTTCACACTGTCCGGTTCTGGCAGTGAAATTTGCCCTTGACGGAAACGCTTTCAGAAAAATCGCCTTTGCCACTGTGTTCAATTCCGCAGGCAAAGTTGCGTTTGAAAAAATCCTGCCACTTGCCAAGGTATTCAAATCCTCCATCCATTTGCTTTATGTGAACACTCCTGAACATTTCACCAATTCTTCACAATCCGAACAGGATATGGCGGAATTTGGCAAGGGGCATGAGCAGTTTGTAATTCACCGCCACGTCTTCAATCACACCAATGCCGAAACTGGCATCATGGAGTTTTGCGACAAAAGCAATATTAAGCTGATTGGGATTGTATCTGGCGACCACTCGCATGCCCCATCTTATATGGTAGGCACTACAGAAACGCTGATTTTCAAATCGGAACTTGGGATATTGAGTATCAAGGCCTGATTACCAGAATCTAAACCGCTTTTCGTATATCCTGTCTCTGAAGATCCAGTTATCCCAAATGTCCGGAGAAAGGTAGATTTCCAATCCCAAACTTATAGTCATGTAACCATCGTACCGGTGTTCGAGACCCGATCCGCGTCTGACTCGCCCGTTGTTTCTCAAAATTGCATCTACATCCGGTTCGCCGTTGTCCAATACAAATTGGGGATTACGGATGGCAAGCTTTAGTCTGTCAGGGTTGGTGCCCGTGACATAATCATCCACTAAGTCCAGGTAAAACTCCTTCACATTGTAGGCTGAAATGTCATCCATGTAATCGGTCACAGTAAACCGATAATTCCCCTCAAACTTCATGTCCATGTAAACATTGAGTTTGTATTTGAAGCCCAAACCCATGGGGAAAACCACAATTCTGTCATTGTAGGGATTGTTTTCCAACTGGAGTGGACGCAGGTCTACCCAAGTCCCGTTGAGTTCGGCCTGTGGGTTGTTTGTCGACATCCCAAGTCCAAAAAAGATATAGGGATTCCAGAGGTGTCTTGTGATGTTGTTTACCTTGACCGGATGCCAATAATACTCTACCAAAGCAGCTACTTCAATATTTGAGGCCCGAAAATGCAGATTCCTGGGTGTCCGATAGGCTCTTGGATCTGAAGGAGGATCTGATCCCGACATTTTGTAATAAGTACCTTCTAGTCTCGCCTTGAGGTGTGTTCCAAAAATATAATTTACGGCAAAATTTGCATGCCAGTCGGGCTGGATCCCTTCGTTGTATTTCCAAAATGAATAAAGCTCACCAAAATACTGGGTAGGTCCGATTCCGGCTGAAATAGACCATGGCTCCTCAAATCTGTAGCGGTAGAAGCTTTGGGAAGTGGCTTCCAATGATATCAGGATCAGAAAAACGGGTAGTAATCTTTTCATTTTCGGCCCGATAGACATTTACCGGAGTAATCTTTGGGTAAAAATTAGCTTAATTTCCCAATTTTTCAAACCCTGGACAGCCGGCAGAGTTTGAAGGAGTGGCTGGATTCTAAGTTTGGACATCATAAATCCGTTAACAAAAGCGAATAATACCACCTATTTCCTGGCTTATAGAGACCAAAAGCAATCCTTCGTATTTTACTGCTAGCATGGTGTTAGAAAGAATTTAAAGGAAGCGGGTTTTTCGGCCTTAGGATTTTTTGGAAAATGAATCAAATTGAATGACTATTGGACACCCGGGAATTATCAGACTCTTTTTTTCATTTGGTTCAAAAGATGCCGGTATTCTGATCGCACCAAATTATAAGGGCTAACCGAATTGTTCTTAGCGAGTTAATGCAATTTTGTTTCCCTTCTGAATCTAACTCGAAAGAATGTTTCGATTTTGTGGAGGCTAAGACTCTGTTTTAAAATATTTGACTGAATATCTTTAATTTTGTAGCCATGAGTAAGCAAAGAGAAGAATTAGAACACCGCCTCAAACTTAGAAATATTAAGTTGTCAGATTATGACGATATCCGGGAGATGATGGTGTCGATTTATAAAAATCAAGGTGGAGCCTGGACCAAGGCTGAGCTTAAAAACCAACTCAAGGCTTTTCCCGAAGGGCAAATCTGCATTGAGGACAATGGGAAAGTCATCGCTGCAGCTTTGAGTATCATTGTCGATTATGGGAAGTTTGGAGACAATCATACCTATGATCAGATTACCGGTTTTGGCAAGTTTGACACCCATGATGAGGATGGGGATACGCTATACGGAACAGATGTTTTCGTCCATTCAGACTATCGTGGGATGCGTCTGGGACGCAGGCTTTATGATGCCAGGAAAGAACTTTGTGAGAATTTAAATCTCCGTTCTATCATTGCCGGAGGTCGGATTCCCGGGTATTCAAAATACGCCGATGAGATGACTCCTCGGAAATACATCGACCTGGTGAAAAACAGGGAGATTTTTGATCCCGTTCTTTCTTTTCAATTGGCAAATGAGTTTCACGTCCGAAAGGTGATCACCAAATATTTGCCTCAGGATACGGATTCTCGTGCTTATGCCACGCTTTTAGAGTGGATCAATATTTATTATGAAAAGGATGAAAAACTAATCGGTAACAAGAAATCAATCGTCCGCTTGGGTCTGGTGCAGTGGAAAATGCGCCGCTTCTCCAATGTGGATGACCTGATGCAGCAAGTGGAGTTTTTTATTGATACCGTTTCGGGATACAAATCTGACTTTTGCCTCTTGCCCGAGTTTTTCAATGCACCGCTTTTGGCCGAATTCAATGACATGGATGCCTCTGAAGCCATCCGAAATCTTGCCGACTATACCGATGAGATTGTTGGAAGAATGAGTGAATTGGCAGTTTCCTACAATGTGAACATCGTGGCAGGCTCGATGCCGGAATATGACGGAAAGAAACTTCGAAATGTCAGCTACCTCTGTCGACGAGACGGCACGCAAGACAAGCAATACAAGCTGCATATCACTCCCGATGAGGCCGCCTATTGGGGTTTGCAGGGCGGAAACGGCATCCATGTGTTCGATACAGATGCTGGCAGGATTGGGATTTTGATCTGTTATGATGTGGAATTCCCCGAATTGGGCAGAATCTTGGCCGAGCAGGAAATGGACATCCTGTTTGTGCCTTTTTGGACCGATACCAAAAATGCCTTCCTTCGGGTCAATACCTGTGCAAAATCCCGGGCTATCGAAAACGAATGCTATGTGGCGATCACCGGATCGGTTGGGAATCTTCCCAAAGTTGAAAATATGGACATCCAATATTCCCAGGCGGCTATTTTTTCGCCCTCGGACTTTTCATTTCCTCACGATGCGGTGGTGGCGCAAGCTTCCGAAAACGAGGAGACCATCATCGTAGCCGATGTGGATCTTGATTTGCTCACCAAGCAGCGGAAAGCAGGAAGTGTGAGAAATTTGGAGCAACGCAGACTGGACCTTTACTCAGTTCAATGGAAACAGAAAAAATAATCAGCGAATACTTTGCTCATGTGCCCCAAGCGGTATTCGAAAGAGCAAAATCCATCAAAGTCCTCATCACCGACATCGATGGGGTGATGACGGACGGTGGGATCATATATGATGATCTGGGCACGGAATACAAAAAGTACGATGTCAAAGATGGACTGATCGTCCAACATCTCCGCAAGGCAAAAATCCTAGTCGGAGCCATCACAGGCAGAACCTCCCAGGTGGTGGAAAACCGCTGTGAGGAACTGAAATTTGATTTTCACTACCACGGAGTAAAGGACAAAGGAAAAAAACTCGCAGAGGTTCTTCAAATCATGGAAGTGGCTGTAGAAGAGGTCGCTTACATTGGAGACGATCTGATTGACCTGCCTATATTGGCCAATGTCGGTTTGGCTGTTTCACCTGCGGACGCATTGCCTTATGTGAAGATGCATGCGCATTATGTTTCTCCTTTTTCTGGCGGAAAGGGCGTTTTCAGAGAAGTGGCTGATATCCTGCTCCATTCCAAAGGTCAACTTATTCCCCTGATTGAAACTTTATCCAAAAAGGAATTATGAACAGAACTTCCCAACTTATGAAGATCCGTGAAGGTGTCGTCTTGGGATCAGATAAACCTGTACTTTTCTCAGGCCCCTGCGCTGTAGAAAGCTTTGATATTTGCATTGAGATCGGGACAAAAGTCAAAGCCTGGGCCGATGAAAATGGCTTTTCCTACGTTTTCAAGGCCTCTTTTGACAAAGCCAACCGTACTTCTTCCGGTTCTTTTCGCAGCATTGGGATGGACAAATCACTGGAGGTACTCCAACGGGTAGGCAAAACACTGGACGTCCCACTAGTGACTGACATTCATGAAAGCTACCAGGCAGCAGAAGTTGCTGAAGTGGTGGATGTGCTTCAGATTCCGGCATTTCTTTGTCGTCAGACCGATTTGCTTTTGGCAGCAGGGAATACGGGAAAAGCAGTCAAGATCAAGCGTGGCCAGTTCATGGCTCCGGAGGATATGCAATATGCGGTAACCAAAGTTCGATCCACCGGCAATGAGAACGTCTGCCTGACCGAGCGTGGGTTTTCATTGGGTTATCACAATCTCGTCGTGGACATGCGTGGGCTTCCGATAATGCGGCAGTTTGCTCCGGTGGTTTTTGATATTACCCATTCGGTCCAGCAGCCCGGAGGTCAGGGCGGCAGCAGTGGAGGTCAGAGGGAGTTTGCTCCGATTTTGGCGAGAGCTGCAGCTGCTACAGGAATAGACGGCTTTTTTATCGAAACTCATCCCGAGCCTGCAAAAGCCCTGAGTGATGGGCCAAATTTGATTCCGCTTCACAGAATGGGAGATTTCCTTACGATGCTCAAAGAGGCTTGGACTTTAGGAAGAAAATATCAGGATTTTACAGTTTAATCGGTTTCCAATATGAATAGAAATCTACTCTTAGTCATCTTTTTAGTTGTGTTTTCATCAGGATTTGCCGACGGCAGATCCTTTTTTGCAAGTCCAGTTTCCGATCAGCTTCGGACTATTTTGGAACAGGAAAATCAAGGAGGTCAGCTTATCCTCCAAGGGAAGGCACTCGCCAATATGGCTGAGATCCATGTCTTTTATGACGGCAGAAATTTTGAGGAAGCATGGTCTGCAAACGGGATTTTGCTGGAAAGAGCCTATGAACTCCGCTTTGAAATCAGACAGTCGAAGTTTGACGGATTGAACCCTGAGGACTATTATTCGACGCTGATTGATTCTTTTTTCCAAAAGTTCGAGTCAAACAAGAAATCAGGAGTGGCGAATGATCTTGGTGAAGTAGCCCAGCTTGATCTACTCCTTACGGATGGCTTTTTTAAGCTTGCCGCCCATTTGGAGCGGGGCAAAGTCGATCCCGGCCAATTGGGTTCCGATTGGGAGATTTCCAGAAAATCCCAAAAAGCTGACCTGACTGCACTCCTTCTACAGGCTGTTCAATCCAATGAAATCCGGAGAAACCTGGAAAGTCTCTATCCTGATTTCACCATCTATCGAAAAGGGCGTGAGGTAATCCGAGCGCTAGATGAGTTGAGAAAGCAAGATTCCCTTGATTGGAAAAACATCAAAGTGGACAAAGCAATCAAAGTCGGTGATTCTCACAATGCCATTCCGGCGATCCGCGAGAGACTTCAGTTTTGGGGACATTTGAGCGCCTACACATATGCCGATCCCAAATTTTACGATTCGACACTATTTATCGGAGTGAAAAGTTTTCAGGCCAGAAATGGGATGGAACCTGACGGGGCAATTGGCAAAAACACCGCGGCAGGGCTCAATTCCTCGCCTACTTCCCTGATGGACAAGGCCGCTGTCAACATGGAGCGCCTTCGCTGGCTGCCCGATACTGTCAGAGAGGCGGAGTTTATCCTGGTCAATATTGCCAATTACCAGCTCGATTACCTAAAAAATCTGGACACCTTACTCTCTGCCAAAGTGATCGTAGGCAAGCAGTATCACGAGTCTCCGATTTTTACGGCGCCGATGAGCTACATCGTTTTTAGCCCTTATTGGAATATTCCTCCTTCGATCACCAAGTCCGAGATTATTCCTGCCGTTCGGAGAAATCCCAGTTATTTGAGTCAGAAAAACATGGAAGTTGTGACCAATGCTGGCAAGCATGTCGATCCGAATTCAGTGAATTGGTCCTCACGGTCTTTTCCATACATGATCCGCCAAAAACCCGGCGGAAGTAATTCCTTGGGTTTGGTCAAATTTATGTTCCCCAACAGTCACAACGTCTACATCCACGATACTCCAGCGCGCACGCTATTCGCAAAAGAAGATCGGGCGCTGAGCCACGGCTGTATTCGGATCCAGGATCCCGCCAAGTTTGCGGAGATTCTATTGAAAGATGTGCCCGGATGGACACCCGAAAAAATCGACAATGCCATGCATCATACTGAGGAGCAGATCGTAAGGTTGCCTCGTAAAATCCCCGTGGTGCTGGTTTACCTCACCTTTTGGGCGGATTCCAAGGGTCAGCCGCATTTTAGGCAGGATATTTACGATCGGGATGAAGAAGTTTTGGAGTTATTGAAGAAATAAAGTGACCAAAAATATTTTCTTCGAATTCCACAAATTGGGTAACTAATACCACACTTCATGATTTAGCCTTTTTAACTGGTAATAAGTCACATTCTATAACTTATTGATAGTTAGGTGGATGTTGTCTTTTTATGACTTTGCCACTTGGCAATTCAAAAGTGTACGGACTTTGGGAATTAAAATACCAGACTAACCTACATTTTATGAGTAAGAAGATAATTATCCCCATTGCTTTGGTATTGATTTTTGGCATCGGATTGTACTGGTTTTTCAATCAAAGAAGATCCGATCTGACTGATGAACTGGAGCAAAATTTCAATGGAGACGAAACTGGTTTTTTGGCCAATTCCGAATTTGCTGAGCAAATTGAAGCTTTTTATGTCGAAAGAGATTACCTGGAAGTTTGGCTGTTTAACGGTACCCTTTCGAATGAAGGAAAGACATTGCTGACTCGGATCGAAGAGTCGAAATACGATGGTCTTTTGCCTTCTGACTATCACCTCGAGGAGATTTATGAGTTTTCATCCAATCCAAAAACAGCCAACAAGAAATTTCGGAACCTTCAGAAAGAGGAGAAAATCCGCCTGGAATTGCTGATGACAGATGGATTTTTCAATCTGGCTCATGACTTGGAAAAGGGTAAAGTAGATCCCACACAGCTTGATTCCAGTTGGAAGTTCGAGGAGAAAGATGGAAGTACTGATTACGCTGCCATGTTGAAAGAAATCGCCGCGGGTGCTTCTGTGGAAAAGACTTTTGAGAATTTATATCCCAACTCCGATCTATATGCACAGGGAAAAAAGGCCATCAAAGAACTCTATGAAATTCAGGCAAGAGATACGCTTACTTGGGATTTTGAACCTGTGGAAGGAGCAATCAATGTGGGAGAGAATCACCCTGCCATTGCAGCCCTTCGGAGACGCTTGATTTTTTGGGAGTTTTTGTCGCCCTATGAGACAGAAGATCCGACGCTTTTCGACTCGACTATGTTTGCAGGCTTGAAGGACTATCAGAAATCCAACGGAATGAATCCCGATGGAGTGATCGGTTCGCTGGTGGCGGAAGCGCTCAACAAATCGCCCGAGAATCTCCTCGAAATCGCGGCTGTCAATATGGAAAGACTCCGCTGGCTGCCGGGAATCGATTGGGATCAGGAAATGGTGGTGGTGAATATTGCAAATTACCAGTTGGATTATATGCAAAAGTCTGATACTGCTTTTACTGGTAAAGTGATCGTGGGCAAGGAATACAGTGAATCACCGACTTTCACAGCCCCAATGAGCTACATCGTGTTTAGCCCCTATTGGAATATTCCACCGTCTATTACCAACGAGGAGATAATTCCTTCGGTAAAAAAGAACAAACGGTACCTGACTGAAAAAAACATGGAAGTGGTCAGTACTTCAGGCGAACCTATAAATGCTTCGGAAGTGGACTGGAATTCAGGAGCTGAGGGCGAGTTTCCCTATCGTGTCCGTCAAAAGCCGGGCGGTGACAATTCCTTAGGGTTGGTGAAGTTTATGTTTCCCAATGACTACAACATTTACATTCACGATACTCCGGCACGTAATCTTTTTGAAAAAGAAGTCCGGGCTATGAGTCACGGTTGCATTCGTATTCAAAATCCGGATCAATTTGCCAAGATATTGTTGGATGATCCTTCTTGGACTGATGAAAAGATCCAGGAAGCGATGCATCAGGATGAGGAAGAGGTCGTCAAATTGGGGCGGGAAATCCCTGTGGTTATCCTTTATATGACTTTCTGGGCGGATAGGGACGGGAAAGCCAATTTCAGGTCAGACGTGTACGAGCGCGATGCGGCTCTTTTGAAGGCTTTGCTCAACTAATAATCAGGGCTGGAGTAAAGGGGATTTGCTGAGGTAATTTTGGTCTTTTCCAAAAATAAAAAGCAGGCTACCGTTTTTGATCAGGTCGATTACTTTGGCCGAAAGTTCTGTGGGAAGGGCCGGGCATCCAAGGCTTCTGCCGAGGCGGCCAGTCACTTTGGCAAATTCCTCGCGGGCATAATCTGCTCCGTGGATCACAATGGCTCGAGCTCTGGCCTTATCATTAAATCCTTTTTCCAATCCATCCAATCTTAGCGAATAGCCATGTTTTCCCTGATAAGTCTCTGCGGTTTTGTAAAAACCCACGCTGCTTTGGAAGGATTCAGGCGTATTTGAAAACTTCTCAGCCATCAGCTCTCCGGAATTTCTCCCGTGGGCCACGACTGTGTTGAGCACGATTTCCTGCTTATCCACATCGATTACCCAAAGGCGCTTTTCAGTAGAGGGCATCGTGAAATCGATGACAGTCAAAAGTGGCTTTTTAAGCTCATTCTCTAGCTTTTCCCAACCTTCAAGTGCCAAAGAAATGGCGTCAAGGTGGGGTACATTGGTATATCTTTTCGCCAGAGATTCAAGTAGAACCTCAGGAGAATGGCTGGCTTCGGGTGCCGTAAATGGGCTGGTCGGTCCTGAAATTGGATTTGTAAAGGATAATATCCAAATCAGGGAAAACACTATTCCTGGGGAAATCATAAGGGGGAATCTACTTCTTGGGTGTTGTTGCAAAACTAAGCTATTCCATTAACAGTCAAAAACATTGCCACAGATTATGGGGTTATTTTTGTCATTCGGAGAAAAATGCCAATTGGAACCTCTTCGTTGGTTTGGGAGTTTTGACGTTGGTTTGCAAAAGAGGAATATTGGGTAGGCAGCCTTTTATCCGTACTTTTGCAGTCTTTGGAGAAATTAATAAATTGAATTGCAGTGGTTTGAAATTTTTGTTCAATTAAAAATTTCAATAATTAAACAAAAGATTAAAAATCACAGTTTCACTTCACAATGAAAGTATCTGTTTATCGCAAAGAACACTTCAACGCCGCGCACCGTTTGTACAATCCCAGCTGGTCTGAGGCGAAAAATGAAGCTGTTTTCGGCAAATGCAACAACCCCAGCTTCCATGGTCACAATTATGAATTGATTGTCCAACTTAGAGGGGAGATTGATCCTGAAACAGGATACGTTTATGATATGAAGCTACTCAGTGACCTGATCAAAGAGTATGTTTTGAATAAGTTTGACCACAGAAATTTAAACTTGGATACTGATGAATTTAAGAATCTCAACCCCTCCGCTGAAAACATTGCAGTGGTTATTTGGAATATTTTGAGGGAAAAAATTGATCGGAAATTCGAATTAACGATTCGGCTTTATGAAACAGAAAGGAACTTTGTTGAATACGATGGGAATTGAAATAGCACGCCCTTCATTCGAAGAAATCGGTGAAGAGCACGTGAGTTCCTCTCTCGAAACTCCCATCCGGGAGGATGCTTTTGCCATGACAGATGAGCTAAAGATCGAATTGATTGAAAAGCATTTTCGTGAAATCATGAACATTCTTGGGCTTGACCTGACAGATGACAGCCTAAAAGGCACCCCGCACCGCGTGGCCAAGATGTACGTGAAGGAAGTTTTCAGCGGCTTAAATCCTAAAAACAAGCCCGCAGCCAAACTTTTTGAGAACAAGTTTAAGTACAATGAGATGCTGGTGGAAAAGGATATCACTTTTCATTCTCATTGCGAGCATCATTTTGTGCCGATTTATGGCAAAGCCCATGTGGCCTACATTTCCAATGGACATGTGATCGGTCTTTCCAAGATTAACCGGATTGTACAGTATTTCTCCAAGCGGCCTCAGGTACAGGAGCGACTTACTATGCAGATCGGCAATGAACTGAAGCAAGCTCTCGGCACAGAGGACGTGGCCGTGATCATGGACGCTTATCACATGTGTGTGAGTTCCCGTGGCGTTCAGGATACCAACAGCTCCACGGTCACTTCCTTTTACTCAGGGAAATTTGAGCGGGACGAGCAAAGCCGAAATGAGTTTTTGAAGTATATCAGTTTGGAAAAATAAGCTTAGCACAATAAGCAAAACCATCTAAACCGGGTCAATAGCCCGGTTTTTTTATTTTCCCATCAAACAAAATATATCGACAAAGGCTTTTAATTCAAAGTATGAAGGATATATGAAAGACAAAAATATCGTGATTGTAGGAGGAAACTCAGGGATTGGAAAAGCTACGGGCTCCCTTCTTCGAGAAGCGGGGGCAAATCTCTTTTTATATTCTAAAAGCGGAAATGGGACCACCGAATTGGATGTCACTTCTGACTTTTCTGAAATCCCAGGTCTTCCCGAGGTGATAGATGGACTGGTTTTTTGTCCGGGCACAATCAACCTAAAACCGTTTCACAGAATTTCAATGGCCGATTTTCATCAGGAAATGGAAGTCAATTTTTTCGGAGCGGTTCGCGTGCTTCAAGCTTGTCTGAAAGGATTGAAAAAATCCTCCGAGCCATCAGTCGTTTTGTATAGTACAGTTGCAGTGCAGACAGGTATGGGTTTCCATTCAGGTATAGCCTCCGCCAAAGGAGCAATTGAAGGGTTGACCCGATCACTTGCCGCCGAATGGGCTCCTTCCAAAATCCGAGTCAATGCAATTGCACCATCTTTGACAGAGACTCCTTTGGCCAATGCCTTGCTTTCAACCCCAGAAAAAAAGGAAGCCTCAGACAAAAGGCATCCGCTTGGTCGAATCGGAACTGCTCAGGATATCGCCGAGGCAACTGTCTTTTTGCTTTCTCCCAAATCATCTTGGATGACAGGACAAATTCTCCACATCGATGGAGGAATGTCCAATTTGAAGTAAAGCCCAAAACAATTTACCCCTAAATGTTGTCCTATCTCAGGGTACGGTCCCGAGATGAATGAGCTGTGACTATGAAGACTCCACCTGAATCATTCCTGATTTTCAAGGAAGAATTGAGGAAAGCCCAACTTGAAAAAGAAAGGCTAAAACAACACTACGAAGAGAAATTGGCAGATGTCAACCGCGAACTTTGCCGCCTAAAGGAGCAGATCCAATCCCAGCAGGAGATGATGCGGACTACATTGGAATATGCTTCCAATCTTGAAATCCGCCTTTCGGAATTCAAAGAAGAGGTGGCGCTTGCTACCTCTAGCCGCAAAAATCCCGTTTACTAATCTGAACCCCAACTGACCATGAGCGAAACCCTGAATCCATCTGATATCCAAGACTTTGATGTTGCCTTTGAAGAGAGTTATGCCAAGGTTTGGATGAATATTGAGCGGAAAGTAATTATTTGTGAATTACTGGCTGATTATATCCCAATCGGGGATTTCAAGGAGATATTTTCCCAAATCGGAGAAATTATCAAAGCTGGGGGTTTCGAAAAATTCATTTTTGACAAGCGTTCCCTTCGCGCATTTCACCAGCCTACCATGGAATGGTATTTTATTCATTGGAAAAAGGATATGCTCGGATTTGGACTCAAGGTTCATCGCAAAATTCTTCCTTCAGAAAAGTGGTTTGAAAAAATGGTCAAAATCGCCAAAGACCAAATCATGCAAAATTATCCAGACAATATCATCGACCAGTTGGATATCCGCTACTGCGAGTCGATCGAAGAGGCTATTCGTCTGTAATCCTTGTTTGATTCTTGGCTGAAGCTTACTTTTTGTTGATCAGCTGGACTAGTATCTTCCAAAGCGATAACTTAATTATTTCAATCATCGCTGACTCAACAATGCTCAAAACTCTAAAGCTCGTTTTTATTCTTTTTATCGTTTTCGCTTGTCAGAAGCCAGGAAAAGAGAAAGAATCTACTGCATATTTCAATGCTGTTTCCGGAAGTTTTCCAATCGATTCTCTTGGTCTTACTTTGATCCATGAGCACATGTTGGTTGATTTCATTGGAGCAGATTCGGTCAGTCCCGATCGTTGGAATCGCGATTCTGTGGTTGCGAAGGTTCTTCCCTTTCTAATTGAAGTGAAGAAATATGGGGTAAAAACCATCTTTGACTGCACGCCTTCCTATCTGGCCAAAGACCCACTTTTGCTGAAAGAGCTCTGTGAAAAGTCCGGAATTCGAATTGTCACCAATACCGGGTATTATGGTGCGGTTGGCGGAAAATATTTGCCTGAACATGCCTTTTCTGAAACTGCTGAGGAACTTTCAACCCAATGGATTTCGGAGTTTGAAAACGGAATTGAAGGCACTGGGATCAAACCCGGATTTATCAAAATCTCCGTCAACGAAGCCGATACGCTCTCAGAAATAGATCAAAAACTTGTTAGAGCTGCCGGTTTGACCCATCAGCAAACCGGTCTGCAGATTGCGTCTCATACCGGAACCTGGAAGACCGCAAGTCAGGAAGTGACCATCCTGCAGAAGATGGGGATTGATCCATCGGCTTTTGTCTGGGTTCATGCCCAGGCGGAAGAAGACTTTCAGAACTATTCAAAAGCTGCTGACTTGGGGGTTTGGATTAGCCTGGACGGTATTGGCTGGGCGATCGATCCTTATGTGGATCGCCTACTTTTTGCCAAGGAAAACGGTTTTTTAAATCAGGTTTTAATTTCCCACGACGCAGGCTGGTATGATCCTGCCAAACAAGGCGGAGGTGATTTTCAGCCGTTTACCAATATCTTCGAAAAGCTGATTCCGGCCTTAAAAGCTAAGGAGTTTACTGATTCGGACTTCGAGATGTTGTTGATCGAAAACCCAAAGAGGGCTTTTGGCTTGGATTGATTAAGAGGTTTTTCTCGCCGAGACGCAAAGGCGCAAAAAACACTTTGCGTCTCATGCGCCTCAGCGAGCAAATGGTGTGTTTTCAATTTGTGTTTTGAGCAAGATCTTCGCCATCTCAATATTCTTTTCCGTCTTTTCGTCCCCTTTCGGCACCAAATCCTTGACCGTGTCAAGCGTCTTCAGGTAGTAGTCCAGCCAAGTATCCAAAATCTCCTGTTCCGCTTTTGCGTCTCCTCCGGCAGCAATTGCCTTTTTGCTGAGTTGGCTTTCGACAATAAGACGATTAGTGGCTTTTAACACCAGCATTTCCAGCATCTTTTCAGCGGTTTTTTCATCGGCGTTGAGGAGGGTATAGGCACTCACCAAAGCCGCCGTGCCTACATTGACCATAGTTTGCTGGGATACTTTGTCGAGCCGATCCAGATCTGTGTGGTAAAACTGATCGGTAAAATGCCAGAGTAAAAGTCCTGGAATATCTGCTTGAAGAAACGGCGTGTGGTCAGATCCGCCCTCGAAAGGGTTGGTTTTCACGACCCAATCGGCGTATTTTCCCTGTTCCTCAAAAGTGCTGATGATAAAATCGTTGAGATAGTGGGGCTTCATCTGGTCGATGGTCATCGGGTCTCCGCCCCATTCGCTGTGTTTGTCTTCTCCACGGGTCCAGATCGCACTGGGGTCAGGCATTTTTTCGATCAGAAACGTTCCTCCCGTAACTGCCGTGTTTTCACCCACCATGTCGAGGGAAATTCCCCAGTTGATTTCAGCGTCTCTTTTGTCTTTTTCGGCGACATAGCGCCGGGTAGAGATGATCTCATCGCCCCAAAGAAATGTCAGCGTTCGATCGAGGTCCAGTTTTCCCTTTTGCATCAAGTCGGCAGTGATGGTAGCCATCTCCAGCTGCATACCCACACCCGTCGCGTTATCATTTGCGCCGGGCTCCTGGATATGGGCGGAGAAAACCAAGCTTTCCAGAGGAAGTTCGCTTCCACGGATATTAGCTACCACGGTCAATTCCTCCGAATCGTAGATCTTGGTTTCTACTTTTGCCAACACTTCGACTTTGCCTTTGGCCAAGGCGGCTTTTAATTTTTCTTTGGCTTCGAAAGAAAGTGCGATGGCCCAAGACGGATTTTCCGCATCATACCTCGAGCTTCGAAACTGGATCGAAGTGGTGTTTTTCTCTGGCTGCAAATACTCCGGCATATCATAGGTCAAAATCCCCAATGCGCCTTTTTCCTTCGCCGTAGTTTGAAGGTTTCGGTAAGGAACCTGATCCGAAAAAATTATTTTTCCGGAAAGTACTTTCGAATCGAGTTCTTCTTTACTCTCGATGTAAACGACCTCCGCGCTCACGCCAGCAGGTGTCGTAGAGCTGGAATACTGATAAATCATATTCCTGTTTGTCTCTGAAGAAAGTAGATTTTCATCGCTTCCTACGATTTTCAGCGAAGCAGTGACAGGCTCCCAGGTTGGTCGGTCCATCTTCCGGGTTTCAATCCGATAGGTGAAGCGATCCGTGCCTTTCGCTTTTTCCTCGAGGATATAGCCAGCTGATTCCAGCTTTTCAGCGATCCGATAGACAGTTTGGTTGAATCCAGTATTTCCCGCAACCCTCCAGTATTTTTCCACAAAAGCAACGGTCTCATAGGCCAAATCACCTTTGAACTCTGGTCGGACCATTTTAAAATAGGGATTTATGACTTTGTATAAAGGAGTCTTTTGGGCGAAGGAATGGATACAAGTTGCCAGGAAAAAAAGGAAAAAGAATACTTTGATTTTCATGTAGAAAGCGGGGACTTATCTGATTTGGGCTGCTAAATACGATTTCGATTTCGGATTTTGAAACCGAAAAGATTTTCACAAGACTTTTTCTGTTTTAATTGGTGTCGCAACATTTAAATTGTTCAAAAAATCCCCCTAGCCCCCTTGAACAAGGGGGAATCTCGTCAAAAGAACCTCAAAGTCCTTAAGGAGTCTCTAACTTTCCCGCCATACAAATTTATCCTTCGATTCCGAACACGGTGAAAGAGCCAATTTTCCAATCTTTCAATTTTCCAATTTTGAAATCTCTTCTCGCCAAACATTATTCTGAAATTTTTCAACAAGACTTCGTCAATTTGGCTGACCTGCTTACCTTTGCGCATGGCAGAACAAATCCTCATCCTCGATTTCGGTTCTCAGTACACGCAACTCATCGCCCGAAGAGTTAGAGAACTGAACGTTTATTGCGAAATCCACCCTTTTAACAAAGTCCCGGAAATCACGGCAGACATCAAAGGAATCATCCTTTCCGGATCTCCTTGCTCGGTTCGTGATGCAGGTGCTCCTGATTTAGATCTGGGCTCTTTTAGAGGCAAGCTTCCCCTATTGGGAGTGTGCTATGGAGCTCAACTTTTGGCAAGCAAATTTGGAGGTGAGGTTCTTCCATCGACCATCCGAGAGTATGGTCGGGCAAACTTGGATCAGATCGATCTGCACCACGATCTTTTGAAAGAAATGACCCATGGGTCGCAGGTTTGGATGTCGCATGGGGATACCATCAAGACCCTTCCGGCAGGATTTGAAGTGATTGCAAGCACGGCATCAGTGCATGTGGCGGCATTCAAAATAGAAGGCGAAAAAACTTACGGAATTCAGTTTCACCCGGAAGTAACCCACTCACTTGAAGGCAAAAACCTACTCAGAAACTTCGTGGTAGGCATCTGTGGATGCGCTCAGGATTGGACTTCAGATACTTTTATTGATTCTACGGTTGCAGGTTTGAAAGCAAAAATCGGTTCAGACAAAGTGGTGATGGGATTGTCAGGTGGGGTTGATTCCTCCGTAGCTGCGACCTTGATCCATCGGGCGATCGGCGATCAGCTGACTTGCGTTTTTGTAGACAACGGTCTGCTCCGCAAAAATGAATTTGAAGAGGTGCTCGATTCTTACAAGCACATGGGCTTGAATGTGATCGGAGTCGATGCCAAGAAGCGTTTTTACGACGCACTGGAAGGTTTGACTGACCCGGAAGCCAAACGAAAAGCAATCGGAAAGGCCTTCATCGAGGTTTTTGATGCCGAAGCACATAAAATTGAAGGTGTGAAATGGCTGGGTCAGGGCACCATCTACCCGGACGTCATTGAGTCTGTCTCTGTCAAAGGCCCTTCGGCGACGATCAAGTCACACCATAATGTGGGCGGCTTGCCTGATTTCATGAAGTTGTCTGTTGTGGAACCATTAAACACACTTTTCAAAGACGAGGTGAGGGAAGTTGGACGTGCTTTGGAGATCGTCGAGACGATAATCGGGCGTCATCCATTCCCTGGGCCAGGTTTGGCGATCCGGATTTTGGGAGATATCACCGAAGAGAAAGTAAAAACTCTCCAGGAAGTGGACCATATTTTCATTCAGGGATTGAAAAATCACGGACTTTACGATCAAGTTTGGCAGGCTGGAGCGATTCTATTGCCGATTCAGTCGGTTGGTGTGATGGGTGATGAAAGAACCTATGAGCGCGTGGTTGCTTTAAGAGCGGTGGGTTCTGTGGATGGGATGACCGCTGACTGGATCCACCTTCCTTATGAGTTTCTTGGAAAAATGTCAAATGAAATAATCAACCGTGTAAAAGGTGTTAACCGAGTGGTATATGACATTTCCTCCAAGCCACCAGCAACAATCGAGTGGGAATAGGAGGTAATTGGAATAATTGAATATCAAGGTAAACCGGGCTATTAAAGCTCGGTTTTTTTTATTTGTTATAGATTTTGCAATTCATTTACAAATTGATTCAAGTAGAATATAAGAAGAAATTATCCGATTATTTTTATCCCGTCAGAAGAAATGAGTTTTAGAAAAATCTAACAATTCAAAAAAGAAAAAATTGAAAAGGGATTTAGTGATTAGCCAGAAATGAGCTTCTAAAATCCCATAACTGAAAGAGAAAATGGAGTTAACATCCTCAAACCTTATTCTTTTTTTGAGCGTAGGAGTCGCCTTATTGGTTGGTTTGGGGATTTATTTTCTCATTAATTCAAAAAAACATATTCCTTCTCAGGAATTGAATTTTGTAGGAACCGATTCCAAGGAATCTATAGATATCTGCAGTGAAAATATTAGGAGTGATTTTGAAAACGTCCTAGATCAATTTGATGAATTGGAATTGACCCAAAGAATCTATCAGTTGTTGGTTGTGGAAGAAATATACCTTCAACAGGGATTGACTGTAGGGGAATTTGCAAAAAAACTTGGAGTCCAGGCAAGGATCGTCACGGAGATTCTGAATAAGCTTTATGGGCATTCATTTAAGGAATTGACTAATATGTATCGCGTAGAATACGCCAAAGAGAAGATTGAGGAGGGTTTTCTGGATCTATATACGGTGGAGGCTTTGGGGAATGAGGCAGGATTTAGCTCGAGAACCACCTTTTTCAATGTGTTCAAAAGGGAAATCGGAGTATGCCCGAGTGAATTCTGGAAAAACTACCTGGCAGAAGCCGCATAGAAAGACAATTGATTGGGTTGTTTGTTAATTTTTCATATAAGCCTGTGTTTGCTGGAACACAGGCTTTTTTCTATTATAAGTATGTATATTGTTATATTTTGAAAATCTGAAATTCGTCTATTTCTTTTTTATTTACTTATACATAAGTGTTTGTTTTTTGAATTTCAAAAGAATTGGATTTCTATTTTCACAAATCTTTTTATAGAAGTTATGAAATTTAGGATAAATATTGAGC
>NZ_MUNY01000034.1 GCF_002002735.1 Algoriphagus sp. A40 | reverse complement strand
GTGTTTAAACAGATATATTATTTTCATTTTTTGCCAAAACATTCAATTATATTTTGAGAAACTGGCTAAAAAAAAACAAAAAAACAGTAGCGTCTAGTCGAACATAATCGAAAAATCAATTCCACATATCCAACCGTCCAAATGGCCTCCTGTTTGATCCCATTTTCAATCAGAAACCAGTAAAAAATTCCGAATTAATTCCCTTCGTATTGGGGAAAAACAAAAAAAGCCATCCTTTTTGGGGATGGCTTTGACTTAATCAAATGATCGAATATTAACGGATAAACAACAGCTCTCTGTACTTTACAAGAGGCCAGCTTTCGTCATCCACCAACAGCTCTAGTTTGTCAACTGCATACCGGATTTTGTCGAAATAGGCTTCTTTTACCTCTTTTTGGTAAGCTTTTGCACGCTTCACGATGTCATCCTCTTTGTTGAGTTTCTTACGAGTCTCTACCATTGCAGTCACATTAGATTTCAAAGATTCCAAGTGCTTGGACACTTCTTTGATCGTCTCAACAGCAGCTGAATTATCCAAGCTCAAACCTTTAAGACCGTTAGCGTTTTCGATCAGTTTGTTTTGGTAAAGGATCGCAGTAGGAATGATGTGGTTCAAGGCAAGGTCACCCATCACACGGCTTTCGATCTGCACCTTTTTGATGTAGTCTTCCAGCATGATTTCATGACGGGCATGAACTTCAATGTGGTTGAGGACATTGTGACGCTCATAAAGTTCCTTGGTGGCTTTCTTTTCGTAAATATCAAGCGCTTCAGGAGTTGATTTCAGGTTAGAAAGTCCTCTTTTCTCAGCTTCCTTGGCCCACTCGGCAGAGTAACCGTCGCCTTCGAATCTTACTTTCTTCGAATCCTTGATGTATTTTCTCAAGACATTGACGATGGCAATCTTTTTCTCCTTGCCGGCGTTCATTTCTTTCTCGATGTCCTTGATCATGCCTTTCAAAACCTCAGCAACGATCACGTTCAGTGTAGTCATTGGGAGACCACAGTTTGCAGAAGAACCTACAGCACGGAATTCAAATTTGTTTCCGGTGAATGCAAACGGAGAAGTTCTGTTTCTGTCGGTGTTGTCCAGGATGATTTCAGGGATCTTGGAGATTCCCAATTTCATATACATGTTGTCACCTTTTTCGATCTTGATGTTGCCGTTTTTCTCCAGCTCATCCAAAACGTCACTAAGCGTACCACCCAAGAAAACAGACATGATCGCAGGAGGAGCTTCATTGGCACCCAATCTGAAATCGTTGCTTGCAGAAGCGATGCTCGCTCTCAACAAGTCTGAGTGATCATAAACGGCCTTTACGGTTGCAACCAGGAAAGTCAAAAACTGGAGGTTTTCCCTCGCAGAGTTGCTTGGCTGAAACAAGTTGACTCCTGTATCGGTAATCAAAGACCAGTTGTTGTGCTTGCCTGAACCATTGACACCTGCAAATGGCTTCTCGTGGAACAACACTTTCAAAGAATGTTTCTCGGCCACTTTGTCCATCAAATCCATCAAAAGCTGGTTGTGGTCAACTGCCTTGTTGATTTCTTCATAGATAGGAGCAACTTCAAATTGGCCCGGTGCCACTTCATTGTGACGGGTTGACAATGGAATTCCAAGCTTATGAGCTTCAATTTCGAAATCCACCATAAAATCCTTCACTCGGGTAGGAATAGAACCAAAGTAGTGATCTTCCAATTGCTGACCTCTGGCTGGGCTGTGACCAAACACGGATCTGCCGGCCATCACCAAGTCAGGACGGGCTGCAAATAAGGCTTTGTCCACTACAAAGTATTCCTGCTCGATACCCAATGAAGGGCTCACCTTTCTTACGTTACGGTCAAATAGCTGGCAAACTTCAACTGCTGCATCATTGATAGCCTCCATCGACTTCAACAGAGGAGTCTTGTAATCCAAGGCCTCACCGGTATAGGACACGAAGATGGTCGGGATACAAAGGGTTTTTTCGAAAATAAAAATTGGAGAAGAAGGATCCCAAGCGGTATAACCTCTTGCTTCAAATGTCGAACGGATACCACCATTTGGAAAAGAGGAAGCATCGGGCTCCTGCTGAACCAAAGCTGAAGCTTTGAATTTTTCAATTCCCGCATACATATCAAAGAATGAGTCGTGCTTCTCGGCAGTCGAGCCTGTCAAAGGCTGGAACCAGTGCGTAAAGTGAGTAACACCTTTAGAAAGTGCCCAGGTTTTGACAGCAGTAGCTACTTCTTCAGCAGTTGACGGATCAATTTTTGTCCCTTTGTCAATTGCTTCCATTACTTTTTTAAATACTGAAGGCGCCAAAGCCTCTTTCATTCGACCGTTGCCAAAGACGTTGGTACCAAAATATTCCGAAATTTTAGGAGACGGAGGAGTTACAGTTACCCGCGGTCTCGCCTGAACCATTCCCAGGGCTTGTTGTCTAAGTGTTGCCATTTCTACAATAAGAGGTTTAATATTACACCCACAAAAATAGAAAAATATGTATGTGAAAAAGACTTCACCCTGTTTTTGGAGTCTTTTTTTAAAAAATTTCCACTTTTTTCAATAAAACATGATGATTTGGAATCCATTTGGCCAAAAAAAGTGCCTTTTGGAGGTGAAAATTGGAAAATTGAAAAAAGCCAGCGATTAATTACCTTTGTGATCTCAATATCTGGAGCGCAATTGTGAAAAAAGTAGCCTTTTATACACTGGGTTGTAAGCTAAACTTCTCGGAAACTTCCACAATCGGTAGACAATTTGAAGAAAAGGGCTATCTGAAAGTCGATTTTCAGGAAAATCCCGACATTTTCATCATCAACACCTGCTCGGTCACCGAGAATGCCGACAAGAAGTGTAAGAAAATCGTCAAAGAGGCTAAAAAGATCTCCCCTGACTCTTATGTAGCGATTATTGGCTGCTATGCGCAATTGAAACCCCGCGAAATCTCCGAAATCGAAGGTGTCGATGCTGTTTTGGGTGCTGCCGAGAAATTCCGTCTGATCGAACTCCTCGATGACTTTGCAAAAGTCCAGGAGACAAAGGTACTGGCCTCTGAAATCACCGAAGCCAGATCTTTCAACAACGCTTATTCTATCAATGATCGCACCCGGACTTTTCTCAAAGTTCAGGACGGCTGTAATTATGGTTGTGCTTTCTGCACCATTCCGCTAGCCCGAGGGAAAAGCCGCAGCAATACCATCGAATCAGTCCTGGCTTCAGCCCGGGAAATCGCCGCATCAAATGTCAAAGAAATCGTCCTGACCGGAGTGAATATCGGTGACTTCGGCATTGTGGACGGTAAGCGGGAAGAGCGGTTTGCGGATTTGGTTTATGCTTTGGATGAAGTGGAAGGCATCGACAGGTTCCGCATCTCCTCCATCGAGCCCAACCTGCTGACCAATGAAATCATCGAATTTGTGTCCAGATCCAAGCGTTTTGTTCCGCACTTTCATATTCCGCTTCAGTCTGGCTCCAACACTATTCTAAGGAAGATGGGCCGCCGGTACCTACGCGAACTCTATGTGGACCGGGTCACCAAGATCAAAACACTGATGCCCGATGCATGTATCGGTGTGGATGTGATTGTTGGGTTTCCCGGTGAGACCGAGGAGCTATTCCTGGAAACTTATAATTTTTTGAACGAATTGGACATCTCTTATCTCCATGTGTTCACTTATTCGGAGCGAGCCAATACCCGAGCTGTGGAAATGGATGGTATTGTTCCTTTGAAAAAGAGGAATGAACGCTCCAAAATGCTTCGGATTCTTTCTGAGAAAAAGAGAAGAAAATTCTACGATGAAAATCTGGGGAGGACATTCACAGTCCTGTTTGAAGAAGACATTGAGGACGGTAAAATGCACGGATTCACCCAAAACTACATCCGTGTCGCCGCCAAATACGATCCGATGCTGATTCACGAACTGAAGGAAGTCACACTTGACTCCATCAACTCTGCAGGAAATGTGGAAGTTCGGGAGCCGGAGATGGTGTATGAGAAGCATTAGGCAGATTTTATAATTGGTTTCACCCCTTCGGGGCTCTTATCTGTAGGTTTTTCTCTTACCTCCGGCTCCTTTCAGTCACGGAGGTCATGGAAAGTGACGATCCTTCGGATCTTTCTTCAAGCTAAGCCACTACTTAGAAAAAATGCTCCTTCGGAGACTTGGCTCCGAAGGAGCCATACTTTTCATAACCGCGGGCGACAGCCCGTGGTAGTGAAATGCAATACCATCGGAGCCCCGAAGGGGTGAAACTCATTTTTATTTACATCCATTTTTTCTAAATTCAACTCACTCAAAATCTATTTTTTATGAGTTCTTACCGGCAACTGTTCTACCATATCGTATTTCATACAAGAGGAGCCGAAAAAACAATTGATGATATCCATAGTAAAGAGCTATACAACTATATCTGGGGAATTGTAAAAAACAAAAATTCAAAGCTTTACCAGATAAATGGAATTGAAGACCACATTCACATGTTGGCCGATATTCACCCCACAATTCCTGTTTCTGATTTTGTGCGGGATGTAAAATCGTTTTCCAGCAGCTGGATGAAGCAATCTGGATATTTTCAAAAATTTAAAGGATGGGCAGAGGGGTTCGGCGTATTTACAGTTTCCTATAAAGAAAAGGATATGATAATTGGCTATATCAAAAAGCAGAAAGAACATCATAAGTCTTTCTCTTTTGAGGAAGAGTATAGAAATCTACTCTTGGAGCAAGGGATAGCAATAGATGAGAAATACTTTTTAAAGTAATATCACCCCTTCGGGGCTCTGATCTGTAGGTTTTTCTCTCACCTCCGGCTCCTTTCAGGCACCGGAGGTCATGAAAAGTGATGATCCTTCGGATCTATATTATCATAATACTGGCCTTGTGCTTTATCAGTGACAATAGGTTGGTGCTTCCAGCTCCGAAGGAGCCTAACCATTCATGACAGCGGGCGTTAGCCCGTGGTAGTGAAATACATTACCATCGGAGCCCCGAAGGGGTGAAATTCGTTCTTAGATCAGTGAAGTCTTCACCCCTTCGGGGCTCCGGTAATCTTCTTTCTTCCCTTACCCCCGGCTCCTTTCAGTCACCGGAGGTCATGAAAAGTGACGATCCTTCGGATCTTTCTTCAAGCTAAGCCACTACTTAGAAAAAATGCTGATTCGGAGACTTGGCTCCGAAGGAGCCTAACCATTCATGACCGCGGGCGGTAGCCCGTGGTAGTGAAATAAAATACCATCGGAGCCCCGAAGGGGTGAAACTTTATGAGTTCAACTTCCAATCCTGACATTTTTTCCTAATTTCATCAAATCCAAAACCCACTTTTTGTGAGCCAAAAACCTTTAGCCCTTGTCACCGACGAACCTTGGTTGGAGTCCTTCGCTCCGGTGATCCAAAAGCGCCTGGATAAGTTTCATTCAGCTTTGAGGGCAATCAACGATTTTTCGGGTAGCATTCTCGAATACGCCAGAATGCACGAATACTACGGCATCCAATTCGACAAGCTGAGAAATGGCTGGACTTACCGGGAGTGGGCTCCTGCTGCAAAGCAGCTGTACCTCATGGGAGACTTCAACTGGTGGGATCGCCATTCCCACCCCATGCGCCAAAACCACCGGGGAGATTGGGAGATTTTCCTGCCTTTTGAGGAATACAAAAACACCTTTGTACACCAAAGCAAGATCAAAGTCCGAGTCTTAGGTGCCAATGACACCGATCTGGATCGGATTCCTGCTTATATCCGAAGGGTGGTCCAAGACGAAGCGACGCACGACTTTGCAGGACAGCTTTGGTTTGCGCCCGAAGCCTTTTCTTGGTCGGATCATGCCTTTTCTCTCCAGGAAGCGGCCGCCATGCCGCTGATCTATGAAGCGCATGTGGGCATGGCCTTGGAGGAGGAAAAGGTGGGTACCTACCGGGAATTTGAAGAACTGATCCTGCCCCGCATCCAAGCCGCTGGCTACAATGCCATCCAACTCATGGCGGTGATGGAGCATCCCTACTACGGCTCATTCGGCTATCACGTCTCCAATTACTTTGCGCCGACCTCCCGCTTTGGGACGCCGGAGGAGCTCAAGTCCTTGGTCAACACGGCCCACAACATGGGCATCGCCGTGATCATGGACATCGTACATTCCCATGCGGTCAAAAATGTAAATGAAGGCCTCAACGAATTTGACGGAAGCGATCATCAATACTTCCATCCCGGAGACCGGGGCTATCACGAGGGCTGGGATTCCAAGCTTTTCGACTACGGCAAATGGGAGGTGCAGCAGTTTTTGCTCTCCAACATCCGCTATTGGCTGGAGAAGTTTCATTTCGACGGCTTCCGGTTTGACGGAGCCACGTCCATGCTCTACCATCACCACGGGCATGTGACCTTCGATTCGGCGGAGAAATACTTCGATGCGGGAGTAGATGAGGATGCAGTACTCTACTTCCAGCTTGCAAATACTCTTATCCACGGGTTAAAACCAGTGGCAATGTCAATAGCAGAAGAAGTCAGCGGCATGCCGGGCCTTTGCCGAAAAGTCGAAGACGGCGGGATCGGTTTCGACTTCCGGCTGGCCATGGGTGTGCCTGACTTTTGGATCAAAACCCTCAAGCACAAGCTGGACGAGCAGTGGGACATGTTTGAGCTCTGGCATGAGTTGAGCAACCGGCCCAAGAAGGAAAAGTCCATCGCCTATGCCGAGAGCCATGACCAGGCACTGGTTGGCGACAAAAGCATCGCCTTCTGGCTGATGGACAAGGAGATGTACTTCTCTATGACTGTGCTGGAGCAAAATCTGGTAGTCGATCGGGGCATCGCCCTGCACAAAATGATCCGCATGATCACGCTGAGCTTGGGCGGCGAGGGCTACCTCAACTTTATCGGTAACGAATTCGGGCATCCCGAGTGGGTGGACTTTCCGCGACTGGGCAACGACTGGAGCTACCAACATGCCCGTCGTCAATGGTCTCTGGTCGATGATCCCCTCCTACGCTATCAGCAGCTCGATCTTTGGGACAAAGCCATGATCCAGCTCGCCAAGGATCACCAACTACTCTCCACCCCTCCCGCAGTCCAGCTCTACCTGGATCCGGATAAGAAAATCATCGCATACGAGCGGGGAAATCTGGTTTTCATCTTTTCCTTTCACCCGACCGAGTCCTTCTTCGGATTCCCGATCCGCATGCCCGCTCAGGGCAACTATTGTATTAAATTGCATTCGGATGAAAAAGAATACGGCGGCTTTGATCGGCTGGACAAGGCCATCGTCTATGGTACCGACTCGGATCAGGTCGCCAATCTGTATATCCCAAATCGGGTGGTGATGGTGATGGAGAGGAAGTATTAATTTTTAGAAAATAAGTAGGGAATTATTTAAAAGTTAGAAATGACATTATATAGAGAATTAGACACAATTCAATTCAATGATTTGACACATCCAAAGGATGTGAGTGATTTTCTTAAAGCGATACATTTTGGGAAAAAGGCAGGTTTTGAAGAATTTAAAGTCGATTTTTCAAACACTAAAGCTGCTTTTCCAAACGCCGTGGTTCCAATTTCAGGACTAATCGACTTTTACAATAATAACGGAGTTCCAATCAAAGAAATTGGTGAAAGTCCAATTGTTAAGGCAGTTCACTTACTTGACCCAATAATTGTAAAATCTGAAAGAGAGCTATATTCAATGAACTCACTAAACAAGGTATTTAAGTTCACAGATTCCAGCCATGTTTTCTGGTTGGTAAACTCAATGTTAGATGAGCTAAATAGCAGTGATAAATTTGAAAAAGGAGTTCTTGAAGGCCTTGAATGGTGTTTAAATGAGGTAATGGATAATGTTATTCAACATTCAAATTCTAATTGCGGTTTTGTAATGGGACAAATTCACAAGTCGAGTAAACATGTAGCTTTTACTGTTTTTGATGCGGGTCGTGGCATTTACAATTCGCTCAAAAATTCATCATTTAATCCTAGAACTCCTGCTGATGCGTTGACATTAAGCCTTCAAGAGGGAGTAACAAGAGATAAAAAAATTGGTCAGGGAAATGGCATGTATGGCCTTAGGAGAATTATTGAAAATAATGAGGGAAGTTTGACTCTTACCTCTAATTCTGCTTCCTACTTTCTTAAAGGAAATAAAGCTGAGATTTTTGACCGGATACCTACCTTGTCTAGGGAACAAGGATGTGCAATTGTTGACTTTCAGCTTGATTATGAAAAAAATGTCTCAATCGCAGACGCTTTGAAATTCAGCGGAAAATCATATGAACTTGTTAATTTGAAAATTGAAGAACTTGAAAATGACAAAGGTGAAATTGAATTTAATTTACTCCAAAAGTCTTCTGGATTTGGAACGAGACAAGCTGGGGAGCGAATAAGAAATCAGCTATTAAACATTCATCAGCAATCAAATCAAGTAATAGTGATTGATTTTAAAGGTGTTGAACTTATCTCATCCTCTTTCGCCGATGAATTATTGGGTAAATTGGTAGTTGAGTTTGGCTTTTTTGGATTTAACAATCTGATCAGAATGCGAAACATGAATAGCCTTGTTCAAAGTATTGTTCAAAGATCAGTTGGACAAAGAATGGCGGAATCCATTGAATAGTCATCTTTAGCAATATTAAACTGTCACCTCTATAAGTTAGAAACTTAAGCCAAACTAAAAGAGAAAAGTTAAAATCCAAACTATTAATACATAAAATCAACACCTTATATGAGTTATATAAAAAAACATAGTAAGCATGGAGAGATTTATGGAGCAATTTTAATCCTAGAATCAGAATTAATTAATTTTTTTTCTTTCTTATCGCAACACTTTGGTGAAGTTAAAATAAATGGAAAGACTAAAGATGGTACCAACATAAGTTTCTCGAGTCTCGGAGAGTTTACTTCATATTCAAATTTTGAGAAAAGGAAAATTATTGAATTTGAATTATCCTGCTCAGAAACAGATCAATCAGTTGATATAAAATTTCAGAATGAGAGAGGGATTTTTAAACCTAAAACACTCAAGTACAATCTTCGATATAACAATCAGGATTGGGGATTTAAGTTTGAAGATGATTTAAGGCAAGAACTTAAAGAGTTTAGACCCTACTATAATTACTTGACTTTTTTAGATCTAACATTTGGACTACCTTTATTATTAGCTGCAATCTTAACTTTTATTTTTTCCTTAGATTATCTTTTGAAATTTTCTGGTCTCATTGGTTTCCTAAAAGTTGAATATATTTATACTAATACCAGTCAATCGAGTTGGATAATTGGTGTTGCTTGGTGTATTCCAATTTTCTTATTTAGTTATTCACTAAATTTATTTAGAAACTACCTTTTTCCGGTTCTTTTCATTGCCACAGGAAAACAAATTAAAGAATATCAAAAAAAGAAAACAATAGCTTACATAATTTTCGGGATATTCCTTATGGGAATTGTAATAAATTTAATATCTGATCTAATAAAGATAAACTAGCATTTTTCAATTATTCCCCGCTAGGCGTAGTCCACTTCTATTAAGTCTTGAAGTTCAATTTGACGCTGCGTGGAATTTTCCTCCCCTGCATGCCGGCCTAAGCCTAAAACAATCCACCGGATTGTTTCTTCACGGCTTATCCTACCCTCCTATCCCTTCGAAGTTACAATTCGATCAATTTCTCATCACAAATCCGCTTGTCAAGGTGTAGCTTATATTTACCCAGCTCCGAACTTGGGTTGTAATTGACTTGGACTTAGCTAAATTTAAAGAAACACGGGAAATACAATTAACTAATGAAAAACGATGAAAACAACCAATCTAAATCCTGAGGTTTCTGACTTTTTAAACGAGCAAAACCACCCGTTTAGAAAAGAAATTGAGCTATTGAGGAATTGTATTTTGTCGGCGAATGATGGCCTGACTGAAAATATAAAATGGAATGGACCAAATTATTGTTTTGGCAACGAAGACAGAATTACCATGAGAATTAATCCGCCAAAACAAGTTCAGTTAATTTTTCATAGAGGGGCAAAAAAGCAGGAAATACCCAAAGACAGATTGATATCAAACAAAAGCAAAATGTTAGTTTGGAAAGAGAATGACAGGGCCGTTGTAACATTTAAAAGTTTGAAAGACATTGAAAATGGAAAAACCGAATTGACTACCCTAGTAAATGAGTGGATAGAGGCAACGAAATAAAAATCACTGACGCTGGGTGAATTTGCAATTCGATCCTTTTCCCAATCCAAACATCCGCTAACCCCACTTCAGAACCTACTCGGCTCTGTTCCGAACCTACTCAGTTCACCTTTTTACTAAACCAGTTCAGTTCGGAACTCAGTCAGTTCAGTTCCGAAGTGGGGAGGGGTACTTCGGAAGTACCCCCCTCCGACTTAGGAAGCCCCCTAGACAGTCTGACTTTTCCATCTATTTCCCCGAATCTTTTCCAAGGTCCAGCAAACCCAAACTGTCGGAATCCACCCCCACATTGTCGTTTTTTCACTGCCTGATTCTTACAATTCCGAAATAACTTCAGGACAGAAAGGGACCCCTGTCCCGCAAACTTCAACTGCTTAAAAACATCAGAAAACCACAAGATCAAAACTATAGCACTATGGACAATCGGGCGATTCCAACTATCGTAAGCAGAAAGCAATGGCTTGAGGAGAGAAAATCACTTCTGGAAAAAGAAAAAGAAGCGACCAGGCAGCTGGACGCCGTGAGGGCGGCACGGAGAAGGATGCCCATGGTGAAAGTTGAAAAAAAATATCGCTTTGAAGGCCCCGATGGAGGGGTCTCGCTGCTGGATTTGTTTGAAGGCCGGTGGCAACTTATAGTTCACCATTTCATGTATTTTGACGAGCCTTCTAAGTTTTGTCCGGGATGTTCTTTGGAAGCCAATCAAAACTACAACCGGGTACTTTTGGAAAAGCTGCACCAAAAGAACGTGACCTTAGTGGCCATCAGCCGGGCTCCACAGGAAAGAATTCTCCGGGAAAAAGAAAAAAACAGCTGGGATTTTCCATTTTATTCTTCGCAAAACAATGATTTCAATTATGATTTCCAGGCCACTCTGGATCCGAAAAGAAACATGGAATACAATTATCAGGGGATCGATATAAAATTCCTTAAAGATTACGAAGGTGACCTTCCCGGCAAAAGCATTTTCCTGCGGGACGGGGATTCGGTTTACCATACCTACTCGGCCTTTGCCAGAGGAACGGACCTGTTGGGCACCCACTACAACTACCTGGATTTGACTCCCTATGGCAGGCAGGAATCTTGGGAAAGTTCTCCAAAAGGCTGGCCGCAAAATCAGACCTATCAGTGACAGAGAAAAAACCAAAGGGCATTGGGCCATTCTCAAAACATGCTATCCCTTCGAATTTGCAATTCGATTTCCCAAAGTCCCCAGCTGCTATCCCTAAGGCGGCTTGATATTTAAGAAAGGAAACCATGAACATCCCATACCAAATCAAAGCGTATATCAACAGTCAACCTGAATCCAAGAGGGTGGATCTTGAAACACTGCACAATCGTATTCTTCAACTTTTGCCCAAATCCAGATTATGGTTCTTTGATGGTAAGGACGAGAAGGGGAAAGTGGTCGCTAATCCCAACATTGGCTATGGTTTTCAAACGATCCACTATGCTGACGGAAAAACCAAAGATTTTTATCAATTGGGTATCAGTGGAAACACAACCGGGATTTCAGTTTATATCATGGGTATTCAAGACAAAAACTATTTGCCAAATACCTATGGAAAAACCATCGGTAAGGCAAATGTAACGGGCTATTGCATTAAGTTCAGAACTTTGAAGGATATCAACCTTGAAATCCTTGCCGAAGCGATCCAAGACGGAGTTGAAAAAACAACGACTCGCTAAAACGGTTTTGCGTCATCCTTGGACTTGGTGGAATTTGCAATTCCACCCTAATATCCTTACGGATTTGCAATCCGATATAATTTCTCAATAAGGTATCAACCCATCAATCCCTTTCTATTCTGTTCAATTTGGAGTCGGACTTTTCACCAATCCTCTTTCAGTTCCTTTTCAAAATAAGGCTTCAAGCCCTGCAAAAATCGATAGGCATTCAGGTCAAGCTCATCCAAGAGAATGCTTCGATTGACTTGAGCGAGTTTTTCGGCTTTTTTCGGCTTTTGCCTGGAGTAGATTTGCTCATAGCGTTCATAGTCTCGGATAAGATCAAGGATGGGGCTTTCGTTGTAAATAATCCCCGCTTCAGGTAAGGCTTCATTTATTACCTGCAGGTTGTCTATTGTCACACGGATACGTCCGGGACGGCTTTCTATCTTCAGTGTATGCCCCGTACGCTTCACTACCACTGTCTTTTGGGTTCCAAAAAACCGGTAATACACATCCGACATCACGGTGAAATTCCCCTTCACCACCACCAGCCCCGTGACCGGATCCGTGACATCGATGACGGTCTTGGCACTCTTATAGTACTCGCTGACATAGCGCAACGCGATACCGAAAAGCTCAGTCTGATCCGCATCAGAAAAGTCAAACACCTCCTGATACATCACTGATCCATCCTTCATCGGAAAATCAGGAAGTAAGAGCGGTTCGGGAATATCCCGGGCAGAAGCCCCGCTCTGCGGATACATATTGTCATCCTGCCCATAGCCCATCAGCGCAAAGCCAAGACAAAAAGCAATCAAAAAAACTGTCTTTTTCATAGTTAGACTGGTTAGTAAGGACAATTTAGGTAAAATCTACCTATCACCCCCATCAAGGCGTAGTCTACTTCATTTTGGCTTGAAGTTCTTTGACGCTGGGTACAATTTGCCCTCCATGAAAGCAGGCCCCCGCTAGGCGTAGTCTACTTCGATTGTACTCTGAAGTTCGATGGATGCTGTGTGGAATTTGCAATTCCACCCCTCTATCTTTTCGAATTTGCAATTCGCTTTCTTCCAGACTCCCTCCTAGTCCTTCGGTTTTTGATTTCAGTTTTCGATGAAGAATCCAAAAATTTTGGATATTTAAACTAGCAAACTGAAAATTCATGGCAACTCTTGATCAAATCAAAAGTGGATTAATCGAAAAAATCCTGACTATTTCGAATAGGGAGTTTCTGGAAGCCTTGGACACACTGATTTCAACCGGTAGATCCAATGCAACCCCAGTAAAGCTTTCCGACGCTCAGAAAACAATGCTTGAAATTAGCGAGGAAGATATCAAGACCGGAGAATTGATTTCACAGGAAGCCATGGATAAGCGAAATCTAGAATGGCTCAGCGAGCTGTAGTCTGGACAAAAACTGCCGATATCCAATTTGCAGGTGTATTGGAATATTGGTTCAAAAGAAATCGGTCAACCACCTATTCGAAAAAACTTGTCCGACTTGTTGCCTCGATAACACACCAAATAGCCAAAACACCTGAAATTTTTGAAGCTACCGAGTTTAAAGACACCCGAGTGGCACCTTTGGAAAACTTCAGCATTTTTTATAAAATCTTAGACACACAAATCATCATTACTGCATTTTGGGACAACAGACAAGATCCCGGAAAACTTTTAAAAATTTTGCAAAAAAGCCCCTAAAATAAAGTTCCAACTCATCGAAATCTATTCTCTATTTGTCTTTGGATCCAATTTAAGCTGAGCGCAATTTGCGATAACCAATGGTTTCAATTCCACCCTCCTTTCTTCTAATTTCCAATCCGACACTAGCCTAAAAACCCGAAAGTCCCCTATTCCTACAGAATACGCTTTTGACTGAGTGAACCAAAAAATCAACATGATTAACAGCTTCCATCGGGATTTGCCTTTGCCCTTGATCCTGGCAGTTTCAATGCTCTATGCCTCTTATTTGAACGGCTTTTCCCAAACCATTCCAACCTTGGGTTTTGAAGAAAAGCAGATGACTTTTGATCCCAACGGCCATTTCATCAACCAACGCCAAGCAATTTCTCCCACTGATCAATGGGTGGTGTACGATGGGAGAAATGCAGGAACCAGTCTGGGAGAAGTTGGAATCATTGGATTGCTGGATTTGACCAGCGGGGAGCAAACTAAAGTGTATGAATTGGCGAATCAGACCCCTTTTGGGCCGGGAACTGGTGCGGCAATTTTTCACCCAAATCGTGAGGAAGTCACCTTTATCCATGGCTTGATGAATGCGGACCAAGCCTTTCCTTACCATATTTTCCGAAGGTCAGGTATGGCTTTAGACTTGACTCAAAAGGACCATCCGGTCCTGTTTGCTCAGGAAGCGCGTGATGTGAGAGTACCTTTCACACCCGGTGCACTTCGGGGTGGTACTCATGCACACAGTTACAGCGGAGACGGAGAGTGGATCAGCTACACCTACAATGATGAAGTGGTGGAAAAAGTCGGTTTTGAAAATACTGCTATTCGGGAATTGAGGACCATCGGCTTTATGATGCCTGGCAAGGTTGTCCAAATCAAGGACATTACCGGACCTGAGGAATTTTCCGGAAGCAAATTTTCCATTTTGGCAGCCCGAGTCACACCCAACCCACAGCCGGGAAGTGATGAGATTCAAAAAGCTTATGAAGAAACCTGGCTCGGATCCGATGGATATACCAATGAAAAAGCTGAAAAAGTGCAGCATGCTCTGGCTTTTTTTGGTGATCTCAAGACAAAGGATGGTAAGTTGATCAAAGAGATTTTTATTTCAGATCTTCCTAATGACCCAAACCTATTGCTCAATGCAACTGGTTTGGAAGGAAGTCCAAGCACACTTCCGGAAGTGCCAGCAGTCATCCGGCAGCGAAGGCTGAGCCATACAGAAGACAGAAAATATCCAGGTCTGCAGGGTCCTAGGCAATGGTTGAGATCCAGCGTGGATGGAGCATACATTTATGCTTATATGAAGGATGAAAATGGCATAGTGCAGCTTATGGAGATTTCTTCAAAAACAGGAAAACTTCGCCAAATCACTTCCAATTCTTTCTCCTCTGACACCTCTTTTAGCTTAAGTCCCGATGAGAAATATTTGGCTTATGGAGCCAAAGACCAACTGTATCTGACTGAAGTGAGTTCTGGAAAAACCCAAAAAATCGGGGATGAACCAAAGGCCGAATGGAGTGATCTGAGGAATATCAATTGGTCTCATTCGGGAAAATTCATCGTTTATAACAGGACAGTAAAAAGTGAAGGGGGAAGTTATTTTCAGATTTTCCGATTGGATATTCGATAAAAACCGTGGGATACGAATTCTGCTTTTGGAAATGAAACACCAACTTGGCTTCCCCATTTCCATCTTTCGGCATTGCCCTTGCAGCCGAATCAGCTACCTGAAAATTTTAGCCGCTTCCCATGAAACCCCTGCTAAAACCAACCCAATTAACCCTTGCACTTTTTGCCGTTTACCTGATAGCTATCTATTGGATCATTGTGCTGAAATTCAATATCAGTGCCTACCATGATCGGATAGAGCGAAGCATCAACCTTATTCCCTTCCGGGAGGCGCTCCTTTACCAGAGCAAAATGGATCTGAATGAGATTCTGTTGAATGTTTTTATATTCATTCCGCTCGGGCTCTATATGGGGATATTGGGGGAAAAATGGGGTATCGGTAAAAAAGTGGTCCAATTTTTCTCGCTCAGTTTCTTGTTTGAATTATCCCAATATATCTTAAAAGTCGGGGCATTTGATGTCACGGATCTGATCAACAATACGGCAGGCGGAATGCTGGGACTGCTGATGTATGCAGGGCTTGAAAGAGCATTTCAGGGCAGGATAAAAGCTCAAAAATTCATCAACATTATATGTCTAATAGGCACAATTATGATTTTCTCCTTTCTTATTTTTCTGAAAATCAACAACCTGTGGATTTTTAGGATGCAGCTGCTCAACCAGGGATAACCAGCTCATTGATTAATTCATGAAAACATTTGAGAGAAATTTAACCTGAAAATTCTTTCGAATTTGAAGTTTACAAAGCCATGGTCTTTTTGGTAAATCGGGCACTAATTGATTATGGCAATCCGTTACAATCAGCTCTGGCATTTTCTTCTTTAACTCTGGCATTTTCTTCTTTAACTCTTTGTTTATCCAATGACACCCATTCCCTGTTCTTTTTAAATTAGAAGAAACAAAGAATAGTCTCCAAGTCCAAAGAAATCCACTTTCGCCAAGTCCTCCAATTCCCATGAAACTCAGCATCCCACCCGATTGTGGAAACTCCACAAAAAAGAAACACCTCGCAGACCTTACCGCTTTTTTTGCCTCCTATGCCATCCCTGAGGCAATGGAGTTTCTGACTGAGGATGTGATCTGGACGTTGGTTGGGGACAAACCAATCCAAGGAAAAGAGAATTTTGCCGCGGCCTTGAGGGAAATGAGCGATATCAAAGCCACTGAACTGACCATTCACCAACTCATCACCCACGGGAAAGAGGCTGCTGTAAGTGGGGAAATGGTAATGGAAGACGGGAAAATTTATGGCTTTTCGGACTTTTATTCCTTCACCAGTCCCGGAGCAAAAAAAGTCAAATCAATAAGATCCTATGTAATTCAATTGAAATAAAAACGTGGCTCGATCCAATCTATCCCACTTTTTTGTGGGAATCGGAAATTCCCAAACCTTCGGGATTTTTCAAATCTTTAACCAAGATAATACCCACTTCTTTTAACTTTATATAGTCATTTTCAGAGAGTAACATTCTGAAATTCAGTTTTTAACATTAAAATCACTTTTCACCATGAGCTCCATAAAAGACAGTGTCAGTTTACCTGAAGAAACCCTGACCAAAGAAGAATTCGACCGTTTGACTTTTAGTGCGGGAGTAAGTATGGTCTTTGATCCTGCGGAAAAACTATACAAAGTGACCTTTAATGAGCGGTGCTGGGAGGAAGTTTACGACCCAGTCTGGAAAGGCGAATGCGTCACAAACAGTGAAAAACAAATCGAGTTTCTGGTAGAACTTTGGTACAGGTTGAACCCTGACGGTTCCTGGACCTGCATCAAGGGAAAACGCGAATCTATTCAGGTTTTCATTGTTTCCTCGGAGTATTGCAAAAAAGAACGTGAATTTGTCCTGAGCAAATTAACTGAAACCCGGATTCTGACTGAACCCAAATTCTATCAAAGGTTTAATTTCGAAAATGGGGATTCGGTCTGGAAAAGTGTACCCTGAACAGCTCAATTTCTCTTAAAATTTTATGATAGCCGGAAACCAAGCAGGATTGAACCTGATTTTGCAAAAATCCAAAATAGTTAAGCTCTTGTTATCAGGCCTTTGTTAAGCCTCATATTCCATCTAAATTCCTAAGGACAAAGCAGATTCAGCTAAAATTCTCTGAACTTCCAGTTCTTTTTTGAGTTTTTTCTTCACATCATAAACCCAATTTTCAATCATGTCACAAAAAAAGATTATTACTGTATTTGGGGCCACAGGGGCACAGGGTGGCGGATTAGCACGGGCAATCCTCAGCGATCCCAACAGCGAGTTTTCGGTTCGGGCTGTCACCCGAGATGCCTCTTCCGATAATGCAAAAATCCTCGCCGCATTAGGTGCCGAAGTGGTCGAAGCAGATCTGGCACATCCTGAAAAAGTATTGGCTGCCATGAAAGGCGCATATGGGGCATTTTGCGTCACTTTTTTCTGGGCTCATTTTTCTCCGGAGCAGGAAGGTACCGAGGCCAAATGCATGGCCGAAGCAGCAAAAGCTGCCGGAGTGAAACACGTGATTTGGTCCACTTTGGAAGACACTCGATTGTCCGTTCCGCTTCATGACGACAGCATGCCTACTTTGATGGGGAAATACAAAGTGCCGCATTTTGATGCCAAGGGCGAATCCAACCGGTATTTTATTGAGACTGGGGTTCCTACTACATTTTTGCTTACCTCATTCTATTGGGAAAACCTGATCTATTTTGGGATGGGACCCAAACGGGGCGAAGATGGAGCGCTTGCTATCACTTTCCCAATGGGAGGTAACCGACTCAGCGGAATTTGTGCAGAAGATATCGGCAAATGCGCCTATGGAATTTTCAAAAAAGGTCCGGAAATGATCGGAAAAACAGTGGGCATTGCGGGCGAGCACATTACCTGCGAAAACATGGCCAAAGCCTTGACCAAAGAATTGGGTGAAGAAGTACGATACAATGCCATCCCTGCTGAGGTTTTTCGCAGTTTTGGATTTCCAGGCGCGGAGGATTTGGGAAACATGTTTCAGTTCTATGATGTGTTTGAACAAGAGTTTACTGAAGCCAGAGATATCGCTGCTGCCAAAGAATTGAATCCGGAATTGATGTCCTTTGAACAATGGCTAGCAGTCAATGCCAAAAAGCTACCCATTGATTAAATTCTGGATTTAAAAAACTGCATTTAATAGATAGCCCGACTCCATGAGTTCGGGCTTTCTTTTACACCAAAAAGTCCATTGTATTATTTCTAAATACCGAAGCCCAAAGTTTATTAATTGCCCTTGATTACTTGAGCTAAATGCGATTTGATTATTTTAGAAAACCACAATGAATTAAGCCAATCCTTATGTCAAATATCCAACTCATCATAGAAGAACGTGCAGCCGACATCGGTAAATTTCTGGTAGGCCGTCTACTGCCTTTCCGCCAAAAGCGGGTGATTGGACCTTTTATTTACATTGACCATATGGGTCCAGTCAAGCTGAATGAGCGGGAACAAATGGATATCCGACCTCATCCCCATATCGGGCTGTCGACGCTTACATTCTTGTTTGAAGGAAGCATCATGCATCGGGACACATTGGGAAATGCCGTGGAAATCCATCCCGGAGCAGTCAATTGGATGACTGCAGGAAAGGGAATCGTTCATTCCGAGAGGACACCCGACCGTTTGCGTCACGAAGATAAAACCATGCATGGACTTCAGATTTGGGTGGCGCTTCCCAAGCATCTGGAACAAATGGATCCTGAGTTTTTTCATGTCGAGGCAGAAAATCTCCCTGCTTGGACTGAGGACGGTATAGAATTCAAACTGGTGGCAGGTAAAGCTTTTGGACATCGCTCCCCTGTGCCGGTTTACAGCAACTTATATATGCTGGAGATCAAAAGCAGTGAAAGAAAAGTGGTAAACATTGGCGAGCATCTCTTTGGAGAAAGTGGTTTGTACATTTTGGAGGGTAGAATCGAAAGTGATGGAAATAGCTTCGGACCCAAACAGATTTTAGTCGCCAAAGACAGTACCCTTTGCGAATTTACTATTGAGGAGGGAAGTACGATTTACATTTTCGGCGGCGACCCATTTCCGGAAGAACGGTTTATCGACTGGAATTTTGTCTCCTCCAGCAAGGAATTGATACAAGAAGCAAAGGAAAAATGGGATGCCCAGCTATTTGACAAAATCCCGGGAGACGAGGTTGAATTTGTACCTTACCCAACACTCAAAAAATAGACCCATGGCCAAAATAACCTCAAGTATTAAAAAAGAACAGTTCAAAACCGAGCTCCATTCGCCTTCCGGAAATGTGCTGATCGCTGACGAACCGATTGCCGTGGGCGGAAAAAACCTGGGCTTTTCACCCTCAGAATTGCTGGCCTCAGCACTGGCTGCCTGCACCAGCGCGACACTCCGAATGTATGCCGACCGAAAAGGCTGGCCGCTCGATGAGGTGAAAATAGACCTGGAGTTGCGGTTTATACGGGAGGAAAACCGAACCGAAATCGAACGGAAAATTACGCTTCTAGGCAATCTGGACGAAAAGCAAACCGATCGGCTTTTGGCAATCGCTAATGCCTGCCCGGTACATAAAATGCTCAGTAATCCGATCGCGATCGACACAAAGCTGTCGCTCCAAAAGTCCGAAGGTTAGGAAGTTTTTGATTTTAAACATTCCAATTTTAAACACCAAACCAGAAAGCAACAACCTTCGAGATCCCAAAAACCTCAACCATTGCCCTAAGAAAAGCTTCAGCTATTCCTCTCTGTGATCTCAAAAGAGGCTTGAAAGTGGAAGATCTTCCAAAGTTCTAACAAGCCCAATACCCGTTTTTAGACATTTCTCTGCGAAACTCTGCGGTAAAAATCCTTTGCGACCCTTCGAGTACTTTGCGGTAAAAAGTAAAAACCTTCGAGGTCCCCAAAACCTCAAAGGTTACCCCAAGAAAAGCGTCAGCTTTTCCCCTATGTGAACTCAAAAAATGCTTGTTGTGGTAAAAAACCTTTGCGTCCCTTCGGGTGCTTTGCGGTTGATTTTTCCCACTGATATTCACAGAAAAAGTCACAGATTCCTTTGGGTCCTTCGCTGTAAAAAAACCTTCGAGGTTCTAAAAACCTCAAAGGTTACCCCAAGAAAAGCTTCAGCTTTTCCCCTCTGTGAACTCAAAAAAGGATTGTTAGGGCTTCAACAACTGAAGTTCAAACTTCGGCTGAGAATTCTTTTTAGATAGTTCTCTGTGAAACTCTGTGGTAAAAAATGCTTTTCGGCAAAAATAAAAAACCTTCGAGGTTTCCAAAACCTCAAAGGTTAGCCCAAGAAAAGCGTCAGCTTTTCCCCTCTGTGAAACTCTGGGGTAAAAAAATTCTGTCTTAGTGCCTTGGTGGCTAAAAAAAAGCGGTCCCTTTTGGAACCGCTCTATCAAACTATCAAAACCTAGGATATTAAGCCAGATCGAAACGATCCAGATTCATCACCTTATTCCAAGCAGCTACGAAATCTGTGACAAACTTCGCCTTGCCATCTTCGCAACCATACACTTCAGCGATTGCTCTCAGTTCTGAATTTGATCCGAAGATCAGGTCAACGCGGGAAGCAGTCCACTTTGGTTCGCCGGAAACTCTATCACTTCCTACGAAGAGATTTTGAGTATCGGTAGTCGCTTTCCAAGTGGTGCGCATATCCAACAGATTTTTGAAGTAATCGTTGGTCAAAGTCTCAGGATTGGAGGTAAACACCCCATGTCTGGACTTATCAAAGTTGGCATTCAAGACTCGCATACCACCTACCAAGACAGTCATTTCAGGTGCTGTCAGATTCAAAAGCTGTGCTTTATCTACCAGCATTTCTTCAGCGGTAGCCATGTTTTTAGCATTGAAATAATTGCGGAAACCGTCTGCTTTTGGCTCCAAGAAGGCAAAAGAATCAACTTCTGTATCTTCCTGAGATGCATCCATTCTTCCTGGAGTAAATGGCACAGAAACATGGAATCCAGCGGCTTGAGCGGCTTTTTCGATAGCTGCTACACCACCCAAGACGATCAGATCAGCCAAAGAGACTTTCTTGCCTCCGCCGGCGGTAGAATTGAATTCACCTTGGATGCTCTCCAGCGTTCCCAAAACTTTGGAAAGCTGAGCTGGATTGTTTGCTGCCCAGTTTTTCATAGGCTCCAGACGAATGCGTGAACCGTTTGCTCCGCCGCGCTTGTCAGACCCTCGGAAAGTAGATGCAGAAGCCCATGCTGTAGAAACCAATTCAGAAATAGTAAGTCCGGAAGCCAAAATATTGGCTTTCAAACCTGCAATGTCATTGGCGTCTGCCAATTCGTGATTTACCGCAGGAATAGGATCCTGCCAGATTAGATCTTCAGCCGGAACCTCTGGACCCAGGTAACGGGACTTTGGTCCCATGTCACGGTGCGTCAGTTTGAACCAAGCTTTTGCAAAAGCATCAGCAAATTCATCAGGGTTTTCCAAGAAATGTCTGGAAACCTTCTCATAAGCAGGATCAATTCGAAGTGCCAAATCAGTTGTCAACATGAAAGGCTTGTGGAATTTGCCAGGAATGTGCGCATCAGGGACGATGGCCTCGGCATTTTTGGCTTCCCATTGGTGAGCACCAGCCGGGCTTTTAGTCAATTCCCAATCATGGGCAAACAAAAACTTAAAGAAATCATGGCCCCATTTGGCTGGAGTTGAAGTCCAGGCACCTTCAAGTCCAGAAGTGATCGTATCTGCGCCTTTGCCGGAACCATAGGTGTTTTTCCAGCCCAATCCCATCTCCTCGATTGTTGCGCCTTCAGGCTCAGGCCCTACAAATGCCTTAGGATCTGCTGCTCCGTGCGTTTTGCCGAAGGTGTGTCCACCTGCAATCAAGGCTACTGTTTCGTAGTCGTTCATAGCCATTCGGCCAAAAGTCTCACGGATATCATGTGCCGCAGCTTTTGGATCAGGCTGGCCTTTCGGTCCCTCAGGATTCACATAGATCAAGCCCATGTGAGACGCTCCAAGCGGCTGCTCCAATTCACGATTGCCGCTGAATCTTTTATCATCACCCATCCATTCGGCTTCAGATCCCCAATAAACATCCTCAGCCGGCTCCCAGACATCAGCACGTCCACCCGCAAAACCGAAGGTTTCAAAACCCATCGTTTCAAGGGCGACGTTCCCAGTCAGGATCATCAAATCCGCCCATGAAAGCTTCCTGCCATATTTCTGTTTGATTGGCCAAAGGAGCAGGCGTGCTTTATCCAAGTTGGCATTGTCAGGCCAGCTGTTGAGAGGTGCGAAACGCTGCGTGCCAAAACCTGCACCACCTCGTCCGTCATGGACTCGGTAAGTACCTGCACTATGCCAGGCCATCCTGATCATAAATGGGCCATAATGACCGTAATCCGCCGGCCACCATTCCTGAGAAGTCTGAAGGGTGTCTGCAATGTCATTTTTTACTTCAGCCAGGTTGAGCGTTTTAAACTCTTCAGCATAATTGAACTCCTCTCCCATCGGATTGGAGAGCGAAGAGTGCTGACGCAAAATATTCAATTTCAACTGGTTTGGCCACCAGTCACGATTCCTTGGTCCTGCTCCAGCGGCTTGAGAAAGCTGGCCATTGTGGAAAGGACATTTGCTGATATCCCCACCTTTGCCATGTGGATTGTTGCTGTCGTCATTGACCTCATCAAGGATCGAGTCATTTCCGTTGTTACTGCTCATAGTATGAATTAGTTTGATTTTTAGTAGTAGAATATCAAATTTAACGATTACTCTGTTTATTTAAATTATTTTTCGATTGATAAAAACTATGACTCTTGTCATTAAAAAGCCGATTTTTTTGGTGGAATTCAGGAAATCAGGTTAGAGCCACCTTTAACGGACAAAGCAAAAACCTATTTTACCCAGAATGTTGGTTACTCTTGATTTTTTATCATTTCAAGAAATTCCAGGGTCTGTTTCCTTGACTGGATTTTAGACCAAATGATTCCGAAAGTGGTTCCTCCCAAATTGAATTCATAGGCTTCCTCCCTGATTTTTAAATGAATTTTCTTGAAGGCTACACTTGAAATCAACGGAATGCAATTTTTGATCATAAAAACATCGTGCCCACCATTCCCAAAAATTGAATTTTTGAATTCGTGCTTAAAGCCTTTTTCTAAAAGCCTTGATTCAATTTTCGTTGCCATTTCACTTGCTGGCCATACCAAATCTTTGGCTCCAGAAATAAGCAAAATGGGGCCGTTAATCTTCTCGACTTTGATCACACTTTCCTCTTGAAGATAACCTTCTACAAGGAGAGGATCAACATATGTTTTGTAATTTATTGGCTGATTGGAATTATCCTCAAACCTTTTAATTGTAGCAAATGCTACTGGTTTTCCATTCAAAGTCCAGGATGGAACCAAAGTGTCATTAGTGATTTCTGTTGCATTTGGAAGAACAAAACAACTTGGAGTATAAGCAATTACGCCTTTGACTTGGGGATAAATACTTCCAAGAAGCAACGCTAATTCTGCCCCTCTTGAAACCCCCATCAACACAATTTTCTCTGGATCTATTTGAGGCTTGTCAGTAAGCCAATCCATGGCAGTTTTGAAATATTCAAGAGGAATGTTCTCCAGTTTATCCGGAAGTCCAGGCTCTTTGAAATAAGCTAAAGACATTACGGCAAATCCCTCTAAAGCCAACAATTTCAATTCAGAATCCTGCCTTAATCCTCCCCCTGATCCGCCTAAAAATAGGATAACGGGCAAGTCTCCTTGGTCTGATGGATAAATAAAATCAGCCACAAAAGGGCCGTTTCTGATTTGTTCGATGGATAGTTCGCTTGAATCGACAGGTCTGAATTCCTGATATATGACAAGAAATCCAAAAACAACAAAAACTAAAAAAGCGACCAATATCCGCTTAAAAATAAGGTTATTCATTCCAGTCAAGTTATCGTTAAACACTAGCTTTTTTCAAAGTAAATTCTTGTTTTTGAAAACGGAATGGAAGAAAACATATTGGAGAATGTTGAGAAACTTTACCTTTTAAAAAAATGTCCTGCCCATAATTTGGGAACAGGACATTTGTTGAGAACTGAGGTAAAAAGAGGAGTTAACTCACTTTTTCTGTAAAGCAAGCCACTCCATAATACTTACTGGCCTACCACCAACCAGAACCTGTGATCCGTCAAAGTCAGTTCGACTTTTATTGGCATGAGAATAAATCCAAGACCAGTGACCGGGATAACGGTAATCCTCACCTCCATAAAATCCGGTGATGTCTGTGACATGGTCATAGTAGGAAAACACAACATTTTTGGCTCCAGCCTGCTTTAACCTTTGGTAAAGTGGAACCACTGTCTCATCAGGTTTTGTGGTAGTATCATCCTTGGAGTGTACAAACCACATCGGGACATGCTTAATCTTTTGGATCTGGGCATCACTGACAAACTCATTGCTATAGGCCAAGGCACTAATATATCCTGCGGCAAAATAATCGGGATGCTCCAAAATCAACTTCAAAGACATATATCCACCATTCGAACAACCACCCACATAAATGCGGGAAGCATCGATTTTAGGATTGGACTCTACATATTTCCTGATCAAAGCCATTAATCCTTCATTGTAAATATCATTGGTCTGACCCCGAGTCATGCCATCTGGACCTTGCATCCAAAAGGTTGGAGCCTGAGGAACCAAAACATAAGCTCCCTCACCAAATAAAGCCTGGATTTCGTCTGAAGCGTAATTCGCAGCTCTGTTGCCGAGCAAGGGAATGGTCGGATCAGTGCCACCCTCTCCTCCGCCATGCAACCAAATGATCAGCGGAGCTTTGGAGGTAATTGTCTTTGGAGCATAGGACGCATAAGACATAGTCAGGCTTTCGCTGAATTTGAATTTTCCAGTCAGGTCGAACTTGTCGACCAAAGGCATCAGGCGGCCGGATTCCGAGTCCCAAACCTTCCCGGTTTTGGAGTTCGTGATTTGTAGTTTGTAGTCAATCCACACATTTCCCATTCTTGGAAAATACTGAATGGGGGAACCGATAGCTTGGATCGGACTGACCTCCAATACCAGCGTTACATGATCACCGCTTTCGACCCGAGCACCTTTGGCATCCGAAACATAAGCAAAGACTACATCTCTCCCACCGTTGGTGTTTGCTACAGGTATTTCACCTTTGTCAGATTTTCGGGAAGCAGTCACTTCAAATTCCGAAAAATTGGCTGTGGTCACAGTTTCTCCAAAATTCAAAATCACTTTGTTGACGGCGGGTCCCCAGTCAAATCCCTCGATCACCAGCTTGTACTCCCCGGCAAAAAGAGTTGAATTATCACTTTTGAGACTATCAGGAACCTCCCTTGCACTCAGAAAAACAGAAGCAAAAAGCAGAGGTAAAAACAGGAATACTTTAAACACTTTCATAGGTTTGGATTTTGGGTAGCTTTTCAATTTCAACAAGTTAAAAGATAGTCAATCCCCAAAATAAGCTGATGGTTTTTATTTGAATGGCCTGAAACCCTTTTCGGAAATTCCTCTGTATTCCGGGGTTTTCAAGGATATCAAAATCCTAAAACTCCAGGTTCAGGTTGCCCCCGCGGCGGAATTTGTCCAGATTGAAAGCAGGCAATGTCCTTCCTGCAAAATGGATTTTTCTCGAATGCCGGAAAAGTTGTTGAATACTGTCGGCCAGGACTCCCTCCCCTTTCATTCTTCTACCAAACTGGTTGTCATTAACCTTTCCTCCATGGAGTTCGGCGATCTGATTCATGACTTTCTGAAAACGATCCGGGAAGTTTTTCTCCAGCCAATCTGTGAATATTTCTTCCAGTTTTCCATTCAAGCGGACCACCGTCATTCCTGCTGTCAAAGCTCCATGAGCAGCAGCGGCTTTGAGAATTGCCGGAATTTCCTGATCATTCAACCCTGGAATAATCGGAGCATTCATGACCCCAACCGGGATCCCGGCTTTCGCCAAAGTCTCAATAGTTTTCAGCCGCTTTTCAGCACTGGCAGTTCGGGGTTCCATTTTCCTTCTCAGGTTTTCATTCAGGGTGGTAATGGAAACAAAAACCTGCACCAGTTGATCCTGAGCCAAATCCTGAAGCAAATCCAGATCTCGAAGGATTAGACTGTTTTTTGTAATCAAACCTACCGGATGGCGGTATTTTGCAAAAACTTTCAGCAAATCCCGGGTTATTCCCATCTCCTTTTCCAGAGGCTGATAGCAATCCGTATTTCCGGAAAGCGAGATCGGTGCCACTTTCCAGTGTGGATTAAGCAGGTGCTTTTCAAGCAGTTTGGGAGCATCCGGCTTGACCATGAGTTTGGTTTCAAAGTCCAATCCTGCGGTATACCCATAGTATTCGTGGGAGTTACGGGCATAGCAATAGATGCATCCATGCTCACAGCCCTGGTAGGGATTGAGGGAAAAGCTCAACCCCAAGTCAGGACTTTTGATCGGATTGACAATGGTTTTGGAATGCTCGATCCGAACTTCAGTTTTTGGCGATAGCAACAAAGGTTCGTCCAGACCTTCAATGAAATCTGTCACAACTCTCGTCTCCAAAAACCGGTTACCCGACTGGATCTGTGCTCCTCGTCCCTTGAAATAATCCTCTTCTCTGTCAATCATTTTGTCAAAACCTTCATCCTTATTTTAGGGAAGTTTTATGACAAACAATTCAAAATGACGGAAAATGTCTTTTTTCTTAAAAAGGAAAAATCAACAAAGCATGCTGGCTGACGGTATTGAAATCTCGCCAGACCCGATTGAGTTCGGTATGCGTTTTTGCTGCTTCCAGTCCGGCAAAAGGATACAACCGCCCGTTGATTTCACGACAGTTTTGGGTGAGTTTTCGGCTGATCCGACTGACTTGTTTTAAGGTTGATTTTGAAATTTTCCCATTTCCATCCAGTTCATTCCAGGATTCTTGAACCTGGCTATATAACTCTTTTCTCAGCTTTTCCAGTTTCCTGTTTTGTTTTTCAAAAACCTTCTCAAAATACCTCAAATGCCTTTTGTCGTACTTCCGATAGTCATGTCTTTTCCAAAACGATTCCTCAATTAAGTGAATCAAATGCCTGGAAATTCCCAGAATATTCACTGCTAATGTCGCCTCGGCAAACTGTAAAAATGGATACTGATAAACAGGTTCGTTTAGCCTTGCCTTTTCCGGCAAAATCTCGAAAGAGCGGCTGGTTGGAACTGCCAGATTATCTGTCTTAAAAGCATGACTTCCAGTCGCGATCATTCCCATGTAGTTCCAACCATCGAGGATCTCAACCTCTTCCTTTTTCAGGATAAAAGCCCGGACAACAGGATTTCCTTTTTTATCCAAAAGTGGCTCCCCATTTTCCAGAATTTCACAATTTGCTGTGAAATGAGTGGCATGCAAAGCACCTGAGGCATAGGTCCAACTCCCGGAGATCACATAATGGCCATCTTTTAAATCGGCTTTTCCGCCTACAAAACCACTCCCTGCCAGGCAGACTTTCGGGTTGGAAAACACCTCTTTGCGAAGCTCTTCATCCAAAAATCCTACAAACCAGCCTGCTCCGGCACAAAGGGTAACAGTCCAACCCAAACTTCCGTCGAGTCGAGCAAGTTTTTCCTCCAACCGAAGTGCCTCAGGCAAAGTCAAACCCAAACCACCCAAATCCTGGGAAACGAACAACTTGAACCACTTTTCATCCTGAATCACTTGAATCCATTCTTCAGAAAGCCGGCCCAATTGCTCCGACTCCGCGGCATGAAAAGAATCAAACAGTTTGGAGTGCTTCATCTTGGTTTTTGAGTTCTTTTTTCCAGTCCAAGTAGCCAAAAATCGCAACCACAAACAGGAAAAGGGTTAAAAATGAAAACATATAGAGTTGCTTGGAATACAGCAGGGGAATCGCCACCATGTTGGAAATATTGAGCCAAATCCAGTTTTCCACCTTTCTTTTGGCCAAAAGCCACATCCCCGCCCAAGCTGTGGAGGACACAAATGCATCGATAACCGGCACATCGGAATCGGTAAAACGGGTCAGCATAAAATAGAGAAATCCCCAACCCAAAATCGCTATCCCAAAAGTGATAGCCTGATCCTTACTATCACTTTTGGTGATCCGGGAAGCTCCGGACTGAGATCGGTTTTTCCAGTTTGCCCAGCCATAGATACTCATCACGAGGTAGTATGCATGGAGCAAAGTCTCGGCATACAGCTTGGAGTTCAGGAGCAAAATCGATCCGCAAAGAATCCCGATTATCCCTGTGGGATAAAGCCAAATGTTGTTTTTCTTGGCCAGGAGAACTTCAGTAGCTCCGAAAGCCACAGCCGTCCATTCCAGTAAGGAAGTGTTTTGGATTTGCTCAAGTAGCAATCCAGCATCGAAATTAAATTCCATTTGAATAACTGTTAGACATTATTCAATGAAGGGAGAACAAGCAGAAATTCCCTACGCCGGCATTACCCGGATCAGGTGCTCGACAATTGCTTGCCGATGGGTATGATCTCAGCCCGTGATATTAGGGCACCCCTTGATTGATGGATTGAAGATAAAACAAAATCTGTAATCAGACTTTCTTTACGACCCAATTCAACTGAAGAAACTCCAACATTACTATCCTACAGGAATTTGAAATGCATGTTTTTTCAGCCGTCTCTTTTGGGGAAAGCCCAACCCTTATTTAATGTTCCCCTTTTTCAATTCTTTCACTGCATTATCCACCGCCCGGGCTGTCAATGCCATGTAAGTTATCGAAGGATTCTGGGTGCCGGTCGAGGTCATGCAAGCTCCGTCAGTGACAAAAACATTCGGAGCCAAATGCATCTGGTTGAATCCGTTGAGCAGGGACGTTTTCGGATCCCTCCCCATCCGTACTCCGCCCATTTCGTGAATATCCAAACCCGGAGCCTGCTTGCTGTCAGATTTCCGGATATTAGTGCAACCTGCCTTGGTCAGCATTTCCTCGCCTTGTTGCAGAAAGTCCTGAAGGATTTTCTCATCGTTTTCATCATAATCGACATCGATTTGAAGCAAAGGAATCCCCCATTCATCTTTTTGGTCAGAACTCAGGGAAACGTGATTGGTTTCTTTTGGGATGGTCTCGCCCTGCATCATCATATATACCGACCAGGGTCCAGGAATAGAATTGGCTTCCTTGAAATCGGCTCCAAAAGGCAGATCTCTGGCCCCTCCCCAACCTGACCTAGCGGCTGAATAGAAACTCATGTATCCCCGCTGGAAGTCCATTTCCTGCTTTTTGACATTCCTGAAATTGGGAAGCATGACTGCAGTCGGGCGGCGGCCATAATAATAGATGTCCTCAAATCCTTCAAAACTTCCACTCATCGAGCCCCTGTAATTGTGAAAAGCGATGTATTTGCCCAAAATCCCGGAATCATTTCCCAAACCCTCCGGAAACCGGGTTGAAGTTGAATTAAGCAAAATCAGGTTGGTGTTGAGTGCTGCGGCATTCAGAAAAATAACTGGAGCAAAGTATTCGGTAGCCTCTTTGGTCACCCGGTCAATCACTCTAACCCCTGTGACTTTTCCCTTTGCCTCGTCCCAAATCAGTGAATGAACCACGGAATCCGGCCTAATCGTGAGATTTCCTGTCCTGGCAGCATGGGGCAATGTCGAGGAATTGGAACTGAAATAACCACCAAACGGACAGCCTCGATAGCATTGGTTTCTAGCCATACACTTCCCTCTCCCCTGCGCAAGATGAACTTCGCTAGGTTCAGTCAAGTGGGCACAACGGCCTATGACAAACTTTCTGTCTCCGTAGGCTTCCAGAATTCTTTTTTGAATTTCCTTTTCAACACAATTCATCTCCCAGGCTGGCAAAAACTCCCCATCAGGCAAGGTTTCCAGTCCATCGTAATTCCCGCTGATCCCCACAAAACGCTCTACATGGCTGTACCACGGCGCGATATCCTCATACCGGATCGGCCAGTCTACTGCAAAGCCATCACGTCCCGGCCCTTCAAAATCATATTTACTCCATCGCTGGGTTTGGCGTGCCCAGATCAGGGATTTCCCCCCCACTTGATAGCCACGGACCCAGTCAAATGGCTTTTCCTGGATATAAGGATGTTCCTTGTCTTTTACGAAAAAGTGTTGGGTGTCCTCCGCATAGGCATAACAGCGATTGACCACAGGATTTTCTTTTTCGTCCGACAAAGGAATCTTATTGCGATGGGGCATATCCCAGACATTTGCGGTCATGGTCGGATAGTCCTTGAGGTGCTCCACTTGCCGACCTCGCTCCAAAACCAGGGTTTTCAGTCCTTTTTCGCAAAGTTCCTTTGCGGCCCAACCTCCGGATATTCCAGAACCAACAACTATAGCATCGTATTGATGAGAATTCATAGGGGCAAAATAAAAGTTTGAGGCGGGATTTTGGAAAAATATTGCCAGAAGGTCAAGAATTGATGATTGTGAAGCAGATAATCTCGTCAACAGACCACGGTCAACAGTCCACAGCTGGTGATTTCGAACTCCAATCCTAATTTCCTTTGGTTAGTGCCAAGAAAGCAGATATCCATTTTCTTTTACACTATGAAAAAAAAGAACTTCAACCCTTTTCCCAATTTGAATACAATTGGTGAAAGAATTGAAGTTCAGAATTTATTGCCCTTCGTTTGGGTAAGTCGAAAAGGACTTACTCGTATCTCAGCGACTCAATCGGATCAAGCCTGCTGGCCTTGTATGCGGGAATATATCCGGCAATCAAACCAACTATTATACAGATAACGAAGGAAATGATCATCCAAAGCCAAGGCACCAGAAACCCTCCCGGTCCGATAAAGTTGGCAATAACATTTCCAATTCCTATACCCAAGAGCATTCCGAAAATCCCTCCGATCATACAGATCACGATCGCTTCGATCAAAAACTGTTGACGGATTCGAAGTGGCGTCGCACCGAGAGCTTTTCTAATTCCGATTTCCCGGGTTCTTTCAGTTACTGAAACCAACATGATGTTCATCAAACCAATGGATGCGCCCAAAAGGGTAATAAATCCGATTCCAAACCCTCCGATTCTAAGGTATCCTGCTACTTCTTCCAAACTTTCTGCTACTGACTCACTTTTTGTCAGTTCAAAGGAGTCTTCCTGGGCCACCCTGTCTTGACGGATCTTTCTCATCATTCCAATCGCCTGACCCATTTCATAGTCAATTTTTCCAGGGTCAGAAGCAACACCTGTGATACGGTAATAGAAATTTCCGTTTTTATCAAGTCGGGCGGCATTTTCAATCGGTATCATGATCTGCCGATCAGCACCCTGATCCTGACCTACACCGCCTTGCTTATCCAGCACCCCCACTATTGTATAGGGTTTTCCCAAAAAAGAGATTTTTTGATTGATTGGATCTTCACCCGGATTGAAAAGTATTTCCTCGATTTCCTTTCCAATGATTGCCACCGAGTTGCCATACCTCACTTCCATGTTACTGAAGTTTCGGCCCTTGGCTAATTTGACAGCCTTGATTGTAAGGTAATTCTCATCCGCTCCTCGGACTCTGGTATTTGGATTCGTCTTTTTGGAACCCCGCTTTACCTCAGCAATTCCGGTAACAGAAGTGAATACAGTGGAAATTCCGATGGCTGCATAATCTTCTTTGAATTTTCTGGCTTCCCTAAAAGTGATATTCGGATACGTTTTTTCTTTTTTTCCCTCTTGGACAACCCTGCCTCCATTGAATCCTATATTGCGGATTTCAAAGGAATTGGCTCCAAGTCCGGCAAAACTCTCTGCAATCTGGGCTTTGATCCCGTCAATCGCAGTCAACATCCCAACCAAGGAGGAAATCCCGATCGCGATGATAGCTCCGGTAAGTACGGTGCGAAGTAAATGGACCTTTACAGAGTTGAGCGCCTCGCGGACATTTTCGATCAAATTCATGGATTGTTCGTTTTGGAACAGCTATTTGAAAAATAACTTAGAAATACTGTTAATTATAAGCAAATACGTAAGAAAAGCCCATTTGATTGGGAAAATTTAACTGGAAGGAAATTAGAAGAAATTCAGGCCCCAAGGCTGAATACTCCTAATGCATCCGATCTCCTCTGACTCCGAGGCTCTTCATCAACTCCGCCTCAAAATCCAGCCACTCCTGCCAGCGGGAATTTACCTTTTCGATATCCTGGTATTTGCGGGCAAGTTCGATGAATGTCACATAATGCCCCGCCTCAGAGATCATCAGTTCGTAATAGAACTTCTGAAGTTCTTCATCCGCAATGTTTTTTGACAAAAGCTTAAAACGCTCGCAACTCCGGGCTTCTATCAGCGCATTCAAGAGCAATTGTTCAGTGAGTTGCTGCATTCGGTTTCCGCCTTTTTTGACAAATTCTGTAAGCCTGATTACGTATTCGTCTTTTCGGGGAAAGCCAAACTTCATCCCCCGCTTGCGAAGTTGGGCCAAAACCCGCTCAAAATGCCCCCATTCCTCAGCCACGATCGGAGTCAATGTATCCACCAGTTCTTCCAGATCATTAAAACGAAGGATCAAACTGATGCAGGAAGAGGCAGCTTTTTGCTCACAATACGCATGATCCACGAGGATATCCTCGATCTGCATTTCTGCAATCCCAACCCACCTCGGATCGGTCGGAAGCTTCAGATGAAGCATTTTCTGTCTGGTGCTTTCTTCCCAAGTCATTTGGAATTACGATTTACGAATTTTGATTTACGACATCCCAATAACTTTTGGCGTCTTTACTGTGATTTGGCCTTTTCGCTAATGCATTCTTGCTTCTTGCGTCTTACTTCTTGCGTCTTAAATCTATTTCCTATCAATCAAACAAATACCAGGTAATCCCCAAATCAAGAAAAGAGCGGTAACCGGTATAATCAGGTGTTACGAAGTAGCCTTCCTGTTGCATCAAACCTGAATTGAGGTGATTGTATTTGAACAGCACTCGGGTGCGGTTGATCCTAAAATCAAGAAACAGATCTGCAACCGGATAGGCATAGACCTCAAAGGAATTTTGTAGGTAAAACTGCTGAAATGAAGGATTATACGCCTCCGCATAGTAGACGGACTTGTACCTCACGTCGATTCCTAACTGCACAACGACATTGTCATTGAACATCGGGCTGTCAAAGTAGAACCGGGTGTTCGCATAGAATTGTGGAACTCTGAAGTTATCCGCCCCTTCGCCGGAGATCTCGGTAAATATTACTTCGGAATCCCATCGGAATTTCTTCCCAATCTGAATGTTGGCAATCAGTCCCGGCATCAGCATATAAGCCTCACCTGACGCTTGAGTCGCCATCCTGTCTTCGTTGAAGAACACATAATTATTCACTCTGTTGATCGTCAGGTTGGGTCTCAGGCTGATCTTGTTGAAGTCCAGTTTGATCCGTCCTTTGATCTGATCGACACCGATGTTGTCAAAGTCGTTGCTCCACTGATAATGATTTCCAAAGTAAATCTGCTGTTGGGAAGTGGGTTTATAGACGGCTTTGGTGTATTCCAGCTCCAGCCAGGGAGAAACGAAAAGCCCGTGAATTCGGAATGCACCCGGAATCAGGTATTCTCCATCTGCGCTTAGTGCCCACTTTTCGGAGATTTTGCCGATGAGTTCCCCGCCGATGAATACCTCATTGAAAGCTTCCTTTTTATCCGGGAAAAAAGGACTTTCCATTCTTCCGTTTCGGATTCTGGTAAAGGCATTGTAGTAAAAGCCCTTGTAAGATCCTTTGATTCCCAACTCGTTTTTCCACTCTTCAAAATCACTTTCGTTACGGGTGGTATCCTGTTGCTCATTGAGTCTATCCTCATTGAAAAACAGCGCATCGGAAGTCGTCAAGTCTGATTCGAAAACTACGTTCTGATTTTTGTTGTCAAAGGTGTGGTAGATCTGCAACCCATTTCCCAGCTTGTACTCGTGGTAGATGTGATAGTCTTGCCGCAAATCCCTGGCTCTTGAATTATGAAGCCAAACTTTGGCATCTTCATAGGTGAAATAAAGTGAGGTGGGATCTACGTCAGGAGGGATAATTCCGCCAATCTCATAAACCACATGGCGCATTCTGGAGAAAGCTCCCAACACCCAATACTTCCCATTTTCTGAGCGGTAATTGGTGTGAACCGTATAGGCATTTTGTTCGACCATGTGATCGTCCCGATCCACAGGATTGAGGGTCTTCCGGATTCGCTCGGTATGCAACTCGAAACCCAGGTTCCATTTGGGCGTGACATTTCGGGCAAAAGCGATGTCCAGCATATTGCGGTTGCCGCCCCCAAAAAACGCCGACATCTCCGTAAAAGGGGATTTGGTATCAAAATACCTCCGCTTTGCCGGATCTTGGTAATACAGATCATAGGCATGGAATCCGGATCGAAGGCCGATCATTTCCGGAATTTCGAAGAAAACTGGCTTTGCCGCACTTCCTATATTTCCCAGGTCCTGATATTTCCAGCCGCCTTTTGCCACAGGATCGTAGTTGTGGAAATTGGTCAGGGCTGTATCCTGCTCGTACAACAGGAGCCGGTTTCGCTTTAGATCTTTTTCGAAGTAAAAAAGTGAGGTCTTTGGGCCATACACCTGCCGGGTACTATCATCCAAGAGTGGTCTTCGTCCATCGGCTTCCTCCTCCTCTTCAGGGTCAACCAATTCTCTACCTGGCCTTGCTGTTTGTCCTGCTCCCACATTAGTTTGCCTCTGGGGAAGTGGGCGCTGACCAAAAAGTGGCTGAAATGCCAGCAAGACGAATAAAATTCCAAAGACTAAACCTCTTCTGTTCACTTCTTTCTGAATTTTTCCCTGATGTAGCTGAGCAGCATTTGCTTGTCTTCTGATTCGAATTTGGCCTCGATGGGCAGCACAAAAATCGGAATTTCCCCCAAAAATCCCTGATTAGCCAGAGATTTAAGTTTGACGGCGTCTTTTTCTGTAGAAAGTAAAACGGGCTTTTGGCCAAGGTGTTTTTCTGAAAGCCTGGCTATCTTCTCCAGATCTGATTTTTGATAACTGTAATGATCCGGAAATGACAACACGTCCAGTACCCTGAAGTTACTTTTGCAGTAAGTAACAAATTGACGGTCGTCAGCCAATCCCGAAACCAGAATAACCGAACCTGAAAAAGCTTTGGTAGGTTCAACAGGATACGGGTCGCCATATCCTATTTTGGAGAAAAGCACCGGAATTCCATTTTTTAAATAGCAACGTAAACTACCTTCCATTTTCTCCTTTTGTGTTCGCGAAATAGCTTCAGGGCATTTTGTCACCACTACCAAGTCGGCACGATTGGCACCATGTCGGCTTTCCCTCAGTCTTCCCATCGGCAAAAGAAAATCTCCTGAAAATGGAGAATCGAAAGGCGTCAACAAGCAATAAAAATCTCCTTTCAATTTCCTGTGCTGAAAGGCATCATCCAAAATTACCAACTCAGTTTTGGTAGAAATCTTGGAGATTTTCTCCAAAGCATTCACCCTGTCTTCGCTAACAAAAACAGGCACTTTCTCTTCAAATTTTCGAAAAATCTGGAGCGGTTCGTCTCCGATTTCCTCTGCTTTGCTACTGCTTTTTGCCTGAAGAAAGCCTTTGGTTTTTCTCCCATAGCCCCTGCTCAAAGAAACCAGCTCAAAATCTCCATTGAGATTCCGGATGAGAAATTCCACCATTGGCGTCTTTCCGGTTCCACCAACACTCAGGTTCCCCACCACCAATGTTGGGATTGGGGATTTGAAGCTTTTCAGGATTTGTTGATCGTAAAGGAAATTACGAATGCCGGTGATTATCCGAAAAATCAGTGCAAAGGGAGCAAGCAGAAAGGCATACCACGGCATTGGCAGGAATTGCTATTTTTGACCAAAGAAAAAGAAAAATTATGGGATACAGGATTCAGGATGTGATTTCTTACCTAGAAGCATTGGCTCCGCCGGCTTACCAGGAAAGCTATGACAATGCAACGCTAATCTGTGGTGACCGAAATGCTGCCACAAAAGGAATCCTCTGTACACTGGACTGCACGGAGGATGTGGTAGAAGAAGCCATCAGCCTTGGCGCCAACCTGATCGTGGCCCATCATCCGATTGTTTTCAAGGGACTGAAAAGTCTTACCGGAAAAAACTATGTGGAGCGCACAGTCATCAAAGCCATTAAAAACGACATAGCGATCTATGCCATTCACACCAACCTGGATCATGTGGCAACAGGAGTTAACAAGAGAATCTGTGACCGCCTGGGGCTGACCAACACTAAAATCCTCCAACCCAAAAAACAAATTCTGAACAAACTGGTATTCTTTGTGCCGGATGAGAACAAAAACAGTGTGCTGGATGCGGTATTTGCAGCTGGAGCAGGTCAAATCGGGGAATACAGGGATTGTTCTTTTCAGGTGGAAGGCATGGGCACCTATACCCCAAGTGAAAAGGCCAATCCTCATATCGGACAAAGAGGAATTCCACAATATGAAAAGGAAGTACGGGTGGAGGTGATTCTTCCTGCCTTTCAGAGCAACCGGATCATTTCTGCCATGAAAAAAGCACACCCCTATGAGGAAGTCGCCTATTACCTTTCTGTTTTGGAAAATGAAAATCAGGAAGTCGGAGCCGGGATGATAGGTGTGTTAGAACAGCTGATGGAAGGCTTGGATTTTTTGGATTATTTAAAGGAAAAAATGAATCTTAAAGTACTTAAGCACACAACTTTAACCGGAAAAAAAATCAGCAAAGTAGCGGTCTGCGGTGGTGCAGGAATTTTTCTTCTTTCAGAAGCCAAGCGATCGGGAGCGGATGTGTTTGTGACGGCTGACGTCAAGTATCATGAGTTTTTTGATGCTGAGGGCCAGTTAATCCTGTGCGACATCGGGCATTATGAGAGTGAAATTTTCACAAAAGAATTATTGGGGGAGCTTTTGTCACAAAATTTCCCTAATATTGCACTCTATTTGACAAAAGTAGTTACTAATCCCACATCCTACCGATAGTACATGGAAAGTACAGTAGCACAAAAGCTAGAAGCTATCTACAACCTTCAACTTATAGATTCAAGACTAGATGCCATCGTAAAAGTAAGAGGCGCACTTCCTGAGGAAGTTCAGGACCTTGAAGATGAGATAGCAGGCTACGAAACACGACTCGAAAAATTCCAGAATGATATCGACTCTTTCGAAGACGATATCAAGCGGTTTAAGGAAAACATCAAGGAGTCTGAGAAGCTGATCAAAAAGTACCAGGAACAACAGATGAACGTACGGAACAACCGTGAGTACGATGCCATCACCAAGGAACTGGAACTTCAGGATCTCGAAATCCAGGTCTCTAAGAAGAAAATTGCTGAATCAGGAGTAAAAATCGAGCAGAAGAAGACCGATTTGGATGAGCTGAACAATTTGATGAAAGATCGTCAGAAGGATCTCGACCTGAAAAAGGAAGAACTGGATACCATCGTTTCTGAAAGTGAATCAGATGAATCCAAGCTTCGCGCTGAGCGAGATAAAGCAATGAAAAAAGTGGAGGACAGATTGGTGAAGTCATACACTAAAATCAGAGCAAATGCCAAAAATGGCCTTGCTGTGGTAATGGTTAAAAGAGGCGCTTGCGGAGGTTGTTTCAACACTGTACCACCTCAAAGACAGGCTGATATCCGGGAAAAGAAAAAATTGATCGTCTGTGAACACTGCGGAAGAATCCTTGCCGGTGTTGAAGATGAAATAGAGGAAGAAGGCGCAAAAGCTAAAAGAAGAACAGCGAAAGCTTAATCCAATATTTACACAAGAGAAATCCCCGGAGTTGATACTTCGGGGATTTTTTTTATGTCAAAATGTATTGCTTTGTCGGGTTTTTATATGGTATATTGCTCGCAATGAAAAAGTTCGCAACTCTCCTTTTAGCCCTGATTTGCTGCACTTCGGTTTTTGCAAAAAATCCCGAATCCAAAACTTTTTTGGTGCTTTTCAAAAGCAAAGAATTAAAGGATCTCAAAACCAATATTCGGGATATTGAATCACAATTTTCTTCTGCATTTTCCACTTTGCATTATTCCGGAAACTCGGAATTGGCCCTAATCATAGAGATCCCTTCCTGTGATTTCGATGAGTGTTTTTTGGGTGAGTTTTTGGTTGACCTGGAGAACGGACAAAAAGTCCAGCTTCAACAAATTGCCTTCCGTCTTTTTGATCTGACCGAAAACAAAAACCTCCACGAGAAATACCTTGCCATGTATGAGGAAAGCCTTCTTGCCAAGAAAAAGGCTGCCAAAGCTGCTAAATCAGACTTAAGGTCTTTAAGTGCTCCCGGTCATTAAATTTCCTCACCACAAAAGTATCATCCGGTAATTGCTCGAGCAGGTAAAGGCACAGGTTATTGTGCTCAAACTGGTCCATATACCGCATGTCATAATTCAAAATCAAGCTAAGGAAAATCCGCATTGCCCTTCCATGCATGCAAACCAAAATTGTTTCACCCGGACCGCTAAGGATTTTGTGGATTCCCTTTCTCATCCTTTCTGCGACTATATTCGGACTTTCGCCTCCAGCGATTGCATAGTCCAAATTTCCCTGCTGCCACTGATGAAGCATGTGTTGATAATATTGACCCTCCTCGGGAGTCATAGGAGTTCCTTCATAATCCCCCCAGGAAATCTCATTTAGCTCAGGCAAGGCTTGAGTCGGAATCCCCAAATCAATAAACTGTTGGATGGACTGCTTAGTCCGGATCAAAGCGGTATGATAGGCCTGATCAAAGGTGATATCCTTGTAAGCTTCAAAAAATCCATTGGCCTGAGCTCTTCCTGTTGCATTGATCGGCGCATCGATTCCACTACCCTGTACTACTCCCTGTAGATTAAAGTCAGTCTGCCCGTGTCTGACCAGGTAAATTTTTTTTCGGTTCAAGTTTCTTTATTTTTGTCCGGAGCCCAAATAAACTTCATTTAACCCACATTTTAATGGTTTTTCTTTCTCTTCCCTCTCTGGAACACCTGAATTCTACCAGTTCGGAAACCATGATCAAACATCTGGGAATTGAGTTTACAGGTATTGGGGAGGATTATTTGGAAGCCACCATGCCAGTAGATCATCGAACCAAGCAACCCATGGGCTTGTTACACGGAGGAGCGAATGTCACCCTGGCGGAAACCCTGGGAAGTTTGGCCTCGTCCCTGACTATCGATCAAACAAAGCAGGCTTGCGTAGGCTTGGAAATCAACGCCAACCACATCAAAGCGGTAAGAGAGGGCAAAGTAAAAGGAGTTGCAAAGCCGATTCATGTCGGAAAAACAACCCAAATTTGGGAAATTAAAATCTACAACGAAGCAGGTCAGTTGTGTTGCATTAGCCGGATAACCATGGCTATTTTGGATAAAAAATGAACAATACGGATACTTTAGCACTTACGGCTCAGTCTGAAATTTTGGATTTTCTTTTTCTGAAAGGATTGGAATCCGGTGGTTCATTTGCTGTATGGAGAAAACCCAAATCCCAGAAACTTGAATTTTTGCTTGATGACCGGGAAAATCCTGAAAGGGTCAATTTAAGCTTTGAAGAACTTCCTGCTGGCTTTATTGTACATCCTTTTGCAGATCAGGAAGACAAAAAGGCCTTTTTCATCATATCAAGTCAGTATTTCAGTTTTCAGTTGGATCAGGAACTTGAAGCTGAAGACTTCCCGGAATGGATCAAATCCACCGTGGATCCTTCCAAAGAAGTTATCAATGCTAAAGTAAAAAGCCTGATTAGAGAAAAATCCAAATCTGATTTTCAGGATCAAAAAGGAGCAGACCAAAAAGACCATTTCACCCGATTGGTTCAACTGGGAATTGAGGCTATTGAAGCCGGGGTTGTAGAAAAGGTAGTACCGGCAAGAACCAAAGTCATTGCCATTTCAAAAGAATTTGACCTGGGAAAATCCTTCCTGAAAATGCTGGAAGCTTACCCAAATTCATTTGTTAATTTTTTCCATATTCCCCAGGTTGGTAGTTGGATCGGAGCAAGTCCGGAGGTTTTGATCGAAACCAAAGGGGATCATTTCTACACCATGGCTTTGGCCGGCACACAACCGGCTTCCGGTGAAAACCCACTCAAATCCGCCGCCTGGACACAAAAGGAAATCGAAGAGCAAGCCTTGGTCTGTCGCTATATCGTGGATTGCTTCAAGAAAATCCGACTCAGAGAGTACGAGGAACATGGTCCCAAAACAGTGATGGCGGGAAATCTTCTTCACCTCCGCTCTGATTTCCGGGTGGATATGAAAGCAACTGGTTTTCCCCAACTCGGTTCGGTGATGCTGGATTTGCTTCATCCGACTTCTGCAGTTTGTGGGATGCCCAGAAAAGAAGCGCATGAGTTTTTGCAGGAAAATGAAGGCTTTGACCGTTCGTTTTTTGCAGGCTTTATCGGACCAGTGAATATTCAGGGAGAAACCTCGATTTTTGTCAATCTCCGAACTGCATCCATCCGGGGGGAAAAGGCGATTCTCTACGCCGGTGCCGGGGTGACAGAAGATTCCGATCCTGAAAAAGAATGGGAAGAAACCGAACTCAAATGTCAGATCATCGGTAAATTCATTCAAACACCAAGCGCTTGATTATCCAGCCCATCCTCGATTTAGTAGCCATTTGTGCCAAAAAGGGAATTGATAACGCGATTCTTTCACCCGGTTCGCGATGTGCTCCGCTTACTTTGGCTTTTGCCCGACATCCGGATATTCACTCCCGGACGATCTCTGACGAGCGCTCTGCGGCTTTCATCGCCTTGGGCATGGCCCAGCAACTGGGACAGCCGGTCGTATTGGTTTGTACCTCGGGGTCGGCAGCTCTGAATTATTATCCAGCCGTTGCTGAGGCCTATTTTCAGCAAATCCCGCTTTTGATCTTGACCGCCGACCGACCACCTGAGTGGATTGACCAATGGGATGGACAAACTATTTTTCAGGAGGAAGTTTTTGGAAAGCATGTCAAAAAAAGCTTCCGATTCCCCGATTCATTTTCAAATGAAGATCAGATCTGGCATGCAAGCCGGATTGTCAATGAAGCCATCAATCTTTCCCGGCAGTTTCCAGCCGGGCCTGTGCATATCAATATTCCCCTTCGGGAGCCTTTTTATCCTTCAGAGGGAGAAAAATTTGAGTTTCCTGAACACCCCAGGGAATTCACCACAGTCACCAGTCAGAGTCAACTTACGGAAGAAAGCCTTAGAAATATCAAAAATCGGCTATCAGAAGTCAAGCGCCTGCTGATTGTTCCCGGGCAACAAAAGCCGAATCACCAGATCCAAAGTCTGCTAGACCATTTGGCCAAAAACCAAAATGTGGTCATAGTCACTGATGCTATCTCCAATCTTCAGAGCGAAAATACAATCAGCCTGCATGACCATTGGTTGGGGAACGAAAGCCTGCATGACGATTTGGCTCCGGATCTTGTTCTTAGTTTTGGGAAATCAGTCATCTCAAAATCGCTGAAAATTTTCCTCAGAAACTCAAAAACTTCCCATTGGCATATTCAACCAAACGGAGAATCCAAAGACACTTTTCAACACCTGACAAGGATTTTAGCCTGCTCGCCAGTCGGATTTTTGAACTGGCTACAGGAAAATCTTCCGGTGCAGGATGAAGCGTTTTCACTTCGATGGAATGCGTTGGAAAAAGAAGTTTCCCAAGCTCTTCCCACTGTTTTTTCTGAGGTGGAATTTGGTGAATATTCGGCTTTGCATTTTCTGCTCAATAAAATCCCTCCACATTCCAAGCTCCATCTGGCCAATTCTATGGCCGTGCGTTATGTAAATTTTCTCGGAAAAAGAAATCAGGAAATCATCTGTAACCGCGGAACAAGTGGTATTGACGGATCAAACAGTACGGCAGTCGGATGTACGTTTACTACTAAAGATCCTGTGACACTAATCACGGGGGACATGGCATTTTTCTACGACCGCAACGCATTTTGGCACAATTACGGTATGGCAAATCTGCGAATCGTAATTCTTAACAACCATGCTGGAGGAATTTTCAGACTGATCGATGGACCGGCCAGGCAACCGGAACTGGAAGAGTTTTTTGAAACAAAACAGCAGCTTTCCGCCAATCATTTGGCCGAGGAATTTGGCTTCTTTTATATCAAAGTAAAAAATCAGGAGGAACTTGAAAGAGCGCTGGTTGACTTCTATGAACCTTCAATTCATCCAAAAATCCTGGAAATCGAAACTTCGAGTCCAAAAAATGCTGAGATTTTGAAGCAGGTGAAAGCCTCCATTTTGGCGATTTTGAACGAATCCTAAAAATACTTCCGGACCAATTGGCTTACTTTTTCTGAAAAACCCGGATGTAATCCACCTTTAATTCCTGAGGGAGTACCGTACTTGCGTCAGGGCTACCAGGCCATGTACCTCCCACTGCCACATTTAGGATAAAATAGAAGGGTTTGTGAAATTCATCCAACCCGGCTGGTCGGATATCTATGACATGGTATTGGACATTATCCAGCAACCAAACGATCTTCTCTGTATCCCAAATGATCGAAAAGACGTGAAACTCATCGTTGAAAATCCCAAAAGGCAGCGAGGTTTTACCACCATAGTTGGCATTACTTCCTCCGTTGTCCCAGTGGACCGTTCCATGGATGGTGCCATCCTTATTTTCAGCACTTCCTCCCACCAATTCCATAATATCGATCTCTCCGCATTTTGGCCATCCGACTTCGGTGATATTTTCCCCTAGCATCCAAAGAGCTGGCCACATGCCCTGTCCTTTGGGTAGCTTAGCACGAATATCTATTCTGCCATAGGTAAAGGTTTTTTTTCCTTTGGTGATCAGTCTGGATGAAGTATAGCTTCTGGTTCCGGCATTTTCCTGTTTTGCGGTGATGATCAGATTCCCATCTTGGAGGCTGGTATTTTCCTTTTTGTAAAATTCAAGTTCCTGATTTCCCCAGCCACAAAGATCCGGGCATCCGTCTCCCAATTCAAAGGTCCAATCTGAAGAAAGTGTAGAACCAGAAAACTCATCTGCCCAAATCAAATTAAAACCATCATAACTAGTCGGACTGGTATAGCCTGCATTTGGGCCCAATCCCAAGGCCTCAGCATTCATACTGATCGTTTGCGCAGAAACCACAAAATCGGTTTCTGTAGCATGCGCCTGGACATTAAGCTGGTAATTTCCCTTTTCAGTATATTTTCCAATGGCCGAATTTCCATCAACCCGAACGGCCAACTCGCCTGGCTTACCGAAATTCACTTTGAAAAAAATAGCATTATCGGCAGTAAAGCTGGCCTTTACCTCCCCGTTACCCAAGTATTCCACTTTTACGTCAAGGTTATCTGGAAGCTTCACCGGATCTGTAGAGGCATCTTCTGCGCAAGCACTAATCAAAAAACTAAAAAAAAGTATGAGGATAAATCTGACAGGGTTATTCATGGGTAGTGTATTTACCATGAATATAATTTGATTTGATCAGTTAAAAAATCAAGCAGAAACGCTTTCAGGACTGTAATCGGGAGAAGAAGTTCTCCCGATTTTGTTTATAGCCCAGATCATCAATCCCAACTGCCCTATCTCAAAGAGAGTCAGAGGAATCAGTCCGAAAATGACGCCGATGCCTGAAAAGATCAAAATTCCAGCAATGAGTCCGAGTGCTCCTACAATTTGAGGAATGTTGGACCAAAGTTTTTTGTAGGTCAAATACCCGATTCCCAAAAAGGTATAGCACAACCCAAAGGCACTCATCTTTACCAGATAGTAATCTTCAAGTGAAAATTTACCGGAAAGTAAACTGTAGCAATCCACCGAATACCAGATCACATTTGCTCCCAGCATGGTCCAAAGTGCAATTTTGAGTACAAAATTTGGAATGAAAGATTCTAGTCTTATCCAGCCATAAATGAATGCTGCATAGGTCAGAAAAGTCCCGATTTTCACTCCGATGAATGCCGAAGAATCCGCCTTTGCTCCACCTTCGAACCATTCGTATTCCATCCCGATTTCGAAAAATGCCAGGAAGAAATAAACCAAGCCTGCAGCAAATGCGAAGTAGAGATAGGCTGGCACTTTTCGCTCCTCATCTGCAAAGCCATTTTTGGCTTCTTCCCATTGGTATTCCAGCGCTTCAAACAGCGCCTTAACCGTATAACTTCTGGGAGTCACCTCCCCTGCTTCGATGCGCTGGATCGTCCGCACATTCAGATTGCACTTCTCGACGAGCTCTTCCTGCGTCAGTCCTTTGGCTTTTCTCAGTTCAGAGATTTTCTTGCCCAATTGTGGTTGTTTCATTGTAATGAGTTTTTGATTAACCATGGCAATTTCTGAGTTTGAAAATTACTAAAGGACGTATAGGACTCGGATTTGACCCGACTTTCACCCGACATTTCAATTTGAGCTTGAAAATAGGGATTTCCAGCTTTCTGATTGAAAGATTGTAAAATTGAAAAATTGGTGATGATTCTATCCTAAATCAGAGGTAAAACCTTCTTCAATGCAGGATTTCGATTTACGGGTTTCCAGATGACAGACAGTTCTGTAAACTGGGGAATTCCGGGAATTTCCATAAAGCGAACATTAAGGTCATAGCCTTCCTTGAGCGAAGTGGGAACGATTGCCACGCCGAGACCATTTTCCACCAACCGAAAAATAGTGAGTGCGTGCACAGACTTGTGTCTGATCTTGGGGGAAAACCCAGAATCCCTACAGATACTCATAATTTGCTCGAAATAGTAATTGGAGTAATCACTGGAAAAAAGGATGAAAGATTCCTCCTGGAACTGGTTGACGGATCGAAAATTGCTTTTCCCAACCGGATGATTTTTGGGCACCACCAGAGAAAAAGTGTCCCGCAAAACCGGACTCATCTCCAGATCCTCCGGCACTGAGGCCAAGCGTACAAAACCCAAATCCAGCTTGTCTTTTTGCATCATTTCCACTTGGACAGCATTGCTCAGCTCCTCCAAACTTGTCGTGATTAAAGGCTGTTCGGAGTTAAGCTTAGTGAGCAAGTCAGGCAAAACCTGATTGGAAGCGGAACCCAGAAATCCTATCCGCAGCTCACCTACTTTTCCGGATTCGATCAGCTTCAACTGATTCTTGGTCGATTCCAGATGATTGATCACAAAATCAACTTCCCCTTTCAAATAATCTCCAGCAGCTGTCAGATCCACATGCTTCTTATCCCGTTCAAAAAGCTGCACACCCAGCAATTCTTCCAATTGCCTTATCTGCCGGCTCAGGCCAGGCTGGGAAATAAAGAGCCGCTCGGCAGCTTTCCGGTAGTTCAATTCCTCAGCCACGGCCTGAAAATAGATCAAGTGTCTTAATTCCATTGATGCTTAATAGTTATTGATTATTGACAAAAATAGTATCATTAAGCATCATTATTTCAAAGTAATTTTGGAATGAATATAATCCCACAGACCTGCAAGGTTTTTAAAACCTGGCAGGTCTTTCCGCCCCGGTCTGTGTCCTCACAGACCGGAAAATTTTAACATCTTAAAACCAATCCTTCGAGGTTTTTGAAAACCTCAAAGGATTTCTCACAGCCATGAAAACTTTCCACTACGGCCAAGATCACCTGACAGCTTCTATCGCTTTAAAACTGGCCAAAAAAGAAATAAAAGGGACTTTGAGCCCTGACACGATCCGAAAAGTAACCGCATCAGCTGAGGCTGTCGCCCAAATCGCCCAAGGAGAAAAAGCGGTGTACGGAATCAACACCGGATTTGGCCCACTTTGTACGACAAGAATCTCGGTAAATGACACGACCACGCTTCAGGAAAATCTACTGAAAAGCCATGCTGTTGGAGTTGGTGACTACATTCCGGAGGAAATATCCAAGTTGATGCTGGCATTGAAAATCCATGCACTTGCCCAAGGTTATTCAGGAATCCGCTTGGAAACACTGGAAAGGATCCTTTGGATGCTGGAAAATGATGTGATCCCAGTGGTACCTGAGCAGGGTTCAGTTGGAGCCTCGGGAGATTTGGCGCCACTTTCCCATTTGTTTTTGCCCTTGATCGGTTTGGGAAAAGTTCATTTTGCAGGTGAAATCACCACTGCCAAAAAAGCATTGGCCCATTTTTCGAAAGAAGCTTTGACACTCGGACCAAAAGAAGGGCTTGCGCTCATCAACGGAACGCAATTTATGGCTGCGCACGGTGTAAAGATCGTGGACAGACTCCACAATCTCCTCACCCATGCCAGCATCACCGGTGCGATGATGATCGAAGGCTTAATGGGTTCGATCAAACCATTTACCGCCCAATTGCATCAATTAAGGCCTTTTGTAGGCAATCAACATGTCGCCCAGACCATTCTTAATTTACTCCACAAGTCCGAAATCGTCAATTCCCATCTCCATTGTGCTCGGGTTCAGGATCCCTACTCCCTTCGATGCATGCCTCAGGTACATGGAGCGAGCTGGAATGCCTGGCTCCATTTGAAGGATTGCATCGAGACAGAAATAAATTCGGTCACAGATAATCCGGTGATTTTTGATGCAGAAAACACCATTTCAGGCGGGAATTTCCACGGGCAACCCATCGCTCTGCCTTTGGATTATGCCTGTCTGGCAGCTTCCGAAATCGGTAATATTTCAGACCGTCGAATCTATCTTTCCATAGAAGGAGACACGCCGGGAGTGCCCAAACTTTTGCTCAAAGAAACCGGACTCAATTCCGGACTGATGATCCCGCAATACACTACGGCGGCTTTGGCTTCGGAAAATAAAGGGCTATGCTTTCCGGCATCGGCAGATTCTATTCCGACTTCCCTCGGTCAGGAAGACCACGTCAGCATGGGAAGTATTGGAGCCAGAAAGGCACTGAGAGTGATCGGGAACGTCGAAAAAATCCTCGGAATCGAGCTTTTCTACGCTGCACAAGCTATGGATTACCACGCACCACTCAAGTCAGGGAAAATCATGACCGCCATCTACGAACGAGTGAGACAAGACATTGATCCGGTGGTTTCAGACCGAATCCTATACGAAGACATGGAAACGGCGATTGACTTGGTGAAAAGTGGTGAATTGGTGACTTTGGCAAAAAACGTAGCTAAAGAGGAAGGTTTAGCATTTGAAACGGAATGGAGTGAAATGTTTGACTATTAAAAAAGCTCACAGATTCCACAGATAAACACAGATTTCAATCAAAACCATCTGTGAAAATCCGTGACAACTGTGAGAAAAAAATATGAAAAATATAAAACTAATCGGCCCAATCACCCAAGTACTTACGTTGGACAAGCTTCCATTGAAAGGAGCTTTGATTGACGAGCAACTGGAAATAATTTCCCAAGCGGGAATCCTGGTTGAGGGTCAAAAAATCCTTAAGGTGGATTCTTGGCTAGAATTAGTTACTGAGTTTCCAAAAGCTGAGCTTTTTGAATTGAATGGTGACTATGTCGCGATGCCCGGACTGGTGGATTGCCATACCCATATTTGCTTTGGAGGGTCGAGAGCAAAGGATTTTGCAATGCGAAATTCTGGCAAAACTTACCTCGAAATCTCTGAAGCAGGCGGAGGAATCTGGGATACCGTCACTCAAACCCGGAAACTGAGTTTGGAGGAATTGGCCCAAATCACGGCCAGAAACGCCAATCGACACCTGATTGATGGAGTCACCACCATCGAAGTGAAAAGCGGCTACGGGCTTTCTGTCGCAGAAGAACTAAAGATGCTTCGGGCGATCCGACTGGCAGGGAACTCAACTTCGGCAGATTTGATCCCTACCTGTTTGGCAGCCCATATGAAACCTAGAGACTTTTCTGGTTCCAATGCTGAGTATCTGGATCTTATTGCAACGGAACTTTTCCCCATTCTCAAATCCGAGAAGTTGACAAATCGAATTGATGCCTTTGTAGAGAAGAGTGCTTTTTCACCTGAGGAAATCCGTCCCTATTTCCAAAAAGCCAGAGAAATGGGCTTTGAGCTAACGGTACATGCTGATCAATTTAGCACTGGAGGATCCCAAGTAGCAGTAGCCATCGGAGCGCTTTCGGCCGATCACTTGGAAGTGTCCGGAGAAGCGGAAATCAAGCTTTTGGTGAAATCCGAAACCATAGCCGTGGCTCTTCCGGGGGCTTCGATTGGTTTGGGTTGCGCTTTTACCCCAGCGAGAAAGATCCTCGATCAGGATGGAGCATTGGCGATCGCTTCGGACTGGAATCCCGGTTCTGCACCGATGGGAGATTTGCTCACGCAAGCATCGATCTTAGCTGCTTTTGAAAAACTCAGCACTGCCGAAGTTTTTGCAGGAATTACGTACCGAGCAGCTGCGGCTTTGGGATTAGCTGACCGGGGGAAAATTACTGCCGGATTCTTGGCTGACTTCATCCTTTTTCCCACTTCTGATTATCGGGAAATCCTCTACAACCAAGGCAAAATGAAGCCGAAAATGGTGTGGAAGAAGGGGAAAAGACTTTAGACGCAAGAAAAAAGAATCCAGTGATAAGTGGCAAAAGGAGCCCGTAAATCAAAAATCGTAAATCCCATGACTTTTCAAGATCAAATCATACAAGGAATCCCATCAGTACTTCCTCCAAAAAAGCATCGAAATCCCGAGCTTTCCCATGCCCCGAAAAGAAAGGATATACTTTCTCCTGAAGAGAAAAAACTGGCGCTGCGCAATGCTTTAAGGTATTTTCCAAAGGAATGGCATGGTGAACTGGCAGGAGAATTCTTGGATGAGTTAAAGGAATTCGGCCGGATTTATATGTATCGGTTTATGCCGGACTACCGGATTTACGCAAGACCGATCGGAGACTATCCGGCCAAATCCAAGCAGTCAGCGGCCATTATGATGATGATCCAAAACAACCTGGATCCGGCAGTCGCACAACATCCCGAAGAATTGATTACTTATGGGGGAAACGGGGCGGTTTTTCAAAACTGGGCCCAATATCTCCTGACCATGAAATACCTGTCCGAAATGAGTGAGGAACAGACGCTTCACATGTATTCGGGACATCCCATGGGCCTTTTTCCCTCATCCAAAGAAGCTCCAAGAGTGATCGTCACCAATGGTATGATGATCCCGAACTACTCCAAACCGGACGATTGGGAACGCTTTAATGCCCTTGGCGTGACACAATACGGACAAATGACAGCGGGCTCCTATATGTACATAGGGCCGCAAGGCATTGTCCATGGCACCACGATCACGGTGATGAATGCTTTCCGGAAAAAGCTCCAGTCCGGAGAAAGTCCAAAAGGAAAGATTTTCCTGACAGCCGGTTTAGGTGGAATGAGCGGTGCTCAACCAAAAGCTGGAAACATTGCCGGTTGCGTGACTATATGCGCTGAAGTTAACCCTGCCCCCGCACGAAAGCGCCACGAGCAAGGCTGGGTGGATGAGCTGATCGAAGATCTGGATCAGCTGGTCGAGCGGGTATTTGAAGCCAAATTCAACCAGGAAGTAGTTTCAATAGCCTTTCTGGGAAATGTCGTGGAGGTTTGGGAAAGGTTTGACACTGAAAATCTATTTGTCGAACTCGGCTCCGATCAGACTTCGCTGCACAATCCATGGGCAGGAGGCTATTATCCGGTGGGACTTTCTTTCGAAGAATCCAATGAAATGATGGCATCTCAGCCGGAGCTTTTCCAGCAAAAAGTCAAAGAATCTCTCCGTCGCCAAGCAGACTCGATCAATCGCCACGCAGCCAAGGGAACCTACTTTTTCGATTATGGAAATGCATTTTTGCTCGAGGCATCGCGAGCTGGCGCAGCCGTGATGGCCGAAAACGGGATTGATTTCCGCTATCCAAGCTATGTTCAGGACATCCTGGGACCGATGTGTTTTGACTTCGGATTTGGCCCATTCCGCTGGGTTTGCACATCGGGAAATGCTGAAGATCTCCGCAAAACTGATCAACTTGCAGCGGCTGTTTTAAAGGAAATCAAGAAAACCGCTCCTGAATCCATCTCTCAACAGTTGCAAGACAATATCACTTGGATCGAAGAGGCGGAGAAAAACAACTTGGTTGTCGGTTCTCAGGCACGTATACTTTATGCCAACGCGGAAGGTCGCTCAAAAATTGCTGAGGCTTTCAATGAAGCCATTAAAAAAGGAGAAATCATCGCTCCGATCGTGTTGGGTAGAGACCATCACGATGTGAGCGGGACGGATTCCCCCTACCGGGAAACCAGCAATATCTACGACGGAAGCCGGTTTACGGCGGATATGGCCATCCACAATGTGATCGGCGACAGCTTCCGGGGTGCCACCTGGGTGTCCATTCACAACGGTGGCGGTGTTGGCTGGGGCGAAGTCATCAATGGAGGTTTTGGCCTCGTTCTCGATGGAAGTCAGGAAGCAGAAAGAAAACTGAAATCCATGCTCTTTTACGATGTCAACAATGGGATCGCACGACGTGCTTGGGCCAGAAATCCAGGTTCACTGGAAGCCATCCAGCGGGAAATGGACAGAAGTCCAGGACTGAAAGTTACCCTTCCTAACTTGGTAGATGAGGAGATTTTGAAGGGAGTTTTGTAAAATCAAGCTTTAACTTTTCCAATGTTTGTAACTTTGGAAAAGATGATTTGTGGTTACTATTCCTCAAAAACCTCCTCCAAATCCAGTTCTAATCCAGGTAGTACGCTTGATTTAATTTTATCCCCAGAGGTGAAAAGTTTGGAGGGCAGATAATTTCCGTCAACCAAGGTATAGATCAAAAGGGTATTTTCCACTGGGTGAATAATCCAATATTCCCGGACTCCAAACTCTTCATACAGCTCAAATTTGTCCTGGAGTTCTACTCGACTATTGCTTGGTGAAAGGATCTCGACGATCAGATCCGGGGCGCCAATACAGCCCTTATCGTCCAGTTTTGAAGGATCGCAGATGACAGAAATATCAGGCTGGATAACTGAATCAATTTTCTTAAAATCAGGATCTTTAGAAAGTCGAACATCAAAAGGGGCTGCATATACTTTACATTTTTGACCTTTCAAGAAACTTCCAAGAGTTCGCGACAAATTCATGGAGACCTCCTGATGTTTTCTATTGGGAGCGGCGGCTTTTGCGAAAATCTTTCCTTTGATCAGCTCCACGATTTCTTCAAAATCCCATTTGAGATAATCTGCATAGCTGTAGCCAGCAAATGATTCATCGGGCTCTTGAAAAGTATCCAGATCAATTTTTTCTTTTTGGGGAATTCTGTACTCTTTCATCTCCATGAACTTAACTTGTCAATAAAATTATCAAGCTACTTTTCTTAAGTTAACAAAAATAAAAATTCATACTCTATGAATCTCCATCAAAACCCCTCTCCTTTTCATTGGTCTGGTAGAAAATCTGACCAGGTCGAATACTGGCACCAAGCAGTTGAAGCCATATCTAATCTGAAACTAAGGGAGGATAATACCCGAAAAATCGGGATTCTGGGTTACTCCGGAGAAGAAGGAGTGATTCGAAATCAAGGTCGAATCGGCACCATCGAAGGCCCTTCTTCAATTCGAAAAATGCTCGGCTCAATTGCCCTTCATTTGCCCGAAGATGTCCCAATTTTGGATTACGGAGACATTTTCACGCTCGATCAGGACATGGAGTCCTCTCACGAAGCAATCTCTAAAATCACCTACGATCTACTTACTTCAAGCCATTTTCCAGTGCTCTTGGGAGGTGGCCATGATTTGGCCTATGCGCATGGCAGAGGAGCATTGAAATTTGTCAAAGAGAAAGGCGAAAAACTCGGCATAATCAATCTGGATGCACATTTTGACCTTCGCCCACTGGTCAAAGAGAAAGGCCACTCCGGTTCACCATTTTCTCAACTTGCAGCGGAATTTCAGGAAGATTTTCATTACCTGGCTTTGGGTATCCAGCGTGCTGCAAATCCCAAATCTCTTTTCGAGATGGCGGAAAAAGTAAAAGCCGGATTCATCGTGATGGAGGAATTTCGTCTTCACAACTGGGAATTTATCGAGGAGCAAATCATTTGGTTTATAGACTCGGTTGACAAAATCTACCTAAGCATCGATATGGATGGATTTTCTTCGGCCTTTGCCCCCGGCGTGTCAGCCCCCTCTCCCATGGGCTTCAATCCACAGATCGCATTTAAGGTTTTTGAACTGATCGTGAAAAGCAAAAAGCTGATCAGTCTGGACGTGGTAGAACTCAACCCGCAGTTTGATCAAGACAATGCCACAGCGAGATTGGCTGCCCGGGCTGTGGAATACATCGTCAGGAAAAAGTTTGTGAATCAGTAAGCGGAAAATGAATGGAGCCTGACCAAAATGTCAGGCCTCCATTAGTTTTTTCAGACTCAATCAATTTTAAGGTATCCACTTAATTTTACTGAAATCCGGCTTCCGCTTCTCCAAAAAGGCATTTCTGCCCTCAATCGCTTCTTCGGTACCATAAGCCAATCGGGTAGCTTCTCCTGCAAAAACCTGCTGTCCTACCATCCCGTCGTCGGTCAGGTTCATGGCAAATTTCAGCATTTTGATCGAGGTCGGTGACTTGGCCAAAATCTCCTGGGCCCATTGGTATGCCGTCGCCTCAAGCTCATCATGCGGGATCACCGCATTGACCATCCCCATTTCAAAAGCTTCCTGTGATGAATAATTTCTCCCCAAAAAGAAGATTTCCCTGGCTTTCTTTTGACCGACCATTTTTGCCAGATAAGCACTTCCGTAGCCACCGTCAAAGCTGGTCACATCTGCATCCGTCTGCTTGAAAATCGCGTGCTCCTTGCTTGCCAAAGTCAAATCACACACCACATGAAGACTGTGTCCTCCCCCTACTGCCCATCCGGGCACCACAGCAATGACCACTTTGGGCATAAAGCGGATCAGCCGCTGAACTTCTAAGATATTCAATCGGTGGTATCCGTCTTCCCCTACGTAGCCCTGATTTCCCCTCGCACGCTGATCCCCACCTGAGCAAAAAGCCCAGCCACCGTCTTTGGACGAAGGACCTTCTCCGCTCAAAAGTACCACACCGATCGAGGTGTCTTCCTGCGCATTGTAAAACGCATCGTAAAGTTCCGCGGTTGTTTTGGGACGGAAGGCATTTCGGACCTCAGGTCGGTTGAATGCAATCCGAGCTACGCCGTTACATTTTTTATATGTGATATCTTCGTAAACTTTGGCAGTAATCCACTCCATGATTTTCGTTTTGTTTAAAAATCCGATTTTTGTGCAAGATAACAGCCTTGCCTGAAATTTGTTATTTACCCAAAATCCTTTCTAATCGATCTATTTTAGATGTTTCAGCTTCATTTTGAGAATCAGGTTTTCAGCAAAATTTCTGACTTTGGGTTGGAATGCGGGTCATTACCAGCTTATTCGCAGGCGGCCTTTTCATTTTGCAAAGCTTGGCTTTCGGGAGAAACAATTTTCACCCAGCAAACTTCAGGATCGACTGGAATTCCGAAAACAATTGAGCTTCATCGGGAACAAATGCAGGCAAGCGCAGAGGCAACCGGGGCATTTTTCAAAACAAATCAAAGCACCAAACTTCTTTGTTGTCTCAATCCGGAATACATCGCCGGCAAAATGATGCTGGTCCGCGCCATGGTGTGGGACTGCCCAATTTGGCTTGTAGAACCCAGCTCCGACCCCTTGAAAACCCTTGATTTTATCCCGGATTTTGTCGCTATGGTTCCGCTCCAAGTGGAGCAACCTTTGGGAAATCCTGCTTCACTTTTGAAACTCAAATCCACTCCTCACTTGATCATCGGCGGAGCTCAAATTTCTGAAAGGCTTAGAAAATCATTGGTAGAAAAAGGAATTCAGGCTTGGCAAACTTTTGGGATGACGGAGACGGTTTCGCACTTTGCCTTGGCCAAAATCGAAACTGGTAATGTTCATTATGAAACGCTGCCTGGAGTGGAAATCGGACAGGATGAGCGCGGGGCCCTTTGGGTTAAGTCCCCCATGAGCGGCCCTGACAAAATCCGAACCAACGATCTGATTGAACTGAAATCCCATAACAGCTTTTTATGGCTTGGCCGGGCTGACTTTGTGGTTAATTCCGGAGGGATTAAGCTTCATCCCGAACTGCTCGAACAAAAAGCCGAAGCTTCAATTCAGGAGGTTTTTCCCGGTTCGAGGTTTTTCTTTTATGGAGAAAAAGATGAAAAACTGGGCCAAAAACTAGTGCTTCTAATCGAATCTGCAAATGGATCGAAGGAAAAGGCAAAGCTTTTGCAGGAGATATTGAAAAATCGATTGACAAAGTACGAGTTCCCTAAAGAAATCTATTTCAAAGAGGCTTTTGCGCTGACTCAAAGCGGAAAAATCGACAGAATTCTCAATTCCAAAATCAATGCTTGAACTGATATTTACGCTTCTCCTTTTTACGAAAACTCCTGGTGAAAACCTGATAAATCCAGTTTTAGAAGTATCAATTCATGATGCCAAATCGGATCAGGGCAAGATTCGAGTTTTGGTTTTCTCTTCGGAAAAAGGCTTTCCCGATCAACCCGAAATGGCAATTCGATCCTATTCTTTTTCCTCAAAGGAGAAAAGCTACAAATTCAGAATTGAGGATTTACCAATTGGAAACTATGCCGTTTCGGTGATTCATGACGAAGATGAGGATGGCAGTCTGACCACAAACTTGATTGGCTATCCGACTGAGAAATTCGGTTTTTCCAACAACCCAAAGGTCTATTTGGCCCCACCGAGTTTTGACAAAGCAGCATTTGAACTCTCATCAGAGACAAAGCACCTACGGATCAATCTCCGCTAATCGATATTCTTCAGCCAGCCGGTAATGCTGATCCGCTCTTTTTTGGTAGGCAACACTTCATGCGGGATCTCTCCACTCAGAAAAACAACCAATCTCCCGCCCAAGGGCAAGACATCTTCGAAAAGTTCTGTTCTATCCTCCTGAGGAAAATACATTCTCAAGGCACCTTCATCCTCGGGAGTCCAAGAGTCATTGAGATACAAAATCACCGTAACCACGCGGTGGGGCACGGCATTAAATTGGTCCAAATGCTTTTTGTAAAATGACCCAATCGGATATCTCGCAAAATGTCCTTCAAATGACCGCAATCCCAACAAACAGCGCTGATTCAGCACTTGGCGGATTTCCTCTATTTTAGCCCAATAGGCAGCTTGGAGAGGACTTAGTTCCTCAGCATCCATCCATAGGACTTCATCGCTTCGGATTTCGGTTCTAACCTGCTTTTGGCCTCCTTTTCCCACGGCCGCATGGCGGAATTTGCCCTGATTGACCAACTGGATTTGCTCTCCCAGTAAAGCCTTTCGAAAGTCCTCTTCGACGAAATTATCAACTATTACGTAGGACTTTTGGTAAATCTCAGACGAAATATGATCGAGCAGTTCTTCCATTGGACTGGGTTTAAGGCTGCAAAATAACCACTTAATTGCCCGAAAAACCATACTTTTGCGCAAAGCTTAAGCAATGACACTTTCAAAAAACACCTATACCGGACTGGTTTTAGAATACGACTCAGGTATAGTCCCACCTCCATACAGCCATGTTTTTCGCCTTGCTCTGGATTGGTCCAAAGGTGATTTAACTACCGAATTGGATCTTCATTACACCGAACGGGAGGACTTGACCGAAGAGGAGATTTTGGATGAAGGCTTCACTGCCAATGATGACTACAGCTACAAAGGGGCCTTGAATTCGGTTTGGATCAAGCCCCTTCAGCAGCTTTACGACAAAACCAAATGGAGCAATAAAGACATCGAGGAAGGCGGAATCACGGTATCTCCATTGGAAAAAGGTAAGGATGAAGGTGTGAAAATCCCCGGTAATCAGGAGGAATGGCAACTCATGGCCCAGGATCTGATCCAGGCAATTTACGAAACAGTCAAAAAAGAGGCGCCATTGCAAGTGCATTACAGATTGGTCGAAGGAGACGAACCCCAAGACTGCAATTTGACAATTCATTTTTCTAACCATGAGGTGGTTTTCGAAAAAGCGGGAAAGACCAGAATCATCAATTGGGATTATGCGATTCAACTGATGAAAATCGTCTTTACGCCAGATTATCATTATGAACTGGCAAAGGAAGAGCCCGGTAAAAAACGTGGTACCTACATCGAATGCGGCGACGGCTACTGGCACGAGCTGGGCAAAGGCGTCGTAAACATCGATCCTTCATTCGATGCGGTCGGCAAAATAAAATCCGGGTTTTCAGACCTGCTCAAGGAATAAAATTCTGCCTTCTTGCAATAAACTGCCTGATTTATTTAACTTTAGCCTGATGTAATTCAGGCTTTTTTTATGGCATCCGGAAAGATTTTTATCAGTTATAGAAGAGAAGATACTTCCGGTGAATCCGGAAGACTTAAAGATAAACTCCAATTGGAATTTGGGGAAGAATGCATTTTCTATGATGTTGAGACTCTAGAGGCAGGACTAAACTTTGACCAGGCCATTTCTAGAGCTTTGGAAGAAAGCAAAGTCTTGTTGGCAATGATAGGACCTCATTGGCTGAAAGTCACCGATTCAAGAGGGATCCCCAGAATTAATAATCCCGAAGATTGGGTCCGAAAAGAAATTTCATTAGGCCTACAGCGGCAAATCCGAGTCATCCCCGTTTTGGTCAACGGAGCTAATATGCCTACAAGTGAAGAGCTTCCTAATGAATTAAAGGGACTTTCCTTGATTCATTATAAAGAAATAAGTAGCAGCCGGTGGAATTACGATGTCGGGGAATTGATCAAAGTGCTTAAAAAATTAATCAGTACAATTGGTCCCCTCAACCAGGAAAGAAAAAATCCACTTCCCATTCCGGTATCCCTTTGGTCACCTCCATCTGGTGATTGGGTAAATCAATACCGATCCTGGTGGTCAAGAAATTACAAATGGGCGCTGACGGTTTTTGCATTAATTTTATTAATGCAACTTTGCTCGGATTTGTCTGGCATTTAATCAGTTATTGAAACACTGCGACGCTTTGGAAAGAGTTGATAGTTTCCAAAACTTACACTAATCAAAAATCAATCAATTGCATGAGTTCTGGGAAAATTTTTATCAGTTACAGAAGGGAAGATACTTCAGGTGAGTCCGGCAGATTAAAGGACAAACTGGAGCAGGTCTTCGGGCAGGCTAATATTTTTTATGACGTAGAGACACTGGAGGCTGGATTGAATTTTGACCAATCTATTGCAAAAGCCCTGAATGAAAGCAAAGTGCTTTTGGCCATGATCGGGCCCCATTGGTTGAAAGTAGAAGACAACAAGGGTGTCAAGCGGCTTCAAAAACCGGAGGATTGGGTCAGGAAAGAAATCGCAGAAGCACTGAAGCGGGGACTCAGGGTCATCCCTGTCTTGGTCAATGGCGCAGAAATGCCTGATCAGGAAGAATTGCCAGAAGAGCTTAAAGAACTTTCCCTCAAACATGCCCAGGAATTAACCAGCTCCAGGTGGAATTATGATGTGGGAGAACTGACCAAGGTTCTAGAAAAAATCATAACCAAAAAACCTGAACCAAAGCCAGAGCCCATACCCCGTCCTGACCCAAGGCCATTCGTCCCTCCAATCCCTAAACCTAAAAGCTGGTGGGCTAAAAATTACCTCTGGGCCATAGGGGGCTTGGTTGGTTTTCTGATTTTGATTGGGATGTGTACTTCCACAGAAGACCAAACCTATCCTGCATTGGATGAAACACAAGACACGTTAGCTTACAATTCGGAGGCAGACATCGGAACTCAAAACCCGGAAGGAAACGAAATTTACAACAGCCTTCAACTTGATAACCAAGAAAGTGAACCTAGCCAACCCGCAGTGGATGATCCGGATTTTGGCACCATTCCCGACATAAGCGGTGAATGGAACTTATACCTAAATGGAGAAAAAGTGAGCATTTTCGCTTTTGGCCAAACCGGAATCGATGTGGCATATTATGAATACGATGGAGCAAATCAACGGACTGGTGAAGGATCAGGCCAAATCAACGGGATCAATTTGTCTATGAGTTACTTCAGTTCTGCAAACAATGTGACTGGCACGATTTCCATGGCAACCAATAACTCGGGCCAAACTTGGGAGGGGACCATTTATTTTCCGGCGTCAGGTGTAAGTGCCCAAGTCCAGCTGGCAAGAAATTAGCCTTTGATCTTTCTCAAATCTGCATGGATATCCCGGATCATTTCTCCGAGATCGTCCAGTGTCAGTGGCTTCTTTTTGTCACCGGGATTTGGGAAATCAGTACTGATAAAGGCTTTTGCTTCCCAGATTTCCAAGACATCCTCACCTCGAATCTCATAAGGTTTGTAGTGCTCATTGTCGGACACAAGAAATAACTTCCCATTTTCCTCCAGGTAATTGAATACCCGCTTGTAAACAACCCCTTCGGTCTGAGTGACCAGCACGTAGGTTTTACCACTCTTGATTTGATTCAACTGCTCCACATACCCACCGATCACGATTGTGCCAGGAATGAGTGGTAGCATGGAGTCGCCCGAAAGCTCAAAAGCGCGATAGGTAGCCTGTCGGGAAAGATTTGGCAAATGGAACTGAGGCAGCGTCTCCATGTATTCCGGATCTGCAAAACCATTCAAATATCCGGCAGAGGCTTTTTGGCCAACTAGAGTAATATTTTCCCTGTCCGAATCGTCCGTCGCAATCGTCAGAATATTGATTCCCCGATTTTGGATGGCTTTTCTTCCCAGTTTTTCAATGTCATACTCCAACAGCTCCTCCACGCCCACACCCAGAATATCACATAATTTCTGTAAAGTACCCAACTTTGGTTCAGACCTACCGTCTTCGTAAGCAGAAATCATCGTGCGTTGCACATCCAACTGATCAGCCAGATCATTTTGGGTGATTCCTTTTTGCTTTCGCAAAAACCGGAGATTGGAAGCCAGGAAACTCATGCCGAAAAAAGGTAAAAATTAGGATCATCAAAAGTGGGCGCCAGGGGGAAAAACGGATTGATATTCAGGTTGTCCATCCGTCTTTGCTCTAGCCTGTTTTTGATTTCTTCGATGATATCTCCTACAGGTTTTGGCTCAGTAACGAGTAAATACCCATACTGGGGCTTTTGCTCATCCTCTACAAAAAACTTGACCTGGCAATTGCCTGATGAAAGGGTCTTGGTGGTAATGCTGATTTTTTCTGCTGTTTCCATAACTGATTCTGTTTACGGGAGCTAAGTTAAAAATGTTGCTTTTATAAACATTAAGATGGTGAAAATTTAAACAATTTTTCAAGACAAAAACTGTCTGAAAAAGTAACCTGATCACAGACTAAAAATCACTCTTTTTCGACTACGCTCAATATTGAGTCCTTACTCATGAATTTCAACCTTTCTAAAAGGCTTATCCTCCGTTCAGACAAAACTTTGCGGAATCATCGCACAGGGTTCCTTAATTTGCGCAATGTTCCATCGAGTAGATTTCTACCGACAAACGCAAACCTATTTAACCCCCTTTTAATGAAATATTATATTCTTTTTCTGATCCTGATTTCAGGAATTTCAAAAGGAATGGCCCAGACTTACTCCCTTCAAGGAAATGTGCTGGAATCAGATTCTCAGCAAGCAATACCCTATGCCAACATTTTACTCCTAAGCCAATCAGACTCAGCTCAGGTAAAGGGAGTCATTTCAGACATAGACGGGAATTTTGAAATAAATTCCGTCAAGCAGGGATCATATATCCTAAAAGTCCAATACCTGGGATATCAGGAATTTTTTAAAACGATTCAGATACAATCCAATATGGCTTTAGGCACTATCCACCTTAAGGAAGTAGCTACCGATCTGAATGAAGTGGTAGTGGCTGCGCAACGATCCAGGGGAGAACAAAGAAACGACACAACAATGTACAATGCTGATGCCTTCAAAACCATGAAGGATGCCAGTGCCCAAAAACTTATCGAGAAGCTTCCCGGAGTTACTTCCCAAGATGGCTCACTTCAGGCCCAGGGGGAAACAATTACCCAGATCCTTGTTGACGGAAAACCTTTCTTTGGCTCCGATGTCAAAACCGCACTTCAAAACCTCCCGGCCGAGGTCATTGATAAAATCGAAATCTATGATCAGAAGAGTGAAAAAGCCCAGCTTAGTGGCTTTGACGATGGACAAAGACTCAAGACCATCAACATCGTCACCAAGCAAAATAGACGAAAAGGACAGTTTGGGAAAACTACCGTAGGATACGGTACCGACGAGCGATATATAGCAGGTGCCAGTATCAATCTATTCAACGAAGACCGTAGAATTACATTCACTGGACTGTCCAACAATATCAACATGACCAGCTATTCCAGCGACCCGAACTCCTATGGAAACATGAGCCCTCAAAATGGACTCATTACGACAAACACCATAGGCACCAATTACTCGGATCTCTGGGGAAAAAAAATCAAAGTCACCGGGAGCTATGTTTACTCCAACAACAAAAATGTCGGAGTGGTCAACCGGGTCAGGGAGTATGTCACCACGGATGAAAGCAACCAATATTATTCAGAAAACAGCACAGATCGCCGAACCAACAAACAGCACGAGGCCAACCTAAGACTCGATTATAACATCGATGAAAACAACCGAATACTCTATGTGCCTACGCTTCGGGCCCGGTATGAAACTGAAAATTCAAGTTTTTTCGGTGAAACCACCAATGCTGGTAGTCTGGTAAACGAGGTAGAAAACATCAAAAATGGCTACTACCAAGATTACGATGTTTTCAACCGACTATTTTACAGCCACAAGTTTTCAAAACCCGGAAGAACCATCTCTTGGAGAAGTAACTTCCATAAGGGTTGGAACATCGACGATTCTGACCGTAAAGCGAGAAACACCTATTATGAAGGATCCGGCGATAGATCTGAGATTCTAAATCAAAATATAACCAGGGAGCGGACAGGCTTGGGCTGGGGAACCGGGGTTTCTTATACTGAACCTCTCGGGAAAAAGAGTCAAATGGAAATCGAATATGAAATCGAAAATCGAAATAATGACTCCGACAAGCTTACTTTCAATGTCGATGGAGGGGATTTCGAGTATGGCAATCACTCCCTAGATACCGCACTAAGCAACACGTTTATCAGTGATTATTTAACCCAACAGGCTGAATTGGGCTACCAATACCAATCCACCAAATTCAAACTCCAGGCAGAAGTTGAGTATCAGAATGCTAGCTTGGACAACAAGCAGGAATTCCCTCAGCCTTTTGAATTGAACCGGAATTTCTCAAGCGTTATGCCAACGGTGAGAATGGAATATAAGATTTCCCAAAACACCAATATTCAATTTGATTACGACACGCAAACCCAGGAACCGGATATTAGCCAACTGCAGTCTGTTGTTGACAACTCCAATCCATTGCAACTCAGAACCGGAAATCCAGAACTGGATCAGTCTTACAACAACCAGTTCAGGTTTAGGTTTAGAAGCAACAATCCAGACACCAACAAAAGTTGGTTCCTGTTTGCGCGATCCAATTGGACCAATAATTATATCAGCAACAGTGTTTTTATTGCCGACGAACCTACCGAAATCCAAGATGGGATTATACTTGAAAAAGGCTCCCAGCTCAACAAACCTGTCAACCTAAACGGGTATTGGGATTTCAATTCCTGGTTTAACTACGGGATGCCTTTCGGCTTTATCAAATCCAATTTCGGATACTATGCCGGGGTCAACATCACTCAGAGACCAAGTCAGGTAAACGACGAATTCGGATTCAACAATTCCAATCGTTTTTTCTCCGGGTTTTCGATCAACAGTAACATTTCAGAACAAGTTGACTTCAACTTCAACTCCAGATCTTCTTATAACAATGTGGTGAACACCCTGAATTCCAATTTGAACAACAACTACTTCCAACAGGTATTTAGTGTCAATTTCAATTGGATCATCTGGGAAGGAATCATCTATCGTCTGGATCTCTCACACCAGATCAACACTGGACTATCAGCTGGATTTGAAAATAATTTCTCCCTTGTAAATATGAGCTTGGGTAAAAAAATCTTCAAAAACGAACGTGGGGAACTGGGTCTGATGGTTTATGACCTTTTGGGACAAAATGCCAGTGTCAGAAGGGTCGTCACCGAGACCTATGTTGAAGATGTTAAAAACAACGTCCTCCAACGATTTGTCGGACTTTCCTTCTCCTACAACCTAAGAAGGTTCAGCAAAGGGATGGACGAAGACAAATACAAAGAAATGTACCAAAACAATTAAGGGAAAAGTTTGCAGTAGGCAGTGACCAGTCTCAGTAAGCAGTAGACAGTTTCTGACACCTGAATACTGATCACTGAACACTGCCTTCTGATCACTGCCTTCTGATTTATCTTTCCCAGAAAGCCGGTGGAACTATTCCCAAAGCTCTCAGATACACATAGCCCTGCCCTCTGTGGTGGATTTCATTATCAATGAAATAAAGTAGGGTACAGTAACCTTTGTCCTCATACTGACCAAATGCCACCAGTTTTTCCTGAAATCTTCCCTCTGGGATCTGCGACCAATATTGGTCAATCTGCTCAGTGGTTTTGTCCCAAAGTTCCAGCAACTTTTCTTTGCTTCCCTTAGCCTGATCTCTTTCATCCAGCTCCTTCCATTCGTCAGTCGCCAGACCCACCACTCCGGGTCCGGCAATTCCCAAAAGTTCAGAAACCAGCTCTGCAAAAGTTCTCATTCCACCAATACTAAAGGAAAACAGATCCTTTTCAGGAAAAGCCTCGATTGTCCTGCGAGTCAATGCGCGGTGTCCCTGCCAGTGCGCCAGCAATTGTTCTTTTGAAATCAGTGTCTCATTTTTCACTTGAGTTTCCATAATATTTATTGGTTAGGTTGTTTATTGATTCAAAGAAACTACCGCTCAGTGACAACAGTATGTCAGCAGGGTTTTCGTATTTTTCATTTTTTCTAAAAAAAATCAAACGCATGAACCGGATCGACCGACTCACGGCCATTCTTACCCAACTCCAATCCAAGCGGGTCACCAAGGCGCAAGAAATTGCTAATCGATTTTCGATCAGCCTGAGAACCGTCTATCGGGATGTCCGGGCGCTGGAGGAAGCCGGTGTGCCCGTCATTGGTGAGGCCGGGCAGGGCTATTCTTTGGTAGAGGGATATCGACTGCCTCCGGTGATGTTTACCCAAGAAGAGGCGCAAGCATTTGTCGTGGCGGAGAAGATCTTCGAAAAACTTTCGGATCGTAGCAGCGGCGAGCATTTTCACTCGGCCATGCTCAAGATCAAATCCGTTTTACGCAGCTCAGAAAAAGACCGTCTTGATCAGTTATCTCCTTTAGTGGCAGTATTTCGAAACAGAAATCAACTCCAACTCAAGGGAAAAGACGAGCACCTTCGCATGATCTTGGACTCTCTCAGTTCCAAAAGACTGCTGGCAATGAACTATACCACCTTTGCGGAAGAACAAACAAGCAGCCGAAATGTAGAATGTGTGGGCCTATACTACGCCTTTGATCAGTGGTATCTGATCGGCTGGTGTCGGCTGAGAAAGGATTACCGGACCTTCCGCCTGGATCGCATCAACAGTCTGAAAACACTGGATGAAACCTACGATCCACAGGCGCATCCCACCCTGAAAGAATACATCGACAAAGTCCGCGCAGCCGAAAACCTGATCCAAATCGTACTTTCTGTGCCTTTTTCCTTTGAAAAATACCTTCGTGAACAAAAGTATAACCAGGGCTTTGTGATGGAAAAAAGACTGGAAGATCGCGTGGAAATGACCTTTATGACTTCCCACCTCGAAGGATTCGTCCGCTGGGTAATGTGTTTGGCGGATGGAGTTCGCATCGTTTCCCCTCCCGAAGCGAAATCCCGACTGAAAGAACTGGTAGAGGAAATTAGAGGGAACTTAAAAACTGATTAACTGCAAAATTTCAACTTACAATAGAAAAGGACGGTTGACTTACTTTTGGGCCATCTGTGGACCGTGGGCTGCTACAATCCACCCAATGCATTGAATGAACCGATCACCCGCCGCCCTTCTATTTGGCTCAGCATCAATTGAAGTAATTCATTAAAATATCTCGCCTGGTTGTCATACAGATCGTTTTCCCCCAAGATCATGTCTTGGTTGTCTGCCACACCGTTGACAAATGCTTCATGCAGCAACTCGATGTTATGATTTGCCAATTTTAGATTTGCGTCCGCAAAGTGGAATCTCTCCATGGCTTTTTGGATCTGCACCTGCGTGATTGCTCTCTCCGATTCGAATTGATTTGAAAATTGATCCAAATAATCCCGAGTCTGGAGCGCAACCAACTTTCTCTGATCCACACCACGCCTCACATCCAGGCCGTTGAAAATGGGAATGCCCAGATTTATCCCGATGTAGGAATACGGCTTCCATCTTTCCCCCTGGAAAATCAGATCTATCTCATTTGCCGCAGGCGAAAATCCCAGGGCGGCATCAGCCCCAATTACCGGCCCGGATCGGCTTTTCTCCAGTTTGATGGATTCATCGGCAATAGCAATCTGAGTTTCCAGCATTTGATTTTCGATCCGTTGAGCTGGAGTTCCCTGGGATAATTGAACCATTAATTCATCCGCTCCACTCACGATTTGATTTGCGGTGAGTTGACTGGTCAAAACCATGCTTTCCTCCTCCAGGTAATTCATCTGAAACTGCAATGCCACCAAGGCCTCGTTGTAGCTTCCCTGCACATTGGCAAGCTCGCTCCGCATCCTGTTTCCGGTCACTTCCACTCGGTTTACCTCGATTTGCACCCCTGCACCATAGTCAAATTTTACCCTGGTCAATTCAATCAGTGAATCGATACGGGTTATGTTTCCCTCAAGAAATTTCGCCTGAAGCTCCAACAATTTGCAGGTATTGAATGCCTTGATAATTCCGGTGATGATGTCAATTTTTAAACTGACAAACTGCTGGTTTTGCAATTGCTGGTTTTGCACTGCGATATTGTAATTGTTGCGGTAAGAAGGATCGAAAATAAGCTGGTTGACATTGAATGAGGGGTACCAACTGTTTTTATAACCTACATCCAGTGCCTGAGGCTCACCCACTGGCAAAGAAGGCGGTGCCAGCGCTGAACCGCCTTCAACCAGGGTTTTTCTCGTAGCGATATAGTATTGGAATGCCGAGGCAAAATTTGCTCTCGGAAGGTATAATCCCGTCACCCTCTGCTTGCCCAATTCAGCTATCGCGGTATCTCTTGCGATAGCATTCAGCAGCGGATTATTTTCGAATGCATAGTTGATACAATCCTCCACCGTGAAGCTTCTTTGTGCGTAGGTTTGTGCCAAACAAAGCATGGTAATCAAAAGGGTGCACGTACTTATTTTGACCATTTTCAGGCTGAAATTTTTCATTTTCCGGGTTCTTTAGAATTGAATAAGTGGAAAAGCATCTGATAATTTCGAGCTATCCATAATAGAAAAAGTACCAATGCCAGGGCAATGCACATCACTCCACCTTTCCACAGAATTTCACTCATGCTGAGGAAAAAAGACTGTAGGTTTACCATTCCTGTGAGTCCATTTATTGCAGCTTGGTAGGATTGGTCTGCATCCAGACCATTGCTTCGATACAGAGATTGGAGCATATTCAATCTTTCCTGCACCAGCGGATTTCCGGGATCAGTATAGCTGATCATCAGGTTAAAATTTCTGGAACTTTCAAAGTTGAGAATCCTGCCCAATTCAGTCGCGGTAAGCGCAATTCCAAGGGTAAATGCCACGCTTCGAAAATTGGCCACTTTGCCGATATGCTCCGGAGGGACGCTTTTGACTGCGATGATGATCACACTTGTGGCAACTACCCCTGCTCCTGCTATCCCGATAAGTGAAGGAGTGATGATGCTGTCAAAACTAAATTCAGGACTTAGCTTGGACAATGAAAACGCAGTATAGGCAATCGCAAGCAAACCTACGATCATCAACCAATGCGCATTGAATTTTTTCACGATCAGGATAAAGGTGAAGATGAGCATCACGAAAACAACGAGGAAGAGAAAGTTGATGAAATGAAACACGTCCCCCATCGGCATTTGCAGGATCCCGCCAAGCAATTTGGCAAGGATGGAAACATTGAAAACAAAAGCCGCCCCGGTCAGATAGGAAATCAAAAGCGCCAATACGAATTCGGGATATTGCAACAGCTTGGTATCGAATAAGGGCTTTTCATGGGTAAGCCCTCGAATCAACAAAGTAACTGCCGCCAATAGGGCAATGATGGCCGATATCAGAATTTTGGGATCACTGATTCCCTCGTATTGTTCGCGGAAAAGCACCAGAAAAAAGAGGGAAACAATCAGGATCGAAAATGGAATCAGGCTAATCCAGTCTTCCTCTATTTCTTCATTTTTCTGCTTGCTTGGCACAAAGTAGAAGGAGAAAACAAGCAACACCAGCATGATCGGGATGCTTAAAAAGTAATTAAACTGCCAGCCATAATCTTCGGTAAACAGGCTATTGCAAAGCATACCCAAACACAAGCCTCCAATATTGGCCGCTACGGTGTATAAAGAGCCAATGATTCTTGCTTTGCCTTCAAAGGTGGAAAGGAACATTTGGGTTGAAACTGCGATTATAAACCCGTTGGCAATACCGGCTGCAATTCTTGATATCAGCAATTCATTGAATTCTGCTGCTGAAAATGAAAAGAAAGTAGCGACCAGAAATATTAAAACAGCTCCGATAAACAAGCTCTTATTTCCTAGCCATTTTATAAAAACCAACCCTGCAATGCCGGTGATGATGGTTCCGGATTGAAAACCCCGGAGGAGCCAGGCGGCATCTTTGGCAGTAACTCCAAAATATCCCTGAACATAACTGAATGAAAGACTTTGTCCCAGGAAATTAAAACTCCCAACAAGCAATGCAGTGAGAAAAAATAAGCGCGTCAAAAATTTATGATCTATAGTCATTTAGTTGCGCTATTTCCCTGTTGATTACATTCTAAAGGAGTATAAAAACCCATTATTGAGATACCATAAGGCTAAATCCTGGCCTCAACATTTTTTGTGCTTTGGCAGCATCCTCAAATCTGATTCTGACGGGAACACGCTGGATCACTTTTACATAATTGCCCGTGGCATTGTCAGGTGGCAACAACGCAAACTTGGAACCGGTGGCGCTTCCTACCGATTCTACAATTCCATAAAAAACTTCATCAGGATAGGCATCTGCGATTATTTTAACCCGTTGCCCTTCGGGAAAAGCAGCTAGTTGGGTTTCTTTGAAATTGGCTGTAACCCACAAATCATTGGACTGAACAATGGAATATAATTGCGCACCGGTACGCACCATTTGGCCAGCCTGGATTTTTCGCTTCGATACAAAACCACTTACCGGGGCCTTTATGGTTGCGTATTCAATATTCTGTTTGATAATGGCAACCTGATTCGTCTGTGCGATAATTTCCTGATGGGCTAGTTCCAATTGCGTTTTTGCATCCACCAGTTGGGACTCTACCTGAACCTGTCGGTTATAGGCATTTTGCAGCGCTACCTGATTATTTTTAAAACTCTCTTCTGTTTTTTCATATACCTGTACCGAAACCACACCCTTTTCCTGCAAGACCTTATTTCGCTTGTAATTGCTTTCAGAAGTGTTGACCGAGACATTCTGCGCCTCAATATTTTGAGCGGCAATCTCCTTTTCCATTTCCACCACATCGATCCCCACTTCGGCTCTTTTCACCTTGGTATTGGAGATGTTCAAAGCTGTTAATGCCTGCGTCAGTTGCAAGTAAAGGTCAGTAGTGTCGAGCTGTACGAGAATATCTCCTTCTTCTACAAATTGGTCATCTTTAATAAAAATAGAATCCACAAAACCATCGGTACGGGCCAAAACAGGAACAATGTTCCCATCCACTTGAGCATCGTCGGTGCGGTTTTTCTCATCGTAATAGCTGATCACCAACCAATAAATAACTGCGAGAGTCAGAGAAATCAATAGCAGGATAAAAATATTGCGGACGGCTGGCTTCATTTTGTAAATGTAGTTAATTGGATAAATGCTCCAAATTTATAAATCACTCAAACACCTAGTCTTATAAGTCATAACGCGCAATCAAAATTCTAATTTCAAAATCTCTTCGCCAATGTGAGTGTCACCACTCACATTCCGGTCAAAAACCCATTTGGTGATAATAATTATTGGGGGAGAGAAACTCAAAAGTTGTCAAAATCAGGCGATTTGGATTATAATTTTGTCGAATCAAAAAGTCATGTTTAATATAATAATGTCTTTTTTATTCGACATTTATTAAATAAATTTGAAGAGTAGACTCTACAAAAATGGACATTCTATTTTCGAACTTCCACAATCTGTTAAGTCAGGTTGACGACAAATTCTTCCGATATCTATTCTCAGAAATAGACTGGAACCAGCGAATGCTGGCTATCAAAGGCCCCAGAGGTTCTGGCAAAACCACCCTCATGCTCCAGCGAATCAAATATGGAATTGGGGCGGGCCCCAACCAAGTATTATACTTTTCAGCCGATCATTACTGGTTTTATACCCATAATCTAGTCGAAACAACCTTTGATTTCTATCAAAACGGCGGCAGGTTTTTGTTCATCGACGAGGTCCACAAGTATCCCAATTGGTCCCGTGAGCTCAAAAACATCTATGACTCATTTCCTGATCTGAAAGTGGTGTTTTCTTCCTCCTCCGCTTTGGATATCTATCGGGGTGAGTCTGATTTGAGCCGTCGGGTAATCACTTATGAATTGCCGGGAATGTCATTTCGGGAATACCTGAATTTGACTCAGAAGGAGAATTTCCAAGCGGTTACTCTAGCAGAAATCCAAAACTCACATTCACAAATCACTCCAGAAATCACCTCCAAACTCCAACCGATACCGGCTTTTAAAGAGTATCTCAAGAGAGGTTATCTCCCGATTATCACCGAGTCAAATCCTGAAACAATCCCGATTTTCCTCCAACAAATCATCAACACGGTAGTCGAATCAGATCTGGCCTTCATCGCGGACTACAATGCCGGTACCGCCTACAAAGTCAAAAAACTGCTTGGCGTATTGGCGGAATCTGTTCCTTTCAAACCGAACGTATCCTCTATCTCCCGCAAGGTAGAAACCAGCCGGGACTCGGTTTATGAATGGCTTACCCAATTGGAAAAAGCCAGGTTGCTTAATTTTCTTACCGCTGAAGGAAAGGGGATTTCCTTATTGCAAAAGCCCGATAAAATCTACCTGGAAAACACCAACCTTTCCTATGCACTTCAGGCAAATCCTGATATTGGGTCTGTTCGTGAGACTTTCCTTCTCAACCAACTCAAAAACCTTCAAAAAGAAGTCAGATTGCCGGAATCAGGTGATTTCAAAGTAGACGACCTGGTGATAGAAGTTGGAGGTAAAAACAAAGATTCAAGCCAAGTCAAACACTTGGAAAACTACCTCATTGCCGCAGATGAAATAGAGCACGGCTTTGGTAAAAAGGTGCCGCTTTGGGTTTTTGGGATGATGTATTGACAGGCAACTCCTACCGCAAGATTTCCATTCCAAAAAAACATCCTCCCAAAAAAGCCCCAGCCAACTCAAGCGCTGACTGGGAACTCACTAACAAATAACCAATAACTCAATAACCCCTACTTCCCAAACTTCCCTTTCAGCATTGCCAGTTTATCTGCCATGCTTCCTTGAGGTTCTCCGACTTTTTGAGGTTTGGCAGCTGGATTTTCGGTTGTTCGGGATTTGGAATCCCGAACCCGTTCCGCAAAGGGATCTGACTTCATGCTCAGACCAATCCGCTTTCTGGGAATATCCACTTCCATCACCGTGACCTGCACTTTTTGGTTGACGGTCACGACTTCATTCGGGTCTTTCACAAATCGGTCTGCCAAATGGCTCAGGTGAACCAAACCGTCCTGATGCACTCCCACATCGACAAAAGCACCAAAAGCCGTAATATTTGTCACCACACCGGGCAGCTTCATCCCTACTTTCAAATCAGCCATGGAGTTGACTCCTTCCTGGAAATTGAATACCTCAAAGGTTTCCCGAGGATCCCGGCCTGGTTTGGCCAATTCCTCCAAGATATCTTGAAGTGTAGGCAAACCGACTGTTTCAGAAACATAGTTTTTCAAAATGATTTTGCTGCGCAAATCATCCGAACTCATCAATTCTTTAACAGAGGTATTCAGATCCTTAGCCATTTTCTCCACCAATTCATACCTCTCCGGATGGACGGCAGAAGCGTCCAGGGGATGCTTGGCTTTACTTATTCTTAAGAAACCAGCAGCCTGTTCGAAGGCTTTTTCTCCCAGACGCGGCACTTTTTTGAGTTGGGCGCGGCTGGTGAAAGGGCCGTTATCAGTTCGGAAATCCACGATGTTTTGCGCCAAAACAGGACCCAATCCCGACACATAAGTCAACAGTTGTTTGGAAGCAGTATTGACCTCCACTCCCACGCCGTTCACCGCAGACATCACGGTATCGTCCAAAGAATTTTTCAGCGCATTTTGGTCTACATCGTGCTGATACTGGCCTACTCCGATGGATTTGGGGTCAATCTTGACCAATTCTGCTAAAGGATCCATCAGTCGGCGACCTATCGAAACTGCCCCTCTAATGGTCAGATCCAAGTCAGGAAATTCCTCCCTTGCCACATCCGAAGCCGAATAAATCGAGGCCCCGGCCTCATTGACCATGGTTACAATGATGGATTTGGGCAGTCCGAGATTCTTTACAAAAGCTTCAGTCTCTCTTCCGGCCGTACCGTTTCCGATAGCGATAGCCTGCACGGAAAATTTCTCCGCCAATCCTTTCACCGTCATTCCAGCCTCAGCAGTTCGCCGCTGGGGTTCGTGCGGGTAAATCGCTTCGTAGTGTAGAAACTGACCCTGCGGCCCAAGACAAACCAATTTGCAACCAGTTCGAAAACCCGGGTCAATGGCCATCACGGACTTTTCTCCCAAGGGTGCTCCCAAAAGCAACTGACGCAGATTTTCTGCAAAAACACGGATGGCTTCTTCATCTGCTTTCTTCTTTGTCAAAAGACGGACTTCCGTCTCCATGCTTGGCTTAAGCAATCTTCGATAGCAATCCTTGATTGCCAGTTTCACTTGATCCACAGCGGAGTTGGCGGCGTTTTCCAAGATATTTCGTTCGATTACCGCTATCGCGGAAAGCTCCTCCGGACAGGAATCCAACATCAGAAACAACTCCTTTTCCCCTCTTCTCATCGCCAGAACCCGATGGGATGGAGCCGTTTTGATCGGTTCAGACCATTCGAAATAATCTTTGTATTTGATGGCTTCGTTCTCTTTTCCGGGAATGACTCGGGAAGTAAAAGTCCCTTCATCCAAGAAAAGCTTTCGCATTTTCTCCCTCAGGACAGCATTTTCGTTGACCCATTCGGCGATGATATCTCTTGCACCCTGAAGGGCTTCCTCCACAGATTTCACTTCCTTTTCCTCGCTCAAATATTTCCCGGCTTCTCCTTCGAGATCAAAGGAAGTCTGCGCAAAAATCCGTTCAGCAAGCGGCTCTAGGCCTTTTTCCCGGGCAATAGTGGCTTTGGTCCGGCGTTTGGGTTTGTAGGGCAAATAGATGTCCTCGAGCTTGGACATGGTCTCGGCTGCATCGATGGACTTTTTCAATTCGGGAGTCAGTTTCCCTTGCTCCTCGATGGATTTGAGGATGGCTTCCCGGCGCTTGTCCAGTTCTCGGAGCTGCTCAATTCGGTCCCGAATCGTAGCAACCTGCACTTCATCCAAGGTCCCGGTGGCCTCTTTTCGGTATCTGGAAATAAATGGTACCGTCGCTCCTCCGTCCAAAAGTTCGATGGTGGCTTGTACCTGATGCGGCTTGACACCCAGTTCGGAGGCGATTTTAATCTCGTACTGCATAGTATTCGGGGAATTCAATTCTATTTTGGACCTGCAAGATAAACTTCCAACGAAGGAGAATTGAGTTTTATGTGCGGCAAGTCACTAAGAAGCTGGAAATGTGGGGGTAATTTTGATTTCGGATTTTCGATTTCGGATTTCGGATTCCCGAACTTCAAAATTCGATATTCTTCATTTAGCGTTCGATATTGCTCGGATTACAAGATTGAAAAATTGGAAAATTTAGTATCCAAACCCAAACCTTCGAGGTTTCAAAAACCTCAAAGGTTATCGAAAACCTCGTAAATCGTAATTCAAAAATCGTATCTCAATAAATGGTTTGGAAAAAAGAAGTTAAGTCCTGGGGCCTGATTTTGGCCTTTTTCGCATTTCTCTACTTCACGGGATTGCTCCCGGTGATTCAGGGTGGCTTGCAGTCAGTGTTGCTTTCGACCGGCCTGATGAAACCGAAAATCGAAATTTCCGACCTCACGGATCAGAAATTCGACTACCGGGGTCAGTTCAAAGACTTTGACGGAAATATCATCGATCTGCAGGACTATCGGGGAAAGACGGTTTTCATTAACCTCTGGGCTTCCTGGTGTGGGCCATGCCGGGCGGAGATGCCTCACATTTCCGAACTCTACAAATCGGTTAAAGACACTCCGGATCTCGAATTCCTGATGATTGGGTTGGATAATGACTTCAACAAAAGCAAAGATTTCATGGATGGAAAAACCTGGACTTTCCCCACTGCACATGCAAGTTTTGGAATCAACCAAAGTCTGCAAAGTGAGTCCATCCCCACTACTTTGGTCGTCAACAAAGAAGGGAAAATCGTCTTTTACCAGCAGGGCATGAGTAATTTCAATACGGATGAATTCAAAGATTTTCTGCGCTCCTTGTAGAAAAGACGGCTTTTGAGTCAGTTTCAGGCTTTTTTTCGAAATTCCGGTTGGCGGGATTGATGATTTGTCGTAATCTTAACCCCCAACCCAAAATTCCTATGAAAAAGTCCCTGCTTTTAATCCTATGGGCATTTTTTGCTATACTTCCTGCTTTTGCCCAAAAATCTGTTCTCTGGTATGAACAGCCTGCACAAAATTGGGACGAAGCGCTCCCAGTCGGAAACGGCAGACTGGGCGCCATGGTCTTTGGCATACCCGGCAAGGAACGCATCCAGCTCAACGAGGATTCCCTATGGCCAGGAGGTCCGGATGACTGGGGACTTGCGGATGGTACTCCTGCCGATCTGGCTCAGATCCGAGAGTACATCGTGGCAGGTGAACATGTAAAGGCAGATTCACTTTTGGTATTGAAATTTTCAAGAAAAGAAATCACCCGCTCCCATCAGACGATGGGAGATCTGTGGTTTGACTTTAACTGGAACGAACTCACAGATTATAAAAGAAGTCTGGATCTGAACAAAGCAACCTCACTCACAGAGTTCAAAAGTGAAGGACATTCGGTCTCGCAGGAAGTTTTTGTCTCAGCACCCGATCAGGCGATCTTGATCAAACTACACACCACCCATCCGAATGGGTTCAGGGGACTGATCCGCATGAACCGTCCGATGGACATGGATCACCCGACTGCGGAGACAAAGGCCTTAAATGACAACCTCCTTGAAATGAAAGGAATGGTGACACAGCGCGGCGGGCAGATTGATTCCAAACCTTTTCCAATCCTGAACGGGGTAAAATTCAGAGCTCTCCTCCTTGCCCAAAATCAGGATGGGGAAATCAAGGCTAATCCAGAAGGACTTCAGGTAAACGGAGCAAAGGAAATCTACCTGAAACTGGTGGCTGAGACGAGCTTTTATCACCCGGACTTTGAAAAAAAGGCTGAAGCCGCGCTTGACGAAATCGCCTTCAGCAGTTGGGGTCAACTTCAGCAGGCTCATGAGCGAGAATACAGCTCCTGGTTTGACCGGATGAGCCTCGCATTGGGAGGGGAAACTGCGGATGAAATTCCGACTAACCAGCATATCCAAAATGTAAAAGCAGGTCAGACGGATCTTCATCTTGAAAAACTGCTCTTTGACTTTGGTCGCTACCTCTTGATTTCTTCCTCCCGTCCCGGAACCAATCCTGCCAACCTTCAAGGAATCTGGAATCATCATATCGGAGCTCCCTGGAATGCAGATTATCACCTGAATATCAACCTGCAGATGAACTATTGGCCTGCAGAAGTAACCAACCTCAGTGAGCTTCACGGTCCACTTTTTGACTTCACAGATGGGCTGATCGAAAATGGAAAGAAGCCTGCCTCAGTGAATTTCAACATGAAAGGCACCATGCTTCCCCATACCACTGATCTTTGGAAAATTCCTTTTTTACAGTCTTCCACGGCCTATTGGGGCAGTTGGATTGGGGCTGGAGCCTGGTTAGGAAGGCACTATTGGGAGCATTATCTATTTACGCAGGATCGGGATTTTCTGGAGGAAAGAGCATTGCCTGCCTTCGAGCAAATCGTCCAATTTTATTCCGATTGGCTGATGACCGATCCCCGAGACGGCACCTTGGTCTCCGCTCCTTCGACTTCTCCGGAAAATCAGTTTATCAATGAAAAAGGCCAAAAAGCAGCCTCTACTATGGGTGCCGCGATGGATCAACAACTGATAGCAGATATTTTTGGGATTTATCTGAAGTCCAATGAAATCCTGGGCAAGAGATCTGCCATCACCGATCAGATCCAAAGCCAACTGGCTCAATTGCGTACCGGGGTTCAACTCGGTTCGGATGGCAGAATACTTGAATGGGACCGTGAATACGAAGAACCGGAAAAAGGTCATCGTCACATGTCCCACCTTTATGCCTTTCACCCTGGTGCTGCCATCACCAAAAGTCAGACCCCGGAGTATTTTCAGGCTGTCAGAAAGACTCTGGAATACCGCCTGGCAAATGGAGGCGCTGGACCCGGCTGGTCCAGAGCCTGGTTGATCAACTTTTCGGCAAGACTGTTGGATGGGGAAATGGCCCATGAACACATTCAAAAACTCATCACCCAAAGCCTCCTCCCCAATTTGTTTGATGGCCATCCACCTTTTCAGATCGACGGTAATTTTGGCTATACAGCTGGGGTTGCTGAGATGCTGCTCCAATCCCATGAGGATGGGATTATCCGGGTATTGCCGGCTTTGCCAAAAGCATGGTCGAGCGGTTCAGTGAAAGGCTTGAAAGCCCGAGGAGGTTTTACACTGGATTTTACCTGGGAATCAGGCGAGGTAAAGACCGTCAGATTGCATTCGGCAAAAGGGAACAAAGTAATACTTTTTGCCGACGGATCCGAAATCGACCTTCAGCTCAAAGCTGGAGAAAGCATTGAAATGGAGTTTTGACAGATTTCACTTCAAGATTTTAGGCCTGCCGACCTTTCCCTTTCGCAGCAATCACATATTGGTAAGCAGATTCGATGGATTTTTGTCGTTGAGTCGCATACCTGACCAAAGAGAGAAAAGCAAAACCCAAGCTCAATAGCCCCTCAAGCCAGCTTTGTTGGACGAAAGCCCAAAGACTCGCAACCAGCAATACGATAAGAAAGCTCCGGAAAAACTTCGACTCGGCGATATGCTTTTCTACCGCCTGATACATCATTGGCTGATGCTGCATCAGATAAGCCAGGGACCATTTGAAAGCATTGAAGTGCTTTCTATCGATCTCACCAATCTCACTGTCTTTGATTTGAACAACCTCTTTGACAAGCGTCTGATCGGGCCATTTCTTCTCCTTGATTTTCTCAAAGACCAATTCGTCCAGATAGCTTGCTATCATGTGGATGAAATGCCCGAGAACATAAGCAGAAGCTGCAAATACCGCCCCTGATGCCCAGCCCTCTGGAATCCCACTCAGCATCGGCCAGTCCTCCAACCAACCGGACTGCCAGGCCAATCCGATCAAAAATCCTCCCGGAAGAAGGATGGAAAGCAGGTCCAGCAAACCCAAATTGAACTTTTCGATCATAAATTTTTGATTTTCAGCTCAATAATCTAAGGCAAAATCAATAAATCTAAATGCTACCTGATACACTTTTCAATTAATCCCTGATAAAAGTCAGCCGACAACAAAGCTTATAGCACTGATTGACCTGGGTTGGGGAGGTAATTTTGAATCTTCATTCAAGTTACTTACCCGCGTAAAATCAATGCTTCAACCTTCTGGACTTCACACCTTTCATATCCCTGTAATGGGTTTGGGATATACCGTCGACACACCACTCAAAGTTGCCAAATTCGGAATCTCCAGCGTAGTCTCCATCATGGATGATTTTCTGCTGGAAGACATGCGAAAAATTCACTCCAAGAAACTTGACCTCCCTTTTTATCCGATTTCTGATTCGGAAGAAGACTATCGGGCCAAAAGAGTTCAGGCATACTTAGACCTCCTGGATATTGCCATCCATGCCCAAATGGAGGAAATGAAATCTGAAAACTGGGAAAAAGATGGGAAAATGAATCAGTTGGTTGCCTTGCTTCCTCAAGACAGTGAAGTAGCCAGACTGTTTAAAGAGTTTAGGCTCGCAGATCCTTCTGTGAAACTAGAATTGAAAGCCCAAATCATCCGCTTACTGACACCTGGATCGATTGATGTCAATATCATGACCAAAGTCGACAAGCTCAATTATGACAAAGAAGGCACCGAGCTTCCCCGTGAATATTCGGATGCCTTGTCAGCTCTGAGAGGTTTTGCCAAAAGCAAACTGAGAGCCTCGGTGGTTTTTTCCGCAGGAATGAACCCGGCCCTTTACAGCTATGCGGAGCAGTTTTCTGACTTTTTCCCTGACGAAAACGGAAAGATAAAAAAGCGGATTATCCTGAAAGTAAGTGATTATCGGTCAGCTTTGATCCAGGGAAAATTCCTTGCGAAAAAAGGCCTTTGGGTTTCTGAATTCCGGATCGAATCCGGACTGAACTGCGGAGGTCATGCTTTTGCAACAGACGGCTTTCTGGCAGGACCGATTTTGGAAGATTTCAAAACCAACCGAAAAGAACTGATCGAAACCATCCGGCAAGCATGCAATCAGGCTTTATCCGAAAAAGGTCTGTCTCTTTTACCGGAAAATGAATCCATCAAAATCACTTACCAAGGAGGGATCGGAACTGCGGGAGAAGACAGTTTTCTGAGAAAACATTACCAACTGGACGGCACAGGTTGGGGAAGTCCCTTTCTGCTCGTGCCAGAGGCTACTTCTGTGGATGAGGAGACGATTCAGCGAATAATCGAAGCCAAAAAGTCCGACTTTTTCCTTAGCCATGCTTCTCCTCTTGGTGTTCCTTTCAACAACCTGAGAACCAGCAGCGGCGAAACCCAGCGCCTGGAAAGGATCGAAAAGGGCCGTCCCGGAAGTCCTTGCTACAAGAAGTTCCTGACCTTCAGCACTGAATTCACCGAAAAACCGATCTGTACCGCATCGAGACAATATCAAAACCTTAAGTCCAAACTGTTCAATGAAGGAAAAATAAGCCAGAAAGAAATGACTGAAATCCTTGAAAAAGACTGCCTTTGTGAGGGATTGAGTGCACCGGCGATTTTGGCTCAGGGCGAAACTCCAAGACGCAATCTAAAAGCCGTAACCATCTGCCCTGGACCCAATTTGGCCTATTTCAAAGGAGTTTTTAGCCTGAAAGAAATGGTCGATCATATCTACGGCAAAATCACGCTGAAGCTCGATTCTGACCGTCCACATGTTTTTGTCAAAGAGGCTCAGCTTTACGTGGATTACCTGAAAAAGGAATTTCAAAAACTAATCCCTGAAGCCTCAACCAAGCAGGAAGCCTATCTGGAGAAATTCAGAAAAAATCTGAATCTGGGATTGGATTATTACCGGGATTTGGTCAATTCGATTCAAATGGATTCCGAAGAAATCATTGAAAAAATGAAAAATCAACTCGAGGAACTGAGAGCAGAAATCGAAGAATTGAAGCCGGTTTTAGGCTAGATATTACTCAAAAAGGCAGCCGATCAGCTGCCTTTTTTGCTTTTGTCAATCCGAAATTTCTCTTTGCTTTTTTCTTGTTTCTTGATTCTTGCCTCTTGATACTTGATACTCCCATCTTGACACTTCCGTCAATGCCTTTCCCCTGATAGTACCTTAAACGAATGTAAAATTGCCGGGAAAACCGCATCCATGGATTCACTCGCACCAGCTATCGAACCCGGTAAAGCCAGAACCAGCATTTTGCCAATTGTGCCGGCCAATGATCTGGATAACATGGCTGTGGCGACACGCTGCTGACCATAACTTCTGATTGCCTCTTCTATTCCTGGGATCCTTCTTGTTAAAATAGGCTCCAGGGACTCCGGCGTAACATCTCTTGGGGAAAGTCCCGTGCCACCCGTATAGATCAAAATATCAATCCCCTGTGCCAAAGCATCATGGGCAGAATTTTGGATTTGGTCGCTGTCATCCGGGATGACGATGTATTCCACGACCTGGACTCCGAAACCTTCGAGTTTTCCAATGATCACTTTTCCTGAAGCATCCTCTCCTTTTCCCTGAGAAATGGAATCGGAACATACGACCACGGATGCTTTCAGGTGGCTAAAATCCAATTTCTGATCTGACTTCCCTCCCCGTTTTTCCACCAATTTAATCTGCTCGATGCTTATCCCTTTATCTATCGGTTTAAGCATATCATACATCGTAAGTGCCACGACTGAGGCAGCATGCATGGCTTCCACCTCAACTCCTGTTTTGTAAATGGTGTGGATTTCGACCAGAATCAAAATATCCATCTCACCCACATCATAACTGATTTGGGTAAATTCAATAGGAAGCGGGTGGCAATCCGGAATCATATCTGCCGTTCGCTTGGCAGCAAAAAGCCCTGCTGTTTTCGCCATTTCCAGGACATCTCCTTTGGGAACAGTGCGGTTTTTTACAGCTAGGATGGTTTCCGGCCTGCTCACTTTGACAATTGCCTGGGCAATTGCCTTGCGGAGTGTTGGGCTTTTATGGGTGATGTTGATCATGGGGTCATTGGAAATACTTAAGTTGCCATCTATCTATTCAAAATAGCCTTTACCTGTTCCACAAGTTGATTTTTATCCGGGAGATACAATTGGTACTTTGATACAAATATTTTGTTGGATATTCCCCCTGTGGCATATTCAACAAAGATTTCATCTTTTTCTGCGGAAAGTATTATCCCAATTGGTTCATTATCTCCCGAAACATTTTCTTCCTTTTTGAAATAATTCAGGTACAAGTTCATCTGACCGATATCAGAATGTTGAACTGACTTGATTTTAAGGTCTATCAGAACAAAACATTTTAAAATTCTATGATAAAAAACCAAATCAATATAAAAATGCTTATTAGCTATCGATATTTTAAACTGTCTTGCAACAAAAGCAAAGCCTTTGCCTAATTCTAAAAGAAAATGTTGAAGATTCTCAATGATTTTCTGTTCTAAAACTTTCTCAGTGACACGCTTTGATTGAGGAATTTTTAAAAAATCTAAAACATAAGGATCCTTGATTGCCTCGGCGGGATCATTTGAAATATTCCCTTTTTCAGAAAGTTGAAGTACCCCTTTCTTGTCCCTACTCAATGCTAATCTTTCAAATAGAGAGGAGTTTATTTGCCTATCTAGCTCTCTAATTGACCAGTTTTCATGGATGGTCTGATTTTCATAGAATTTCCTTGCTACCTCATCTCCAATGCTTAGAAGCAGGATATAATGACTCCAACTTAATCTGGCAGACACCGTCTGCCAAATTGGATAGGCTAGATAAAATCTTCGCATATCTAGGATGTTCCGTCTGCCAAATCCCTTTCCAAACCTAAGCTTTAAATCATAGGAAAGCCTTGATAACAAGTCGGTTCCATATTCTGCCCGCTCATTTCCATTCTGTTCATACTCAATTATGTGTCTGCCGATTTCCCAGTTTGCCTTGACCAATTCGGTATTAACAACTCTAAGGGCATTTTGCCTAGCATCTTGGATGGTTTGTCCAATGGAGTCTAAAAGAAACTTGTATTTTGAGTCTAGGCTGGTCATGGAAATCAGAAAAAATTAAAACTACACATTCACCTTCCAGACATGATTATCCGTGTCCAGGATTTCCTTTCCCCAAACCGGAAGCTCGGCTTTGATCCGCTCCACGAGCTCATCACAGGCATCCATTGCAGCCTTTCGGTGCTTGGAGGAAGTGAATACAAACAGGCAAAGTTCTCCGACTTTCACTTCTCCCAAGCTGTGGTAAATGTGCATACAGGTCAAAGGGTACTTGGCAAAAATGGCCTCCCGGATTTCGAATGCTTTTTCCAATGCCATCTCCTCATATGCCGAATAATCTATAGCGAGGACTTTGCCCTCCGGCTTTTCATCCGCTCTTACCTGTCCCAGAAAAATACTATGGCCTCCAATATCCGTTTTGGTGCTGTGGTTGGCAATGGATTTGGCAATTGTTTCTGGTGAAATGGACCCTTGGACAAAAATATTCTTGGGTTTGCGCTCTTTTTCCATGGTCAGTTCAATTGGTTTTCAAGGCGTTGATTCCGCCCCGAATGGAGTAGACTTTCTTGTCAGGAAAGGCTTCCTGAAGTTGCCGGGCGGCATTCTGACTGCGGATTCCACTTTGGCAGAAGAACAGCACCTCATAAGAATCCTCCAATCTCTCAAACTGCTCTGAGAGTGAAGAAAACGGGATTTTAATTAAGCCGGTACATTCCAAAGGCGGCATTTCCCCGGGCTCGCGCACATCCACAAATGCCACATCATGATTCATTTTTTTCATGGCTTCTGACCAGGTAAGTTGCTTGATTCCCTCACATGCAAGTTCGTAATCCATGATTTCAAATGAAGCCAGGGAGGCTGGCATCGCCTCCTGTGCCTCAGGATTTGGGGAAATTTCCACTTCGTAGGTTTGAGAGAAAAGGCTGTTGAAAAAAAGAACCTTGTTTTTCAGAGGCTTACCAAAACCACTCAGTACTTTGATTGCTTCCAAAGCCATTAAATTGCCAATAATCCCCGGCAAAACCCCGATTACACCGGTTTCCGCACAATTCGGGATCTCAGAAGCCGAAGGCATCTTCGGGTATAAATCCCGATAATTGCAGACATTTTCGCCCAGATTAAAAACGGAAACCTGTCCTTCATGCTGATAAATCGCACCGAAAACCAAGGGTTTTCCCAGCAAAACACAGGCGTCATTGATTAGGTATCGGGTAGGAAAATTATCTGTACCGTCGATAATCAAATCGTAGCCGGAAATCATTTCCTGGGCATTTTCAGTGGTAATAAATTCCGGATAAACCTCCCATTTGATGTCGCTGTATTTTTCCTGAAAATACCGGGCGGCAGTTTCAGCCTTGTTTTTACCCAGCTCTTTTTCCCCAAAAAGCACCTGTCTGTTCAGGTTGGAAAGCGCCACTTTATCCCCATCAACAACCCCGATTTTTCCAACTCCTGCGGCTGCCAGATAAAGTAATATCGGGCATCCCAATCCTCCGGCCCCGATGACCAGCACGGAGGAATTTCGAAGTTTGACTTGGCCCTCAATCCCAAAACCGGGCAGTATGATTTGTCTCTCGTATCGGTTCATTTTATCCTCCGGAAAAGGGTGGTAGTAAAGCGATTTCGGCATTTTCGGGGATTTCCTGTTTGTTGGAAATCAACTTCTTGTTGATTGCAAGGCTGAATTTAATGGTTTTCAAAGCCGGAAATTTAACCAAAAGTGCATCAAGAAGTGCCTCTGAATCTTGATAATGATCCATCACCAGTTCGGTCGTTCCGATTTTTTCGGCCACCATTCCAAAGGCTTTAATGTGAATTGTATTCGGCATTTCTGGGGAAATTTTTGACTTAAAGATAACAGAATAGGGAATGGGCATGACTCTCATTCCTTGAAAATCGGCTTTGGTTCCGAAGTTTTTGAAAGGATAGTCATCACTATTTTTAGCACACAGATTTCACAGATAGCCACAGATGAAACAATCTGCGATCATACCTGACATCTATGAGAACAATTCTCTGCGCTCTCCGAGGCTCTGCGGTGAATAATCACCCAATGATCAACTTAACAGCCGCAAAAAACAGCACAAAAGCCAGAAGGTATTTCAAGGTTTTGCTGCTGAATTTTTTTGATCCCAAATACGCTCCCAATGCCCCGCCAGCTACAGTCAATGGCAATAATATCCAAAGCTCCATGGGAAAATCAATGTGAAATACGGATGCTCCGAGAAACCCCGCCACGGAATTGAGAAAGATAAAAAGCGCACTCAGTGCCGCCGTCTCCTTCACTCCTGCCCAGCCCAGCATCAGGATAATCGGGGAAAGGATGATTCCCCCACCGATTCCGATCATGCCCGAAAGCAAGCCAATCAACAAGCCCAAAACGGGAGCCATCCACCATTTTCGTTCGATTTTTTCAGTTTCCGAAATGGGAAAAACACCGGCAAACCGCAACACCGGAAAGAGAAGTAAGACCCCCAAAACCTGCTTGTAGATCCCTGCATCTAGCAAAATAGTGCCGCCCAAATAAGCGGCAGGAATGGAAAAAGCTGCAAGAGACACGAAAAGTCTAAGTGGAAACACCCCTGATTTTCGATAATTCAAAAAGGAAATCATCGAGACAAACATATTCAAAATCAAGGCAGAAGGCCTTATTTCTTCAGGTGCAAAGCCCATCAAAGCCAATAGCATCAGATAGCTGCTTGCTCCTCCATGCCCAACCGAAGCGTAAAAAAATGCCGCAATCGGCATCAAAATGTACAAAACCCAAGCCCAATCTTCCATTACCAGGGATAAAATGCAACCAGGCTTCCCTCCTCGATATGCTCGATGGCAAGTGGGATTTCAACTATTCCGTCGGCAACTCCAAAAGGCAACAGATTGAAAGATTCCTGACCGGGAAGGAGGATCACTTTGCCGTTTTCAATTTTCGCTTTCAGGAAAAAAGTCAGTTCAGTCCTTTTGTTGTAATCCCGGAAGATGGGCAAAAATTGAGGACCAGCCCAAGCCATTGGATTTCCCATCCACTCCAGCAGGCAGGGTTTGACGTATTGGATAAAACAGGAAAGTACCGATGCTGGATTTCCGGGAAGTGCAAAGACAAGCTTCTCTCCTTTTCTTCCGGCAAAAAGTGGTTTTCCGGGCCGCTGCTTCACTTTATAGAACAGCCCTTCCACACCGTTTTGCTCCAAGCTTCCTTTCACAAAATCAAAATCACCGACTGAAATCCCACCAGTGAGCAACACGAAATCTGAATTTTCCAAGGCTTCTACGATCACTCGGGTCACCTCGGTTTCCTCGTCTTTCACTTTGAGAACTTGGAGTTCATTAATCCCCAATAATCCAAGATAAGATTCCAGTGCCGGGCCATTGGCATTGTAGATTTGGCCGGGTTGGAGGTCATTGCCCAAATCGATGATTTCATCTCCTGTCAGGATCAAGGTAACTATCGGCGATGGGAAAACTTCAATTTCCCTGATTCCAAGTGAAGCCAAAAGGCCGATGGTACCCGGAGTGATTTTGGTGCAAGCTGGAACAACCTCCGATCCAATTCGGCATTGAGCTCCTTTCTTACGGACATTTGCTCCACGGAAAAATTTCTGGGAGTCGAAAAAAATCATTTCCCCTGTCCGGTCAATTTCTTCTTGAGGAATAACCGTATCCGCTCCCTCGGGGATCGGTGCACCGGTATAAATCCTAACAGCTTTGCTTTTCTCCAGAACAAAATCAGGACTTGCCCCTGCTTGGATGACATCGATAACATGCCTGCCTTCCCCGCCTTCATCCCAGGAAAGGGCATAGCCATCCATTCCAGAATTGTCAAAGGAGGGCACATCCATCGTGGCAAAAACCGGAGATGCGGTAATTTTTCCCAAACTTTTTTCAATGGGTAAAAAGACAGGAGATCCCTTCACTTTTTGGGATTTCAGGATGGTTTTGGCTTCGGATACTGGAATGAATTCTTTCATTTATCCTCCAATTGTGATCATGCTTCGGTTGTCAATTTTATCGGGATCGGCTTTTTTATAGTCTTGTGAAAACTGACCTCCGAGGGCCTGATGCTTTCTTAAAATAGACATTTTGATCAAGGGGATTACCTCTAGACCGGATCTCAAAGCAGCCAATAGATCCAGCTCCTCTTTGCCAAAAAGACAATTTTTGATCTTCCCGTCGGCGGTCAGTCTCATCCGGTTGCAGTCTCCGCAAAAATGCTCACTCATCGTGGTGATGAAAGCAAATGTCCCTTCAAAACCCGGAACCTGATATTTCTTGGCCGTATCGTGTTTTTTGTCTTCCAGCTTTTCGATTGGGAATTGAGTCTGAACCAAATCCAGCATCTGCTTTGCTGTCACGACCTGCTTGCTGGACCAGTGATTTCCGGAAAAGGGCATAAACTCGATGAAGCGGATATGAAGCGGGAGTTTTTCGGTGACTTTGACAAAGTCACAGATTTCTTCCTCAATCATTCCGTGGAGGGCGACCGCATTGACTTTGACGCGAAAGCCTTCCTGCAAAAGCAGCAAAATATTGTCCCAAACCTGCTCAAACTGATCCCTGCGGGTCAATTTTTGAAATTTCTCCCGGTTGAGCGTATCCAGACTGACATTGACTGAGCGTACTCCGGCGTCTTTAAGAGCCTGAATATGCTTGTGGATCAGCACGCCATTGGTTGTGAGGGTGGATTCTACACCCATCTTGGCAATTCCTGCCAGTATTTCGGGGAATTCCTTTCTGACCAAAGGCTCGCCTCCAGTCAGTCGGATTTTGTTTACTCCTAGGGAAACAAATATTTCTGCAAGCTTCAAAATCTCATCCTTGCTCATGAGCTTGGACTGGGGCATCCACTCCATCTCCTCCACAGGCATGCAATAGCTGCAGCGGAAGTTGCAGTTGTCCGTCAGAGAAATCCGAAGGTAATCGTGAATACGTCCAAAGGTGTCCTGAAGCATAAGTGTGGTTAGGAACAATTAAGCGAAATGAAACTCAAGTTAAATTTCAAATCACTAAAGCTGGTTCTTTTTTGAATTTAATTTTGGGATTTTGGGTAAAAACCCCAAGCCCACTAGGCCTGGGCTTTCTTGTTAGTCAATCTATCTATGTGCTTTTTTTAAACCAAGGGCCCTTTCCTGAATTGGGTTGGACTGAGATTTAGCTGTTTTTTGAAGAAATTATTGAAATGCGTCACTTCGTTGAAACCCAGGGAATATGCCACTTCGGAGACGTTCCAGTTGCTTTGTTTGAGCAGAATTTTGGACTCCTGCAAGAGGCGGTCGGCGATGAGCTGCGAAGTGGTCTTCCCGGTCATTTCCCTGATAGCTCGATTGAGGTGATTGACGTGGATGTTCAGTTGCGAAGCGAAATCAGCAGGAGTTCGTATCTCGATAGTCTTGTGGGCATCGTCCACGGGAAATTGCCGCTCCAGAAGCTCCAGAAAAATGGAGGCAATTCGCAATGCCGCATTTCCATGTTGGGTCTTTTGGACTTCAGCTGGCTGAAGTTTCATACCGAAGTGGATCAGTTCAAAGACTAAGGCCCTCAGCGAATCATACTTGTATTTATATTCAGAATTAAATTCGCTCTGCATTTTTTCAAAAATCTTTTCGACCTCCACCGCTTCTTCATCAGTCAGTTCAAAAATGTGAGTACCATTTGGCTGAAAGACCTCATACTGCTGAATTTGGCCGAAATTCATAAAAAAGTGAGGATTGAAAATGCAATAAATTCCGGAGCTATTTTCGCCAAAATGATCCCACTTATACGGTACCAAAGGATTGGAAAAAGATAGCGCCTGCTTTTTTACTTCATAAATCCGATCCGCATAATGAACCGTACTTGCACCTTTGACCAGCATAACCTTATAAAAATCACGCCTCCGATAGGGGATCGCTTTTAATTTTCCTTCTAAATAAGGCTCCAGGCGGAACAAATTGAAATGGCCTATGTCTTGTGCAAGGCTTTCAGGAATCCAGTTAAACTTCCTTTTATAAAATTCCTCCAAGCTTTCTGGATATTCCATAACTACTTTCCTTTCAGGAATTACATAATACTATTTTACAAAAATCCGGCTTTTCAAGACTAGAAAGTAACTGGAATCAAATTAAAACTTACAGAATTCAAACAGCTCGGGATTCTATGGCATCGGAAGCAGCTTCGATAAGGTTCCGGAGCTTTATCCTAACAGTGAGATTCTGGAAGGATTTTCTGTTCGGGGCGGATCAGAAAGGGACGGGTTTCTCTTTTTGATGGAGGCGGAAAAAGAACTGGAAGTCCGGCAAGAATTAGTGAAATGGCTGGAAAAAATTGGGATCGGATTACCTGCTTCAAACCAGTAAGCCGAATAAAAGGTATCTTAATCGGAAATTGATCTAACCTATAACCACTGATAAATGAAGAAGTTTTTCTTTCTCGCTTTGACTCTAATTGGAATTCTGGAAACCATTGGATTTGCCCAAGAGAATCGTGTTATAAGCATTTTCCCAGAGGGCACCACCTTGCATGGAAACATCCCCTATCAAAACGACACGCTCAAAAAGCACCTGTTGGACATTTACCTTCCTCCCAATGCTACCGGAAAAGTCCCTCTGGTGATCTGGGTTCATGGAGGCGGTTGGCTGAGCAATGATAAATATGCCGATATGGGTTATATGAAGGAGACGATAGCCGAAATCATCAATCAGGGCTATGCTTTGGCGTCGATTGACTACCGGTTCAGCACGCAGGCGGTTTTCCCGGCCCAGATGCTGGATTGCAATACGGCCATTTCCTACCTATATGACCATGCGAAGGACTATGGATTCGACAGGGACCGCATTGCCTTGATGGGTTTTTCAGCTGGCGGGCACCTGGCATCCATGTTGGGGCTTTCCAAAAACAATGCGGTAGATGCCTTTTTCATGCCCGGAAGCAGCAAGGCATTTGATTTCAAAGCTGTGGTAGATTTCTATGGCCCAGCCGATTTGACCCTTTTCCCTGGGGCCATTGACCCTAAATCTCCCGAGGGATTGCTGATCGGTGCCGCACCTTTGGATCGTCCAGATTTGGCGAAAATCGCCAGCCCTGTGAGCTATATCGACAAAAATGATCCTCCTTTTCTGATCATTCATGGAGAAAAGGACGACCTGGTTTCACCCCGTCAATCCCAGTTGTTGCACGCTTGGCTGAAAGTCTCGGGTGTCCCTGCAGATCTGATTGTCGTTCCCGGTGCACCACATTTCGGGACGATGTTTGATGCGGATGAAATCCGGGTTAGGGTCATGGATTTTCTCAAAAGGGAGCTGAAATAAGCCGGAATTGAACCCTGAATGCTTGAGGAACTCGTACATCCACGCACCGATTAGTGTTTTCACTAACCGGAATTGTTAATTAGAAATACCCATTGAAATCAAGTGAGTGAGACACTCACTTGGGCAACAGAACTACCCGGACGTTGCATTAACCCAAGATCAACCACCTAGAAAATGATTGAAAGACGTGAATTTATCAAACGATCTGCACTGGTCTCTGTCCTAATGGGAATGGGGCTTGACCTCGCTGCCAGTCCTTACAGAACACTCAGTCTCAAAGTTGGAGCATGTGACTGGTCGATTGGACAGAATAGCAATCCGGCAGGTTTGGCACTGGCGAAGCAGATCGGTCTGGATGGTTTGCAGGTGAATCTCGGGAACGTCGAAAACAAGCTTCACCTGCGCGAGTATTCTGTGCAGCAAGCCTATCAGGAGCAGTCCAATAAGCTTGGGATTCCTATCAGCAGTTTGGCGATCGGTGAACTCAACAACTACCCCTACAAGTCAGATCCGCAAACGGAACAGTGGGTTTCGGACAGCATCGATGTCGCCGAACAGATGAAGCTTCCAGTGATTCTGCTGGCCTTTTTCAATAAAAATGACCTGAGAGAAGATCCGAAAGGCAAGCAGGAAGTGATTCGCAGACTGAAGGAAGTCGCTCCAAAGGCAGAAAAAGCGGGGGTGATATTGGGGATTGAATCCTACCTCTCAGCCGCTGAGCATCTTGAAATCATCGATGCCGTGGGCTCCCCGGCGGTGAAGATTTACTATGATTTCCGCAATTCAGCAGACGCAGGTCATCCGATCTATCAAGAGATTCCGCTGCTTGCCAAAGAGCACATTTGCGAAATCCACATCAAAGAAAACGGGAAATTGCTGAGTGAAGGAGATTTGGATTGGGTGAAGATCGGCGAGCTCCTTGCCCAATCCGACTACCGGGGATCGGGATGGATGCAGATCGAGTGGTCAACTCCGGCAGGTGCGGATATCGTCCAGGCATATCAAAACAATCTCTCTTTCGTCAATCAAAAAATCAAACAGGTGTGAGCTCAAAATTTCTTATTCTGTCCCTGCTGATAATCGCATGCCTCGGCTCCTGCAAAACCAAGGTTCAGGAGGCCCCACTGCTTTTTTCACCGTCTGATTTTGAGGTAACGCTTTGGGCTGAGTCTCCTCTTTTTTTCAATCCCACCAATATGGATGTGGATGCTAAAGGCCGAATCTGGGTCACTGAAGCCGTAAACTACCGAAATTACAACAACGATTCGACTGCCTTTCTTCATCACTCCAAAGGTGATCGGGTGATGATCCTCGAGGACACCGATCAAGATGGAGTAGCGGATTCCTCCAAGGTATTTATTCAGGACAGCGATTTGGTATCGCCTCTCGGCATCGCAGTGATCGGCACCCGTATCTTCGTGTCCTGTGCGCCGCATTTGCTGGTGTACACGGATGAGAATGGTGACGATGTGCCTGACACCAAGGAGATTTTCCTGACGGGCTTTGGCGGACTAGATCATGACCATTCCCTGCATTCAGTTTTGGCTGGACCAGACGGCAAGCTCTACTTCAACACGGGAAATGCCGGGCCGCACCACGTGACTGACAACGACGGTTGGGAGCTCCGATCCGGAAGTCTCTATACCGGAGGTTCGCCCTACAACACCAGCAATGCCGGCAGCCAAGTCAGCGACGATGGTAAGATCTATGTAGGAGGATTGGCTTTGAAGATCAATCCCGATGGTACCGGGCTGGAAGTATTAGCGCATAATTTCAGAAACAGCTACGAGGTTTTTGTGGATTCCCGTGGTGATCTCTGGCAAAATGACAACGACGATCAGGTCGTTGCTTGTCGGGTTTCCTGGATTCCGGAGGGAGGTAACGCAGGATATTTCAGTGCCGATGGCAGCCGAACCTGGCAAGCCGATCAGCGGCCAGATCAGGATATTTTCAGTGCGCATTGGCATCAGGACGATCCCGGCGTGATGCCCGCCGGGGACAAGTCCGGTGCCGGATCGCCGACAGGAATGATGCGCTATGAAGGAGATGCCTTTGGGGCAGCCTTCACCGGAACGCTAATGAGCGCAGATGCCGGAAGGAACGTTATTTTCAGCTATCAGCCTCACATTTCAAAATCTGGCTACGACCTCGGCGTACGGGAAATTCTATTTTCCTCGGTCAATGTCGATGACGAGGGATACGTCTGGAACGACACTTCTTTTCAGAGCCAGAAGTCGAAATGGTTTCGCCCGAGTGATCTGGTGACAGGGACGGACGGCGCCATCTACATTGCCGACTGGTACGATCCGGTAGTGGGCGGACACCAGATGAAGGACTCCGCCGCCAGCGGCAAAATCTATCGCATCGTCCCCAAAAACAAGAAATTAACGAATCCGACAATGGATTACAACTCTGACGCAGGACTCGTCGAGGTCCTGCGAAATCCCGCCGTAAATGTTCGGTTCCGGGCTTTTGAGATCTTGAAAGCAAAAGGAGAATCGGCCATTCCGCTGATTGAACCCCTCCTGGCCGATGAAAATCCCTTTGTACAGTCTCGGGCGATTTTTCTTTTGGCACAACTAGGTGATCAAGGGCTGCAAAAAACCCTCAAACTCCTCGACAGTGAGCAGGAAACGATCCGCATTGAAGCCTTTCGGGCGGTGAAGGCTACCGAAAATCTCAGTGCGATTCCGCGGGTCAAGCTCTTGACTGACCCATCTGCATTTTTGCGCCGAGAGCTTGCGACCGTTTTGTGGGATTTATCTTGGGAGGAAAGAAAACCGGCTTTTGTGTCGCTGCTTCAGAATTTTGATCCCTCGGATCCTTGGTACCTGGACGCTTTGGGCAAAGTCGCCGAAGGCCATGAACAAGCCGCTTTTGCGCTTTCGTATGAAAAATTCAAGCCACTAGACGACGGAAACTGGCCGGAGGAGCTGAAAGTCTTGGCTTGGAGAATTTCGAGTGTGGATGCTGTGCCGGGACTGAGGAAGCGTTTGGAAAGCGGGAAATTGGATAGAAAAGAGCAAGATTATGCGCTGACATCTTTGGCTTTTATCCCAGAAAAAAGTGCCGCAGAAGCGATGCTCTCGTTGAGCAAAAGCGCCGATCAGCAAATCGCTGATGAGGCGATGTTTTGGCTTTCATTTCGTCAGGACAATGACTGGCAGGCTTTTTTGGATTGGAAAAAAATCGGCGTCGATCCGGAAAAAACCAAACAACTGGCAGTGATGAAGGCTAAGAAGAGTCTTCTTTTGGAGGAAAAAATGTCCCTTAACGATCGGAAAAGTCAGGCGAAAGCCATGGCTAAAGATCCGATTGGAGGGCAGATTCTGATGGCGATGCTTGCAGCTGATGAGTTACCAAATGACCTGATCGCCACCGTTCAAGAGACCATTTCCGCCAATCCTGACCTGGGAGTGCGAGTGCAGGCTGGAAATTACTTTGGCAGCAAAAGCAACGGTGAGAACTATGCCGTGGCTCACGTGTCGGGCTTGTCAGCTGACCCGGTCAAAGGTGAAATTGGGTTCAAAAAGTACTGTACGACCTGTCATCAAGCTAATGGATTCGGAAAAGACATCGGGCCAGACCTGTCCCAAATCAAAACTAAATACGACCAAACAACCCTGCTCGATGCGATTATCAATCCCGACGGTGGGATCGTTTTTGGGTACGAGCCTTGGTTGGTGAAGTTGAAATCAGGAGAGTCATACTACGGCTTTGTCCAAGGCGAAACCGAAAAAGCCCTGATCATCAAAGATCTGACAGGCAAGCGAACCACAGTTGCTATTTCAGAAATTGAGGAGCGGAAACAGGAGAAAAAATCCATCATGCCGACCCCCTCAGGTTTGGGGATGAGCGCTCAGGAACTCGCCGACATTTCAGCCTATCTCCTTGGATTGCGCTAGCCTGGCTTTGTATCGAAATTGGGCTCCAAGCCAGAACGGGTGGCAGAAAACCAAATTATCGATACCTCAGGTTGGTTTCGTGCCTTTCCGGTGACTACCAGCCAACAACATTTAGCTGAAAACTTAGGCGCACTTGCTGTGAAATTTACAGTTGCTGAATTGAAAGAGATACGAGCTGAGATCGAGAAATTCAAGCTTCTCGGCACCAGAACCCCAGAGTGTACTTTGGTAGATCAATGAAAAATGTAATCAATTGGAAAGTCTTGGATTACTACGAGAAAGTGAAAAGTGACGACCTCTTCAAAGCGGTACTTTGATAGTGTTTGAAATGTGTAAGTCCGTAGCGGAGAATTTTATATAAATTAAAACTGCTTACAATCTTGCAAAAATTCAATCCAGAAGATGGTTCATTGACTGCATATGGATCAGATAGAGAACGTAAAGGTTAAAACCTCTCAGACGATGACTACCCTAAACTCCAAACTCAACCGAAGATCCTTCCTCAAAGTCTCTGCTTTGGCGGGAGGGGGAATGATGTTGAGCTTTAATTTGCTGGCAAGTTGCAAACCAAACTCGGAGGAAACACTAGGGCTGCCAAAGGAATGGTTTAAGCTCAATGGCTATATCCGCATCGGGGAAAACGGCCTGGTCACACTCATGTCTCCCAATCCCGAAGGCGGTCAAAATATCAAAACCTCCATGCCGATGATCGTTGCCGAAGAGCTCGATGCCGACTGGACTAAGGTGATTGTCGAGCAGGCTCCTTTGGATACGGATAATTTTACTCGCCAGTACATAGGAGGAAGTCAGGCCATTCGCATGGGTTGGACGGCTTTGCGAACGGCCGGAGCCACCGCAAGACAATTGTTGATTAATGCAGCTGCGCAAACATGGAAAGTTCCTGCCTCAGAAATCAGAACCGAACCTGGGTTTTTGATTCACACGGGAAGCAATAAAAAGGCCCATTACGGAGAAATGGCAACTCTGGCTGCCACATTACCCGTCCCTGAAGAATTCAAACTGAAAGAAATCAAGGATTTTAAAATCATTGGAACCTCACACAAAAACGTGGAGGCAAAAAACATCGTCACCGGTAAACCGCTCTTTGGAATAGACTACAAAAAAGAGGGAATGCTTTTCGCCATGATCATCCATCCTCCTGCCCATGGCATGAAGTTGAAATCAATTGATGCTGCGACTGCCAAAAGCCTTCCTGGTATTCGGGACATCTTCCAGATCAAGTCCCACCAAGACGAGTACGAGCGGACCTTCTTTGACACCACCAGCTTTACGGATTTGGTCGCTATCGTCGGTAATTCCACTTGGGAAGTGATGAAAGCCAAAAAGGCCGTCAATGTGGAATGGGAGCCTTTTTCCACTTTTGAAGAAAAACGGGACTGGGGAAGTCGAAAAGAAAACCGGACCATCCCAGCAGGATTGGAAAATGAGCCGGAACAAAGGCAAAAAATGGCCGAAGCTTCCAAGAAAGCCAAAACAGTCCGGAAAGACGGAGATCCTGAAACAGCTTTTAAGCAAGCTGCAAAAGTCATCGAACGAACCTATAATGGTCCCTTCCTTGCACACAACTGCATGGAACCGATGAATTTCTTTGCACATGTGCAAGGAGATAAAGTCGATTGTGCCGGTCCACTTCAGAAACCCGAACTGACCGAACAGGCCCTTTCTTCCCGATTGGGAATTCCTGTCGAAAATATCAACATCGAAATGACCCGGCTGGGCGGAGGCTATGGGCGCAGATCCTATGCACATTGGCTGATCGAGGCGGCGGTGATTTCACAAAAAATGAACGCGCCCATCAAGTTGATTTACGCCCGGGAGGATGACATGACAGGAGGAATCTACCGCCCCATGTACCAGGCTACTTATCGGGCGGCCTTGGACAAAGACAATAATCTGATCGGATTTCATGTGAATGCAGGCGGTTTGGTGGAGCCTCCGCTCTATGCCAACCGATTCCCGGCAGGAGCCGTGGAAAATTACTGGGCTGAGGAATGGACTGTCCCATCCAACATTACCGTGGGTTCCTTTCGGGCCCCAAGGTCCAACTTTATCGCTGCAGCCGAGCAGTCTTTTATAGACGAAGTAGCCGAGGCAGCCGATAAAGATCCGATCGAGTTTCGGTTGGAGCTTTTGCAAAAAGCAAAGGACAAGCCAGTGGGTGAAAACAACGACTACGATGCAGAGCGATTTGCCAAAGTTTTGGAATTGCTGAAAGAAAAAGCCAATTGGGGTCAAACTCAATCCGGGATTTCCCGTGGTGTTTCGGCTTATTTCTGCCACAATAGCTACGCTGCTCAGGTGGTAGATCTGAAAGTGGAAAATGGGAAGGTTCAGGTCGAAAAAGTCATTCAGACCGTCGACTGCGGATTAGTCGTCAATCCTGATGCTGCGAAAAACCTCTGCGAAGGTGCGGTTGTAGATGGAATCGGTACTGCCCTGTTTGGGGAATTGAAGTTTGAAAACGGAGCGCCGGACCGAAGTAATTTTGACCGATACAGGATGATCCGGATGACAGAGGCTCCAAAAGCGATTGAGACCTATTTCGTGGAAAATCAGCGTGACCCCACAGGTTTGGGGGAGCCAGCCTATCCACCGGTTTTTGCCGCTTTGGCCAATGCGCTGTATCAGGCGACTGGCAAGCGGCTTTACGATCAGCCTTTTGCAAAGCAATTGGAGAGTTGAAAGAATAGCCCTGTAGGGGCGAATTTGTAATAGCCAGGGGTTTTAACCCCTGGCGAATGAGAATACACATGATTTCAGCGCTGGTCTGGAATCTAGATTTGGAAGGCAAATTAAAAAACCAGCGCAACGGAGAAGGAAACATGTGTTGGTCAGTGAAAACACAAGACATAACCAGAGAAATTGGAATTACAAATTCCAATGATAATTGGTCTGGATTGCAAATCCAGACCAGCGTTTATCCAGATCCGCTTGATTTATAAAAACTTATGTTTGATTTCCGTAAGGTCATCACTCATAAAAACTCTAACTTGAATTCTTAAATTTTAACAACTATGGCCATTTTCAATCTCAACATCAACGGTAAATCCCAACAGGTAGACGTGGATCCCAACACCCCCATGCTTTGGGTCTTGAGAGATCACCTGGACTTGGTGGGAACCAAATTCGGCTGCGGCATTGCCCAGTGCGGTGCCTGCACCATCCACTTGGACGGTAATGCGGTTCGCTCCTGCCAGCTTCCAGTTTCATCTGCCCAAGATTCTCAAATCACCACCATTGAAGGACTTTCCGAAACTGGCGACCATCCGGTGCAAAAAGCCTGGATGGAACACGATGTGCCCCAATGTGGCTATTGCCAGGCCGGTCAAATCATGACAGCGGCAGCTTTGCTTCAGCAAAACCCAAATCCTTCAGAGGAAGAAATCGAAAACGCAATGAACGGTAACATCTGTCGATGCGGCACTTATACCCGAATCAAAGCCGCTGTGATCACTGCCTCCCAAAACCTTTAATCCGATAAACCAATGACAACTTTAGATAAAAAATTGGACCGCAGGTCATTTTTGAAAGTGTCAGCACTGGCTGGCGGAGGCATGGTACTCAGCTTTAGCTGGCTGGCGGGATGCAAACCTACCACAGAGGAGGAGCTTTTGGCGATGCCAAAGGAATGGTTTGAGCTCAACAGCTATATCAAAATCGGGGAAAACGGCGTCGTGACACTTTATAGCTCTTCTCCTGAATTTGGACAGAACGTAAAAACATCCATGCCTATGATCCTTGCCGAGGAACTGGATGTGGATTGGAAAAAAGTGATCGTCGAGCAGGGCAATTTTGATTCCCAGCGATTCCAACGACAGTCTGCCGGAGGTAGCCAATCTATCCGCCAGGGATGGACACCACTTCGGACAGCGGGAGCCACGGCCAGAGCCATGCTCGTTGGCGCAGCAGCACAAATCTGGAATGTTCCCGCCTCAGAAATCACCACTTCAGCTGGAATCCTGGAGCACAAGGGAAGTGGGAAAAAGGCCCACTACGGTGAAATGGCGTCCTTGGCCACTGCGATTGAGGTACCGGAAAACCCCAAATTAAAAGACATTACCGATTTCAAAATCATCGGTAACTCGAAGAAAAATGTTGAGGCCGAAAAAATTGTGACTGGCAAACCGCTTTTCGGGATTGACTACAAAGTAGAAGGAATGAAGTACGCGGCCATCGTACATCCTCCTGCTTTTGGGATGAAGGTAAAGTCGTTTGATGCCTCTTATGTTTTAGGAATGTCGGGGATTCAAGAGGTCTTCACAATCAACATTTTCAATGAAAACTATGTGAGAACCTTCTTTGATGTCGCGACCTTCCCCGAACTTCTGGTTGTAGTAGGAAATTCCACGTGGGAAGTTTTCCAGGCAAAAAAGAATCTGAAAGTCGAATGGGAAAATGCTCCTGAATCAAGCTTCACCATGACGGGATTTGGAGGTAGAAATCCTTACAAAGTAACCGTTCCTGAAGGACTGGAAAGCTCAGCAAACCATCGGGAAAAAATGGCCGAATATACCCAAAAGCCCGGAAATGTTGTCCGAAGAGACGGTGATCCTGAGGGAGCATTTAAAAAGGCAGCAAAAGTATTGGAAAAAACCTATACTGCTCCTTTCCTGGCCCACAACACCATGGAACCTGCCAACTTTTTTGCCCATGTGACTGCTGAAAAGGCCGAACTTTATGGACCTACCCAATGGCCCGAGCCAATGAGTGCAGCCTTAGCTGATCGGTTGGGAATACCTAAAGAAAACATCAAAATCAATCTAGCCCGAATGGGCGGAGGATTTGGTTTAAGAGCCTATGGCCACCACTTGTTGGAAGCAGCTTTAATTTCCCAAAAAATCGCAGCTCCGGTCAAAATGGTCTATACCCGTGAGGACGAAATGACGTATGGCATCTATCGCCCCACTTATTCGGCAACTTATCGGGCAGCTTTGGATGAAAACAACAATCTCTTGGCCCTCCATGTGAAAGCAGGTGGTGTCCCCGAATCCCCACTCCATGCCAATCGGTTTCCAGCCGGAGCTATTGACAACTACCTGGCGGAAGCTTGGGAAATACCATCCAATATTACCGTCGGTGCTTTCCGTGCTCCCCGTTCTAACTTCATGGCCGCCGCTGAGCAAAGCTTTCTGGATGAATTGGCAGAGGTGATGGAGAAAGATCCGATCGCCTTCCGCTTGGAACTTCTTAAGCGTGCGGAGACCAATCCGGTAGGTGAAAACAATGATTACGATGCCAAGAGATATGCGGGCGTGCTCGAACTGGTACGTGACAAATCCAACTGGAACACTCCGGCAGCAGGCGTTCACCGTGGTGTTTCGGCCTATTTCTGCCATAATTCCTACGTGGCAGAGGTAGTGGACACCAAGATTGTAGATTCCAAACCTGTCGTAGAAAAAGTCTATGCAGCCGTTGATTGCGGTATTGTGGTCAATCCGGATTCAGCCACCAACATGGGTGAAGGTGCGATTGTAGATGGCATTGGCAATGCCTTTTTCGGAGAGTTAGCCTTTGAAAATGGGGTAGCAACGAAGACCAATTTCGACAAGTATCGCATGATCCGTCATAAGGAAGCTCCAAAAAAGATTGAGGTTTACTTTGTAGACAGCAAAGAAGATCCGACCGGATTGGGAGAACCCTTCTTCCCTCCTGTCTTTGCCGCAGTGGCCAATTCGCTTTACAAAGCGACTGGAAAAAGGTATTACGAGCAGCCATTTGCGCCGCAATTGGAGATGCAGAATTTGAAGATGTGATTTAAAGAATATAGTGGTCTGTGGAGACATAGACCACGGCTTTTTGAACCAAATCGCCTGGGCCATCGCTCAGGCTTTTTGTTTGCCACTAAGGCACAAAATCGCAAAGAAGTGATGTGCAATTTTTGGCCACTAAATCGCAAATGCACAAAGAGGGATTTGATTGGTTTTTCAATTGATAAATCTTTTGATACCACTTTTTATAACAGGAACATTGAAATTAATCAAGTACCCAAGATTCAATTTGGAAAGTTTTAGATGGCTTATGATTTGGGCTTGCCATACTGGATTTACAACATCAACTGCTTTGAGTTCGACAATTACCCGCTCATTTATCAACAAATCCAATCTTAAACCTTCATCGAACCAAATTCCATCATAACAAATCGGAATGTCAACTTGCCGTCTAACCTCAAAGCCATTTTTTTTAAGTTCATGTTCCATACATACTTCGTACACACGTTCTAAAAGCCCAGGCCCAAGTGATTTATGGACTGTAAATGCAGCATGAACAACTGCTTTTCCTATTTCTTCTTCAAAATCAGTTGGCTTTCCGTAACTCATAAATTGGTATGGCTTGTTAACCTTAATTTAAAAAAACTTTGTGTCTTAGAGTCTTAGTGGCAAAAAATCCTAATTTGAAAAATCAAATCTCTCCTAGCAATACTTTAAAAGCTTCCACCCTCTTTGCTTCCACTGAATTAATTCCACCTTTCGTTCGTTAGATAATTCGACAATTGAAATTCAATTATGAAGAAGTTCATTCTTATATTTTTGGGAATTCTGGTTTTCTTGGTTGCGGGGGCGGTCGCCATCCCTTTTTTGTTCAAAGACAAAATCATCGCCCGGGTCAATCAGGAACTTGATCAGGCACTCAATGCCAAAATCTACTACGACGTGGATCAGGTTTCGCTGAGTTTATTTCGAAGCTTTCCCTCCGTCAGTGCTGCATTTGGCGATTTCGGTATTGTGGGACTGGAACCTTTTGAAAACGACACCTTGGTTCATGCAGAGGAGTTGGCTCTTGACTTCAATCTCAAATCCATCCTTTTTGACGATTATCCCACTTTGACAGGCCTTCGTCTGAATGGAGGCGATATTTACATCAAAGTCCTCGAAGACGGCCTGGCCAATTATGACATTGCCAAAGAATCCGCCGAATCAGAACCTGCAACTGAAAGCAACTTCCAACTGGGAATTGACCTCATCGAAGTAAGCGATGTCAATCTGATCTACGACGACCGATCCATGCAGTTTGTCATGGCTTTGGCAGGTATTGAGGCGAAGGGAAGCGGTGAATTTACGTCTGATGTCTATGACTTGCCACTGGAGCTAAAAGCAACCATCGCCGATGTGAATTACGAGGGAGTTCACTACCTAACTGATAAAAAATTCACAGGAGAAACTTTGCTGCAAGTGGATCTTGAGCAGATGAAGTTTACGCTGGCAGACGGCCATTTTGGACTTAATGAGTTCCTCTTTGATCTGAGCGGCGTGATCGGGCTTCCCGAAGATGGGATTGCCATGGATCTCACCTTTGGCAGCGAGCAGACCGATTTCAAAAATATCCTTTCGCTTGTGCCGGGGATCTACACGGAAAGTTTCTCTTCTATTCAAACCTCCGGAACACTCGGCTTTCAGGGCTTTGTCAAAGGAATGTACAACGAAACCCAATTCCCGGCTTTTGATGTCCAATTGGAGGTCAAAGACGGGATGTTTCAATATCCCGATCTGCCGATGCCTGTCAAGGATATCAATCTGAATTTTCAGGCAAAAAATGAAAGCTCAGCCATCGAAAACACCAGCATTTCCATCCCGGTTTTTTCCATGAACTTGGGTTCCAATCCGCTCTCAGGCGATTTCAAACTGGCCAATCTCAGAGATTATGACATGGAAGGAAAATTGAACGGCAGACTTAATCTGAAGGAATTGACGTCCATTTTTCCCATTGACAAGACACAATTGGCGGGAATCCTAGACTTCAATGCCAGCGCAAAGGGCCGCTACGATTCGACGATGAAAGTACTTCCGAGCATGGATATCCGCTTGAATCTGGAAGATGGGTTTGTGCAAAACACTGACTATCCGGTTCCGCTCGAGCAACTTCACGCCAAAGCAACGATCTTAAATCAGACGGGTACGATGCAGGATTTTCTGGTAGATGTCAGTTCGTTTGGCTTTGACCTGGAAGGTGAAAAGATTGAAGGAAACCTGAAAATCAACGATTTTGAAGCACTGAACTGGAATGGAGCTGTGTCAGGTGGAGTGGATTTGAAGAAACTGACAGCAATCTTCCCGATTGCAGATACCAAATTGGAAGGCTTGATCAAAGCCGATCTAAAGAGTTCAGGTTCCTACGCCGACGTGGAAAAAGAACGCTACGAGCGTCTGCAAGCCTCCGGCATAATGGATGTCCGGAATTTATTCTATTCTTCAACAGAATATCCGCAGGGCATTCGGATTTCTGAAGCCCATGCTGACTTCAATCCGCAACGGGCAAACCTCGCCCAATTCAAATCCCAACTGGGAAAAAGTCCCCTTGAAGCCAGCGGATACCTTTCCAATTACATGGACTATTTGCTTTCCGAAAAAGGAATTTTAACAGGGCAGTTGTCATTGAACAGTTCCAGTTTTGATGTCAATGAATGGATGAGCAGCACTGAATCCGACACAAGTAGTACTGAATTGGAAGTGGTCCAACTTCCCGAAAACATAGATTTCACCATGAGTTTGGCGGCAGATGAGGTGATTTATGAAAACCTGAATCTGAAGGAAGTCAGCGGAAATATGGTCCTGAGAAACGGAGTTTTAACTTTCTCCGAGACGGGGATGAAAACGCTGGACGGAAGGATAAAACTGAACGGGAATTATGACCCGCGAAACCTGGCTGCCCCGTTGTTTGATTTCAATATGGATATCTCTGAGTTAAGCATTGCCAAGGCATTTCAAAGTTTTGCAACGGTCAAAGCCTTTGCGCCGATTGCCAATGAAATCACCGGAAAAGTCTCGACCAACATCAGTTTTTCCGGCTTTTTGGGCCAAAACATGATGCCGATGCTTTCCTCCATCGATGTGCAGGGAATCCTGAAAGTCGCAGAAGCCGCACTCAGGGACAGTAAGATTCTGGCAGGAGTTACCAGCCTGACCCGTCTCAAAGATGCCAGCACCCTCCAACTGAAAAACCTGAACATTCCGATTGTGATCCAGGATGGTCGAATGGAAGTGAAGCCATTTGATTTGCGGCTGTGGGATTATGAAACCAATATTCAAGGCAGTGCGGGATTTGACGGATCTATCAATTACTTGCTCAATATGCAGGTGCCCGCTGGTCAATTTGGAGCTCAGGCCAACTCCATTTTAGCGACCATTTCCGGTGCGGAGGCGACAGAATCAACCTTGATTCCTGTGGCGATCAATTTATCAGGCACCTATACCCAGCCGAAAATCAGCCTTGCGGGAGGTAACAGCATCGAGACATTGTTAGCGAATGCCTTGAAATCAAGATTCGATTCCGAGAAGGAAAATTTGCAGGAAAAAGCGACAGCAGAGTTTCAGGCAGCGCAAGACAGCATCAAGCAGGAGCTTAAATTGAAGGCGGAAGTCTTCCAGGACAGTCTCAAAAAAGAGTTGACCAAAAAGACAACCGACAAAGCTGTGGATGAAGCCAAAAACCTGTTGAAAGGCCTGATGACAAAACCGAAACCAAAGCCTGATACGACAAAGGTGGATAATTGAGGCTAGGGCTGAGCGAGATTCAATGGAAATAAAGTTGAAATACGCTACGCCAAATAGGGCTGAAATAGGCTCCTTGTACTAGCTCACGAAGCTTATTTCGAGACAGCATGGAGCTTATTTAACGAAGGGTATTTCCTTTATTTTAATGCCAAATAATCCGGAAGCAACTTTCCTATAATTTCATTCCAGCCCATGACAAAGTTCTCTCTCGCAAAATCTTGGGTTTCCTGGGGGAAAGTTTCAAGCCCGAGGTGGGTGACTTTGATTTTTGTTCCGGTCGCAGTTTCTGTCAAAAAGAAGGTTACCAAGGAGTAACCCGGAAATCCTTCGTATTGCCAGCTGTATTGCAGTTTATGTTCAGGAATGACTTCCGTAATGGTGCAGAGATGCACAAAATCCTGCCCTTTGGTACCTTGTCCCACAAATTGGAACTGAAATCCTTCCACTGCATCAAACCCATCCACATCAAAATACCAATGGCGCATTTGAGCCTTTTCGGTCAGTGCTTTCCATACTTTCTCCTTGGACGCTCCCACTTCCTTCTCCACGACCACAGGCTGGTGTTTCAAAACTTCAGGGTGAGAGTCACTAATCTGAGCTGCATAATGAATCTTCAAAGGAACTGATGAAGGTTCACTTTCCTCCGCCCCAAATGGATAAATAGCATCACTTCCATCCAACCTGAGCACCAGCAGATCGAGCAAATCGTGGAATCCTGTCGATACATTGACAGCATAATCGCCGGAGATTTTACTGTAGGAGAAAGTCAGTTTAGTCGAAAATTCATCTTTCGAAACGAGCTCCCAAACTCCCAGTTCGCCCTCCCAAGTCCAAACAAACCGATGGGGCGGATCCATGCTGACCACCTCACCATAAGACTCCGTATGGTCCTTGTCTCTAAACTTAAAAGTGATTCTACTTCCCGGAATTGCCTCAAAATCAATGTCTGTAAACCAATATTTTAATTGCTCGGGATTGGAAATCGCGTCCCAAACCCGCTCAATGGGATGATTAAGAATCCGCTCAAAAACGACTTTAAAGCCGTCATTTTCCTTCGATATTTTCCCCAGATTTTTCATGTGAGTCTGTGCTAAAAGTTGTGTCCAAATAGTTTTCCAAAGCGTCCAGTTTATTCGTCCAAAATTTGCGGTATTGGGAAACCCACCGATTGACTTCGGCAAGGTTTTCCAGTCTGGCTTCGCAGATTCTTTCCCGCCCCTGCTGCTTGATTTGAAGGAGTCCGCATTCTGCCAAAATTTTTAAATGAAGAGAAATCGCCTGTCGGCTCACCTCAAACTGACCTGCTATGGCATTGACATTTGTGGCTTCCTTGGCAACCATGCCCAGGATTGCCCTTCGGGTTGGGTCGGCTATGGCTTGAAATACATCTCTTCGGGTCTCCATGATACGCAAGTAGGTGCTTGCAAATATAATGCAAGCAAGTGTTTGCGCAAATGAATTGAGATATTTATTTTTTGATTCCATTTTGAAGAATCCCCCTAGCCCCCTTTTGGAAAAGGGGGAATCTCCTCAAAATGAACTTCAAACCTGATTTTTCATAGTGACATTTAGCACTCCGTATTCTCTGAAAATCTTTAGCATTTTCTCAAAAAAAGAATGTGATACCGTAGGATTTCGATCACACATTTTGGGATTATTCCTGATTCTCTATCGCCGTGGTCTGTGTCTTCACAGACCACTTTTCTTGCATTGGTTAATCTTGTTTCGGTTTTTCCACCCGCTCAAAATCCAGCAAAAAGCTCTTTTCATCGAACCGGAAGTCCTCCATTTTCCCTTTTTGAATCAGGGTTTTCTGCCATTCCGAGGTCGGGAATAGTTTCTCAGCTGGACCCTTTTTCCCCGAATAAGTCACAGGAATCCTCACCTCACCCAGATTCACATTCAAGCGGTAATTCACATTGAAACCACCTTCCGTCTTTTCAAGGAAATACTCCAACTTGGGCAGACTGGTCTCCTTTAGGTAGTAATCAAAGACCTTAGAAAAATTCTTTCCACTTCGCTCATTGAGCAGGTTTAGGATATCAGAAGTAGTGATCTTTTGATACTTGAATTTGCTTTGGATTTCTTTCAGAAAAGCAAACCAAACGGGATCATCCCCCAGCATTTTGCGCAGAGAATTCAGCACATGAGCTCCCTTGTCATACATCCCCCAAATATTGTAGTGCACATGATTGAGGCCAAACTTGCCGATAATCGGGTTTGGATTGTCGCCTTTTGGCCAGATGGAATTGATGTACACCTGACCGGATTCGTAGCCAAAGTGCTCCTCGATAAAAAGCACCTCGGCATAAGTCGCAAAAGCTTCGTGAAGCCAAAGTTCAGCGTTGTCACCGCAACTCACGCTGTTTCCCCACCATTCATGGGCAAACTCATGAAGTAGAATCTGGGAAGGAATCCAGCTTTTCGCAAAATCCCCGTCAGTAAACTCGGTCCAGTTTTTTTCCTCCTGCCGGAAAAACTCAGTTCCTAAAGCCACAGCACTTTGATGCTCCATGGCATGGGGAGTTTCCAAAAACTTAACCCCATCCCGGGGAAAAGGATAAGGCCCAAAATACTTCTCAAAAGTCTCCAACACCGGGACAATAAACTCGGATTTCTGCTCGGTGATTTCCCGATGCCCTTCCACAAAGTGATATTCCACATCCAATTCCCCTTCTTGTGAGGCCACCATTTTAGTCAGGGTTTCATACTTCCCGAGATTCAGGATCAGGTTGTAATTGTTGATCGGGTAGCTCACCTCCCAAGTAGTGCGGGATTTACCGTTTCCGAGTTGAGTTTCTTCGGTTTTTCGCCCGTTGGAAACCGCTTTTAGGTCCGATGGAAACGTAATGCTGATCCGCGCTGAATCGGGTTCGTCTGAAAGGTGGTCTTTGTTTGGCCACCATCCGCTTGCGCCGTAACCCTGACAAATGGCCTGAATAAAGGGATTTCCCTTTTCGTCTTTGATCCATAGAAAAGAAGCATACATCGGGATCATCGGATCGTAGTCCAAGGGCCTTCCCCGGAAGAAGACGGTCACTTCCTCGGTATTTCCCAGAGAAAGCATCTTTGGAAAATCAATAAAAACAGCATCAAATTCCCTCGAAAAAGAAAGGTTTTGGCCTTGATGAACAATGCTGTCGATGTCCATCTTGGAATAGAGATCCAACTGAATTCTCTGGGTCTGTTCCGTCACTTTAAACCTAACCAAACTGCTGCCGGCGAGGAGTTCTTCCTCAGGAAAAACTTCCACATCCAAGTGGTAAAATCCTACATCAAAAGCGGTCCTCAGTGGAGTAAGCGTACCTTTTAGCGTATCGAATTTGGAGAATTCATAGGGTTTGGGTTCAAAATCAGAGGACTTGAACCCGTATATTTTCTCATCCATTTCGATTCCTCGGGAAAAGTCAAATGCCCTCCAAAAATCAGCCCTGAAGTTTTTCTCAAAATAGGTATTAGCCTGACCGACATCATGGGGTAAAAAGTCAAAGTCCACTCCTTTTGGCATCGTCGACTCATACTCAGTTTTGTAGTGCAGCGTTTGTACCAGTGGCACATGGTCCATCCCTCGTTGCTTGCTCGTCACCACGAAATGCTTGCTTGAGTTGACCTCATCAAATTTCCATATTCCGTCTTTGTATCGGTACTGAATCACCTCTCTCCATTCGCCTTCGTTGTAGTGGAATTTGTACAAATTCGTCACCACTTGGTAGCCAAATTCATTGGTCAGTTTCTTGAAAAGCTTGGGACTGGATCGAAAATCAAATTTTACAAAAGCCAGAGTTTCCTGATCCAGAAACAAATGCCCCAACCAGTTTGCATACTTCTTGTTTTTGAGCGGGGTCAGCTTGATTTTATAAGTGGCACGGCCATCAATCAACACAGGATCCTCCAATTCAAAAGTGTAACTGCTTGCGAAAATTCCCACCCAATAGGTAGACGTAAATTCCCTTGCCACATCTCTGTTCGTTAAAAAATAGGTGTTTAGCTCCCAGGGAGTCAACATCATGACTTTCCAATCATCAAATTCGGAGGGTTTGGTTCGGACTTCCCGCACATGGATGGAGTCGTTAAACAAATCCTCTTCCTGATTATGGATTTCATATGGAGGCTTGATCAAGTCAAGATATGCCTCGGTGTATCTCAGATTTTTCCCATCCAAAATCGAAACATTCTTAAAATACCCTTGGTAAAAGGAACTGTCAGTTCCGTAGTTTTCAGCAATTCTCCTTCCCCCTTCCCGAATTAGTTCGGCTGGATCTTCGGGCTTTACCACTACACCCTGAAGTTCCAAAAACTCCTCCTGCAATTCCACTTTCACAGTTCCAAGGCTTGAGGTCCAGTTCATTTGCACGGTTTTGAAGCCCATGCAGGAAAAAATCACCGGAGTTTGCTCATTGACAATAGCAGGCAACTGAAGCTCAAAATCCCCTTTCAAGCCGGCAATGGCCCCTTGGTCCAGCTCGGGAAAGTAGATATGGGCAAAAGGGACCTCCTCCTGGGTTGTGAGATTGACTACTTTTCCCCGGAAAATCTGCTGGGCAAAAGTCTCAGCAGTGATCCCCAGACAAATGAATAAGAGGAAGCAAAATTTCAAATAAAGTTGGTTCATGAGGATTGAAGCTAAATAAAACGATTCAAGCTTCAAAAAACGGGAGATTGGAGCAATCGGTGGAGGTCAAATCCGATTCTTAGCGATCAAATCCGGATTTGAGAGGTCAATTCCTGCTCAAATGGAGGTTAAACCTTCCTTTTGCCGGTTTGCGAAGACTTTTGGGGTTTCGCCTTTAAGCTTTTTGAAAGTCCGCTGGAAGGTGGCAGGAGAATTGAACCCGCAGCGTGAGGCAACTCCGGCAAGAGTTAATTTGCTGTTTTCTTCTTTTTGAATTTCAGAGCAAAAGGCCTCCACCCGGAACATATTCACATAATCGTTGAAGTTGGTCCCTGCAAGCTGGTTAAGTGTCAAAGAAATCGATTTGGCCGGAAGCCCGGTGTGTTGCGCCAAAATCGCCAGACTGAGTTCAGGATTTAGATACAACTTATCCACTTGCATCGCTTGGGTGATCAGGCGAAGGGTTTCAACTGATTCACTGGTTTGGGATATTCCGGTTGCCGTCTTTCCGTTAGTCTCTGGATATTGGATAGTTTTCAGTTTGGAATAGCCCACGATGGCAATCCAATAAAGAAAAATCACCAGAAAAATCTCCACGGGATAGTAGTGGGACCATTCAAATGGCCATTCCACGAGGTAAGGAACCAGCAAAGTTGCCGTCCAAAGCGCTCCCAGGAAAACCATAAAAATCAGCAGGTTTTTCACCCAAGATCTGATCTCCTTAGCCCTTTGAATAGATTTTTTGTCGGTTGCTGTATCTACAGGGTTTTTTGAAAAATCCTTAAGCGAAACCCCCAGGAATGCGAGAAATACCAGCAAGCTCCAGGGTTCGCTGTAGATCAGGTACACTTTCATCATCCAGTCAAGTGAAATCCTCAAGTCTAGTATTCCGTACAGCGTGAGCAATGTACCAATCCATCCAACTGTCAAATACAAAAACTGAAAAAAGAAGGGTGCGAACAAAAGTGCTTTCTGGTTTTTGGTAATAAGATTCTCCCGCCCGTAAAGCGCCTGAAAATAGCCGTAGAATCCAGGTCCGATCAAGAAAATCGTCACGAAGGGATAAAAGTCAAAAAAAAGAATGTGGTTCTCCAGACCTGAACTCCAGTTGAAGGTTTCCAAGCCATTGTAAACCAGGGCAAGCATCACCAATGCCAGATAAAATGCACCGGGATGTCGCTTGGAAGTGAAAAGCAAAACAGAAAAAATCAAGCCCTGGATCGCACCGAAAAGAATTAGAATATTTATCAGGCTCAGGTCAAGATTCATAAGGCAAAGAAAACTGAATCTGGTTAAACGTTATTCTGCCTATTGAGGAATTTTTAAGGATTTTGGCGGGAAGACGGATGTAGCAGTGTTCAGTGTTCAGTGATCAGTGTTCAGACGCAAAGGGCAGTTTTATTTGCTATTTGCTATTTGAAGGTTGTCGGGAGTGGGATTTGGGATGTGGGAAGTTAGAGGTTGACAGTTCGACAGAAAATCCGTTGGGACGGACAGTTTACTTTTTCAGGAAATCTGCAGCGATCTTCAAAGGGCGGAAAGAAAGCCGGTTTTTGATTCGATGTGCGGCACTTCGCTGGACAATGCTCTGAAGTGTGCGAAGAAGCTCCAACGTATGAGGACCTTTGTTGATCATGATGCATTCTGCAGCAGCTGCTCGACCTGCGTCGGTGATTTCCGCACGGGAAGCAATCCCGGATTTATGGAGGTTTTCCAGGACTTGCGTAGCCCATATCACCGGCACGTGAGCTGCTTCGCAAAGCCAGGAGATTTCCTCTTGAATCTCCACCAGTCGCTCAAAACCAATCTCCACCGCCAAATCTCCCCTTGCGATCATCACTCCAAACTCCGGCGCCACCATCCCTTCCAACAGAAGTTGGGGTAAATTGACCACCGCTTCGTGAGTTTCGATTTTGAGAATAATGGGTGGAATCTCAGGTTTTATTTCACTTAATGCTTTCCTCAGGTCAGCGATGTCCTCAGCTTTCCGGACGAAAGAAAAGCCTACGGTATCTGCATAAGCACTGGCAAAAGGCAAACAAGCCCGGTCAAAATCCGTCAAGGAAGGAATATTCAAAACAGAATCCGGGAAATTCAGGCCTTTTTCGGCTTTAATAAAGGGCTTTTTGGAGGAAATCCTTTCGATCCTTACTGAAGCTTTGCCGGACTTCAGCTCCTCCACTTTCCCCAAAATCAACCCATCGTCAATAAAAACCCGGTCTCCTGCCTTGAGCCAGGGAATGATTCCGGGTTCATTAGGACTGATGACGATGTCCTTGTCATCAAATCCTTTGGCAGAATCGCTCAACCAAATCAGGGAATCTGGGTGGATTTTCACCCGGCCCTTTTTCTTTCCTTTTCCCAACAAAACCGTCCGGATCTTGGGACCTGCGAGATCCAAATGAATTTTGCATGGAATACCTGACTGTTTGACCGCCATTTGGATTTTCTCGACCATTTTCAACCAAACGGACTCATCGTCATGGGCGCAATTGATTCGTGCGACACCCATCCCGTTTTTCAGAAGGTCAACCACTAATTTTTTTTCTTCCAAAAAAGAGGCATCAAAAGTCACCATCACAGAAGAAGGCCATTCGGCATGCCGCTCGCCAAAAAGATGGATGCTGCTTTTGGTGATCTTTTTGGCCCCAAACTCCATCGTGACGGGATCGAGTTTTTCAATCTTGGCTCCCAAATGCTGGGCTGTTACTTGGATTTGACGATGAGTATGACTCTCACAGCTCGCAAGGGACGAAAGCCCATTTGCGTGAAGCTTGTCCTGAAGCCGCCGGACATCGTTTTTTCGGAGAATAAGGTACTTTAGAAAGTTTCCAGCCGACTTCTTGTTTTGCAGATGAACCCGCTCCAGCAATCCTGAGAAATCCTTTTCAACCCTTGTCATGGATTCATTAAGAGCAGTCAGTTGGGTCTGAATTTGGGTAAAGTCGCTGGACATGGCTGCGGGAAATAGTTAGTGCAATTTCTTAATTCTTCGTGTTTACGGGTTACCAATTAGACTTGTTCCCTGTAATTATTTTTATCCAAAAACCCCAAAACCTATCTGATTGATTCAATGGGAATTAGAACTGGAATGGGAGAAAGTCAAAAGAATTTTGAAAATCCCTGAAGCGAAAAACAGCCATAGGCCGTCTTGGGTGAGTATTTGAAAACTTAACCAACACGTATGAGCTTCATTTCTCAAAACAAAACAAGTATCCGCAGGGGATTTCTGATTGCAACCGGGTTCATTGCCGGTTCCTTATTCTTGACCAGCTGCCTGGATGATGTCGAATCTCCGGAATTGCCGCCCGCAGCTTATGTTTCCATTTTCCAAGGCTCGACCGATGCACCTGCAATGGACATTTTTGCCAACCAAAATCGGGTCAACCAGAATCCGGTTCAGTACACCAATGTACTTCCCTACAGTGCTTATTACACAGGTAACAGGGATTTCCGCTTCTCAGCTTTCAACTCAGCGACTTCTCTATTGGAGAAAAAATTCGAACTGAAAGCTGATTCTGTTTACTCGGTTTTTATTTCGGATAAAACTGAAGGAATCGATGCCATTTTGGTGAAGGACGTTTGGGAAGACCCTACCGAGGAAAAAGCTCAATTGCGGTTTGTACACCTTTCTCCTGATGCAGAAAAAGTCTATCTGGAAATCTCCGGAATTACCACTCCCCTGGTTAATGATTCCAACTTCAAGTCGGTTTCCGATTTCAAGGAACTGAATCCCGGAAACGTCACCCTGAAAGTAAAATCCAGCGAAACCGGTGAAACATTGATCCAAAGCGGAACTCTGGAACTCAAAGGAAACCGAGTGTATAGTTTGATCCTGAGAGGTCTAGAGGCTGAAACCACCGGAGACAAAAAACTTGACATCCAACTGATTACCAATTTTATAAACTATTAAAAAAGGCTAATTTTTTCGGTTTTCCCGGAGCTCTTTATTGGGCTTCGGGATTTTTTTTGTGGTAAAGAAAAGGCCTGGCAGGTTTCAAAACCCTGCCAGGTCTTTGTCCTCAATGAATCCTCTTTTTATTCTTTCCTATCACATCGACGAATGGTGTTGCATATGCTTCTGAAATAAATTTAATCAGGATAAAATTTCAGCACGTCGAATATTTCGCCTAAATATCCTTTGGTTAAACAATTTAATAGGACTACGATTTTCTTCCTTTTTTTGAATCCTAAAAGGATTTGACCAAAAAAATAAAACTGCCAATCAATTTGTTAGGACCAGTTTATTTACATTTTTTTACACTTAATTATAGTGGGAAAAAAAGAAAAAATAGAAGTTTTCTAGGCAAAAATCTATTGCTACTGCTAACTTACTTCAATAATTTTCTCTTAGATTACTATAAAAAGCGTTTCCAATAAACATAATTGCATTTTCACCCTAACACCCCAGAAAAGCAATCGGAAGCATCCTGTTGAAGAGATTATTGCCCTGATGAATGATTAACACTTTACACTCAATTGCCCAAAAGCTTAATAGTAAAAAGACTCTGTTAGTCGGTCTTTTGTTGCTTTGGTGTGGAGTGAGTTGGGGGCAAACTACTTACACTTGGGATGGGTCTTCCAATAATACTTGGACAACAGCTGCAAACTGGACTCCAGCCCGGAATACCCCGGCAACCAATGATATACTTCAGTTCAATACGGGAACGGATTTGACAGTTACCGGAGTTCCAAGCCAAACCTTCGGAAGACTGTTAATCACCAACAATAGTCAAATCACCCTAATTACAGCAATAAACAACCATAATATTAACATAGGCAATGTCAATGGCTCTGACCTTCAAGTAGACACAGGATCAAGATTAACCTTGGCCTCGACATCTAACCGCATAAGGATAACCCTTTCAACAAACGCAACAGGATTGATCAACGGAGAGCTTGTATTAGGTAGCACAGGAAATATCAACCTTAGCAATGCTGGCAACAATATTTTAATCAATGGAAAATTCACCAATCTTGGAGGATCATTTTCAAGTATAGGAACCGGAGAACTCACCTTTGGCCCCAACTCTGAATACCACCACGCCAGAAATGGAACCAACATCCCTCTTGCCTCTTGGAATGCATCCTCTACAATTAGGGTGACTGGAATTACCACTACCAATACCACCGGATTCAACCAAGCATTTGGAAATGTAATATTGAATAATCAGTTTCTAGGCGTAAACATTTCCTTCAATCCCACAAGTATAGCAGGGAATTTGACTGTTGAAAATGGACCTGGAGGATCGTTCAACCAATCCAATAATGCCTATACCATTTCGGGAAATTTTAACTTGACCAGTGGAAATTTTGCAATTGCTAATGGGAATAGTAACCGGACATTAAACGTTTTAGGCAATTACACTCAAACCGAAGGAATTCTTACCCTCTCCAATCAAAACAACAGAATTGGCACAATTCAGGTAGCCGGTAATTTTGAGCAGACCGGAGGCATTATCACCGAAACAGCCAATGCTTCAGGTAATATAATCCTAAATGGTGGAGGCCCTGTCCAAAATTTTATTTCAGATGGCAGTGTTTTGAACACCATCAATTGGACTATTACTGCTAATTCATTTGTCCAGACCGAATCTGGATCGACTGAATTTCGGGGAGCTGGTACTTTTACGATAAACTCCGGAGCTATCCTTGGTATCCGATCAGCCAATGGAATTGCCACAACAGGCCCCACAGGTCATGTAAGAAGTACAGGGACCAGAACCTACAATGCCGGAGCCAATTACATCTTTAACGGCTCCACCAATCAAAACAGCAATCCGCTATTTCCGACTTCTGCGAATACGATCCGCATTGAAAACACAGGGCCCTCGGGAAACAATACCATCCTCTGGGAACGGAATGTGACTGTGGGCGGAAATTTACTGGTCAATCAGGGCAATCTTAATCTAGGCACTTTCAGCCTGTCCCGATCTACCGTCGGGGGTACTTTCAGCCTTGGGGCAGGATTGAAGTTGACCGTGGGCGGAGCATCCAATTTTCCAGCAAATTACTCAACCTATTCCATCCCCTGTACCAGTATTGTGGAGTACAATTCGAATGTGAATCAAACAATTGCAGGTCAAAACTATGGCATATTGATCCTCAGTGGCGTTGGTATCAAAACTTTTTCTTCTGGCACCTCCTCTATCTGCGGTGATTTTACAATTTCAGGCTCAGTTGTGGCCTTAGGGGTGGCTGGATTCTCAGTGGGAGGAAATGTCCTGATCAATTCCGGAAGCAACTTCACTCCGGGAGCTTTTACATATCAAGTATCTGGGAACTGGACCCGGGAAGGCACATTCATTGCCGCAGGTTCCACAATTGAATTTGCAGGAACCGGACCAGCCACAATCGGAACCTCCAACTTCAACAACTTGAGTTTTACCGGTTCGGGAACAAAAACGGCGAGTGGGCCTCTAACTGTTACCGGAAATGTAACTATCCCCGGCAACTTTACAGCAGGTGCCTTCACTCACACCGTCGGAGGCAACTGGACTAAAGCAGGAACTTTTATTGCAACAGGCTCCACAGTTGATTTCAATGGAACTACCGCCGGATCTATTGGCGCGAGCAATTTCAACAACTTGATTTTTAGCGGAGCTGGAATCAAAACTGCCACCGGAAACCTGAGTGCTACTGGAAACCTGACCATTACCAACAATCTGACTGGCGGCAGTTTTTCTCATTCCATACAAGGCAATTGGGTTCAAAACGGACCTTATACCCAAGGAACAAGTACCGTCTCCATGATTGGTACCACTGCGCAGACAATCACCGCTACGGAGCCCCTTATAACATTTTACAACCTAGTCACCAATAACCCCTCGGGTGTGAGCATATTGACTCCCACGCTCCTGACTAATACCCTGACTGCTACCGAAGGCATCCTAGCCTTTGATATTTACCTGACCATGGGTCCCAATTCACAATTTATCCGAAACGGAACATCGGCAAGCGGAGTGACAGGCGCGATCCAGGGAAGCAATGTTTATGATGTTAGCTACCAAGGATCTTCGAAAACTACCGGCGCAGAGCTTTCAGGGTCAGGGCTCCGAAATATTACTTTAGGGATGACTGCAGCAACCACTTTGAGTGGCAGTACGAACATCAGTATGTCGGGAATGCTTACGGTCCCAAGCGGAAATACGCTAAACATGGGAGCATTTACACTCGGTAAACCGGGAATAACAACAAGTGGCACTGGCCTTTTGATAACCGGCAATACTTCACTTGACCCTATACCCCCTGGAATCACCTGGACTTTTCCAGTGCGATACAGCAGTTTTGGCAAAGTCATCTACGGAACTTACAACGGGCTAGACTTGGCAGGTACTACTGGTGAAATTACCCTAGCCCAAACCACTGAAGGCCCAATCAGAATTTCTTCGGGACAGTTTACCGTCTCCGGGAGCCAAACCTATACGACCACGGGGTCTACGGTAGTTTTTGACGCAAATGCTGCGCAAAACCTCCCGGGAATAGGATTTGCCAATGTTACATTGGCTGGAACCGGAGACAAAACGTTTGGTACGGGGACCACGATTTCAGGCTCTTTGTCAATACAAGGAACAGCAGTAGCCAAATTGGGAGATATCAACCGGATCGTTGAAACTCTTACCTTGAATGGAGCTTTGCAATCTCCAGGAACCTACGGAAGCACTGCCTCCCCAGCCACGAATAAACTCAGTCAGTACTTTGGGACAACAGGAATCGGTGTAATCAATGTTGCTGCTGCCTGTACCATTGGAGAATGGCTTGGAACAGTTTCCTCAGATTGGTTTAACCCGGCCAACTGGTGCGGAGGGGTGCCTACCCTAACAACAGACGTATTTATCCCGTCCACAGCTCCCAATCAGCCTATCATCGGCGCAAATGGAGCAATTACAAGGAATTTAGAAATCGGCACAGGAGCTACCCTGACGATATCCGGTGCATTCACATTGAGTGTGGGTGGGTTCTGGAACAAGGACGGAACTTTTGTGCCTGGCACCTCAACAGTGGATTTTGTCGGGGACGGCCCCGACTTCAACGCCCTGATGGGAGCCAGCAATTTTCACAATGTCACCTATTCAGGCACTGGCTTCAAAACTGCTTCAGGCCCTCATACCCTTACCGGAAATTTGAGTATCCCAGCGGGTGGAAATTTCGCAGCAGGTGCATTCACCCATTCCATCAATGGAAATTTCTCCAATCTGGGATTTTTCCTGCCTGAGGAAAGCACATTTGAATTTGGCGTGGGCCCTTCGAATATAAATGGCGCATCTAGCTTCTATAATATTTCCGTAATCAACGGTGCCACAGTTACCCTGTCCGGTGCCACGGAAATAGGGAATTTCCTTACCCTAACTCATGGTACTCTAACTGCCGGCTCCAATTTGACGATGGGGGTAAACTCCCGTATTTTGCGTCAAGGAACGGCCATTACTCCTACCTCAATCACAGGAGTACTACAAGGTACCAATGCCTACGATGTGCTCTATTTGAGAGATTCCAAGAATGCCGGGGCAGAACTTAGTGGACTTGGACTTCGAAATATCACCATTGATCTGAATCCAGGCAATACACTTACCGTAACAGCCACTATTACCCATAGTGGATTGCTATCTATCCAAACCGATAATACGCTGGCAATGGGTGGCTTTGCATTGGTCAATCCTACCTTGCTCACTTTAGGCCAAGGGATATTGACCACCCAGCATATCGGGCCAAGTCCCCTGCCAGCCGGAAAGTATTTTTCATTTCAAGTTGCCTATTCCAACCCCACAGGCGGGCAAAAGGTAGTTTACGGCACCTACAATGGGCTCTCTGTCACCAATACATCCGGAACTACGACTTTGGCACCAATAAGTGATGGAGGTGAAATCGAGATTCTCTCCGGTGACTTTATTGCTTCAGGGACAATTGTGGCTACTGGATCAACTGTAAGATTCAGCGATATAGAAGATCAAAGCGTACCAGGCCTGGCATTCGACAATTTGATTTTGGCAGGCAGTGGAAATAAATCCTTAGCAGGCGCCTCAAGCACTTCCGGAATCTTGACCATTTTGAGTCCGGCTATTGCAAGGTTGGGCTCTGCCAACCACACTGCAGCATTACTAAATTTTGATACACAAAGCCAGCCCTCAGGGAGTTATGGAAGTACCGCATCTGCTGCGGGGTTTAAAATCCCAACCGTATTTGGTACACTAGATTCAGGAATTCTGACAGTGGCAGGGAGCAATTGTACCCCGGGACTTTGGCTGGGAAATGCTGATAACGATTGGAACAACCCTGCCAACTGGTGTAACGGCGTCCCTACTTCTACCACCGACGTGACGATCTCTGCATTGGCTTTAAATATGCCGATAATTGGAAATGCTGGAGCAGTGGTTCGAAACCTGACCATTGAGCCTGGAGCCTCATTAGCATTCCCAGGAACCTCAACAGGATTTTCAGGAACCTATTTTTTGGAAGTCTATGGGAACTGGACCAACAATGGGTCCTTCCTTTCAGGTGATGGTCAAGTCAATTTCATGGGTACAGGAAACCAAACTTTGGGGGGAACTGAAAGCACCAGCTTTTACCAAATGTCCCTGACCAAGGCCTCAAATGAAACGCTGACTATCAATTCCAATCTGACGACAATCAATACCCTCACGCTTACCTCCGGAACATTGATTGCAGGTACCAATTTGACCATGGGTACAAATTCAACTTTGATTCGTGCCGGTAATACAGGAGCGACTACTGCTTTGACAGGAACTATCCAAAGCAGTGGATTCTATGATTTGATCTATGAGGGGAATTCTAAAACGACCAGTGCAGAAACGACCGGTTCTGGACTTCAAAATATCACACTGAATTTGGATGCCTCCGAAGAACTCACTGCAACAACAAACATTACCCATTCCGGAGTATTGACTATTCCTGCAGATCGAAGCTTCGATCTTGCGACTTTCACATTGACCAATTCCAACCTGACAACAGCAGGAACTGGCCTTCTTAAAACAGCAAACCTTTCAAATCCTCCAATCCCACGAGGCATTGATTGGTCCTTTGAGGTAAACTACACATCGGCGACTGGGGGGCAGCGTGTTGTCTATGGAAATTATAATACCCTTCGCGTCCTCAATACCTCGGGAACAACCACAATTGACCCATTCTCAGAGGGTGGAAGTATCGAACTTATATCGGGTGACTTTTCAAAAGCTACAGGAGGAACTATCAGTACTACGGAATCCCAAGTCATTTTCTCCGGAACAGGCACTCAAGGTATCCCAGGGATTGATTTTGATATCTTAATCCTACAGGGAAGTGGGGAAAAAACTTTCTCCGGACAAGTCACCATTACCGGAACATTCATAATGGATGGTACAGCAGTTGCCAGATTAGGCAATGGGATCACCCACTCTGCTGAAACTTTGATACTCCAGAACCAAGGGCAACCTGATGCCAGCTTTGGATCCACAGCTTCAGCGGCTGAATACAAACTCCCTCAGTACTTTGGTACAACCGATACTGGAATCCTCAATGTTGTAGTTGGTTTATGTACAGTGGGAGATTGGCAAGGAACAATAAGCTCGGATTGGTTTGATCCTGACAATTGGTGCGGAGGAATTCCAACTGCCACCACCGATGTGGATATCGTTCCCTCTGCTCCAAATCAACCATTCATCATTGCCAATGGGGCTGTGGCCAAAAACATTACGATACAGTCAGGGGCAAATCTGACGATTTTGGGCTCCAATACTCTTTCCGTACATGGAAATTGGTCTAGAGATGGAATCTTCACCCCCGATCCAAATAGCACGGTCGATTTCACCGGTTCCTCTGATGCAACTATCGCTAACTTTTCCTATTCAGAAACCTTTGCAAATGTCACAATCAGCGGTACAGGCACAAAATCTACCAATGGCTACCTAACCATCAACGGAGACGTGCTCATCACTGGCAACTTTGATGGAGGAGACCAAACATTCTACCATATCGTTGGCGGAAACTGGACAAACAATGGAACCTTCACGGCCAATACCTCAGTCTTTACCTTCATAGGTCCTGACAAAACAATCGGCGGCAGCAGCACCTCTATCTTTCCTACTGTATTCTTCAACGGCACCTACACCAACACGGGAACAATGCGTGTTATCACTGATCTGTATGGAACCGGATTGCTGACTCAAGGAAGTAACTCCTTCCTGTACCTCAGTGGGAATTCCTGGATCGACAACCTCGATGCCTCGACCAACTGTCCCAATACAGTCATTTACGATGGAGGCGCACAGACGGTCAACAAGTCTAATTATTGTAACCTATTCTTATCCGGTACCGGTGCCAAAACCATGCAAACCAGCACGGCATCCATTTCCGGAAACCTAGTGCTGAGCGGATCAGTTTCAGCATCGGCAATCAATCCGCTATATCTCGGTCCAACACTTTTTATTGGTGAAAATCTTGAAATTGGCAGTGGATGCAGCTTTTCTGTCGGAGCTGTCGCCATCACTGTCAGAGGGGACTTTACCAGTTCCGGAACATTTAATGCCGGAACGAGCACCATGATCTTCGATCAATCCGGCCCGCAAAGCCTGGCAGGAGTGACCTACCACCAATTGCAGTTGGCGGGTTCAGGAGATAAAACTTTTACGGCCTCCACCACCGTCAATCAGGAAATGAGAATCAGCGGAACGGCACTCGCCAGACTGGGTACCGTAAACCATTCTGCCAATAGTCTGATTTTAGGGGGAATCGCACAACCACTCGGCAGCTTCGGAAGTAGTGCCTCCTCCGCAATGTTTAAGTTTACTCCCTATTTTGGGACAACCGATATCGGAATCCTCGATGTAGCGACTGGTTCATGTGTCGCCGGATTCTGGGTAGGAACAGTAAGTTCCGATTGGTTTGATCCGGCCAATTGGTGTGGAGGAGTTCCAACAGCAACCACCGACGTGCTGATCGTTTCCACAGCACCAAATCAGCCTGTCATCAATGCCAATGGTGCCGTGGCCAAAAACATCACCATTCAAACCGGGGCCAGTCTGGAGATAACTGGTAATTATACCTTATCCGTACATGGGAACTGGGCCAATTCCGGCACATTTACTTCGGAGGCTACCAGCTTGGTGGATTTCACCGGGACACCTAATGCGGCTATCGGTGCTGGAAATTTTGCCAATATCTCTTTTACAGGTACCGGCACCAAGACCATCAATGCTACCCTAAGCGTCACTGGAAATATTACTCCAGTTTCCACTGCTGTCGTGCTAAGTGGTGCCAATTCCCTGACCCTTAATCCAGATAAGGTCATGGAAATCACTTCCACGGGTTCTGTGACCACAGGCAGCGGCAAACTGATTTTGGAACCGGGATCGATCTATGTCAATCGGGGCAGCTCCAACCCAAGCCTGGAAGTAAGGCAGACTTTCACCGGAACAAAAGGCTGGAGAATGATGGGGACCCCAATTGCCAGCACCTATTCTACCTTGCTAAACACCTTTGAAACCCAAGGATTCCCAGGATCAACCAATCCAACTCTTCAACCCAATCTTCTCTGGTGGGATGAAACAGACAAGGGAACTACCCTTCAGGGCTGGAGACAGCCTGCCAACCTTGGCGATGCAGTTCCGGCGGGTAGAGGACATTACTTCTATGTTTTCAACGGGGACACCAAACCCGGAGGAGGCAACTACACCGATGTCCTTCCCAAGACCATCACAATCACTGGCAGCGAGGTCAATCTTGCTTCTGGAATCTTTGATTTCGGGGTCACTTTCACTGCAAGAGATACCAATCTCGTTGCTCAAGCAGATACGCTGATCGAAGTCAATCAGTCCGATGAAGGCTTTAACCTGATCGCCAACCCGACCGCCAGTACGCTTGATTTCCACTCAGCCAGCGGCTGGACCAAAACCAATATAGACTCATCCATATATGTATGGGATCCGGCTACAGGGGCATTCCTCACCTGGAATGGAACCACGGGAGATTTGGGAAGCGGAAGAATCGCACCTTATCAGGCATTCTGGGTGAAAGCCAATGCCGCCAGTCCTGCCTTGAACTTATCCGGCAACGGGGCCAAATCGCTGGTCAACACAGATTTCTTTGGAAGAAAACTGGAAAATTCTCCACCTATTCTTGAAATGAATGTGGCCGGAGAGGGATTGGAAGCCCGATCCTATATTTCCTTTGAGCCAGATGGCAAACTTGGGGAGGATCCTAAAGACGCCTATCAACTTGAATCTTTGGGCGAAGATTGGCTATTGCTCTATTCCTACGGTTCGATCAAAACCCAAAGCCCATTGGTCATCAACAATCAACCAGAATTGGGTCAAGAAGAAAAAGTCATTCCTCTCCACCTCGCTGCTTCAAAAGGCGGACAGGCAATAGCCGGCAACTACCTGATGGATTGGAAAATCCCTGCCGAATGGCCGACAGATGTCAGTATCGTCCTGATGGATCATATCTCCCAAAAGGCCATTGACATGAAAAAGGAGACGATGCACTCCTTCAGTTTCAAAGGCCCTGAAATGCCGGCAGCCGGTGCCAGAAAGTCAGTTGGTGAGTTTGCAGCTCCCAAAGCAATCATCTTCCGATCTCCTTTCGAAAGTGGTGAAGTCAATGCTCGAACTGTCGCTTCAGAAAAACCTCAGCGCCCTTTCACTATCTACATCGGTGCATTCCCTGATGACCGAGTAGAGTACTTACCGGACTTTCCAAAGCTTTTCGCACCTGTGCCGAATCCGTTTAGCCAGCAGACTAAAATCAGATTCTATCTGCCTGTGGCCGAAAATGCATCCGTCCACATTTACAACTTAATTGGCCAGGAAGTGGGGAGCTTCCCTGCCCAGGAATATGAAGCCGGAATTCAGGAACTGGAATGGATTCCATCAGCCATCGATTTGCCAAACGGCATGTATGTCATCCGTCTTTCCACTACTTCCGGACAATTCACCCAAAAACTGATCAAAAACTGATGCAAAAGATACTATCCCTTTTCCTCTTTCTTTTGTCCCTGATTGGGAGTGGGAACCTTTTTGCCCAGGAAATCAGGGATACCCGTAAGGCCGAATTTTCAGTCAGAGCCACAGCCACTGTGACTGACAATTTGCAGATGTTAACCATCAGAAATCTGGATCTGATCAATCCTGTGGTGATTGACAATACGGTAAACGTCTCCCCTATCACGAGCAGTTTTGCTGGCATGTTCCGCATCAATGGGAATCCCGGGGCGAGGGTCAGAATCACTTTCTTGCAAAATGAAGTCCTTAAGGAACAGACTGAACAGATGGGTGAAGTGCTAGCTCAGTATCTGGTCAGCGGTGCTGAAATCGACGCCCAGTTTCAGAGTACACTACTGGATGTGGGTGAAGGCAACTTCCGGCTGAGTGAGGATGGCGTTTTCTTTATCTGGCTGGGTGCAAACCTGGATTTAAGTAAGGCGACACCGGGAGTTTATCTGTCTGAATTTATCATTGAAATGGAATACATCTGATGCAAATTGATTTCACATATCGCTTAAAGACCTTCAGCCTGCTTGGGTTGCTGATTGTCATGCTATGTCCAGAAAACAGTTTTGCGCAGCGTATCAATTTCAGTACCTGGACCGGCAGCGATGAAATCACCATCACCTCCCAGATCGCGAGTCCCATCCTGAATTTCAACCAGAAACAGGCCATCATCACGTCCAACAGTCCCACTGTTTCCATTAACCTCCTTGATGCTCAGGCCGTGGCCTTTCAGATTCAGGCCCCGGAAGGATATGATTTGACTGTGGAAGTAGATGCCCCGCAGGTCCTGAGGCTGGATGGAGCGGGTACAGACCCAGACGAAACAATCCCCTTTCAGATCGGAATTGCCTATAATAATTTACTGGCCGGGGACGAAGCCACCGCCAAAACCGGAGCTGTCCAGTTGCCGGCGGGTTTCTTTAATGTCACGTTCCCGGTAAACCGGCGAAATTCCGGTGCACCGGGACCTCCACCGACCCCTGTTTCGGGAGATTATGTGCGGCCCAAGGCCACTGCTTGGCTGTTTGTCTATGGAAACTTAGGTCCTGTAGGCGGGGTAAATGCAGGATTGTATTCCGGAGATATTACCATCAATGTCTTTTTCACGAGCAATGACTAAGGGATATAGACATATCGTCCTGATTCTCGGGCTTTGCCTGATCTCTGCCTTGGCAAAGGGCCAGGCTGTCAGTTTCAGACTGGAAATCCCTGCCGGAGTCAGCTATCCTTCTCAGGTAGTGGACCCGATGAGCGGTGGAACCTGGGAAAACAACAAAGCCATGGTTTGGATAGAAATCCTAGCTCAGGAAAATCTGAGTTTCCTGCTGGATCTGGACTTTCCTGAGGTGGAAATTGAACCCCAATTGGAGGCATTTTTCCTGAATGACGGAACCTCCAGTTATGAAAACGCCAATAAACTCCGGGAAGGAATCCAGGAACTTCAGATGATTAACCCACCGAAGCTGATCCGGAATGCCGATCCAAGGCCGGCTTATTATCAGGCTTGGCTGGGACTGCCAATAGTAAGAGGAATAACAGTAAAAATTGAATACCCATAAACGATGTTTTAACTTTCTTAACCATAAAAAAGGCCTATGAAAAACAAGTAAGAACCCGCGCCAATATCATCCAGGATGGTCAAGGCTATTCATTTCAATCAACAAATTTTTATTACTATTTAATTATCAATTACTTAAACAAACAAAAAATGAAAACACTAATTAAATCTATGCTATCCCTTACGTTGGTGATGGGCTTGGGATATGCTGCCAATGCACAGATAACCTCATCGGCGCCAGCTTCCGCAACCGTTTTGTTTGAATTGACCATCGAATTGGATGGAACACAAAATGAAATTGCCTTCGGTAATATTTCTTCCACTACTCCAGGTGCCGTTGAATTGGATGCGAATGGGACAAGCAATGTGAATACCGGTTCAACAACTAATGTGGCCAGATTTGACCTAGGTGGGGCTGATTCGGAGGTGACTGTGAATTATGATCCTACCGTTATCCTGATAGATGGTGCGGCTAACGAGATAATCATGACACCAGAAGTAGTTGGAGCTGAAACCGTCGCCGAACAAACCACCGCTACACTGGTACCTTCTGGGACTACAGTAACTTTAGCTGCTGGAGCTTATTCCCTTTGGGTAGGTGGATCTTTTCCTGCACTTGCGGGTCAAGTTGCCGGTGCTTATACTGGAACATTCAATATCGCAGTTGAGTACAATTAATTATCTTTAGTCCGGTGGGTTACTCTCACCGGACTACTTTAACCCTTATCTATGAAAAAGGCGCTACTATTTACCCTGTTTTTGGGGTGTTTTCTATATACCCGGCAATTGGTCGCTCAGGTTTCCATTGCTCCTACTACTGTTTTTATTGATCAAAATGGTATTGGTTCTCTCTTTATCACCAATCCCGGGGATACTCCTCAGGAAATCAGCGTGAGTTTTGTCTTTGGCTATCCGGGCAATGACGAAACAGGGGAACTAACTATGGTCTATGGAGACAGTCTGATGGAGAAGCAGTTTGGAATGGGAGACCGACTACGGGCTTTTCCCCGAACCTTTATTCTGGCTCCCCAGCAACAGCAGACCGTACGGCTACAGGTTCGTCCGGATCGAAGTTTGCCAAATGCCACCTACTTCACCCGCGTAAAGGTGACTTCCAATGCCCAAACTCCAGATGTGGAACAAACCAATACTGAGGGTGTATCCACTCAGGTGAATTTCAAGTTTGACCAAGTCATTGCTGCCTTTCAAAAAGTGGGTGAAGTCAGTACCGGTTTGGAATTCGGAGAGGTGAAAGTGGAAGAAAAAGAAGGCAAACTGAGAGTGATCCCGGAATTTAAGGTTACCGGAAATTCCCCATACCTGGGAAGTGTCACCGCAACCCTAAAGGACAGTGCTGGAAAAGTTCTGGCTGAGCAGCAACAAACAGTCGCCCTATATTTCTCCGGAAAAAGAGCCGTGGAAATGACCATACCGGAAAACATCAGAAACGATGTGCATCTGGTGGAATTGACATATGAAACCCGCAGATCTGATATTCCTTCCGGAGATTTGGTTCAGGCACCAACTGTCTCCAAATCCGTGATACTGAGCATTCGCTAACCAAAATCCGGTTACAATTTATGAGACTGCCACGTCGCCCTCATGGGCTCCTCGCACCTGTCCCGAAGAATTTCGGGAGTGACGTCTCCGGTCTTCGGTCTTTCGGACTCTATTTCTGTCTCCTCTTTTATTCACCCTTTACAAATTCTTCCCTCCAAGAGGAATGAAGTTTTTAGACAAGCTTTCCAGTCGATGTATTTTTTTCACTTTCCTGCTTGCAGGAATGCTGGGATTTTATTCCCCAGTTTTTGCGCAGAAGGAACCTGATGGGGAAGCCCTGCTCAATTTCAACTATCCTGCCGTAGGCAATGTGTATATCAACGGCGTATTTTTTGGCGATGTGGCTTTTTTGCCTTTGGGAGAAATCCTGAGCCTCCTCTACATTCCCAACGAACGAACCGAAAACGGAAAAGGCCTAAAAGGTGCCTACCCGGGCAAAAATGACACCTGGATCATAGACCCTGTCACCAACCAACTTCAGATCAAAGGGCAATCCGAAACCCTAGAAGCGGACAAATACTATCTGGGAGAAATGGACCTCTACCTCCATCCCGATTACTTTGCAAAGATTTTTGGAATCACCTTTACCGTCAATACTTATGCACTGAGTGTGAGTATGAAAACGGAATTTACACTCCCCATCGAGGAGCGGCAGAAAAGAGAAGCTATCCGTAAACAAATCCAGCAGAGAAGCAGCAATACCGACTCCACCTCGTCTCCCCTGCTTTATCCCCGGGAGCGCAAAATGCTCAGTTTGGGAGTGCTGGATTACAACATCAATTATACCGCTACCGACCTCGGGAATTCAACAGGTTTGCTGCTCAATGCCGGGATGGAACTCCTAGGCGGTGACTTACAGGGCTCCTATAACGGCAATTTTGTCAACGGAGATCTTTTAAACAACGTTTCGGGCCTGCGTTGGCGGTATGTTCTTCCCGGAGGCATGACCCCTGAAAAAAATGTAGGCTTGGCCAGTGTATCTGTTGGTCAGGTTAATACCACCGGCTTTGCCAACTCAGCCAACTTGGTGGGTGTTTCTGTCACCAACAATCCAGTGATTCCCCGACTGGACTTGGATGTCTTTGTGATAGATGGCACAACGGTACCTGACTCCGAGGTGGAATTGCTGATCGGAGGACAATTGGTGGATTTTACACGGGCTGATGAAGTGGGTTATTATCGGTTTAATGCTCCAGTCACCTACGGAACCGTCCGATTAAGTACCCGAATCTATACCCCAAGAGGTGAGGTCATTGTCCAAGACCGTCAGATTCAAGTGCCGTTCAGCTTTTTGCCTAAAGGCTTTGTCGGATACAATGCCCAAGTTGGTTTGCCTCAGTTTTCATTTGACAGCCTGGGTACCAGCGTTGCCACCCATGCCGATATCGCTTATGGGATCACCAATGCCCTGACCGTGCGGGCAGGAGCTGATCAGGGGGATGTCTTCGGAGAAAACAGCGTCTACCCTGTCTTCGGTTTGTCAGCTAGGCTTTTCCAGCAATACCTGTTTAATGTAGATGCACTCCCGGACCGCTACTACCGGGCCAATGCCAGTGTTTTTTATGCCACCAACACGAACATCAACGCCCAATACACTGAATACAATCCAAATTCCACCTACAATCGGCGTGGACTCAACAGAGACGCCAATCTGAATGTGTTTTTCCCATTTAAAGTAGCTGGCAAATTCTCCGGATTTCGGGTGACCGGTGAGCGGCTTTGGTTTGAATCCGGATCAGGAGTCAACAATTACCAGCTTGACTTCAATACCCAGATCAACCGTGTCGTCGCCCGAATCAATTACCGGGGAGGAAAGCGGGGAATCGTCGAAGATGGGGAAGACGTTTCCCAATTCCAGCTGGGATTATTGACTACCTCACTAACTTATACCCTACCCAGAACTCCCGGTATCCCTGTCTATGTCAGGGGCTTATTTTTGAGAGGTCAGTTCCGATATTCTACTCAGTTTGAACAGGCTGAATCCGTCAGTTTTTTGCTTTCGCAGACCTTGTTTAAAAACGGCCGATTCACTTTTGGCTTCGACAGGGAATTGATCCGGGATCTCTCCCAGATTCAGGTTGGATTTTTATACGATTTCAAGTCATTCAGGACTTCCACCCAGTATGCCAAGCGCACCAATGGATATGCCTTCCAGCAGGCATTCAGCGGTTCTTTGGCCTATGATCCTGCGGGAAATACGGTGATCCCTTCCAACAGGGATCAGATTACCCGCTCTGGGGCAGCAGTCCGGCTGTTTATTGACACGAATGAAAACGGAATTTATGACGAGGGTGAAGAAGTCGTTCCGGCCAAAGCCATCCGACTGGACCGTTCGGCAAATATCCTGATTGGATCTGATGGAATCCTGCGAATCACTCAGCTACAGAGCTATTGGATCTACCGGATGGACATCGATGTGGCAGCTCTGCCCAATCCAAACCTGGCACCGAAGGTCAAGAGCCTGTCTTTTGTGGCTGAACCCAACCGTCTCCGTGAGATCGACATTCCACTTTATCAAACCGGAATCATCGAGGGCTCCGTATTCCTCTCCAAAAATGAAAGTCTTCAGGGACAGGGTGGCCTCAGACTGGAGCTATTCCGTGAGGGAGAAACTGAACCTGTTGAAATACTCCGGACCTTCTCGGATGGAGGATTTTATTCCTATGGGCTCCTGCCGGGAAAATATACCCTGAGAGTCGATCCCAAGCAGCTTGAATTTATGCGTGTCGATTCCAACCCTGCCCAGCTGGAGTTTGAGATCAAAGCATTGGCTGATGGAGATTATTTGGAGGGGTTGAATCTGGTTTTGGTAAGCAAACCGGGGCAGTGAGTTAAGGACTTTGGGTATCTCAATAGGAATTCATACTCTTGCGAATTGCTTTCAAAATCTTAGTTTCCACTAAAAATCACAGCATTCCGCACGCTATTTGGCTGATATGCTGTTTTTATCCTCGAAAATAGAATCTAAAAACGGACTGATTTGAAAATCAGGAATGCAAGACCTGCCAGTCCGCCGCGGCGGACTGGCAGGTCTGATCCATTTACCTTACTCAAATTCCTTATTCAAGAGCCATTCTTTCTTTGACTCGATCATTTCTTGCAAATGCCTTGGTCCATCAAAGAAATTAAGGTAAAAAGTCCTGTCAAGATTGGATGGCTTTTCCGGTTGTTGGTACCCGTGCCAGCTCGACCATTTCCAGTCATCTATGCGATCCACAAATCCATGTTTAATTGGATTCAAATGAATATATAAGAAGGTTTCTTGCCATTGATTCAAGTCGAAAATGGGTTTTCTTTTGAAGTTTTTCTGGAAAAGACTCCCACGTCTTTGGTACTTTTTATTGAAAGCTTGAGTGTAAGAACTAAAAAAATTGGAAAATTGCTTCGATGTCAACTTTTCCAAAGTTTCGAACTTTGGAAAAGTTTTCCTCAATTGATCTTCTGGCTTTACACCCACCAACAAATGGAAATGGTTTGGCATCAAGCAATAGGCGTAAGTATCGACTACATCCCCCAAATACTTGGAGTATTGTTTTAAGAAAAACCGATAATTCTCATCTTCCCGAAAAATATTTTCATCCCCATTGGCATGGTTAAAAATATGATAAGTTTGACCTGGTTCCATTTGCTTTTTGTTTGAATTTACCCCCGCTTTAACTTTTCCAAAGTTTAGAACTTTGGAAAAGTTAATATTATCAAGCCATAAAAAAACCACCCAGAATCTCTCCCAGGTGGCTAATAGTTGGTCTAGAGTTCGAATTTATTTCTTTTGGATGGCTCCGAAGTTGACTCGGAAAGAGGCGCCAAACATCCCCAGTTTTTCCCCATATCCGGAAAACTCCTGCAGTGGATAGTTGTAGAATGGCATCACTTCGTAGCTGGTTTTTTTGGACTCAAACAAGCGGACATTTACTCCGAGATTCGCTGTCGCAAAGGGGTAAAACTTTTGGTTTGGCACACTCAGATCCTGAGACTGACTGACTGATTCGGACTTTAAAGTGAAGGAATTGGAGGTCATTGCATCCAAGACTGCTACCTGACGAGTATAGGATGCTTCCTGCTCGGCACTTTGATTGAAAGTAATCAGGTTGGAAAATCCTGCCTGAACCGAAATCGCACCGCTGCGGGAGATAGGATATTTGAAATAAAGCGGAATATCCACCTGAACCTGGCTGATTTCATTGGTTTCAGTCACGGTTGCAGCAAGTGCATTGGCTCCTCCGTAATTGTAATTCTGACTTTCTGTGGCCTGGTTCAGGTAATTGACCGCGAGTCCTGAGCCCATGACCAATTTTCCGGTCACTTCCATATCCACCATCACACCGAGTCCCAAACTGGTCCCGCTGGTGGCATTCTCTCCCTGAGAAGATCCGAAACCCGGGGAAAGCCCCATGGCAATATTTGTCGAAGACTTAGTTTCAAGGACCTCCTTAATTTCCTCCTCGTTCAGGAGTGGTTCTTTGGACAACTCTGGCTGAGCGGCTTCTTCCTGCTTTTTCTCAGGCTGGGCTGGTTTTTCCTCCAAAGACTTCTCGTTGCTTGCTATCAAAGCCTCGCCTGTTTTGGCAGAGATATCAGTCCTGAGTGGCTCAACTATAACTGCCTGATTCACTTTTTTCTCTGGTTCTTGAGAATCCATTCCGGTCTTTAATTGAGAGGCTTCGGTGGATCTTGGCAAATTTTGGGATTTTGATTTGCTTTGATCTGTAGCTTTTGAAGTGGACTTTGAAAGTCTGTTCCTTTCATCGCTTTTCTCTGAACTCAGGTCCGCCAAATCATTGGAAGCGTCGATATCAGTTGTAGAAAGGGATGGCTCAACTTCTTTCACAGGAGTCTCTCCGGATTTTTCTTCCAGAGCAATCTGTTTGGAAAGCTGAGTGTTTCCAGATTCTGTGTTTTCCCGGGAAAGCCACAATCCTCCTGCCACTACAAGTAGTGTAAGGGCAGCAGCAATGCCTGAGAGCCAGTAGTTTGGCTTCTTTTTGGCAAGTGTGGAACGCTTGGCTTCAAACGCCTCCCATGCCCCCAATTCGTAAGGAAGAGGGTTTTCCTCCTGCTGCTTTCGCAGGGAGTCGGCCACCCATTTTGATGTTTTATCTTCCTGCATATTCTTTCATGTGTAGTTGTACCAACTGACGCAATTTGGATTTTGCCCGCGTCAGGTAAACCCTGGAGGAACTTTCGGTGATTTCCAGCCGGTCAGCAACCTCCCTGTGACTATATCCTTCGACCTCGTAAAGGTTGAATACCAATTGATGATCCTCGGGCAGTTGCTTTAGAAGTTTGAGTATGTCTTCAAAAGCCAATTGGTCCGGGGCATAAACTTCATCGAATACCGGGGTCTCGCCATCTGCTTCCAGGTGATTTTGGAGGCGTTTGTCTTTCCGGTAATAATCTATAGCGGTGTTGACGGTGATCCTTCTGAGCCAGGGTTTGAGAGATGGGGCTTCATCCATTTTTTTGAATGAATCAAAGCATTTCATGAACGAGTCATTGGTGATCTCCAGTGCCAGATCCCTGCTTTTGGAATAGGACAGACTGATCCCCATGACATAGCCATAGTATTTTTTGAAAAAAAATTCCTCATGTTTTTTTGACCGACGTTTGCAACCGTCGATCAGCTCTTGGTCAGACCAGTTCAAATCAAATTACGCTACGTTTTTTTCTAAATTCTTAAATCACAGTTCCCGACACAATTGAAATCCCGAAAACTGCAGTGCTCTCTGAGATAAATGGTGAACAAGTCTTTTGGGGCTTCGATCAATGCTTTTGCCAGATCGACTTTGATCACATCCAATTCCATCCCAGTGCCGGCACTGCAGGAAGTAAATTTTCCCGAGAGATAAACCTGCATTCGACGTGGGGAAGACTCCTGCCAGGTACCGTCCCATACCAGATCGTAAGTTCCGATGCAGCCTTTAGGACGTTCAATTTCCAGCGTTAGTTCATTTCCTGTCCGTTTTATACTTTTTATTTCAAAGCTCACCTGACAGAGTGAAGGATCCTTGCGGTTGAAATCCAGCCGTTGGTACTTTCCGCTATCCACGGTAAAGCGATACCCTACTCCCTGAACTTGGTAGAAATTGGCTAATCCCGGATTAGCATCAGGATCACCCACAGAACAGCTGCAGAGAAATGCCAAAAGGAAAAACCGTAAAACCGTGTTCATTGGTGAATTTTTCCCCATGACGCATGAGAGCCAGTCATTCGCTACAAGCCAATTGAAAATTTTGACCAAGTTCTGGCGAGAGCATCCCTCACCACATTAAAAATTAATTTTCGAAAACCAATTCCGAGTCGAAGGGAAAGAGAATTTCAATACTGCTGCGATTCAAAAAACAAACTTGCCACGAGGAAGGCAATCACGGAAATGATAAATCCGAACATAAACACATTGTAGCTTTTGCGTAGCATCAGGTATTTTTTGCTGAGGACTCTGCCCAGGTAATAGATATCCCGGGTCATGGTACCGTAGAGGTATTCCGAGTCCTCCAGCATTTTGTTCATTCCTTCGGTGTAGTCCTGGAGTGACATTTGATAAAAATTGCCAAAATACAGCAGATTTCCCTCTTTTTTGGAAATATCCTCCTTAGTGACCACGCCTTTTGTGACTTTGGGTCGGGTCGCCAAAATGGCAAACACCATGGCGATCAGACAGGTGCTGATCAGCAGAATCGCCGGTATGGTGTAATTGGGGAATTCCTCCAGCTTCCGGATCAGAATAGTCACCACGATCGAAATGATAATCGAATTGACCGAAATCATGATATTGGCTTTGGTGTCGGCCATCGCCGAAAGCTCCATGTGATTGGTGGAAGTCACCCGAAAAAGGGTTTCCACTCCCCGCTCTGGTTTTGACTTATCCTTTTTTCCTTTTTTCTCCTTTTTGTCTTTCTTCTTGCCTTTTTCAGGAAATTGCTCTACTTCCAGTTGTTCGATTTTCATATCCAATAATTTCAAATTGACCTTTTTGACCGGTTCGAGAAAGCGTTGGGCGTAGCTGGTGTGGTAGATGTGGTTATTGGCAAATTCCCTGGAATCTCGCAGCCAGTCTTTCAGGTTAAGAGTGCTTGCACCGTTATTTTCGATTTCACATTTCAACAAAAGTGTCTGATCATAAAAACTCTCGGTTCCCAAGTGATACAAATCTGCGTCGCAGAGGATGGATTCAAAAAGATCCCTTGGAGTTTGTGGCATTTGGGTGGTCAAAATTCCATTTTTGATCCGGTCGATTCTGCTTTGGGAAAGTCCGAATTTCCCCAGATTAGCCTGTGCCACTTCGGCCCCTCGGACTTCATGATCTTCGGCCTTTCCGTCCCAATATCCCACATCGTGAAGCCAGGCGGCAAAAGCCAAATCCTCCTGATCCTCCACTCCCAATTGATAAAACTCACCCATCTCCCGAACTTTTTCCACCATAAAAGAGGTATGCTCCAAATTGTGGTAGCAAATTTCCTTCTTTTGCCTTTTGGCAAACTGGTCTCTGATCCAGGATTCAAATTTTGCAGATTGGATATCCACGTTGATTGATTTAACTTTTACTTATTACTTGGAAGATAAATAGTTCTGAATTAATAAAAACGATGCGAATTTCTCACCTCCTTTATTTCCTGATTTTTTTCGGATCGTGCAGCCAAAAACCCGGAAAAGAAGCTCCGGTTTATTCTCTTCCTACCGGATATTCCCTCGATCAGATGGAGCGGGTCGTACTTCCGGAAGATTTGGACGAAATCTCAGGAATCGCCTGGCACGACCAAGAATTGCTTTCCATCGAGGATGAATCTTCCATTATTTATCGGCTGGATCCTCAAAAAGGCGAAATTCTCAAAAAAAAGAAGTTTGAAAAAAACGCAGACATCGAGGAAATTCTGGTCAGAAATGACACCGTCTGGGTTTTGAAAAGCAATGGCAACTTGTATCGGGTTGTCGATTTCAGGGAAAAAGATAGTCAAACCGTGATTTTTGAATTTCCGAGCCTGGGAAGGCGCGATTTGGAGGCAGTTGTTTCTGAAATTGAAGAACCAATTCTCTGGATTTTTTGTAAAGTCTGCGAATGGGATGAGAACCCTGATCGGTCCTCGATATTCAAATTTGACCTCAGAAGTATGGAATTTGATTCATTGTCGGTTAGAAGTATTGATAAAAAGCAGCTTCAGGGCATGCTGACTGAAAAGGAATTGGAAAAACTGAAAATCCAACCCTCTGCAGCTGCGGTGCATCCCCTGACCAAAGAATACTATGTGATTTCATCCACCGGCAAATGGCTGATGAGTCTGGACCAATCTATGATCCCAACAGCAATTTTTCCGCTCAACCCTTCACTTTTCAAACAACCCGAAGGGATCACCTTTGCTCCGGACGGCACCCTGTTTATTTCCAACGAAGCCGCTGATGGCCGATCCAATATCTTGATCTTCAGCTACAAACCATGAAACTTGCCTTATTCCTGGCTTTCCTTTTTTTGGCTGTTTGGCCGGCGATGGGTCAGGATGCTCCCATCAAGATGCGGATTTACCTCATCGGAGATGCAGGTGAGATGGAGAATGGACATCATCCTGTGGTGGAAGACCTCAAATCCAGACTCGCTGAGGGCCCCAAAATTCCAACTCACCTGATTTACCTTGGAGACAATATTTACCCATTCGGACTTCCTCCCGATGAGGCGGAAAACAGAACCGAAGCCGAAACCATCCTGTCCACACAGCTGGGCCTCTGGGCCGATTTACCGGGTAAAATCTGGATGGTTCCCGGAAATCATGATTGGGAAAAAGGAAAGTCAGATGGCTGGAATGCCATTCTCAGGGCAGAGAAATATGTTGCCGAAAACTTCCCGTCAGATCAGGTCCAATGGATTCCCGAAAGCGCCTGTCCCGGACCCAAAGCCATTCATATTGATGAAAATACGCTGCTAATCGCCTTGGACAGCCAATGGTGGCTGCATTCCAACGATAAACCCGGGGCAGATTCAGATTGCGAATTCAAAACCGAAGAAGAAATCATCGCTGCCATCAGCTATCTGCTGGAAGAAAATCAGGACAAAGTCATCTTGTTTGCGATGCACCACCCCATGAGAGCTTACGGCCCTCATAATGGTGCTTATAGCTGGAAGGATCATCTGTTTCCGCTGACAGCAGCCAAGGAAAATCTATATATTCCCTTGCCGGTCATCGGTTCGATTTATCCGCTTTACCGCACTTGGTTTGGGGATGTGCAGGACCTTCCACATCCGAAATATCAGGCCCTCATTACGACTTTGGAGCGGACTTTTGAGCTGCATCCCAATGTGATTCAGATTTCCGGCCATGAACACGGGCTTTTTTACACCAAGGAAGGGAGCAAGCACTACATTGTATCCGGAGCAGGCGCCAAAAATACCCACATCAAAAAAAACAATCCGGCGGAATTCACCTATTCCAATCAAGGCTATGCCTATCTGGATTTCTATGAAAATCACCGGGTGATTTTGACCTTTTTGGATCCTGAGGACAAAGAACCCCTCTATCAATCCGAACTGATTAAGTCATTTGCCCTGAATCCGGAGGAACTGAAGCTGTTTGCCCGCAAAATCCCGGAAAGTTCCACTCAGCCTATTTCACTTCAATATCTAAGAGGGAAAGTTCACCAGGTTTTTCTGGGAAATAACTACCGGGAAACTTGGGCTATACCTGCCACTTTTCCAACCCTGGACCTGACCAGTGAAAAAGGAGGATTGAAGATCATCCAACGGGGCGGAGGCATGCAGACCAAATCTCTTCGTTTGGAAAATCCCAACGGAAAGGAATTTGTCCTCCGCTCGGTCAACAAATATCCAGAAAACGCCATTCCTCCCATTTTACGCAAAACTGTCGCAAAAGACATCGTCCAGGATCAAATCTCTGCTTCTCATCCCTATGCTTCCATAGCAGTCGCCCGATTGGCTGAAAGTGCCGGAATCATCCATACCAATCCCCAAATCATCTATTTGCCGGATGATCCGATGCTGGGGATTTATCGGAGGGATTTTGGCAGCGCCCTCTATTTGTTTGAGGAAAGGGAAATTGCAGGAAAGGGGGCTTCGGATGATGTTGAATTTTACAGCACAGACAAAATGCTGCAGGTGCTTTACAAGGACAATGACAACGAGGTAAAGCAAAAAGATGTCCTGAAAGCCCGACTGTTTGATCTTTGGATTGCGGATTGGGACCGGCACGATGATCAATGGAGATGGGTGGCCGAAAAAGGGAAAAACGGGCTCGAATTCACTCCGATGCCGAGAGACAGGGACCAGGCATTTTTTGTGAATGAAGGATTTTTTCCCAAACTGGCAAGCCGAAAATGGTCCAATCCGAAGTTTCAGGGATTTGATCACGAATTGAAAAATGTGAACGGGTTTATGTTCAATGGGCGGTATTTCGACAGGAGCTTTATGAACAAATTGGATCGGAAAGACTGGGAGGAAGAACTTGACCAATTTTTACCCAAACTCACAGAAGAAGCAATCCATGGAGCATTCCAGGATTGGCCTTCAGAGATTGCCGAAAAGGACGGTCTTGAGATTCAGGCGAAACTTTTGACAAGGAAAAACTGGCTCAGGGAAAAAGCTTTGGAATACTACGATTTTCTTGCAGACGGTGTGGACGTGGTTGGCACCGACAAGGACGAAGCATTTGAAATCAAGCATTTGCCCAATGGCAAAGTAGATGTGGAAGTCCGAAAGATCAACAAAGATGGCGAACTGGAGCAGCGGATTTATAACCGGACTTTTTCTCCGTCAGAGACCAAGGAAATCCGATTGTATGGTCTGAAAGGCGAGGATCGTTTTGTTTGGCAAGGCGAAGGCAAAAGCAAAATCCTGATCCGGGTGATCCCGGGGGAAGGTCAAAAAGCACTCCATGATTCGGCCCAAATCAATGGAAAAAAGCACTTGGTGTACGTTCCAAAAAACGCCCGCTCCTCCTATACTGGCCCCAATCTGAAAGTCAAAGAAGCCCCCAGTCCGGACTACCTGGCCTATGACCGGATGGCATTCAAATACGACAAAGTCATGCCCCTGGCTTCAGTCGAATTCAATCAGGACGATGGCTTGTTTTTGGGAGCGGGACTGCTTTGGGAAAAGCACGGGTTCAAAAAGAAACCCTATTCGGCCATGCATTCCCTGACTGGAAACTATGCTGTAAAAACCGGTGCCTTCAACTTGGAATATAAAGGACGATCGGTGGATCTGGTCGGAAGTTGGGACTTGGTATGGCTGGCAGATGTGAAGGCCCCCGATTATGTCTTCAACTATTTCGGGGCAGGAAATGACAGCGAATTCAATCGTGAGGAGCATAACATCCGCTACTATCGATCCCGGTTTAGCTGGTACGAACTGAGCACGGGCCTTCAAACCCAATTGGGGGATAACGGCCGATTTGCCATTGGCCCCAGCTATCAGGTGTACCGATTTGATCCGAATGACAATGTCGACAAATTCATCACCTCACCCGAAAGTGATGTGGATCAGGTGAATCTGGATCAAGCCAAGTTTTATGGGGGATTGACTGCTTTGCTGGAATTTGACAAACGGGACAATCTACGAATGCCGACCCGTGGTTTTTACTTTCGCCAGGAAATCAAACATTTCCAGGGGATAAACAAGTATGCCACAAATTACACTTCGGTCAATGCTGAGTTGCGGCTTTTCTGGTCTTTCAAATACCTATCCAAACTGGTCTGGGCAAACCGTGTCGGCGGTGGGAAAAACTTTGGAAACTATGAGTATTTCCAAGGGCAAATCCTCGGAGGAATGGACAACCTGAGAAGCTATCGAAGATACCGGTACAACGGGGACGCGATGTTTTACAACAATTTGGAGATCAGACTTCAGCTTTTCAATTTTCGTAATCCCATCCTACCAGCGACTGTGGGGATGATCGGTTTCCATGATATCGGCAGAGTCTGGTTGGAAGGTGAAGATTCCACAAATTGGCACAACTCCCTGGGAGGAGGCATTTGGATTGCTCCAATCAGTCAGTTTGTGGCCACTTTTTCCGTTGGATTCAATAAAGAGGAAACTTTACCTTTCTTCAGTTTCGGCTATCAGTTCTGACTTCCCGTTTTGATTCAGCCCTTTTTTTGGAATGACCGTGACACGGATTGCCTTCATCCCATGGACACCCTGCATATCCTCCAACTCAAGTTGTTCGATGTTTTCTTCTAGCATCTGTCGGTTCTGGAAGAAATGGATGAAATCAAGGTATTCTTTGGCATCTTTTGGCTGGGAAAAGACAATGGCCACTTTTCCCGGCTGAACAAGGCGCTCGTTGGTACCTTTGATGAGCGCTTTGTCAATGCGTTTTTTAATGATTTCGTATCGGATATTGTAAGCTCCTTCGACATCAAACTTTCGTTCTTCAAGGCGGAAACTGATAGTCAAGGGAGCACTGTGGGCCAGAATCAATTGAGTGGTCTCCAGCCGCACGTCCAATGAAGGAGATTTTTCAGCGACTAGGTTCACGATGTCAATTAGGGTCTGAAGCTGCCAAAGTCTTAGATTTTTGAGGTATATCGGGTCAAATTTCCGGTCTTTGACCAGGGATTGACCGATGTAGATGTTGTACTCGATCCCGTCAGTTTTAAACTTCTCGAAATAGTGGGGAAACATCTGTTGGATCTTGGCTTCTTCCCGGTCCAAATACTGGCCAACGACTTGATTAATTTCTTTCAGACTTTGTTCAAAAGCCTTTCTGTGAATGTACACGATGCCCATCTGAGGATCGAGCGCCTGAAAATACTCCTCCACCGCTTGAGTCAAATCCGGGAAAGTCTGACTTAAATGTCTGAATGTCGGATCCAAATCCTGATGGAAAAACTCGGTAATCCTCACTTCTTCCTCACTCATGAGGATCAGTTGAATCCGCTGTTCGAATTCCTCAATTTTCTCCACCATCCTATCCAGGAGAGGCAAATAATGCAATAAGCTGGCATCATTCAGGATCTTTTTGGCCAGACTCAGCTGGATCAAAAAGTCATCGTGAATGGCATTGTTCCGTTCAAGTGTGGAGTTTTTGACATCCACGGCTCCATACAATGGGAAAACATCCTGGAAATTGATCGGAGGAATTTCCGGGTTAGTTTCCTGCTCCTCAGCCAAGGCATAATCCAAAGCGATTTCATCAAATTTCCACTCCACGACAGGATGAATCGCCGTGAAATTCTTTCGGATAAAGGATTTGATCTTGTAATCCAGCTGGGCCGCCTGTCTGGAGAATGCCAGTGAAAGCGAAGGTGCCAGCATATCCAGCTGATGAAATATGATCGGGTCAAAGGCATCATTTTCGAGGGAGCAGATTTCCAATACGCCTACCAGATTTCCCTTGTGCTTGAGCGGATAGAGAATAACTTCCTTCACTCCCATTTCGATTACTTTGGACATGAAGCGACTTTCTTCATTATCCGCAGACAACTCGTTGAGCATGACTGGCTTTTGGATGGCTGAAAGAAAACTGATGATTCCCTGGTATGGTTTTTCGCAATCCGAATTGCAGAGCATTTTTAGAATGTAGCTGTTTGCAATGCGACTTTTGGAAAAGACCAGTTTTCCCTTGATTTGCTGCAGGGAGGCCAATCCTACTTTTATATCGGGATTTCCGATGAGAGATTTCACCGAATCCTCCACCACTCCGACAAATTCTTCAGGTGAAATTTCGTCCTGATTGAGTACAGCCTCGTTCAGCGTGGCCACACTTTGGGACACCGTGATGTCCTGAGCTTCCAGCAGCACAAAGCCATTGAATTCAAACAAACTCAGAGGTAAAACTTTCATCCAGTTTTCCAGATCGTAATGATCAGGGATAGTGCAGGAGCATATTTCGTCCCGATTTTGAATATCAGGAAGAGGGCCTTTGGCAATTACTCTGACAAATTGGAGGTTGATCTGGATCTGAAAATGTTTGGTGATTCCATCGGGTTGGCGGTATTTGAAAACCAGCGGATGGATTTGGTTGATTTTGATTCCATAGATCTGATCAATGATCAGGCTATAGATGTGAAGCATTTTATTGAATTGGATCTTATTGACATCCAGGTTTTCGGGGATTTTCATGGTGCCGTCTTCATTGAGAAAAATCTCCCTGAAAACCGGAGTTGAATAAAGGGGCTGAAAATCAAAAGGTGCCGAAAGGGCCAAAATCCGGTTCTCTTCCTGGCCGGATAGGGGAAAAAGAGAACCTAAAATCAAACCAAAACCCAGGAAATTTTCCGGTTTTTTCAGTGCTTCCGGATCTACCGGACTTTGGTTTAAATCAGGGAACTCCAACAGTCTGTTACTGAGATCCCGGTAAAGACAGGTATCTGCTTTGGTGATATCAGCAAATTTCTCCCATTGGCTAAAGAGTCGCTTAAAATCCAGGTGAGCGGAATATGGGGTGTTGATCATAGACTATTGCTGGTAAAATATCTGATTGTCCGGAATCCTGACTGGAGAAATTAATTGAGTTTTTTTAAAGCGGGTAATTGTCCACTGTCAACAGACCACAGTCCACAGCAGCCATATTTGAGCTTCAAACCTTACCATTCAAGTTGCGCACAAGTTTTTGGATATTCAGATTTCGATATAAATACTTGAATAGAAGTTAAATAGTTCCGGTTTTATAAAATAATATAAATATCCGCAATGACTCCAGTAGGCAAATTGAATTAGAAAATATGCGGGTCAATGTTTGGAAGTCTTAGATCCGAAGGATCAAAACAATTCATAACCCCCGGTATAGCCGGGGGTAAAGTCAACACAATAAAAAAAGGAGCCCCGAAGGGGCGATACGTTGAAGTTTCACCCTTTCAGGGCTCATAGGAATTGAAATTCAATGGCTACCCTGCACTTCGTACAGGGTCATGAATGGTTAGGCTCCTTCGGAGCTACATAAGAAGACGATTTGAAATTTAGTCGAATTATCGACTCCCCAAATCTTATTCTGCTTTAATCTTTGTGGTGGTGTCATTGCGGATTTACATTTAAAATAATGAACCTATGCGCCAAGGAGCATGGTATTCTGAATGGATGAAAACAAAAAGGCCTTGCTGAAACTGAATTCAACAAGGCCTTAGCCCATTGGGCATATATAAATTAGCAAATTATTTCCCTGCTTAAGAGATCAAATTTCCCTGATCATCCCAGGTCGCGATGCTTCCTCTTCCTTCAGGTGTCAGGTAAACACTCAGGTATTTTTCGTCCAAAGCCAGACCGTATTGATCCATTACATCCTGAGGAACGCCATCCCAAACATTTGGTTGGTTGCCTACATAGCCGATGTCCTTGAACCCGATCTCAGTGGTATAAAATCCGGAGACAGTCATATTTCTCAACAGGTTGAAAAACTTGACACCGGTTTCCATTCCTTTTGCAGCCTTTTCAGGCCAAGCGATCTCGTCGATAATCTGCATCCTTTCCCCTTCAGAAATTTCAGCGAAGGATTTGGAAAAACGCTCATAAGCCTGTGAGTTGATCCACATCAATCCGCCTCTGAAGGCAGTCTGATTGGCAGGCTGATCCTTCAGCATAAACTCAATGTAGTCTGGAACTTTCGCTTCAGTAGCGCTTCCGGAAACCGCATCTTTCGGAACCACAATATCTACCAGAATACTGACCAGAGCCATTTCGGGCTCCGTCAAAAACTTGTCAGAAAGGAGCGCATTGTCCCGTTCGATTTCTTCAGGAACCCTTCCTCCTGGAGTACCCAGGATTTTTGGTGAGAGGTCGGCAATTTTTTCCTCCGGACTGCAGGCTGTCAAGATCAACCCTGTCCCCAAAGAACCTGCGAATAAAAGCTTTAGATTTTCTCTTCTGTTCATGATTCAGTGCTTAAAGGTTTTTGCTTTTCATTTCATTGATGATAAAATCGGATGTTCTCCAAGAAAGGGCCAAGATGGTCCAGGTTGGGTTCTTATCCGCCTGAGAGACAAATGGTCCAGCATCGACTACAAAGAGGTTTTTGCAATCATGTGTCTGGCAGTTTGAATTCACAACCGAAGTTGCCTTGTCATCCCCCATTCGGGTAGTACCTACTTCGTGGATGATCCTGCCAGGGGCGAGGAGACCATATTGGGTCTCAGGTCCAGGTTTGGTTCCGAGCAATGTTGCACCGGAGCTCAGCAGCATATCCTCAAAGGTATCCTGCATGTGCTTGGCTTGTTTGATTTCGTTGTCTGTCCAATTGTAGTTGAATCGAAGCACCGGAATACCAAATTTATCCACCACACTTGGGTCGATTTCACAGTAATTATCGTACTGAGGAACGCTTTCCCCTCTTCCTGACATACTTACTGTACTTCCATAAAGGGTTCTGATGTCTTTTTTCAGTCCTTCACCGTAGCCTCCGTTTGGACTCGGTTTGCCAAACTCATCTTCCACATGCTTTCTGATCACATCCATGTTGGATCCAAAACCATAGGATGGCATGCCTAATCCCCCGCCATACTCGATGTGGTAGCCACGGGCAAAATCAAGTTTTTTATTGTCAAGCCACCAAGGAGAGTAAATGTGGTTACTTCCAACTCCGTCTTCGTTGTATCGCTTACGATTCATCATTTCAGGAATAATTCCAGATCTGCCAGCTCCTGTCGAATCATGAAGGTATCGACCGAGCATTCCGCTTGAATTGCCAATACCATCCGGGTGAATGGTGGACTTGGAGTTGAACATGATACGTGCTGATTCACAGGCGGAAGCTCCCAGCACCACAGTTCGGCCCGTCAGTTTGTATTCCTTCATGTCCCTCTTGTCTACATAGGAAACCCCTGTAGCCAAACCGGATGCATCCGTAGTCACCTTTCTGACCATGCAATGGGTGAACAAATCCACCTGTCCGGACTTCATAGCCGGCTTCACAAGCACCGTACTTGCCGAGAAATCTGCATGGACCTGACAGCCCCGATTACATTGTCTGCAGAAAAAGCAAACTCCGCGATCTTTGTTGATAGGCTTAGTGAGGATGGACAATCGGGCAGGGATGACAGGAATATTAAGCTTTTTGCCCCCTTTCATCATAAACATCTCATGCAATCTCGGCTTTGGAGGTGGAAGAAAAAGGCCATCCGGCTCATTTCTCATGCCCTCTTTTGAACCAAAAACTCCAATGAGCTTATCTACTTTATCGTAATAAGGCTTAACGTCATCATAGCCAATCGGCCAGTTGTCGCCCAGTCCGTCAATGCTTTTTCTTTTGAAATCATCCGGTCCAAAACGAAGGGAAATTCTTCCCCAGTGGTTGGTTCGGCCACCCAGCATTCGGGATCTAAACCAATCGAATTGCGTCCCGTCTTTTCGGGTATAGGGTTCGTCCGGCATCTCCCAGCCACCAATAGCGGCGTCAAAATCGCCAAATGGCCTGAGTTGGGTGCTTGCTCCTCTTCTTGGGGATTCCCAAGGAAATCTCAGCTGGGTCCGATCTTCTTCCTTTGCAGGATCCCAATCCCCACCGGCTTCCACAACAGCAACAGAAAGTCCCGCTTCCGCAAGGATTTTTGTTGCCATCCCCCCTCCAGCACCTGAGCCTACAATAATGACATCGTAGGAATCCTTACTTGGTTTTATCTGAAAACTCATGTTTTTTAAATGTTATATGGTTTTAATAATTCCTCAGGGAGGAATCCCAGAGGAATACTCATTTATTTCTGAAATAGACTAATTGAAACCTGTTAAACTTTCCAGCCCTTTCGGTACTTCCGGGCCAAATATTTTTCAGCTTCCGAATGGTTTGGAATTCTCATCTTTTTCGCATCCCATTCCAGTACTTTTTGGGGCTCCCGGATCGCAACAGTACCCAGAATAATGGCTTCCGTCATAGGGCCGGCTTGGCCAAAATGGCTTTCAGTTTTTGTTTTGCCCAGGCAGGCATCCACAAAGTGGTGGTAATGGTCCCGCTCTTCCAATTCCGGATTTTTCACAGCTTGAAACTTAGTTTCCGGTAGCAGGACAGGCATTTTGGTATGTGGTATCAACAAGGCTCCTTCCGTACCAACCAGCATGGCCGATTCTGCAGGATATTCTCCCCCGGTATACAGGGCTCGAACTTCCTCTGGTGGATAGAATTCTCCATCAAACCATTCCACTGTAAATTCATCGGTTTCGGTCATTTCATTTCCCGGAAAAACCCAGGTGATGTGATTGCTTTGTGGCCAGGTATCGGCCCTTCTTTCCGGGGAATTTTGCCAGGATTCCTGAACTCTGGCGTGTACTGAAATCGGTGCTTTGAGGCCCATTCCTTTCCAGACCGCATCAAAAATATGGCATCCGATATCACCGGACCAGCCGGTACCGAAGTCTTGCCAGGCTCTCCATTTGGAGGGATGGTAAATAGTCGGATTGTAGGGGCGAAGCGGTGCTGTACCGGTCCAAAGCTCCCAATCGAGCGTGGCAGGTGGATCCTGTCCTTCTGCTGGCCTGGGTCCCGGAAACCGATACGCTTCTGTCGCGCCGGGTCTGTTGGAGCAAAGGTAAACTTTCTTGATTTTTCCGATATGGCCTTCTTTGATCCATTGAACTCCAGTCCGGTCTCCTTTTCCGGAGGCATGTTGGGTACCCAACTGACTGACAATTCCGGCTTTTATCGCTGCCTCGGTCAGTTCCCTGATTTCGGATACATCGTGGCACATGGGCTTTTGGCAATAGACATGTTTGCCCATTTTGATGGCACTAATGGCAATTGCGAAATGGTTGTGGTCAGGTACACTGACATTGATGGAATCAAAATTTTGGGACTCTTCTTTCAGCAAAACCCTCCAATCCTTGTACTGTCGGGCATTGGGTGCCAGTTCGGCTGCTTTTTGAAGTCTTTCCTCATCCACATCGCAAATTGCAACAATTTCGACCTCGGGATGAGCAATAAAACGCTGCAGATCATGTCTGCCCATTCCCCCTACTCCGACACAGACGTGTCTCAGTTTTTGGGCCTGATTTCCTGCGAATGCAGGTATATTCAACAGCAAGGGGGAAACAATCAGAGAAGCGGTAGTCGCCAGAAACTTTCTTCTGGAACCACTGTGAGAAATATTTTCCAATTCAAAAGGTTATTAAGGGTGATTAATATTGAAAATTAACTTCCCGATTGGCAGAACCAATCGGGAAGTGTTTTTTATTAGAATTTGTTCAGCGCGAAGGCTGATCCAATCATTAATAGCCTGGGTTCTGAGGCTGTAAGTTTGGATTGTTCTGCATCTCAGGAAGTGGATACGGCATCAGCAGGTGCTTAGCCTGAAGGGCTTGCTTGGAACTTTGATTGATATGGCCTACAAATTCATCAAACCCATTAGTGAGTTCATTGTAGACTTTTCTCAGTCGAAGCATATCAAACCAGGTGATCTGCTCGTAACACAGCTCGTGCCATCTCTCTCTCAAAACCGCATCTCTAAAGGTGTCCTTGGTGTAAGTTCCCATTGCCGGAGTGGTCAATTTTGCTCTGTCACGGATTCTTTTCATGCTCTCATAAGCTAAATCGTTTGGCCCACTCAACTCATTCTGAGCTTCAGCATAGATCAACAATACTTCAGCAAACCTGATCAAAGGCACGTTTAGGTTATTGTTTCTGGTACCAGGAACACCTTCGGAACCATTTGCTGTCTGATTGAAGTGCTTGAAGATATAAGGTGCACCCAAATCAAAACGAGCACCGCTACCGTTGGTGAAATAGGTCGTATAGAAAAACCCTTTTTGGTCAACAGTTCTCAAATCGCCTGCTTCATAAGATTTGTAAAACGACTGAGTAGGAACTGTACTGCCTGTTCCGGACGGACCGGCAAATGTTACCGGCTTGAAGTTCGGGAACATGTTACCCATCGGGTTTCCGGCTACCACCACATTGTACTGAAGCATGAAGATATGCTCTACCCTGTTGTCCAGTTTTTCATCATGAAGATTGGCATAATCAGGAAACAAATTCAGTGAAAGTGGATTGGCTTTGGAATAAGCTATCACTTCTCCGGATTTTTCTGCAGCTAGTTGGTAATGAGAAGTTCCTTTGCTCAAAGGAAAACCAGCCATAGTCAGGTAAACCTGCGCCATGAGGGTTTTGGTAGCAGCCAAAGTAGCCCGTCCACTGACATCCATCCAAGGAAAACCCGCAGCTTCAGCAGTTTTGAGATCCTCTACAATCAAATCATACACCGTCTCTTTAGAAGCTGGTGCGGGCTTGAAATCTTCGGAAGCAGCTGTCTGCGGAAGAGTGATCAACGGAACGTCGCCCCAAAGTCTCACTAGGTAGAAATAGGCCCAAGCTCTGAGGAATCTTGCTTCTCCCAATACTTTTTTCTTTTGATTTTCATCCATGGGAGTGATTCCAGGCACTTTGTCCAAGACCAAATTGGCATTGGCAATCACTCTATAGAGGCCGTTCCAATAGTTGATCAGGTGCTGGGTTCTGCCGTCATAGATCAGTCCGTACAAGTTGTTCAGATCCGAGTTTTGCGCGGTTTCAGTTGTTGAAGTTCCCGTCGGTGCTTCGAGAAATTGCCAGGTGGAAGAGAAAATTCCCCCATCATTGCCAATAAATCTGGTATCTGCATATACTGCAGCCAAAGCTGCCTCAGCATGGTCAGGAATCGTGTAATAGCTTTCTGGTGTCAGGTTGGAAGGATCCTGTTCCTCAAGGAAATCTGAACAACCAACGATTCCGGTCATAAAAGCCCCTGCAAAGAGCAGGCTGAATGCTTTATAAAATCTGATATTTTTCATTTTTAAATCTCTTTAAGTAGGACAGGATTAAAGGGTAATTTGAAGACCAAACAAGAAAGTAGTTGGCTTAGGATATCCATGCCAAATCATTCCTTGGGAGAACACATTGTCTCCGTTTCCACCCCGGATAGGTGTCTGCTCCGGATCTCCAACTACATCATCCCCTACCACCAGGAAGAAATTTTGAACTGTGGTATAGGCTCTCAGTCTTGACAGTTTGATTTTGTTTGTCAATTCAGTTGGGAAGGTATAGCCCAACAACAGGTTTCGTCCTCTGAGGAAGGAACCGTCTTTCACCCAATGAGAATCCACGTTAGTCACATATCCTGCTCTGGTATCACGGATTTCTGCAATCGGAGAGTTTTGGTTTTCCGGAGTCCAGGCTGTCAGTACAGACTTGTAGCTGTTTGCCAAGGCCTGACGGTCTTCACTTGGGTGAAGGGTCATGTCTAGAATGTCATTTCCGACAGAGTAGGCAAGATCAATACTCATGTCAAAGTTTTTGAATTTGAAGTTGTTGACAAAAGAACCCCAGAAATCAGGAGTACCATTACCGATAATCATCCTGTCCGAATCGTTGATTGCCTTGTCACCATTCACATCCAGGTATTTGATATCTCCAGGAAGCATAGTCAAGCCATTTCTATAGCTCACAAATTCAGCAGCCTCAGCTCTTTCAGCTTCACTCCAGGTACCTTCTCTAACCAGACCCCAGAAAGAACCCACTGGCTCACCCACTCTGATGATGTTGGTTTGGTTGGTGAAGTTGGGTCCGCCGACACCGAATATGTCTGCAGGGGTAGCAAGAGAAAGCACTTTGTTTCTATTAGCAGAAATCATAAAGTTGGTATTCCAGCTGAAGTTATCGGTCTCAACGTTTACTGTGTTCAGGTTGAATTCAATCCCCTTGTTTTCCATAGAGCCTACATTGCTTCGGATCACAGAATAGCCGCTTGAGCGTGGTACAGGTGCATCCAACAACATGTCGGTGGTCTTTCTGTAGTACACGTCAAATTCCATAGCGATTCTGTTTTGGAACAGACCCAATTCAATTCCTACATCAAACTGAGCTGTTTTTTCCCATTTCAAATCCGGGTTTGAAAGTCTGTTGAGACCTGTACCCCCCACACGGGTTTCATTGTAGATCGCAGCGTAGTTAGAGCTAAGCAGGGATAAAGAAGAATAAGGTGGAATCTCAGAGTTACCAGTCAATCCGTAGCTGGATCTCAGTTTAAGATTGGAAATCGTAGCGCTAGAGCTCAAGAAGTTTTCTTCAGAAACTTTCCAAGCTACTGCAGCAGAAGGGAAGAAGGCGTATTTGTTGTTATCTCCAAACTTGGATGATCCATCAGCTCTTCCTGTGAAAGTGAACAGGTATTTTTCATTCAGGATGTAATTGATCCGGGCGAAATAAGAGCTCATTGCGAAACTTTGTGCATTTGACCCAACGGCCGGCAACTGGCTACCTGCACCAAGATTATTGAAAGTAAAATAATCCGTAGAGAAGTTCTGGACGCTTGCAGTCATGGAAGTGAAAGCTGTTTCCTGCCAGGAAATACCCAACATCGCAGTCAATGCATGACGGTCAGCAAACACCTTGCTGTAGGTCAGGTAATTTTCCAAAGACCAAAAAGTCTCTTTTTGCATCGCCTTGGAGGCAGTTCCATTTTGGGAAATCGCCAAGGTTCTGGTTTGAGACTGATCTCTTTCCTGAGTCATCACGTTAGCACCGAGTACAGTTCTCATTTCCAATCCTTCGGCAAATTTGATATTGGTATAAACACTGCCTATGGTAGTCTGGGTATTCAAGATGTACTTGGTACCATACAATCTGTGCATGGAACTCATGGTACCTTCTGCGTAAGGATAGTCTCTGTTGTTTGCAAAGGTCCCGTCAGCATATTTTACCGGAAGGAAAGGGAAATCTTCCACGATCTGGCGAGCCACAGCATCCCCGGTATCCACGAGGTTTTCAGACTGGTTATTGTAATTCAAGGTACCCCCCACTTTCAGCCATTTTTTCACCTGATCATCGACTGTGAACCTACCGGAATAGCGCTTCATGTAGGAAGTTTTGACCAAACCCTGATCGTCTCTGTATCCAAGGGATAAAGAATAGGTAGTGCGCTCGTTACCGCCTTGGAAGCCCAACTGGTGGTTTTGCGAAACGGTATTCTGAGTAGTTTCTTCAAGCCAATTGGTATCGTAAAGCGGATTCTGATTAGCGTCAAAGATTCTTGGATCGGTTCTTCTCAAAGCTGGGTTCAAATACGCCCACTTGCCTGCAGCCCATCCTACCGGATCGTACTTGGCCATGTTGGCCCAAGCCAGATCTTCAGTTTCTAAATACTCTTTCGCATTCAGAACTTCAGGTCTGTTTGGCCCGATGACAGGGACACTCACGTCCACGTTGTATGTCACGGTGCCTTCACCTGATTTGCCTTTTTTCGTGGTAATCAAAATTACCCCATTTGCTCCCCTTGAACCATAAATCGCTGTTGAAGAAGCATCTTTCAATACTTCCACAGAAACGATGTCATTGGGGTTGATGTAATCAATGGCATTACTTGCCTGCTGCTGATTTCCCATTGGCAACTGAACTCCATCGACCACATAAAGCGGATTGTTGGAAGAGTTAATGGAACTAAATCCTCTAATCCTTACAGTGGTTCTTCCTCCTGGACGGCCAGAGTTGGTATTGACCTGAACGCCGGAAATTCTGCCGGAAAGTGCCTGATTTAAGGAAGGCGATGGTCTTTCTGCAAGAGACTCTGCCCCAACCTGACCTACTGATCCGGTCAAATCGGATTTTTTGACTGTACCGTAGCCAATCACCAGTACTTCATCCAGAGACGTGGAATCAACCTGAAGTGAAACATTAATTACAGATTGTTGTCCAACTACTACTTTGGTGGCAGTGTAACCGATGTAAGAAATAAGCAAAGTTGCATTATCCGGTACAGTCAGAGTAAAGTTACCGTCAATATCAGTAACGGTTCCCATTGTTGTCCCTTCTACTAAAATCGTAGCGCCCGGAAGCGCTTCTCCATTCTCATCGGTGACTTTTCCTGAAACATTTTTATCCATTGCAGCGATGGTAACCATCTCCACAGTGGAGGTTTCGTTGTCAGATTTTTTAACGTTGATATTTTCGTTGACCTGCTTAAACTCCAACTGAGTTTGTTTGGATATCGAAACAAGCACATCATACAGGCTCTGTTCTTCACCACTCAGGGAAATATTACCCAAATCACGGATTTCCTTGTTGGTGTAAACAAATTTAAAATTTGTCGCTTTCTCAATTTCAGAAAAGACATTTAACAATGTCGTTTCCTGAGAATTCATTTTGACTTTAACCTCGTCTATGGTTTTGACCTGAGATACTCCATCTCTGGAATAAAGGACAGTTATGGAAAGAAACTGGATCAAAAACGCATAGGTAAAAAGCTTCGTCATTCTAATTACAAATAACAATAAACGGTTTTTCATAGCTTTGCATGGTTTATTTTGGCTATTGAGTATTGGTTAATTAAACTTTTCGGGAACATTTAAATGAAAAATTATGAGCCCGGTAATCTTTAATCCGAAGGTTTTGACGCATCTCCGGTTTTCTTTTTTTGTCTCGCATTTAATCATAGGCATTCAGTTTTTAAGGGTTATTTAAAGGTTATCTCGACTTCATCCTGGTCAATTTTGTAATCAAATCTTGCCGTGTAACTTAGTCCATTCAATACATTTTCAAGAATTTCGTCTTCGTATACTCCAAAAATCAAAAGGTCTGGTTTCGGCTTGTTTTTAAGAATGAATTTCACTCCATACCAATTTTCAAGCACCCGGATCGCCTCCATCATTTTCACCTGCTGGAATATTATTTTCTTCTTTGTCCAGGCCAGAACCAATTCCGTGTCAAATTGCCCCTTCTTAATTCCACCAGTCTCCCGGTTGATTTTCAATGCCTCTCCTTTTTCCAAGTCGACTCTATTTTCCTCTACCTCAACGGCCACTTTACCTTCCACCAAGGACACATTGGTATCCTCATTTTTGTAGGAGGAAATATTGAAAGCCGTGCCTAATGCTGTGGTTTTGGTACTTCCAGTAATCACAGAAAATGGCCTCAGTGAATCTTTGGCTACTTCAAAATAGGCTTCTCCCTCCAGGAAAAGGATTCTTTGGTCCGTTTCAAAATTCTTTACATAGCGGATCGAACTTCCCGAGTTGAGCATCACTTTGGAACCGTCCTGCAAGGTCATCGTGGATTTTACTCCAGGGGGAGTTTTATGCTCCTGGAAGACCAAAACCGGAGGCAGCTTTACGGGGATTTCCTCTTTATAAATCAAATTGAAAACCACACTAAACGCGAAGGCCAAAATCAGAATCCCCGCAACTCTAAACCATTGAGAAAACCAATTAAAACGCATGGACTGAAATTCACTTTTTTTCAGTACTGATCCGGAATTGATTGGTATAATCTCACATTCTACCGGTTCACTATCAATTTTACCCAATTCATTTTCAATTGAGTCCCATAATATCAGTCCTTCCGAAATTGACAGGTCAAAATCCCTGCTTTTAAGATTTAGCACAATGTCCCTGGCAATCAGGGCTTTTTTCGCCAGTTCCGGCTTTTCGACAAGTACGCTTTCCCAATGGATATTTGAATTTTTATCTGGCGACAGTATCCAAATTCTAAATTCTCTATCCAATACAAAATCTTCTACTGAATACTTCGAAATATCCACACCAATGTATTTACAGATGTAAGTCAGAATATTCGGATATCTATCCTGTGTTTTTGGACTTTTTTTTCAGATTTACAGTTTGTGCAACAGGATAAGGAAATGGTTGCAGTCTGTTCAATATTTTCGGCTCCTTTTTGCCGTTTTATCCGGCTTCAACCCAAATTAGTTTGGCAAAAACAAGGAGGAGCCAAAGGGAATGTCGGATTTGGTTACGCGATTTAGGATACTTCGACTACGCTCAGCACAAGTATCGGATTTCAAAAAATCGATGCTAGAAGAACCAATATCAAAATACTCTTTTTCAAGCTATTAACTGCCTTCCAAGCCAGAGTATAGCTGGAGTCTATGGTGATTCCCAATATTTTAGAGACTTCTTCGTAGTGCATTTTCTCAAAAAACACCAATTGGATAACCTCTCGTTGACGGAGAGGGAGGTTTTCCAAAGCAAGCTCCAATTTTTCCTGCAAAGATTCATTCCGCTGCAGGTTGATCATTTTTTCTTCTGCGGATTCTTCCAGAAATACTGATTCGAAATCAGATATCTCTTCATTTTTGTAAATCTGCTTATCTCTGGAAACCTCACGAAGGATCTTATTAGAAAGCGACTTAAACAAATAGACTTTCACATTGTCGGTATGCCTGAGGGTTTGGCGATATTTCCAAAGGTCCACAAACAGTTCCTGAACACAATCCTTTATGAAACTTCGGTTGGGCTTAATTGCCATTCCATATCTAAAAAGTTCTGAAGAATAGGTGATGTATAACTTTTCCAAACCATCTTTTTCGCCGTTTTTCAATTGGTTCCAAAAGGTTCCTGACTCCTGAGCACAGTCGAGTAAAAATTTAGGCTTTAGGTTGGGCATGGGTAAAGTTGTAATTAACAGCTAGGAATCTGTCAAAATCAACCGCCTTTTTTCCTTTTTTCAACTAAGGATTTCACACTCTGCCATTCCTCATTTCACCGGAAAGTTCTTTGCATTGACCGAATCAAAGGTATCGGGTCAAAATCAAGGGAAACAGTTATCAGTAGAAATACAAATTCCAAATTTTCTACTTAATGGAGCAACTTATTCATATTTTTTTTAAAAAGTAACCAGTAATGGTAAAATAATATATCAATAAATTCAGCCAACTAAACTTAATCGAAAATTCATTTTCGGAAAATATGGGTGGGTTGTCGGGTTGTCTGGCTGTCACCTTATACCTCCTGGCCCTCCAGAAATACCTCGGGACAAGTCATACGGCTAACAGAGGTCCTTTTACTCCGGCAAATGGGGGTCAATTTGACCGGATTTTGCTATTTATTTACTGGAATTTTAAGAATAAAGCCAAAAGTGAGGCCTTTGGGTCAAAAAACAGTGAATACCATAATGCTGTAATTCTCAGTATACCTGAGATTTATATCACTTCTGGTGAGCGAAATAATTTTTATTTTTCAGCTCACCAAATCGCACACTGGAAGTATACATCTTTTTTGATGTTCTTTGGATTACCTCAAAAATAAAAAACTCTGTAAATCAGCCATTTACAGAGTTTTGATTTGGTTTAAAATCCTATTTTGTCGGGGTGACAGGATTTGAACCTGCGACCACACGCCCCCCAGACGTGTACGCTACCGGACTGCGCCACACCCCGTTTGGGAAGCGAATTTACATTTTTCAAGGATTTTCAAAAGCCAAAAAAACCAATTTTACAACCGCGGAGGCAGAAACTCTGATTTACAAGCATTTAAAATCGCTGTTTTTCAAGGGCTATTGGGCCTCTTCACTTTTGGCTGTAATGAATACGGTTTGGGAATTTGTTAAGCAACAATTTTCACAACAAACAGCATTCGATTTCATCAGTTGTGCTTTTCGTAATGCTTCACGGCCATTGTTAAAAGGACCCAGATAATCCCTTTCTAGAGAATCGGGAATTAGTTCACATTCCTTATCATGGATTTCAAAATGGCCGACTTTGTTAGGTTTGGAGGAAAGATAAAAGAATTTCATTTTTTAGGGGTTGTTAACCATTTCAAAAATACCTGATTAACAAGTCCTAAAACATACCCTGTATAGGGTATTTTCTAGGTAAAACACAGCCAAAAAACTATAAATTTTCCCGGCTTGGAGAAATTTTAACAAAAAATCCGGTTGATGCCGCGAGTCTTGAAACCAAAGTCTTCGCTTCATAAACCGACCCCGCTGCCTGACACCTTAAGATATTTTCCTGAACCCAGTGCTCAGGTTGGAAGAAGAGGTTCAGTTTCAATTTACCATTTAGAAAAAATCCCCTGGGGCTAGGTTCTTTAAAATAATCACCCCAAAAATCTGGTAACTAACTCCTCCCATTCTTCCTCCAAACTTTTGTCAGGCATCCGTTCTCCAGCTTTTGAATACCAATAGTTTGCATTCCATTGGTCTCCTTCTTTTCTATGGAGATACGCATGGATCCTCGCGGCAGCTTTTCCAGCTAAGTGATCTACTTGGTCGTGTGCCAAAGCCCAGTTGCCCTGGGCATCGTACCAAAGTGCCAACAAAATAGGTGAATCACTCCACTGGGAAGAGTCCGAGGACAAAAAATCAGAATACAAATTTTTCATAGGCTAGATGTAATTGTTTGAAAGCACTGAATGAATAACTGGATCAAAATAAAACATAAAACCAAACACGTGTTTTTTTTACAACTAAAACATTTAACCGGATTCAAATTTACTCCACATCCACCTCAAACACTTCAAATAAGTTCATCCCGGTGCAATTTCCAACCATAAATACAGAAACACATTCCAAATTGTACGAAGTCCCTCTAAAAGAAAATTAACCTGATTTTTTCCTGAATTCTGAAAAATGGATGAAAAATCCCGGGGTTTGGAATGGATTTTCATCCTCCTTGGTGCATAAAGTATAAATTCTATATTTGCCCAATTAACTAACAGTAAACCTTTAAAGAATCCGAATAAATTATGGAACAAGCGTTGATTTACATGGTCCCAGCTCTGGGGATCCTCGGCCTGATCGTAATGGCAATCAAATCTTCCTGGGTTGTCAAACAAGACACCGGGGACAAAAACATGGTGGAATTGGCTGGATACATCGCTGACGGAGCCATGGCATTTTTGAGAGCAGAATGGAAAGTACTCTCCTATTTTGCAGTTATAGCTGCTATTGTTTTGGGATGGTCTGGAATGCTCGTTGAAACCTCTCATCCAACTATCGCGATTTCTTTTATCGTAGGCGCATTTCTTTCTGCTTTCGCAGGCTATATCGGCATGAAAATCGCCACCAAAGCCAATGTAAGGACAACTCAGGCTGCGCGTACCAGCCTTAAGCATGCACTCAAAGTCTCTTTCACCGGAGGATCTGTAATGGGACTTGGAGTGGCAGGATTGGCAGTATTGGGCCTTGGATCCATATTTATCATTTTGTACCAAGTCTTTGTAGTCAGCACAGGTGCCGGAGTAAACGGTGTCGAAATGGAAAAAGTCCTGGAAGTGTTGGCAGGTTTTTCCCTTGGAGCTGAATCAATCGCACTTTTTGCCCGTGTGGGTGGAGGAATTTATACTAAAGCAGCTGACGTTGGAGCCGACTTAGTAGGAAAAGTTGAAGCCGGAATCCCTGAAGATGACGTTCGTAACCCTGCTACGATTGCAGATAACGTTGGTGACAACGTAGGCGACGTAGCCGGAATGGGGGCCGATTTGTTCGGTTCATATGTGGCAACAATTCTTGCCACGATGGTTTTGGGTCGGGAGATTGTATCCCTGGATAACTTCGGCGGTATTGCACCGATCCTGCTTCCAATGGTATTGGCTGGCTTGGGAATTGTATTCTCTATCATGGGAATGGCTTTTGTCACGATCAAAGATGACAAAGGCGATGTCCAAAAAGCTCTGAATATGGGCAACTGGTCTTCCATCCTTTTCACAGGCATTGCATCCTTTTTTGTTGTTAAATACATGCTTCCCGACACACTTTCGATTAGGGGTTATGCGTTTACCAGCATGGACGTTTTCTATGCGATCATACTTGGTCTGGTAGTTGGCACCTTGATGTCCATCATCACAGAATATTACACCGCTATGGGCAAGCGCCCTGTGTTGTCAATCATCAAGCAATCTGGAACAGGTCACGCAACCAACATCATCGGTGGTTTGGCTGTCGGTATGGAGTCTACAGTTTTACCGATTCTGGTTTTGGCTGGCGGTATTTATGGTGCATATGAGTTTGCCGGACTTTACGGAGTGGCAATCGCAGCTGCAGGTATGATGGCAACAACTGCCATGCAGTTAGCAATCGATGCTTTTGGTCCTATCGCTGACAACGCCGGTGGTATAGCTGAAATGAGTCAGCTGCCTGAGGAAGTACGTGGACGTACAGACATCTTGGATGCTGTTGGAAATACTACTGCGGCAACAGGAAAAGGCTTTGCAATTGCCTCTGCTGCTTTGACATCTTTGGCACTATTCGCGGCTTTCGTTGGAATCGCTGGTATTGATGCCATTGATATTTATAAGGCTCCTGTTCTTGCAGGCCTCTTTGTCGGTGGAATGATCCCGTTCATTTTTTCCTCCCTTGCAATCGCTGCTGTAGGTCGTGCTGCCATGGACATGGTAAATGAAGTGAGACGTCAGTTTAGAGAGATTCCTGGCATCATGGAATACAAAGCCAAGCCGGAATATGAAAAATGCGTGGAAATCTCCACCAAAGCTTCGATCCGGGAAATGGTTGCTCCGGGTGCAATTGCGCTTCTTTCTCCAATCATCATCGGTTTTGCATTTGGCCCAGAGGTGCTGGGTGGCACACTTGCTGGCGTAACTGTTTCCGGTGTATTGATGGGGATTTTCCAATCCAACGCGGGTGGAGCTTGGGACAATGCCAAGAAGTCCTTTGAAAAAGGAGTAGAAATCAACGGTGAAATGTATTACAAGAAATCAGAGCCGCATAAGGCTTCGGTAACTGGTGACACGGTTGGTGATCCATTCAAAGACACTTCCGGTCCATCTATGAACATCCTGATTAAATTGATGTCCATTGTTGCCTTGGTCATTGCCCCTCACATATCAGAAAAACCACACGGAACTGCTGCAATGGCTGAAAATGTGGAAGTGAAAAAAGAAATCAAGTATGTGGATGGTAAGAAAATCGTCACTGAGACTAAAATCATAACCAAAAAATAAATCAACCAAATCACCAACAAAGAAAGGCCGCTCAAATTGAGCGGCTTTTCCTATTTTAAGGGAATGAAGCAAATTCTCCTGGTTATACTGATAGCCTTCTGTTCCTGCACCGTCCAAAAAATAAACAAGTCGCTCAGCAAATCCGATGTCTTCGACAAAGGCCACTTTGGCTTTATGCTCCTCGATCCGGAGAAGGACAAAGCCTTGGTTGAGATCAACTCCAACAAGTATTTTATTCCTGCTTCAAACACCAAGATTTTCACTTTTTATACTTCCTATTCCATTCTGGGCGACAGCCTGGTCAATGGCCTGAACTATCTGGAAAAAGGTGATTCACTGATCTTTTGGGGCACCGGTGATCCCAGCTTGCTCCATCCGGATTTGAAAAATGAGGTCGCTATTGACTTTTTGAAAGCCTCTCCTAAAAAGCTTTATCTCCTGGACAATTTTGATCAGGTGGAAGCTTTCGGACCGGGCTGGTCCTGGAACTGGTTCCCTTACTACTATGCGGCTGAGCGTTCCGCCCTGCCAGTCTATGGAGATATTGTGCGGTTTGAAAAGAAAAAAGGAGACACGGATTTCAGCGTCTATCCTGAGCAGTTCAAAGCGGCGATGGACAAAGTAGAGAGCGAGGAGTCGGGAGCGTTTTCATTCACCAGAAAGCATCTTGAAAACAGCTTTCCTTACTTCTATAAATCTGAAGCCAATGAAGAGCAGTTTGAGCGGGACATTCCTTTCATCACCTCGCCAGACTTGACCAAAACAATGCTCGAAGAGGCGACGGGCAAACCAGTTACCCTGATTTCCAACAAAAGCTACTTTGAGGAAGAGCCGTCCAAATTGCTCACCGCATCGGCTGACAGCATCTATGCACAGATGATGAAGATCAGCGACAATTTCCTCGCAGAACAGCTCATGTTCTTAGTCTCGGATCAGCTGACAAACAAGCTGGATATTGCCGAAGCCATTGCCTATTCCAAAGAAAATCTCTTGAAAGACCTTCCCGACGAACCGCAGTGGGTGGATGGCTCTGGGCTTTCCTCCCAGAATATGTTTACGCCCAGGTCTATCATCGCCTTGCTGGGCAAGATCCGCGAGGAAGTCCCTTTGGAGAAAATCAAGGCCTACTTTCCCGCAGGTGGAGAATCCGGCACGATCAAAGCCTGGTACAAAGCCGATCCGGGCCAGCCTCCTTACATCTACGCAAAAACCGGTTCCCTTAGCATGGCTAATTCGCTAAGTGGTTATTTGATCACCAAAAGCGGAAAAATCCTGCACTTTTCCTGCATGATGAACAACTACGCAATTCCTGCAAACGACCTGAAAACCGAATTGCAAAAGGTGCTGTATTTTATCCATGACCGATACTAATACCATGAAACATATCCCCATTTTCATGCTCCTTTTTCTACTAATTTCCCAGCAACTATTTGCCCAATCCTTCACCATGGAGCAGATTGGGAAATTCAGTTTCCCATCTGGATTGACTTCTTCTCCGACCGGAGAAAAAATCGCCTGGGCGATGAATGAGCAAGGCAAACGCAATGTCTATTTCGCCGAAGAGCCGGATTTCCGGCCTGTGAAACTTACCAAGTTCACTGAAGACGATGGGCAGGAAATCAGCAGTCTGAAGTTCACGGCGGATGGAAACTGGCTGGTCTTTGTCTGCGGCGGCGACCATGGTGGCGGCAATGCTTCCTCCACTGTCAACGCACTGAATATGCCAACTTTGCCAAAGGTCGAAATCTGGAAAATCAGCTTGGATAGTAAAATAGCGGAACCCGTAGTAGAAGGCGATGACTTCGTTTTAGGTAAACAAAATCAATTGCTTTACCTCAAAAATGGGCAAGTATGGAAAGGTGACCTAAGTGGAGAAGAAAAACCTGCCCAACTCTTTCAAATCAAGGGAAATGTTAATTCTTTGGAGTTTTCACCGGATGGAGAAAAGCTTGCTTTCACTGTGAATCGCGGCGGGCACCAGCTTCTTGGAATCTATGAGAATCAAGAAACCCCTATCCACTGGATCGCTCCATCTTTTCACCGATACTCCCAGCCTAAATGGTCGCCTGACGGCAGCCAAATCGCTTTTATCAAGACTTTGGGAGGCAGCGGAGCGGCGCTTTCGCTGCTGGAACCGAGACCCGTTCCATGGGAAATCTGGCTGGCAGACGTCGAAAGCGGTAAAGGAGAACTGCTTTGGAAAGCACCTGAAACGCTCCGGGGATCGTATCGCTATGGTTTTTTTGTTTTCCCCAATGAAAAAGAAGTCGTTTTCGAATCCTACCATGAGGGCTGGCAGCATCTCTTTGCCCTGGATATTTCCAGCAAAAATATCCAATCCCTCACCCCAGGAGAATACATGGTCGAGCAGATCAAACTGAGCCCGAACGGAAAAAAAGTAGTCTTTTCTGGAAACACGGGAGCGGAAAAAGAAGATCTGGATCGGAGACACGTCGGTTTCATCGATCTTATTACCAAAAAACTAACCTGGGAAACCCAAGGAAGCGGCATCGAGGCTTATCCTGTTGCGATCGGATCAGCTGATAAACTGGCCTATTTCTCTGCTTCGCCTCAGCGCTCCCATTTGGTCACTGTGAAAACCGACAAAGGGGCATCGCTTCTCCAGGAAGCGAGTATTCCTTCAGATTTTCCACAAAGCAAACTGGTCACACCTAAGCAGGTAAGTTTCAAAGCTCCGGATGGGACGACCGTATATGGACAGCTTTTCGAAAAGGAAGACGGACCGACCAAGAAGCCCGGCGTGGTCTTCATTCACGGCGGACCGCAGCGGCAGATGCTTTTGGGCTGGAGCTACATGGACTATTATTCAAATACCTATGCCTACAACCAGTATTTGGCTGAATTGGGCTTTGTGGTTCTTTCGGTCAATTACCGATTGGGAATCGGTTACGGCTTTGAGTTTCACCGACCTGCCTATGGTTACTATCAGGGAGCGGTGGAATACCAGGACATCAAGGCCGGCGGCGAATATTTGGCGGCTTTATCCCAAGTCGACCCAACCAAGATAGGAGTATATGGAGGAAGCTATGGCGGCTACCTGACTGCCCTGGCTTTGGCCCGGGATTCTGAACTTTTCAAAGTCGGCGTGGACATCCACGGGGTGCATGATTTGGATGGACGATATGAGTTGCCGGAAGGCTATGAAGGGGCTCCGGATTACGAAAAAGCCAAGGAAATAGCTTGGAAATCCTCACCGATGCCGGATTTGGCCACTTGGAAAAGCCCGGTGCTTTTCATTCATTCCGATGATGACCGGAATGTAGAAGTGAGTCAGACGACTGACTTGATCCGACGCTTCGAGGAACTGGGAATGCCTTACGAATCCGTGTTGATCCCGGGAGATACCCACCATTGGATGAAATGGGAGAATATGATTGAAGTCGGACAGCTGACTGCCGATTTTCTGAAGAAACATTTGATGGAAAAATAAGACAGGAGACCGAAGACCGAAGAGAAGTCAACCCATAATTGGCAGGACTTCGACTCCGCTCAGTCCGACAGGCGTGTCAGGCTGAGTCTTAAATATTCCGGGAACATACAAAAAGGAAATGACGGGGTTAACTTAGTCTTTTCCTAAACAGTTTGGCCGCCTTCGTGATAGTGCACCTGCCTGTCGCTGAGTATGGTTCCGTTGAACTGAGTACAAAAGAATGGTACAGTGATTCACTTGTCCGATTGGTAGCCTGGCCCTACAGGTGTTCAACGGGTTTGGGATTTAAAACTAATCCGGATGGAAAAGATCAATCTTCATTCAGCAGGAATCGATATAGGCTCCAGGAGCATTTATATCGGCATCGAAGGAAAGGAAGTGGCAAG
>NZ_MUNY01000052.1 GCF_002002735.1 Algoriphagus sp. A40 | reverse complement strand
GGGTGGTGGAGGAAACAACAATTTCTTCGTTGGGAATACTGGCGGAATTGTTGCAACCAATGCCTTGGGTTTGAATTATTCAGACAAATGGGGATCAAAAGTCAATTTCACCGGGAGCTATTTCTTTAATAATTCCACGAGTACGCTTCAGCAAATCACTAATAGGGAAACAGTAGTAAATGAAAACCTGCGACAGTATTATCAAGAGAACCTGATCAATACGGTGGATAATTACAACCACCGGGCAAATGCGAGGATTGAGGCGGACTTGAATGAGAAAAATTCCATCATCCTGACTCCAAACCTGTCCTTTCAGACCAACAATACTTTCAGCGACAGGGATGCATTGACCTTGGCAAGTACAGGAGATTCACTTTCCGCATTGAGGTCAATTACAGATGCAGAAACGCAGGCCTTCAATATTTCAAACAACCTGACCTACCGATATAAATTTGAGAAAAAAGGTAGAACGTTTTCTACTGACATCTTTACCGCTTGGAATAATCGTGATCAAATGTCTGACCTTCTCGCTGCCAGCAGAGATTTTGGGAGAAATCTGGTAGACACTACCCTTCAGGAGACAGATGCCTTGAATGACGGATTCAATTACCGGATCAACGCGACTTTAACCGAGCCATTAAGTGAAAAATCGATTGGTACTTTGGGATACCAAGTAGGAAATAACAAAACTGTGGCTGATCAGAAAACTTATATCCTCGATGATGAGCGCAGACCTGTGTTGGATACGGCCTTGTCCAATGAATTTGACAACAAGTTTATCACGCAAAGAATACGCTCAGGCTATGCGTACAATACCGGCGGCTATAGCATTAATTTAAACTTGGATTACCAGTTTGCCACTTTGGATAATGAATCATTTTTCCCGACAGAAGGAGTTTTCAAAAGGGATTTTAGCAACATCCTTCCAAGCGCCAATGTCAATTTCAGAAATCGAGAAACCGGCTTCAGCTGGAGATTCCGATACCGAACCGATACCGAAGAGCCTAGGGTAAACCAGCTCCAGAATGTGGTCAACAACCAAAATCCACTGAATCTAAGTGTGGGAAATCCCAGCCTTGCTCAAAGTTTCAACCACAATATTTTCGCGAACATCAGCAAAGTAAATCTGGAGAAGTCCCGGACGCTGTTTATGTTCCTGAACTATTCAGCAACCAATAATTACATCGGAAGCAATACCTTCATTACTGCCCAGGATACGTTGATCAATGGGGAAATCCTACTCCGTCCGGGAGGACAAATCACCCAACCGGTGAATTTGGACGGAAACTGGAGATCCAGCTTTTTCCTGACTTATGGTGCTCCGATCAAAAAAATCAAGACCCAATTCAACACCAACAGCCGGGTAAGTTTCAACCGGATTCCGGGGATGATCAATGGTGACAACAACATAAATGACAACCTTGCGCTCAGCCAAGGCTTGACTTTCAGCTCCAACATCAGCAAAAACGTGGATTTCTCAATCCAATCCACCGGGACTTATAATATTGTCAATTCCAGTCTTCAACAGGATTTGGACAACAACTATTATCAGCAAGAATCCAACATCAGGCTTTATTTTTCCTCTCAAAACGGGAAAGTGTTTGTGGGAAACAATGTTGCTCACACACTTTACAGCGGATTGTCTGAAGGTTTTGACCAGAACTTCTGGTTGTGGAATATCGAAGGAGGATACCGCTTCGCGAAAAACAACAAGGCTGAATTGAAAGTCGTGATCTTTGATTTGTTGAACCAAAACAACAGTATCAGCAGAACCATCTCCGATGTGGCCGTGACCGACGTCTTTACCAATGTGTTGACCCGATATGGCATGCTGACCTTTACCTACATTATCGGGAATTTCAAGCAGCCGGAAGCACAGCCACAGCAGCCTTGGCAAATGGGGAGACCTCCGGGAGGAAGGACTTGGTAATAAAAGATTTGAGAATCGAGATTTGAAACAAAAAAGCCGTCCAGATTTAAATTGGACGGCTTTTTTTATTGCTATTGCAGAGTCTTTTGTTAGTTACATCTTAGGAAGCACTACTGAATCCACGGAGTGAATCACACCATTTGATTGGAATACGTCTGCGATCGTTACTTTAGACTGTCCTCCGTTTTCGTCAGTGATGTACAGGTCTTTGCCCTTCATCCAAGCGGTGAGTTTACCTCCTTGGACTGTGGTGAGAATCGCTTTTCCATTTCCTTTTTTGATTGCAGCGGCGATTTCTTTGGAGCCCATTTTACCAGCTATTACGTGGTAAGTCAAGACTGCGGTCAATTGACCTTTGTTTTCAGGCTTTAAAAGCGTTTCTACAGTCCCTGCCGGAAGTTTTGCGAAAGCTGCATTATCCGGAGCAAAAACGGTGAATGGACCCGCGCCCTGAAGTGTCTGGACCAAACCAGCTGCTTTCACAGCTGCAACCAGTGTTGTGTGATCCGCAGAGTTGACTGCATTTTCCACGATGTTTTTGGATGGATACATCGGAGCACCGCCTACTTCCACTGTTTTTTCCATTTGACCGAAAGCTGCATTAGCTGAAAGGAATACGAAGGCTGCGAAAGCCATTTTGAATAAGTTGTTCATGTTTTTATTGTTTTGGTTTTTCTGATATGGATGCACTTACGAGGGGGGATTTGAAGCTGGATTGAATAGAGTCAAAAAAATATTCAAGATTCCCTCCTGAGTCCGGCAGTTCCTGAATGACTTCTTCCCAAAAAAGCTCAAAAATGATAGCTTTGTGGCCTGATTAAATTTCATCCCATGTACCAGGAGAAAATCGAAGCGATAAAAGCTGCAATTGAAGCGGCAGATGCCAATACCCCAGATCAGCTGGAAGCTTATCGAATGGAGTTTATCTCCAAAAAAAGTGTGGTAGGCGAACTTTTTGCAGCCATGGGACAGATTCCAAATGAGGAAAAGCGAGTTTACGGACAAGTGGTAAACAGCGTCAAGCAGTTGGCGGAAGAAAAATTTCAGGCACTGATCGAAAAGGTAAACGCAGCCAACAAAAAATCAAAAACTGCCGATATTGACCTGACTTTGCCTCCTTCGAATTATCCCTTGGGAGGAATCCATCCACTTACCGCTACCCGTCAGCGCATCATTGAGATCTTTGAGCGGATCGGTTTCAACCTTTCCGAAGGGCCAGAAATCGAGGACGATTGGCACAACTTTACTGCCCTGAATTTCCCTGAAAATCACCCTGCACGTGAAATGCAGGACACTTTTTTCATTGAAAAAAATCCGGATATCGCGCTCCGTACCCACACGTCATCGGTGCAGGTGCGTGTGATGGAAAATCAAAAGCCCCCGATTCGTACGCTTTCTCCTGGAAGAGTTTACAGAAACGAAGCCATTTCAGCCCGTGCACATTGCATCTTTCACCAGGTCGAGGGACTCTATGTGGATGAGAATGTAGGTTTCGCGGATTTGAAAAACACACTGTATCACTTTGCCAAAGAGATGTTTGGCAAGGAGACCAAAGTGAGATTCCGTCCATCCTTTTTTCCTTTTACTGAACCAAGCGCAGAGATTGATATTTCCTGCCTGATCTGTGGAGGAAAAGGCTGTAATGTTTGCAAAGGAAGCGGTTGGGTAGAAATCGGCGGCAGCGGAATGGTGGATCCCAATGTGCTGGAAAACTGTGGAATCGATTCGAAGAAATATACCGGATTCGCATTTGGGATGGGGATCGAGCGAATTGCTATGCTGAAATACCAGATCAAGGATCTGCGACTGTTCACTGAAAATGACGTGCGGTTCCTGAGGCAGTTTAGGCCAATGCTTTAGGGCAAGAAAAGAAGCAAGAGGTAAGACTTAAGACAAAAGATCGAGGATTTAGGACTGAAGTAAAGAAGAAGGCAGGGTTATTCCTTACTGTCTTTTTTTTGATCATCAAACTTGAGGTTCCAAGGAATGTACGCTTGTGCCTGGCTGTATTGGGACAGCAGGGAGCCAATTTCCAGTTTATTTCGCGTAGCCTTTCTCAACTGTATTTCCAGCACCATATTTCTTTTGACATCACGACTTTGTGGCAAACCAAAATGCCATCTTGTCACTTTTTCACACTTGGAACAGGCATTGATAAGTCTCCCTTGTCAAATTTTGTGTTCAACTAAACCGAATTATACCATGCAGGAAAAAGGTTCGATCTCGATCCATACCGAGAACATTTTCCCTATTATCAAGAAATTCCTCTATTCTGATCATGAGATTTTCCTTCGGGAACTCGTCTCCAACGCCGTTGATGCGACCCAAAAAATGAAGCGCCTTGCGACATTAGGTCAGTATACTGGCGAATTGGGGGATGTCACCATCGAGGTGGCTTTTGATGAGAAAAAGAAAACAATCACCATCTCCGACAAAGGCCTTGGAATGACCTCCGAGGAGATCAAAAAGTACATCAATCAAATTGCATTTTCCGGCGCAACCGAGTTTGTGGAGAAATTCAAGGACGCCAAAGATGCAAATGAGATCATCGGTAAGTTTGGACTTGGGTTCTACTCCGCATTCATGGTGGCCAAAAACGTGGAAATCCACACACTTTCTTATCAGGAAGGAGCTGTTCCGGCGATCTGGACTTGCGATGGCAGCACTGAGTTTGAAATCAAAAAGGGCAAAAAGAAAACCCGGGGAACCGATATCATTCTCCACGTCAACGAGGATTCGGAAGAATTCCTTGACAAGTGGAAGCTTCAGGGAATCCTGGACAAATACTGCAAATTCCTTCCCGTTCCGATCAAGTTTGGCACCAAGTCCGAATCTGTAGAGGATGGAGTGGATGACAAAGGGGATAAAAAGTGGAAGTCCGTGGAAGTGGACAACATCATCAACACCACTTCACCAATCTGGACAAAATCACCTAGCGATCTAAAAGACGAGGATTACTTGGCTTTCTACAAGAGTCTTTATCCGATGGGAGAGGATCCGCTTTTCTGGATTCACCTGAATGTGGACTATCCCTTCAACCTCACCGGGGTGCTATATTTTCCTAAAGTGAAGAACGAATTCGAGCTTCAGCGCAACAAGATCAAGTTGTTCAGCCGTCAGGTCTTTATCACCGACGAGGTGAAGGACATCGTTCCTGAGTTTTTGATGCTGCTTCATGGGGTGATTGACTCTCCGGATATTCCGCTTAACGTGTCCCGAAGCTTCTTGCAGGCAGATGGAAATGTGAAAAAGATCAACAATTACATCACTAAAAAGGTAGCGGATAAGCTTTCTGAGCTTTATAAGAAAGACAGAAAAGCTTACGAAGAGAAATGGGGTGACATCGGACTTTTTGTGAAGTACGGCATGATCTCCGAAGAGAAATTCTACGAAAAAGGCAAGGAGTTTACTTTGCTCAAAAACACCAAAAACGGGTATTATACTCTGGATGAATACCGCGAAAAGGTAAAAGCCATCCAAACGGATAAGAACGATCAGACCATCTTCCTTTACGCAACCGATCTCAATAAGCAGGATAGCTTTATTGACTCGGCTAATAAAAAGGATTATGATGTCTTGGTATTGGATTCGCCGATTGACAGCCACTTTATTCAGCATATCGAAACTAAATTGGAGAAAACCCAACTGAAGCGTGTGGATGCTGATGTGGTGGAAAAACTGATCCAAACTGATTCTGGCTATGCTAATCTCCTGACTGAGGATCAAAGTAAATCGGTGAAGGAACTCTTCGAAAAGGCGATCAACAACAAAAACTACACAGTAGAGATCGATGGATTAAGTCCAGAAGAGATGCCTGTCACCATCACCATGGAAGAGTGGATGCGTCGTATGAAGGACATGGCACAGACCGGTGGCGGACCGATGAGCTTCTACGGCAGCCTTCCTGACAGCTACAAAGTCGCCATCAACGGCAATCATCCCCTTGTGGACAAAGTGCTGAAAGCCGAATCTGAAGCAGAGAAAGAAAGATTGGCGAAACAGGCTTTTGACTTGGCTTTGCTTTCTCAAGGGCTTTTGACTGGCAAAGATCTGACTGCCTTTGTGAAAAGAAGTGTGGAGATGATTTAGTCCAATTGACCTTTGAGGTTTCAAAAAACCCCGAAGGTCTCTAAGAATTCAAACCTTCGAGGTTTCTAAAACCTCAAAGGGTACTAATCCCCGGCCTTGGTCGGGGATTTTTAATTCCCCACCTCCGTACTAGGGTATTTCGATTTTTCTTTTATTTTTGATCATGCTTTCCAAAAAGACCAAGTACGCCCTGCATGCCCTGACCTATCTGGGCAAGCACCGTGAAAACAAAACTGTGTTGATCCAGGACATTGCCGAAGAACACGGTATCTCCCACAAGTTTCTCGAAAACATCCTGCTTGAGTTGCGAAAAGCAGGCTATCTCGGCAGCAAAAAAGGCAAAGGCGGAGGCTACTACCTGATCAAAGAACCTAAAGACATTCCTCTTTCGCGGGTGATCCGACTTTTGGACGGACCAATCGCACTCCTTCCGTGTGTCAGTCTAAATTACTACGAACCCTGTGCGGAGTGTAAAGACCAGGCCCATTGCGGGATCAACAAAGTCATGGCTCAGGTTCGTGATGAGACGCTTAAAATACTGGAAAACAAGACATTGGAAGATATTTTGCAGGGAGAATAAAATTTTTTTCTCATTTAGTCTATAATTTTTATAGGGTTTATATACTTTTGTTGTTCCTAGCCGTAAGAACCAACATGATTTTAGACCAATTTGCTAAAAAGCTTTTTTCCTCCAAGCCGGGAAAAGACAGCAATGCCAAGAGCTTGCTAAAAGCAATTTCCTGGAGGATAGTGGGTACGATCGACACGATTGTGATTTCCTATCTTATCACGGGGCAGTTGGTGATGGCGGTATCGATCGGTACTGTGGAGGTTTTCTCCAAGATTATCCTCTACTACCTTCATGAGCGGGTTTGGGAAAATGCAACAAAAGAAAAATCCAATGAGCCTGAAGCAGAACTTGTCAGATCTTGAAACCCAACTGAACTCGCTTTCGGCGGGAGAAGGACTGGCATTGATGGCTTCCCTTTTTCCGGAGAAAGTGGTCTTTTCAACTTCTTTGGGTCAGGAAGACCAAGTGATCACTCAATTGATCGCTTCGCAAAATCTGCCGATTCAAATATTTTCCCTAGATACCGGACGGTTGTTCCCAGAGACTTTGGAGCTTTTGGGCCGCTCGGAATCCCGGTACAAGACCCGGATCAAAGTATATTACCCGGAAACAGCTTCAGTTGAAAAGTTGGTGAATGACATTGGAATCAACGGTTTTTACGAATCCGTGGAAAACCGAAAATCCTGCTGCTTTGTCCGAAAAGTGGAACCACTAAAAAGAGCCTTAGCTGGAAATGAAATCTGGATCACCGGCCTGCGTGCCGAGCAAAGTGCCAATCGCGGCGGGATGAAGCGTGTCGAGTGGGACGAAGCCAATCAGATCATTAAGTACAATCCATTGCTGGATTGGACCTTTGACCAGATGATTGCTTATATCCATGAGCACAAAATTCCATACAATCCCCTTCACGATCAGGGTTTTGTCAGCATTGGCTGTGCCCCTTGTACCCGGGCAATCTTTCCCGGAGAGGACGCCCGAGCCGGACGCTGGTGGTGGGAGGATTCAAAGAAGGAGTGCGGGTTGCATGCTAAGTAAGACTCAAGAAGCTAGATGCAAGACCCAAGACTTCGCTATTCATCATTCGATGTTCGAAATTCGATATTGAAAAATTAAAAACAGTAACCATTTGAAATAAGGTTTAGATGCTTAGGACAAGCTCGTAAATCGTACCTCGTAAATCGTACCTCATTATGTCAAACCTATTCATACCCAATCCCAAAGAAGCAGAATCGATCCACATCCTGAGGGAAGTGGCGGCGCAGTTTGAGCGTCCGGTTTTGCTTTTTTCCGGAGGAAAAGATTCCATTACTTTGGTCAGACTGGCTCAGAAGGCATTTTTTCCTGCGAAAATTCCTTTTCCACTCCTTCATGTAGACACCGGTCACAACTTCCCGGAGACGATTGAGTTTCGCGATCAGTTGGTTAAAGAGCTAGGCCTGGAACTGATCGTTCGAAATGTTCAGGACTCCATCGATCAGGGAAAAGTGCGGGAAGAGCGCGGTCGCTATGCCAGTAGAAATACCCTGCAGACGACCACCCTTTTGGATGCCATCGAAGAATTCAAGTTTGATGCTTGCATCGGCGGGGCGAGAAGAGACGAAGAAAAAGCCAGAGCAAAAGAGCGCGTGTTTTCCGTTCGTGATGACTTTGGACAGTGGGATGAGAAAAACCAGCGTCCTGAGCTCTTTGACATGCTCAACGGCAAGATCCATGTGGGACAAAACGTACGTTGTTTCCCGATTTCCAACTGGACTGAACTCGATGTCTGGGAATATATCCGCACTGAAAATATTGCAATCCCGAGCATTTACTTCGCCCACAAACGCGAGGTATTCTTCCGCGACGGAATGATTTGGACTGCGAACGAACACGTGTACAGAGAGCAATCCGAATTGGTGGAAGAAAAAATGGTCCGATTTAGAACTGTAGGCGACATGACTTGTACTGCTGCAGTCCTTTCAGAAGCAGTCACGCTTGATGATGTAGTCGCGGAAATAAGACTCTCCACCATCTCCGAGCGTGGGGCACGCATCGACGACAAGCGATCCGAAGCAGCGATGGAGACCAGGAAGAAGGTCGGATATTTTTAGAAGTACAAAGTACCAAGTAGCTTTTCATTTCCCATAGACTATCGTCTATAAACTATTGACTCAAAAAATAATGGACATACAAGGCAGAAAACTCATCAAAATCGCCACAGCTGGCTCCGTTGATGATGGTAAAAGTACGTTGATCGGGAGATTGCTTTACGACACCAATTCCCTAACGACAGACAAGATTGAGGCAATCGAGCGAAGCTCCAAGCAGCGTGGATATGATTACCTGGACTTTTCACTCGCAACAGACGGATTGGTAGCTGAGCGTGAGCAGGGAATCACCATCGATGTGGCGCATATTTATTTCAATACGGATAAGACCAATTTCATTGTAGCGGATACGCCTGGTCACGTGGAATATACGCGTAACATGGTGACGGGTGCCTCCACTTCCAATGTGGCCATCATCCTGATCGATGCCCGCAAAGGAGTGATCGAGCAGACCTATCGCCACTTTTTCATCAGCAATTTGCTCCGCATTTCCCACGTAGTCGTAGCCATCAACAAGATGGATTTGGTAGGATACAGCGAGGATGTTTATCTGAAAATCAAGCATGATTTCGATGCCTTAGTGGCAAAAAGCAACTTCAAAGAAGAGCAGATTACTTTCATTCCCGTGTCTGCTTTGAAAGGTGAAAATGTCACCCGGAAATCCGATCACATGCCTTGGTATGTTGGAAATACGCTTTTGGACCATTTGGAAGTTTTGGAGCCTGCAGATTTGCTTGAAAGCTCCGTTCCGAGATTTCCGGTTCAATATGTTATCCGTCCAAAGACAGAAGCTTACCATGATTTCCGGGGATTTTCAGGAATGCTCTACGGGGGCAGCTTGAAAGTCGGTGATGCGGTGACCGTATTGCCTTCGGGAAATGAATCCACCATTAAAAGCATCCATTTCTTTGACCAGGAAGTGCAGGAAGCGGCAACTGAATCTTCCATAGTTATCACGCTGGCTACAGAGGTGGATTGTAGCCGAGGCGATATGATCGTAAAAAGTGACCAGTTGCCAAAAAGCGAAAAGAGCATCTCTGCCACCATCTGCCAGGTGAACAACAAGGCGCTGAAAGTGGGAGGAAAGTATATCCTGCAACACGGGATCAACCGGGTTTTGGCCAAAGTCGATCAGATCGAATCCAGAATTCATACCGATTTCACCGGAACTGAAGAAGCCGATCAGTTGAAACTCAACGATATCGGTCGGGTTCATTTCCGACTCAGCAAGCCGATCCATTTCGACTCCTATCACACCAGCAAGTCCAACGGGGCTTTTATCCTGATCGATGAGGGGAGTTATGACACGGTGAGTGTGGGGTTTATTGAATAGAACCAAGAATTAAGATTCAAGACGCAAGATATAAGACTTCAAAATTCATCATTCGATGTTCGACATTCGATATTGGTAATAATGAATTTCGAATGTTCAATGTCGAATAAAGAAGTAGTGAAGGTGACAAGTTGAAGAATTCGTGGATCAAACCTTTCCACTTTCCAACTTTACCACCTTTCAACTCAAATTAATCAAAGCACTATCCCCGAAAGGGAAAACCTATTATAGCCATGCAAAGCTTTCGAACTGAACTTGAAAACCCGATTGTAGAGAAGGATATTCTTGAATTGGAGCGAAAAATCGCCCTTTTCCGGGACGGGAAAATCGACGAGGAAAAATTCCGGAGTCTTCGCCTTGCCCGTGGAGTTTACGGTCAGCGCCAACAGGGCGTCCAGATGGTCCGCATCAAACTGCCTTATGGGCGAGTGACTTCCGCACAGCTTCGCAGGATTTGCAAGGTATCGGAGGAATACTCCATCGGACGTCTTCACATCACTACGCGCCAGGATATCCAGATTCACTTCGTCAGCTTGGACCGGACACCGGAGCTTTGGGCAGAACTTGAGAAGGACGATGTGACCTTGCGCGAGGCTTGCGGAAACACGGTGCGGAATGTCACTGCCTCCGAAACGGCCGGGATTGATCCCAATGAGCCCTTTGATGTGACTCCTTACGCGGATGCAACGTTCCGCTACTTTTTGAGAAATCCAATTTGCGGAGAGATGGGACGAAAGTTTAAAATGTCCTTTTCCTCATCCGATGAAGACAACGCACTGAGCTATCTGCACGATTTGGGTTTTATTGCCAAGGTCAAAGAAATCGACGGAAAACAGGTCAGAGGCTTCAAAGTGATGTTGGGCGGGGGCTTGGGTTCCCAGCCACGCCATGCCGATATGATCTCCGATTTTGTCGCGAATGATCAAATCATCCCTTTCACCGAAGCGGTACTTCGGGTTTTTGACCGACATGGGGAAAGAGCCAGAAGAAATAAAGCGAGGATGAAATTTCTCGTAAAAGATCTCGGAGTAGATGTGTTTTTGGATCTGGTGGAAAAAGAGAAAAAAGCCCTGAAAACCCAAATTTTTCCAATCGATTTCGAATCTTATGAGGCCGGGAAAACTCTACCAAATCCGGCGAGTCCTATACTTGACGGGGAATTGGGATTGGATTTCGAGCTCTGGAAGCAGACCAATGTTTTGCCACAAAAACAGGCTGGCTATGTGTCCATCGGGGTCAAAGTTTCTTTGGGAGATTTTTACCTAGATCAGGCTAGACCTTTGGCGGACTTGGTAGAGACCTATGCAGCGGGAGAGGTAAGATTGACTTTAAGACAGAATATCCTGATCCGCGATGTGCGGGAGGACTTGGTTCCTTTCTTTTATCAAGAACTGAAAAAGATAAGATTGGCCGACCGTGGCTACAATACACTCGGAGATATCACGGCCTGTCCAGGTACCGATACCTGTAATCTGGGTATCGCCAGCTCCACCGGGATTGCGGTCGAACTTGAAAAAGTGATCCTTGACGAGTATCCTCAATATTTGCAAAACAGAGATTTGGTAATCAAGATTTCCGGTTGTATGAACGCATGTGGCCAACACAACATGGCGCATATCGGATTTCAGGGGATGTCCATGAAAGCGGGTAAAATGGTCATTCCGGCCCTGCAGGTCCTTTTAGGCGGGGGAAATTTGGGTGATGGCAATGGAAGATTTGCCGACAAGGTGACCAAAGTCCCCAGCCGACGGGGCCCTCAGGCTTTGCGCGTATTGCTGGAAGATTTTGAAAAAAATGCCGGAGGAAAAGACTTTCTTGGCTATTACGATCAGCAGGGACAGATGTATTTCTATGATTTGCTGAAAGAATTGAGTGATGCTTCTACGGTAACTCAGGCGGATTCCGTGGATTGGGGTCATAATGAATCCTATGAAGTGGCGGTAGGTGTGGGTGAATGTGCCGGTGTGGTCATTGACTTGGTGGCTACCCTGCTTTTGGAGGCCTTGGAAAAACTCGAACTTGGAAAAGAGGCTTTGGAACAGGGCCGATGGTCTGACAGTATATACCATCACTATGCTGGCTTGATCAACGCAGCAAAAGCCCTTTTGCTCAGCGACAATACCAGCACCAACAGCTATGCAAACATCATTTCCCTCTTTGATGAGAAATATGTAGAGACAGGGAAGATCAATCTCGGAGGTACTTTTGCTGAAAAAGTCTATCAGATCAATCAGCATGAGCCAACTGAGAAGTTTGCAAATGCCTATGCTACCCAAGCCATGGAGGTTTACAATCTGTTGAAGTCATACCGCGAGGCGGAAGTGGAAGCATGAGAACGGATATCTTTCCAAAGGTTACCCTAGTCGGTGCAGGGCCGGGCGATCCCGAACTGATCACCCTGAAGGCGGTGTTTGCCTTGAACAAAGCCGATGTAGTACTCTATGATGCATTGATAGACCCTGTTTTATTGAAGCATGCGCCAGCAACTGCGTTGAAAATTTTTGTTGGAAAACGTGTTGGAAAGCACTCTACACCCCAGGAAGACACCAATCAGCTTTGCGTAAACTTGGCAAAAAAGCACGGCCATGTCGTACGACTAAAAGGCGGTGATCCTTTTGTCTTTGGACGTGGTGCTGAAGAAATCGAATACATTGAATCCTTTGGGATTGCTACCGAATTGATTCCTGGGATTACTTCGGCAATTGCCGTTCCGGCATCGGCTGGAATTCCGGTGACCAAAAGAGGTGTTTCGGAGAGTTTTTGGGTGGTGACCGGAACCACTTCTTCCGGCGAACTTTCCCGAGATTTATCCTTGGCAGCGCAGTCTACAGCCACTGTTGTGGTTCTGATGGGAACCAGAAAGTTGAGAGATATTGTCAGAGTTTATCAGGATTCTGGAAAACCTGATTTGCCGATTGCAATCATCCAAAGCGGAACAACCAGTGAGGAAAAGATCGTGGCAGGTTATATCTCTGACATCGAGCAGCGGGTGAAAGAAGCTAAAGCCGAAGCTCCTGCGATAATTATCATCGGAGAAGTGGTGAAGGAAAGCCAAAAGCTGGCGGAAGTTTACAGGGAGGCGGTTTCAGTGATCAGTTTGCAATCGCAGTGACCAGTTTTTAATGCTCAGTTTACAGTCGCAGTAGGTAGGGCTCAGTGAGCAGGGATTAATAGGCAGTCGTGTCAGTCCCGATTGCTATCGGGAGGAGTCGAAGCCATTATCAGTAGGCAATCAACAGTTTGCAGTTGCCTTTGGATTGGAGCTAACTTTACAACTTTACTCTTCATACTTAAATCTTGATTCTTGCTTCTTGTTTCTAACGTCTTGCCTCTAAAAAATGAACCACCTCTACCCCATTTTCCTCAAAGTCCACGAGCTTAACGTCTTGCTAGTCGGAGGAGGTTTTGTTGCCACAGAGAAGTTGGAGTTTCTGCTCAAATCCAGTCCACAGGCTCAGGTCACTGCGGTTTCCCGGGAGTTTAGACCCGAGTTTTTACAAGTGGCGTCAAAGAGCGACACGGTTACTTTGATTGAGGATCTTTACCATGAAAAGTATCTGGGGGGAAAGCATCTTGTCATCGGTGCCACAGATAACAAGGCAGTCAACCGCCAGATTCGAGATGAGGCAAAAGAGCGCTTTCTATTGGTCAATATCGCAGATACACCGGAATTGTGTGATTTTTATTTGGGGGGAATAGTCACCAAAGGAAACCTGAAAATCGCCATTTCCACCAATGGCAAATCACCCACTACAGCCAAGCGCCTTAGACAGCTTTTGGAAGAAGTTCTTCCCGAGGAAATCGACGACCTACTCGAAAATCTCAATGCCTACCGCGATACCTTGAAAGGAGACTTTGAATTCAAGGTTAAGGCGATGAACGAGATTACTGAAGGATTGGTGAAGAAAGAGACAAGAAGCGAGATCCAAGAGACAAGACTTAAGAGTTAAGTTTCTGGTTTCTTTGTAGAATGACAATTTGAGAATATTTCTCTGACAAAATTTTTTAAGTCATCCGGAAGATTCTGGATTAGAGTCCAGCAATTTGCAGAGCATCAGGCTATCTTCACACATGACCCAAATTCCAAATCGACTTTTAATCCTTTCGATCTTTCTGTTCGGTTTTCTGATTTTGCAGACTCACCCAATTAGGGCGCAAATCCATCCAGGAAAGCAAAATAATCTCTTGATTCAGGCTATTGAATCAACGTCAGGGTTTATCGCTCTTTGGCAGTTGAATGAGGAAGCAGGTAACGAAAGGAAGGCCATTGGTAATGATAAATTCCCGCTGAAAGAAGTTAATGGGCCGGTACCCCGGATTTCCGAGGGACCGGTTTCTGGCTATTCGATCAAACTTGATGGATCAAATTTCCTGAATCTCCCAAATGACCAAACTCAAGAACTCAACATCCACGGGAAAGGAAAAGAAGTAACTGTAATTGCGTGGGTCAAATGGAGCGGTGAGCAAACAGGATTTGTCGGAGGAATGTGGAATGAATACGCCGATGGAGGAAAACGACAATATGGGCTTTTTGTCTCTCTTCCTCATTACAATGGCGGTGATCAGGTCTGCGGTCATATTTCCCAAACTGGAAAACCCACGCCACCCTTTCCTTATTCCATTGACTATTCTGCAAGCAAACAAGTTGTCCCAAGGGAAATTTGGACCTGCATCGCCTTTACCTATGATGGAGAATTCATCCGTTCCTATGTCGATGGCGAATTTGAAGCCCGAGAACCTGAGTTAATCAAGAATACAATAGGATTCGAAGGCTATCCCGATGGATTGACCCAAAGCAAAAATCCGTATTACTATCCTAATGGTATGGGAAATAATGGTTCGGACTTTACAGTAGGAGCTGTGTTGCTGAAGCGCGGGATGGGAAATTTCTTCAAAGGACAAATCGGCGGACTAGCTGTATTTGAGCGAGCCTTGGATGAAAATGAGCTGAAAAAACTGGCGGACTTGGACTGAACAGACTGAGATGTAGGATTCCTCTGAGACTCTTAAAAGAAACTTTGAATTCAAAGTGAAAACAAGGAATTGGTTTTCTGAGTGGTTCGCCAAAGATTCTACAAGGCTATCCTGATTAATTTTTCACTAAAGATAAAAATAGACGTACCGGAGATCTACAATATCCGATACGCCTAGAGTAGCATTAGCCTGATTCCAACTCAGATTTGAGTTTGTCCAAGCGGTTTCATGATCGGAACCTGAACCACGGTTTTTACTTGTTTTGCTTTCAACCCAAACAGCGGCCTGAGAAACCCCACCCTTCTGATGACTTCGAAAGTGCCAAAGCTACCCCCCAAGGTGATCCCCAATACTCCGACAAATTGCAACTGAACGGGAATAGGCAAAGGAAATATCCAAACTGATCCCAGATATAGAAAGATCATGTGCAGGATGTACACCGGATAGGCAGCCTCGCTGAGATAGGAAAGGATCGGCCCCGATCGGTTCAAATATTTGCTACCAAAGGCAAAGACTGCCAAAATCCAGCACAACGATTCCGTAGCAAGCAAGTAGCCCGGGATCAAAGTACCGAGCTGTACGATCCGGAAAATATACAGCGTGATGCCAAGTACGAGGAATGCCCATCGCCATCTCCTGATCATTTCCCAGAACCCTTCTCCGCTCAGGACAAAGCAAAACCCAAAAAAGAAGGCCAACAATCCGAGTACGAAGCCGTGCCAAGTCATCGCGTACATTTCAAACGGGGTCGGATTGATCAGCAGGACCTCAGCGATAAATGCGGCAAGAACCAAAAGTAAACTCCAAGGTTGGCTTAAGGTCTTTTTGATCCAGGAAACGACCTTGCCCGACTCTTTTTTCTTGAGATAGAAAAGGAGTGGAGAAAGCAGCAGTACATAGCAAAAGATATTGCCCAAAAACCAGAGATGTCCAGGCGACCAGGTATACGATTGATCCATGCCGTAAAATGACCTCCAAACCACCAGGTGAATTGGCACGATGACAATCATCCCAAACACAAAGGGAAGGAGAATTCGGCGCGCACGCTCTCCGATCAATTGTTTCCAACTACGCGCCCGCATGGCAAAATAGACACCCATTCCGGAGACAAAGAACAGGAGCGGAATTCGCCACACATTCAGTAAAGCCATGGGCAACCAAAGCGCGCCCCAAGGTTCTTCCGAAGTAATGAAACCAACCATTCGGCCCCAAGGCTGGAACCCAATCGCGACGTGATAGATCAGCAACAAGCCGATGGCAATCACCCGCAGCCAGTCGATGTCGTACCGCCTTGCGGTTTTTTCTAGATTTTCCATGGTTTTAGTTCGTGGCATTATACAATGTGTTATTCGCGTCTTCTTCGGTCTCCGGTCTTCGGTCTTCGGTCACTTTAGCATTTCTGCGATTTCCGGACGGACTTTCTCCAAGTAAGCATAGTCCAGTTTCAGTCCCATCGGGGCAAGCATATTGCCCATCACATCATAGACTTCTTTTACTTCGGCAAAAGGAGCAGAGACATTGTCCAGTGCGGTGGTGCTATACTTGTTTTTGATCGATTTGTCGGCTCCCTTTGCCAACAGCATCTGTACGACTTCCGGACGGCCAAAGAAGGCTGCAGAAATCAGGGCTGTCGAACCGTCGTTGTTCTGAAAATTGATGTCAGCTCCTGCGTCGAGCAGCAGCTTCACAGATTCTCTTTTGTCAAAAAGCGCCGCGGTAATGAGAGGACTTGATCCGCCAAAGGGGTCTTTTTCATTCAGATCACTTCCCACTGCGATATGTTGTTTGACCGCTTCCAGGTTGTCAGTGAGGATTGCCGTATGGAGATCAATCTCGGGAGCGCCGGCCTTTTTCTGGGCAGAGGAGTTGCAAGAGGCCAGCGTGACCATGGAGATCATCAGCGAAAAGGCAAGGATTCTGAAGTTAAAAACAGGAGTTTTCATGATAGATTTTGTTTAGAGTTGATGCTGACAAAGTAAGATCAACGGCTTGCGCCACACTAAACAGTCCTGCGCACAAAAGCATAAGCCTTGCTCTAATCGATATAAACTATGACGCAGGGATATAAAAAATCACGCAAACTGCGGAATTTCGGATTTCGGATATGAGATTTCGGATATTAATCCCGGACTCTCAACTTATTCGAATACGATGCTTCGACTACGCTCAGCACAAGTTTTAGAAGTACAAAGTACGGGCGGCCGAAGAGAGTTTAGGCTTTGGACTCTGGGAGACTTTACAACTTTACCACCTTACAACTTTCCAATCCAATTTTCCAGTTTTTCAATAAAGAACATCGAATACTGAACTCTGAATATCGAAGCATCCAGCATCCCACATCCCACTTCCCTCATCCCACTTTTCACTTTTTTCTTCTAGTTTTACCTAATGACCGTCGTTTCACCTCAAGAAAAGGAATTTTTGGATCAGCTGATTGCGAAGATCGAATTGCATATCGCTGAAGAAGAGTTTGGCGTCGCTGAGCTGGCGGATGCCATGCACATGAGCCGATCCAATCTGCTGCGCAAGGTGAAGAAGGTTTCCAATCTCTCTGTCAGTCAGCTCATCAATCAGGTTCGCTTGGAGCGGGCGATGGATTTGCTCCGCACTGGTACGGCCAATGTGTCGGAGGTTTCACATCAGGTGGGATTCAACAGTCCTTCTTACTTTATCAAATGTTTTCGGGAGCATTATGGCTATCCTCCGGGAGAAGCCGGAAAACATCCTGAAGTCGCTTTGACCGAGGCAGGTTCGCCCATTTCCGGTGCTCCCAATTTCAAAAAAAGGAGTTGGATTATCGGAAGCGTGATGGGCATTTTTCTCTTGGCATTGGGGTGGTTTCTGTTTGCGGGGGAAATCATGAAGGAGAAACTCACACCCGAAAAATCCATCATTGTCCTGCCATTTAAAAATGACAGTGCCGATTCGACCAATGTCTATCTTATCAACGGACTCATGGAGGCGACGCTCAACAACCTCCAAAAGATCAAAGATTTGCGGGTACTTAGCCGTACTTCTGCCGAAAAGTACCGCAACAGTGACAAATCCATCCCGGAAATGGCGGAGGAGCTGAACGTCAGCTACCTCGTCGAAGGAAGCGGTCAGAAGATGGGCGACCGGATTGTGCTGAATATTCAATTGATCGAAGGAGCTACAGATCGGCACCTTTGGAGCAAGCAGTACAGACGGGAAGTCAGTGACATCTTCATGTTGCAGCAGGAGATTTCACAGGATATTGCCAATGAAATCCAAGCGGTAATCACGCCTGAGGAACAGTCGCGGATAGAGAAAGTACTCACTGAAAATCCGAAAGCCTATGACTCTTTTCTGAAAGGACTGGATCTGCTGAATAAAGGTGGAGACGAAAATCTGCTGCAATCCGTCACCTACTTTGATGAGGCAATTCAGGAAGACGGGCGCTTTGCAATGGCCTATGCCTGTGCCGGATTTGCCTTTTATTACTATGATTTTTTCAGAGCTGAAAAAGTGCATCTCGACCAAATTGGCGAATATTCCGACAAAGCCATGCTATACGATCCGACGTCAGCAGAAAGCCTCAGATTAAAAGGCATGTATTACATCTTGAAACAGGAATACGCCCAAGCTTTGCCTTACTTGGAAAAAGGGCTGGAATACAACCCCAATTCCTCAGAGATCATCGGTTTGCTGGCAGACTTCTATGCAAACTTCCTCCCAAATACCGGAAAATATCTGGAGTATGCCCTGAAAGGCATGCAGCTGGATGCCGGTCCGGCGGATTCGGTGGCCACAAGCTATTTCTACCTGCGACTGGGAAATGCGCTGATCCAAACGGGCTTCGTTGACGAATCAATGGACTATATCAACAAGTCTTTGGAATATTTTTCAGGAAATGCCTACTCCCGCTACGTCAAGGCCTTCGTCAGTTATGCCCAAACCAAAGATCTGAGACTGACCCGGAGTCTTTTGAAAGCCGAATATGCCAGAGATTCTTCCCGGTTCGATATTCTCCAAGATCTGGGAAAAGTCAGTTTTTACCTCCGGGAGTATGATTCGGCCTATCTGTATTATGAGCGGTTCAATCGGATTCGTGAAGAGCAAAAGCTAGATGTCTACGTCCATGAAAATATGATCATCGGGGAGGTCTATGAAAAAGTTGGGAAAGCCGAGCAAGGCAAAAAGTTTATCCAAAGCTATCGGGACTACTTGGATGGAGATCAGACGGTTTACAAAAATCTAGGTTTGGCGGTTTACAATGCCCATCATGGTGATTTTGACAGGGCCTTGGAGCATTTGAGGCTTTTTGCCAAAGAAGACAATATCCAGTTTTGGGTGATCTTGTTTCTCATCGATGACCCGGCAATGGATGAATTCAAAAAAAATCCTGAATTCCAGAAGATCTGGGCTGGGGTGGAGAAGAAATTCTGGGACAACAATCGCAAGATCCGGGAACAGCTGGAGGAAGAAGGGGTTTGGTAGATTTCCAGTCGGCCTTTGTACTTCCGTTGTGCTGCTTCTCCAGAAGCAGTACCCCCGTTTATCGTCCCGTTGTCCTGCTTCTCCAGAAGCTGAATCCCTCCAAAAGATCAAGATTCCTGTTTGACGTTTTGAATTTATTAAATTGACTTTTCACACACTGAAATTCTCCCGAATGATTCAACCTATTATTCAAGACTTTCTCACTTTTTTAAAGAGTCCAAGCGAAGCTGAATCTTTTACTAAAATGTCGGCAAGAAGTTTTTTTGGTATGCTGGGTTTTGCATTGGCTTTGGTAATTCCAATTTCTGTTTTGTTGAAGTGGTTGGGCGTGGATCAATTTGATTCAATCATGGAGGAATTGCTGGCTAAGAGCAAATGGTTGGTGGTTTTTGCTGGGATTTTCTTAGCGCCATTATTAGAGGAACCGATTTTTAGACTTCATCTTGATTTGAAAATAAAATCGATTTGCATGGGATTGGGTATGTCTTTTCTAATGATAGGTCAGCAATGGTATGTTACAGCAGTTTTTGTATTTTATCTTGTTTTCCTACTTATCAGAGTAATGCGGCAGCAGTCCTTGAATTTCAAGTTCGTTGTCTACGTTTCCTCAATTTTATTTGCTTTAATCCATTTGGGAAACTTCTCCAATTTTGAAATAACCAAACACTTTTATTGGATACCATTTCTTGTAGCAGCACAGTTTTTAATAGGGTTGATTCTCAGCTATATTCGACTCACTCATGGCATTTGGAGTGCTATTTTGTTTCATGCAGTATACAATGCAATCTTGCTTATACCCACTGTTTTATTCTACGAGTCTTGAAACCCGTTGTTCGTTGTGCTGCTTCTCCAGAAGCAGTACCTCTCCAAACATCTATCCTCCCTCATTAATTTTTTATTTCCCCCAGTTCCCGTATTTTTGGGCTTTCTTGAAAAACGCATCAATTATCTAGAGTTATGGCATATTTATTTACCTCAGAGTCAGTGTCTGAGGGTCATCCTGACAAAATCGCTGACCAAATCTCCGACGCGCTGATAGATAACTTTTTAGCCTTCGATCCCAAATCCAAAGTAGCTTGTGAAACCCTCGTGACCACCGGACAGGTTTTTCTGGCAGGTGAGGTGAAGTCCGACATTTATCTGGATGTCCAGAAAATTGCCCGTGACGTGATCAACCGCATTGGTTATACCAAGAGCGAGTACATGTTTGAGGGCAATTCCTGTGGGGTACTTTCTGCGATTCACGAGCAATCTGCTGACATCAACCAGGGTGTGGAACGCAAAAATCCCGAAGAGCAGGGTGCCGGTGATCAGGGCATGATGTTCGGATATGCTACCAACGAAACCGAAAACTACATGCCGCTTGCGCTGGATCTTTCTCACATGATCCTGAAGGAACTTGCGGCTCTTCGCAGAGAAAATAAGGATATTACTTACCTCAGACCGGATTCCAAGTCTCAGGTGACCATCGAATACAGTGACGACAATGTGCCTCAGCGGATCGATGCCATTGTGGTTTCTACCCAGCACGATGACTTCGATGCAGAAGAGGCCATGCTGGCCAAAATCAAATCTGATATTATTTCTATCCTGATCCCAAGAGTGAAAGCTCAGTTGAAGCCAGAGCTTCAGAAGCTGTTCACTGATGAGATCGTATATCACATCAACCCAACCGGCAAATTTGTAATCGGTGGTCCTCACGGAGATACCGGATTGACCGGAAGAAAAATCATCGTAGATACCTACGGTGGAAAAGGTGCACACGGTGGAGGAGCTTTCTCAGGTAAAGATCCTTCGAAAGTAGACCGTTCGGCAGCTTATGCCACCCGTCACATTGCCAAAAACATGGTGGCTGCAGGTGTTGCTGACGAAATCCTGGTGCAGGTATCCTATGCAATCGGTGTTGCCAAGCCAATGGGAATCTATGTGAATACCAACGGTACCGCCAAAGTTGGATTAAGTGATGGAGAAATCGCGAAGAAAGTGGAGGCCATCTTCGATATGCGCCCTTATGCCATCGAGCAAAGACTGAAGCTGAGAAACCCGATCTATGAGGAAACTGCAGCTTACGGTCACATGGGCAGAAAGAATGAACTGGTGAAAAAGACCTTCTATTCTCCTTATCGCGAAGCTATCGTGAAAGAAGTTGAGCTTTTCACCTGGGAAAAACTGGACTATGTGGACAAGGTGAAAGCCGCCTTTGGACTATAAAAACTTAAGCCCCGAAGTGATTCGGGGCTTTTTTTTGACCAGACCTTCCAGGTTTTTGAAACCTGGAAGGTCTTTTTCTCCATTCATCTTACTAGCATCAACCACCCATTCGGATCCACCAAAGGGAGAGTGGAACTTTGCACCGATACTGCTTTAGCACCTAGCATAATTTTCTTAAGCCCCTCTGAGGTCTGCACTTCAACCGGTATTTCAAAATCAATTCCTTGGAGAGAAATAGCATATCCCGACTTTCCTTTTTTGCTAACCTTTAATTCGGGCAAATCGGTAGTGTACAGGTATAAATCAAAGAAACCCTGAAGGTCTTTTCCTGAATAGGTTTGGACAAAATCCGTGAAATCTTTGGTACTTACCTGATTTTGGTAAGTGAATCGCTCATCCGAAGCGAAGGCTTTGATCATTGGAAAAAAGATTTCATCTCCCAAAACTCCCCGAAGCGAATGTATGACCATCGCTCCTTTGGAATAAATTTCCCCATGATAGGCTTCTTCTTCCGTCGAATTTGGTGGACTGACCACAGGCAGGGCATGAGGTAAATTTTTGGCTTCTGCTTTTGCCTTGGCAAAATAGGCATCCGGACCTCCATGCTCCCAATAGAACAACCAATCTCCATAGGCCGTCAATCCTTCGTGAATCCACATGTCCGCGAAGTCGGCAACTGACACCTTATTCCCGAACCATTCATGTCCCAGTTCGTGATGAAGCAGCCAGTCGTATTGAGTTTTTCCCATAGGGACAAATTGGAAATTGTTGCCATAGGCATTGATCGTCTGATGTTCCATGCCGAGATAGGGAGTCTCCACCACGGCAATTTTATCTTCTGGGAAAGGAAATGCTCCAAAATACTTTTCCTGGGTTTCAGCGCTTTCTTTCAAGATATCCAGCAGCTCTTTGGCTTTTGCCCGGTTTTCCTGCAAAACCCAAACATGCATTGGGACGGTTTTTCCGGAGACAGACTTGAAATCCAGCTTTTCTTCCTGAAAAATCCCCATCGTAAAGTTGATGTTGTACACATTGATTGGGTAAGTCGAGGTCCAATGGTAAGTGATTTTGTCTCCTTTTGCTTCAGTCCCGATCAGTCTTCCATTGGAAGCGACAAAGTAGGGACTTGGAGCCGTGATAATAACATCAGTACCTTCGCTGGGTTCGCTGGAAGGATGATCCAAAGCCGGCATAAAAATCTGTGAACCTTCACCCTGGGAGGACAATCCCATCCAATGATTGCCTAGCTGATCTTTTTCCCAGGTAAATCCTCCCTGCCAGGGGGGATTCTCGGCAATCGGGGTTTTTCCTCCATAAAACACCTGCACTTGATCACAGGTGCAATCGATCGGAATAATGTCCAGGATATCGTTTTGGTGGGTGAATTTTACTTCTTTTCCATCCATCAGAACCTTCCCGACCTGATATTCATCGATCAGATTGAGGCGAAGGGTATCGAGTTTTTCGTCAGCTGAAAATGTAACCGTATTTGATCCCTGAATGGACTGACTTTCGGGCAAAAGCTCCAATTCCAACCTGTAATGCCGGACTTTGAATTTCCGCTGAAGTGGATCGACCGGCCCGCCCCAGTCCCAGTTTTGACCAAAAGTGAAATGGGAGCAAAGCGCAAAAAATAAAATCAGAGCCGATTTTTTCATGGGAAATGGAAATTTAGATCAAGGTAAGCGGAACAGGATTTCTTTCAGCGGCACACCAAATTCTTCAGAGTGTTTTTCAGATACTTTACGAAAACCAAAACTTTCATAAAAATGGACAGCAGGATCAAGGCGGGAGGTGGTATAAAGATAAGCGCCGGAATACCCTTTTTCCCGGTAAAAATCCATCCACTCTTTCATCAACATTCTTCCCAGTCCGCTTCCGCGAAATTCCTTTTCCAGGATAAAATACCTCAATAGCGCCTGATTATCGGGTCGGTGCATCAGGAGTAGAAAGCCCACCATTTTCCCCTGGGCTTCTATCACCCAGACTTTGTCCAGTTCAAGATCATATTGCCTGTAAAATTCCAGTAGGCTTTCCATGACATAGGTTTCGAAGCCGAGACCAAACCCATGTTCCTCAAAGTAGATTTTCCCGTGAAGGGATGCCACTTGGCCAAGGTCACCGGGAAGCAGTGAGTTTCTGATGGAAAAAGTTGCCATATTGAAAACTAGGCAAAAGGTAGGAAAGGAAAAGCCGCCTGAGTATGTCCCAAGCGGCCAGTGATTAATCTTCGGCGTAGTTGAAAGAGTCAACCTGCTCCTTCACCCAATCCATGTATTTTCCTTTGCGATATTCGACCCAGTCGTTTTTATACTTTGAGCCATCGATCAGAAACTTAAAACCGGTAGCAGCCTTTGGTTTGCTCAGCGCGTTGACCAGATCCTCGGCTAGATTTTTTTCTTTTACATGTCGATCGATGAAGTCCTGCATCATCTGATGCTCCTGAGGTGCTTCCATTTTGGTGAACTCGGCAAAATTGTCCGGATCTTCATCGATTTCGTCCAGAATGTCCTCTTCTTCCTGAGTTAGGTCGTAGTTGAAGTAGTCCTCATCATCTGGCATTTGGTGGATCTTCTTCTTGTCGATTCGGTAGAAGCAGATCATTCCTTTAAGTAACTGGGTAGCAATATGGTCTACCTCTTTTTCAGTAAGCGAAAGCATGGATGGTGTTCAAGAATTTTCAAAAATTATGAGAGTTGAAATTTCAACAATTTGTTTGAATGTTAGCAATCTCAAGGCCAAAAAATAGCCTCAATAGTTCTGATTTATGATTTTTTCCAAAAGTTCGGGATCCAAATCATGTCCACCGGGATAAGTGTACCGCAGCACATCCTTTCGAAGGCAGGAAATCAACTCTTCTTGCTTTTGGATGTGTTCCGAAGTGATCATTTCATCCCGATCTCCCAATGCTAAAATCAGCTCAGTGTCAGCGAATTTACCCCTTGCTTGCTCCAAATCCAGGTCTAAAGCAAATCCACCAGCCCAAAGGACCAAACTGTCTATTTTCCTGTCCCATTGGCTGGCCCAGCGTGTGGCAGTTGCCGCTCCTTGAGAAAATCCCAAAACATGGATTTTTGGTTTTACAGGGTATTTTTCCAGATAGGTCCCGACCAGTTTGTCCAAAAGTCTGTGATTGTTGGCAATGGCCGTTTCCCTCTCGTGTTTGGTCATCCAATTGGCCCCGACTCTACCCTGAAATCCCTCAAGGTAATTGTAATTAGTGCCTTCAGGAGCGATAAAGAGTACCTCCGGGGAGAAAAAAGACTTGAATTTTCGGACAAAAAACTCCGCCAGTTGCCCGTATCCGTGCATGACCAGCCAGATTTCCTTTTCCTCGAAAGTGGCTTCATGGGATAGGAAATAATGGGATTCGTACTCAAACCGGATGGAATGCTTCACTGCTTAGTTGGTCAACTTGTCAAACTTCAACGGCAAAAGTTCCGAAATTCCTTTGATTCGAAGGACATTTCCATTGGCTCGGAGGATGAGCAGCGTAATAGGTTTTCCAAATCTGTTTTCGGATTCGTTGATTGCTTGCCGGCACATGCCGCAGGGCGAGACTTCAGCCCAGCCTTCTTCACCAGCCCGCTGTGCTACGATGGCCATCATCACCGGGGCTGAAGTTGGATAATTGGCTCCGGCATAGCCCAAGACAAGTCTTTCTGCGCAGGTACCAACTGGGTAGCTGACATTTTCCTGATTGGAGGATTGGAGGACTTCACCGTTTTCCAACAAAACTGCCGCCCCGACCAGGAAACCTGAATAGGGAGCATAGGCGATTTTTGCGATCGTCTGTGCTCTGGAAAGTAGCGCCTGCTCGATGTAGTCCAATTCCTCAGGACTTAATTCCTCTAGTTCTGAATTCAGATTTATTTTTTTCACGTTTAAAATCGGTTTGGGCAAAACCTAACGATCAAAGTAATGAATTGTTCTTTAAATACTGCCAGACTGGCTTTTTCAGCCAAAATTATTCCCAATTTAGTCGGGTAAATCCTGAATGATGAATACAATTTTGATCCTTGGTGCGGGCAAATCTTCTGCTTTTTTGATTGATTATTTGGCGGAAAATTGTGAAAAGAAAGGCAGGACCTTGATCCTTGCAGACCTTGACTTAAATGGAGCCAAAGCCAAACTCAAAAACCGACCGGGAACAAAGGCTGAACAGCTGGATTCGGAGGATGGAATCAAAAGAAGAAATCTAATAAAAAGTGCAGATGTGGTCATTTCCATACTTCCGGCATCGATGCATCCTGTGATCGCTGCCGATTGTCTGGAGCTGTGCAAACACTTCTTTTCCGCATCTTATGAATCAGATACATTTCGGGAAATGAAGCCTGAAATTGAAGAAAAAGGCCTTTTTTTCCTCAATGAATGCGGTTTGGATCCGGGAATTGACCACATGTCGGCCATGAAAATAATCCATGAAGCAAAAGCCAAAGGGGAGGAGATTCTATCATTCAAATCGTATTGTGGAGGGCTTTTAGCTCCGGAGAGCGAAGATAATCCCTGGGCATACAAATTCACCTGGAATCCCCGAAATGTGATTTTGGCCGGGCAGGGGACTTCCCGCTACATCGAAAAAGGTGATTTGAAATATGTGCCTTACCACCAGCTTTTCAAGCGACTGGAGAGGATCAGTTTTCAAGGATTGGGTGATTTTGACGGATATCCCAACCGGGATTCATTGAGCTATCGTCAGGTTTATGGATTGGAGAATATCCCAACGATGCTCAGAGGTACTTTACGTCGGGCAGGATTTTGCAAAGCCTGGGATGTTTTTGTGCAATTGGGAATGACTGATGATTCTTTTCAGATGGAATTGCCACAAGAAACTACCCTGAAGCAGTTTTTGAATGCTTTTCTCCCATCCCAAGAGCTTTTGACTGTGGAGGAAAAGCTGGCAGAGGCCATCCCAGATCTGGATTTTCCAACCTTCGAAAAGCTCCAATGGCTGGGATTTTTTGAAAAACGGCTTTTGCCAAAAACCAAAGGAACGCCTGCCCAGATTCTTCAATCTATCCTGGAAATTGACTGGGAGCTCCAGCCTGAGGATAGGGACATGATCGTGATGAAGCATCTTTTTGAAATCAAAACCAAAGATGGTGTAAAGAATGTAAGCTCAAGTTTGGTCAGCTTTGGTGAAGATTCGGTGTATACAGCTATGGCCAAAACCGTCGGTCTTCCTTTGGCGATTGCGGTAGATCTGTTTTTGGATGCGAAAATCCAAATGAGAGGACTTCACCTTCCGGTTTTGCCGGAGATTTACGAACCGATTTTGGAGGAGCTCGAAAAGTTCGGGATTCGGTTTGAGGAGACTTTCAATGCAGAGTAACTGAAAGACTTCGCCCGAAGGGCGATCGGCCAGATCAAGGTTTCCAATCTACAGGAGGAATCAGACTAGCCCCTGGTAAGGTCAGGCAATCATCTGGAATGGTCACTTTGTTTTGCCGAAAGGAAAGCTCGGCTCTGTCAATGTATATCTCCTTGGTGGTCTCCCCGGCGGCTATAAAATAGCCCAGAACCTCCTCGTCGGGATTGTCAAGGCTGATTATATTGCCTCGGATAGTGGCGGGAGGAGGGTCAAAGATCGAACCGCTAATCTCTGCCTGCTGTTTGATCAATCTTAGGAATCGATAGGCCTCTTGGGAAATTGAATATTGCCTGAGTTCCATCCGATATTTAAAGATAAATCGTCTGCCATCATCCTTTATAAATGCTGCGGGAATTCGGGTACTCAAGCCGTTGAAACTGTCATCCTGGGCGATAAATAAACTCTGGTTCGATCCGGGTTCGGTGATATAGCAAAAGTTACAGCATGCCTTTGGAGCCGGGATTTTTGCGGGGCGGATGATATATAATTCAGGGTAGGTTTCCTGCAAATAGGTTGCCCGACCACTTCTCCAAAAGTAGAAGTTGTTTTGATCTGCGGGATCATTGATTTCACTGATTAATTGGATACCTGACCGTGGGTTGGTCTCACCTTCGACAGGGACAGTGACTGTTTTCATGGTAATTGCCTCGATTTCAGGAACGGCATTTACTCTCTCTGGCAGCGAAGTGTAAACCCTCCCTTCTGTTGTTTGGATCTGCAGCGTATAAGATTTGCCAACTTGTGCCCTGAAGCCAGTCGGAGTAAAGTAGCTTCCTCTAGCCTCCTGGCCCTCTTCCAAAAAAGTCACCATGCCTTCATTGTCCCTCACGACCACTGTTGCTCCTGAGACGGGTCGGATCAATCCTTCAAATTGACTTCCATAGGTGGTGCTACGTGAGATGGTAATCGCATGAGGCCCCTGTCCTGTGTGGATAAGGCCATCCACCGAGAGCAGCTCTTTCCCTTCCGGCACTTCGACTTCATAAGGATCGATGCAGGCGATAGGGATCAGAAGCAGAATATGGATCAGTCGTCTCAGCATCGGTTTAAAATTTAATGGCATAGCTCAAACTTGGAAGTGGCACTCCTAAAATTGCCAATCGCAATGCCTGTGGCGGGGCTCCTGCTGCATCGTCAAAATAAATGGAGAAAGGATTTTTTCGGCCGTACACATTCAGCAGTGAAAAGGTCCAGTTGCCGTCAAAAAACCTTCCCTCACCCTTGAATTTGAAATTAACGGCAAAGTCCAATCGGTGGAAATCAGGTAATCTTTGTTGATTTCTGGAGTCAAAGTAGGCGAGATTATTTCCTGAGTATTCGAATTTGGCTTCCGGGAAAGTTACTGGTCGTCCGGTGCTGTAAGCGAAAGTGGCCGAAATAGAGGTGTTGGTGCTCACTTTGTAATTTCCAATCAAGGTCAGGTCATGAGGCTTGTCAAAGTTGGACGCATACCACTCTCCGTCGTTGATGTTTTCTTCCTCATAGGCAGTGATCACTCTTCGGAGCGACCTGGAGTAGGTATAAGAAACCCATCCCGTTAGTCTTCCCAAATTCTTTTTGACATACAGTTCCACACCATAAGCTTGTCCTTCAGCTGGTATCAGCTCTGTCTCGATGTGGTTTTGCATGATCAAAGTTGCGCCGTCCTTGTATTCCACTACATTTTGGAGGTCTTTGTAATACACCTCGATAGAGGTCTCGAAGATGTTGCCTTTGAAGTTGTTGTAAAAACCCAGGGAATATTGATCCGCGATTTGAGGTTCGATAAAGGTATCGCTCAGCTTCCATACATCAGAGGGAGCGATGGTAGCGGTGTTGGATATCAGGTGGATAAACTGGTACATTTTGTTGTACCCAAGTTTGATGGAGCTTGCTTTGCTCAGGGAATAACGAATCGAAGCTCTCGGCCCGAGTCCGCCGTAGGTCTGGATTACCTCACCGTCTTCATAGTTGGTTTCGCCGATTGCACTTCCGTCAGAGACCGGTTCGTTTTCTTCGTATTGCCTAACCACCCTAGGGCCCAGGTATTGGTAGGTGTCATACCTCAAACCATAAGAAAAGCCGAATTTTTCTCCAACTTCAAACTCATGCTGAAAGTGAACGGCAGCTTCTCTTCCGGCTTCATCCTGGACTTTTTTGGGTAAAATATCCTCTGTCCCCGAGGGAATGAGCTCCCCCGGTTGGATATTTACCTGCTTAAATTCTCCTCCAAAAACAACTTTACCTGTGCTGCTCAACTGGTAGCCCAGGAATACTTTCCCTCCCAAATCCGCAATATCAGATTTGATTTCAAAGTCATTGATTCCGCTTAGGTTGAAAATGCCATAATCATAGAGTGAATAGTATCCCAAAGCTTCAAGACTCAGTTTGGAACTGAGCTTACTTTTCCATTGAAGCGAATGGGCGGTATTTTTCCATGAAATAGTGGTATCAGATGCAAAAGCAAAATCATCGTAGCTGGTATAGTAGCTGTAGGTAAACTCGTTTTTATCAGAGAGCGGTGCACTGATGATCAGATTTCCGTCGTAAAAATTGGCATTGGAATTTTTGACAGTTGGATTGCTGAGTGTCTGGAGGAACCAATTGATATAGGAAATCCTGAATCCTCCCAAAATCGAAACTTTGTCCTTGATGAGTGGTCCGTTCAGGGAAAGTTTTCCAGAATAGTTACTGACCATCAGGTCGCCTCCCCATTTGCTTACGCCTCCGGTTTTGGGTAAAATGTCGAGGATTGCTGAGCTCCTTCCTCCATATTTGGCAGGAACGACCGCTTTGTAAAGTGTCACATCATTGACCACATCGGCATTGAAAGCCGTGAACAAGCCAAACATATGCGAAGGGTTATAGATCGGAGCTCCGCCAAACTGGATCAGGTTTTGGTCTACTCCACCACCACGGACGTTTAGTCCTGAGGATGCTTCGCCGACTTGGCTCACTCCTGGCAAGGTTGCCAGAGATCTCACAATGTCGATTTCGCCCATAAAGGGAGGCAATTCCCGCATGGTATTCATGCTGAGTGTGATGGCACCCATGTCGGTGGATCGGATATTTTTTTCCGGATCCCTGCCAAAAATCACCACATCGTCCAACTGGAAATCTTCCTGAATCATCCGGATGGACATTCTTCCGTCACCTACTGCAGTGATGGGATAGTCGATTGTTTCATAACCCACATACCGAAATTGAAGGTTGTATTCTGACCGGTCAAGGGATAGTTCAAAGGCCCCGTTGTTATCAGTGATTCTGGTGAGATCCAGTTCCGGTACACTTACTGTGGCCCCCACAAGTGCTTCTCCGGTAATTTCGTCAATGATCCGTCCGGAGATTTTTATCCCTTTGAGCTGACCGATGTCTCTGCCAATCACTTCCCTTTTAGAGGGAGTGGTGGTTTGAGCCCAGGCTCCATGTCCTAACAAAAAGATAAAAAGGAGTAGAATTTTTTTCATCAGCTAGGGATTAAATTCCATTAGGGTCAAATCGGTAAAGTTCCATTGGAAGAGCTCCGGGAATAGTTCTGTCAGGGCAGCGAAGGAGGTAAAGCTGATCGTTGTAGGTGAAATGTCCAGCATTCAAACTTTCCGGATTTCCGGGAATTGGGGTCTTTGATTTCCAGATCAATGTTTGCAGATCCAATTCCATCAGTTGCATCGAACGAAAGAAGAATCCAATGTAGACCCTGTCTCCTATAACCTGTGCTATGCCTAGTCCGCCTTCGCTTGAAACCGGGAATTTGGTGAAGATCTTCCAGGAATCAGCGGTGGGTTCATATTCCCAGATCCTGTTGTCAGTGGCTAGGAGATAGGCTTTGTTTTGGTAGACAAACGAAACCTGCGTGGAAGCAAGATCAAAGGGGGCTGATGACAGGCTACTCCAGATTTTTGTTGCAGGGTTATACCTCAATAGAGTCCGCAGTCCAGAGCCAGTTCCGCCGACGACATGCAACTGTCCGTTTAGCTCAAATGCGGGAGAATGATAGCTGTCGACCGGCAAATCAGGAAGGCGCTCGAAGTGCTCTCCGCTGATCTTCCATAAGTCTCTTTTGTAATAATAATTATCCCTATCAACTCTCGCTCCACCTCCGATATAGCCTGCGGTGGCAAAAGCACCTCTTCTTGTTTCCCCGGGAAAATCTACCTTGCTCCAGGTTGTGGATTGCAGATCAAAGCGCTGAAGGCTCCCGAGGTAAGAGCCAAATTTGTCCGTGCCGAGGCCAGCAAATAAGCCATTTTGATGTTGAAAAAAGACATTGTCGTAGATCCGCTCGTTTCCTGGGAAAAGACCTACCAACGTATATTTTCCAGTTCGATATTCAAACGGTTGGCTGGCTTCCAACTTTTCGTCCTGAGACTGGACGATCAGAGGAACTTTAGCCTTACCAGCCGGTTCCGGGATCCGAACTTTCAGCCTAGAGTCGAAAGCAATTTCTAAGACAGTTGCCTCCTGCTCTCCGAAAAATACACGAGTATCAGGGGTGAAATTTCGCCCCACGATCATCATTTCTTCTCCCGGAAATGAAAAAGACGGGCTGAAAGACTCAATGGCAGGCAGGAGGGTTTTCACCTCCAGTGCCTCTCCAAAAAAGTCGGCACCGTCAGCATTAATAAAAGCTCTTACAAAGTATTTCTGGTTTATTTGCAGGCCTGAGGTTTCTCCGATAAATCGTCCCGGTCCATTTTTTTCACCCAAAGAGATCAATATAGGATTGGAAAAACTTTCGCTTGTCGACAATTGAAAACCGTGATCCAAAGCCGTGATTGGTTGATTGGTAATCAATCTGCCCAAAACCCGGATTTTCTCTCCACTTACATAGATTACCTCCTCCGTCTCCACTACTGTAGTGGATTCATCCTCCCGGGTACAGGAACTAGCTAACAATACCATTAAAAAAATACCCAGAAAGTAAAATTTACGCATGAAGGGGAGTTGTTGAAACCAAAAATATAAAAAAGGAGACTTAAGTCAACTTATCTTAAAAATGGGGAGGCTTTTTTTCACAAATGTCAAATTCGAAAAAACCGATTTTTTCAATAACCCAACAAAAAACCCGAAAGTAAGCTTGAATAGGAACTGGAGTAGGCTAATTTTTGATCTTTTAGGATAAGAATTTCCTCTTTTTTATCCCTCACCTGAAATTCGAATCCACCGATCTCCCGGTGGACAGGCTTATCTTCTTGATCTTTTACCCTGACTTTTTGAAAAAGATACAGCCCGGATTTTTGAGCTAACAATTCCAGATCCTGCATCTGCCTTGGAGGAAGGATAACCCAAAAAACGCCTGTTGAGGACAGTAACTGAATCGTCTTGTTGATCAGTTCTTCAAAAGATAATTCATCAGTATGAAGCGCTTTATTCCGCTTGGAGTCCTTGGATTTGAGATGTTCGGGGAAAAAGGGCGGATTACTGACAATCAGGTCAAATTTTTCCTTTTCAGGTAAATCCTGAATTCTACCATGGAAGATCTCGAGCCTTTGGGAAAACTTACTTTCCTGAAAATTCTCCTTAGCTTGTTCCGCAGCATCAGGATCAATTTCAACAGCCGTCACCTTCGATTCCGGAAATCTTTGCGCCAGCATCAATGCAATCACTCCTGTGCCGGTTCCAATATCCAGAATCTGATTTGGGTTTTCAGCGTTTGCCAGAGAACCTAAAAGCACAGCATCGGTGCTGATTTTCATCGCACAGCGGTCCTGATGGATGCGGAACTGCTGAAACTGAAACCAGGAATTGCCCATTAATTTCGGGCCTTGCTGAAGAATTTGCTTCTAAAGCCGGATCGGTCTTCCATCGTGTTCAGATCGTCTTCAGACACTCTTTTCACGCTTTCGATGGTGTAGAAGGCCTTTTCATCCACTTCTTTCACCTTGGAGATAAACTCCGGAAGCGTATCACGCTTCATGACTGTAAAAAGCAAATTCACTTTACCAAATCTGCCTTCGCCGCCGACATTGGTAAATCGGTAATTCTTGTCTTTCATAAATTCAAGCAATTCTGGATGTGGCTCAGGAGTAATTACCCTCACCAAAACCCGGCCGATGGCTAGTTTTTCTTCTAATGTCATCCCTACAAAAGTTCCAGTGGCAAATCCGCCGGCATAGGCGAGGTAAGAAATGGGATTGTCTACATTCTGAAAAATTTGCCCGATCGCGAGGAGCCAAATCAGCGCCTCAAAAAATCCCAAAACCGGAACAATGCTCTTCTTTCCGTTCATCATAAACATGATCCGAAGCGTATTGATTGACACGTCGCCGATCCGGGCAACAAAGATCAGCAGGGGCATCAGCACGTAATTCAGGAGGTTGTCGGAGATTCCCAGGGAGTTAAACAGGTCTTGCATAAGGTTGTAAAAAGCTTGCGCAAAAGTACTGCTTTTCTTCGGTATAGGGGGCGAAAATGGGCAATCCAATAGGAAGATTCCACCGAAAGGATTTGAAAAAATATATTTTAAGTATTAAAAAATATAATTATTCCAATTGATAATTATTGATTTTGGTTTTATTTGATTTCATAAAATAATATATCTATATTCTAGATGTTTTCGGTAGGTAGTATGTTTTTTGACTTTTTATTCCCTGTAGTTGGCTATTAAAAATGTGTAGGGTAGGTTTTTCATATTTCGGCTGAGTGCTTGGTCAAAAACAAAATATCCTCTTTTAATTTATTGCTTAAGAATTTATTCTAAGATACAATCCATTCAATTTCAGGAGATTCTCCGGATTTCGGTTTTCAGTATCAATTGATTTTTTACCCATTTAAACCAAAATACCATGTTAAAGTCCAAAACAGTTTTCTATTTACGTTCTGAAAACAACGAATTGTTTGATGGAGCGGAGACTGGAAATCCAGTCAAGCTATTGGGAAGTATTCAACAAACTTCCAATGAAAACGAGTTTCAGGTTAAGAAGGGATTTATTGATATCGGGAAAATTCCAGTCCTCGATAAATCGGATTCTTTCACGTTGGAAGCCGTCGTTCAGCCAGTTAAGGTAATCGGAACCAGACAAAATATCCTGGAATCCCAATCGCCTCCTGTCGCGGTTTTCCTGGATAACCTCGGAAAATTAAATGGAAGCGTCCATACCTCCAGCGGATGGCAAACCATCACTTCTACAAATCCCTTGCCTCAGGATAAGGCAGTTCAGGTGAGATTTTCCCGCTCCTCAAACGGGACAAACACGCTCGAAATTGATAACAAAGAAGTGGCCTCTAAGATGATTCCTGGCCCATTGGTTTCTGTTGGAAATTTGGGTTTCAAAGCTGCCACTGGAATGGATGGAAAGGCGTTCCAGTTCGAAGGGAAAATTTCAGAGATCCAAATCAAAACCGGTTCAATTTTGGGCAAGGAAATCCAAAAAAGGGCTAAAGATGCAATCACTCTCCAAAAAGCGATTCAGTCAAAAGTCGGAGTCAAAGTAAAGGTAAGAGTCGTTCCAAGTATGGATGAAAGCCATGCAAGACTACTCCCAATCAAAGACATCATGAATGCGGTTGGGGTAGAAAAACTAAATGACTTATCCCAGTTAAAAATCTCAACTCCAACCAATATCACCAGAGGAAAGGTGATGGTGGCTTCGAGAAAAATTGACAATCTAGGTGTGAATTGGGGTGTGGTAGCCAAAGATTTTGTCACTATGAATGGGGCTGAAAAAAAAGTCCAACTGGCAAAATTTCTTCCAAACAGAAACAGCAGCCAGCTGATTATTTCCACAATTCAAACAGCAACTGCAACGACAGCTGCTACCGGTGCAACAGCTGGCACATCTCCAACTCTTGTAACAACTGCAACTTCAGTAACTCCTATCCCAACTTTGGCGATACCAAGACCAACAGGCAGCATCCTCCTGACAAGACCTTTGGGGACAAGGGTGGATACTCTAACCCCTGATTTAAGAACTGGAGTCAGGATTCCCAGAGAAGTTATTGCTTCAAGTCCTACTGTGGCGGCAGCACGTGTTTCTCAGCCAATCAGTGCTTCGATACTGCTGGATTCCAAAAAGCTTGTGGTGAAGGATCCCGAGATTGCAAATCGAATGATGAGCAATAAGCCTCAAAGTTGGCCCACATTGTCGGACCAGGCCCAGGTAATGTCTCTGACAACATTGCCCGTAAATCAATCGGTCATCATCGCAGGAGTGCTTGATCTTACCAATATCAGACTGAGCATAGAGGCAAATGTGGAAAAGCTGATCATCATCGCTGAGCAGATTATCTGTGGCCCCAATGCAGAAATTGTCTGGAAAAGACCCGGCGGTTCCACTCCGGCACGTCTTAATGATCCGGCTTTGGATGGTAGAGGGTGGTCAGGGATCCAGACTAATGGCAACAATAGGCATGGACTTGACGGGGACGATGCAAGATCCGGTTCCGGGGGAATAGGCGGGGCAAATGGACTGAATTCCCCTCAGTTGGAAATCTGGGTGAAAAACCTGACTAACATTCCGAAAATCGAACTTACGGGAGAGGATGGAATTATAGGTGGAAAAGGCCAAAATGGAGGCAGAGGAGGAAATGGTGCTAATGGAGAAGGAGGAAAATGGGCCTGGTTTTTTGGGAAGCATTGTGTTTCTGACCCAGGCGACGGCGGTGACGGTGGCAATGGTGGAAGGGGAGGAAACGGAGGAAAAGGCGGAAATGGTGGAAATGGAGGGAGTATCACAATTGGGGTTTTGGACGGAACTCTGGCACAAACGGTCACTGCCAATGCATTTCAATTAAAAAATGCAGGGGGTCGAGCCGGAAAAGGTGGGCCCGGTGGAAATGGCGGATTCGGTGGCCAGGGAGGGAGAAGCGGAAATGGGGAGGTTTGTCACGATGCGAGAAACGGGTCCAATGGCGCACAGGGCCAGCCGGGTGCCGTAGGTTCTGACGGTACACGAGGCGGTATCGACGCACTGAATGAGTTTTTTCAGTTTAGCGAAGATGCTTGGAATGATTTACTGACACGTCCATTTATCACCGAACTCAACCCAGTGGAGGTTTTTCCCGGAAATTCTATTACCATCCGAGGGAACAGATTTGCAAACAACGATAGGGTAATAATTGAAGGGGGAATCACGCTTGTACCAACCATTAACGCCGACGAAAGCATCTCCGTAACCATTCCCAACAACATTTCGGGTGGTCAAAAATCCATTTTTGTCCGAAGGGCTTTTGACAATACCGAAAGCAATAGACTTCTGATCCGGGTAAAGCCCCAGCTGGATAATCTACCGGCAGTTCTTCCTCCCACAGCAACTGTGGAAATTACCGGGAAAGCATTTCTCAACGGTGCCTCTGCAATAGTGGATGGAATGGCGGCTCCTGGGACTTTTATTTCCCAGACGAAGATCAGTTTTGTAATGCCGGGGACTAACGGATCGGGTTCCACCGGAGGAAGCGTATCCATTCAGGTGAGAAATCCCGATGGTATGGTGAGCAATTCAAGAACCGCTACGAAACCGAGAATTCTCGAGATTCCCTTTACCTATGGCGTTCATAATCTGCCATTCAACAATTTTACCGATGGGATTCCTTCCTGGGGAACTTTTGAAGACACATTTGGGACAGCAGAGGTTTGGCATGAGTTGCTGGATCCGGTATTTGGTCACCCGATACTGACAGGAGCTTTCTATATCTTTTATGAGCATTTTCTGAAAGGTCAAGATAATGGCGGTCTCGCTACCGGGTTTTGCACTTCTTTGGCAAGTGTGGTTGCTGATAAACTTTGGAAAGGGGAAACCAATGCGATCACTACCTCCAAAGCCAGCATTCATCAAATGCTGACCGCTGTCCATGGGAAACTCCTAAGCCGAGAAAGTCTTATTCATTTTCATGACCAAAGCCGGGAAGGAATTCCAAGAGTTGAAAAAACAGCCAGAGCCATTGAGCGGACTTTCATGACAGGCTGTGACCGACACAATGCACCACTTCTCTTTTTCATTCCTTCGGGGGCGATTTGGGATGCAGGGTATATGGATGGACTTAGCTCTTCGCATTGCTTGATGCCTTACAGATTTGTTTATCCGGCAGGCCATTCAGGCCCACAATTGAATCCACTCGGCACGACTACGATCTCAAGTTTGGACGGCGTGGAGCTTTACTGCTGGGATTGTAATAGAGCGGATAATCCAAACTGTAGGTTGAGATTTAAGCAGATTGGTAGCATGCTTCACTACGATTATTTCAACGGAGATGATACCGCCCAATTCCGCAGCGAGGACAATGTTTCCCTTGGAATTATGACCAATGGAGACTATCTACTCGCCGATCATGATCTGCCGTTTGGGGGACCTTTTGGCTTGACAAGTTTTATTATTGATTTCCTTCTTAGTCCTGCAGATCTTGAAATTACAGATGAAAATGGATTGCGGGTGGGTAAATTCAATGACAAAATCTTCAGTGAAATACCGGATTCCCATCCCTGCTATTTGGTGAAAGGAGCCTACCTACTTCCTGTCAATAGAAACTATACCAGAAGAATCGTTGGAAATGGTGCCGGAAAATACACTTTCAACAGTATTATGCCTGATGGCACTACGATTCGAGTCGAAGATGTAGATACAGGAGCTGGGCAGGTTGATACACTGATTGTCAATTCAGATGCGAGCTTGATCCGGTTTACCCCGCAGATTGAAAAACAGTTCACCATGACTTTCTCCAGATTGGTTGACAATCAGGTCAGATCACTTTCTTTCAGCGGAATCGGCGGAGGTCCTGCTGCGGAAACTGACATCACCGTCAGTCCTGATCTGAGTATCCTTCGATTGGGCAACAGGTCCACACTTAAAAATGTGCAGGTAAAAGCCTTCTCAGTGGATCGTGTAACCAACAACCCGATTACAACAAGCTCTTCGATTCAGCTTCCTTCGAATCATGATTTAATTGTGACAGTTGCCAATTGGAACAATGCTCAAATGAATCTTTCGACGCTGGATTTCTAATTTGAATTATAATTATGAAAGACTGTTTCCATATAGGGACAGTCTTTTTTTGCCCTTTTTTGAAAGAGAAGGGGGATTGTAAAAGCTGTTATTGAATTTTTTTATCCCTTCCTGCAGGCAATCCAAATCCGATAAACTGTATCGTCATGATCAGCAGGAACCAAATCAGGATGTTCCAGTTGTCGAAAAGATCCAGGGAAATCCCAAAAACCAATGGCCCTAATGCGGCTAAAATATATCCCGCTGATTGCACCATTCCGGAAAGTTTGGCTGTGGTCAGATCCTCGGCTGAGCGAAGTGAAATCAAAGTGTAGGCAATACTCAAGCTCGCACCGCTGCCAATCCCGATTATGGTCAAAGCCGCAAAAGTAACCCCCTCATTTTGGATGAAAAGTGCCCCGTAGCCGACTAGATAGCTGATTCCTACGGTCAGAATCACATTTGACTGTTCCTTGAGCCGCATCAGGAGATTTGGAACGAAGAATGTGCCGATCAGGGAGATCAGCTGCATATAAGATAGTGCGATTCCTGCTTTTACAGGACTCATTCCCCGAGCGATCAGCATATCCGGCAGCCAGGTGATCATGGTAAAATACATGACTGACTGGGCCCCCATAAAAAGGGTAACCTGCCAGGCCAATCGGGATTTCCAGACGTTCTTGGCCTGAAGCAATTCTCCCTGACGACCGGTTTGGTGGGTTTTCAACTGAGGGATCCAAACCACCAAAGCCAGAATCATCAGGATAAACCAAGAAGCAAGAGAGCCTCTCCATCCCAGTCCCAAATCCACAGCAAGTGGAACACTGAATCCAGATGCTATTGCCGCGAAAAGGGACATTCCGGTAGAAAGAATGGCGGTCATCAGTCCGATTTTTTCGGGAATCCTCGCCTTGAAAAAGGGGATCATCAACACATTGGCGATTACAATTCCAATTCCCGTCAGTGCCGTCCCAAAGTAAAGAAGTTCAATTCCACCCAGGACTCGGATTATTACGCCAATTGCCAAAAGTAGAATTCCCAAAAAAATGGCTTTTCCATGTCCCAGCCTTTTTCCTATAGAAGGAGCAAAAAGTGAAAACACCGCAAAAGTCAACAGAGAAAGGGTGGTAAGAAAACCTGCCAAGCCATTGGAGATATCCAAATCTTCTCGGATAAAAGGGATCAGCGGTCCTACTGAAGCAATCGATGTCCTGAGATTGATTGAAATCAGGATGATACCTAAAATGAGAAGGGTTTGGCTAGAGGACTTGGACATTTACGAATTTTGATTTACGATTTACGGCGTCCTCAAGGGGTTTGGGTTATGCTGCTTCTATTGGGTTATGCTGCTTCTCCAGAAGCTGCATTGATTTAATTAAATACAAACAATCCTGCTTTCGGAAAAGCAGGATAACGGAAACGGAAAATTTCAAATCTCAAACCCCAAATTTCGAATCTCAACTCCTGCTTTCCACCAGATCCTTCACACATTCCACCCAGGTATCTTCGGAGTTCAAGCTTGGCACCAAATCCCATTCTTCTCCTCCTGCTTCCAGAAATTTGTCCCGGTATTCACCAGCCACCTCTACCGTGGTTTCCAGACAATCTGCCACAAATGCAGGGGAAAATGCCAGCACCTTTTTGACGCCCTGAGCCGCCAATTCTGTGATGACTTCATCCGTATAGGGCTTTACCCAAGGGTCTTTGCCCAGTCTGGATTGGAAGCAATTGACGGTTTTTTCTTCTGGGATACCCATTTTCTCAGCAATCAACCGGGTAGTTTGGAAGCACTGCGCTCGGTAGCAATAGGTATTGGAAGGGCCGTATTTGTTGCAGCAAGCGCCAAGCTGACAATAGCCACCAACAGAGCCTTTGAGAATTTGCCTTTCGGGAAGGCCATGGTAGGAAAAGAGGATTTTGTCGTAATCCTTCTCATTGATGAGTGCATTTCCCCGCTCAGCCCAGGCTTCAATAAACTTTGGATGATCCAGAAAATTGCTGACAAAAGAAAACTCAGGTATGATTTGCCATCCCTGTGCGATTTCCATCACTTTGTCGATCACCGAACCTGTGGATGCCGAGGCATATTGGGGGAAAAGCGGCAAAACAATGATTTTACTGACTTTTTCTTTTCGCAATTCTTCCAAGCCCGATTCAATCGAGGGGCTTTGGTAGCGCATCCCGATGCTGACGACATACTTTTTGGGATCGAGCTTTTGAATCAATTTTTCCTGCAGGTCGACTGTATGAAAAAGCAATGGGGAACCCCGATCCGTCCAAAGTTTGCGGTATTCATGGGCAGACTTTGGAGCCCGAAAAGGCGCAATGATGAAGTTGATCAGCATCCATCTGGACAGAAAAGGAATGTCGATAACCCGGGGATCCATCAGGAACTCCCTGAGGTATTTTCTCACATCTCCGGTATTCGTACTGTCTGGAGTGCCCAAATTGACCAGCAGAACGCCGGTTTTTGCTTTAATATTAGCCATGGATTGAATTCAGATTTCCTTTGGAAAGCCCAAAAATAGCCGCTTTGTTCTAATTCTTCCGATTGAAGTTTTCTAAGTGGAATAGGCAATGGAATTTGGGTTAAACAAAAATCCCGGACAGACCGGGATTTTGACTTTATTCGGAACTGGCGGCTTTCTTTTTCATAGCCCATTTCATCAGCGGTCCCGATGTCATGGAAGTGACCAAAGCCATCACCACCAATGCAACAAAGAGCTTTTCATTGATTAGCCCATTCTCAAGTGCAATTAGTCCCAGAATGATTTCCATAGCTCCTCGGGCATTCATTCCAAATCCAATGGCGACAGATTCCCATTTTCCCAATCCGCCCCGCATAGATCCAAAACCACAACCGATTACTTTGCCCGCATAGGCCACCAGGATGACGACTATAACTAGCAATGGGTCAAAATTGGTAAAGAAATTTACCTTCAGTCCAATTGACACAAAGAAAACGGGAGCAAAAATATTGTTGACGAATTGGTGAATAATCTCCTTAGCTCGCTCAGGCATATGGTCAGAGTCTCCAATGGCAACTCCCAATATGAAGGCTCCGAAAATGGCATGGATTCCGATGTACTCGGTGAAAGCCGCTGCCAAAAAGCACGCTGCCAGAGACAAGGACATCAAACCACCCGGCCAGGCCAGCCTCTTGTTGATCCAGGGTAGAATTCTATTGATCAGGGATTTGCCGAGTGTAACCATGAAACCTGCAAAACCCACAGTAAGCAGAATGGTATACCCCAATCCCATCGAATTTGCTTCCTTTCCCATGAAGCTCAGGATAATCGAAAAAATCATCCATCCAATGATGTCATCCACCATGGCCGCGGATACGATCATCATTCCCATCCGACTTTTGAACAAGTTCAAATCCATCAAGGTCCGAACGATTACCGGCAAGGCACTGATTGCCATCGCAGTGCCCATAAAGAGCGAAAATAAAAGCTTGCTTCCTTCTGCAAAACCAAAAAACTCAGCAAAGAAAAAAGGCGCAGTAAAACCGAAGGCAAATGGAATTACCAGACCAAAGAAGCTGATGTTGAGTGCTTTTTTGCCTTGAGAAAGAACCAGATTAAGATCGACTTCCAAGCCCGCAATGAATAAAAGCAAAACCACCGAAATTTGAATATATCCATCCAATGCAATATTTGTCATCGCATTGGACTTGAAGAGGGAATCAAAAAGATCAGGAAAAACTCCTCCCAAAATTGTGGGGCCTAATAAAATCCCCGCCAAAATCTCACCTACAACTGCGGGTTGTTTAAATTTTTGAGCTACTTCTGCAAAAACCCTCGCTGCAATTAGCATAACTGCAAGCTGAATCAACAGATTGACTACTTCGCCATGTGCTAGTTTTTCCATCTGTTTTTATTTGATAATTAAAAGATTGCAAGGAAGCTCCGAAAGGATCTCCTCCAAGTCATGTGGGAATAATCGGTCGATAAAAGTGTATCCGTGTTCGTCACCCATGATCAAAAGATCAGCACTAATAGTCTCACAGTATCTTACCAATTCCACCGCCCATTTACCGGCAGTAACCTTGATATTTATTTTCAATCCCGTTTGGTCCAATCCATCGAGAATCTCCTGGACATATCGGATTTCTTCCTGAACCAATTTTCTACGTGTACTGGAAACCTCGTCCTCTGAGCCTTCACCAGCCGTGGCCATCTGAAGTCCGTAAAGCTTGATTTCATTTAGAATGTGGACTTGGGCAGCTCCTTCTGCCTGACAAAACTTCAATCCTTGAGCAATTACTTTTGGAGTCACTTCCAACTGAGTCCCATTGATGACCACTTTTGAAAATTTTGTAGGTGGGATCATTGGGTCGATCAAAGTAAGAACCGAACATTTGGATTTCCGGATCACTTTTCTTGCCACTGACCCGAGATAATAGGTTAGAATGCCTTCTTTTTTCAAAGCACCCAGCATCAACAGGTCTACTTTTTCTTCCTCACAGGCTTGAAGGATCATCTTTGTAGGCTTTCCTTCTTTCCAAATTGTGTTGACAGAATTGATTTCCAGGCCTTGCTTCAATAAAATTTCAGCAAGTTTATCTTCCAGTTCGGTGGTTTTTAATCCAACATGGATCAAAACAAGGTCGGATTCAAAAATTTCGGTCAATCTTTTGGCTTCAGCTATCAAAGCCTCCATCCTTGGAGAAAAAGCGATGGCTAGTGCAATTTTTTGGTACATGGGAACCTGCTTATTTTTCTGAAATACGGCATTTTTTGCCAAAGGACAAACCCCAATCTGATTGCCCGCCACTTATCCTGTGCCATATCCACTTGAGGCTGATTTCTTTTCCAAAAAAAATCCAGTCTTAGAATCTTGCCTTTTTTTCCTAAACTTCCCTTGAATTTTTAACCTGGATTAGGCATTAGAATTCGTAGCGAGACTAAAAAATGCAAGAAAATCAGTCACTTTGGAGATCGAGGCGTAGCACCGCTACGGTGAGATCGAAAAGTGAAGTGTAACGGCTGATTTTAAAGCATTTTTTGGGCGTAGTAGATTTTCTAATGTGTATTCCAGGTTTAATCCTTTTCATCAGAAAAAACCCGAAACCATTACCCTATGAAAAAATTCTTACTCACCGGGCTGATGCTTGGGAGTCTGATTTGCAGCAATGTTTTTGCCCAATCAGATTATCCGACGCTCAGCCAGGTTACCCAACGGCTCCAAAAACTTGGAGGTAACGCCTCCGTGGAGCTGAAATCCCTCACCAAAACAGATGGCGGAAAAGACATCTATGTCCTCAAAATTGGCACCGGAGCCAAAGATGAAAAACCTGCCATCGCCATAGTCGGAGGCGTAGAGGGATTCCATGTCCTGAGCGTCGAGCTGGCTTTGCAGTTTGCTGAAAAACTGGTGACTGAAAATGACTCAGCGCTTGAAAAAACCACCTTTTACATTTTTCCAAACCTATCTCCGGATGCCTATGAACAATACCATGCTGCTCTGAAATATGAGCGCAGAGGCAATGCTGTACCCATGGACCATGACCGTGACGGAAAAGCCGGCGAAAGCGGTTATTCCGATCTCAACGGAGACGGTCTGATCACCTGGATGCGGGTGGAGGACTCCATGGGCGAATGGATGCTTTCCAAAGAAGACGACAGAGTCTTGGTGAAAGCTGACAGATCAAAAGGGGAAGCCGGAAAATACAGCCTCTACAAGGAAAGCAAAGACGATGACAAGGACGGAAAATTTGCCGAGGACCTGCAGGAAGGCATTGCTTTCAATAAATCCCTGACTTACAAATTCCCGGTTTTTGAGCCCTTGGCAGGAGATATTGCAGTTTCACAAAAGGAAAGCAGGGCATTGCTCGATTACCTGTTTGAGCAATGGAATATTTTCGCGTTCGTGACTTTTTCCCCTTCCAATAATCTCTCCAGTCCATTGAAATACAATGCGGGAGATGCCAAAAAGCGCGTGGTGACATCCATTTTGGAAAAAGATCAGGCCATTAATGCCATGGTTTCGGGAATTTACAATGAGACAATTACTCAGAAAGCTTTCCAGCAAACCAATCAGGGAACTGACGGGGATTTCTTCCAGTGGGCCTATTTCCATTTTGCGAGACTGAGCTTCTCCACTCCAGGCTATTGGACTCCTGAATTCAAAGAAAAAACCAATGCTGAAGCCAATTACCTCGCTTGGGCAGATTCCTTGGGCTGGGATTCTTTCGTCCCTTGGACTGAGGTGAAGCATCCTGATTTCCCAAATCAAAAAGTGGAAGTCGGAGGCATCAAACCATTTTTGATGGTCAATCCACCATTTGAAAAAGTGGGGGAAATTGCAGCAGAGCATACTGCTTTCATTCTCAAAATGGCTGAAATGCAACCCAAGCTGGAATTCCATAACCTGAAGACCGAAGCGTTGGGAAATGGCCTTACCCGTGTCACAGTGGATCTTTTCAACAATTCGCCGCTGCCGACCCATTCAGAAATGGGAGCAAGGTCCCGATGGCTCAGGAAAATCAAAATAGATTTGGATGCATCCGCTGACAAAATCGTCTCTGGAGACAAAATTAAATTAATGGACTCCATGGGAGCTTTTGAAAAAGCAACCTTCAGCTGGATCATCCGAGGTACCGGTTCTATCACACTCAAAGCCGGAGCTTCCCACACAGGTTTTGCCACTGAAACTGTAAAACTCTAAGCCATGAAAAATCTAAAAACAAGAAAATTGATCGTTGCCCTGGCTTTGGGAGTATTGAGTTTTGGGTCTTTTGAAGCCAATGCACAGCAGGAAAATTACTTTCGGGCCATCGGAACTCCGCATAAACCAAAAGTAGAAATCGCCTGGAACCGCTATTATAGCTCCGAGGTACTTTGGGATTGGATGAAAAAGATAGCCGCGGCACATCCGGACTTGGCTAAAATCGAATCAATCGGCAAATCCTACGAAGGCCGGGACATCATGACGCTGACGATTACAGATTTTTCAACAGGAAAAGACACCGACAAACCAGCCATGTGGATTGATGGAAATATTCACTCCAATGAAGTCCAGGGCGGGGAATTTTCTCTGTATGTAGCTTGGTATCTGACCGAAATGCATGCTGACAATGAATTTGTCAAGGAATTGCTTCGAGATAAGACCTTTTACATCACCCCGACTATCAATCCTGACGCCAGAAACAACTTCTTCAAAGAGCCTAATACCGCCAACACTCCTAGATCAGGGATGATCGTCTTGGATAATGACGGTGACGGGCAAAATGGCGAAGATAGAATGGACGATCTCGATGGAGACGGACATATCACCATGATGATCCGTAAGTCGCCAACAGGCAGATTTATCAAAGATCCTCTGGACCCAAGAAGATTGATGGCAGTAGGTCCTGATCAGGTTGGAGAGTACGAAATGCTGGGCCAGGAAGGGACAGACAACGACGGTGATGGAGAGGTCAATGACGACGGCATTGGCTATTACGATCCAAACCGCGATTGGGGTTGGAACTGGCAGCCGGATTACATTCAGCGTGGAGCATTGAAATATCCGTTTACTTTGCCTGAAAACAGGTCTGTGATGGAGTTTGTGATGAAGCATCCGAACATCGCAGGAGCGCAGAGTTTCCACAATTCAGGAGGTATGATTCTTCGTGGTCCGGGAGCGGAAGAGGATGTGAATACTTACAATCAAAATGACATTAGGATCTATGATGCGATTGGTAAAAAAGGAGAGGAAATGATCCCCGGTTACCGTTACCTGACTGTGTATAAAGATCTGTATTCCGTGTTTGGGGGTGAATTGGACTGGTTTTATGGCAACCGAGGTGTCTTCACCTATTCCAACGAACTGATGGTTTCATATCTCTATTTCCACCAGGAATCTTCCGGAAGAGGCGGACAGGATGAGCAAATGAAAGTAGACCAATTGCTGACTTTAGGGGATGCATTCGTCAATTGGAAAGAATTCAGCCATCCTCAGTTTGGCTCGGTAGAAATTGGCGGATTTAAGAAGACCTTTGGACGTGCACATCCGGGATTTTTGCTTGAGCAGGATGCACATCGAAACGCTGCTTTCACGATCTATCATGCCTATCACACTCCAAAACTTTCAGTTATGGATGTGAAAGAGGAAGATTTGGGTGGAGGACTGAAAGCCATCACAGCGACTGTTTTTAATGAGCGGATGATGCCAACCCATGCGAGCCAGGACTTGAAATACAAGATCGAAAGACCGGATTATGTGACGATTTCAGGCGCGAAAGTGGTGGCAGGGTTTGTCGTGGAGGATGAGGATATGAAGAAATTCAAGGAGCAAAAAGCTTCCCCTGACCGATTGGCTGTTGAGAATGTTCCGGGTATGAGCGCTGTAAAAGTGAAATGGATAGTGTCTTCTGGATCTAACTACAGCATCACGGTAGATTCTGCCAAGGGCGGAAAAGCCAGCTGGAAGAAGTAATTTCTTTTGGGTTATAATTCTAAATCCCTGTCCTACTCGTAGAACAGGGATTTTTTTGTAAAAATCCATAACTTATGAAATCACCTATCCTCTAAACTTTTAAGGAATTACTTTTTTCTAATCAACAAAGACGAAGAAACCCAATGGCAGTAATAGATAAAGTAGTTTGGATTACAGGAGCATCCTCAGGCTTGGGTAGGGGAATGGCTCTCGAATTTGCTTCCTTAGGGGCGACTGTGGCTATTTCCGCCAGAAGAATGGATGAATTGAATGAGGTAGTCCGGGAAATCCAAGCCAAGCAAGGAAAAGCCAAGGCCTACTATTGTGATGTCTTGGATTCGAAAAGTATAGATGCGTGTGTGCGCCAAATAATTCTGGATTTTGGAAGATTGGATATCGCTGTTGCCAATGCTGGGTATGGGGTATTGGGAAAAATAGAAGAACTCAGTGAAAGTGATTGGCAACGTCAGTTGGCCGTGAACGTGACCGGATTGGCACTTACCTGCAAGTTTGCTTTGCCACATTTGCGGAAAACAAAAGGACGGTTGGCCTTGATTGGAAGTGTCGCAGCTTTTGTCCCCAATCCTGGAGTAGGTGCCTACGGAGCGTCCAAAGCTGCTGTCCAAAACATTGGGGAGTCGCTGCAAGTGGAACTGAAAGGAAGCGGGGTTTCCTGCACTACGATTCACCCGGGATTTGTAGAAAGCAACATTGCCAGGGTAGATAATGATGGAATCTTTCATCCCGATCGTCAAGATCCCCGCCCGGCAAATTTGATGTGGCCAACAGAAAAAGCTGCAAAAGTGATGGTAAGAGCCATCAATAAAAGGAAAAAGGTATTTGTCTTCACGGGACATGGAAAAATTCTTGCATTCATAGCAAAACTTTCTCCCAGCTTGATCAGATCGATCATTTCGAAAATAGCTCCAAAGTAGTTGAAGATGACAAGGCTTACGTTGGTTTTGTGTTTTATCATTGGTTTGGCATTCAGTTCTTTCTCTCAAGATCTGCCGGTAGTACTGATTGCCTATTATTCTAAATCGGGTAATACTGAAAGCCTAGCTCAGGCTGTGTCAGAGGGAGCAAGTTCAATAAAAGGTGTAGAGGTTAAACTTTTATCCATTGACCAAGTGACCGAAAGCGATTTACTGGAAGCCTCTGCGATTATCGTGGGTTCGCCAGTCTATAATGCCAACGTTGCTCCGGCGGTGCAGGAGTTTATCAATTCTTGGCCATTTGAGGGGAGGCCTTTAAAAAATAAGTTAGGGGCGGCATTTTCAACGGGAGGAGGGATTTCGATCGGTGAGGAATTGGTCATGCTCAATATGCTTCATTCCATGCTGATATATGGGATGATTGTGGTGGGAGGGGAAGAGGCGGATGCTGCATTTGGAGCCTCAGCGATAACGGGTGAAGAGCCTTTTGGTAAAGGAGAATTGGAAGAGGTGTTTTTAAGAAAAGGGTTTGGGCTTGGAAGCCGAGTTGCAAAATTAGTGGCTGCTTTTCCGCAAGTTCTTGATTGAAAAGTTAAGTGGAACTTAATAAGCTTCCATTTTTTATTGATCTATCAGTTTCTATCTCTGTCGGCTATCTCAGGAATGTTGATTTTTTTTTTTGAAAAGAACTACTAACTTTTAGACTACTGAAAATCAGTTTTTTAAATTCTTGATTTAACCCCAAACCAATCACATTCAAATGGATCAAACAGAAATCAACAAAGAGTTATTAACTAAGTCTTGGAGTGGATCTAGTGTCAGCGAGAGAGAGGGTCAGGCTTGGGACAAAAAGAAGGAGATGGACTTCACTTACACTAATATCGATAAGTTTATACGATATAGTTTAGGAGAAAATCCTGTTTTCAGCAATGCCATGTATCTTGGTGATTTTTCACTTACACTGGAGGAAGCCCAACGAAGAAAACATGCATTTGTCACCGAGGCCTTGGGAATAAAAAAAGGAAGCCGGGTTCTGGATTTGGGTTGTGGCTGGGGAGGCTGGCTCAAATATCTTAAAGACGTGGTTGGAGCGGACGGGATCGGTGTCAATCTTTCCGATGGTCAGGTGAATGCCTGTCGTCAAAATGGCTTGACCGCATACATCAAAGACGCCCGTTTTGTCAAACCTGAAGATTTTGGAACATTCGACGCGGTGACCGCTTTTGGAAGTTTCGAGCATGTGTCCTCTGTGAAGGATTATCTTGACGGCAGACAGGACGAGGTTTATGAGGATTATTTCCGTCACGTATCGAATCTTCTCAAACCCGGAGGTAAATTTTACATGCAAAGCATGACGTTCGAGAAAAACATGATCCCATTTGATCAGATCGATATCAATGCTCCAAAAGATTCTGACAGTTATATTATTGCACTTTTGCTGAAGCATAATCCTGATTCCTGGATTGCTTATGGTTATGAGCATATCGTGCGGACTGCCAGTCCTTTTTTCAAAAACACCTACTACAGTGACGGAAGATTAGATTATGTCAAGACAAATCGGGAATGGACTAAGCGGTTTTACCAATTCAGCCTGAAAAAATACCTCTGGTTTGCCTCTTTGGTCCCCAAGCTATTTACAGACAAAGAATTCAGACATCAATTGGCTATTCTTCGGGTACGACCAAACAGAGTTTGCTTCGAAAGAGAAATCATGGGACATGCCAGGTTGGTTTTTGAAAAACTTTAAAGTGGATCTTTTTTAACGGACCCCAAGGTATTCCCATTTTGGATTCGGGACAAAAAATAAACCCCTGCCGAGTTGCCTCAGCAGGGGTTTCACTTTAAAGTTGGTTTAATTATTTGCTTGATGCTACGTATGCTTCGAATCCACTAGAAGTAGTCACTTTGAAGCTGATTGCTCCTGGAGTTCCTGGCTCGTCAATAGTGTAGATTTTGTGAAGACCCTGAGGATTGTCGATCAACTCAGTGTGGATCAGTTTGTCTCCGTCATAGATTTGCACAGTCACGTCCTTTGCTTCCAGGTTGGATACCAACAATCTGTATTGATTGTCACCCATTTCTGTCACTCGGGAGTAAACAACAGGCTTCACAATTGCCTGAGTATTGAAGGTCGCAGTTCTCAAAGTGCCTTTTTCATCAGATACTTCGATTGAATATTCACCTACTGGAAGTGCATTCAGGTCGTATCTTTTTGCAAAAGCTTCGGTTTTAGTGATTCTGTCACGCAATACCAGACGATCGTCAGCATCGGTGATTTTCACGGTCATTGTACCTTGCGGTACAGATGCAACGGCTACCATTACTTTAGCCGGTTCTGTTTGTCTGATTTCTACAGACTTCTCGTCGTTTTTAGCGAACGCTCCAGTTGCGATCCCCGCAACAAAAAGCATAGTGAATAATTTTTTCATTTTACTAGTTGGTTTAAATAGGTTTCTGATTTTGATTGTAACCACAGGATAGACTGATTCTACCAGGGGGACATTTTGGGTTACAGGGTCTTCGATGCAATTCGAATTACAATACAAAGATACCAGACGGAAATACAATTGCAAAAGTTTCAACAAAACTTTAAAAAAATTTATAATTCCTTAACAAAAAAGCCATATTATTGAAAATAGCATAATTGAAGCTCGTTAACGATTGCGAAGATGATTTTGTGGGGGCTTTTTTCATAAAAACAGAATAAAAGTTTGTAAAGGATGAAATAATCAAAATGATGTAATTACATCATTTGAAGTTTACCCTATTCCGCAATCGATTGTAGAAGTTGAAAATATTTTTGATTTTGATCTATGTCAAACAAAAAAGCCCAGGTTTTCCGGGCTTTTTGCGTTAAAAGTTGAAAATATGGTTTCCTTTTGGGCTCAATTTAGATTGGCAGTTGCCTTTGCGAGTGACTCTTGGGTAAATTTTCCCTTGAGTTCGATCACCATTAGGTCACCTTCTTTTTCATCTCCTACCAGAATAACCAAATCGGAGATAATTGAAGCTCCTTTGGAGTACACCATTACGCCGCCTTTGCCTTCCATGGCTTCCATCAGCAGTTCATACCGCTCTTTTTCCAGGCTCTTTTGAAGGGCTTTAAATTCTGCGTAGTTGCTGGAACTTTCAGGTAATGTGAAGAAATTCAGTTTTTCTACTGATTTGGCTACAGTGGCCATATCGTCTTCATCGATGTCTATCTTGAATCCTTCTGCGAAGTCCATGAAATTGCCGCCAAGTTCGAGGTGGAAGAAATCATCATCAGCCTTGTATTTGTCTTTCAAGGCGGCGACACTGTTGCTTTGGGCATTTGCCGCAAAAACCACGGCCAAAAATGTCAATGTTAATAGGAGCTTTTTCATTTGTTGATGAGGTGTGGGTTTAGTTTTCAAAATATATTGTATTAAGAGAATAGGTTTTACTTTTGTCCTTTAGGGCCCTTAGAGCCTTTCCCATATTGTTCCATTCCTGGGATGTCTGTCTTTTCTGCCAGAATATTTAAATCCTCGTAAGTGAAACTTCCAAGCATGGAGAGCAGTGTAAAGGATTTGGTGTCACCATTCAGCATTGTGAGTTCTTTCACCAATCCGGCCTCTTCACGAACCATAAACTTGAGGCTGGTGCCCTTGTCCTGAACATCCATCAGCTCCTCGTATTGATTTTTTTTCAGCGTTCCCATGGCTTCCTTATAGAGGGTCATCCCGTCGACTTCTTCTGAGGAAAGGATTCGGATTCCTTTGATTTTGGAAATCAAAGCTCCGAGCTCCTCTGCATCTGCATCCCCATCAGCATTGTTTTTGAGAAATCCTCCGGCCATTTGCATCATTTTCGGAGAGATGTAAACCCGTGAAAACCGGTCGTCTTCCATGTATTTGGAGAAAAACTTCTGGATGGCATCCTCCTGGGCAAAGGCCGAACTTGCCAGTCCAATCAGGAATAAGATTAATAGGTAGGTCTTTTTCATTGCTTAGTTTTTTGGTCCATTTGGAAAACCTGATTCGTAGTATTCAGGTATTTCAGATCATTGAGCGGCTGCATTTGTTGTTTTCCTTTGGAGAAATTCGTTTGAATCAGCGCCAAGGCGTGCATGACTTCTTCGTAGGCTGCTTGCTCGGCTTGTTTTTGCTCGTAAGTCCTCCATCCCCAAAAGCTGCCCAGCAGGATGGCGACTGATGCTGCCCAGCTAATCCAAGTGGAGTTTATCCTGCGCAATTTGGTTTTTGGGATGCTTAGGTTTTGCGGCTCTTCAGTCCGAAAATTTCCAAGAGCTTGGAAAAGTTCTTTCTCCTTTTCATATCCCTCGGATTCAAGGATAAGTTTTCGAAGCTCTTTTTCCTCGCTGAGGGAAGTTTCTGCTTCCCAATACTTCTCCAACAGTTCTTCGATTCTTGTCTTCATCTGGTGATTCCTTGGTTGATTAATTTTTCCCGCAGGGTCTTTCTTGCGCGGTGCAGGTTGACTTTTACCTGATCGAGGCTGATTTCCATATGTGCTGCAATTTCTTCGTAGCTCATTTCTTCGACTTCCCGGAGATGAAAGATCTCGCGCTGTTTTTCAGGAAGTCTGTCGACCAAAGAGAAAATCATTTGATGCGATTCTGCAGCTTCCAGTCGATCAGTTTCCACCGCAGTTGGTTCGGGCATTCCTTCCAATCCGTCCAGACGGTTGTTTTTCCGGTGATGCATCAGCACCTCATTTTTCAGACTTTTGACCATCCATCCCGCGAGGTTTGGATGAGTCTGGAGTTCCTTTTGACGCTCCACGGTTTTTTCGAATACATTCTGAAGGACATCCTCAGCCAGGGAGCGATCCTTGATCCAAAGGTAGACCAGCCTGTAAAGCTTGCCCCGCATTGGCCAGATGTGCGTCTCGAAAAATGAATTCATTTAAGAAGGTGATGCGGATGAAGGGGAAATGTTACACTCGAATAAGAAAATTTCGGAAAAATATTTCCCTAAGCCTAAAACTGAGCTGAATAGAGCGAGTTAGGGATAAGATCGTGGCTGGGATCAAGCCGGAGATAGTCCTAAATTCAATTTAAATTTGGATCAATAAATAGTATGCATGCAGACTATTTTATATTTTGCAGGGATGAAAAAATTGCTTTTACCGAGCTGGATTTTGAGAAAAGGACAAAAAAAATCCCGATCCGTGGGGATCGGGAGGGTGGTGATAAGTGGACTCGAACCACCGACTCACGGATTTTCAGTCCGATGCTCTACCAACTGAGCTATATCACCGACTCGTAAAGTGATGCAAAGGTAGAAATTTGACTATTTGATACAAACCCTTTTCAGAAAAAATAAGCCTAAAATTACAAAAAACAAGCTAATCTGATCACTATGAGCATTTTACCGCAACTCGCATTTGTGCTGATTTTAGGTGCTGCGGGGTATATTTTGAGTAAAAGGATCAAATTTCTCAGAAGAAATATCCTTTTGGGTAAAGCTGAAACCCGAAACGACCAGCCTGAAAACAGATGGAAGACCATGTTGCTGGTTGCCTTTGGTCAGCAAAAAATGTTCAAGCGGATTGTTCCGGCTTTTCTTCATCTTTTGATTTATGTGGGTTTTTTGGTGATCAACCTTGAAGTGCTGGAATTCGTCCTTGACGGGATTTTTGGGACGCATCGGCTTTTCGCTCCTTTCCTGGGAGGATTTTATACTGCGGCCATGAATATGTTTGAATTTTTGGCTTTTGGGGTGCTGGTTTCCTGTTTTGCTTTTTTGATCCGAAGAAATGTGATGAAGGTCGAGCGCCTAAATAAGCCCGAATTGAAAGGCTGGCCGGTAAAGGATGCGAACCTGATTTTGGTGATCGAGATTGTGCTGATGTTTGCAATTCTGACCATGAATGCCACAGATCAGATTTTGGCCGAAAGAGGCAATCCACACTACTTGGCACTTGGCACCTTGTTTTTCAGCAGCTTGATTCGACCGGTTTTTGAGGGAATGTCCGACGGGGTGCTGGTTTTTATTGAGCGTTTTGCCTGGTGGTTTCATATCATCGGGATTTTGGGTTTTGCAGTTTATGTGACCTATTCCAAGCACTTGCACATCTTTTTGGCTTTCCCGAATACCTGGTATTCCAATCTGAAGCCGAAAGGTGAAATGAAAAATATGCCTGAGGTGACCAATGAGGTGAATATGATGTTGGGAATTCCGGTGGAAAATCCGGTTGAGCCTCCTGCCGAGATCGGGCGATTTGGCGCAAAAGATGTAAATGATCTCAGTTGGATCAATGTGCTCAATGCCTATTCCTGCACGGAATGTGGTCGATGCACTGCTGAATGTCCTGCAAACTTGACAGGAAAGAAACTTTCGCCTCGTAAAATCATGATGGATGTGCGTGATCGAGCAGAGGAGGTTGGAAAAAGTATAGACGCAGGAGGCCCCGGTTTCGCAGATGGAAAGTCCCTCTTGGGAGATTACATCACCAAAGAAGAAATCAACGCTTGTACCACCTGCAATGCCTGCGTAGAAGCCTGCCCCGTAAATATCGATCCGCTGTCCATCATTTTGCAATTGCGTCGCTATGTTGCTATGGAGGAATCGGGTACGCCCGCACAATGGAATTCGATGTTCCAAAATATGGAAACCAGCTTTTCACCTTGGAAATTCAGTCCTTCTGATCGCTTCAATTGGGCGGATAAGGTGAAGGAGAGTGAGCAGTGATCAGTTGGCTTTGTTCAGTCTCAGTGAACATTCGCAGTGTTCAGTAGGCGGATAAAAGTTTGTAATTCTAAGAGCAAACAGTTTTATAGGGTTGACTTAATTGGTTGAGTTGATCCTCAAGAATAATTAAGGCCTCGTAAATCGTATATCAGAAATCGTAAATCCAGATTATGTCAACATATAAAGTTCCAACCATGGCCGAAATGGCCGCAAATGGGCAAAGCCCGGAAGTTCTTTTCTGGGTGGGATGTGCCGGTTCTTTTGACGAGCGATACAAAGCCGTCACGCAGGCTTTTGTGAAAATATTGAATAAAGTCGGGGTCAGTTTTGCGGTGCTTGGACCGGAGGAAACCTGTACCGGAGATCCGGCAAGAAGAGCGGGCAACGAATTTCTTTTCCAGATGCAGGCCGTTGCCAATATTCAGGTGATGAATGCCTACGAAGTCAAAAAGGTTGTGACTGCCTGCCCCCATTGTTTCAACACCATCAAAAATGAGTACCCTGCCTTGGGGGGAAATTACGAGGTGATTCACCATTCTCAGTTTCTCCAGCAGCTGATCAATGAGGGAAAAGTCCGCTTACAGGGAGGGGGAGAGTTTAAAGGTAAAAAGATCACCTTTCATGACTCCTGCTACCTGGGTCGGGCAAACAATGTCTATGAGGCTCCACGTGAAATAATCAAAGCGCTGGATGTCGAATTGGTCGAGATGAAGCGCTGCAAAACCAAAGGCCTCTGCTGTGGTGCTGGTGGTGCGCAAATGTTTAAGGAACCAGAATCGGGTAAGAAAGACATCAATGTGGAGCGGACAGAAGAGGCCTTGGCTACTGGAGCTCAGGCCATTGCGGTTGGCTGCCCATTCTGCCTGACCATGATGACGGACGGGGTGAAAAACAAAAACCGGGAAGCCGACGTCAAAGTCTATGACTTGGCAGAAATGGTTGCCAAGGACATGGGTATTTAATCGGACTCATTGAATCAATTCTACCCTTTTTGCCGTTATGCAGAAAGGGTTTTTCTTTGTCAGACAAACGAGCTTATGTACCTACCTTTTGAACAAATGCCAGAAAATTCCCGGGTTTGGGTGTATCAGGCAGATCATAGATTTTCGGATTCCGAGCAAAAAACTGTTAGAGAGCGAATGAACCGCTTTTGCGAAGGCTGGAATACCCACGGCAATCTGATGCCAACTTCTTTTGAATTGGTAGAAGACCAGATATTGATTTTGGCAGTGGATGAAAGCAATTTGGGCGCAAGTGGCTGTTCGATAGACAGTTCTGTCCGGATTCTGCGCGAGCTGGAAGAGCTCATAAAAACCAATCTGACTGATCAGGGCAAAATCAGTCTGAAAAAGGCCTCGGGGGAATTGAAAGTCATTCCTGGATTGGGTGTGAAGGCCCGGGTGACTTCCGGAGAAATCGATCTCGAAACCGAAGTCATTAACCCGACGATCCGGATCAAAGCAGATCTTAAAAATTTGTGGCAACCTGTCCGAAATAGTTGGCTAAACAGGTATTTTCCAAATTAATTAGTAATATTCAGTATTGACCGACAATCGCATTTCGATGAAGCAGCATTTTTTGTGGATATATGTTTTGATTCTGTTTGTGCTGGCTGGCTGTAAAAGCCTCCAGGAAAAAGGGAACGACCAGTTTCTTTCCGGACAATACCAATATGCCATCAATACCTTTACCCAGATTTTGGAGCAGGATTCTTCTAATCTGGAGGCAAATCAGGTAATCGCGGAGAGCTACAGGCTTTCGAACAGGATCGAGAAATCAGAGCCCTACTATTCTCAATTGGCTGAAAAGGAGCCTTCATTTGATACTTATTTTTTCCTAGGGCAAAGTCTGAAAGCCCAACAAAAAAATGAAGAGGCAATTGCTGCATTTGAGAAAGCAAAAAGTTACACTTCCGACGAAGCGATTTTGGCAAAGAATCAGCGGGAAATCGAAGCAATCAAACTGGCTGTAGGTATCGAGAACTATTGGCCAAATCATGAATTGGTCAATTACAAAGAACTTAATACTGCCGGTGCAGATTATGCGCCGGTATTCAGTGAGGATTTCCTTTATTTCACTTCAGGAAGACAGGCTTCTGGATTGTATCCAGCAACGGGCACTCCTTATACCAAGCTTTTTCGGGCAAGAGCAGACGGAGTAAAAGTGGATGTGGGAGCTATCCAAGCTTTACCAGAATTCCGAAATGAAGATGGGCTAAACCAAGCAGCTATTGCTATCAGCCCTGATGGGAATACCATTATTTATGCAAGGGGGAATTCAACTTCCTCCAAAGATCTTCCTGATGTAGCACTTTTCGTTTCTTATTTCCGCGGAGCGGGATTTACCCAACCGATCTGGATGCCTGTTAATGAAGACGAAACCTGGTGGAATTCCACACCGGCTTTCAGCCCTGACGGTTCCGAACTTTACTTTGCATCTAACAGACCAGGAGGTTTTGGTGGAATAGATATTTGGAAAGCTACAAGGCTTGCAAACAGTGACTTTGGAAATCCGGTTAATTTAGGACCAACTATCAATACTCCAGGAAATGAAATGTTTCCCCGAATGACTCCTGACGGAAAGTTTTTCTTTGCCTCGGATGGTCATCCTGGCTATGGAAAGTTGGATTTGTTTGTCGCAGAAAACAATGAATCCGGAACTCAGGTTATCAAAAATCTGGGTCAAAATATCAACAGTAAAGACGATGATTTTGGAATTTTCTTTACAGAATATCCGAAATCTGGTTTTATTTCTTCCAACAGAGAAGGTGGGATTGGAGACGATGACATTTACTTTTTCGAGGACAAAACTCCAAAACCAAAAATCATCAATGTCCTTTTGAATGTATACACCAAAGAAGCTAAGCCTGATGGAACAGAAGCAATTTTGCCTCAAACTAGAGTGGTGCTTTATGGTTCGGATAACAAGCAGCAGGGTGGAGATTTCTCCAATACCAACGGGCGAGTGAGATTTACCATGACCACGGATGCGGATTACACCATTATTGCATCCAAAGGAGGCTATTTCTCCAAATCCATCCCTTATACCACCAGGGGAAAAACGCCTGATCCAGCCACCTTGATCCAGGAAGTGACTAACGTTTCACTGGACACTACAATTATATTGGACCAATTGATTTTGGAAAAATCCATCGTACTGGACAATATCTATTACGATCTGGACAAGGCTGAAATCAGAACTGACGCAGCTGTGGAGCTGGATAAACTGGTGAAAATCTTGCTTGACAATCCAACTATCCGAATCGAGCTGAGTTCCCATACCGACTCGCGATCAAGCGATACTTACAACCTTGATCTTTCCCAGAGAAGAGCCCAGTCTGCTGTAGACTACATGGTGTCGAAGGGGGTTGCGGCTGAAAGACTTGTCGCCAAAGGCTATGGTGAATCCCAATTGATCATCAAAGAAGCTCAGACCGAAGAAGAGCATCAGACCAACCGACGTACCGAGTTTAAGGTGATCGAGATTAAGGAATAAGTACCTAGACTCTAGTATCAAGACGCTATACTTAAATACCAATAGTCAAGAACCAAGAATCGAGTAAGATCAGAGCGAGGCAGGTAGGTTTAAAACTTAAAAAAGCCATTAAGAACTCAATTCTTAATGGCTTTTTTAAGTTTTAAGTAGAGTTTGAATTGAAGAAGTTCAATGACAGAATCTTGGTTTTTTTAATTTTTATGATTGTAAAAACTTTATAAACAGTATGTTAAGGAACAATTTTGAGTGGGTAAATATACTTCTTTGCTATAGGACATTTTAAAAGACTACACAGAAATGGGAACTTGGGGAACAGCCATAAAAGACAGTGACGCATTTGCTGACATATACGGCGAATTTTTCGACCTATATAACAAAGGCGGACAACCTGACATTATATCCAAAAAAATTGTAGACGACAATTGGGAAATTCTTGAAATTGAAGAAGAAAAAAACAGTTTGTGGTTTGCTCTTGCCTTAGCCCAATGGGAGACAAAATCGCTTGACCCAAAAGTATTGACGATAGTTGAAGACCTAATTTTATCAGGTGTTGAATTGAAAATTTGGCTCGACCTTGGAGCAAGTGAACAAGACATTACAAAGCGAAAAATTGCACTTGACAGGTTCCTTGAAAAAATAAAGTCAGAAAGACCAAAGGCTAAACCAAGAAAAAGAGAAAAATTAAAAACGCCAATTTTTTCAACTGGCGACTGCTTGGTTTTTAAATTGACAAATGGAAATTATGGCGGAGCAGTTGTTTTAGCGGCAGACAATAATCCTGAAACTGCATACAACTTAGTAGCAACAACTCGACTTAATCAAAGCAACAAACCGACACTGAAAGACTTTGAAAATACAGAAGTACTAATTTGCAATTTTGGACAGTGGCAAGACAAAGTAGATGTAACTTGGTATATGCCTGACTTATTTTATAAAGACTATGCTGACATTTACGAAAATATTGGAAGAATTTCGGTGGACTTAGAGTATGAGACTAAGAATCATGACGGAAAAGGTTATTTGTTCAAACCTTCGTGGACAGCAGGTTGGAGTATGAATAATGCTGCAGAAAGACAATTTGAATCTGAATTAACAAAACCAAAGCCGACAAAAATTTTAACAATCAAACAATTGACTAAGAAAGAAAAATGGTGGAAAGTAATCTAAGAAAAACGCCCTATAAGAGGCGTTTGGCAAAAAAGCGGGTTCAGTGCTTAAAGGAAGTTTTGTGCTTCGTATTTCAGTGATAGCATACCGTTTAGTGTTTCGAAATCCGCTTCTTCACTAAGCGCCGATTGTGCCTATCGCCAATGTAAGGCCATGGCCTATCTTCTATAATCTACTTCACTTTCCCATCGCTTCATAAACCAAATCATGAATTTTGGTCCGGATTCCTTCATCCAAAAGTTTGTTGTTTTCAGCTGCAGGATAGACCCGGTTGGACAGAAAAACATAGACCAGTTGGTTATCCGGATCAGCCCAGACACAGGTCCCGGTAAATCCGGTATGTCCAAAGGTGCTTTTTGCTGCTAATTTGCTTGCTGATCCACCTTTTCCATGCTCAGGCTCGGGTTTGTCCCAGCCCCAACCCCGGCGACTCATCGTGGATTGACGCTTAGTAAAAGCATCTACCGTCTCGGCTTTGATCAGGGAAATTTCCCCGTAGGTTCCTTTATTTAGCATCAATTGCATCATCACTGCCAAGTCGTTTGCAGTACCGAAAAGTCCTGCATGACCCGCTACTCCACCATACATTGCAGCTCCAGGATCATGGACGAAGCCGTGGACTTGGCGCTTTCTGAAAGCCACGTCATTTTCTGTCGGAGCGATCTTATCCATTGGCATTTTAAGCAAAGGATTGAATGTCATCGTTTTCAATCCCAATGGAGCGTAGAAATTTTGGTCCAAAAATTCATCCAAAGGCTGATTGACAATCCGTTCAATGACCGCCTGCATGAAATACATGGTCAGATCTGAATAGACGTATTTATTCGGTTTTGGAAGCAGGTCGGATTTCACGGTCCAGTTCCAAATGCTGTCCCGGAGTGCATCTTTTCCATACATATCATTGGAGACAGGCCGGGTAAATCCAGGTTCTGGGCTGGGCTTGTAATAGTCACCTCGCCATTGTCCGGATTGTACGGTATTGACATAATGGGGGATAAAGGATTTCAATCCGGCTTCGTGGGTGAGCACATCTTTCAATACAAGACTGGCTTTGTTGGTGCCTTTCAACTCAGGCAAATAGTATCCCAAGGTTTTGTTCATATCCAACTCGCCTCGGCTGTGAAGGAACATGGCTGCCTGAGTGGTAGCCAGCACTTTGGTAATGGATGCCAAATCATAGACGGTTTCCGCAGTTACTGGACTTGTCTTTTGGTAATCGAGGTATCCATAAGATTTCTGAAAGACCACTTTTCCTTCTTTCATCACCAACACATTTGCCCCCGGTGCAGCTTGGATTAAAATCATTCGTTCAGCGACGGCATCGATTCGATCCAAGGTTTTGCTGTCGAGGCCGACACTTTCGGGTGATCCGTAGGAAAGTCGGTTTGCATCCTCCAGATATCCACCCACGCCGTGGGAATATTGTCCGCTGACCGTTACAGGTAAAATTCCCTTTCCAGGCCTGCCTCCAAAAAGTACTTGAGGAGCCAATTTTTGGGTTTCTGATGAGTTTTCATAAGCCAAAACCACATTTCCAAAGCCTTCAAGTGCTTTGGCTCCATAGGCATTGCCAAAAAGAACCGTGACCACTTTTTGTCTTTTTTCAAGCTCCCGGATCAGCTGGACATCCCCCGGTGCGATTCCAAATGCCCGCTGTGGGCTGTTGGTCACTCCCATTAATCCCACCACCACGACATCGTAATCCTCCAGCTGCTTCAAAAGGTTGTAATGAGCGGACTCTCCTGCTGCTTTTTGAATGGTAAAGTGGTCTACAGAAGTATAGTTTTTTAAATATTGGCTGAAAACTTTGCCATCGTCACCTATCGAAAGGCTGGCGAATTTATTGAGGTCGAGGTTTTTGAATGGTAGCAAATCTCCCTTGTTGGCAGCTACCGTGATGGATTCAGCATAGAGCTTTTCAATCACAGCACTGGTTTTTGGGGTATTGAGGCGCTCGGCAATTTGGTAAGTGTCTATGGGCTTGTACTGATCCAATCCTGCCCAATATTTTGCTTTGAGGACTTTTTTGACTCTACGGTTGATTTCCGATTCGGAGATCAGGCCCTTGTCTACCGCTTCTTTGATCAAAATTTTTGCTTTGGGAACATTCTGGGAATACAAAAGCACATCATTCCCTGCTAAGAGCGCTTTTAAATCCACTTCACCCGGTTTGCTAAAATTGGCCACACCTTCCATGTTCAGTGCATCTGTGAAGATCAAGCCTTGAAAATTCATGCGTTTTTGTAACAAATCAGTCACAATCGGTTTGGAAAGACTGGTAGGAATATTTGATCCGTTGTCCAAGCTTGGGACATTTAGATGGGCAACCATGACTGACATCAGATCCTCCCTGAAAAGTTCCTGATACGGATAGAGATCAATATCCCAGATTCTTTTTTCCGGATGATTGATCACCGGTAGGACATGGTGGCTGTCAGTTTCAGTATCTCCGTGACCAGGAAAATGTTTGGCGTTTGCAATGATTCCGTTGTCCTGCAATCCTTTCATGTAGGCTACTGCCCGCCGGGTGACCATTTCTTTGTTTTCTCCAAAAGCCCGGTAGCCGATCACCGGATTATCGGGATTTGAATTCACATCCACCACAGGAGCAAAGTTGATGTGCATTCCCAGTTCCTTAAACTGACGGGCGATTTCCGAGCCCATTTCATAGATTAAGTCCGGATTTTGAATTGCACCCAAAGTCATGGCTTTTGGGAAATTGGCCACCGAATCCAAGCGCATCCCAATGCCCCATTCCGCATCCATGGCAATCAACAAAGGGGTTTTAGCCTGTGCCTGATAATAATTGGTCAATCTGGCCTGTCGGTTGGGGCCTCCCTGAAAAAATATCAATCCGCCGAGGTTTTCGGTTTTGACCAGGTTACTGATCTCATCGACGTGCTTCTGGTCTTTGTTGGAATAGGCCGCGACCATGAAAAGCTGCCCTAATCTATCCTCGAAGTTGAGCGCATTGAAGACACTGTCCACCCAGATTTCCTGGGCCATTCTATCTTTGGACATTAGAGGATCTTCATTTGAAACAAAAGGATCGACATTACCGGAAATGAATAATCCCATCAAAATCAAAAGAGAAATCAGACTCCAATGCTTTTTGTTCATTACTGAGTTCAGTTTTTAATCCTTAACTTTCAAAATATATTTGTGATCGCGACAGAAGTTGATTCTTCCTGTTATCCCTGGTCGCATGTGTGCATTGGATAGAGGGACAATTAACTGAATATAGTGAAGATTGGGAAACATTGAGTATCAATTAAGGTTAAAAAACGCAGAAAAGTGATCTACGGTATTTCCTCGCCCAAGAACTCTACAAAATTCCTTCCGAAACCTTGTTCCAAGAACTCGCCAAAAATTAAACTATGAAATTCCCTTCCATCTTTCGCTCTGTTACACCTACGCGATTTGAGATCAAGCCTAGATATTATGATCCGATCAAAGAAGATATCGAAGATCGTTCCTCACGCATCAGAAAGGAATTGGAGGAGGAAGGGCAATTGATTAAGGAGGACAACCAAAATCGGAAGGGTATAGGAACAGGAATTCGCGGATCTTTTTCAAATCGGGGGATTAAGCCAAAGAAAACCGCCATCGCCAGTTCAACTGGAATTATTCGAACAATACTTTTCCTGGTAATGGTCATCGGGGCTTTCGGCTATATTTACATCGGACCGATTATTCTTAATTACCTTCTTGGTGGAATTTTGGTTATCGGAGTGGGTTACTATTTGATTAGATTTTTAAAGAAGGGGAAAGATGACTGACATCATCCAACTTCTGCCGGATGCAATTGCCAATCAGATTGCAGCCGGGGAAGTAGTACAGCGCCCTGCTTCTGCGCTCAAGGAACTTTTGGAAAACTCAGTCGATGCCGGGGCTACCCAAGTCCAGGTTGTTATCAAAGATGCCGGAAAGCTGTTGATTCAGGTAATCGACAATGGAAAAGGGATGTCAGCCACTGACGCTCGGATGAGTTTTGAGCGGCACGCCACCTCCAAAATCAGGACCTCCCAGGACCTTTTTAGAATCCGAACTTTTGGCTTCCGGGGAGAGGCTTTGGCTTCCATTGCGGCGGTGGCTCAGGTCGAACTCAAGACCCGCCAGTCGGATTCGGAGCTGGGGACTTTGATCCAGATCGAGGGATCGGATATGAAAAAACAGGAGCCAGTAGCCGTTCCGGTTGGAACCTCAGTAGCCATGAAAAACCTATTTTTCAACGTTCCTGCGCGTCGGAATTTCCTTAAATCCAATCCGGTGGAAATGCGTCACATTGTCGATGAATTTCAGCGGGTTGCACTTTCTTACCCTGAAGTTGCTTTTTCACTGTTTCAGCAGGACATGGAGGTTTTTAGCCTTCCTTCAGGAAAGCTGAGTCAACGGATTGTGGGACTTTTTGGAAAGAATTACCAAGGGCAGTTGGTTCCCTGTGATGAGGAAACACCCCATGTCAATATCAAAGGCTACATCGGCAAACCGGAGCATGCGAAAAAGACCCGTGGTGAGCAGTTTTTCTTCGTCAACAACCGCTACATCAAGAGTTCCTACCTGCACCATGCGGTGAGTTCTGCTTTCGAAGGACTCATTCAAAATGACCAGCATCCGTTTTATGTCCTGTTTTTGGACATCGATCCGGCGCATATCGATATCAATGTGCATCCGACCAAGACAGAAATCAAATTTGACGACGAGCGGACGGTATATGCCGTGATCCGATCGGCCGTTAAGCAGGCCTTGGGTGCACATCATGTTATGCCGTCTTTGGACTTTTCGCTGGATGTCAATTTTCAGGAAAACTGGACCAAAAATCCTGACACGAAAGTTCAGGTTGACCGGGAATACAGCTATAAGACATTCAATACGCCAGAATTTAAAAAGTCCTCTGTTTCGGGATGGGAGCGCCTTTTTGAAGGGGATTTCAAACCCGAACCGAAAACTTCAAAGGATTCGGATGAGGAACTCGAAATCCTGACTTTCCCTAGCCGTGCCTCGGCAGATGAGCCCAGGTTTATGATTCAGCCACAGGAATCTGAAGCTACAGGGACGACCTTTCAGGTGGAGTTGAGCTATATCGTGGCGCAACTTTCGTCTGGAATGCTGATCATTGACCAGCAATCGGCACACGAGCGGATTCTATATGAGCGCTACATCCGCCAACTACAATCTGCCCGTGGAGCTTCCCAACAGTGCCTTTTCCCGCCGACAGTTCAACTGAACGCCGGGGATTTTGCATTGGTGATGGAAATGTTGCCGGAGCTCCACAGTTTGGGATTCGTGGTGGAGGAATTTGGCAAAGACACTGTGCTCATTCAAGGAGTTCCTGCTGATATTGCTGTGAAAAATGAAAAAGAACTCTTTGAGGGTTTGGTCGAACAGTTTAAAAATTTCAAGAATCAGCTTTCTCTGGACAAAAGAGAAAATCTCGCGAGGTCACTTTCCCGTAGATCATCTATCAAAAAAGGACAAAAACTTAACCCCCAGGAAATGGAAACCCTCGTAGGTCAGCTTTTTTCCTGCCAAAACGCAAACTATTCCCCATCTGGGAACAAAACTTTTGTGAAATTGGATTTAAATAGCATTCACTCCTTCTTCGGAAAATAGCATGTTTAGAAATATTACCCCGGTCGTTCAAAATCTATTGCTGATCAACATCGTCGTATTTGTGCTGGCAAGCTTCGTCTTTCCAGTTCTAGATGAATGGTTTGCGCTTTATAACATTCAAAGCGCCTATTTCAAGCCTTTCCAGTTTTTGACATACATGTTTATGCATGCCGATTTCTGGCATTTGTTCAGCAATATGCTAGGGCTGTTGGTCTTTGGTCCGCTGCTGGAGCAGTTTCTAGGGCCAAAGAAATTATTTGCCCTGTGGATGGTGTGTGGCGTAGGAGCCGGGGTGCTGTATACAGGCTATTCCCTCTACGAGTATAAAAATATGGAAGAAAAAGTCCTGGCTTTTGAAGGAAATCCCGATCCGGAATATTTTAATAAGCTGGTGTTGGAAAACAGGGGTTACTTTTCTCCCGAGGTTTTTGATTTTGTGGATCAGTACAGTAGAAACCCTGAGGATCCTATGTACATTGACCGGGCAGAAAAAACGCTGGATGCGATTCTTAGACTTCACGCCAATGCACCGATGGTCGGAGCGTCAGGAGCGCTATTCGGGATTTTGGTGGCTTTTGGGATGCTTTTTCCCAATACTCAGCTTTTCCTGCTCTTCCCGCCGATGCCGGTCAAGGCAAAATATTTGGTGGGAGCGTATGCACTATATACGGTTTACAACGTATTGCTAAATAGTTCCACGGACAACGTGGCGCACTTTGCCCACCTGAGCGGACTGGTGATCGGAGCAGTTTTGGTTTATTTTTGGAAAAAGGACAGAAACTCATTTTATTGATATGTACGGTAGCTTTTGGGAAAATCTGAGAAATGCCTTCCGGCACAGCGACAATAGCCTTTATAAGCTGATTGCGATCAATGTTTTGGTGTTTTTTGTACTCTTGGTTGTCAGAGTTCTCCTGACGATCAGCGGACTGGAAGAGTTGTACAAGGCTGGTCTAAACTACCTGATGATGCCAGCTTCCTTGCCCAAGCTTGTCACACAGCCATGGACCATTTTTTCATACATGTTTTTGCACGAAGGGGTATTTCATATTCTCTTCAATATGCTTTTTCTGTACTGGTTTGGCTTGCTAATCCATCAATACCTTGGCAGCAGGAAGCTTGCGAATCTGTATATCCTTGGCGGTCTTTTTGGAGGCATTTTTTATGTGTTGATTTATAATTTGGCTCCCTATTTCAGCGGTTCGGTTGATACCTCGATGATGCTGGGAGCAAGTGCCGGAGTATTTGCCATCGTAGTCGGAGCCGCGACCTTGACCCCAAATACCACCTTCTTTTTGATTCTGCTCGGGCCGGTTAAGATCGTTTACATCGCCGCATTTTATGTGATTTTGTCCTTTGCCAACTCTATTGGATCCAATGCCGGCGGTGAGATTGCCCATTTGGGTGGAGCGCTGTTGGGTTACCTCTATATTGTTCAGCTGCGAAAAGGGAACGATTTGGGACTTCCTGTGCAGAAGGTTGGGATCTTCTTTGAAAACCTATTTAATCGCAATCGGAGCAAAGTGAAAGTAAGTTACCGCAAAGCGAAAACAACAAGCACCGGTGGATTTGGAAGCTTTTCAACCAAATCCAGCTCTGCGCCGGTATCCAAAACCCAAGAAACTTCTCAGGAAGAAATCGATCAAATCCTTGACAAAATTGCTGCAAAAGGCTACGATGCCCTTTCCAAAGAGGAGAAGCGGAAATTGTTTGAATTCAGTAAAAAGTAGGTTTCTGATGGATGATTGATGAGAGTTTAAAATCATCCAAGGGAAATAATATTTTTCGCTTTCTGATATTTAAAGAGGAAATGCCAAGCCTATCCGAAATCCGGATTCCTGAGGGACTTGACTTTGGAATTTGAACTCGGTGCTCAAGCCAACCCAATCTGTCAAAACAATGTAAGCTCCCACCCCTGCATTTGCTCCGACATAATCCTTTTTTGTTCCTGCCTGGTCGGGTTGTGTGTTTTGAAAAGACTGACTATACCCAGCCATAAAGTATAGTTGCGAAGCACCTTCAGTCACATAATAGCGGAGGTCAAAGCTGAAATTACTGGCATTGCCCACTTCGGGAAAGAGCTTGGTGTAGCTTGGCATCACTGCAAAGCGGTCTGCAAAGAAATATTCAGCACCGCCCGCAATTCCAAATTCATTGTATTTAAGACCATAAAATCCCAGTGCGTGAATTCTGGCATCCCCCTTTTCCTGGGCATTTGTCTGAGCGATCATGGCCCAAATCAGTATAAAAAGCAGTAGGGATTTTTTCATTTTTTCTGGGGTTTGAAAGAAAAAGGTAGGCGGCTTTGCTGAGCTTTGCAAATTCCTAATTGAGGATTTTGACGATTCTTCCCAAACGCCCCTGGGCATCCATTCCCTCAATTACCACCTGTAATCGTTTAACTGCATCGGAATTGTAAAATTCGATTTGAGTTTTCCCGGAGGTATCAGTCTTAATTAAAGGTTGCCAATAAATTGTCGCTCTTTTGTCTGAAGTAGCATTTTCTGTTGTTTTCTCCTCATAAATTGGAGCATAAAATTCCCTGGGAGAATCATAACCTCCGTATCTGGTGACCAATGTGCCACCCACACTTTGGAAATTCATTCCGGCGCCCGTTTTAGTATAAACTGCAATGACTCCATTTGCACCTTGTGACCCGAAAATCGCAGCCCGGGCAGGATCTTTGAACACATCCACACTAGATACATTTCTTGGATTGACCTGCATTAGAGTGGCTGCATCCACGGGCATATTGTCAAGCAAAAAAAGCGGTGAGGTGCCTGCATTGACCGAGCCGACTCCCCTGATCTGAACCGACACATCAAGTCCAGAAACAAAAACCTGGACTCCTGAAACTCTTCCCTGGATTAGTTGGAAAACATTGGAAAAAGCAACATTCCCCGGGATTTTGTCCGGATTGATCGTCACATCGCCTGTGCCGAATAGTTTTCGCACTCCTTCATCCTCTTTTTGTATGGTTTGAGCCTCGACCGTTACCTCTTCCAATTCCAACACATTCTGGTTTTCATTGAGTTGTTGCATGAGGTTTCTTTCCTGAAATGTTGCCGTCAAAGCTGCCGGCCAAGTGATTTCTGACGGATAGCTTCCGTCGATTGTCGTAAAAACTGCTTCAGGTTGGATGATGCTCACATCTACAAAGTTTTTCACTCGGCTGTCTTCAGCAGTGATCGTTACTGTCACCGAATCCTGGTAATCCATTTCTGTCAAAATGAACCTTCCGTTTGGGCCAAATTCTGAACCTATGATTTCCAGCCCTTCTCCCACTATCGCATTAACTTTTCCACCTCCAAGTCCTTTTTTGGTTTCTTGCTGTTCGGTGATTTGACCTTCGATATTGATGCCCCGCTCTATGAAATGGTCGATTTTTGGGAAATTTCCGGCAACCAGATCCTCCCAGGAAAACCGTCTCCAGCCATGGGTCAGCATCACCAAATCAAGGATTTCCAAAGTTTCAGGTTCCTGATCCTTGAAATAATAACCGGGTCGATGGATTATTCCCCGAAGGTCAGAAGTAAGAAGAAGGCTGGAAAAAATGTTTCCATAAGTGTCAGTTTCATCATTTACTTGGTCAGCATCACTGACTGCTATGGAGAATGTGCCATCCATTGGCTGATTTTGAAAGGAGCTGGATAAATCCAATGCAATTTTTCCACGGGGATCTACCGACCCGGAAGTCGAAAGCTCAAGCTTGAGCTGGTCATCTTTTTGGACAAAAATTAACCGCTCCAGCAATGGATTTCCTGCTGCACTCAAAATTGTAATATGGTTGATTCCTGAAATCAGATTTTCTTTTGGAATCCTGACGCCCCAAACCCCATTTGTGAGAGTTCCCTGAATCATGTAATTGATCAACCCCCGTGTTTGTGACACAAGCAGGAGAGATTCAGAAGCGGAATTTCCCTGCACAAAGGCCGTGATGTAAGCGGTATTTGGATTGTTTACCACCTGCAAAACCAGTCCTTCAGGAGCTGCTTTTGGAGTTGGGATTGTGCGGACTTCTCCGGTTTTTGGGTTGGTGATTTTTGCAGTGTTTTCGGCTTTTGTCGGAGTGAATTCCATTTTTCCCATGCCGCCAAACCGGGTGGAAAATTGCTGGCCTTCAATTTCTCCTTCGATTTCCAATGGATTCCCGTCCGGGTCGATGGCCCGAAATGCCAGATTGGATTTTTTTCCGACCACCAAATGTCCTCCTTCCGGCAAAAACTGGACATCTGCAAAATTCAAACTATAGGGAAGCCTGATTTTCTGGACGACAGGATAGTCCCCATTTTCGAAATAAGTCATCTCCAGACTTTGACTGGGATTGGCTTTTTCCGGAATTGAAAAAGAAAAAGAAGCCTGGCCTTGTGCATTGAGAGCGAGCGATTGCTTGTGCAATTCTATTTCGCCGGCAAGTACACGCAATTCCAGGGTTTGGTTGGCAAGGGGACTTCCGGCGCTGGACACAGCTTCAAGTTCAACTTGGTATTTTACCTGGCCACCTGTTGCGGTGATAGTTGTAAAGTTCACTTTTGGGAGGAAAGACCCTCCTGCTCCATCAACAACCAAAAAATTGCTGGTCAGAAAATAATCCTCCCCGAAATTTTGCATCCATGCAGTATAGGCTTTGATTTGATAAATGCCCGTTTTGCCGAATCGTGGGATTCTAAAATCTCCCGCACCGTGACCGCTTTCAATTTTGACTTTCCTCTGCTCTAGAAGCAATCCCTCTCCATCGAAAATATCGACATATAGGATTCTGCTCAAAGGCGAAGGAATCTGATTGCTGCCTGCAACTAAATAAGCGCTGAACCAGACATCATCCCCAAGAGTGTAGGTTCTTTTGTCCAAATGCAGGTAGGATTTCTCCGATGGATATTCCTTTTGGATGGTCTCAAAGTAGTGCTGGATTTTCTCCGGAAGAGTTTCCTGTGCCTGAGAATCAAATGCAATAGATTGGAAGGCTACCAACAGCAGAACAGAAAAAAGAAGCTTCATGGGTAGAATAGCTGGTAATTAAAAACCCAAGTAAGAAAACTATTCCTTAGTGCAAAAGCAAGTTAAAAAAAGCTCAAAGGCTGCCTAGATGTGCCACTTCATTTTTGTTAGCGAGCTGACCACAAGCAGCATCGATGTCCTGTCCACGGGATTTTCGGACTTTGGCAATGATTCCGTTTTGCTCCAAAATCCGAACATACATTTGCACGGCTTCTGGTTTTGCCTGACGGAATTCACCTTCGTCAATCGGGTTGTATTGAATCAGATTGACTTTGGAGGGAATTAACTTACAGAATTTGGCGAGTGCCCGAACATGCTTTTCATCGTCATTGATCCCTTCCCAAATGACGTATTCGTAAGTGACTTTCCGCTTGGTCTTTTGGTACCAATATTTCAAGGCCTCCGCAAGATCCTCCAAGGGATTGGAATCGTTGATCGGCATCAGGCAGGATCTGGTTTCGTTGATCGCTGAGTGAAGGGAGACTGCTAAATTGAATTTGACTTCATCATCAGCCATTTTTCGGATCATTTTCGTAATACCGACCGTAGAAAGCGTGATCCTGCGAGGCGCCATTCCCAGGCCTTCAGGGGAGGTGATTTTGTCAATTGCCTCAATGACATTCGCATAGTTCAGGAGTGGTTCCCCCATTCCCATAAACACGATATTGGTCAAAGGACGCTGAAAGTAGGTCTCTGCTTCTTCCTTGATCGCTACTACCTGATCGTAGATTTCATCCGGATTGAGGTTACGCATGCGCTTGAGTCTTGCCGTAGCGCAAAAATTGCAATCCAGACTGCATCCGACCTGAGATGAAACGCAAGCCGTGATCCGCTTGGTGGTAGGGATGAGGACAGATTCTACAATTTTGTCATCGAAAAGCTTGACCGCATTTTTGATGGTGCCGTCATTGCTGTGCTGCATCAGATCCACATGGATGTGGTTGATGGCAAAGTTGTTTTTGAGCATTTCCCTTGTGGAAAGGGAGATATTGCTCATGTCGTCAAAGTTTTTCAGGGACTTATTCCAAAGCCACTCATAGACCTGCTTGGCCCGAAATTTTTTATCTCCCTGGGCCACAAAAAACTCCTCCAATTCGGCGAGGCTGAGTTTACGGATGTCTTTTTTCTGATTTTCCACGGAGCAAAGTTAGGGATTGGAAAATTGAAAAATTTCAAAATTGAAAAATTGCGGTTGGGTCGGAATGTGGAAAGTTGAAAGTACTGGAAATCTTTTTTAGCTTGAAGGACTTGATTCGTGGTTTGGAAAGTGAACCGAATGATAGATTTTTTCAAACTTTTACTCAAGCCATTTATCAGAAAAAAGCAGGGGATTCAGGAACTTATGACGTACTTTTGCACACGAAAAAGCAATAACCCCTATGCGCCAATCCTGGTGGAAAATCCTGGCGATCGCCCTGCTGCTGTACACCCTCACTGCTGGTCTTCTGTGGGACGTACCTCGTCTTCCGATTCTCAACGAGACCATTCGCGCTCTTTACTTCCATGTCACGATGTGGTTTGGGATGTTGATAGCGCTGCTTGTTTCGATGATTTATAGCATCAGATACCTGAGAGGAAATAATTTGAAGGACGACGATGTGGCTATTGAGTTTGCCAATGTGGCGATTCTCTTTGGAATGCTGGGAATCTTTACCGGGATGCTTTGGGCAAAATTCGCCTGGGGAGACTACTGGAGTGGTGATCCCAAACAAAATGCCGCCGCTATTGCCCTGTTGATGTATTTTGCCTACCTGATATTAAGAGGAAGCCTTACAGATAGCCAACAGCGAGGTCGAATCAGTGCCATTTACAACATTTTTGCTTTTGCGGCTTATATTCCGCTTGTCTACATTTTGCCTAGAATGACGGATAGCCTGCACCCCGGCAACGGAGGCAATCCGGGATTTAATGCTTACGACACTGATGCAAACTTAAAGCTGGTTTTTTACCCGGCGATTATCGGATGGGCTCTTTTTGGCACCTGGATCGCAACTGTACGGATAAGAATGCGTAGGGTGGAAAGAACCCTCGAAGACCGATTGCTAAATTCCTGATCAATGAAAAAAATACTACCCATTGCCCTGTCGCTTTTCAGTTTTGTTGCTTTGGCACAGGAAAAAATACCAGTGACAACCTCTGACTACACCAATAGCAGTGTGGACATGGCCGACATGATGCGGTCAAATGGCAAAATCTATATCGTCGTCGGAATAATCGTTATTATTTTCATCGGTATCACGGCTTATCTCGTTTTTACCGATCGGAAGCTTTCCAGAATTGAAAAAAGTATTTCATCCTAATTCTCAAGAACATGAAAAAAGGACATATCATCGGACTCGGAATCATAGCCATCGCAATTGTGATCATCATGACCTCCATTGGCGATGCCAGCAGCTATGAGAGCTTCAATACAGCTTGGGAAATGAAAGAAGACGGCGAAGATAAAGCTATCCATGTCGTAGGCAAATTGAAGAAAGATACTTCCGGACAAGTAACCGGACTTGAAGTTAATGAGGACAAAACCTCCTTTACCTTCCTGTTGGTTGATAATGACGGTACCGAGCAAAAAGTATATTATAACGAACCTGTCCCGGCAGATTTTCAAAGATCCGAGCAAGTTGTGGTAATCGGTTCTTACCGTGAAAAGGAGATCTTCGTGGCAGACAAAATCCTAATGAAGTGTCCTTCCAAATATCAGGAAACTGACGTTCAGGCGGCAGGAATGTGATGTTGAGTATAATCCCAAGCAAACAATCATGATCAATACCTTTGTGGGTAATATGGGCCACCTGATGACCATCGTGGCTTTTGTCAGTGCTTTGGTCACGGCCTACGCCTATATCCAGTATTTCCGGGCAAACGAAATTGAAAAGGCAAGCTGGAGACGATTCAGCCGGATCAGCTTTTACATTCATGCCGTAGCGACCACCATGATTGCGGCATCACTTTTTGAAATCATTTACAATCACCGCTACGAGTACTTTTACGCTTATTCCCATTCTTCCAAGGCACTTCCGGTTCATTACATGATTTCCAGTTTTTGGGAAGGGCAAGAAGGAGCATTCATCCTTTGGGCCTTTTGGAATGTGGTGTTGGGATTGATATTGATCAAAACCAACAAATTCTGGGAAGCACCGGTTATGGTGGTATTTGCCTTGGTTCAAGCCTTTTTGATTTCCATGATCATGGGAGTTGTGATCGGAGATTTGAAGATTGGAAGTTCGCCTTTCATGCTTCTGAGGGACGCTACTCAGGCACCGATTTTCGAGATGAACCCGGATTTTGTTCCTGAAGACGGCACAGGGTTAAACCCGCTTTTGCAAAATATCTGGATGGTGATCCACCCTCCGACCCTATTCTTGGGTTATGCTTCTACTCTGGTGCCATTTGCCTTTTTGATTGGCGGTTTGGTGACCAAAAGATATTCTGAGTGGATTCGTCCGGCATTGCCCTGGGCGATTTTCTCAGCAATGATCCTGGGCATGGGAATAATCATGGGTGCTTACTGGGCTTATGTCACTTTGAATTTTGGAGGTTATTGGAATTGGGATCCGGTGGAAAATGCCGTCTATGTTCCTTGGTTGATTTTGGTGGCTTCGATCCATACCATGATCACTTTCAAGAAAAGCGCAACTGCACTGAAAACCTCGATCGTGCTGGTGATTATGAGCTTTATCCTGGTGCTTTACGCGACGTTTTTGGTAAGATCCGGAGTTTTGGGCGATGCTTCTGTTCACTCATTTACGGACTTGGGCCTTTCCGGACAATTGCTGATTTACATGTTATTTTTCATGGTTATCGCAATTTTTCTGGCAGCAAGAGCATGGAAACATATTCCCACTTCCGAAAAGGAAGCTTCTGTTTATTCCCGTGAATTCTGGATTTTCTTGGGTGCAGTTACGCTTGGGTTGATGTCTTTTCAAGTCATTTTGCCTACTTCAATCCCTGCATGGAATGCTTTGGTCGAAAGCTTTGGAGGCATTTCCAACATGGCGCCTCCGGCAGATCAGATTGAATTTTACACGAAATTCCAGTTGTGGTTCGCTGTTGCGATTGCCTTACTGACTTCGGTAGGCCAGTTTTTCTGGTGGCAAAAAATCGACAAGAAAGCCCTCAAGGATGCCTTGGTATTGCCTTATATTATTTCGGTTTTGCTTTCGGCGGTGATCATAGTTTTGGCCAAAGTATATGACTGGAAATACATCATTATTGTATTGGCTGGCACGTTTACTATTGTTGCCAACGCAGTTATTTTGGCGAAAATTCTCAAAAAATCAACCTTCAAACTCGCTGGGGGCTCATTGGCACACATCGGACTAGGGATGATTTTGATTGGGATCATGTTCAGCTCGGGATATTCTGATGTGATTTCGATCAACATGTCAGGTCTGACTTACAGCAACAGCTGGGAAGACGAAATGAACAAAGAGCACGTTCTGCTTTGGATCAATAAACCAACCCAAATGAAGGATTATACGGTCATCTATCGTGGCCGTCAGAAAAAGGTGGTCGGTGTTCCTGAGTACGTTCCTGCCAAGATTTTGGAATCCACAGGCAACGTTAATGAAGCTTTGGCACTCGAGGACTACAAGGATTTCTTCAAAAAAGGGGATTCTGTGAAAATTGTGCTTGAAGAGAATGATTACTTCAAGATCGATTACATGCAGAATGAGGTCTTGAAATTTTCACTCAGCCCAATGTCTCAATTCAATGAAGGGATGGGAGGCTTGATCTCCTCGCCGGATTCCAAGATTTACCTCAACAGGGACCTTTATACGTATGTTGCAGCGATGAACGATTACGAAGATCCGGAGTGGAAAGAAGACGAAAATTACGAAGTCGCCCCCGGGGACCAATTTCACATTGCCGATTTTGTGACGTATTTCGACGGGGCAGAAGTTCTCAAGGAAATCGAAGGATACCAGCTCCAGGAGGGTGATGTAGCTGTGAAAGCCAAACTTCGCGTTTTGGATTATGATGTGGAAAAAACTCTGGAACCGACCTTTATTATCCGAAATAATCAGGTTGGAAAACTTCCTGTGATCGATACCGAATTGGGACTAAAAGTCAGTCTGGAAAATATTCTGCCAGAGCAAAACAAATTTGTCTTCAAGGTCAATCAATACCAAAAAGACTATGTGGTGATGAAGGCAATCGTAAAGCCATACATCAATGTGCTTTGGATAGGGACGATCATCATGTTGATTGGATTTTCAGTGGCGATTTTCCGCCGTTTTGACGAATTCCAAAAGATGAGAGACAAAGGACTGGAATAAAATAATTCGGATTTCGGAATTTCGATTTTGGAAATAAAAGCTCGGTAATCCGGGCTTTTATTATTTTCAAGAGGTTTTCAGCTTTAGATGCATGATGTTGGGTTCCACTCCTCAAAGAATCTCAAATCCGAAATCCCACCTCCCAGATCCGAAATCCTATACCTTTGCGCCATGTTAGATTTCAAGCAGATTCTCTCCGTTTCTCTGATCTTATTTTCGGTGATTGATATTTTGGGTTCAATCCCGATCGTGATCAACCTTCGCAAAAAAGTCGGTCACATCAAGTCTGAGCGGGCGACACTTGCTGCGGGATTGTTGATGCTTGCTTTTTTGCTGGTGGGGGAATCGATCTTGAGGCTTTTTGGAATCGGAGTCAGCGATTTTGCGATAGCTGGTGCGCTGATCATCTTTGCTTTGGGAGCTGAGATGATCCTTGGTATCGAGCTTTTCAAGCCGGATCCTGAGGCAACTTCCAGTGCATCCATTGTTCCGATCGCATTTCCGCTGATTGCCGGAGCAGGTACCTTGACTACGATTTTGACTTTGAAGGCAGAGTTCGAGCAAGTCAATATTGCCGTCGGCATTTTGCTCAATCTGATCTTTGTCTATGCTGTTTTGAAAAGCACGACCTGGTTGGAAAGCAAACTTGGAAAAACAGGTTTGGATGTCCTGAGAAGGATTTTTGGAATTATCCTTTTGTCCATTGCAGTCAAAATTTTCAAGACAAATGCCTTTCCCATCGCTGTAGGATAGGCCTTCTCATGGTCGGACTCACAGCTTTTTTCTTTTCTTTGCAGCATGATTATCATTTTCACCGACGGTGCAGCCAAGGGCAATCCCGGGCCAGGCGGTTACGGAGCAGTTTTAAAATTTGGGCAGCACCGCAAAGAACTTTCGGAGGGTTTTCGCCTCACAACCAACAACCGTATGGAGCTATTGGCAGTAATCCGGGCTCTGCAGGAACTCAAATCCACCGAATTTCCCGTCCAGATTTATTCCGACAGCAAATATGTCGTGGATGCAATCGAAAAGGGTTGGCTTTGGAGCTGGCAGAAAAAAGGCTTCAAGGACAAAAAAAACCCCGATCTCTGGTTGAGATACATTCCTCTTCATCTCAAATACAAGCCGAAGTTTTTTTGGGTAAAAGGCCATGCGGGTCACCCGGAAAACGAGCGCTGCGACCAACTCGCCGTGGCAGCTGCGGAAGGTCGTAATTTGCCCGCTGATACAGGGTACGAGGCGAGTTTGTAGGGACTTTTCTTAAGAAAGAGCTTGGAGATAGTCCCGTAGAAAGTCTTTTACCGGCAGGATATGGATTGCTTTTCCATCAGAAGAAAATGAGTCTGTTTGGTTTAGCGTGAGTATATAGCCTTCGGTTTTTCCAAAAAACTCCATCGCTTCCAATAATCCGTCCATTTCCCGCTTTTGATTATCTACGTGAAGTTTTTCAGTCACTTGGATCAGCCATTTGCAGGTATTTCCTTCAAAAACCACAAAATCGCACTCTTTCATTTCTTTGAAATAATAGAGGTCAAGCTTGGTCTTTCGCAGTAGGATATATGCCAAGTTTTCCAGCAACCTTCCTCGGTCGTCGTTAAAGCTAAGCGAGTTTGCTCTCGCAAAGCCGGTGTCTATGCAATAGACTTTCTTCGGATTCTTGGAGATGCTTTTGGCAGACCAACTGAATCTCGGAAGGAAAAAGAGCAGGTACGCGTCTTCCAGCCAGGACAAATAATCTGACACCGTGGTCGGGGAACCCACTTCGAAGGTCTTTCTCAGGCTGTTGAAGCTCATCGTCTTGCCGACATTGGATATCAAAAAGAGCGTGATGTCCATGAGGGTTTTTGTGTTTTTTATCCCATACCGTATGGCAATATCGCGAAAGACGATGTCTTTGAGGAGGTTTTGCAGGACTTCGGGATTTCTGTCGCGCAGGTATTCGGGAAAGCCACCCGAGAGCAAGTATTCCAGAAAACTTTCGGCGCTGTCTTGCAACTGACTATAGTCTGTAAATTCCGGGTAGGAAAAAGGGAATATCTCGTAAGCGAGATGTCTGCCCGTCAGTCGAGTGCCCAGTTCGCTGCTGAGAAGGGAGGCGTTTGAACCTGTGACGTAGACCTTTTCGCCCCGGTCGTGCAGCTGCCGGACATACACTTCCCAACCGGGGACGTTTTGTATTTCATCAAAGAAATAGACGGAAGTCTCCTCTCCAAACACCTCGTCGAGCTTCGGAAAGTCGCTTATTTCGAAGCCGAATATTCTCGGATCCTCAAAGTTCAGGTAGGAATACGAAGCATGCGTTTCGGCGATGAGTTGCCGCATGAGGGTGCTTTTTCCGCAGCGACGTATTCCAGTGATTACTTCGATATGGGTGCTGGTGGGTTTTATTTTGCCGCTCGCTTCACGTTTGGTAAGCGGAAAACGCTTGGTTATCACCTTTTGCTGTCCTTCTACTGCCGCTGCTATTTCCTCCTTAAGTATCATGATCTAAGCCTTTTAGATACTCAAAGATAGCATTTATTTTGAGAAAGTATAAAAGTGTACATTTATAAAATACAATAGTTTACGTTTTAAACGTAAACTAAATTGATTCACTCTTTTAGCTGATCTCAGCCTAGAGAATCCATCGTTTGCAGGGGAATGTCTTTGCGGTCTAAGTCTTGGAGGGCATGATATGAAGAGGCAGGATACTGCCAACCTTCGTCTCCCAGCTCATATAAAAGCGGGGCCAGGTTTTGAACTGCCGCTTTGCAACCTTGCACAATTGCTCCCAATTTCCCGGTTTGCTTGGAAAGAACAGCCTCGTTTTCGATTTCAAAAGGTCCTGAGAAGCCTTTTTCTTTCAAAATCGAAACAAAAGCCCTCCAGTCCATTGAGTCACCCAATCCAAAACCCGGCAAAGTCGCCTCGTAATGATGGCGATCCCAAGGGTTGGTGCTGGACGGGATGCCCAGTTTCTCAGCCCATTCGGGACGGATTTGCTGCATGGGATACATATTTCCCCAAAATGGATCTGGAACATTCCGGGTGGACTTGACATGGATGCGCTTCAACCTGTCGATATCGGTATGCTTAATGACTTCCACAGGATCTGTGTGCTGCCAGACATCGTGAGAGGGATCGTAGATTTCCCCGTGATTTTTCTCCGGGACGAGTTCGTACATGAGTTTGCGGGCTGCAAGAACTCCAGTGAGGTTGTTGAAAGTGCCAAAATGGCCAGAGCTTCTCCATCCTTCCATCGGACAGTTTTCATACAAAACAGTGACTCCAACGCTGTTTGCATAGCGGATAATGGGCCCAAAGATCCGCTGATATTCAAGCATATTTTTCTCAAAACCGCCTTCCTGATTGCCCAATTCATGGTTGTAGCCGACGAAAGTGCCAACTTTGACATCGTTTTCATCTCCGCCAAGCAGATAGGCGATACGGATCAGGCGAAGTAGATGGTTTTGGTTTTTGATGCGATGTATCGGATCTCCGCCGATCAGGTTTTCAAAAGCACCGATGGAAAGCCGGAGTTTAGCTCCGTTGAATTGATCAATCAGTGCCTTGGACTGATCGGGACCAAAGTTTTCATAATCCAGGTGTGTGGCGACAAAGTCATCTCTGGTGCCATCTTTTCGGAACACACAGAGGTCCAGTCCCTGCACGCCGATTTCTGTTGCTTTTTGGATGGTCTGATCCAGGTTGAGCTGGTCAAAGGCCGAAGTCATGATCCAAATGGGATTCGCCATGGGTTTGGGGTTTTGTTAAAATTAGGAATTGATCCACTTCCAGGAAATGGATTCCAAGATAATTGGAATCCAAACCGGTAGATTTTGGGTTATATTTATAAAAACTACAGGTTGTATGAATATCGAGGAGAGAAAGCTTAAGCTAATCAATCAGGTGAAGGAGCTCAAAAACGAGACAACACTTGATTTTCTTGAGGCCTATTTTGGTCAGAAACCATATCCTTTGACGAGGGAAGAGCTTGTGGAGCGGGCTATGTTAGCTGAGGAAGATATCCGAAAAGGAAAATATTTAAGTCAAGACGATCTGGAAAAAGAATCCCGAAACTGGTGAAATGAAGATTTTTTGGTCTGAATTTGCCAAAAATCAATTGAGGGAGATTTATCACTATTATTCTCAAAAAGCCAGTTTAAAAGTGGCGAATCAGATAAAATCTGAAGTATTCAGAAAAGTGAAAATGCTGATTTCTCGACCCGAAATGGGACAAATTGAGCCGAATTTGAAGGAATCTGGGTTTGAATTCAGGTATTTGGTGGCGGGAAATTTTAAAATCATTTACATGCCTCAGCTAGACCATATTTTTATTACAGACATTTTTGACACTCGTCGTGATCCCGAAAAAATGAATAAATCCAGGTGATTTTAACCCTGAGAATACCTCCTCCGGATCTCTACTTTTATCTTTTGTCTCTCCCAAAGCGCTTTGGCCAAATCAGCTGCTACATGATCCGGTTCGGATTCATGCAGGATTTGCTTCAGCTTATTTTCCGCAAGGTCCACCCGGTAGCAAACCTGCAGCAGTCGCTCCAAATTGCGGTCCATCAGCTGACTGATTGCTTTTGTCAGAATTAAGAGTGCTTTTTCTTCCGAAAATTCTTCTTTGATTTCGGGAAGTTGAAAGTCTTTGGTGACGAGCGTAAAAGTTTCCTCGGAAATGGACTGACTCATAATGAAATGAAAAAGCCCCGATTTGGGTCGGGGCGGATGGATTAGGCTTCTTTTTGTTCCTCGCTGGTTTCCTGTAAAACCTCAGGAGCCGCTGCACGGATGATGTTGTACCAAGTTACCAGTTTTTTGATGTCGGATGTATAAACCCGGGCATCGTCAAATTCAGGGAGGATAGACTTGAGAAATGCTCTCAGTTCACTTTCAGGAGAAGTGCTTTCTACGCCGGTGTCGCCTTTGTACTCGGCTTCGATTTTTTTCATCACAGATTCTAAAGGCTCAGCACCTTCTTCTGTCAGCGTATAAATCGAAATGTCACTCAAGATGGATACGCGCTGAGCCATTCCCGCCACAAGTTTGGTCTTCTTGTCATCCATTGATTCCAGCACAACACCAGATCGGGTTGGCTTCAATATTTTATACAAACCCGGCTTGCCGGCTACAGTTGCGATGTCTTTGAAATTCATGGTTTTTACTTTTCAGGCTGCAAATATAGAACTATCAATCAATTTGTCCGCTCTGATTCATATTCCGAAACGAGTTGGGAGATAAACTTCAAGACCTCGTCTTTCCCGCCACCTTTTTCTGCAGAAGTGACAAAATAATCCGGGATGTCTCCAAAAATGTCTTCCATTTTATTGAGGAAAGCTTTCACGTTCTTATCTGTTTGCGATTTGGATTGCTTGTCGGCTTTGGTAAAAGCGACTACAAAAGGCACATTTTCCTCCCCGCACCAATTTAAAAACTCCAAATCAATCGTCTGAGGCTCAAGACGTGTGTCGATCAACACAAAAACACCGCAGAGATTTGATCGAGTCGTGAGGTAAGTACTGATCATTTTCTCCCACTTTTCCTTTCGGTCTTTGCTGACTTTGGCAAATCCATAGCCTGGCAAATCGACCAAATACCATCTGTCGTCGATCATGAAGTGATTGACCAACTGAGTTTTTCCTGGCTTTTGGGAGGTTTTTGCGAGTTCTTTGACGCCGGTCAGCATATTGATCAAAGAGCTTTTGCCCACGTTGGATCGGCCGATAAAGGCGATTTCGGCGCGGTCAGGTTTGGGACATTTCTCAGGGTTGGTATTGCTGACAACAAATTCTGCTTTTCGGATCATGACTTTCTCAATTGGCTGCAAAAATACGCTTTTATTTTAGAAGGGCTCGGACGCCTTAAAAGGCAACATTTTTCGATTCCTCGGGTTTCTGTAGTAATATTGCCCCACCAAAGAAGATTCGTGATGTCCGTAGTCCCCTACAAAGATAAGCAAGACCCCAAGAAGGCACAGGTCGCTGAGATGTTTAACAACATCAGTGCGAAGTATGATCTACTCAACCACGTGCTAAGTATGGGGATCGATATTATCTGGAGAAAAAAGGCAATCAAATTTCTCAAAAATGATAAGCCAAAGCTGATTTTGGACATAGCCACCGGTACGGGAGATTTTGCGATTGAGGCACTTGCATTGAATCCCGATAAGATAATCGGGGTGGACATTTCTGAAGGGATGCTTTCCGAAGGAAAAAAGAAAATGATCAAGCGTGGCCTTCAGGACAAGATCGAATTGCAACTGGGAGATTCTGAAGGACTGCTTTTTGAGGATAATAAGTTTGATGCGGTCATCGTTTCATTTGGAGTCAGAAACTTCGAGAACCTAGAAAAAGGTCTCGCGGATATGTATCGGGTGCTAAAACCTGGAGGAAAGACGGTCATTTTGGAGTTCAGTAAGCCTAAAGCATTTCCAATGAAGCAGGCCTATTCGTTTTATTCCAACACCATTCTTCCCCAAGTAGGTAAAATTGTATCCAAAGACAATTCTGCTTATACTTATCTTCCCGAGTCGGTTCAAGCCTTTCCGGATGGGGAGGATTTTCTGGCAGTATTGAAAAAAGTCGGATTTCACAGCACTGTATGCAAACCACTCACTTTCGGAATCAGCTCTATCTACGTCGGACAAAAGTAGGATTCCTGATTCTGACATTTTTCGGGATTAGTTTTTCGGGATTTTCTCAGGGGCTCTTCGGATTGACCAGCACGGCAGGCTCGGATGATAAATTGCTTTCCTACGGTTTTTTCCTGGCAGGGCATACTTCCACCTACCAGATTAAATATTCAGAGGCCTTTTTCGATCCTACCAACACCGCCAACAATCAGGTTTATTCGATTTATCCCAAATATACTCCCGGCTTTGCGCTGGGATTTACCGGGATTTTGAGGCTGCACGATCAGGTGAATATACTTTTGACCCCGAAGATTGCATTCTATGAATACCGGGCGGACATCAATTATTACGTGCCATTGACAAGTAATGTACCGGGTACAGATAACTCAAGCGGCAATAATCTGGGCTATCGTACAGAAGAAGTAGTGACTGAAGCCACGATGGTGGAGATTCCGCTGCTATTCAAGTATCGCTCACAGCGCTTTAATAATACTCGGATGTATTTCATCGGCGGTGCGAGCTACCAATTCCGAACCAAAGGCCAGGACGAGGCTAACCTTGATCCTATCGTAACCACCGGGCAAGATTTTACGATTGAAGCAGGGATGGGATTTGAGATCTACTTCAAATATTTCAAGTTTGCCCCCGAAATCAGGTTCTCTCACGGCCTGAACAATATCTATTATGCAGAAAAAACTCCTGCAGAAATCCGCGATGTGATTTCATCTGTCAAGCGCAAAGGGATTACGATTTATCTGAATTTCCAGTAATCTGGAGAAGTTCCTTTTCCGAAATTGTTTCCGTAAATACCCTGCTCTTTCTCGGGATTTCCAATTCTATCTGTTTAGCAAAACAGAAGATTATTGCTACTTTAAGCCGGACTTGAAAAGGTTTTTTCAGGTTTTTCACAAACTGCCCATTTAACCCGCGCTTAATCAATGAAACCCAAAATCTGGAATAGTATTGTCCTTGCTGTCCTCGTACTTTCGGTCGGCTCATTTCTTTTTCTTTTTCGAGAAAACAAAGTAGACCCGAGGCTCTTGGGCGTTCCTTTTGTCTTTTGGACAGGTTTGCTGGTGACTGTTTTGCTGGTGGGATTGACATTTTTGGCCTCCCGATTTTTTCCGCATGAAGAATCCAAAAAATCATGACGGGCTGGCTGATTTTCTTTTTCACGCTCTTTTTGGCCTCGCTTGGCTACGCATCCTATAGATCTTACAATAAAAACCGAAGCTCGGATGAGTTTATGCTTGCCGGGTCCAACATCGGTTCGATCCTTGGATTTCTGACATTTTCGGCTGCGTTATTTAGTGCATTTACCTTTATGGGAATGCCCGATTTTTTCAGAGTCCATGGAGTAGGTGCCTGGGTCTTTTTGGCCTTTTCGGATGCCTTGATGGTTTTTCTGTTGATTTGGTTTGGCTTTGCGCTTCGCAAAAAAGCTGCTCAGGTCGGTTACAAAGGTGTGGCTGGCTTTGTTCAGAGCTGCTTCAATAACCGCTGGGCAGGATATTTGGTTTTTATAAGTTCCTTCCTATTCCTGATTCCCTATGTAGCTATTCAAATTCGCGGGATTTCAATATTTCTCAATGCAGCTTTCCCTGATTTGATTCCGGATTGGGGTTGGTCATCGCTGTTGGTCATCCTGATGCTGGTATACTCAGAAATTGGCGGCCTGAAGGCCATCATGTACAGCGATGCGATACAAGGAGTGATCATGCTTGCTGTGATTTGGATTATTGGTTTGACTTGCCTAGAAATGGCTGGTGGACTGGAAGCAGGCTTGGCCAAAGTGGAGGAAACCAATGCAGCTTTGCTGTCACTTCCCGGCCCGAAAGGACTTTTTTCAAGCCCATTTCTGATCGCATCAGCCATTGCCATAGTCTTGATTCCGGTGTCTCAGCCTCAGTTTACTACGCGATTGGTTGTGATGAAAAACCTGAAATCCGTCCATAAAATGGCCTATGCTGTAGGTATATTTGCGATTTTGGTGATTCTACCCACGGCTTTTATTGGCTTGTATGGAGCGGTAAAATACCCGGATAGCTCGACTGCTGATTTTATATCGGCAGCCTTGCTTTTTGATCAGGCGAATCCAATTGCTGCTTTGGCTGTGGTCGGGCTTTTTGCAGCCTGTCTTTCGACCACCAATGCTCAAATCTTCGCTTTAGGCACTGAGTTGAGATCACTATTGTCCGGTTCTGACAAGAAAAATATGAGGATTACCCAATTGGCAATCTTGGTTTTTTCGCTGATCGTTTTGGTGTTTTCTACCTACATGAGCGATGAATTGGTGCTTTTGGCAAGAGTGAGTTTTGCCGGGACCTCGATGATTGCTCCGGTGGTGTTGGGAGCAGTGATATTCAAAAATCCTCCCAAATCCCTGCTTGTTGTTTCAGCACTTGCTTTAGGCTATTTCGTGTTGTCATTGCTTAAGTTGGTGCCTGCCGGATTTGCCGGCTTGGAGACCGATGCGGCGATGTATTGTATTCTGATTCCGGTGACTGCGGTCTTGATGCTCGCTCACCATTTTACCCAAAAATCTACCCATGAAGCTTGATTCTGCTTTTTCAATTTCTGATTTAAAATCCCTATTAGAGCGATTCTGGAACCTTTCCGGGCAAAAAATCCGGATGATCGAAGCCTCCTTTGACACTCAAAAAGGCGCTCCTGTATTCACTGAAAAAGGAAAATATGTGACCCGGGGCTGGACCGAATGGACCCAGGGCTTCCAGTTTGGCTCGGCCATTCTCCAGTTTGATGCGACTGGCGAAAGAGAATTTCTGGATATCGGACGGCAAAACACAGTCCAAAAAATGGCTCCCCATCTGACCCATATCGGCGTACACGATCATGGATTCAACAATGTGAGCACTTATGGCAACCTCCTCCGCCTGATCAATGAAGGCAAAATTGAGGGTTCGGACTGGGAAAAAGAATTCTATAAACTGGCGCTGAAGGTCACCGGTGCGGTACAGGCCACCCGCTGGACCTCGATACCAGGCGGGGGATTTATTTACTCCTTCAACGGGCCGCATTCACTCTTTGTGGATACGATCCGCAGCTGCCGGGCTTTGGTCGTTTCGCATCAGCTTGGGCATGTGCTTCAGGTCGAAAATGACAAACGGATTTCCTTGATCCAGCGAGCCATTCAGCACATTCTGAGTACCGTTCGCTTTTCGATTTTTTATGGAAAAGGTCGGGACAGTTACGACGAATCCGGACGAACTGCGCACGAGATCATCTTCAATACCAACGACGGAGCCTATCGCTGCCCCAATTCCCAACAGGGATATACCGGCTTCAGTACTTGGACAAGGGGACTTGCTTGGGCAATTTGCGGATTGGGAGAAACCCTTGAGATTCTGGATCAAATTCCCGAATCAGATTATTCTGAAATCATTTCAAAACAGGATCTGATTGCTGAACTTTTGCAGGCAGCGATTGCCACTTCTGAATTTTATCTGGAGCATACACCCACTGACGGGATTCCCTATTGGGATACCGGGGCGCCAAACCTACATAAGCTTGGGGATTATCTTAGCCGACCGGCTGATCCCTTCAATGAATTTGAACCTGTCGACAGTTCGGCAGCCTGCATCGCAGCGCAGGGGATGATCCGAATTGGGAATTGGCTGAAAGCAAGTGATCCCGAACGTGGGGAGAAGTATAAAAATGCTGGAATTCAGCTCGCAGGAGCGCTATTCTCTGAGCCTTACCTCTCTACTGGAGAAAGTCATCAGGGTCTGATTTTGCACTCGATTTACCACCAGCCCAACGGTTGGGATTATAAACCCGAAGCTGGAAAAGTTGCCCATGGTGAATCCAGCATGTGGGGAGATTATCACGCCCGCGAGCTGGCAGTTTTGGTTCAGCGGATGCTGAGAAACGAGCCATACTATTCATTTCTAAACTGTGTGCCGAAATGAGCGGAAAGTATAAGCCTCTATTTCCAAGAATCGCGCAGTTAAAAACCGCCGAGCTTTTTGCACAGCATCTGGCTAAGGAAGGCATTGTCATGGAATTTGATTCAGATTTGAAATCCGGCCCCGATTCACCTTTTGCCAAAAGCCATATCCTACGGTCCGGGCAGAAAATCGGAAATGCGATGTGCATCTTGCCCATGGAAGGCTGGGATGGAACTGAAGACGGCAGACCGACAGAATTTACAAAGCGACGTTGGAAGCATTTTGGGCTCAGCGGAGCAAAACTCCTTTGGGGTTGTGAAGCAGTGGCTGTGAGACCGGAAGGACGGGCTAATCCCAATCAGTTAATGCTCAATGAGCAGACTTTTCCCGATTTTGTCGACCTTTTTGAGCTTGTGAAAACTACCCATCAGGAGCACTTCGGAGACACCTCGGATCTGCTCGTTGGCTTGCAGTTGACCCACTCAGGACGCTTTTGCAAGCCTAATGACAAGAAGCGGATGGAGCCTAAAATTCTTTATCCGCATCCGGTATTGAATCAGAAGTTTGGCTTGGGTGAGGACTACCCGCTGATGACCGATTCGGAGATAGATTCGATTATCGTAGACTATGTGAAAGCGGCTGTACTTGCCCAAAAAGCCGGGTTTCATTTTGTGGATATCAAACATTGCCACGGGTATCTGGGGCATGAATTCCTGAGTGCTTATGACCGGGAAGGGAAATACGGAGGGAGTTTTGAAAACCGGACCCGCTTTCTCCGGAATATTGTATCTGGAATCCGAACTGCGGCTCCAGGTTTGGAGATCGGGGTCAGGATGAGCATTTTTGACTGGGTTCCTTTTCAAAAAGGGCCTGAAGAAACAGGAATTCCTGCTCAATCCGAACCGTACAACTATGCCTTCGGAGGAGAAAAGAGCGGAACAAAAGCTGATTTGAATGAAACTTTCATGTTCCTTCAGGATTTTGAAAAACTGGAAATCGAGCTCTTCTGCACCACAGCTGGCAGCCCCTATTACAATCCCCACATTCAACGACCGGCGCTTTTCCCACCTTCGGATGGGTACTTGCCACCGGAAGATCCGCTTTGCGGAGTTGCGCGACAGATCCAGGCTACGGCCGAAATCAAGAAAGCTTTTCCCGGGCTATATGTGGTAGGCTCGGCCTATTCCTACCTTCAAGAGTGGCTTCCAAATGTTGGACAAAACGTTTTGAAAACTGGAAAAGCCGACTCAATCGGATTTGGAAGGATGGTGCTCAGTTATCCCGATATGCCGGCGGATATTGTTTCGGGAAATGGGCTGAAGCGTGCCAAAATCTGCCGCACCTTTTCCGACTGCACCACGGCACCAAGAAACGGGATGATTTCTGGTTGCTTTCCACTCGATCCTTTTTACAAGGAAATGCCGGAATACGATCAGCTTAAAGTTTTGAAAGGAGAATGAGAAACGTCGCTTTGATCACTGGTGGAACCCGAGGAATCGGATTGGGCATAGCCAAAAAACTGGCACAGGAAGGAATCGATCTTGCCCTGAACGGCGTGAGAGCCGAGTCAGAGGTCAGCGGTGTTTTGGAAGAGCTTCTCAAAAGCGGTGTCCGAGTCGAATATTTTCCCGGAAATATTGCTCAAAAAGCTGATCGAGAGAGTATCCTGAACGGAGTGAAAGCGAAATTCGGGACAATCAATTTCCTAATCAATAATGCCGGCGTCGCTCCCAGAATTCGGGCGGATGTCTTGGAAGTGGTTGAGGAAGACTTTGATCACCTGATGGACATCAATTTGAAGGGGACTTTTTTTCTTAGTCAGGCTTTTGCAAGGTGGATGACGGAAATCCGGAAATCAGATGCAGATATTCCGCTTTCGATTGTTTCCATCACTTCCGTATCGGCGGTTTTGGCCTCGACCAACCGCGCTGCCTACTGCATGGCCAAAGCCGGGCTATCGATGATGTCCAAGGTTTTGGCGGTTCGCCTGGCGGAATTCAACATTCCGGTCTATGAAATCCAGCCAGGAGTTATTGAGACGGACATGACCGAGAAAGTGAAGTCCGTCTATCAGGAGCGGATCGAAAAAGGCTTAACTCTTGAGCCAAGAATGGGGCAGCCCGAGGATATTGGCAAAGTGGTGGCGGCATTGCTCCGCGGGGATTTGCCTTATGCCACCGGCCAGATTCTGGTTTTGGATGGAGGAATGATGGTGGGGAGGTTGTGAGGAACTTTATTTCCAGACAGACGATTAACAGAAAACCAATATTCTTTTTACATTGAGTTATGCAAATAGAACGTACTGAAAAAGAAATCATTATCAGAGTTTCCTCAAAGACTGATCTCAGTGGCTTGCAGAGAATTCTTGATTTTATCAGGGTGAAAGAGATCGGTTCAGAAAGTACTGTTTCGGAAAAGGAAATTGAGAATTTGGCAAAGGAATCCAAATCCACTTGGTGGAAGGAAAACAAATCCCGATTCATTAAGTGAATATTGTCGTAGATACTAATATTATTTTTAGCGCAATCCTTAACCCGAACGGAAAAATCAGTGATTTGCTACTTGACCCCGCTGACCATTTTACCTTTTTCGCCCCAGATTTTTTGTTAACTGAATTAGATAGACATCATCAGAAATTGATTTCCATCTCTAAATTTTCTGAAGAGGATATTTCTTTTTTAAAAAAGCTGGTCATCTCCAAATTGGTTTTGGTTGACCTGGAAACAATAGATCAAGATACCTGGAGAAAAGCCATAGAATTGGTTGGTAGAGCAGATCGATGAGTTTGATGCCCCGTTTGTCGCATTAAGCCTAAAAATGAACACTTATCTCTGGACAGGGGACAAAAAATTGAAAAATGGTCTCCTGCTTTTGGGTTTTGATCAGGTGATCGATACAAATCTTCTTTTAAAATTCAGAGATGCTTTAGAATAGTCAGCTTAATTACAAAAGCTAAATGAAACCTAAAACTCCTTCCATCAAAACCGAAATCCTCGCCGGAATTTCCACATTCCTAGCCTGCTTCTACATTATCATCGTCAATCCTGCGATTCTTGCTGAGGCAGGAATGCCATTTTCAGCCGTGCTGACCGCCACTGTTTTGGTGTCTGCTTTTGGTAGCCTGATGATGGGGATTTATGCTAAAAACCCTATCGTCGTTGCTCCCGGCATGGGAATCAACGCCTTTTTTACTTACACTGCAGTCAAAGGATTCGGGCTGAGTTTTGAGGAAGCCTTGGGCGCGGTCTTTTGGTCAGGAGTGATTTTCCTGATTCTTTCCGTTTTCAAAACGCGCGAAAAGATCATTCAGGCCATTCCATCGGCGATCCGACATGCAGTTTCAGCGGGGATAGGCTTATTTATTTGCTTTATCGGCTTTCAAAATGCCCATTTTATCGTTGACAATCCGGCGACACTGGTTGGTATGGCCTTGTTCAAAGATCCGGTGACTTTGACGTTTTTGGCAGGTTTGCTTTTCACCGGTGGCTTGCTAATCCGAAAGGTCTCTGGGGCGATTATTTTCGGGATCCTTTTCACCACGGCTTTGGCTTGGCCGATCGGGAGATTTTGGGGAGATGCTTCGGGAGTAAATTTTGGAGTTTCTACCTTGGTCAACTACACCGGGTTTTTTGCCTGGCCGGATTTCAGTCTGGTGGGCAAAGCTGATATTTTAGGTTCACTACGCTATGCCTATCTGCCAGTGGTTTTCGTCTTTACTTTCACTATTTTATTTGACGGCATTTCCACTTTTGTAGGATTGGCAGAGGCTTCCGGCCTCAAAGATCCTGACGGAAGTCCGCAGAATATGCGCAAATCCCTGATGACCGATTCCGTGGCGACGCTTTTCGCGGGTTTGGTAGGCAGCAGTTCGGGAACAGCCTACATCGAATCGGCTGTTGGGATCGAGGAGGGTGGCCGAACCGGAGTTACAGCGATTACGGCCGGATTGCTTTTCTTGCCGTTTATGTTTTTCTCTCCGTTGCTTTCTGTGATTCCTTCCATTGCGAGTTCGATTGCCCTGGTTTTGGTGGGGTCGTTTATGGTCATTCCACTGACCAAAATCAATTGGTCCGATCTCGAAGAGTCCCTCCCTTCATTTCTCACCATTGTCTTGATTCCTTTCACCTACAGTCTGTCTGTCGGGATTTCCTTTGGCTTTATCAGCTGGACTGTTTTGAAGTTGATTACAGGAAAAACTGCTGAAATCAACCCTATCCTGGCCATCATCAGTGTACTTTCGCTCTTCTTTTTATGGCTGTGAAAAAGTGGCTTTTCCTTTTTTTGTGCTTTTTTTCTCTGAACCTCCAAGCTCAGAGAATTGCGATTATGGGAGCTTTGGATCAGGAAATTGCCATTTTGTTGGATTCCATGAAGACTTCCAAAAAAGTAAATCACGGAGGAATTGACTTCTACACCGGCAAACTGAAAGGCAAGAAAGTGGTCATCCTGAAAGCCGGTGTGGGCAAAGTCAATGCAGCCTATAGCACGGCGATATTGGTGGAAAACTTTGATCCTGAAACGTTGATTTTCACCGGAGTCGCAGGAGGTCTTCATCCGGAGGCATTGCCAGGGGATATTGTGATCGGGGAAAAGCTGGTTCAGTTTGACTTTGGACAGGTGAATTCCACGGGTTTTACAGTGTCTCCATTCCGTAAACTCACCGGTGGTCGACATGAGGATTTGTACATTCAAGCTGACGCAGATTTATTGGAGAAAAGTACAACAGTCGCCAATCGCATCGAATTGGTCCCGATTTCCGGAAGGAAGCCGAAGGTCTTTTCCGGTGTGATTGCCACCGGGGATATTTTTGTCAGCAGCGACGAAAAGGCCAGATGGCTTTACGAAGAGTTTGATGCTTTGGCTACTGAAATGGAAGGTGCGGCGATAGCTCATATTTGCAGGACGCTGGAGATTCCTTTTGTCATCATCCGCAGCTGCAGCGACAATGCAAACAATCACGCAAGGGTGAATTTCAACCAGTTCGTGGGTCCTGCATCGGTCAATTCTGCGAGATTGGTTTTGGGGATTTTGGAGGAAATTCAGTGATCAGTTTGCAGTCCCAGTCTTCAGTATTGCAGCAGCCTACTGGGACTGAACACTGATCACTTCAATACTTCCCTGGCAATCACCATTTTCTGAATTTCTGAAGTTCCCTCACCGATGGTGCAAAGTTTGGAATCCCGATAGAATTTTTCCACAGGATAATCTTTGGTAAATCCATACCCACCAAAAATTTGCACTGCTTCATTGGAAAGTGAAACTGCAGCTTCTGAGGCAAAATACTTGGCTTGAGCACTGGCAAGTGTGACATTTTGGCCCCTGTTTTTCAGGTCGGCTGCTTTGAAAGTCAGCAATTTTGCCGCCTCCAATTTCGTGGCCATATCTGCCAGTTTGAACGAAATTCCCTGAAAACTGGAAATCGGCTTGTTGAATTGATGGCGTTCTTTCGAATATTGGATGGCGGCTTCCAGGGCTCCTTCGGCAATCCCGAGAGATAGTGCTGCAATGGAAATTCTCCCTCCATCCAGGATTTTCATGGACTGGATGAATCCTTCCCCGACTTTTCCCAAAACCTGACTTTTATGAACCTTGCAATCCTCAAAAATCATCTCCGCAGTCTCTGAGGCGCGCATCCCAAGTTTGTCTTCTTTTCTGCCACCTTTGAACCCAGGCGTTCCTCTTTCGATAATGAAGGCGGTCATTCCATGCGAATCGCCGACTTCTCCAGTTCGGGCAATGACCACAGCCACATCACCTGAAATGCCATGCGTGATGAAATTTTTTGCTCCGTTTAGGACAAAGAAATCTCCCTCTTCGGTTGCCACTGTACGCATATTTCCGGCATCCGAACCTGTATTCGGTTCGGTCAGACCCCAGGCGCCGAGCCATTCGCAAGTAGCGAGTTTTGGCAAATACTTGCGCTTTTGATCCTCATTGCCAAACTTCAGGATATGGCCGGAGCAAAGGGAATTGTGCGCAGCCATCGATAGGCCAACGGAGGGATCGACTTTGGAAAGCTCTAGAATTGCGGTGACATATTCGTCGTAGCCAAAGCCCGAACCTCCGTACTCTGTTGGGATCAGAACACCCATCAGGCCGAGTTCTCCCAATTTTTTGAAGACTTTCATTGGGAAAAAGGACCGATCATCCCATTCTTTGCGAAAGGGAGTGATCTCTTTGGCCCCAAAACTCCGGACCATTTCAGCGATCATTTGCTGATTTTCAGTGAGGTTAAAATCAAACATCAGTTAATCTTGGGTTTATATAGCTATTCTAACCCCAAGATTTAAAATAGGTTTTGCTTCTCCAAATCCAGCATTCCGAATAAATGGCAGATTCTAATTCAAAAAAATTCAGAAAATTTTGGAAATGAATTGATTCCATTCTTTTTTAGAGCAGGTAGTCCCAAAAATTCCATAAATCCTTACTTTCAGGGCCGAAGCCATATTTTAAACTTATTTTCAGATTTTCATCAATGTCAAAAAGAAGTGTATTCCTGCTGATCGTGTTGGCTCTTTTAGGGCAAAAGTCTTTTTCCCAGAGTCCCAAATACATCATTGACAGTCTGAAAGTTCAACTCAAATCCTCCCAAACCGATGCAGAAAGAGTTGGTTTATACTCTGAATTGACCTGGTTTTGGACTATGGTAAACTTGGATTCGGCCTTGCATTATGGAACTGCATCGCTTGAATTGACCGAAAAGCTGGGTGATCAGAAAGCAATCGGACAAGCTTACAGTGACTTGTCCAACGTGTACAACCAAAAGGGGCAATTTGCAGAGGCAAAAGCTGGCTACAAAAAATCCCTTGAAATACGCACTCAAATCGCTGATTCGGCCGGAATGGCAGGTTCCAAAAGTAACCTGGCCTCAGTGCATCAGCGACTTTTTCAAACGGACTCGGCCATGATGTACTATATGGAGGCATTGGCTTATTTCGAAAGCATTGGCCATGAACACAATATCAACTTTATCAAAAATAACCTCGGTGTCCTTCACGAGGACATGCGCAACTATCCAAAAGCACTGGAAATCTACGCCGAAGTGGCGGAGTATCGTGAAAAAAACCAGATGATTCCCGAGTTGGCTATGCTGTACAACAACATGGGCAACATTTACAAAAGCACCAAAGAATACGATAAATCAGAAGAATACCTCAAACGAGCGATGGAAAACGGCTTCAAGGCTGGAGACTCGCTAGTGCTTTCGGTTACATACCTCAACCTGGCGGCACTTTACAATGCCGCAGATCGGCCGGATGATGCCATCGAGGCAGCCACTGAAGGAATTAAAATCGCCTCAAAAGTCAATTCCTACTACGATCAGGCGATGATGGAGTACGCTTTGGCCAATTCGTATTCGAAGAAAAGAGAATACCTCAAAGCCAAAAACCTATATCAAAAAGCGATCAAAACCCTGACTGAATTGGAAGCAAAGGAGGAAATAGCTTCGATGCAGTTGCGCTTGGTGCCTGTCTTTGCGGCACTCAATATGCCGGACAGTGCCCAGTATTTCACCGATTTATATATCGATTATCAAAATTCCCTGACGGAGGAACAAGTGGCGCAATTGACCAGCGAGCTCCAGACCAAATATGAAACAGAGAAAAAGGACCGGGAAATCGTGGAGCAACAGCTCTCCATCCGAAACAAAAATATCCAGTTGTATGGCTCCTTATTTTTGGCATTGGCACTGGGAATCGTCGGTTATCTCCTTTACAATCAACAAAAACTCAAAAATCGTCAGCTTCAGCAAGAGGGTGATCTGAAGGCAGCTTTGGCACAAATCGAAACCCAAAATAAGCTCCAGGAGCAGCGGATGCTCATCTCCCGGGATCTTCACGACAACATCGGAGCCCAGCTGACCTTTATCATTTCCGCCATAGAAAATCTGAAATACTTTGAGCCGATCAAGGACCAGCTCACCCAACGCTACGACACGATTGCCAATTTTACCAAACAAACAATTACCGAACTTCGGGATACCATTTGGGCGATGAACAGCGGTTCAGTTTCCTGGGACCAGCTATCCTCCCGGATCCGGGATTATGTGCAAAAGGCGGGGCTTTCGGCTTCCCAGATTACATTTGACTACGAAATCAATGACAGTATCAGTCCAGATGCGGTGCTGCCATCGGCGATGAGTATTCAAATACTCCGAGTGGTACAGGAAGCGGTTCAAAATGCGATTAAATACTCCGAAGCTGATCGGATAGAAATCAAAATTGACTCCACGGGCAAGGAAAATCTGGTCAATATCCATGACAACGGAAAGGGCTTTGAGGAAAATGAGATCATTCCAGGAAACGGACTCTACAACATGAGGAAACGAGCTGAGGAAATTGGGGGAAGCCTTGAGATTCACTCTGAGTTGGGATTGGGAACCTCTGTTTTGTTGATTTGGCCGGTAAGCTAGAAAAGTCACAATCAAACTTTCAGGTATTGGTGGGACAATCTTTTGGATGAAAAAGTAGGCCTTTTGCCGTATTTTTTTTGAATTGGAGCGGGGTTAGTTTTGGAACATTTAGAGACTGACTATGCTGGTATCAAATTTTGAAAATGGGGCATTTTGGATACTGGCCATTTTGGTAATTGGGTGCTTGGCTTTGCTGCACTATTTGCTATTCAGGGAATATGTCGAACAGAAAAAAAACCAAATCCAACGGTATAAAGACTTTGAAAAACTGATAAATCTTGAAATCAACCGGTCTCAATCACTTTCTCACGCTATCTATCAACATCAAGATATCAGGGAAAAAACGGATGAAAAACTTGAGGTCATCAAGCTACAGGTGGAAGGGATGAAATTGAGAGAGGAAAAAGGTAAAATAGATTAGTCTTTTAGCACGGTTTGGAGCAACTTCCCTGCGTTTCCACCCGCTATTTTTTCTACTTCTGAGCTTGAAAGTCCTTTTGCCGCAAGGGCTTCCAGCCATTTTTCCACACCATAATAATCGTTGATCACCGGCTGAAAATTCGCATCCATGTCCGTGCCGATACCAACGTGATCGACTCCGACGGCATCGATTAATCGGAGAGTGTTTTCCACAAAATCATCGAAATCTTTGGAAAATCCAGACGGCCAGGCCCCGATCAGGCCTCCGGTTTCAGCGATCAACTTGGCATGATCCCGGCTCATAGCTCGTGCAGCAATCGGTCGATTGGGCTCATCTGCCAGGATGCTGTGCGAAAGCAAAAGTGGTGCTCCTGAGACTTCGGCCACTCCCTTCACGGTATCAAATGAAGCATGGGCCAAATCGATGACCATCCCAAGTTCGGTCAAGCGCTTCACGATGGACTTGCCATGGGTCGAAAGCCCTCCATTCACCGGATCGGCGGTTTGGAGGTCGCCGATATTGTTGGGGACATAGTGCACCAGTTGGACTGATCGGACGCCTTGCTCATATACTTCGTTGATCCGATCAATGTCCTCCTCGACAAAATCCGCCCCTTCGCATGAAAGAAACAGGTTAACCTTTTTCGGGTTTTTCAGATCTCCGGAAGTTTTTCCAATTTGGGCATTTTGGCCTTTTGCCAATTCCTTCAAAATTCCAAGCTGATTTTTGTAAGATTCCCAGGCGACTCCTTTTTCCAGTTTACTGTCGACGACTACGCCTTTGTCCGTGATTTTGAGCAAACTGATGTCAGAAACGATGCTCAGAAACACTCCTATAACCCCAGATTGATTCATTTCGGTAACTGCTTTGGAGAAGGCTTCATCTCCGGGATAGGTTGGACCTCCCTTGGCAAAAAATCTCCCGGTATGGCAGTGTAAGTCAAAAATCGCAGGTTTATTTTCCGGAAAATTGGAAAAGCCAAATCCCAAATCCGGCAGCAGAGTTGCCCCTGCAAATGCCCCAACGTATTTCAAAAACTGATTTCGATCCATAGTCTTCAAAGTACAACTTTTTCTCAGGAAAGACTTTTTTGCCTATCGCAATCGAACTCCAAATCAGTCCTTTTGGATTTGGAAAAAAGTAAGTATCCAATTTCAGGAATTCTCAGATGACGGTAACCCGCACCTTCTTTTCCTTCAACTTCATGTTGTTGACTTTGGGTAAAAGCTTTTCCAAAGTGGAGGTTTTCACACCTACGAAAGCACAATCCGTCTTCAGTTCGATCACGCCCAGGTCTTCTTTGGTGAGATTTCCTTGCTTGAAAAATAGGCCGGCGACGTCGCCTTTGGAGATTTTGTCTTTGCGCCCACCGGAAACAAACAGGGTGGACCACTCCGAAGGACCGGGAAGGGGAGATTTGGTCAGTTTTTCAATTGGTAAATTTCCAATAAAATCAGGTAGCGGGTCCCTTTCATAATGCAGGACATAGGCTGTTCCGTCGCTGTTCATCCGGGCAGTCCGGCCGTTTCGATGGATGAATTCCTCGCTCCGGAGTGGGAGATGGTAATGAATGATAAACTTGATCTCAGGTACATCGATCCCTCTTGCGGCAAGGTCAGTGGCTAAAAGGATTTGGTGAGTTCCATTTCGGAATTTGATCAGGGATCTTTCCCGGTCCGTTTGCTCCATTCCTCCGGAAAAAGTCCCGTGCGAAATTCCATTTTCCTCCAAGCAATCGCTCACTCGCTGAATGGAATCCTTGAAATTGCAAAAGATGATCCCATTCTGACCGCCCAAATGCGCAATCAAATCCAGGAGCGTTTCCAGTTTGTCTTTGGTCGGGGAAAGGACCTTTTTGATCTCAAGGTGGGAGATTTTTTCCTCCAAATAGTCAACTGTGACGGGGGATTTCAACCCGACAAATCTGGGGATCTCCACACCCAACGTAGCCGAAGTCAAGATCATTTTCTTCACTTTGGGGAGTAGGTAGAGGATATCTTTCATCTCATTTTCGAATCCGATTTCCAGCGATTTGTCAAATTCATCCAGAACCAAAGTTTTGATAAAAGCAGTGTCAAAAGCTTCTCTTCGCAAGTGATCAGCCACTCTCCCGGGTGTCCCAACCAAGACGGCAGGACGATGTTTGATTTCGATCCGATCCTTGGAGCCAGCCCGACCACCATACACAGCATTGACTTTGTAGCCTGTACCCATTCCCCGCATCACCTGCTCAATCTGAATCGCCAATTCCCGGGAAGGTACGATGATCACGAGCTGGATTTCTTCACAAGTGGCATCAAGATTTTGAATCAGTGGCAGAAGAAAAGCGAGGGTTTTTCCAGTGCCAGTGGGTGATAGCAAGATGACCTCATTCGAAGATTCAATGGCCTGCTTGGCAGCGAGCTGCATGGGGTTGAGTTGCTCGATTCCTAGTTTGGTTAGGATTTCTGCCTGGCTTTTTTGTGGGGTGGACATGTGGCAAAGGTAGGTTTTTGAAAATCGATCGGTGTTTAAAATTTAGCATTGGTTATTCGAAATTTTAAAACCTCAATTATGAACGCCGATTAAAGAATGTCGAATAGTGAAGATTCAAAACGGTCGATATTCCATCCAGTCGACTTCCAGTTCAAAGCGTTTGATTGGTTTTTCCAGCGAATTCGGATTGGTCTCTACCGACCAGTTGTCGGTATGCCAGAAGTTCATCCGGTATTTGGAGGGATGCTGAGGAATTCCTCTTTCTCCCTGATAATCCCAAAGCACCACCGTGTCAGCTGTGGTCGGATGAAGCATCCACCAGCGGATCTGATCCGGGTGCCAGTCGAACCCATAGATGTGAAATTGGGCCGAAGCATCAAAGCCTTCAATGGGCTCCAGCTTTTTCGGTAAATTATCGTCATCGGTGAGTTCAATCCTTTTCTTCAGATGATCTTCACGCTCCTCGGTGGTGTAGATGATGCCTTTTGCCACATTGATTGTCCGCCCGACTCGGCGAAGTTTCCCGGATTCACCCGTCCAAGTTCCCATGTAGATTACCTCAGGATCAGCGGGAAGCCATTCGAAATCTATTTCGCTCAGTCCTTTTTCGGCGTCATTGTGATAGGTGAAGTAGCCAACCACAGCTCCAAGATTGGGATGAGATTCACGTGGATCGGGGACTTTGAGCCGAGTGGAGTAGGTGCCAAAATGAGTGAATTTCTTTGAAATGATCTCCGGTCCTTTTCCCGGACCAGCTTCGTCTTTGGGATTGAGTTTGAATGAAAGGATTTTTGTGTCCTCTGCTTCACCTGATTTTTTTCCGGATTTCCATTTGAACCCAGCCTTTTTCCCGGTGGATCCATAGCGGAAAAAATCAGGATATCTGCCGGAAAATTCCTCCCGAAAAGCCTCATGAAACTCATTTTGTGATGATTCGGAAGGAAGCATGCCAACCGTGAGCAGCGTTAAAATCATCAGTATTCTCATCCCGCTAAAGCTACAGAAAAGCCCATCACCTTCTCAATCGGGCAAGGCAAAAGCAACATAAGCATCCCCGCTTTTTGTTCCTTTTCCACCTCCGCAGGCAATGACGAGAAACTGTTTGCCGTTTTTCTCATAGACAGCTGGAGTGGCATGTCCGGCTGCAGGAAGCTGGGCTTCCCAGAGGAGTTTGCCGGTTTCTTTGTCAACAGCCCGGATCTTTTCGTCTTTGGTGGCGGCGATGAAAAGTACTCCTCCCGCAGTTGCTACAGGGCCTCCGTAGTTTTCAATTCCTGTGTTTTCAAAGCCTTTAGCCGCAAGCGAATCAATCGAACCCAAGGGAATTTGCCACTTTTTCTTACCGGTATTCATATCGATAGCGGTCAGCAAGCCCCAAGGCGGATTTGATCCGTAAATTCCCTCTTTGGTAGTCAGGCGTTTGTAGCCTTTCATGTAATAGCGGGGATAGAGTTTGGAGCTTTCGGCTTCCAGTTCCTGCTTGTCATCTGCGTCGGCTTTTCCCAACAGGTAATCGATCAAAACTCCCCGCTCCTCCTTGGAAATGTGACCAAATGCTGGCATAGCACCCCTTCCTTTTTGCAAAAGTAAATCCAGGGAATCTGGCGTGTATTTGTCTTTCAAACCGATCAATCCCGGAACTGTCGGGGGATTTCCTTTCCGTTCCAATCCGTGGCAATTGCCGCAATAGTTGGTGTAAACGGACTGGCCGACATTTCCGAAGCTGGCATTTGGGGTCATCTCAATGATCCAGGGAATCTGGTTGGCATTGATGTACATCGTTTGGTTAGTTGGGTCAAAAGACGCGCCGCCCCATTCTCCGCCTCCATCCATTCCTGGGAAAAGCACGATGGGTTTTTCTGGATGTGGAGGCGCCCAGGTGTCGCCGATGATTGCATTGCTGAGTTGAGATTTGATATCTGCTTCCCATTCCGGTTTGAGGTTGAGGATGTCTTTTTCTTCAAAAACCATATTCATAAACGGTTCCGGCAGAGTCGGCATAGGCTGAGTCTGTGAAGTTTTTTCCCCAGGCAAAGTGGATTGGGTCACAGGTGTTTCTAGGATTGGCCATACGGGTTCGCCCGTCTCCCGGTCAAATACATAAGTCATGCCCTGTTTGGAAATCTGAGCCACCGCGTCGATCCATTTGCCGTCTTTTTGGATGCGGACCAGATTGGGATTTGCTGGGAAATCCCGGTCCCAAACGTCATGGTGCACTGCCTGAAAATGCCAGATTCGCTTGCCAGTGCGGGCATCCAATGCCAAAAGTGAATTGGCGTAAAGGTTATTCCCGTGTCGGTATCCACCCCAGAAGTCGTAAGTAGCTGATCCTGTCGGAACGAAAACGATGCCCCTGTCCTGATCCACCGTCATGCCAGCCCAATTGTTGGCTGCTCCGATTTGGCGGATGTAGTTTGGATCCCAGGTTTCATACCCTGGTTCACCTTCCTGGGGTATAGTGTGAAAAATCCATTCCCTTTTGGCTGTCTTGATGTTGTAGGCCCGCACATGTCCGGGGGCGGCATCCAATCCTTCGGAAAGCCGCATTCCCAGGATCAGTTTATCTTCAAAAACCACTCCCGGCGAATTGGAAACGATCAGGAAATCTTCGAGGTCGGTGTCCAGATCCTTTCGCAGGTCAATCTTACCTTGATCCCCAAAACTCAGAATAGGTTCTCCGGTCAGTGCATTAACGGCCAATAGCCAATTTCCTGCGGTGAAGAGAATCCGCTTGTCTGCTCCTTCCTCCCAATAGCTGACTCCACGGTTGGTGCCGGCCCAGGAATTTTCGCCACCCAAAACCTGAAAGGGATCGAAACGCCAGATTTCCTCACCCGTGGCCGCATCGAGCGCAAAGACATTCAATTTGGGATTGGTGCCATAGAGCAAACCATTGACTACGATGGGTTGGCATTGGATCTGACTGCGTTCGGTTGCGTCACCGGTGTGGTAAGTCCATGCGACTTCGAGTTGTGCAACGTTTTCTCTGGTGATTTGGGTCAAAGAAGAATAGCGAGAACCGTCCTCCGGGCCTCCATAGTGCGACCAATCGGTGTAGTCGATTTCGGGCGTCTTTTCGTTGCAGGAAAAATACAGGAGACAGATCGCGATTGCTAGGGCAGGAGCTTTGGAAGTCATTTTGGGGTGGTTTTGGTCTCCAGAAGATCGTTGATTTTTATTTTGCCACAAAGTCTCCTAGACTCCAAATCTATTTTAAGGATAAATCTCCTGTTCGGTGTTTAGAGCAAAAAAATGCTTTCAAAAATTTTGATAGGCCAAAAACATTCTGATTTTTTTATCGAGCGTCCAGATTTTTTTTCGGTTTTGGATTGCTGAGAAGATGATTATGGAGTCAATCAAACCGATTCCTTTGCTGACAAGCTGATTTTTTTGAGAAAAGACACCTGCTTCAAAGATCTGATCCGGTGCATCCAGTTTGGGGAGATTTTGGTAAAAAAGTTGGATTATATCCAGTTCCCGCTTGCCTTTAGCACCCTGCATGAGTTCCGCAAATATCACCTCAAGAGTATAAACCGACCCAGAATCCAAAAGCTGCTGGCAAGTTTCGAAATATTCCGTGTTTCCTTTGAAATATTCGATCCAGATTGATGTGTCAAAGATCACCTCATTCATGACTGGTTCTTGGATCGAAGCTCATCAGCTGTAAAGTAAAATTCAAGTGGTTCTGCTGCGATGCTCGCTGCAGCTCTTTTGATTTTCTCAATGGAAATGTAATGCACAAGTGCGGTTTTCAGCGCATCGGTCACCGTGGAAGTTTCCGAAAGTTCCATGGCTTCTTTGATCATTTCATCTGGTAATAATGCGGTTACCTTCATGAGTTCTATTTTTGTCAAAGATACGATGAGTGATCGTATACTGTTTGGATGTTGAGAGATTTTTTAGACCGATGTTCTTTTTAGAAAGTCCTCTCAGCCATTGTGTCTTTGTGGCCAATCTTTCCTTGCTTACCTTTAGGTCATGTGGAAGGAAATCTCGGTTTTGATCCGGAAGGAAATTACCCTGGAATGGCGCCAAAAGTATGCGCTCAACGGGATTTTGCTCTATGTAGTTTCTGCGGTTTTTATCACCTATCTAAGTGTAGGGGCTAAAATGGGAAGCCTTTCCGTTCCGACTTGGAATGCCCTTTACTGGATCATTATTCTGTTTTCGGCTGTGAATGCCGTGGCCAAAAGCTTTGTACAGGAGCATCAAGGAAGGCAATTGTATTACTACATGATTGCTTCGCCAGAATCGATCATCCTTTCCAAAATCCTCTACAACACCGGACTCACCTTGATTTTGGCCTTGTTGGGGTATTCGGTTTTTTCGGTGATTTTGGGGAATCCCGTACAAGATCAAGGCTTGTTTCTGCTCAATCTCGTCTTAGGATCGGTGGGCTTTTCGGCCAGTTTAACGATGGTCAGCGGCATTGCTTCCAAGGCTGGAAACAATGCCACACTGATGGCGATTTTGAGCTTTCCGGTGATCATGCCGATCTTGCTCATGGCCATCCGCATCTCCAAAAACGCATTGGACGGACTTGACTGGAGCGTAAGTGTGGACAAACTTTTGACCCTTTTGGCAATCAATGCCATCGTGGGCGTGACGGGATATATCTTGTTTCCGTATTTGTGGAGAAGCTAGTTTGGAAGGACGATGCTTCGACTTCGCTCAGCACAAGTTTTGGATTTACGAGGAAGAAAGGATTTTAAGCGCCATACTTTACCACTTTCCAACTTTCTAACTTTCTAACTTTTTTACATTTCTAACCTTCGATTCAGCTCAAAGTGAAAGTAATTTTCCAATTTTTCAATCTTGCAATTTTCCAATCCCTTTATATTTAAAGCATGAAAAACAAAATCGCCCTGATCACCGGAGCCACTTCCGGGATCGGAAAAGCAACTGCTCTGACGCTTGCCAAGATGGGTTTTGACATCATTGGAACCGGTAGAAGAGCTGACAGATTGGAAGAATTGGGCCGGGAATTATCAGCAGAAGTTCGGTTTCTGCCCTTGGTCTTCGATGTTCGAGATCGGGAAAAAGTCGGTAAAATCCTCGGTAATCTTCCTGCTGACTGGTCAGCAATCGATGTCCTGATCAATAATGCCGGAAATGCCCATGGCATGGACCCAATTCAAACCGGAAGCCTTGACGACTGGGATGCGATGATGGATATCAATGTGAAAGGCCTTCTTTATGTCTCTAAAGCAATTATCCCCGGAATGACTGAACGTAATTCTGGCATGATCATTAACATCGGCTCCATCGCCGGCAAAGAAGTCTACCCCAATGGAAATGTCTATTGCGGATCCAAGCATGCGGTCGATGCGATCACCAAAGGCATGCGAATTGACCTCAATCCGTTTGGGATCAAAGTGATTGCCATCCATCCCGGGATGGTGGACACGGAGTTTTCGCTGGTGCGATTCAAAGGCGATGAAGCCCGGGCGGAATCTGTTTACAAGGGTTTTGTTCCGCTTTATGCTCAGGACATCGCAGACATCGTGGAGTTTGTGGTGAATCGTCCTTCCCATGTGGTATTGGCGGATATCGTGGTGCTACCTACAGCACAGGCTTCAGCTACACTGGTTAAGAAAAATTTGTCCTGATGAAAAAATGGGTTGGGTTTATCGTTCTTCTGGGGGCAGCATGTGCCTCCCCGCAAAAAAGCGAGCAGGAATTGTTTACCGAGCAACAGCGGGAGATAGCGAGCTCCTCCCTGGAAAATAAAGATGATGCTGGACTTCCGGACTTGGAAAAAAACCTGATTGCCCAGGGTTTGGTTGACATCGAAACCCTGATCCCCGGAATTAAAGTCGAATTGAAATACTCAACAGAAGACAATTTTTTTGGTAAAGACGTCTATGGTGAGCATGTAAAATGCTACTTGCAACCCTTAGTTGCGGATATGCTCAAGAAAGCTCAGGAGAGTTTGCAAAAGGATTATCCCAATTTGACCTTTCTGATATATGATGGAGTACGGCCACTGAGTGTGCAGCAGATTCTCTGGGACAGCCTGGACAAGCCTGACAGCATTAAGCCATTGTATGTTTCAGATCCTAAAGTAGGCGGACTTCATAATTTTGGAGTTGCGGTGGATTTAACCATTTTCGATATCGAAGCGGATTCTGTTTTGGATATGGGAACCGGCTATGATTACTTTGGCTATCCGGCCTATCCGGATCGGGAAAAACAGATGCTTGCTGAAGGTGAAATCACTTTAACTCAGGTTGCCAACCGTGAAATCCTCAGAAAAGTGATGATCGGGGCAGGTTTTACAGGAATCGGTAGTGAATGGTGGCATTTCAACGCATTTTCACGGAAAGAAGCCGGAGAAAAGTTTGAACTTGTAAAATGAGTACCTAGTAGCATTACATTAGAAGCAAGTTCCTAGAAACAAGAGGCCAGAAGTTAGATTTTAGAAGTAAGACCGAAAGAATTTTCAATGATCAATTTCAATTCTCAATTTTCAAGGCATCAAGACACCCATTAACAAATAACCATTAACAATTAACTCTAACCCCTAGCCTATGAATCTCAAACCCACCATCCTCACCCTTGCGCTGATATTCAGCCTTGCCATGGGTACTTTCGCCCAACAGAGTGGTCAAATCCGTGCTTTGGTATTTTCCAAAACCGCCGGCTTCCGGCACCAGTCCATTCCAGATGGAGTTTTTGCCATAAAACAACTGGCCCAAAAGCATGTATTCAGCGTGTACACCACCGAAGATGCCAACCATTTCACTGATGAAAACCTGGCCAAATACGATGTCATCATCCTGATGAGTACGACGGGTACTATTTTCAACGACGCTCAGAAAGCTGCATTCCAGAAATATGTGCAAAGTGGCAAAGGCGTAGTCGGAATCCACTCCGCCACCGATACCGAATACGAATGGCCATGGTACAACCAAATGATCGGTGCCTATTTCCTCGCGCATCCAAGACAGCAGACTTTGCGGCTGGAGGTATTGGACAACACGCATCCGTCCACTTGGCATTTGCCAAAAAACTGGCTTTGGACAGATGAACTCTATGAATTCAGAAATGTCAATCCAAACATCAAAGTCCTGATCAATGCTGACGAAACCACTTACGAACCGGCTAAAGCGATGGGCGCCAACCACCCGATGGCTTGGTACCATGAGTTCGAAGGAGGCCGGGTTTTCTATACAGCTCTTGGCCACGTCGACGCGGTATGGCAAGATGCTGATTTCCTAAAGCACCTTTACGGAGGGATTTGGTACGCAGCCAAAGGGAAGTTGCCCAAGTAATTTGCTAAAAGAATGAGGCTTCGGAACTTCCGGAGCCTTTTTTGGTTTCTACCTTATTATAATACACAAGATCATGCTGAAAGCTCAAGCCAGACCCGTTCACCTCTACATGGAGGCTAATCCCAATCCTAATTCCCTGAAGTTTGTCGCCAATTTTATGTTGGCGGAGGATGGAGTTAGTTTTGACTACCCGAGTGCAGAAAGTGCCCAAAACAGTCAGCTTGCCAAGGAACTCTTCAATTTTGCAGCAGTACAGCGGGTTTTTATTGCTTCTAATTTTGTGACTGTCACCAAATCCGAGGAAGTAGAATGGCCGGAAATCCAGACCATCATCCGGGATCATATCAAGCAATACCTGGAATCAGGACAATTGGCGGTCACGGCGACTTTTGAAAAAGATCCGCTTTTTGATGAAAATGACTCTGAAATCGTCAAAAAAATAAAAGGTATTCTGGATGAATACATCCGGCCCGCGGTAGAGCAGGATGGTGGAGCAATTGTATTTCACTCATTTCATGACGGTATCGTCAAAGTACATCTGCAGGGATCTTGCTCAGGCTGTCCTTCCAGCACTGTGACATTAAAAGCCGGCATTCAAAACCTCCTAACCCGCATGCTTCCAGAGGTAAAAGAAGTTCAGGCGGAGGGGATTTAACCGTTCGTATTCATGACAAAAAGGGATTGGTCCTGGGCTTTATTGGGAATTTTGGCTCTGGTCATCCGATATTTTGCAATTCAGAATCCGGAGGCTACGGACGAGATTTATTCCCGGCTGTTTTTCCCAGGAATCAGAAATGTAATTGACTTGACGCTGGGAAATCTTCCATTTCCCAGCGTTTATCTTTTTATAGCCACGGTCATTTTTGTCCTGGTCCTGTTTGTTCGAAAGTTTAGAAAAAGGACTGGCTGGAGATCCCGGATATTTTACACAATTAAAGCATTGGCCAACGGAGTTGGAGCTCTGGTCTTTTTCTTTTTGGTTCTTTGGGGCTTCAATTACCAGCGAACCCCGATTTTTCAGCAGCTTTCTCTGAAGCCCAAGGCCCTCAATTTGGAGCAACTCAAGTCAGAGGTCGAAATCACCCGAAGACTGGCGGTGCAGTATCGCGGCAGGATCACCACTGACACGATTGCGATCGGTTCGATCATTGAATATCCGGATTTGGAGCGATTGGTGAGGGGAAACATGTATGAAAATCTTGAGATATTGGGATTGAACTTTACGGGAAAACCTAGGACCAAACAGTTTCCTCCACCGGGATTTATGCGGAAAATGGGCATTTTGGGCATTTATTTTCCTTTTACCGGAGAGAGCTACATCGACCCTACACTTCACCCCTTGGAGCAGCCTTTTACGGTCGCACATGAAATGGCACACAGCTACGGAGTGACCAATGAGGGGGAAGCCAATTTCATAGCATGGGTGATTTGTTCCAATTCTGAGGAACCCTTATTGAGGTATTCCGGGCATTTGCGATTGCTTCAATACCAAATGAGGGATTTTTACCGAATGGCTCCGGATGAATTCAAAGAATGGGTTCAGGGATTATCGATTGGAATAAGAAATGACCTGAATGCCATAAGGGAAGCAAGCGAGGCAATTCAGCCTTTTTCAATCGAACTGAGCCGAAAATCGAATGATTTATTTTTGAAAAGCCAGGGAGTGAAAGCCGGGGTCAATTCCTATCAGCAACTTCCGATGCTGGCCTTTGCCTGGAGAAAAAGGATGAATTCGGAGGATTAGGCTTACTTGCGATTCCCCACCCAAACTCCCAAAATCACCCCGGCAATCCCCAAATAATGCCCGATAAGCAGGACTTCTCCGTCCAGAACTCCCCACATGATCGCCACGATCGGGATCGTGTAGGTGACCAGGCTGGCAAAGAACGGACTGGCGCTTTTCACCATAATATTAAAAAGCACCAAAGCTGTGGCGGTGCCGACCATTCCCAGGATGGTCAAATAACCCAAAGCTTCCCAAGCTCCGGGATGGGTGACAAGTTTATAGGAAAACTGGGTGCCCATGAAGAGATAAATCAATGCAAGGGGCAAAATCATCAACAGGGAAATCGAGGAGATTTCAATGGATTTCAGCTTGGTAAATCGGGTCTTGATAACGTGTAGATTGAAGCTATAGCAGATACAAGCCGCGATCACAAACAGCGCATAGGCATTGATCCCTGTCAAAGAGTCCCAGCCTCCGCCTTCTTTGTAAGTGACCAAAATAATCACTCCGATAAAGGCGATTAGAAGCCCAACTGCATTTCTTATGGTAATCTTGGAGTCGAAAAACAAGGCTCCAACCAAAACCACAAACAGCGGAGTCAATGCATTCAAAACACCGGTCAGCGAACTGCTGAGCTGCGTTTGGGCCATGGGAAAGAGAAAAGCAGGAATAAAACTTCCCAGCAAACCCGCAATCAGAAGATTTTTCACCTGGGTTCTATTCAGGTTTTTGATTTTTGGAAGGGAAAGAGGAAGCAAAAGCGTAGCAGCGGCGACCATGCGATAGGCTCCAACTTCTCCCGGACTGAAAACCTCCAGGCCACGCTTGATCAGGATAAATGAGGTTCCCCAAATCAGGGTTAAAATGACCAGTAAAGCCCAGTTTTTCAGGCTGTTTTCTGAGTGGGTAGAACTCATTGAATCGGGAAAAAGATTGGTGTCAGCAAAGGAACTAATTCGGTTTCAAAATAGATCAAAAAAAAGACCTCAGCGATAAAAATTCTGAGGTCGTTTGGTTTCAATATTGAAATTCGTAGTCCGCGTAGGCTTCTGCGACTTGGCCGAGAATCTCTGCCACCTGCTCGTAGGTATCCGCTGTGACCATTTCAGTACGGTAAGTTTTGAAATTCGGCATTCCGCGAAAATAATTGGTGTAGTGTCTGCGCATTTCCAGAATTCCCTGTTTTTCACCTTTCCATTCTACAGAAAAGTCCAGGTGCTTTTTAGTCACTGCAATCCGCTCGTTTAGATCAGGTCCCTGGAGTTTTTCTCCAGTCTCGAAGAAATGCTTGATTTCATTGAAAATCCATGGGTATCCAATCGAAGCCCGGCCGATCATCATGCCGTCCACATTGTACTTGGTGCGGTATTCCGCAGCCTTTTCCGGCGTGTCAATGTCTCCGTTCCCGAATACAGGGATATGCAATCTTGGGTTGTCCTTGACCAAATTGAGGTAGCTCCAGTCCGCTTCACCTTTGTACATCTGCTGACGGGTGCGGGCATGGATAGAAATCGCCTGGATTCCTACATCCTGAAGCCGCTCCGCAACTTCCACGATTCGAATCGTGTCTTGACTCCATCCCAGACGGGTTTTTACAGTCACGGGAATATTGACCCGCTTCACAATCTCCGCAGTCATGGACACCATTTTATCAATGTCCAGCAATATCCCGGCGCCTGCGCCTTTGCAAGCGACTTTGTGAACCGGGCATCCGTAGTTGATGTCCAGAATATCCGGACCAGCAGCCTCTGCAATCGCAGCAGCCTCCCGCATGGATTCGATTTCGTTACCGAAAATCTGAATCCCAACAGGACGCTCATAGTCATAGACATCCAGCTTCTGGACGCTTTTAGCAGCATCCCGAATCAGGCCTTCTGAGCTGATAAACTCGGTGTACATGAGGTCTGCCCCGTTTTGTTTGCAGACTGCGCGAAAGGGTGGATCGCTTACATCTTCCATCGGGGCGAGCAGTAGGGGAAACTCCCCCAGCTCCAATTTTCCAATCTTAACCACTTCTCAATTCTAAATTTGGCGTAAATTTACCCCAAAATATGGAGATATACGAAACCCAATCCGAAATAGCCAAACGAAAGAGCTGGCTCTTATCCCTGATAGTCATTGTTTTAGTCACTTTTGGTACACTGATTCTCCTGCAGGGATTCGCCCTGGCCCTCATCCCGACCTTATATAATATTACAATTGAGGACCTTTTGGGACTTATGTCGGGCAATTATGATGTGCCAAATGGGCGCATGGCGATGCTTTTTGTACAGGGAATCGGATCTGGAATCGGATTTTGGGTAGCCTCTTGGGTCATTACAAAATATATTGACAGAGCCGAACTTCATTGGGAAGTGCAGCGGTCAAGATTTAATGTAAAAAACCTTGGGGTCGCCTTGGCAATTACTCTTGGGGCGATGTTTTTCAACGGACTTTTAGTCTATTGGAATGCTCAACTTGATCTGCCGGAGTCAATGGCTGGCCTGGAAAGCTGGATGAAGGAAATGGAAACCCAGTTGATGGAGGTCACCAAGTTTTTGACGGATTTCCAGACTATTCCCGAACTTCTGACAGGAATCTTGGTGATCGGAGTTTTTGCAGGCATAGGAGAGGAAATGTTTTTCCGGGGAGTCATCCAGCCCAAAATGAAACTTTACACGAATTCCGGACACTGGGGAATCTGGCTTACCGCGATTATTTTCTCAGCCATTCACATCCAGTTTTATGGTTTCCTTCCGCGGGTTTTCCTGGGGGCGCTGTTCGGATATTTGTATTTGTATTCCGGAAGTTTACTTTACCCGATTCTTGCCCATGTTTTTAACAATGCCCTGACTGTGATTGTGATTTACATGTCAAATCAGGGTATGGTTGAATTTGATCTGGAGTCGACAGATACAGTTTCTTACCCGGCAGCGATTACGGGACTTTTGGTTCTTATGGTTGGATTCTTTTACTTTAAAAGAATCAATCAACCGAAGGATGCAGAATTGGATCAGGGTATTTGAGGATCAAAACCAGATTCGGGCAGAGATAGTAAAAGCTGTGCTGGAAGAGAACGGGATTCCTGCAGTAGTCTTGAATAAGAAAGAATCAGTATACCATGTGTTTGGTACCTACGAAGTCCTGGTGATCCAGAAAGATGCGCTGGCGGCAATGCAATTAATTCAAAATGAGATCACATTTTAACATTAATAATTACAGCAACCTGGGCCAGCGTGCGATCACGGCGGTGGTAGGTGCGCTGATTGTGGTCTCAGCCTCAATCTTTTCGGATTGGACTTATTTTGTCGTTTTCGCGACGATTTTGGGCTTTTCACAAATGGAATTTTACAAGCTTACAGGCTTGGATGGTATGCTTCCATTGCGAAGTTTCGGAACTTTTTTAGGTGTGATGATTTTCACCCTGACCTTCATGATCGAAAAAGAGAGGCTACCCAACGAATACCTGTACCTGATTTTCCCGATTGTTTCACTGACTTTCTTTATCAAACTCTATAAGAAGACTGACAAAAAACCATTCACAGGTGTGGCCTATACCTATTTGGGGATATTTTATGTGGCTCTGCCATTCTCACTTTTAAACCTGGCGGTTTTTTCAGTTGATAAGATCTATCACTATGAAATCCTGATCGGGTGCTTGTTGATTCTTTGGGCGAGCGATACCGGAGCTTATTTTGCAGGGACGAAGTTTGGCAAGACAAAATTGTTTGAAAGGGTGTCGCCCAAAAAGTCCTGGGAGGGATTTCTGGGTGGAGCATTTTCTGCCATTGCGGTAGCCTTTGTTCTTTCCCAATACTTCCATGTGATTGCGGATTGGAAGTGGTTGGTCATTGCCGGAATCATCATCATTGCGGGAACTTACGGAGATCTGATCGAGTCACTTTTCAAGCGCTCCATCGAGATAAAAGACTCCGGAAACGGCCTTCCGGGACATGGTGGATTTATGGACCGTTTTGACGGATTGTTACTTTCAGCCCCATTTATTACCGCTTTTTTGAAAATCTTTTAATACAACAGCAGGCTGTCTGAAAATCTAATTAAGTTTGTGCAGCATTTCACAAACTCATTTTAAGAACCCAATATGGCTTACATTGAACCGGCTCCGATAAAGGATAAAGAGAATCCTTTGGAGTCAATGATGGAAAGATTCAACATCGCTGCCGAGAAACTCGGACTCTCCGATGAAGTTTACAACGTGTTGAAGAATCCCGCCAAACAAGTAATCGTTTCCCTGCCTATCACCATGGACAATGGCAAGATTCAGGTTTTCGAAGGGATTCGGGTAATTCACTCAAACATTCTTGGACCTGCGAAAGGAGGAATCCGTTTCGCACCTGATGTTCATCTGGACGAAGTAAGAGCTCTTGCTGCATGGATGACCTGGAAGTGTGCCGTGGTGGATATTCCCTATGGTGGTGGTAAAGGAGGGGTTCGATGCAATCCCCGTGAAATGTCCAAAGGGGAAATCGAGCGACTGGTTCGAGCCTATACTATGGCGATGATCGATGTATTTGGTCCAGACAAGGATATTCCAGCACCTGATATGGGCACCGGACCCAGAGAAATGGCCTGGTTGATGGATGAATATTCCAAAGCACACGGAATGACCATTCCTGCGGTAGTAACCGGTAAACCTCTTGTACTCGGCGGATCGTTGGGAAGAACTGAAGCCACCGGACGTGGTGTGATGGTTTCAGCCTTGGCAGCGATGCAAAAGCTGAAAATCAATCCCTTTTCAGCCTCTTGTGCGGTTCAGGGCTTTGGTAACGTTGGAAGCTGGGCAGCACAGCTTATAGAAGAAAGAGGACTGAAAATCATAGCAATTTCAGATCATACCGGAGCATTTTACAATGCAGCCGGAATTAATATTCAAGAAGCAATCAAGCATAAAGACGCCAACAATGGCACTCTCGAAGGATTCAAAGGAGGAGATTTAATGGAAAATCCAGGAGATCTTTTGACCCTGGATGTGGATGTACTGGTGCCAGCTGCTATGGAAGATGTGATCACGGTAGCCAATGCTGACAAAGTCAGGGCAAAACTGATCGTAGAGGGAGCAAACGGACCAACTTCAGCCAAGGCAGATGCCATTATCAATGAAAAAGGAATCATGGCTGTACCGGATATTCTTGCTAATGCCGGTGGGGTGACAGTTTCTTATTTTGAGTGGGTACAAAACCGACTGGGCTACAAATGGACTGCTGACCGTGTGAATCGTCGTTCTGACCGGATCATGAAGGATGCGTTTGACAATGTGTATCAGACATCGGTGAAATATAACGTACCAATGAGAATTGCTGCCTACATCGTGGCAATTGATAAAGTAGCAAAGACCTACAGCTTCCGTGGAGGCTTCTAAAGCTTGTTAAAGCTAAAAGTTTTACATTTGAGGCGTGGGGGAGAAGTTCACCACGCCTTTTGAATTATAAGAACATGATGACAATTCATAAAGAAGGAAGAGTGTTGTTGTTTTGGATGATGATCATCCTGGTGGCACTCAATTACCTGCTGTATTATTACCTACCAGAGCAACGATTGCTAATCAATCTCTCCATTTTAGGCAGTGTTGCTTTGTACCTGATCATCCTTCAATTTTTCAGAAATCCGATTTTTCCACTTCCAAATGAAGAAGGGATTGTTTTTGCACCGGCAGATGGTAAAGTAGTCGTGATTGAGGAGGCCTTTGAAGGCGAATACCTAAAGGAAAAGCGCAAGCAAGTTTCCATCTTTATGTCACCGATCAATGTCCATGTCAATCGCTCCCCTGTGAAAGGCGAAGTTGAGTATTTCCAATATCACCCGGGAAAATACCTGGTCGCTTGGCATCCCAAATCCAGCACCGAAAATGAAAGGACTTCCATGGTTATCACCGATCCCAAAGGCAACAAAATCATGGTTCGTCAGATCGCTGGAGCATTGGCCCGAAGAATCAAATGGTATGTGAAACCTGGGTCTCAGCTTGACCAAGGAGGAGAATTCGGGTTTATCAAGTTTGGATCGCGGGTCGATATGTACCTTCCGCTGGATGCTGAAATCCTCTGCACCATGGATCAGGTAACAAAGGGAGCTAGAACTCCTATTGCGAGATTGAAGAAAAAAACTACCTAGGCTGTATCGTTTTACCTAGAGTTGCCGTTAAGGAAATATCTTTCAACCAAATTTTTATTGTGATGAAAAAGTATTTCCCCTTTGCGCTTTTGGCAGTTTTTCCAGCCTTGATTTCTTGTACAGAAAATGAAGAACCAGTAAGTCCATTGGTCGGTACATGGGAAAACCGGGTATTTGTGGATTCTCTGGATGTTTGGTTTGTCGAGACCTTAGAAATCAAAAACGACACCTTATTTGACAATTTCCAGACAGTAAGGGATACAGAGGACGGACCTGATTTGGGTTATCGCTTTTTTTCTGAAGCTAAATATAGTTTTGAAGGGAATATTTTCAGCTTTTATGCTTCTAGTGATTTCTATATGTATGGTATAGCCGATTCAAGACCTTTGTTTATGCAAAAAAGTAAACTTGGTCCAGTCATGGTTGAAAGAATCTCTGAATCAGCAGAACTTACACTCTCCTCGAGTTTTAAAAAAATGGACTATCAGTACATCTGTCCAGAGGTATTTCAGGAATATTGCCCTGATACCAAGAGGTTTGTGAAAGTTGACTGATTCGGCACGTTGTCCCAAGGTAAAACTCCACCTAAAAAGTAACAAATCATTTTTTCTTGGCATCTCTCAGCGATTTGAGGTAAAGCCCTTCCACCCGTTCTCTCGCCCAAGGCGTTTTTCGAAGAAAAGTAAGGCTGGATTTGATGGAAGGGTTGTGAGTGAAGCACCGAATTGGTATTCGCTCACCGAGCTCCGGCCAACCATAGGTATCAACCAGATGATTTAGGATGGCATCCAGTCGGATTCCATGAAGGGGATTTTTAGGTTGAGATTCCAAAAGAGAGGTCGTTGTGGAGGATAAAAGTAAATAGGATAAAAGCAAGTATCAAGGCGCTGGATCTAAGAAGTCCAGGTGCTGTCGGACTGATCACTTTTTACTGCCTACTGAAAAGTCGGCTCAATTAAATCCCAAAGATTTCCATATAAATCCTCGAATACAGACACAGTTCCATATTCTTCTTTCGAAGGTTCTCGGACGAACTCCACACCACGGGAGGTGTATTTTTTGTAATCTCCCCAAAAATCATCCGTGTAAAGGAAAAGAAAAACCCGGCCTCCAGCCTGGTAACCTATTTGTTGTTCCTGAGCTTCATTGACAGCCTTGGCCAAAAGCAAATGACAGGAAGAGCCCTGAGGGGACACCCTGACCCAGCGCTTGGATCCGCTCATTTCTGTGTCCTCCAAAAGCTCAAAATCGAGAACTTGGGTATAGTATTTTATGGCTTCATCGTAATCTCTGACTAAGAGTGTGAGCTGTCCTAGTTGTTGTTTCATTTTTGTTGGGAAGGCATTTTTATCTGGTTAGAATTTCAAATCCGGACTTTGATCATGGAATTTTCAATCCGAAGAAAAGAAAAGTAGGAAAGGATTGCAAAAGTTTGAAGGGTGCTGGTCAAGATGGAAACCCTTCTGATGGGGCTTCAAAATTCTAAGAGAAGCGAAAGATTCCAGACAAAGTTTGAAAACGTGTCAATAAAGAAAAAATCCCGGGATGTTTGATCCCGGGATTTTAGTTTAGGCATTCTCCAAGGTTCTTCGGATTGTATCCAGATTGGCCCGGATCTCGTCGATGCTGTCCCATTCCCGGCCTTCTTCCCCATGCTCAATTCCGACGTATCCCTTAAATCCATGGGCTACGACGATTTTCATCATTCGCTCATAGTCAAGGGGATGTTCTTTGCCATAATCATCCCAAACGATTGGCTTCAGGCTCACTCCTTTGGCATATTTCATCAGTTCATCTACACCCCGATAAGAGTCATAGCTGGAAATCTTGTCACCTTCAGCATGAATTCGGAAATTGCCAAAATCAGGAAGTGTGCCTGCTCTCTTATGTGCAGTCTGCTTGATCATTTCTGCCAGCCATTTTCCATTGCTGGAAAATCCTCCGTGGTTTTCGACAATTACATCGATGTCAAACCCATCGGCAAATTCGCACAATTGGCGCAGACCTGAACTGCAAACATTGATGGCTTCCTGTTCTTTGTCGGCGGCTGTACTATAGGGAACAGCGGTATAGGAATTGACACGGATAGCATGACAACCCAAAAATTTCGCGGCTTCGACCCACTTTTTGTGGTTTTCAACGGTTTGTTTCCTTTCTTCAGAAGTGGCAGCACCTATCTGCCCCTCTCCATCTATCATGATCAGGACTGAGGTGACTCCCTCACCTTCTGCTCTGGCTTTCATTTCCGTCAGATAGGCTTTGTCGGTGGCCTTGTCTTTGAAAAACTGATTGACATACTCTACGGCATCGATCTTGTGTTTTTTTGCCTCGATGGCAAAATCCAGATGGTCCATTTTCTTGGCGAAAAGCGGACGCTGCAATGACCATTCTGCAAGGGAAATTTTAAACAAATCTTCCTTCTTCATTGAAAAAGACATTTGGGGCAGGCCAAAGCCAAAAGCTGCTGAGGCTAGACCGGCTGTTTTAAGAAAATCTCTTCTGTTACTCATAGTTTAAAAGGTTAATGGTTAAGGGATATAGTTTGGTTGTTATTGATACAAAGTTGAAATGCTTTTTTTCCATAGAAGTTGAAATTCACTCCTGAACCTCAAGTCAAATTTCCCAACCGGGACGGTAGTTTCTGGAAAGATATTGATTGGCAGACTCATCATTTATGATTTTTAGCAGGTCCGAATCAAATTCCAAACGCTTGTTGGCTCTCAAAGCAACAGCTCCCAAATTGATGGTGTCGGTGATCGTCTGGGCACGGATAAAACTGCCTGGAGTTTGCTTTCCTTCGAGAATTGCATCTACCCAATGGTCGGTGTCGCGTTCGACTTCACGGGAATTGATTTTTTCGGATTCCGGACGGCTAGTCATTTTGCTTTCCGGAAGCAGTGCCGGATTTTCTCCCCTGAATCCTCCCAGGATTTTTCCTTTTGTCCCGACCAAAAGCAATCCCTCCTCCGGGGTGTCTTTGCCATCGATTTCCAGTTCCTCACAGGCAAAGGGTTTCATGCCTCCGTCATACCAAAAAAGGTCGAAAGAGGGCAGCTTTTCCTGTTCCGGAAATGTCCATTTGATCGAACAACTCGCCGGGAAAGCCACATCGTTTTTGACCCATTGGTAGACTTGGTCAACCTCCTCACGAGTTGTTGTCCCAAAAGCCCTTGCAGAAATCGGAGACCAATTGATCCCCAGCGTTTCAAAAAGCGGAAACAAACTGTAATGCCCCATGTCTGCCACTGATCCGCCACCGAACTCATACCAGCCTCTGAAAACGTTGTGCGTGTAGGTTTTGTGATAGGGCATATCGGGAACAGGGCCAAGCCAAAGTTCCCAGTTGAAACCTTCAGGGATGGGCTGGATTTCGGTAGGTCTTTTGGTCCATTGCTGCCAGACAGGTCGGTAGGACCAATTGTGGATTTCTTTCAATTCCCCGATCAGTCCTTCATCCATCCAAGCTTTGATCTGTCGATATTCAGGTCGGTCTGACCATGCTAAAAGATGAGTAATCACGCCTGATTCCTTGGCTTTTTCGATTACTTTTCTTCCCTCCAGTAGCCGATTGGAAATAGGCTTGTGAGTGACCACGTGGATTTTTTGATTCATCGCAGCGATCGCGATCGAGGCATGGGTGTGGTCAGGAGTCATGATTTTGATGGCATCGATTCCCTTTTCTTTTGCAAAAAGATCCCGATAATCTTCGTAGCTCGTGCAGCCTTTGTACTTGCCTGAGGGTTTGTTCTTTGCGTAGAATTTTTCCACATATTCCTGTCCGATATCCCTGCCACCTGGAATTCCAGGTTTGCCTTCCCACCAGGAATTATCTCCCAAAACCTCCCGAATATCGTCCCGGATGCCATTGGCAGACCAGTCGATGTAGTCGGTAGAGAGCTTATTCGAATCACAAACGGCCACGACCCGGACTTTTGGATTGAGCAGCATTTCACCCATTTCCCGCAGTCCTTGGGTACCGCAGCCGATGTTTGCTACTGCAATTTGGTCTGATGGAGGAATGTGCCCTGTGCCAGCAATGACATTTGAAGGAACTATGGAAATTGTGGCAGCAATGGTAGCCGCCGAACCTAGAAATTCTCTTCTGTTGATTTTGGGGGGTTGATCCATGAAAATCCATTCGGGTTGAATGTCAATAATTTACGAATTGAATAAAGAATTCAAAAGAAAATTTTTCTGAAGGCCTATTTTGTGAATAATCTTTCCTGATTGCTCAGAAAAACTTCCAATTCTGGTATTTATCGGATAGGCTAAAACTGACTCTTGTGGATTGGACAACCGGATAGATTTTCTGGGGAAAAAGTTTACCTTTTCGTTCTTCCCAAAATAAAACAGTATGAAAATCAGTGACTTTCTCTGGCGATTTTTAGCCTTCCTTTCACTTTTCCCATACACAGGCAATGGGTTTTCTCAGGATTTCAAATCTCCTCAGCAGCCAAATATCGTCTGGATAGTTTGCGAGGATATGTCCCCTGAGCATTTGGAAATGTACGGTGGCACAGGTGGCAAAACTCCCAACCTGAATGAACTGGCCCGTGAATCTGTCCAATACACCCAGGTTTTTGCCACAGCCGGAGTATGTGCCCCAAGCCGTGCAGCCCTGATCACCGGAGCCTACCAAACCTCGATCGGTGCGATGCATATGCGAACTCTTGCACCTTCAGCTGCTGCGGGCGATGCCTATCCTGCCGGGTTCAAGGGTTACTCTACAGTTTTGCCTGAGGGGATGAAGCCCTATCCTGAATACCTGCGCATGGCTGGTTATTACACCTCCAATAATTCCAAGGAGGATTATCAATTCAAAAGTCCGGTGACCCTATGGGACGAAAGCAGTCCAAAAGCTCACTATCGCAACAGGCCCGATTCCAGCCAACCTTTTTTTGCGATTTTCAACTTCACCACTACCCATGAGTCTCAAGTGTGGATGAGGGAAAAGGAACCTCTGAAGGTCGATCCGGCAAAAGTGAAAGTTCCTCCATACTATCCCAATGACTCAATCAGCCGCTACGTCATGGCCAGGTTTATCACCAATGTGATGACAATGGATGCCCAAGTGGGTGAGGTCATTCGGCAGCTGAAGGAAGATGGACTCTACGAAAGCACCATTATTTTCTTCTATTCGGATCATGGAGATGGGCTTCCCTATGCCAAGCGGGAAATGTATGACCGGGGATTGCGGGCACCGCTTTTGATCAAAGCCCCTTTCTTAAAACCGGGGACCAAATCGGATGAACTCATCAGCTTTGTGGATTTTGCCCCGACTTTACTTTCTCTGGTAGGAATTCCCATTCCCGAAACCATGCAGGGTCAGGCATTTCTTGGGGATCAAAAGTTAAAAACTCCCAGGAAATACATCTTTGCCGGAAGGGACAGAATGGATTCGGAATACGACCGAGTGAGGGCAGTTTCCGATGGGCGGTATAAGTACATCCGTAACTACATGCCCGAAAGGCCCAATTACCAAAATATCCGTTACCGACTTTCTAATCCATTGATGCCTCACTTGCTGAAATTGAATGAAGAGGGAAAGTTGACGCCCGACCAAGCCCGATGGTTTGCAGCTTCCAAGCCTGTGGAGGAACTGTATGACACGAAGACCGATCTTTTTGAATTCAGAAACCTTGCAAACGATCCTCAATACAAAGCAAAACTCGCTGAGCTTCGCAAAGCTCATGAAGATTGGATAGCGGAATTTGGAGATTTGGGAGCACAAAATGAGATGGAATTGGTAAAATCCTGGTGGGGCGGGAAAGATTCTGCTCCAGTCACTCAAGCTGCTGCGGTTAACTTTCAAAAAGGGATGGTAAATCTCAATTGCCCGACGCCAAGCGCCTCTATAGGTTACAGGAAATCGAAAAATGAAAGTTGGAAAGTGTACACAGGGCCATTTGAGGCCAGTCCCGGGGATTCTCTTTATGTGAATTCCCACCGGATCGGATATGAACCCAATGAAATTGCCCTGGTAATTCGTTAGACAATTAATAACCACCTTGAGGAAATTTAATCATTGGGAATTAGCCTGATTACGACCAATCAAAGTAGTATTTAAGGAAATTCCCCTTTCCCTGATAAACCTATGACTAGAAGATTCGGATTTTTAATCGCCTTGGTTACATGTTTAATGCAGATAAACCTTGGATTCGCTCAAGATAATATGCTTAGCCAAGGAGCTTATTGGACCGAGGATGAGGCGAATTCTATCATGAAAAAATGGGCGGGAGAGTGGACTACAAAATCCGACTGGGAAGCCCGGGCAGAAGTCATAAGAAAGGGAATCATCAACGGAATGAGCCTGGATCAGATGCCAAAAAGGGACACTCCTTTCAATGTCATCATCCACAGCACTCGTGAAATGGATGGATACATCGTCGAAAACATTGCAATCGAAAGTTTCCCTGGGTTTTTCATCACTGGAAATTTATATCGGCCTTTGTCCAAGGAGCCATTTCAAAAAAGACCAGGCATTCTCAGTGTTCATGGACATGGCCCCGACCTTCGTTTTGGAGAAAGTGTGCAAAAACGAAGTGCGGCTTTTGCCCGAATGGGAGCGGTGGTTTTCGCCTATGACATGATCGGGTACGGAGATTCCAAACAGGTGGATCACAAGATTCCCATCGCACTAACGATCCAAACTTACAATTCCCAACGGGTGATCGATTATCTGTCATCAAGGCCGGATGTGAATCCTGATGAAATCGCCGTAACCGGGGAATCGGGAGGAGGAACACAAACCATCATGATTACAGCCATCGATCCCAGAATCAAAGTCTCTGTCCCGGTAGTAATGGTTTCTGCCTATTTCTTTGGAGGCTGCACTTGTGAAAGCGGTATGCCAGTTCACAAAAGTGCCAATCATCAGACAAACAATGTTGAAATTGCCGCTTTGGCTGCTCCAAGGCCTATGTTGCTGGTTTCGGATGGAGGAGATTGGACTAAAAATACTCCGAGGATCGAGATGCCCTATCTTCAAAAGGTATATGCACTTTATGATGGAGAAAGCAATTTGGATAATACCCATCTTCCTTCAGAAAGGCATGATTACGGACCGAATAAAAGATACCCGGTTTATAATTTTTTTGACCATTACCTGGAAATGAATGCCGGTAAGCTGCCCTATAAAAATGGATTTGACGAAAGCTTTGTCACCCTGCTTTCCAGAGAAGAATTGGAAGTTTTCAATGAAGCACATCCAATTCCGGCCAATGCCCTTAAAGGGGATGCGGCAGTAACCAACTATCTCAAATTAAAACCTTAAGCTGAATTTTAATTCAGAATAATTCCAAGTTTTAACCAGTCATGAAAATCATTTCCGCCCTGTTGCTTTCCTCTGGATTGCTGGCAACTTTTCCTCTTTTAGCCCAAAAAGACAATGTGGTCAAATTCGGTCTTTGCACCGACGTCCACATTCCCACTATGCACGATTCGGAATACCGGATGAATACTTTTATCGAGGCCATGAAAAAAGAAAAACCCGATTTTATCATCGAATTGGGAGATTTTACCATTCCAAAACCCGAGTTTCAAAAAACCTATGACATCTGGAATTCCTTTCCAGGTGAAAAACACCATGTTATCGGAAACCATGAAATGGACGGAGGCACTTCCCATGAAAAAGCCCTGGAATACCGAAGCATGAAATCCGCCTACTATTCTTTTGACAAAAACGGTTTCCACTTCGTCGTCCTCGATGGCAACGACAAAACAGATCCTACCAAAAAAGGATATCAGCAATTGATCGGAAAGGAACAACTTGAATGGCTTAAACAGGATTTGGAAAAAGCTCAATATCCGGTGGTTTTGTTTTCCCACCAGGGATTATCAATCTACAAAACTCACCAGGAAACCTACGGGGTTGAAAATTACCAGGAGGTGCAGGACTTGCTTCAGGAACACAACCGACTTCACCCCGACCGCAAAGTCATCGCCTCTTTCAACGGCCACACCCATGTCGAGTATGTGGAAAACATTGGTGGAATCTGGTACATTTCCACCACTTCCATGGCTTATCACTGGCTGGGTGAAGATTATGAGCAAATCCGGTACAGTGAAGAAGTGGATAAAAAATTCCGATGGATCAAATACACTGCACCGTTTAAGGAGCCGCTGTTTACCACTGTTGAAATTTCAACCAATGGGACAATCAAAATTGCAGGCAAAAAAACCGAATGGGTAGGTCCTTCCCCTTTTGAAATGGGATTTCCTGAAAATTTGAAAAAATACATGCATCCGGGCATCACCAAAAGAAATTTGAAATTCAATCTGGAGTAAGAAGAGACCGAGAAAAAGGGAATTAATCCTTCAAATATTTCCATAAAAAAGGCCCAGTAACAGTTGGGCCTTTTTTATGGAATTTGATTATCCGCTTTATTGTCATTAACCAAAAGAAAGAATTGTTGATGTCCGTCTTTAACAGCTGTGTTCTGTCGACTGTGGTCTGTGGACGATTATCCGCTGGGAAATTTCCTAGTTGAGAACCTTATGGCAAAATTGCGGGTAATCACATTATGGAATTACCAGCTGATTCAGTTTTTCAATTCCCCCATCCAGAATATTCAGATCTATTTTCTCCCCAATCCCGGGAAGGCTGCCTTTTTCTGAGAATTGCCAAATGGTCCAGTTTTCTGTTTCCGGCTCCATGATAGGATTGTAATTGGCCACCCAAATCGGGTATTGGTCAAATCCATTGTTATGCAAAACTTCCCAGAAAAACCGGTCTCCGGTGTAAATCATGGGCTTTACTCCATAGTGTTCCTCGACGATTTTCAGCCAGTTTTTCAGGCCTTCCCTGAGCTTGTCCCGGGATTGGATCGTGCTATGTTTTTCGATGTCAAGTATAGGAATCAGGTCTCCGGATTTCAATTTGGCTGTTTTGATGAAATTCTGAGCCTGCCTGGTGCTGTTTTCGTTTGGGCGATAGTAATGATAGGCCCCACGCTTCACTGGAAGTGTCCGGACTCCCTCCCAGTTTCTTTGGAAACGGGAATCGACTCCATTATCGCCCATCGTCGCCCGGACCATGATGAATTCAATTCTCCGATTTTGAAGCTGAAGTTGGATCCCTGCAAAGTTGATCTTCCCTTGATACTGGGAGACATCAATGCCTAAAATCCCATCCGAAAATCGGTCAAAGACATGTTCAAGCTTCTGGGATTCGGTAAAAGGGGGCGCATTTCGGGTGTAGTCCCCAAGTACTCGGTCAATTTGTTTTCGGAATTTAAAGACAAGATAGCCCGTGCCGATGGCAGTAAATGTGATCAGGATAATAACCCATATCCAAGGGCTGACCTTTTTCTTTCGGGGCATTAGTGGCTCGTAATTCAGCCTGCAAATTGGCAAATGCTGGGTAATTGCAAAAGCTTGATCCTTGGACTTTCAAAAAGAATTAATTGGGTTGGGCTTTTTTGGAGGTGTGATAATTTGATCAAAATTCAAATGAATTTATATCTTGAAAACAGGTGAAGTGTTCATTTTTTGCGAGGATGCCCGTTCTTCGATACAGAATTATAGGATGAGTTTTTTAATGGGTTTGAGACTTTTTAAAAATTAAGGTCAATTCTTGTAGTCCAATGAAATGATTTTCAAGTCTTATTGAAAATGCCAGGGCTCTGCTCTGGAATCTTGTTTATCTCACACCCCTTCTCCTCGCTTTTATGTCCATTTGGAATCATTACATAAGCTTTCCGGCAATTTCAAGATTGTTTCTGGCGGCGACTTTCATTTTCCTTTTTTCATGTAAACCAGATTCCGAAGAGAAGTCGAGACCTTTGGTAACCGAAGGAGCTTCCGATGAAGCCTTTTCTCAGGAACTTCACGAGGCTTTTTTTATAAGCAAAAATGCAGAGGACAATGAGGTACGAGATGTTGCACTTGATGGAGAAAATCATGTGTGGGTAGCCACAGCCGGAGGTGTTTTCCGGAAATCTCATGATTCCAAAGAATGGATTCCTGTGATCACCGATGAGGATCGGGGACCGGCCTATGCAGTGGAGGTGGATGAAGAAGGGAGAATTTGGCTAGGAACCTGGAATGGCCTCTATCTTTTCCAAAATAACCAGCTGAGCTTACAATCCGGTCCGGAGGCCCCGATTTCTGTCCTGTCAGCATCGGGTGAAGAAGTCTATGCTTTGGGGCCAAATGGGATCTGGCAGCAAAAAAGTGGTGTTTGGGAAAAATTAGAATACGACATAGCCAAATCGGTTAGGGATGCATTGACGGATGGAGAGGGTACGCTGTGGGTGGCGACAGATGCGGGGATTTACCAATGCAAATCCGATTCCCAGAGACTTATCCAAAGCACCGAAGAATTGATCACCTGTTATGCCAGAGGACTTGCATTTGGGCCTGAAAACCAGCTTTGGGCAGGAGTGATGGGTGGAGTTTCCGTCAGGAATGATCAAAAATTGCTGAAAAACCTCACTCCGAAAGAGGGAATTCCTTCTATCCATGTAAATACAATCAGACAATCGCCGGATGGGGTGATGTGGGTCGGCACAGAGGTCGGAGTGGTCCGCTACTTTCAAGACGGAACAAATTCCCTGTTGTTTAGCCGTCGCTGGCTCACTGACGATCGGGTTAATAAAATTGCTTTCGACAAGGATGGAAATGCCTGGATAGCAACCCAAAATGGGCTGAGTCACATCAAAAGGAATACGATGACTCTCAAGGAAAAACAGGGTTATTTTTATTCTGAGCTGATGAAAAAGCACATGCGGGAACCTTGGATTTGTGGAGTACTTCGACTCGAAGTTGCAGGGGATACTTCTACCTGGAGAAATTCAGATGATGATAATGACGGAGAATACACCGGAGGATATCTCGCGATGGAGAGTTTCCGATATGCTGTCACCAAGGAGGAAGATGCCTTGATCAAAGCCCGCAAGGCCTTTGGCTTTTTGAAGTTGCTGTATGAAGTTACGGGGACGGATGGTCTTTTTGCCAGGACGATTGTGCCAACCGATTGGGCTCATGTCCATGATCCCAACCGGACTTATACTGATCGGGAACTGGCGGAAGCGCTCGTGGCAGATCCACGTTACAAACCCGTGGAGCAACGCTGGAGACTTTCTGCGGATAAAAAGTGGCTTTGGAAAGGAGATACCAGCAGCGACGAGATGACCGGGCACTTCATGGCCTACTATTATTTCTATGAATTTGCAGCTATAGAAGCTGACAAAAAGGAAATCCGGGCGCATGTCGCCAAACTGATGGATGCGGTCATCCGAAACAATTACAACTTGGTCGATATTGACGGCAAGCCGACCCGGTGGGCTGTGTGGTCTCCTGACTTGATTAATAGAGATCCGGATTGGGCTTCGGAAAAGGCGATCAATTCCTTTGAAATGCTGGCTTTTCTGAAATTTGCTGCCACGATTACTGGGGATGAAAAGTATGAAAAGGAGTATCGAAGGCTGATCGACGAGGAAGACTACCTGATCAATGCTTCCCAGCTCAATCGTAAGAATCCGGCCTGGAAAATCTACTTCGATCTGACCATGGAAGGTTACCTTTTCCCCATCCTGCTCACCTACGAGAAGGATCCTGAACTTCACAAAATCTACCAAGAACTTGCAGACGAATGGATTGGGCAGCAGACAGAAGGGGAAAACCTGATCAACAACCTGAGCTATTCCCTGGCCACCGGCAAAAAAGTCAATGTGCCTCAGACCGTATCTTTCCTGAGAGAAACACCCCTTGATCTGATGGATTGGCCGATCGACCATACCAAAAGAGAGGACGTATCCATCGTGAGGAGTCCGATTTTGGAGGATTTGCAAGTTTCCCAATTGCCTTCTCCGGCTATCCGCGCTACGGTTCGTTGGGACAAAAATCCTTGGGCGGCAGTGCAGGGTGATTTGCATCAGGTCCGTGAAACTGTATTTTGGCTTTGGCCGTACTGGATGGCGAGGTACCTCGAAATCATCAAAGAGTAAACAGATTTTATCATAAAAGGGAAAGCGGGTCGGGGCGGAAAATCCTGATCCGCTTTATTATTGGATTTTGGCACATTGATTTTTGTCCTTTTGAGAGGTGAATTAATCCTTGAAAAGGCATGAGATTTTTCGCAGCAGTTTATTTTCGCCTCAAAATCTCCTTATTTTAAGGTAAGTTCAGATTCTGACCTTTCTGTTGAGGTCAAAAACATTCGCTAACCTTAATATTTTCAAATTTTAATGTCAAACGCCGAATCTGACCTTGCATTTAAGGTCAGTTTTCCTACCTTACATTAAAAATCAAATATTTTAATGTCAGATCAGCGCTATCGAATCAATCCCGACCGGACTGTTCCTTGGAACAACCTTCCAAAATTGCCCATCGATTCCACCTTTTACAGGGATTTGGATGTCTTTGAAGGGCTGGGAAAAGCTAAGGCAGCACTGGGAAAGCTTCAGGGCCGGAGCATTGCCATTCCAAATCAGGGGATTTTGGTCAACACGATCAGTTTGCAGGAAGCGAAGGCATCGAGTGAAATCGAGCATATTTTCACCACAGACGATGAACTCTACAAGGCTTTTAGCGATGAAACTGCTCAAATCAAAGGCCCTGCAAAGGAGGTCTTGAGGTATCGGGAGTCCATTTGGTCTGGGCATGAATACCTGGATCAGCACCGAAAGTTTGATTTGGAGTATTTTGAACTCATCTATCGCAACACGACACAATACACCGATGGCCTGCGAAAGCCTTTTGCCCAGACCTATATCCGACAGGGAGGCTCAGGCCCGAATGCCGGAAAGCCGATCTACACGCCTCCCAGAGGTGAGGGAGTTTTAGAGGATTTGATGGGGAATCTGATCCAATTCGTCAATGACACCCAGCAGCCAGAGATCGATCCCCTGATCAAAGTAGCCATCGCACACTTGCAATTCGAGGCTATTCACCCTTTTCGGGATGGAAATGGGCGTACAGGCCGGATTTTCAACATCCATTATTTGGTTCAAAGTGGATTGCTGGATTTGCCTATTCTTTACCTCAGCAAGTACATCTTAAGGGAAAAAGAGCAATACTATGCCAACCTGGCCGGAGTGACCCAGCGCGCAGCCTGGAAGGAGTGGTTTTTGTTTATTTTCCGGGGAATCGAAGAGACTTCCCTGGATACCTTCCAAAAAATCACGGACATCCTCAATGCCAAAGATGCGATTCTGCATGTCTTGGAAAGAGAAACCAGCATCGCCCGACCCGAATCACTTTTGGAGGCCATTTTCACCCAACCCTTCACTAAGGTCAAGCATCTGGTGGACAAAAAACTCTATGCTGAAAACACCGCTCGACAGTATTTGAATCAATTGGTCGAGTTGGGGATTTGTGAAAAACGAAAAATCAGCGGAGGCGACTACTATTTGAATTTGGAACTGTATCGGATTTTGGGAAGTTGAAAGCTCCTCAAAATTTGCAATTTCGAGTCCAGATTTTTAATGTGGATTGTTTAGCAGATTACAAACCTCGAGAATCCACCTCTACCTCACCTCAAACACCGCCGACTCCAAGGGGCCCAACTCCAAGTCGATTTCAGCTCCTAACTCAGTCACGCGAAGGCGGGTTTTCTTTTTGCCAAACATCACTTCCTGAATTTCCCGTTCGCCTTTTTCCAGATTCCACGCTTTCAACAGTTCAGGAGATAGTTTTAAAGTCGTTTTCATCCATTTAGATTCATCAAAATTGGTCACCACCATCAGCTTTTGACTTTCATCCCAACGGGCAAACGCAAAGGCTTTATTGGTGTAATCAGGATTTTGATGGCGATTGAAGGTGTGTAGCTCCAGATATTCTCCCGTTAAAGCAGTGCTTTTTAGAGTAAAATTCAGGACTTCGGAATAGTAGTTCCGCAGCGCTTTTTCATTGTCCGAAAGCTGCCCTCCGTCAAATTCCCCCCCATTCATCCACTTTTGATGTTGAGGTACGCCTATGTAATCGAAAATGGAAGTTCGGCTGGGCTGTCCAAACCCCGCCATTTCCGCTCCTGGTTCGCCCACTTCCTGACCGAAATAAATCATCGTCGGTGAAGTAGAAACCGTTGCTGAAACGACCATCGCGGGCATGGCCTTCCAGGGATTCCCGGCAAACTCAGGACTGGCAATGCGCTGTTCGTCGTGGTTTTCCAAAAAGTGCAATAGGTGATGCTCTATATCTTTCGATCCTTCCAAAATGGACACCAGATTATCAGTCGAGCCTTGTCCCTGAATAATATGTTTCAAAGTGTCATACAGGTCCACCTTGTCGTAGAGATAATCCATTTGACCCTGGTAGATATAATCCCGATAAAGGGTTGGGTTGTAGACTTCTGCCAAAAGAAAAGCTTCAGGGTTTGTCAATTTGATGTGGGAATTGAGGTAAGACCAAAACTCCACAGGTACCATCTCAGCCATATCGTATCGGAATCCATCCACTCCTTTGCCCAACCAAAACTGGGTGATGTCCCTGAATTTCTTCCATGAATCGGGTACGTCCTTTCCCTGCCAAAAGTCAAAATGCGCTTTCCAGTCCAAAGAATCCGCACCTGCAGGCAATGCGTCAAAGTCCTTTTTTCCATCAGGACTCAAGCCGTAGTTGATCTTGACGGTCTCGTACCAGTCGTCAAAATCCGGCTGAGCTTTTCGGGAACCGTTTCCGGTCCATTTAGCGGGGTTTTCGGCAAACTTTCCATTTGCTAAGGGATGCTTTTCTCCACCCAAAGGACGGTAGCCGTTTTTGGGTTCCGGTACTTGGAAAGCTTCTCCTGGGATATAATAAAAGTTGTTGTTTTTGGCGTATTCGACTGTTTTGTCATCGTCAGCTCCAAAATCACTGACTCCTTCTGGATTATTTTTCCCCTCATAAAAACGGGAAACGTGATTGGGTACGATATCGATGATCACTTTCATCTCATGCTGGTGGGTTCTTGCGATCAAAGCCTCAAACTCCTCCATTCGTTTGGTCACATCCACCGCCAAATCGGGATTGACCTGATAGTAATCCCGCACCGCATAAGGCGAGCCTGCCCTGCCTTTGATCACATCCGGATCATCTGAACTCACGTCGATTTCCGGAAAGTCCCCGATCACACCGTGATGCGGCACGCCGGTGTACCAGATGTGGGACACACCGAGTTTTTTGACTTCTTCCAAAGCGGAATCAGTAAAGTCATTGAATTTCCCGACTCCGTTTTCCTCCTTGGTGCCCCAAGGTTTGTTGTTGGTGTTGGTATTGCCAAAAAGGCGGGTGAAAACCTGATAAACGACGATTTTTTGAGGCTTCATGGATTGATTCTCGATAGTTTCAGGAGCCTGATTTTGACAGGAAATTGCTGTCGCAACCGTGGCCGCTGCCGTTAAAAGTTTCTACATGCAAAAAGGTTATCGGGTCAATCGGTAAAGCAAAATAGTATTTCTTTTGATCAGATCAGGAAATTGCTTCATGTTAATAGTCTCCCCCGGAGCATGTGCGCCACTTCCTGAAGCTCCCAATCCATCCAGACAATCCATAAAATCCGCCACATAGGAAATGTCACCAGCTCCTCGACTTCCGGGATCTCCGGGTTTCACTTCTCCAAAACCCATATCCAGACTGACTTGATTGAGGATTTTGGCCAAGCCATAGTTGCCTTCAGTTGGAGCCATGGATGGAATTCCGTCTTTGAAGATGATTTCGGCTTGCGTTTGATTGAGGTTTTTGGCTACGATTTCTCGCATTTTGGCTCGGGCGGCTTCTTTTTGGGCTTCGCCCAAAAACCGTAAATCCCCCGTCACAATGGCTTCTCTGGCGACGATGTTAGTTTTTCCCAAGGCTGTTCCGGTTCCGGTGACATCATCCAAACTTACGTCTGAGCCTCCGATAAACTGACCTGGGTTGAAAGTAAGGTATTGCTCTCCGGCTAAAGTTTCTTGGAATTCCGTCAAGATTCGGGCAGCTTCATAAATTGCTCCATAACCCACGCCTTCACGGAAAACTCCACTGGAATGGGATTGCCGTCCGGAAGTTTTCAGAGTCCAGCCGCTGGAACCTCTTCGGGCTACAGTCACAGTGCTGAATCCCTGAGCGGTTTCATATCCCAAGGCGATTTCATGAAGTTTGGCCCTATCGATAAAGTCCTTTCGGGAGATTTCCGCATTGCCGGAGCTTTCTTCGTCTCCATTGAAATAGACGGTGATCGTGCGATCCTCCAAAAGTCCGAGTTCGTGGAGCGCCTTCAAACTTGCCAAAACCAGGACATCTCCGCCTTTCATGTCATTTGCTCCTTGGCCGGTGGCCGTGCTGTCATTGAGGTAGGTGAAAGGAGAAAAGGGCATGTTTTTTTCAAAAACTGTATCCAAATGCCCGATGAGAAAGAGCTTTTTTCCTTTATTTCCCTTTCGTGTAGCTACAAAATGTCCGGCGCGGTTGACCTCAGCTGGCAGGTCTATCCATTCGGTTTCAAAGCCGATTTTCTGGAACTCCCGCTCGAAAACCCGTCCTACTTCCCGCACTCCTTCTTTGTTCAGTGAGCCTGAATTGATGTTGATGACTTCTTCCAGAAGGGTCAGAGTCTCCTTGTAGTTTTTGTCGATCAGTTCAGATAGCTTTTTTTCTTCTGAAGAAAGTTGCTGGGCAAAAGAGAAAAGCGGGGAAAAGCCTATCAGAATAAGGAGGGTGATTTTTTTCATAGGAGGAAAATAGGCGAAAAAGTGTGAGGGGACAATAAATTGTCAATGCATTCCATCAAAGATTTATGTCGATTTGGATCACAGATCGTGCCGTTGGCACTCTTGAAAATAATGATTTCATACGAAAACCCAGAATTGAATTCTGGGCTATTACATGATGTGCCGATGGCATTATTTTCAGGGATAGAGGTTGTTTCAATTTTTGAACATTCCCTAAAAGCGCTGAAGGCGCATCCTGTAAAAGCCCCAAATTCCATTTGGGGTAATGAATTGAATATTCTGGCGAACCAGAGCCCTGAAGGGGCGATTTGTATTGTATTCCCCAATCAATCCCAAACGTATTTTTCATCATATTCAATTCGATATTCCTCCAGGAATCTCCGGTATTCCTCTTGAAGATCCAATTTCCTATGATGCTCGGTTTGATTTTGGATATATCGCTTGACGGTTTCTAATTTGGATTGGCTTACAGAAAATGTTCCGTAACCCTTTTGCCATTCAAAATTTGGATGGACAATTTCTTTGAATTTAATAGAGCTGGAGATTTTGACGTTTTTCACCAAATCCGCTATGGTTATAGTTCTTGGCAAAGTGCAGAGCCAGTGGATGTGATCCGGCATCATGAAAATCTCTTCTGTGAAGCTTCCAAGGTTCGCGCCGACTTTAACAAAATAGGCTTGGGCATTGGGGCGTATTTCTTCGGAAATTAGAGGTTGGCGGTGTTTGGTTGAAAAAATGATATGGAGGTAAACTTTGGCTAGGGATTGGGACATGGCTGAAAAATTTAGGCTCTAAAAAATTATTACAGATCGTGCCGTTGGCACTCTTGAAAATAACGAATTTGTACCAAAACCCAGAATTGAATTCTGGGCTGACACAGTGTGTGCCTTTGGCACTTTTTTTCCAAAAACGGGACCTTGGATTGAATCTACCCTATATGCGCGTTATTTTAATGAGTCAAATTCTATTTCTGGGTAGAAATTCTTTGGACTGATTTCTCCAAAAAACGATTCCTTGGATTAAATCAGCGCTGAATGCGCATCCTGTAAAAGCCCCAAATTCCATTTGGGGCTGAATGGCCAACTGTACTCTATTTCCGTAGTTCCACCGAAGTCGCCAATGCGATCACCCGGCCCTTTTCTCCAACGGCATTGTAAAAATGGTAAACCACACTATTCCATTTGATCACCCAGGGTTTGTGAGCATATTGTTTATCGTATTCTTCTGAAGGGGCGATCAAATCGGGGCCGTTCCAATCGGTCCAATTCACCAAATCGTAAGAGACCGCAAATCGCTCAAACGCCCCCGGCTTCCAAAATGCCCCAAAGTAAAACATGATATAGAGGTCTTTGTATTTCACGATCTGCGCATCCCCACAAATCCCTTTGTACTTCGTAATAACCGGATTTTCTCCAAACCTTTTCCAGGTTTTCATGTCTTCTGAAACCGCCATTCCGATGCTTTCATAGTCTGCGGTGTCTCCCTTTGCATTGTAATACATGACAAAAGGGAATCCGGTATGCAGCTCCCGGTCACGGATGACATGGCTTTTGTAAATGGTTTGATTTTCAAACCAGCGGACATCCCGATCTTCGGGCGACAAAAGGGGTTGATTTGTGGTATTCCATTCCCGTACTTCCGTCAAGGTGGATGAATTGGCCAGTCCTACTTTCAGCGTTCCGGCTTCGTATCCGGCGGTGTTTCCGCCTAGGTAGCTCATCCAATAATTGTCCCGGTATTTCTCCACCGAATAATCTCCACCCCATTCCGTATTTACAAGTGCGGGATACCCGGCTTTCTGGTTGGCATCCCAAGTGCCCTCGGTAAATGAAAGGATTTTGCCTCTGGACTCCCAAGTCAGCAAGTCGGGACTTTCTGCCAACCACGTTTCATATCCTTTCCCATCAAAGACTATATAGGTCATATACCAAGTGTCCTTTTCCCGGAAAATAGTCGGGGAATCCACCATTTTCGTGGTATCGGGATGCTGAAAAACAATGCCGTATTTGAAAGGAGTTTTCACTTCCTCGTAGACTTCTTCCATGATCGGTTGGGGAACCTCAAAGGCAACGTTACTTTTTGATGTTTTGCAGGCAACCAGGATCAGGCAAAGAACTAGGACGATATTTTTCATAGTAATTGAGAACGGATGAATTTATAACCTTCTCACCGTGCAAGCAATTGAGTTGAAACTGAATTCAATTTGAAACACCAAGGCACAGTCCATTTCCTGTAGCTTAGGACTAATTCTGTCTTTTGAGTTGAGATTTCACAATTGCTTCCTGAACCTTTGTATATTAATCTGTTGCATAAAAAATTGAATTCAAGATCTCACTTTTTGACCCAAACTCCTCAAAACCCATGTCTGACAATCTGCCAAATGCCCAATGGAAGAAAAATCCGGAAAATCAAGAATGGAACGATCCCAAGAACTGGAAATGGGGAAAGGTCCCACTGGGAAAGGCTCTGTTTTCCAGTTCAAGGCAAAGTCACATTACCTTTTCGAAACAACTCAGTGCGGAAATTCAGAGTATCGAATTTGACGAGGCGGCTGGTGGGTATATTTTGCTTGTGGGTACTTCCGAATCGACTGAAAAACTCCTCCTGACCATTTCCGGGGAAGGTGTAATCAATCGCTCCGGCAGGCCTCAACTGATCAAAATTGCCGCCACAAATTCCAATTTCCGTGATCCGCAGGTGAAGTTTTCAAGTAAAGCCACAGCAGGGGGAGACGATATGTACTATGAATCAGGTCCAGAATCCCTGGAAAATGGCTATGGCGGCGGGATTCTCGGTTTTACCGAACAGTCAGATGCAGGTAGTGCCAATTTCATCGTCAGAACTGGCAAGCAAGCCCCACCGGATCCCAAAATCCAGCGCAGTACAGTTGGCGGAGAGGTCAGCTTTAGCGACCATTCTCGTGCCGGTACTGCCAAATTCACCATTTATGGTTCCCTAGGTACGGATGGAGACACCTTTGGCAATACCGTCTTTCACGACTATGCTTCAGCCGATCGGGGTACTTTTATCAATATCGGAGGTACCGTGGAGGGGGGTGACGGTGGAAATACCCAGTTTTATGATCACTCGACCTCAGATCATGGTTTTTTCTTAAATCTAGGTGCTTCCCACTACAAGGGAAATGGAGGAGATGTAGCCTTTGACGGATTTGCAAGCGGGAGTCACGGACTATTTCACAACGAACCGGCAATCGCCGCCGGAGGAAATGGTGGTGTGACCAGTTTCAACAACAATCCACCCAAAATGGACTCAGTCGGAGCTTCTGCCGGGCATGGCTTTTATCATAATTTTGGAGCCAAAGAGTCCAGCCACGGGGGAGGAGGTCATACCGAATTTACTGCCAAATGGGGTTCACCAACTGCTCATAGAGCAACCATTATCAACTACGGAAGTGTCCTAGAATCCCCTTCCACAGCCGGACATACCATTTTCTCGGTCAATCTTCCTTCTGCCTACTTTCCCTCAGCCGGAGAAGCTACGGTGATCAACTATCCGGCAGTTCTAAAAGGATCAGCAGCTGGCTATACTGAGTTTGCGATTTGGGGACAAGGAGATCCCGGGAAAAATGTGCCCACAGCCGATCTAGCCACATTTTTGAACTTTGGAGGGACTGTGCATGGGGCAGCTGGGGGCTATATTTCCTTTTCGCAGACCTGCGGGGCAGGAAAAGCCAAGTTGATCGCCTACGGTGGAATCAATGGCGGCTTGGGGGGAAAAATCATTTTTGCGGACCAAAGTGCCGGTGAGGAAGCAAGTATCCATCTTTTTGGAAATGGGATTCTGGACCTGAGCAAAAGGACCGAACCCTTGAAATTCAAAAACCTGACCCTGAATGAAGGGATCATCCAAGTCAGCCTGGGGGCTCATGATACTGGACTTGAACTTTCCGATGCGCTGATCATACCATCACTCAAAACCCGATTTTCATTTTTAGGAAATTCAGCCAACCCAATCACCAAAGGAAAAAAATACCGGGTTTTGACTTGCCCAAATCTGGATTCCTTTGAGCCTTCGAGATTTGAAGGAGATGCGCCTGATGGCTTAGTCCCTTCATTTTCTATTGAAAAAAACAGCCTTTTTGTTTCTTTTAGCTGAGCTGGATTTGAAGTTATCCCCAGTTTGATTTATTTACTCCCTAAGCAATCCAAAACCTATTATTCCCTAAAATGGCCAACTTTAATATTGACGCAGACAAAAACCTGACCTATGACGCCATCGTCATCGGTTCGGGGATCAGCGGCGGCTGGGCAGCAAAAGAACTTTGCGAAGCCGGACTCAAAACTCTCGTCCTCGAGCGGGGACGCATCGTGGAGCATGTCGTGGATTATCCTACCATGACCCTCGATCCTTGGGAGACCGAACTCCGTGGAGGACTCACTCCCGAGCAAAAAGCAAGACATCCCAAAGGAGGAAGATCGGGCTTTATAGGTGAAATGAACGAGCACTTTCACGCCAATGACCTAGAAAACCCCTATACCGAAGTCAAACCTTTCCTTTGGGTTCGTGCCCATCAGATGGGGGGCCGATCCCTGCTTTGGGGTAAGCAATGTTATCGCTGGTCAGATTTGGATTTTGAAGCCAATGCCAAAGACGGACATGGAGTCGACTGGCCGATTCGGTACAAAGATCTGGCACCTTGGTACACTCATGTGGAAAAATTTGCCGGAATCAGTGGGGAAGCATTGGGTTTGCCTCAGTTGCCGGATTCTCACTTTTTGCCTCCTATGGAATTGAATTGCGTGGAAAAACATGTCAAGGAGCGGATTGAAAAGGAATTTTCAGGCAGAAATATGATCATTGGACGGGTGGCTCACTTGACCGAACCTCTCAATGGCCGGGGCAAATGCCAATTCCGAAACCGCTGCGACCGAGGCTGTCCGTATGGAGCTTACTTCAGTTCGAATGCAGTGACTTTGCCTGCCGCCCATGCAACAGGAAATCTTACCATCCGCCCTTTTTCCATTGTCCAGTCTCTCGTCTACGATGAGCAAAAGGGAAAAGCAAGCGGAGTCCGAATCATCGATTCCGAGACAGGCGAGGATATAGATTACAAAGCGAAGATTGTTTTTGTCAATGCATCTACACTAAGCACCACACAGATTCTCATGAATTCCACTTCCAGCCGCTTCCCCAATGGCTTAGGCAATGACAGCGGCGAACTCGGCCATAACCTCATGGACCATACCTATCGCGTCGGGGCAATGGGTTCAGTCGAAGGATTTGAGGACCAATATTACAAAGGCCGCCGACCCAATGGCATCTACATTCCCCGCTATGTCAACCTGGACGAAAAGACCAAGTCTGACAAATTCGTCCGTGGCTTTGGATTTCAGGGAGGAGGAGGACGAGCCGGCTGGGGAGCCGGATCCAATCAGGAGGATTTTGGAGGAGATTTCAAAGACGGATTGATGAAGCCCGGGCCTTGGGAGTTTTTCATCACAGGTTTTGCAGAATGCCTTCCTTACCATGAAAACAAGGTCTACCTCAACAAAGATGTGCTGGACAAATGGGGACAGCCGACGCTTTCGATCGATGCGGAATGGGGAAAAAATGAACTGGCAATGAACGAGCAAATCCGGATCGATGCCAAGGAAATGCTGGAACGAGTCGGAGTGAAGAACGTGATGGACTTTGACAACAAGCATGAAATGGGCTATGGTATCCACGAAATGGGAACTGCACGAATGGGCCGTGACCCTAAGACTTCCATTCTGAACGGAACCAACCAAGTGCACGATTGCAAAAATGTCTTTGTCACAGACGGTGCCTGTATGACTTCTTCGTCCTGCGTGAATCCATCGCTGACGTATATGGCACTGACCGCAAGAGCTGCGAATCATGCAATCTCCGAACTCAAAAAATCAAACCTCTAAGCGATGAACAGACGAGAAGCACTAAAAAAATCAGCCTTGGCGCTTGGAACTGCAGTTGGAGCTCCGACTTTGCTCAGTTTGCTTCAGTCCTGTGCAAAGCAGGACAGATTGACTTGGACTCCCCAGTTTTTGAGCGAGGATCAAGCGAGGTTTATATCAGCATTTGTGGATTTTCTTTTACCAAAAACAGAAACTCCCGGAGGCTTGGATGTGAAAGCGGATATTTTCCTGGACTTAGTCTATGCCAAAACCTACGATGAAGCAGGGCAGAAGAATGTCGTGGCTGAGATCGAAAAGTTCAACGCAGAATGTAAAGCGAAATTCGGAAAAGTCTTTGCCGAGCTGAGCCCCGAGGACAAAACTGCCTGTCTTAAAGAGCATGAAGCCAATTCTCCCAAATTTGCTCCGAAGGTTTGGGGAACTGCCGTTGGGACCCAGGAACCTGTTGGGTTTTATCGAGGCCTGAAATCGTCCGTGCTTTGGGCATATTTCAGTTCTGAGGAAATCGGGAAAAACGTTCTCAGCTATGACCCGGTTCCGGGTGAATTCAAAGGGTGTATTCCACTTTCGGAAGTGGGGAATACCTGGAGTTTGTAAGAAATCATCTCCACTTAATAATAAGACAGGTTTTCAAGAGAAATTGAAAACCTGTTTTTTTTTGACCGATTCGGCAGAATTCAAAAGTAAAAAAAACCAGTCACTTTTAGTTTACTCTCCAATTCTGGGAAATAAATTCCACAGTTTGACCCTTTTTCCAACACGGAAGAATTCTTAAAATGGCTTCAGGTAGCTCAAAATGGACTTTTTGAGAATGGTAGCCTGTTTGAAAAGTGTTGAGTAGAATTTTGTTTCACTTTAAACCACATGAAAATGAAAACTGACACTAAGCTCCAAATCAAAGGTTCCTGGAATGAGATCAAAGGGAAGTTAAAGCAGAAGTACGCAGGTCTTACTGATGACGATCTGTTGTTTGAAGAAGGTAAAGAGGATGAACTCTTGGGAAAATTGCAACGAAAACTCGGAAAGAGCATAGATGAAGTTAAGGAAGAACTTAACCGTCTTTAATACTCATCACCTATCCGATTAAATTCAAAAATCACAAAGCAAAATGAAAACGAAAGTAATATTGGGAATTTTGGCATTGGGAATCACTGCCATGTCCTGCGGAGAAAACAGAGCCCAAAAACAGGAAAAAGAGCTGGTTGAAGTTCAGGTGGACATCGAGCAGGAAAAGGCCGAAATGAGACAGGAACTTCAAGAGCTAGAAGCTGAAATTGATAGAAAGATCCTGGAACTGGAAGCTAAAAAAGAGAAAGCTGACGCAGAAATGAAGGCCGATATCGAAAAAATGGAAGCCGAACTTCGTGAAGATAAAAGTGATGTTCAAAAGGCTTTGGAGGATGTGGGAAATGCCACTGAAAACACTTGGGAGGATATCAAAACCGGGGTTAACAAAACCACTAAAGATATCGAAGAAGAGTGGAAGAAGGTTAAAGCGGATGTAGTAGACGCGATTGACAAAGACAATAAATAAGGAAGCATCATTTAGGTAAAAAGGGGCTGGTTTTTAAAATCAGCCCCTTTTTTTTCTTTAAAATATCTGCAGGGAATTTCCGGAAGCAATATGGAATGCAGGCAATCCCGGCATATTTTCATTGAGCCATTTTTTGACAAATTCAGAACCACCCTCTTCACTTGCCGAATGGCCAATTTCGATCATGGAAAGCTTTATGCCGATCTCATTGGCAGCTCGGACATATTCGGGAGTTTCCCATTCGTTGGATTCTCCGCAGACTAATACATCCGGCTTTTCTTTTATGATGGACTCAATTTGCCTTCTTCCACCTACCGCTCCAGGTAAAAGCAATACTTTGGTACAAGTCTGATTCAAATCTCCCACATAGCGCATGGCTGGCACACCCAGTTTGGTTTTGATGTGGTGGATGAGGTCACGAAGGCTGGTTTTGGGTATTTGGAGAATAGGACTTTTTGCCTGGTAGTATTTATTCCAATCCAAATCTCCCACCACTCCGATCCGGACTCCGTCATCCTGCATTCGGTGGACATAATCGTGGTTTCTCCAAAGGGTGATTTGATTTTCGGCCATCAAATCATACTTAGCTCGGAAAACCGGATCATTTTGCAAGTAGTCGGTCTCATCCTGACCGGAGAAAAAAGTCGGTTCGTGGGGAATGATCAGGTTTGCCTTGAGCTCGATGGCCTTTTTGATGATTTCCATGGTGGTAAACATGGTTGTGATGACCCCTGTAACTATGGTGTCCGGAGAGCCGATTTTAATCGTGTCCACTGTCTGGGCAAAAGGAGCATTGGGTACTTGGGCGATAAATGCGTCCATAATTTCTCCGACAGTCCATGTTTTTTTCTGGGAAATAGAAAATGCATCCAGCGGATTTGCCAGTATACCTGAGCCGATCAAGGCTCCCGAATTATAGAGAAAGTTTCTTCGGTTCATTTGTGGGTATTGGTATCAGGTAAGTTTAAAAGTAAAAAAAGCCGTGAGCAATACCCACGGCAGGAAATCTTTCTTTAGAAGAAAGGTTTATTCCACTTTGATGTTCGAAATCCAAAGGGTTCTTTTTCCCTCGGCATTGAAATGCTCCGTCACAAATTTCAGCGGACCGTGAGTTTCCACAGTTTCCCAAGTGACCGGACGTCCCTCGGCTCCGTTTCCTCTTCTGAAAACCCATTCGGTGATCATCAGATTTTCATCCAAATAGAGGTCATAGGCATCACCGGGTGTATATCCCATTCCTGGAGATTTGGGTTCGCCAGATTGATAGAGGATTGTCAGCTTGGTGGAATTGGCCCCTTTGATGGGTGAGGGGACATTTTCGACAGTTTCAAAAGTATAGCCTGAATCCCAAGCCAACTGAAATGGCATCATTGCCCAATATTTGTCGTTGATGAATCCTCCGTCCTGCTTGGGCAATGAATCTGCTGTCAAGCTGTAAGTGAAGGTGGTGTCTGGACCTGAATAATGAACTGTGCTGTCCTTGATATTCCATTTCCAATCTCTTGAAAGGACATTTACAGAATCCCTTTGGACATTCCAGGTGTAGGAGATAGAGTTGACCTTGTCAAAATTCTCGAAGCCATAGGCTTTGGCAACTTTTACCGGAATCGTGTCCGGTACCTCAGGTTTTTGCTCGCAGGAGGAAATCAATCCAAGAAATGTGAGAAGTATTAGAAGATTTTTCATGTTATGGGATAGGTGTATAAAATGTCGAATTATGCTTTGGTTTGGAACTTAAATCGGAATATTGAATGACAATCAACTGATAAAGAGCCTTGAATAAATATAGGAAATAGTAGAGTTGATGAATGGATTTTTGAAAAGTAGTTTAAAAAACAACATTTTTCCATTCAGAAAATCCCCGCAGCTAGGGTAGATCAAAAGAACTCATTGTGAAAGGTCGGTTCAGGAAATCGCATATTGAACGGATTCACTTTAACAGCAAAAAGCGGCTTGAGGCCACGGATATCGGGAAAATATTCAGGATTTAAATCAAGACTTTTGATTTTGGTAAGCTTTCCAATTCCTGTTCCGGTAGGACGGGTGAAATACTTTACTTTATTCCAGGTTTGGCAAAGTCTCATGGGTAATAATGCTGTCGACACAGGAAATGGGATTCCTCCCGTCTCAAATTCGGCCGAAAAAACAGCGACTCCATCCTTAATTATAGTGACCTTGTCTAGATTTTTTTCTTTTTCCCATACAATCGGCAGAGTTTCCTTAGGTATTCCCCAATTGACCCGCCCATTTTGGGTATTGACTTCTGAGTCTGTAAAGATTTTGGTGATTGCCAGTTTTTTGGTTTTCCGGAATTTTCCCGGGATAAAAAGAACCTCGCGGTAGGGTCCGACCGGGCTATTTTCGTAATTGACTATCATGACGAAACCCAATCCCCCATTGAATTTTCCTAATAGATGTTTTGGAAGATTTCCCTGAGATTCAACCCATTCCTTCTTGAATTTATAGATCAAAATAATTGCTTCGCCCTTAAGCTTCCAGGGTGCTGGGCTTTTTAGGACAAACGTTTTTTCAAGAAGGATGGAATGATTTTCAGGCATAAGGCGAGGGGCTAATTGAAGTCCATCCGCCATCCACAATCAGTGTCTGGCCAGTGATATGCCTGGCAGCATCTGAAAGCAAAAACGCTGCAGCCTCAGCAATGTCGGTAGTATTTGCAGGACGTCCTAAGGGAGTAAGCTTGGACCAGGTGGTGACATAATTTGGGTCAGAAGTAGTCCTTTCAGTCAAGGTTGCACCCGGAGCTATGGTGTTGATGCGAATCCCAAAAGGAGCAAGTTCGATGACAAGGTTCTTTGCCAGCATTTCAATTGCAGCTTTACTCATGGCATAGGCTGCGAGGTTTTCATGGCTTTGGTGGGCAGTCACCGAGGAGGTAAGGAGAATCGCTCCACCGTTGGCTTGTTCCTTCATGATTCTTGCAGCCGATTGGGTCAAAAAGAAAGTTCCGGCTTGATTGACCCGCATGACTTCCATGAAATCTTTTCGGGAATAGTCCAGGAAGTTGCCGAAAAGAGTGATTCCCGCATTGGCTACCACTTGGTCAAGGTGCCCAAAATGATGCATTGCCAAATCAATCAATTCAGAAATGACTTCCCCAGTGGAGGAATCTCCGGAACAACCGAGGATAGAGCCTTTACCCATTCGCGACAGGGATGCGACCGCCTCCTCAGTCAGGCTTTTTTCCAGGTCATTGAGGATGACATGAGAACCTGATTCCAACAATCTGCGGGCAATTTCCAGCCCAATCCCTTGTCCTGCTCCTGTGATTATGGCGACTTTTGGTGTTTTCATTTCTTTTCTGTGAAAAGACCTGCCAGGTTTTAAAAACCTGGTAGGTCTAAGTACAACTAAATCAATGAGAATCTCTCTTTACTTCCGAACCTGAACTTCCCTGCAGGAAATCAAAATCCACTCCTTCATGCGCCTGGTTTACTTTGTCGAGGAAAAGGTTGACATAACCCCGCTCATAGGGGAGTTTTAAAGGCTCAAAATTGGCTCGGCGCTTTTCAAATTCTTCCTCAGAAATCAAAAGATTCAAACTTCGATTGGGAACATCCAGTTCAATCATATCTCCGTTTTGCACGAATGCCAAAGGTCCTCCGATCGCTGATTCGGGAGAGACGTGCAAGACCACTGTGCCAAAACCGGTTCCGCTCATTCGTCCATCAGAAATCCGGACCATGTCTTTGACACCTTTTTCCAGGACTTTTTTGGGCAAACCCATGTTGCCTACTTCAGGCATACCGGGGTAGCCTTTTGGCCCCACGTTTTTCATGACCATGATACAGGTCTCATCGATGTCCAGGTTGGGATCGTCTACTTTGGCTTTGTAGTCGTCGATATTTTCAAAAACCACAGCCCGGCCGGTATGTGTCAGCAATTCCGGACTTGCAGCGGAAGGTTTGAGTACCGCACCATTTGGACAGAGGTTGCCTTTCAATACAGCTATTCCGGATTCCGGTTTGATGGGATTTTCCAGGGTTCCGATCAGGTTTCTGTCCCAGCATTCAGCTTTGGAGATGTTTTCTCCGATGGTTTTGCCATTGACAGTCAGGGCGTCGTTGTGGAGGTGTTTTTGGATTTCCCGCATGACTGCAGGCAATCCTCCTGCATAGAATAGGTCTTCCACCCAATGTTCACCTGAAGGTTGCACATTGGCGATCAATGGGATTTTGGATGAAAAATGATCAAAATCCGTCAGATCAATATCGACCCCGATCCGCTTGGCGATGGCAGTCAGGTGGAGAATAAAATTGGTTGAGCCTCCCACAGCTGCATTGACCATGATGGAGTTTTCAAAGGCTTTGCGGGTCAGAATGGTGCTCATTTTCATGTCCTCTCTGACCATTTCCACAATGCGCATTCCGGTCAGATGAGCCAAAACTTTTCTTCTGGAGTCTGCTGCTGGAATCGTGGCATTGTCAGGCAAGGACAAACCCAGTGCTTCCACCATAGCTGCCATTGTCGAGGCAGTTCCCATCGGTGCACAGTGGCCCACAGAACGGGACATGGCAGCTTCAGCTTCAATGAATTCTTCCTGAGAAAGTCTGCCCATTTTAAAATCTTCGGCAAACCTCCAGATGTCGGAGGTACCGATCTTTTTTCCCTTGAATCTCCCGACCAACATCGGTCCGCCGGAAAGAACCAAGGCAGGAATGTCTACCGATGCAGCTCCCATGACCAGAGAGGGGGTGGTTTTGTCACAGCCACACATGAGCACTACTCCATCCAATGGATTGCCTCGAATGCTCTCCTCGACATCCATTGACATTAGGTTGCGGAAAAGCATGGCGGTGGGCTTGATCGAGCACTCGCCCAAAGACATCACGGGAAATTCCAAGGGAAATCCGCCGGCTTCCCAGATGCCTTTCTTGAGGCATTCTGCCAAATCACGGAAATGGGCATTGCATGGGGTGAGTTCAGACCAGGTATTGCAGATTCCGATCACGGGTTTTTCTCCCTCAAAAAGATGATGGGGCAATCCCTGGTTTTTCATCCAGGATCTATAAATAAAACCGTCTTTTCCTGTTCGGCCGTACCATTCCTGGCTACGGAGTTTCTTTTTGGTCATAGGTTAACTGGGTTGAGCTAAATGGCCTAGAAGATACCAAAAAAATGGAGAATCGGGGAATTGGGCTTGAATTAAGCTGTTTTTTTATTGGATTTACTTTTCCAATTCAGCTAGAGTTTCCCCCAAAGCTTTCACATCTATCGTGAAATCGGTCATTATGGTGTCTTTGTGATCACCTTTGTTGAGGGTGTAAAAATACCTGAGACCCAAAGCTGAGGAGAGATTGAAGTAGCACTGGGTCACTGAATCGTTGATATTCCGAAGTTCCAGTATTTTCATCCCTTCCTGCATAAAAAGCATGTTGGTCAAAGCAGCTCCGTGGAGGCATACCAAAAGTTCAGTTTCTGACATCAACCGGATTTGTTGGGGAACAGTCAGCTTTTCAGCGTAGACGATTTCAAATCCCTTTTTTCTTAAAAATAACTCTACATCCAGTTCATTGTGGACTTTCCGTTTGTCGGCGAGTTTTCTGCTGATGTAAACTTTTTTCCAGGGCATTTGAGTGGTTGTTTTTCCCAATACTGCTCTTGTTTTTTGGGCAAGTGGCACATTAAAATGGGGAAAAGGAGCTGTCCTTGCCGTAAGAATCAAGGTTTCCACGAGGAGGTTTTCCCTGGATTTGAAAAACTCAACTTTGATCCCGAGCAATTCCAAAGTCTGTTGCACGTAGCTGAGGCTTCTGAACGATTCCGGCAGGATTACCGGGCATTTGGGATCTCTTTCCAGGCCTTCCCAGATTCTTGGCAGACAGTCGGTCATCCAGTGAAAATAATTTGCACTCCATTCATCGATGACCCACATGCCCTTTGGAATGGTTTTCCAGGCTTTGGTTGCACAAAAAACCGCCCTTTTTGCAAACTGGGGGAATCCCAATCCGGAAACGTGGGTGTGACTGGAAAAAAACCGCAGTTCTCCTGGAGAAAAAACCGTATCCTGTAGGATCCACACATTTTTCAGGTGAACAGGGAAAAGTCTTTCGAAAGTAACCGTCAAAGCCGGCTCAAATAGATGGTGATCTTTTGGCTGGAGATTGACTGGAAGTGTACGCTGAACGGTGATTTCCTGACGCAAGGCCTAAAAAAGGATTTGTTTTGAAAATGAAAAAGGGAGCAATTAAGCTCCCTTTGATTTAGGGTAGTCGCTCGATTTTGGCTCCCAAAGCATTGAGTCGCTCGTCGATATTTTGGTAGCCGCGGTCAATTTGTTCAATGTTGTCTATCACGGAAGTACCGTTTGCAGACATGGCAGCTATCAACAGTGCCACACCAGCCCGGATGTCGGGGGATGTCATTTTGATGCCTCGAAGTGGGTACTTTCTGTCCAGCCCGATTACAGTAGCGCGATGTGGATCACAAAGAATAATCTGCGCGCCCATGTCGATCAGCTTATCCACGAAGAACAGTCGTGATTCGAACATTTTCTGGTGAACCAGCACCGTGCCCTTGGCTTGAGTGGCTGTAACCAGAATAATTGAAAGCAAATCCGGAGTAAAGCCTGGCCAAATCTGATCTGCTACTGTGAGGATCGACCCGTCGATAAACGTTTCGATCTCGTAGTGTTTCTGGGCAGGAATGTGAATGTCATCTCCTCGGAATTCCATCTGGATTCCCATTCTCCGGAATGTCTCAGGAATAATCCCCAGGCGGTGAATCTGGCAATCTTTGATGGTGATTTCCGATCCTGTCATTGCGGCCATTCCGATGAAAGATCCGATCTCAATCATATCGGGAAGCATGGTGTGGTCCGTACCGCCAAGTGCTTTGACACCTTCAATATTCAGCAAATTGGAACCTACGCCGGTGATCTTGGCTCCCATTCGGTTGAGCATTTCGCAAAGTTGCTGCAGATAGGGTTCGCATGCCGCATTGTAGATGGTGGTTTTCCCTTCAGCCATGACAGCTGCCATCACGATGTTGGCGGTGCCGGTCACAGAGGCCTCGTCCAACAGCATGTAAGTTCCTTTCAGATTTTTGCCATCGATGTGGAAGATCTCATTTTTGGCATCGTAATGAAACTCTGCTCCGAGCTTTTGGAAGCCAAAAAAGTGGGTATCCATGCGACGGCGGCCGATTTTATCCCCTCCTGGCTTGGAAAGTTTACCCTTTCCAAAACGGGCCAATAGTGGGCCCAGAATCATGACAGAGCCACGGAGTGCGGAAGCTTTTTGAAGGAATTCTTCTGTTTCCAGGTAATCCAGATTGACATTGTCTGCCTGAAAAGAGTAAGACTCAGGCCCAAGCTGCTGAACTTTTACTCCCATATCTGCCAACAGCTCGATGAGTTTGTTGACATCCCGGATGTTTGGAATTTTGTTGATCGTTACTTTTTCAGGAGTAAGCAGGACGGCACAAATAATCTGAAGTGCTTCGTTTTTTGCTCCCTGAGGAATGATTTCACCTTTTAATCGGGTGCCCCCGGTTACGCGAAAGGATGCCATTAATTTCTTCGTTTTTTATTATTATGACCGTTGTTGCGGTGATTTTTTTTGTGTTGTTGGATTGGGCGCTTGTTTTTGGCGTGTTCCTCTTCGATGTGGGGGATTTTGAAATCCCGACGGGTGTTTGATTCGAAAAGTGCATTTTCTCTCACCTTTTCCAAGTCGATATGAAGCTTGCCTTTGGAGAGGGTCTTGATATCGTCCAGGATGATGCCGTCGTCGAAATTATCCCTGTTCCAGGTGGAGTGAAAGCTTCGCATCAGCTGACCGATGTAGATGATGGCAGTTTCCTGGTCCTCGTCATTTTCGATTTCGATGGCCTTTTCGATCAGTTTTTCGATGTTTCGGCCGTAATGCTTGAACTTCACCTCACCTTTTGGATAGCCAACGGGTTGGGGTTTTTTTCCCAAAAGCTCTTTTTCCGGCATCGGAAATGGCCCGTCCACATCAAGCTTAAAGTCAGACATGATGTAGATGTCGTCCCAAAGCTTCTGATCATTTTCCTGCTTGACAGAAGGGTTAAGTTGTTTGATGATTTCAATGACGGTGTAGGCACTTTGAGTGCGCTTCTCACGGTCTTCAATGCCGGTGACATGATCTACCAGGCGTTGAATGTTTTTGCCGTATTCTTTCAAAATAAGATTTTGTTTTTCAGGTTCGGAGTGCTCCATAATGCTTCCCGTTTTTTGCCTTGTAAAAGGTAACAAAAAATCACCAAAGGACAGGGAAGCAGGTGATTAGTCTATAATTCTGAGCTTGGCAAAGCTAAGCAATAATGTTTTCTCTCCAAAATGCTCAAATTGGATCGTTGCCTTTTTGTTAAGTCCTTCTGTTTCAATTTTCTGCACTTTTCCAAAACCGAATTTTGGATGCTCCACCAATTGATCAGCCTTGAGATTGTTGGTGTTGCTTGGCTTGAAATCCGGGGATGGGGTGTGGATTTTCAGTTGGATAGGCTGTCTGGACTCCGGTTGTTTTTTGATTCCGATGAAGCCGCCAGTTCCCGGAAGACCTTCTTTTCTCAATGCTCCCGGCATCTCTTTGGAGGCCATCCGCTTGTTTACTTTGATCCTATTTTGGTCCACTTCTTCCAGAAACCTGCTTGGTTCACAATTGAGCAATCGCCCAAACCGATAACGGGAAAGTGCATAGGTCAGGTATAATTTGTCCATAGCACGGGTCGTGGCCACATAGAAAAGCCGCCGCTCTTCCTCGAGGTCATCCCGGCTTTGCATCATCATCTGCGAGGGGAAAAGATCCTCCTCCATGCCGACCACAAAGACCTGCTTAAACTCCAAACCTTTGGAAGCATGCACTGTCATCAGCGTGATCGCATCGGTTTTGTCTTTGTCCTGATCGTTGTCGGTCAGCAGGGCGATTTCCTGCAGGAAGGAGCCCAGACTTTTGTCCTCATTTTCGGGATTGTCGACGTATTCCTTGATTGCGTTGAGCAATTCCTGGACGTTTTCGTAGCGGTTGAGCCCTTCGATGGTCTTGTCTTCATACAGTTCCCGGAGCAAGCCGCTCTGCTTGGCGATGGAGCTTGCAGCTTCAAAAGCATCTTTCCGCTCTACTTCGATCTGGAACGCCTTGATCATCGTGGCGAAATCACTCACCGAACTGCCCGCTTTTCCGCCCAAAAAGCTATGCGCATTTTGCACCACATCCCATAGGGGAATGTCGTGCTCGTAGGCAGAGACGAGGATTTTGTCCACTGAAGTGTCTCCTATTCCCCTCTTGGGATAATTGATGATCCTCTTGAAAGCTTCCTCATCCACGGGATTGACCGTGAAGCGCATGTAGGCCATCAGATCCTTGATTTCTTTCCGCTGGTAGAAAGAAAGCCCGCCAACAATCTTGTAGGTGAGGTTCATTTTGCGGAGCGCTTCTTCCATCGATCTCGATTGGGAGTTGGTTCGATAGAGGATGGCGAAGTCGCTGTTGTTAAGCTTTTTGTTGTTCTTCTCTTCGAAAATAATGTTGGCAACGATCCGTCCTTCTTCATTATCTGAAGCAGCTTTGATCAGTTCGATGAGATCACCTTCGGGATTGGAGGTCCAAACGAGCTTTTTGAGTTGTGCTTTGTTTTTGTCGATGATCGAATTGGCGGCCTCGACGATGGTCTTGGTAGAGCGGTAGTTTTGCTCCAGTTTGACCACAAAGAGATCCGGGTAGTCCTTTTCGAAATTCAGGATATTCTGGATGTCCGCTCCGCGAAAGGCATAAATACTCTGTGCGTCGTCACCCACCACACAGATGTTTTGGTGGACAGCGGCAAGTTTTTTGGTAATCAGGTATTGGGAAATGTTAGTGTCCTGAAACTCATCCACCATCACATATTTAAAACGATGCTGGTATTTGTTGAGTACGTCGAGGTGGTCCCGGAAAAGCACATTGGTATTGAACAGCAAGTCATCAAAGTCCATCGCGCCGGCTTTGAAAAGGCGCTCCTGATACTTTTGGTAGATTTCTCCCATTCGGGGTTTCATCGCTGCTTCATCATCGGCCTTGACATAGAGATCAGCCTGATAAGCCTGCCAGGAAATCAGGCGGTTTTTTGCTCCGGAGATTCGGGACAGTACTACGCTGGGTTTGTACACTTTGTCGTCCAGACGCATTTCCTTGACCAAGGTCCGGATGAGGGATTTGGAATCGTCTGTGTCGTAGATGGTGAAGTTGGACGGATAGCCGATTTTGGCAGATTCTACTCTCAGGATTTTTGCAAAAATGGAGTGAAAAGTCCCCATCCAGGTATTTCTCGCTTCGAGTCCGACTAGGGTTTCGATCCTGTGTTTCATCTCAGCGGCTGCCTTGTTGGTAAAAGTGAGCGATAGAATATTGAACGGATCGATTCCTTTGGCGTAGATCAGATGGGCGATCCGGTAAGTGAGTACCCGGGTTTTGCCCGAGCCTGCACCGGCAATGATCATCACAGGACCGTCGGTATGCTGGACAGCTTGTAATTGTGGCGGGTTCAATTCCTTGAGGTAATCCATTTTTTAGTATCAAGTAGTAAGACTCAAGTATCAAGATTATAGAATCAAGAGCCAAGAATCGAGAGGCAAGAGCCAAGATAAAAGCCTGAAGGGATTGGGTCAGTGGAATCTTTCAATTTTGCAATTTTTCAATCTTCCAACCCCTATTCTAAACCTTCCATCGCTTGTGACTCCAAAGGTACAAATCCGGTTGGTTTCGAATATTCTCTTCCAAGCTTTCGCAAAATGAATCTGTAATGCTGTGAGGCGGAGCATTCTCATAAGGAGGCGAGGCAATGTTGAAAAATTCCAAGTAGTAGTACCCTCTTTTTACCTTTGTCACCCTTCCGAAAAACACCGGTAAGCCCATGTTTTTTGCAAGTACTTCTGCGCCTTCGAAGAATAGCGCCTGTCGGTTCATAAACTCCCTCTTATATTTTTTTTGTGAAATAGGAGGTCTTTGATCAGAGGCCAGCTGGACAATTTTTGGGTTCTTTTTAAGGCTTAGCATTTTCCTCCGAAATTCATTTTTTTCGGTGAGTACACCTCCAAACCTGACTCTGATTTCGAGCATCAACTTATTGAAAAACGGATTGTTGAGTTTTAGATAGACAGTTTCTGTGGTTACCTGGGACTGTTGTGCGATGGCCTGAATCGCCATTTCCCAGTTGAACATATGGCCTGCCGTCATGACTGCGCTAATCCCTGACATAACGGCCTGTTCCGGTAAATGATTGTCAATCAGGACAAACCGTTTTTTTAATTCTGCATCGGAGATGGTAAGTAATTTGATGGTTTCTGCTATTGAATCAGCGAAATTCCGATAAAAACGGTTTCGGATTTCTATTCGCTCTTTTTGGGATTTTTCAGGGAAAGCATAGAGCAGATTCTCATCAATGACTTTTTTGCGATAGCCTAAAATGAACCGGACAACTATATAGACCAAGTCCGTAATAAAGTACAAAACTGGTAGTGGGAGATAGGACACTAGCCTGAAGAAAAGCATTCAGATTGATTTTGGGTTGGGGGGTGACAAACTTGGCGGCCAGGGAATTAGTGGAGTGTTCCCATAATCAAAACCATAGCTAAGAAAGATAGTAATTTCTCCTGTGGTATAATTTTCAGGATTTAATCAGGCCGATAAGCGGTACAATAAAGGAAGTTTCAGGGAAAGAATTGTAAAAGTGTCTCTTCCATATGGATTTTAATCTAATTGGAACTTTTGGAAGACTTAATTAGCGTCAGGATTAGTGATCTGGCGATTTCTGGATTATCAAGGGTACTTTTGGATTGTTAAGATGGAAGTGTTAAAAGCCATGTTTACAACTTCCATCGCTTGTGGCTCCAAAGGTATAATTCTGGTTGATTCCGGATATTGGTTTCCAATCGATGGCAAAACTCATCTGTAATGCTGTGGGGAAGGTGTGATTCATAAGGGGGTTCGGCCACTTTGGCAAATTCAAATTGGTAATGACCCCGTTTCACTTTTGTCATTGTTCCGAAAAAAACAGGTAGCAGCATTTTTTTTGACATAAACTCTCCTCCTTCGAAGAAATAGGCAGGCCGGTTTAAGAATTCACGCTGGTAGCGGTTTTCGGATTTGGGGGGCCGTTGATCGGCAGCCAAATGCACAATTCTGGGCTGGCTTCGCATGGTGATCATGCTTTTTCGAAACTCTTTTTTTTCAGTCATCACTCCGCCAAAATGTGTGCGGATGTTCAGCATCAGCTGGTTGTAAAAAGCATTGTTCAGCTTCAGGTAGACCGTTTCTGCGGTAACTTTGGTGTTTAAGGCAACACCTAAAATTGCCATTTCCCAATTGAAAATGTGACCTGCCATCATCAGTGCACTTTTTCCCTTTTGGACTTCCGCATCGATGATTTCCTGGTTGGTGACATGGAACCTTCGGCGGAGTTCTTTTTCTGAAATGGTCAGCATCTTGAGCGTTTCAGCGAAAAAGGCATCGGTGAAATTCCTGTAGAATTTATTCCTTATCTTTTTCCGCTCTTCGGGGGATTTCTTTGGGAATGCAAATTCCAGATTTTCGTCGATCACCTTTTTGCGGTAGCCGACCACATATCGGGCAATGAGGTAAATCAGATCCGAAAAAAGATATAAAACAGAAAGAGGCAAGTAGGACAATAGCCTAAAGAAAAACATAGCAAATAACTGTTGATGGGAGATTTTCGCCCTGGACTTGGAACTTTATCTACAACAAAATAAATTAAATAAGCTGACTTTTGGTTCAATTACTGGTTATAAATTGGGCCAATCACTACTTTTGAACCTTATGTCTGAAGTACAGCGAAGGAAATATTCTCAGGAAGAGAAAACGGCCATCTTCGATGGGGAGTTTATGCCGCACATAGATTCCATGTACAATTTTGCATTTAGGCTCACCTTTGACGAGGATGATGCCAAAGACCTCGTGCAGGACACCTACATGAAAGCTTTTCGGTTTATCAACTCCTTTGAGCAGGGTACCAATGCCAAAGCTTGGCTTTTCAGAATCCTGAAAAACAGCTTTATCAACGAGTACCGAAAGAAAAGTAAGCAACCTGCCAAAGTAGATTATCAGGAGGTTGAAACTTTCTACAACTCCGATGATGTTGACTATCAAAGTACTACTGATCTCAGGGCGGAATCGGTCAAGGATATGCTCGGAGATGAGATCTCCAATGCGCTCAATGCACTGGCTGTGGACTTTCGCACGGTGATCATTTTGGCGGATTTGGAGGGATTTACCTACGAAGAAATGGCCAAGATTCTCGATATTCCGATCGGGACGGTAAGATCCAGGCTACACCGAGCCAGGAATCTTTTGAAAGATCAACTGAAAGAATACGCCCAATCGATGGGCTACAATACTGATGAAGAAGAGGAGGATTAAAACGATTACTCATGGAAATTAACGATCAAGCATCCGGAGAGCGAAAGCTCCAGTGCGATGATGTGAGCAAGTGCTTTCAGCTGCTCGAAAGCATTCTGGACGGTGAACTCGGGGATAGTGGTAAAGAAGTGCTTAAGGATAAACTTGCCAAATGCCAGCCTTGCTTTGAACATTTTCATCTGGAGCAAGCCATTCGAGATGTGCTCAAAACCAAATGTACCAAACAACCCGTCCCCACGGAATTGGCTGATTCGATCCGCCAGATGATCCAGGAAAGCAAATGAGCCAAACCCAAGGAAAAGCAATTATTTTCTCAGCACCTTCCGGATCTGGGAAAACCTCCCTGGTCAAGCACCTCATTCAGCATGTCCCCAATCTGGGATTTTCGATCTCGGCCTGTACCCGCGACAAAAGAGGTCGCCATGAAGTGCACGGGAGAGATTACTACTTTTTAAGCATTGATGAATTCAAAAAGAAAATAGACGAGGACTCGTTTGTAGAATGGGAAGAAGTCTATGAGGGAAATTTTTACGGCACACTCAAAGAAGAAGTTCAGCGAATCTGGGACAATGGCAAAGCAGTGATTTTTGACGTGGATGTAAAGGGTGGGCTAGCTCTCAAAAAATACTTTGGCCCTCAGGCTTTGGCGATTTATGTGAAAGTCCCCTCCATGGAAGCCCTTGCTTCCCGATTGAATGATCGAGGAACCGAAACTCCGGAATCGCTTTCCAGAAGGCTGTACAAAGCCAAGTTTGAAATGACTTTTGAGCCCCAGTTTGACGTCACAATCCTGAATGATGATTTTGAGCGCTCTTCTCAGGAAGCTGTCCGCTTGGTTTCTGAGTTTTTGGCAAAGTAATTATGAAGGTTGGGCTGTATTTCGGAAGCTTCAATCCGATCCACATCGGACATCTGATCATTGCCAACATCCTCTACGAGCGAACTGACCTAGACGAAGTTTGGTTTGTGGTCAGCCCCCAAAATCCCTTTAAAAAGCAGCAATCCCTGATCCATGAGTTTGACCGCCTGAGGATGGTCGAGCTGGCCATTGCGGATCATTTTCACTTTCGGGCCAGTGATGTGGAGTTTCGCATGCCCAAGCCTAGCTATACGATAGATACCCTCACTTACCTCAGTGACCAGTATCCTCAGCACCAGTTTTGTCTTTTTTTGGGTTCGGACAATTTGACCCATTTCCACAAATGGAAAAACCATCAGGCCATTTTGGACAATTATGAAATCTTTGTCTATCCTAGGCCGGGAGAAACCAAAGGCTTTGATCACCCCAGAATCACAACAATCGATGCCCCGCTTTTGGACATCTCTGCGACGTTTATCCGAAAGTCCATTCAAGAAGGCTATTCGGTGAAGTACTTGCTTCCGGACAAAGTCGAGGAGTATATCTTGGATAGGAAGCTCTATGAATAAAAATCCCCGAAAGTATCACTCTCGGGGATTTTCGTTTTACTTTTTCATCGCCACCTGTTTGGGCTTGGTTGAGATTTTTTTCCAGATCAGTTCACCGACCTGTTTTCCCTGGATACTTCCTTCAGTGATCGCAGGCATGTAGTGAATCCCTCCATAAAAACGGCTGATCGCAGCCTCCTGTGCCATTGCCGTAAATCCGTTAAACTCTCGGATGGGAAGCCCATAGGCCACTTCCGAGCTATCCACGATGTGTATTTCGTCTCCGAATAGTTGGGTCAATGTAAAAGCAGCAGCAGTGGAGGCTACACTGTGCCCGCTGGTATGCTCTGGAAAAGGAGGTGTTTGGAGCAAAGGAACCCATTCTTCATCGATATGCTGATTGATATAGGTTTCGGGACGGATGAGCTTAGTGCGGTATTTTTCATCCCAGCAGGAGATGAATGCCTCGTTCAGTGAAATCGCTGTGAGTGCATAAGCCTCGACAGTTCCTTTCCAGTCTTTTCCGGATGCTTTGCTTGCGATGGAGGCAATGCTCATCCAGTGTCCGCCAGGGGTAATCTTTTTCTCGGCAAACATCACGTGGCCTTTGACATTCATCTTGTAAGGGTTGCAGTCCCAAAACATGGCGATGTCTTTTTGATCATCGGTCATATTTACTTTTGCCTCATATACTTCTTTGGCGATTTTGTAAAACTCTGATGAAGGATCAGTCGAGAATGCCGGTGGTGGCCCAGCCTTGAATTGTGCCGCTGAATCCAGAGCGAAAGTCCTGATTTTGTTCCAGTGTGGTTCCACGGCCTCCATGTAGGCAGGAGGAGTAGGCTGCCAAGTTTCGGGCTGATTGACTACCGTGTATTTTGGGAATGAGCGGCTCTGGTGGTAATTGTCTTTTTTGGAGTAATCTCTCACTTTTTCAGCTACCTCCTGCCCAAACTTGACAGAGGCTTCAAACACCTCATCCGGAATTCCTTTTTCCTTCAGTTCTGCAAAGACTTTGTCGCGCTGTTCATGCATCATTTCTTCGGAGAAAATCAATGCCGTTCCCATGTGATAATAGGCCGCCAAAGCCGCCAAAGGCGGGTAGACATTTTCCGGAACAGTTAGATTCAAAGCTTCGGAACCGTTTAACTGCCCCATAAGCGGTGCATAATTGGCAGGATCGCTTGCAGCTGCCACTTCAAAAGCAGCCAGAGAAGCATAGGAATAAATCCGGGTGGCGACAGGTGGGGAGAAGATGTCATGGATGATGACTTCGGTAATCCGGTTTTGGGCCTGGTGGAAATACTGCCCATCACTGATGACCTGGGAGAAATCTGCCGGTTTTTGGCATGCTGAGAAAGCGCTGATTAATACCAGGGCTAAAAGGGTAATTCTTAGGGTACTCATAGTGGGTTTTTCAATTTTAAGTTGACGATGGATTTCCCTTGACGGGCGATTGGGTTTGATCAACTTACATGAGGTTATAACTCGAAATTTGCATTAGGAAATCTACTGCGGCTTCAAACCACCTCAAAATCAGTCGCTACGCTTCACTTTTCTCCCGATAGCTATCGGGATCCAAAGTGACTGATTTTCTTGCGGTTTGAACCCTCGCTACGAATCCTATTGCAAAGTCCGAGTTCAAAGCTAATTATATGGGTTCCAATCCCAAATGATTTTATTCAGGTTTTTACCTAATCCTGAGCAAAGCTCCGTTGCCTGGACTCCAAGAATGGAATTTCCACCGAGGTAAACAATGGGTAATTTTTACCGACCAGCCTCTGTCTCTATTTACTCTGGCCGATTCTGAGACGTCTTCAAACCGAAAGTGCGCCCATCAATAGCTCCATATCTCAGCAGCTGCGCTGTTTTTCACCACCAAAATCTGCTTTTCTCCCAAAAGGGAAAAGGCTCTGACATCTCTTTCCAGTTTCAGGCCATTTTCACGGTTAGGACTGAAGTTGAAAGTTCCGTCACCATTTCCAAGCAAGACTTCCCCAAAACTCGCGTCAAACTTCCCTATTTCAGGTTTTGCCTGGGCCAGATTTCCTCCAAGGATCAAGTCTGGTTTACCGTCTTCATTGATATCAAGTACCTGAATGGCAAATGTCCAGGACTTTTGAGCCATTCTTGGGAAGGTTTTCCATTCAAAATGCCCCTCACTTTTGTTCAGCAAGATCCCCGATTCCAGATGGTTGACTTCCTGGATGATTGACTTGTCAATGACATCTTTGGGAAAAATCTCCTCCAAGGATTTGTTATTGTAGTCAGCATGGCGGATGTACTTTTTCTTGATGCCTGGTACCTGCCTTTCAAGGTCGTGTTTGAGCGTATACGGCACTTGGACTTCGCCGATTTTTTGTGTAAAAATCTGTTCAATGGCCCCGTTTTGGTCAAAATCATTCAAAAATAAACTAACTGGCGAGGTAGGCGAAGCCTTAAATCTGCTGTTGAGTCCGTGGTTTCCCAAGGCCAAATCAGGAAAGCCATTTCCGTCAAAATCCCCGATTTCTACCACCCGATACCAGCCTTTCAAGTTGGCCAAGTTTGGCATTTCTACTTTTTCCAACTTTCCTCCGGTGTTTTTGAAGAAGGTTGGAGCCATCCATTCGCCTACTACCACAAGGTCGTTTTTTCCGTCCCCATTCCAGTCAAGGATCTGGGAGTCTGTGACCATTCCCAGATTCTTCAATGCCGGCGCGACCGAGGCGGATTGCTCGGTGAAATTGCCTTTACCGTCATTGATCCAAAGTTGACTGCTGGCAGGAGCGCCATAGGTGAAGGGAACCAGTCTCCCTCCGACGAAAAGGTCCAAGGCTCCGTCCTCGTTGATATCGATTGGTTTCACGGTACTGCTGCTTCCAAAAACTGAGGCAAACCCGGCTTGCGGGTTTTTGGTAAAGTTTCCTTTTCCGTCATTGAGATACAGTCGGTCAGCCAAATCCGGCGAGCCAAAACCTGATTCATTTCCACCGGAAGCAACAAACAAATCCAAGTCACCATCGCTGTCCGCATCGAAAAACAAGGCATCAGTATCCTCAGAAAGTGCATCTTCCATAAATGCTGGCTGAGAGCTATCAAAGTATTTTTCATTGCGGTTTGCCAGGAAAAGTTTGCCAGGAAAAGTCTTTGCTCCTCCGAAAAAGAGATCTTCCAGTCCGTCTCCGTTGACATCAGCTTTTGCAAATGCAGGTCCTTCGGTGGAAAACATAAAATAGGTCAGGCGGTCCCGGTCGAAATCCACATAAGAGTTTTCGGAATGAATGAATTCCAAACCCGGATTTTCGACCCTTTCAAATTGAGATCCTGAAGGTTTTTCAAAGAAAGATTTACCCTCAGGAAGGTCAATGGCTTCCTCCCATTTCAATGTCAAAAGTTGGTCAACGTGCTGATTTTCCAGTTCTGTGAATTTGCCATCCGGCCATAGAACTTCGATGGATTCCAGCTGGACAAGATCACCAAGTCCCAGTGTAATTTTTGGATCTACCGAAGATTGAAACCCGCGATTCGGCATCTGTTCGGCATAGAAGATTTTGTTTCCGGATTTAGCCCGGATTTGAGTTCCGATTGCCTGGGTGTTTTTTCCTTTTCCGATCAGTTGAAACTGAATGGAATGTTGTCCTGAATTAAGTGTTTTTCCCTGATTTTTGAAGATTTGGGCTGGTTTATTCACATTGCTTATCACCAGATCCAATGTGCCGTCATTGTCCAGATCACCATAGGCGGAACCATTTGAATGATTGGGAAGGTCAAGGCCCCAGGCATTTGCCTTATTTTCAAAGTTCAGATCGCCCAAGTTTCGGAATGCGTAATTCGAGACGGGATTGATCGGAATGGGATCGATCAAGGCTTTGTAGTCAACTCCATTCTGGGAAATGATTTTTATCTTGGTTTCCTCATTGTCGATGAAGTTGAGGTAATCCTGATCCGTGATATCTTGATAGATTCCATTTGCCACGAAAAGATCCCTTCGGCCATCGTTGTCCATGTCGAAGATCAACGCTCCCCAACTCCAATCTGTGGCTTCCATATTGGTTAATCGCCCCAGTTCACTGAATGTGCCGTCTCCGTTGTTTACATGAAGCATGTTTCGAGAAAACTGGTAATGGTATCCGTGGTTCTTATTAAACTGGAACTTGTCCCAATTATCGAACATCGTCACTTGTTTCATTCGTGGAAGCGGCTGGGGAAGCATATCCGTGACGAAAATATCCAAAAGCCCATCCCCGTTGATATCTGCAATATCGGCTCCCATTGATGAGGTACTGAGCGAACGCATCGCTTGCTCTGCCGATTCGGTAAATGTTCCGTCCTGATTGTTGATATATAGATAATCCCGCTCAAAAAAATCATTGGAAATGAAGATATCCGGCCAGGTGTCCTGATTGACATCACCTATGGTAATTCCCAATCCAAATCCGATGGTCGAACCGTAGATTCCCGCTGCTTCACTTACATCGGTAAATTTCTCTCCGTCATTTCGAAACAGTTTGTCTCCTCCAACAGGATCACGCTTGATCCGCTCGTTTTGCATTTTGTTGAAGGAGCCGATAGCTTGATAGGAATTGTTGAGCAGGTAGACATCGAGATCCCCGTCTTTGTCGTAATCAAAGAAAACAGCATGTGTGGAATATCCTTGATCGGCCAGCCCGAAAGCCTCAGCCTGCTCCAAAAAAGTGCCGTCTCTTTGATTGATGAAGAGTTCGTTTTGTTTGTTGTCTCCTGAAATATCGCCGGAGTTGCAGACATAAATGTCCAACCAGCCGTCTCCATTCACATCAGCCATTGCCACACCGGTACTCCAAGCCCGGGTTCCGGCGGTTCCAGATTTTTGGGTGACATCCTCAAATTTGAAATCACCTTTGTTCAGGTAAAGTTTGTTTGGACTCAGATTGCCAGTGAAATAAAGATCAGCGAGCCCATCGTTGTTCACATCTCCAATCGCCACACCACCGCCATTGTAATAGTTTCGGTAAGTGAAGACATTGAATTTCTCATCAAAACTGAGGTCATTTCGGAAATCCACCCCGGAGATTTCTGCTGGGATTTCCTGAAAAAGCGTAGGCTGTTTTTTGATTTTTTCCTGGCAGGAAAAAAGCATAACCAGGGCAAGCTGAGTCGAGAGGATTAAAGGTTTCAAAAACCGAGGGTGTTTCATTATTTTTAAAACTACTAAAACGAGCTTGTTTTCAAGGGAGTTGCTTATCAGATCCCAGATTTTGAGCCAAGCAATCAAGTTACTCAATGCACATGCTTGCGCAAGCATTGTTTCTTTCGAAGGTCAGAATTCAGGAATAACTTTCCGAATTCCAAAGTTTAGGACGTTTTATTTTTGCGTTGGCCCAATTCTAAAATCATCTTAAAACTGGCAATACAACCTTTGGGTGAATTTTTACATCTCTATCTTTATAAAAAAGCAAAACCAACTTTTATTAGAACACGATGACTAGAAATCTATTCCTTTGTCTGACGCTACTTTTTCTGGGATTTCAGAATTTTTCTTTTGCCCAGGGTATTCGGGGAAAAGTCTCCAGTCAGGACGGCGAGCCGCTGCCGTTTGCCTCGGTGTATATCAGGAATCTGGAAGACGGTGTCCCGACCAATGAAAACGGTCTGTATGAATTTCGGTTAAAGCCTGGCTTTTATGACGTCATTGTCCAGTTTCTCGGATATAAGTCGCAATTGGAAACTGTCGAAGTCAAGGACGCCTGGGTGGAATTGAATTTTAGTCTGGAGCAGCAGGTATATAACCTCAGCGAAGTGGAAGTGCGGGCTGGAGCTGAGGATCCGGCTTTGACCATCATGCGAAAAGCAATCTCAAAGGCAAAATATCACCGGATGCAGCTCCAAACGTATTCCACAACTGTTTACCTAAAAGGGACCGGTCAGCTGACCGATGCACCGTTTTTCATGAAGAAAACTTTGGAAGAGGAAGGGCTAAAACTCAACGAAGCCTATACTTCGGAATCTGTGTCTAGGATTACATTTACGCTTCCCGACAAAGTAGAAGAAAAAGTCATTTCCATCCGTACCAATGGAGATAACCAAGGGACTTCGCCGGCACCTTATATCCAGACTTCATTTTACCAGGATCAGATCAACGAGATTGTTTCGCCACTGTCCCGATATGCCTTCCAGTATTATCAGTTTAAATACGAGGGGAGTTTTTTTGATCAGGAAGTGATGGTAAGCAAAATCAAAGTGACGCCCCGATCAAGAGGAGAGCGGGTTTTTGAAGGATACATTTATATCATCGAGGATCTTTGGGCGATTCACAGCCTAGACCTGAAAACATCACTTTTGGGTTTTCAGATCTCTGCAAAACAGCAATATGCACCTGTGGCTACCAATGTCTGGATGCCGCTGACCCACAGCTATACCTTTGGCGGGAAAATTTTTGGCTTTGCCGGAGAATTCAAATACCTCGCATCTACCAGGGAATATGAAGTGACGCTCAACCCCGATTTGGCAGCCGTTCCGGAAATTATTGATGAAAAGGTTCAGGATGTTCCTCAGGACATACCAAAATTTGACAAATCGATTTCTGCCCTGGAGCAATTGGCCAGTGAGGAGCCCAAGACCCGAAAGGAATACCGAAAACTCCTCAATGAATATGAAAAGGAGTCCCTCCAAGAGCAGCAGGTAGCCGAAAAGCAAGATGTCGTATCGGAGCGAAATTATAGTGTGGATTCCTTGGCCAAAAAAAGAGGGCTAGCCTATTGGGACAGCATCCGGCCAGTGCCCTTGACAGTCAAGGAAATCGAGGGATATAAGCGAGACGACAGCCTTGCAACTGTAGAAACCGCCAAAATGAGTGAAGTCGATTCGGTGGCAAAAAAAGCCAGAAAGGGTTTCAAGCCTCTGGAAGTATTGACAGGAGGGTCTTATTCCTTTGGAAAAGGCGTTTCTATGGGTTTCAAAGAAAACCTGACCAAAATTTCCTTCAATACTGTCGAGGGCTGGAAAGTTGGGATGGGCTTTTTCTACAGAAAATATTCTGAAGTCAAACTCGCAGACAGCGTCAACAGAACGCGTAAAAGTTTCAATATCGAACCCGAGCTTCGGTATGGATTTTCCAGTGACCGGTTTTATGGAAAAGTTGACTTTCGATGGTCGCATACACAACCCACTTCTGGCCAAACCTGGGGAATCGAAGGGGGAAGGTATATCTACCAATTCAACTCGGAAGAACCCATCCAAGAGCAGGTCAATGCCGCCTACTCCTTATTGGTTCGAAGAAACAACATGAAACTCTTTGAGCAGGATTTTGCAAGAGTGTATTGGTCGCACCGTGTCAATTATGGACTGACTTATCGGGTCAATTTCACCTGGGCAGAGAGAAAGGAATTGGTTAACAATTCCGATTACTCCTTTTATAACAAGCCAGAAAGAGAATATACCCCCAACCGACCCGAAAACGTGGAGGCAGCGGACTTAGCATTTCAAAACAACCAAATCGCTAAGCTTCAAACTTCGGTAGAGTGGAGACCGGGATTGACCTATACTATCCGAAATGGAAGGAAGTCCCCAAACTTTGAACGGTCGCCTTTGATCACATTTATGTATCAAAAGGCTTTTCGGGAGTTAACGACTTCAGTTAATGCATCAAAATTTGATTTGCTTGAAGTTGGGCTGAAGCATGATATTCGGTTTGGGGCCAGTGGCAAGCTGGATTTCAATGTTACAGCCGGAGGTTTCCTTAATAATGATCACGTCTATTTTCAGGATTTCAAGCATTTCGGCGGTAATAGGACCATTTTTTCAAATTTCGGACCTGCCTCCAACTACCGTTTCATGGACTATTACAAGTACAGCACAAATTCCAATTATATATCAGGGATTGCACATTATCAGTTTCGAAAGTTTTTGCTGACCCAATTGCCGATGCTGAGGTATTCGGGTGTCCGGGAAAACATTTTTGTCAATTACCTGAAAACCGAAAACTCGCCTCACTATACTGAAATTGGCTATTCTCTGGACAATTTGTTCCGGATTTTCAGGCTGGAACTGGGTGTTGCATTTGAAAACGGGAAATACCTGAGAAGCGGACCGCTATTCGGGATTGCGACCTTTATCAATGTGAATTTTGAGGATTGATGAGGGAAAGTCAGGAAGGTTGAGTTTCTATCATTTCAGAATTCAACCATTGAGATTCTGTGTTTAAAGTCAAGAAGAAATAAGGATTTTCTTAAATTTCGATACTTAAGTCGGCATCAGCCAGACTGTGAAGGGGAGACGGACTTGTATCGTCTTCCCTTCTTTGTTCAA
>NZ_MUNY01000036.1 GCF_002002735.1 Algoriphagus sp. A40 | reverse complement strand
GCTACTCAACCAAAAAAAGAAATATGTTCTCAAGCTTGCAGCAGAAATGAATATGGAAGTATACCAGACAAAATAAACATTCGATAATTGAATAAAATCAAAATAAATATTATCTCGTCATTGGTAGCGGAGTCGAAGCTTTTAGTATCATCACCCTTCGACTCCGCTCAGGGCGACACGAAATCCTAATTTTCCAATCTTCCAATTTTTCAACTTTTAAACCTCTTCAGTTCGGAGACATAAAAATCCGCTGCTGATAATTGAAATTCAGTAGGCTAAGTACCTCGCCAAAGGCTTCTGCAGCCTTAATTCTTTGCTCTTCGACTTGTTTCCCCATAAGTCTGCTCAGCAAGAGTCCATAGACTCCGTTAAGGCAGATTTGGATCTCGTTTCCGGGACTGACTCCGTCAGATTCCACGATCGCTTCCAGGATGAAAGGCTTTGCTTTGGAGTAGGAATTAAAGTAGGCGATGTCAGTCTTGAGGAGTTTCCAGTGAAGATTTGCAAGGTTGTCCACTAGCTCTTTGAGCTCTTTCAAATGGCCTTTTTCGAGAATTTCCTGACTTTTCATTTTCTCCAATATCCCCTCAAACCAGACTGTGATTTCCGCTTTTTCCTCTTCCGAAACAGGATAATGTGAAATAACATACTGGTTGATTTCATCCATATTTCCTTGATAGGACCGGATCAGATCCTCCATTTGGTACATGTAAATCAGGTATTCTCCGATGTTTTGGGATTTTTTCTTTTCGGCAATGGATTTCATGGAACAGGTTTTTGCGAGTCAAAGGTAATGAATGAACAAAAGATAGCTTCGCAGATAATCTTAAGAGATGGCTGTGGCGAAATATTTCGCGCAGCGTATCTCACGAAGTTTATTTCGCAAAGCATATCTCTCCTGCTAACCCTATTTCTCATTTGAGGTTACCTATTCATCCCCCTTTTTTTCCTACTTTTGCGGCACGAATACTTATGAAAAACATCAGAAATTTCTGTATCATCGCCCATATCGACCATGGGAAGAGTACATTGGCGGATAGGTTATTGCAAACAACCGACACGGTTGCAGACCGGGATATGCAAAACCAGTTGTTGGATAACATGGATTTGGAGCGTGAGCGAGGTATCACGATCAAGTCTCATGCAATCCAAATGAAGTACACCCACGAAGGAGAAGAGTACATTCTCAACCTGATCGACACTCCGGGCCACGTGGATTTTTCCTATGAAGTTTCGCGTTCTATTGCAGCCTGCGAAGGCGCGCTGCTGATCGTGGATGCCTCTCAGGGCGTGGAAGCTCAGACGATTTCCAACCTGTATCTTGCACTAAATCATGACCTGGAAATTATCCCGGTTTTGAACAAAATCGATTTGCCGGGAGCAGATCCTGAAGCAGTTGCTGATGAGGTGATTGACTTGCTGGGTTGCAAGCGTGAGGACATCATTTTAGCATCTGGCAAAGCTGGATTGGGAATTGAAGATATCCTCAAAGCTGTGGTGACAAGAATCCCGGCACCTAAAGGGGATCCCCAAGCTCCATTGCAGGCGATGATTTTTGACTCGGTTTATAATTCGTTTCGTGGGGTCGAAGTCATTTTCCGGATTTTCAACGGTACTATAAATAAAGGCGACAAGATCAAATTCGTCAATACAGGCAAAGAATACGAGGCTGATGAAATCGGGATTTTGGGTCTCAACCAAATCCCCCAGCAAACCATGTCAGCAGGCAATGTGGGGTACCTTATTTCAGGTGTCAAAGTGGCCAAAGAAATCAAGGTTGGGGATACAATCACGCACGTGAAGCGCCCTTGCGATGCTGCAATCCAAGGTTTTGAAAACGTAAAACCGATGGTTTTTGCAGGGATATATCCTGTCGAGACTACGGATTATGAAGAGCTTCGCTACTCAATGGAGAAACTTCAGCTGAACGATGCATCGCTGGTGTGGGAACCTGAAACTTCAATGGCATTGGGTTTTGGATTCCGATGCGGATTCTTGGGAATGCTGCATATGGAGATCATCCAGGAGCGTTTGGAGCGGGAATTTGACATGACCGTGATCACCACTGTGCCTTCTGTCCAGTTTAAAGCGCTGATGACCGATGACACCATTCAATTAATCAATGCTCCTTCGGACATGCCGGATCCCACCCGGATGAAACACATCGAGGAACCCTATGTGAAAGCTTCCATCATTACTGCTGCGGAATTTGTCGGCGCTGTAATCACCCTTTGTATGGATAAGCGCGGTCAGATCAAAAATCAGGTCTACCTCACTGCTGAGCGGGTTGAGTTAACATTTGATATGCCTCTGGCCGAGATAGTGTTTGACTTTTTTGACAAACTGAAGACTATCTCAAGAGGCTATGCTTCCTTGGATTACGAACTGATCGGCTATCAAGTATCGCACATGGTTCGATTGGATGTAATGCTCAATGGTGAGGCCGTGGATGCGCTTTCTGCGATCGTTCACCGGGATAAGGCTTACGATTGGGGCAAAAGACTCTGCGAAAAGCTAAAAGAGCTTGTGCCGCGTCAAATGTTTGAAATCGCCATTCAGGCTGCTATTGGACAAAAGATCATTGCCAGAGAAACCGTAAAAGCGATGCGTAAAAACGTTTTGGCTAAGTGCTACGGTGGTGATATTTCCCGTAAGCGTAAACTCCTCGAAAAGCAGAAAAAAGGCAAGAAGCGAATGAGGCAAGTCGGAAACGTGGAGATCCCTCAGGAAGCGTTTATGGCAGTACTGAAGTTGGACTAAATGATTTAAGATTTAAGATTTTTGATTTACGGACGAAAAAGGACTTCAACCCTGATATGACATATGGATAAGTATGTGATGCAAAGGAGAACTAAAAAATTTGCGGTTGATGTCTGGTATTTATGTTCAAAACTTCCGCATTCCCGTGAATTTAACGGGTACGTAAATCAAATCATTCGTTCCTCTAGCTCTGTTGGAGCGAATTATCGTGCAGCTGTTCGAGCAAAGTCAACCGCCGATTTTGTAAACAAATTAAAGATAGTAGAAGAGGAGGCTGATGAGGCTCAGTACTTTCTTGAATTGATTATGGAGGTACAGAAGGATCAAATTCTGAGTGGAGAGATAGAAAGGTTGAGAAAAGAGGCGGATGAAATCGTGGCGATTATTGTCTCTAGTATAAAATCAGTGAAATTGAAATAGGCTTCAACATATTCCGAAGACTTCGTAAATCGTATATCATAAATCAAAAATCAAATGGTACTGATTGATGGAAAAAAAACCTCCTCCGACATCAAAAACGAAATCGCAGCCCGGGTTTCGGAAATCAAAGCTGAAGGTGGAAAAATCCCCCATTTGGCCGCCGTTCTTGTTGGCAGCGATGGTGCAAGCCAAACCTATGTAGGAGCAAAAGTGAAGGCCTGTGAAGAAGTGGGGTTTAAATCCACACTTGTCCGGTTGGATGCTTCTGTTTCTGAGGAGGAACTCCTCAAAGCTGTGGAGGATATCAACAACAATCCGGACATCGATGGATTGATCGTTCAGTTGCCTCTGCCAAAGCATATTTCAGTGGACAAAGTCACCGACAAAATCCGGCCTGAAAAAGATGTGGACGGATTCACTCCTGCAAACGTCGGTCGGATGACTTTAAACTGGCCGGCCTATGTGGCGGCAACTCCCTATGGAATTGTTGAGTTGCTGAAAAGATACCAAATCGAAACTTCAGGAAAACATTGTGTTGTTATCGGCAGAAGCCATATCGTAGGCAGCCCGATGAGTATCCTGATGGCCAGAAACGGCTATCCCGGAAATGCGACTGTGACTCTGACTCACAGTAAAACTCAAAATCTTGCTGAAATTTGCCGAAGTGCTGATATTTTGATTGTCGCCATCGGAAAGCCTGAGTTTATTTCTTCAGACATGGTGAAGCCAGGTGCGGTGGTGATTGATGTGGGGATCCACCGGATCGAGGATGCGACCAAGAAGTCCGGCTTCCGGTTGATCGGGGATGTGAAGTTTGATGAAGTTGCGGAAAAAGCATCAGCTATCACTCCGGTACCCGGTGGAGTTGGCCCGATGACTATTGCAGCATTGCTTTTTAATACCCTTCAGTCGGCTGAAAAGAAGGTTTTTGGCTGAATTTGAAAAAAAGTGAAGAAATCCCTGATTCAGGTTTGCTTCAATTGGCTTGGATTTCTACTTTTGCAGTCCCTAACCGCGCACGTGGTGAAATTGGTAGACACGCCACTTTGAGGGGGTGGTGCCCTTACGGGTGTGGAAGTTCGAATCTTCTCGTGCGCACAAAGCCTAATCGATCATCGGTTAGGCTTTTTTGATTAATGGACTTTTTGGAGCCTGATTTTTAGTTACTTTTCTGACAAATTATCACAAATGAAAAACTCCATTAAAGCCGTCATTTTAGTCTTATACATTTCCATTGCATTTCAGGCTAAGGCTCAGACTCCTCAATTTCCGATTGTTCAGGGATTCGGGGGGATTTATGAAATACCGGATGCGAGCGAAAGGCCGGATCCAAGTCTGGAGTATAAAATAATCGTTGACCTATCTACAGGTGCCGAGGATAACAAAGAAATTTCCCGATGGGTGGATAACATTGCCCGAATGATGAATCTACACGGTTTGGCCGGGGTCCCCAAGGATAAAATCAAGGTAAAAGTCATCGTCCATGGCGGTGCCATTTTCACCCTACTCAATGATGATAATTACAAAAAGCGCTTTGAGGTGGACAATCCAAACCTTAAAGTATTCGAGGCCTTAAAGGCAGCTGGAGTAGATGTAATGGTTTGCGGCCAATCTTTAATAGCCCGAAATCTTAAAACTGGTGACCTTTGGCCGGGAGTGAGGGTGGCCCATTCCGCCCTGACCACGATTACTACCTATGTGCCACAAGGGTATGTTTTGCTGAAATTCTGACCGTCTTGGAATAGTTATTGGGCTGTGATAGGCTCACGTTAAAACACATGAGCTCCTTAACCTCAATTACTTCCACTGGTAGAAAAGTAGCCGCCGGTTTTTTTGTGGCTACATCAATTTTGATAAGTGTTGCAGCTTTAACCTATTTTACCTTAAATCAATTAGAGGAATCGGTTCGACTTCTGGCTCAGCCCAATCAAAAGTTGGATTTACTAAACAACCTACAGGCAGAGATTTTTAGAATTACAAGAATTGGCGGTGATAGCCTAAAAGCTGATGTGCGGGTCAATGACTCTACGATTTCCCTTCTTCAAATCAAGCTTGATAATCTGGACAATCTGGCTTCCGACTCCCTGGAAAAGCAAAGTGTTCAGACAATCCGTGATAATCTAGCCGTTCTCATCAACGGTTATGTGGATCTCTATGAAGTAAAAAAGAACCTGGCTACACGGAATTTCTCCCAAGAAGCGCTAAGCAGGGTGGAACTCGGCATAAGGCGGCGTGCCCAAAGTTTGGAATTCAGGCCTCTCCAGGAGCTGAATCCCAAAAATTACATTTATAACGAACTTCAACAGCAAACTACAAGTCGACAAGACCTTCAAACCGGAATCATTACCCGCGATGAGGACAAATTGGTTACTTATTTAAGAAGGCTTCAGGAGCAAAATTCGCAGATGAGCACCACCACAGAAGCTCAAAATCTGGATAGTATGCTATATTCTCTGAGGGGTGTGATCAGCAGGATTTATCGGGAGGAAAGTTCCCAAAGGCAAAAGTTGGCCATATTGGAAACCTCTCTTTCCCAAAAGCAAAATGAAATAGGCAGTACCATCCAAACACTTATTGGGGACCTTCAATCCAAGGCAATTTTTGCCTCCAATGCCCAAAGTAGCCAAGCCTCCGGATTGGTGTTTGAGGTTACGTTTTTCCTGATCATAGTAGTTATCATTGCTGTTTTGGGAACTTCCTTTCTGGTTTTTTCGGTCTTGAAGGAAATCCGGCTAAATCGAACTTACCAGGAAGATCTTGAGGTGTCCAGAAAAAAATCAGATCAACTAGCCAGATCTAAGCAGGAGTTTTTGGCCAATATGAGCCATGAAATCCGCAATCCACTCCATGTTATCCAAGGTTACCGAGCTATTCTTGAAAAATCAGATTTGGAGACAGAGCAAAAATCCCATTTAAAAATGATCGGATTTGCCTCTGATACTTTGATTGAAATTGTGGATGATATCCTTGATTTCTCCAAACTGGAAGCAGGAAAACTTAAACTTGAAAAGCACCCCTTTGATCCCTATGAGCTGTTTGGATCAATCCAAAACCTTTTTGAGCTCACTGCAAAAGAAAAAAAGCTGGAGTTTAATTGGAACCTGAAATTACCAGAAGATAATTGGCTGATAGGGGACGAGCTCAGAATCAAACAAGTGATGAATAATCTGCTCAGCAACTCTTTCAAATTTACCAAGGAGGGAAAAGTTGAAGTGGGGGTAAAATGGTTAATTAACCATCTGGAGATTGATATCAAAGATTCAGGAATAGGAATGAATCCTGACGAACTGAAAAAAGTCTTTCAGGAATTTGATCAGGCGGACACCTCCATTTCCAGGAAATTTGGTGGGACTGGTCTTGGGCTTTCAATAGTCCAGCGTCTGGTGAATTTGATGAAGGGGGAGCTTCGAGTCGAAAGTATTCCAGGGAAAGGAACTACCATGAGGATCAAGATCCCAATGGACTTGAGTCCCGTTATGGAAATTCGGGAGGCTCAGTCGAGCGCTGAGTTTATTGACCTGAAAGGTTTGAATATTCTTTTGGTAGATGATGACCGGGTAGGTTTACGCTATCTGGAGACTGTATTACTATACTTTGGTGCCAATATTATTTCTTTTCCCGGCGGTGTATCATTTCGAGACGAATTCCAACCGGTCCCTTTGGATCTTGCAATGATCGATATTCAAATGCCCGAATTTTCCGGATTTGATGTGGCCAAAGCAATAAAAAGCTTTAAAGTCTACAACGGCTTGCCTCTCCTTGCAATGACGGCCAACGTTTTTGTAGAGGAAAAGGAAAGACTTTTTTCCCAAGGGTTTGATAACCTGATTTTGAAACCTTTCCAGGAGAAAAAACTGATTTCAATTCTGGGGGATTTTTTCCCTGATCGACTCGAAGTGTTTTCTGAAGAAGAAAGAGGGGCGCCTTTAGCCTCAAATGAATTGTTCAGTCTTTCGGATTTGGAAAAGTTTTGCATGGGAGATCAGGAATTACTTGCAGACATTGTGCGGGACCTGATCAGGGATACAGAAACAGACCTTCAAAAAATTACCCGAGCGAGGCTGAATAATCGCTGGTCCGATATTCTTGAAATCTGTCATCAACTGGGAAGCAGACTGGGTCAGATCAAAAGTCACGCAGGTCCGATTGCCAGAAAAATCGAAAACAGTCTAAAGCTCAACAACCTACATGGGATTCAGGAAGTCCTTGTGCAATTGGATAAAGAAACGAAAAAAATGTTGACAGCATTGAAGGGAAAAGTAGCGGAAATGGCCTGAATTTACTCCAGGCCATATTTTTCCAATTTACTATAGAGGGTTTTTCGATCCATATTTAGAATCCGCGCCGCTTTCGATTTATTGAATCTGGTGTCTTGAAGTACTCTTTGAATCAGTTCTTTTTCCTGTTCTTTCCACTGTGACTTGTAATCCTGTGAAGTTGGCTGACTTCCCGGAGAGTTGGTGATGGAGTGAGGCTGAAAGGAGGAAGCTGCTTGTGCCGGTCTCTCAGGCAAGAAAGATGAATCATACAATTCCATTGGCAAAGCTTCCTTTTCAATTTTTTCTCCTGTGGAAAGCAAAACAGCACGTTTGATTATGTTTCTGAGCTCCCTGAGATTTCCAGGCCAATCGTAATTGTAAAAAATGTCCCAAACAGCAGGACTAAGCCCTTTGATGGATTTGTGGAGTCGGCTATTGCTTTCCTCCAAAAACCCTCCAACAAAGAATTCCAAATCAGCTTTCCTTTGCCTCAGCGGAATCGCATAAAGGGTGAATTCATTGAGTCTATGGTAAAGGTCTTCCCTGAAAACTCCATCTCCGGATTGTGAAATGAGGTTTTCATTAGTTGCAGCTATGATCCTGACATCGATTTCGATTTCCTTGTTGCCACCGATTTTCCTGATTTTTCTTTCCTGGATTGCCCTGAGGAGCTGGATTTGCACCTCATAGCTTAGGTTTCCGATTTCATCCAAGAATATGGTTCCTCCATTTGCCGATTCGAAATGTCCGGTTTTATTGTCCAATGCTCCTGTAAAGGCGCCTTTCACATGACCGAAAAGCTCGCTACCAGCCAGTTCCTTTGGCAAGGCTCCACAGTCAATTGCGATAAACGGGCCCTCTTTTCGATGCGAAAATTCATGAATCCGTTTAGAAATCAATTCTTTCCCAGTTCCGGTTTCTCCCAAAACCAAGACACTCAAATCCGTGGGGGCTACCAGTTGAATATGCTTTTCCAACTTTTCGGCTTCCTGCGATTCCCCGGTCACGTATGCGGATGCTGCATTTGATTTGGGAATTCTTGTAAATTCCTTTGGGGTGACGACAATTCTCTCTTCGATTTTTTGGGCTAATGATTCTTTTACTGTAGCCAACAATTCGTCAGGATTGATTGGCTTGGTGATGTATTCGAAAGCACCGAGTTTCATTGCTTTGATTGCAATCCGGATATCCGAATAATGCGTGATCAGGATAACCTGCAACTTTGGGAAATGGGCTTTTGCCCATTGAAGGAGTTCCATTCCTGTGCCGTCAGGCAATCTGAAATCTGCAATAATCAGATCAAATTTTCCCGTGTTCAGGATATTTTGAGCCTCCTTTACCTTAGTTGTGGTTACTACCTCAAATGAATTTTTTTCCAAAAATGTCTTAACAATTCTGGAATAAGTCAAATCGTCTTCAACTAACAGTATATGAGCCATCCTTTTTTTTGTTTAAGTTACAAAAGGAACAAAAAAAGCACCAGACTAGAGTCCGGTGCTTTTAAAATAAAGGGGATCTAGCAACTTACTCCTTTATTTCTTTTCCTTGTGGGTCGTAAGTTTTCCAAAGTTTATCGGCTGTACCGTTGTCAAAGGCTACTTTGAAAGTAACTTCTCCTTCAACACTTTTGATTTGCCAAGCTTCGGCAACTGGAAATTCTTTCAGCGTTTCGTCTCCCGAAATAGTCTGTTTTACCGGATCCGGCAATTCATCAGGCTTTACTTGGGTTTTCTCTTCCTGAAAAGATATTTCCATAGAATTGTTTACAACTTCAGCAATAGTGGGGGCGGCAAAAGCAGCACCTGCCACTATCATGGCGGACATTAAAATGGTCTTTTTCATGGTGTTTTCTAATTTTTGGTTTAGTTAGTTTTCAGAGTCCGGATTCTGAAATCAGAAACTTATTTTCCGATTGTGCTAAACCTTATGCGAAGGATGTGCCAAGGGAGATTCTGGCCAGTTTTAGGCGTTTTCTTTTAAAATCGTGCAGGATTTTTGGGGACGCACTCCCCGAACTGGGGAAGAAAAAAGACAACACTTGACAACTAACTACCGAAAAGAAGAAACCATCGGCATGCCATAGATAATTCTTCGAAAGAGAACTTTTTATCGAAAATAATTCTTTTGAAAAGACCTACCTTTGAAGTCTCAAAAGAACATTCGCCCCCTCCATGAGTGATGCTATAAAACATGAGTGCGGAATAGCCATGATTCGGCTACGAAAATCCTCTCAATATTACATCGACAAATACGGAACAGCTTCATTTGCAGCCAACAGGCTCTATGTTCTGATGCAAAAGCAGCTAAACCGGGGCCAAGACGGTGCCGGGGTCGCAAATATCAAAATCAATACCATGCCGGGAACCCGGTACATCAGTCGATACAGGTCTATTGAGCCTTCTGCCGTCAATGACATCTTTGACAAAATCAACAAGAAGTACAAGAAGGCAAAGAAACTTGGAGGTCATGATGCGCTTACAGATGCCGATTGGCTCAAAAAGAACATCGCCTTTACAGGGGAAGTTTGGCTCGGTCACCTGAGGTACGGTACCCACGGAGAAAACAGCATCGAAACTTGCCACCCTTTTCTCAAACAGAATAACTGGAGAAGCCGAAACCTGGTCATGGCCGGCAACTTCAACATGACAAACAACGAGGAACTTTTTAGCAAGCTTGTCCAACTAGGACAGCACCCTAAGGAAAAAACCGATACCGTCACCGTGATGGAAAAAATCGGACACTTTTTGGATGAAGAGAATCAGCGGATTTTCGACAAATACAAACACCAATATTCCAACGAGCAGATCACCCATGTCATCGAAAATGAGCTGGATGTAGCCAGGATTCTTCGCAGATCATGCAGGGATTTTGACGGCGGATATGCCATGGCGGGTATGATCGGCAACGGTTCTGCCTTTGTGGTAAGAGATCCTTCAGGAATACGGCCAGCCTTCTATTACGCAGATGATGAAGTGATCGTGGTAGCTTCCGAAAAACCGGCAATAAAATCCGCTTTCAACATCGATTTCAATGCCATCAAGGAAATCAAGCCTGGACATGCCTTAGTTGTCAACAAAGACGGCTCTTATTCTGAGTCTGAGATTCTTCCGGCCAGAGAGAAAAAATCCTGTTCTTTCGAGCGGATTTATTTTTCAAGAGGCACTGATCCTGGGATTTATCAGGAAAGAAAAAATCTGGGCAAAGCTCTGATTCCGCAGATTTTGAAGGCCATTGACTTTGACCTGAAAAACACGGTTTTCTCCTATATTCCAAATACAGCAGAAACTGCCTTTCTGGGAATGATTGAGGGATTGGAGGATTACCTGGTGGCTAAGCGAAAAGAAGTTTTCCTCGAAGGAAAACCTCACGTTGGTGACCTGGTTGACTTGTTGAGTTTTCGGCCTAGAGTCGAAAAGCTTGTCAGCAAAGACGTCAAGCTCAGGACTTTCATTACCAGCGATGATGAGCGAGACTCTATGGTGGCAAGTGTCTATGATACAACCTATGAAGTCATCCGCCCTGGAGTTGACACGTTGGTGGTGATTGATGACAGTATCGTGAGAGGTACCACTTTGGAGAAAAGCATCCTGACCACCTTGGATAAATTGAGACCAAAGAAAATCGTGATCGTATCCTCAGCGCCTCAGATCCGATATCCGGATTGTTATGGGATTGACATGTCAAGAATGAAGGAATTTATTGCCTTCCGGGCAGCAATCGCTTTGCTGAAAGAAAGAAAACTGGAAAATATCCTTGACAAAGTTTATGATCAATGTGTGCAACACCCACATGATTTTGAAAACTTCGTCAAGGAAGTTTATAGCAAATTTACAGATGAGGAAGTTTCCGCTAAGGTGGCTGAAATCGTCACCTCGCCTGAAATAAATGCGGAAGTTCAGGTGATCTTTCAGACAGTTGACAACTTGCACAAGTGCATCCCAAATCACACGGGAGATTGGTATTTTACCGGTGATTATCCTACTTCAGGAGGAACAAGAGTAGTCAACAAGGCCTTTGTAAATTACATGGAAGGCAAAACGGTAAGAGCCTACTAAAATATGATTATCCGCTACTTTGCTAGTAGATCAAAAATTGATGATTGTGCAGCGGATAATCGACCACAGACCACAGTCAACAGTCCACAGCTCGTGATTTTGAACTTCAATCCTAATTTTCTTTGATTTGTGGCAAAAAAACGGAATCCATTAAATGAAATTTTCCTTTTGGAAAAGGTGATCTGAACACAGAGGTCCTTTCCAAAAATCAAATCAAGGCGCAGAGAGCAATCTTTGCGCCTTTTTACATTTCTGGAAGTGGCATTGCTGCCAAAAGTTTTAATTTGGGGAGAAATAGAATTCTTGGAAAAATGGACATAAACGTACCCTTACTAAAGCAAATTTGTGAAATCGCCGGAGCTCCGGGTTTTGAAAAAAGAGTTAGAAATCTGGTCGTTGAGCTGGTTACTCCATTGGCAGATGAGGTGAAGACTGACAATTTGGGGAGTGTCATTGCGATCAAAAAAGGAAAAAGAAATCCCGATGGAAAGCGGGTCATGGTCGCAGCCCATCTGGATGAAATCGGCTTTATCGTCACCCATATCGATGAGCAGGGTTTTGTGAGGTTTCATACCCTTGGGGGATTTGACCCCAAAACTCTTACTGCACAGCGGGTGATTGTCCATGGGAAAAAAGACTTGGTCGGGGTAATGGGTAGCAAACCAATTCATGTGATGTCTGTTGAGGAACGAGCCAAACTTCCAAAAACGACTGATTTTTTTATTGACTTGGGCATGTCAAAGGAAGAAGTTGAAAAGTATATTTCGATCGGTGATCCCGTGACCCGTGACCGGGAGTTGATCGAAATGGGGGACTGTGTCAATTGCAAATCGATCGATAACAGAGTTGCAGTTTTCATTTTGATCGAAACACTGAAGCAACTTGAAAATCCTGCTTATGACGTCTATGCGACGTTTACCGTGCAGGAGGAAGTGGGAATCCGGGGCGCCAATGTCGCTGCCCACAGCATCAATCCGGACTTTGGAATAGCGCTCGACACGACCATTGCATTCGACGTGCCGGGAGCATTGCCTTACGAAAAAGTAACCGAACTCGGCAAGGGCACTGCGATAAAGATCATGGATGCTTCCACGATTTGTGACTACCGGATGGTGGAATTTATGAAACAGACGGCTACCAAAGAAGCCATTTCCTGGCAACCTGAAATCCTGACTGCAGGCGGTACAGACACCGCCGGAGTGCAGCGAATGGGTAAGCAAGGAGCAATTGCCGGAGCGATTTCCATTCCAACAAGACATTTGCATCAAGTCATTGAGATGGCGCACAAAAAAGACATTGCCGACTCCATTGCTTTACTTAAAGCTTGTCTGGAGCAAATCGATGGGTATGATTGGAGTCATTAAATCTGTTGCAAATCCAAGGTTAAGAGGCAATACCTCAGGCTTAATTATCTAACTAAACAATCCACTCTTTTTATGGCAATAACCAAAATCGTTTCAAAGTGGATAGGAAAGCTGGATTCGATTGAAGTTGAGCCATTTTTAGCATTTGGAAACGGGAATCAAATCTTTGTAAAAGGACGAGTAATTTCCGCTTACAAGCAAAGTCGTCCTTTGGCGAAAAATAATTGGGCTAAAAATATTCTTGCTACCATCAGACGATATTCAGTCGTTGGGATTTCAAATGTTAAGGTCAAAATTTCAATTGGCTTAGTAGAGTTTGTGGTGGAAAGTAATCAAGATGGGGTTTTTGAAAAATTATTTGGGGACCAAAATCCAGAGATTGAAAACGTTTATTTCAGAATTTTTGGAGAAAGTAAGGAGTTGGAAATTAAAAACCAGGAACTCAAAATAGATAGGATCCACTCACCGATCGGAGTCATTTCTGATATAGATGACACAGTACTGATATCCCATGCGACGAAAATTGGAAAGAAATTCTGGTTATCCATTTCCAAAAATGCCTACACGCGAAGACCGCTTCCGGGAGTTTCAGAATTTTATAAAAAGCTTACTAAAAATGGAGCTTACCCCATTTTTTATGTTTCGAGCAGTGACTGGTCCCTACATGATTTGATAAAAGATTTTTTGGCCTATCGGAATATTCCCATTGGCCCCATATTGCTGAAGGATAACCATATCAACCTCAAAAATATCTGGAAGTCCGGGGGAGGAAGTCACGATCACAAAATGGAGAAAATACGCATGCTTTTGGAAATGTTTCCAAGCATGGCGTTCCATTTGATTGGAGATAGTGGGCAGCATGATCCGGAGATTTACGAGGAGATTGTGCAAGAGTTTCCGGGGAGGATAAAGACAATTTTTATTCGGATTGTTAATCCCTCGCATGAGGAGACGGATCGGAGGGATCGCTTGAAGAAAATCCCAAATTTCCATTTTGTAAAAAATACAGAGGAAGCTATGGAAGTTTTAGCTCAAATTACCCAATTATAATTTTATGATTAATAAAGCAGTTTTGGTCTATAACCCCACTTCTGGAGATAATTATTTATCTAAAGAGGAAGTGCTGGAGCGAGTACATTTACATTTAGAGGGTTTTGAGATTTATGATTTTGAGATTTTGGGAGAGGATGTTACGGATAGACTTAAAGATTTTTTAACCCAAATCAAACCTAACTTAGTGATTATTGCAGGCGGAGATGGCACAGTTAAATTGACCACTTCATGTTTACCCTCCAGAATTCTTTTAGCCATTCTTCCTCTCGGATCAGCAAACGGACTGGCTAAATGCCTGGGAATCGGAAATATGGAGGATGGTTTAGAAGCTTTGCGAAAGTTGGACACCTTTCCGATGGATGCTGTCCTCATCGGAGATGAACTCTGTCTTCATCTGGCGGATTTTGGATTCAATGCCAGTATGATCCATAAGTTTGAACAGGGGGATTCCAGAGGAATGTTGGGTTATATTAAAAGCTCAATTTCTGAAGCTTTTTCTACAGTTTCCAGTCGTTACCGGCTTGAAATGCCAGAAGAAACCATTGAATTGGAAGCTAAAATGCTGGTCATCGCAAATGGTGAAGAATATGGGACTGGGGCTATCATAAATACTGAAGGAAGTATTGACGATGGTAAATTTGAAATAATTGCAGTGGAGATGAAATCACCCGGGGACTTCATTTCAATTACCAAAGGATTGATTACTGGCGAAAACCAAGAAAAACCAGCGGTAAGAACTTGGTCAGTCAAATTATGCAAGATTTATAATTTGGATCACGCTAACTTTCAGATTGATGGGGAGCTGAGAGGAAACCCAGCTTTAATTGAGGTAAAAATTAAAAAGGGAGCCTTTGATTTTGTTAGAAAATCCTGAATTTGTTGTATTCAAAAAACTCTTTAACCATGAATATTTTTGTAAAATTTTCAATTTCCATTTTGGCCATTCTTTCTTTTTCATTTATCATTTTAGATAAAGGTGAGCCAGCTAATCCTAAGGATGAATCCAAATGGAAAGTTATTTTCAACGGAAAGAACCTGAAAGGCTGGGTTCCCAAGATCCATCATCACGAAGTAGGTGACAACTATGCGAATACTTATAAGGTAATAGACGGGGCGATCGTGGTGAACTATGACGAGTATGGGGCATTTGAGGATCGATACGGTCACCTATTTTACGAAAAGCCATTTTCATCTTTTCACTTGGTTTGGGAATATAGATTCACTGACCAATGGCTGAAAGATGCCGCCAGCTACACTTATCGAAACTCCGGAATTATGTTTCATTCCCAGGCTCCGGAGACGATTCTGAAAGAGCAAGATTGGCCGATTTCGGTGGAGTATCAGATGTTGGCTGAGGAAAAAGAAGGTGTGGCCCGACCGACCGGAAATATGTGTTCGCCGGGAACTGATGTGGTTTTCGAAGGAAAAGTGGACCCGCGACACTGCATCAATTCTACTTCCCCCACTTTCAAATGGAACGAATGGGTGAAAGCCGAACTGATCGTCTATGGAGACTCCATTGTGCACCATTTGGTCAATGGGGATACTGTCCTGACTTATAGTCTGCCCCAAATCGGGGGAGGGGTAGCAAACCGTTTTGATCCTGCCATCAAAGTGGACGGTACTCCGCTGAAGTCCGGATATATCGGCCTGCAAAGCGAAGGGCAGGGGGTGATGTTCCGAGAGATTAAGATTCGGGAGCTTTGATTAAAATTAACCCTCCAAGGGTTTCAAACCCTTGGAGGGTTATAAATAAAAAATCCAGAGCCTCTCGACTCTAGATTTTTTGTGCAGCGTAAACCTTCGAGGTCTTCAAGACCTCAAAGGTTATCCCAGCTTCGCCAAACTTTCCTCCAGCGTCTTGATTTTGGCTTCTGCGTCTGCCTGCTTTTTGCGCTCCATTTCGAGTACCTGAGCAGGAGCTCCGGCTACAAAGCGCTCGTTGCTGAGCTTTTTCATTACAGAATTCAAGAAGCCTCTCGTGTATTCAAGTTCCTTTTGGATGTTTGCTTTTTCCTCCTCGATATTGATCGAGTCACCCATTGGGATAAAGCACTCGTCAGCTTTCACCACAAAGCTCATGGCATTGTCCACCTTTTCAGCGAATGACAAAGAAGACAGGTTGGCCAACTTGGTCAATACTGATTCAAAGCGATTGTACAATTCTGGATTCTTGGCATTGATGCTCAAGTCCAAGGCTTCTTTTGGAGACATTCCTTTGGATGCGCGTAGATTTCTCAACTGAGAGACCACCTCAAAAACTTGTTCGGCTTCTTCAATGATCTTTGGATCAAAGGATTTTGCCTCCGGCCAAGAAGCCAAGATCAGTGAATCCTGTACGGATCTTTCCTTGATCTGATGCCAAAGTTCTTCCGAAATGAACGGCATAAACGGATGTAAAATCTTCAGGATTTTCTCAAAAATTTCAACCGTCTTGTCGTACGTCGTCTGATCGATTGGGTGCTGATAGGCAGGCTTGATCATCTCCAGATACCATGAGCAGAAGTCGTCCCACACCAGTTTATAAGTTGCCATTAGGGCATCGGAGATGCGGAACTTCTCGAAGTGCTCGTTGATCTCGAACAGCGCTTGGTCAAATCGATTCTCGAACCACTCGATGCTTGCCGCATTTGCAGTACCGTCCAGACTCGGGTTAATTTCCCAGCCTTTCACCAGGCGGAAGGCATTCCAGATCTTGTTGGCAAAGTTTCTTCCCTGCTCGACCAGCTTGTCGTCATAAGGTAGATCATTTCCGGCAGGAGACGAGAAGAGCATGCCGGTTCTCACGCCATCAGCGCCGTATTGGGCGATCAGATCGAGCGGATCCGGAGAGTTGCCGAGCGATTTGGACATTTTCCGGCCCAGTTTATCGCGTACGATTCCGGTGAGGTAGACGTTTTTGAAGGGCTTTTCACCCAAATATTCATACCCGGCAATGATCATTCGGGCCACCCAGAAAAAGAGGATTTCCGGTGCGGTCACCAAATCATTGGTCGGATAGTAGTATTTCAGTTCTTCGTTTGGCTTACCTGTGGAAAAGACATCCGTGTCAAACACCGAAATCGGCCACAGCCAGGAGCTAAACCACGTGTCCAACACGTCTTCGTCCTGCTTAAGATCGGCAAGCGTGTAGTTCGTTTTGAACTGAGTATTTGCTTGAGTCAAGGCCTCCTCGGCAGACTTGGCAACAACAAATTCTCCGTTTGGAAGGTAAAAAGCCGGAATCCGGTGTCCCCACCAAAGCTGACGGGATACGCACCAGTCACGCACATTTTCCATCCAAGAGCGATACATGTTCTTGAACTTTGGCGGATAGAGTTGGATCAAATCGTCCATGACCGAGCTCAAGGCCGGCTTGGTGATTTCGTCCATCTTGAGGAACCACTGCAGGGAAAGCTTTGGTTCGATGACTGCGTCTGTACGCTCGGAGTGACCAACGTTCGATTTGTAGTCCTCGATTTTCTCCAGTTGATCGGCTTCTTTCAAGCGTTTCCCGATCATTTTTCTGGCTACAAATCGATCCTCTCCGACGAGAATCTGCGCTTTTTCATTCAGCGTGCCGTTGTCATTCAGGATGTCGATGACTTCCAGCTTGTGCTTGACACCAAGTTCGTAGTCATTTATGTCATGGGCTGGCGTCACTTTGAGGCATCCGGTACCAAATTCCATGTCCACGTACTCGTCTTCAATGATCGGGATGGCACGGTTGATCAGTGGAATAAGTGCTTTTTTTCCTTTCAGGTGGGTGAAACGAGGATCGTTGGGATTGATACAGATCGCCACATCCGCCATGATGGTTTCCGGACGGGTGGTGGCGATGGTCAGGAATTGATCTTCCGTTCCTTCGATTTTGTATTTGATGTAGTAGAGTTTCGAAGCGATTTCTTTCATGATCACCTCGTCATCAGAGAGGGCCGTTTGACCTTTCGGATCCCAGTTGACCATGCGAATGCCGCGGTAGATTTTGCCTTTTTTATGCAAATCCACAAACACGGAGATCACTGCGTCGCTCAGTCCCGGATCCATGGTAAAAGCCGTCCGGTCCCAGTCGCAGGAAGCGCCGAGTTTTTTCAGTTGCTCCAGAATGATTCCCCCATATTTCTCTTTCCATTCCCAGGCATACTTCAGAAATTCCTCACGGGAAATGGACTTTTTGTCGATTCCCATGTCCTTGAGCATGTTCACCACTTTGGTCTCCGTAGCAATCGAAGCGTGGTCTGTACCGGGAACCCAGCAGGCATTTTTGCCCTGCATTCTCGCACGGCGGATGAGCACGTCCTGAATCGTATTGTTCAGCATATGACCCATGTGGAGGACGCCGGTCACGTTTGGCGGAGGAATTACGATGGTGTAAGGTTCCTTGCTGTGATCGATTTTGGAGGAGAAAAGCTTGTGCTCCATCCAGTAACCGTACCATTTGGCCTCGGCCTGCGCCGGATCGTATTTGCTGGCAATAGACATACTTTGGGGTTTTTTCGAAGGGGCAAAAATAGCAGAAAAAGGGGACTTTGGGGGCGTTAAAACCAAGATAGTGACCCTGAGATCTCAATTTCCTTTTGCCAAAAACTGAACAATCCTTAAGATTTTGAGCAGCTGGACAAAGAATTCAGCTTACCTCCCCAGTGAAGGACTATTCCACGTCCTACTTATTGTGCCCGGAATCTGCCGGTCGGCTTTTAAGATGATGAATCCCGCAGCAGCGCAGGCAGCCATTCCCATAACCATAGGCATGGCAGTCCCGTTGTGAAAAAGGCTGATAACTGCAGAAACCACTCCACCCATTGCCATTCGCATACTTCCCAAAAGCGCTGATGCACTACCTGCATTTCTGGAAAATGGAGCCAAAGAGAGCGCAGCAGTATTGGGGCTGTTGAGCCCATGGGCAGTCAGAAAAAGAAACATCAGGCCGACAAGGGTATAGACATTCAGGATTTGGGCATAGATGCCGATGATCAACAGCAATCCGGTAAAAACCTGATAATGCAGGGAGAAATGGATGATTTGCTGGCTCTTGTATTTTCTCAACAGAATATGGTTGAGCTGGGTAGATCCGATCATGGCAAAAGCCAAAATCCCGAAAATCCATCCATAGGTTTGCTCGCTTACCTGATAGATATTCATGAAGACATCCGCAGAACTGGCGATGTATGCAAAAGGTGCCGCTCCAGCCAATCCACCTACCAGCATGTAAACCAAAAACTGACGGTTTTGGAGTACCAGACCGTAGTTTTTCCAGACTTTGGTCGGCTTCAGAGAAACTTCGTGATCGGGTTCGGCACCCTTTGGAAGGACCAGCACAGCTCCAATCCAAATCAATACCGTCAAGATTGCGAGGATGATAAAAACCCAGTGCCAGTTGTAAAAGGCCGTCACATAACCTCCGACGGTCGGAGCTATCATGGGCGAAACCGCAATCACTAAGGTCAAAAGCGAAAGAACCTGGGCGGTTTTTCCTACGGGGAAAATATCCCTGACCATCGCCTGGGCCGAAACCATCCCTGCACAGCCTCCGATTGCCTGCAAAAAACGCATTAAGATCAGGTTTTCGACAGACTGGGAAAGTGCACAACCCACTGATGCCAGGACATAGATACCTAAGCCGACATACAGCGGCTTTCTTCTGCCATATTTATCCAAAAGTGGACCATAAAACAACTGTCCGATCGCTATACCGACCAAATAGCCGGTCAGCGAAAGCTGAATATTGGAAATGGAAGTATTAAGATCCCGGGCCATCTCAGGAAAGCCCGGCAGGTACATGTCAATGGAAAAAGGGCTGATCGTACATAAGGCACCCAGGACCAATACAAGCTTAAAATATTCCCACTTATTGAACTGATTCTTCAAAATAAAAAAAGGATTTTAAATCAATGATATAGAAAGCGAACAGCGCTGATTATTGTAAAGTTCGCAATTGGATGGCAATATCTTTGCCATATTTAAAATCCTGATTTACAGGATTTGGAGACTACAGGGGAGAGGATATGCAATCTATTGGATGAGGCGAATTCTGAGTTTTGATAAATAGGCGATTTTTCCCTTTGAGAAAAGAAGATTTTGTTTTTCAGAAAACGGTTTCCCACAGATTTTCACAGATTAAAATCACAGATGTTAACAGATTTTTATCAACCTGTTTATTTAGTTTTAATGATATGCCTTCAACTGGTAAGTCTAAATGAAAAGTGGGCCGGTGTTTGCCAATCCTAATAGTCCGTTCAAAACTATTCATGGTAATTTAATGTGGAGTTGAGGGAAGATTCATGTACTTCCTTCTATTTTTAAAAATTATGACGGAATCCAGAAGAGAGTTTTTGAAAAAGGCAGCTTTGCTAGGTGGAGCGGTAGGCATTTGGCAGGTTTTGCCTGGATCGATCGAGCGGGCTTTGGCCATCAGTCCAGATCCCGGTACTACATTTTACGATGCGGAACATGTGGTCATGTTGATGCAGGAAAACCGCTCCTTTGACCATTGCTTCGGGACGCTTCGGGGTGTCAGAGGATTTGGCGACCCTCGGGCAATCACCATTCCCGGCAAGTTTCCGGTTTGGATGCAGCCGGATAAGGACGGCAACCGGTTTGGCCCGATGCGACTGGATTTGAACGCAACCAAAGCCACCTGGATGGGAGGCGTTCCGCATTCCTGGACCGATCAGGTGGATGCAAGAAACGAAGGAAAATACGACGGTTGGATTGAAGCCAAGCGTCCGGGCAAAGAGGATTTTCGCCAGATTCCACTGACGATGGGCTATCACACCCGGGAGGATGTTCCATTTTATTATGCTTTGGCCGATGCCTTTACAGTGTTTGACCAGCACTTTTGCGCAGCTCTCACGGGAACTACCACCAACAGGAGTTACTTCTGGACGGGAAAAACCCATGGGGAAAATGGAGAAAAAGCCAAAGTCCGAAACGGAGAGTTGAACTATGAAAACGAAGCGGACTGGACGACTTTCCCCGAGCGACTGGAAGAACTGGGAATTTCCTGGAGAGTCTACCAAAACGAAATCAGTTTAGACACGCTCGTTGAGGACGATTCCCTGTTGTCCAACTTCACAGACAATAATCTGGAGTGGTTCAAACAATACCATGTCTGGTTTAGCCCTAGCTTCTATGAGTTTTTGCAGCATAAGAAAATTGAACTTGAAGAAGAATTTGCCCGAATCGATCGGGAAGGTCTGCCTAAGGATGCGGATGATAAATTCAAAGAAGAACTTCAGAAAAGAAGGGAAGGATTGCCTCTAGTCTTGCAGTACTTGGAAAAGTACGACCCCAAAAACTTTGACAAGGTCCCTGATTTCGAGAAAAGGCTGCATGAAAAAGCCTTCACCGTAAACAGCGGTGATCCCGATTTTCACCGGATCGAAAAGATTAAATACACAGAAAACGGTCAGGAACAGGAGGTTTCAGTACCAAAAGGGGATATTTTCCACCAATTCAGAAAGGATGTCAAGGAAGGAAAACTTCCAGCAGTCACCTGGCTGGTGGCTCCGCAGAAATTTTCTGATCACCCAAGTGCGCCATGGTATGGTGCATGGTATGTCTCTGAGGTGATGGACATCCTGACCCAAAATCCTGAAGTCTGGAAAAAGACCATTTTCATTCTCAATTACGATGAAAATGATGGCTATTTTGACCATATCCCGCCTTTTGTAGCTCCAAATCCCAAGTCCACCGAAGAGGGGATCATCTCCAAAGGGCTGGACGTATCCGGTGAGTTTGTAACCTTGGAGGAAGAATTGAAGGCTGGGTTTGAGGAAGAAAAATCCCGACAGAGTCCGGTTGGTTTAGGGTTCCGGGTGCCTTTGATTGTTGCTTCGCCTTGGACCCGGGGAGGTTGGGTTAATTCCCAAGTTTCGGATATTACCTCAACGATTCAGTTTTTGGAAACTTTTCTCAGCAAAAAGACCGGAAAGAAAGTCGAGGAACCCAATATCAGCAGCTGGAGAAAGACTGTTTCGGGTGATTTGACCTCCGCCTTTAGGCCTTATCTGGGTGAGGCTTTGGAGCGTCTGGATCCTATAGACCGCAATAGTTTTATGCAAAAAATTCACAAAGCCCAATTCAAAGGATTACCTGAAAATTTCATGGCCATTCCCGCCAATCAGGCTAAAGATTGGAGCGAAAGTAGGTTGAGAAAAGAAGGAATTTTGCCCATGCAGGAAGCTGGAACTCGTCCCTCCAATGCCCTGAATTATGACCTTCGGGTATCCGGAAAACTTGAAAATGGGACTTTTACCATAAGGATGGAAGCTTCTAATTCGCTGTTTGGAAAAGATGCCTGGGGAGCTCCTTTTCAAGTTTTTGCTCCCGGTAAGTTTCGAAATGCGAAAAGCGGGGAATGGGAGAACGTGCGGGTATGGAATTTTACGGTTAGTCCTGGAGATGCGTTGGAATACAGCTGGAATCTGGCAGATTTTGAAAATTCGGAATACCACCTGCGGGTCTATGGTCCCAATGGCTTTTACAGGGAGTTTTCTGGAAATGCAGAAAGCAGGGGAGTGGAACTTGATTTTCAGCCCAATTTGAAGCTGAAAGGCCATCGAAAAGTTATCCTGGCTGCCCAAGTTCAGGAAGATTTATCTGTCCAATTAAAAGAGAATGCTTATCGGACCAATGAGAAAGCTTTGGAATTAAAGGCCGGAAAGAAAGTTTCGGAAGCCTTGGATTTCGAATCTTCCCAAGGCTGGTATGATTTCACGGTGCAGGGCCAGGGATTTTCCTGGGCTTATGCAGGAAGATTGGAAAATGGGCTGGAAAGTATTTCAGATCCTTTGTTGGGTGGTGAAGTATAATCAGGAATATTGTGAAGCAAAAAAGGGAGCCAGGCAGCTCCCTTTTTTATTAATCTCCCTGCTTTTCGAGATTTGTTATCTCAATCTCTGGTAGTAGAATTGGAAATCAGACTGAATCGATGAACAGCTCAGATATTCCAAAGATTGCTGATCTGAATCATTTCCCTCTGATGAATCATTGAACCTGCATAGATCACTTTGGATTCAGCATGGGGTGCTATTTTCTGGAAATTTTTAAGTCCCTTGAGAAAATCTGGATGAAAAGTTTCTGAGGTTTTGATTTCGATTGCAATCAACTTTCCGTCTTTTTCCTGAAGGAGATCGACTTCATTTTGATGGGTGTCTCTCCAGAAATAAATAGATGGCTTGACTCCTTGATTTAACTCATTTTTCATGATTTCCGTAATGACCAAATTTTCGAAGATGTGTCCACGTGCAAAATGTAGGTTTAAATCAGCTTCCTTTTTTATTCCCAAAAGGTTACAAAGGACACCTGTATCATAGAAATAAACCTTTGGAGTTTTCAGGATTCGTTTGTTAAAATTCTGATAATAAGAAGGTAGCCTAAAAGCTATAAAGGAAGCTTCTAATACACCTAGCCAGGAATTTATCGTTTTGTTATCCAGCCCCAACTCGTTTGAAAAACTGCTTTGGTTAATTAATTGGCCTGTCCTACCGGCCAGGAGTTGAATGAATTTTTGAAAGGACATCAAATCTTTAACATTCAAAATCTGCCTAACTTCTCTTTCCAGGTAAGTTTGGATATAATTGGAATAATAGTCCAAAGGATCGATGTCGAATTGGTACTTTCTGGGATAACCTCCCGAGACAGCCAGTTCTTCCCATCTTTCAAATTTCTTGATCGGTTCCAATTCCTTCAGAGAAAAGGGCAATAGATTCAGCATGGCCACCCTTCCGGCGAGAGATTGTGTGATTTGTGAGGACAAAAGGAAATTTTGTGATCCAGTTAGGATGTATTGTCCAGGTTTGTTTCGTTCATCAGAAAACACCTGGAGATAGGAAAAAAGCTCTGGAACCCACTGGATTTCATCAATAATGACTCCATTTTGGTAGCTTTTTAAAAAAGACATGGGGTCAGTTTTGGCAAAATCCCTGTAATCGGGAAGTTCTAAATTGACGTAAGCAAATTCAGGTTTGAGGTGTTTTGCAAAAGTAGTCTTGCCGGATTGTCTCGGGCCTGTTATGGCCAAAAAGGGAAATTTGGTAAGAAGATTCAAGGCTTTATCCCTCAAATGTCTATCTAAAAACTCCATTTTGTGAAATTTAGGAATTCAATTCCTAAATTTCACAAAAAATCTAATCTATCAAGTTAATTTCAAAATTTACTGACGTTTTTATTTCATAATTATCGGCAGCACAATCCTACTCAAGCTTTTTCCGCCGTGGTGAATCGAGTTGGTAGCGACCTTTCCTTCGGTTTCATCGTAGTTGTTTCCGCCTGTATTCATGTTTCGGTCGAAGCGTGGGAAGTTGGAACTGCTGACTTCGATGCGGATGCGGTGACCTTTGTCGAAGAAGTTGGAAGTGCTCATCGGGGTCATTTTCACCTCATAGACTTTTCCATTTTCCATCCAGACTTCCTTGTCGTAGCCTTCCCGATAGCGGACTCGCTGGATAGTTTCGTCCAGGTTATAGGCTTTGCCATCAGGATAGACATCGATCAGCTTGATCGTGACGTCAGTGTCTTTGACATCAGAGGACAGATACAGGTAGCTTTCGATAAAACCTGAAACTTCGATTCCTTCCTCCAGCACCTCAGAGGTATAGACCAGGATATCTTCCCGCTTTTCCATTTCGCTTTGATCATACGAACCACCATTGCCGTCGATGGCATTTCCGGTACAGCAGACATTGCCACCGTAGGAAGTCACAGGATTCATCGGATCATATTTGAAGGTGTCCGGAGCGTCTTTCTTCGGCTTTTTGTAGCTGAGTTTGCCGTCGCCATTTAACGTGTTTGCTTTTCCCTCAGAATCCAAATACAGCTCAGTCATCACCGCTTCAGCCGGAGGCCAGACATCTGAAGTTTGCCATTCGTTGGAGCCCATGGTGTAATACTGGACTCTCGGAAGTTCGGAAACGGTCTCATTGTCTTGGCCTTTCAACCACTTGTCAAACCAAGAAGTGATCATTTCATCGTAATTCAGGCGCGCATCGCCGACGCTGAGGTCGCCGACCATCGTATTTTCCGTCGCACGGGTGTAGGAACAGTGGAGGACAGGTGCGATCACCAAGTATTGATTGTCTTTTGCCATTTGGGAAAGGGCATTTTGCCGGGCGTGATTGAAAAGGGCGATGTTTGGCCCAGCCGACACATCAAACCAAGATACAAACCAAAAACTTGGCGTATCAAAAGGCATGTTATCGTGATACAATCCTCCCTGAAACCACTTCGGATCGTTCGGTTTTCGGGTGATCATTTCCTCATAGATTCCTTTCGGTCCATTGGCGGCTTTGATGATATCCTGTACAGGAAGATGACTCAGGCCTTGTTTCCAATCCACTCGGGGATATTCCGGCGACATGTCGTAGAAGCGCTGCAATCTGAGCAGATCTTCCTGAGAGATTCCTGCCGGAAGCTTGGGAGCCATAGGATCATGTTGGACTCCGGCAAGCCAGGCGGTGAAAAGCATCTGTCCGGCACCGCCGCGGTACCAGTTGCCCTGCTCGTAGAAATCGCCTACTTTGCCAACACCCGCACCGTAGCCCTGGGGAACCATCGCTGCCAAAGCCGGATGATCCAATGAAGCGACTGCCATTTGCCATTCTGCAGTGGAGGAGCAGCCTAAAAGACCGACTTTTCCATTGCTCCAGGTCTGCTTTACCATCCAATCCAGTGCGTCGTATCCGTCCGTAAGCGGAACGCCCAAAATATCCCAATCTCCTTCGGAAAAGTATCGGCCACGTTCATTTTGCACCACATAGGCATAGCCCTTTTTCACCCAAGAAAGGGCAGTTTCCATCGTCCGGGTATTCATTTCTCCATTTCCCCAAGTGTTGAAATTGTAGGGTGTCCGGGAAAAAACGACGGGATATTTCCCTTCACCTTTTGGCCTGTAAATGTCAGTCGCAAGCCGGACTCCATCACGCATGGGCATCATGACCTTTTGGTCCACGATGGCCACTTCTTCGAGTTGAACCAGAATTGGTTTTTCCTGCGAAAAAGCCAGCGGGCTTGTTGTCAAAAGCAACAAGGCGATTAAAATTTTAAAATAAGTCTTCATTTGGGTTGGGTTTGGAATTTGAAGATAGAAAGTTCGATTTGGATTAGGTTTCATTTTCCACAAAAGGACAATCGGAAAAGATCATTTGGTCAGAAAAGGTGTTCAATTTCCCCATCGGTTTTTGATTTCCCCCAATCGGGTTAAATTTGCCACCTCAACAATTTTTGAACATGAGCGACAGCCCGATTCCCATCCTGAGTACCTGGGTGGAAGTACCAAAAACTTCTGATTTTACAATTTACAATCTGCCATTTGGCATCTTCAAAAATAAAAAACTCAGCCCCAGAATCGGCATAGCAATAGGAGATAAGATTATCGATTTGAGCATCTTAGATCAGGAAGGATTTTTTGCAAACATGTTTTTACCGGAAGGAATTTTTGTCAAAGATTCCCTTAACGAGTTGATTTCCCTTGGGAAAGTCCAGACCAAAAAGATCAGGGAACGCGTCCAAACCCTGCTTTTAGTAGATAACGGTGAGCTTCGGGATCATTCTGCCCGCGGCAAAGTAATGGTTACACGAAAGGAAGCCGAGATGCTTCTTCCTGTGAAAATCGGGGATTACACAGACTTTTACAGCAGCATTGAGCATGCAACGAATGTGGGAAAAATGTTCCGCGATCCGGAAAATGCACTTTTGCCCAACTGGAAACATCTGCCGGTAGGATACCATGGAAGGGCATCTTCCATTGTGGTGTCCGGCACACAAATCCATCGTCCCAAGGGCCAGTTTAAAGGTTCGGATGGTTTGGATTTTGGGTCAAGTCAAAAGTTGGATTTTGAGCTCGAACTGGCATTTATCACCGGCAAGCCAACCAAGCTGGGAGATTCTGTATCAACAGAGGATGCTGAAGAGTATATCTTCGGATTTGTCCTTTTCAATGATTGGTCTGCCCGTGACATTCAGGCTTGGGAGTATGTGCCTTTGGGACCGTTTTTGGGTAAAAACTTCGGATCCTCCATTTCTCCCTGGGTGGTGACTCTTGAAGCTTTGGAGCCATTTAGATCGGCAAGTCCGCTTCAGGAACCGGAAGTTTTCCCTTACCTGAAATGTCAAAAAGCCCACAGTTTCGATGTCAATCTGGAGGTTTTCATTCAGCCGGATGGAAAAAAACCTTCTAAGGTCTGTACATCCAACTTCAAGTCCATGTACTGGAATGTCGCTCAACAGCTGGCTCATCACACGGTCAACGGCTGCAATATTAACGTAGGGGATATGATGGCATCGGGTACGATCTCCGGCTCAACCGAGGATTCTTTTGGCTCTCTTTTGGAGTTAAGTTGGAACGGAGCGAAGGCTGTCAAACTCGAAGATGGGGAGGAAAGAAAATTCCTGGAGGATGGTGATACAGTCATCATGAAAGGTTTTGCCGAGAAAAACGGCATTCGGGTAGGATTTGGAGAAGTCAGTGGGCAGATCCTTCCGGCCAAGAGTTGATTCGCCGTCGTCCAATAATTTTTTTGAATAAAAAGACCGATGGATCAGGAGGCAAGTAATCCGAAAATCCCTGTCTCACTCAGTTGGTCCGGGGGAAAAGACAGTGCTTTTGCACTTTGGCACCTACTTCAAGATAAGCGATATGAAGTGCTGCGTCTCCATACCACTTTTGGGGAGCAAACCAGACGAGTGGGAATGCATGGAATAGCGGAGGAATTGATAGAAATGCAGTCTGAAGCTTTGGGTCTTCCTCTGGGCAAAATCTATTATCCTGCCAGCGGAGACAATAGTGCATACGAAAAAGCTATCCACGCCTACCTGGACCAACTGGAGGGACTGGGGATTCGGCATATTGGCTACGGGGATATTTTTCTGGAAGACCTGAGAAAGTACCGGGAAGACAAGCTTTCGGCAAGAGGATTTTCAGGAGTTTTCCCCCTTTGGAAAATCCCAACCGGTGACTTGGCAAATGCCTTCATCCAGGCAGGTTTCAAAACCAAAATTTGCGCTGCTGATGCTGATTTGATTTCTGAAGCTTGGGTAGGAAAGGATTTTGATTTCGAATTTTTGAAAAGTCTTTCAGAGAAAATCGATCCCTGCGGCGAAAACGGAGAGTTTCATAGCTTTTGTTATGATGGTCCGATTTTTTCTGAATCCATCCCAATCCAGGTTGAAAAGGTCCTAAGCCAATCCTATGATATCCAGCTTTCCAACGGAAAGAAAGGAAAAAAACACTTCTGGTTTGCTGAAATTCTACCAGTGAAGATTTAAGCATAAAAATCACATCCTATTTTGTTGTATGAATATCCAGCTATTTCTAGATCAGAAATAAACCGATTGGCAGGATGATTTTGAAAAATGCTTGCTTTGAAAAATTATATATTGACATAGATAAGTGTAATTGAAGTCATTTTTTTAAAGTTTTATGGCTTTTTATCTTTTTTAATACTTACTTTAAGTCTCTGGTTAATAAGCTGATTGTTGTGATATCTGTTCGCAAAAAAGCTTAAAGGTTCCCGAATGGGCCCCTAATTGGTTTCTCAACGGGATTTTGTACATGTTCCTCGCTCCAGATTTTTAAAGTGGAGCACTATTTTATCAAATGTTACTTTTCTAAACCCCTACTAACCATGGCCAAAGTTGTAAAAAGCTTATCCATTACTACTCCAATTTTGTTTGCAATGCCCTTTAAAAGTGAATGGGCTCAAAATCCAATCGATCTCAACAAACCTTTGAATAACGGTGATTGGGACGAGGCAGGTACCCTAAAGTTTTCGAGAGGGATAGTGCTGGCAAAAAACGATGCCAAGTTTCTCTACCTGGCGCTGGATCTTACGGAAGACAAAGGGAATGATACCGGTACCAACGACTATTTTTGGCTCAGTTTTGATGTCAACCGGGATCGGGCGATCACCTCTAATCAGGATGTGAACTACGGGCTTTACCCCGGACAGCCGAATAAGCTGGGCAAGCAACTCTACCTTGGCCCTGGCACTTGGACAGGATTGCTACCGGACACTTCGCTCAGCGAAGTGAGACAGGAATTTGGAGCGAGTATGAACTCCTCAGATTCCCATCGGATTTGGAAGTTCAAAATCGACCTGAAAGAAATCAATGTGGCATTATCCTGGCCGCTGAGTACGCCTTATACGTATTTTGGTTTTAGGGTAAAATCCTCAAATCCGGCTTTTACCACAGATTTTCCGGGGGATTTTTACAAGGATTTCTCCAAACTCCGGCAATTGGTCCTGTCCAGAAAACCGGTGATTCCTTCCGTGGATTTGGGTCCTTTGGTAGGAAGCGTGGGCTTGATACCGACCACTAAAATCAATGCTTCAGGGAGGGCAACCACAGATCCCGGATACTTTGTCTTTGTCCAAAATGCTGCTTTTGGTGGTACACTTAATCTCATCGGAAACCGGACGAAAATCCAACAGCTTTGGGACACAGATGTCAAAAAATACAAAGTGGAAATTACCCCTCCCGGTGGCGCAGCCCAGAAACTGATCAGTAACTGGTCGAATTACCGATGGAACGGGAGCACCTATGTGTTGGAATCTTTTGCAGCTTCTGCCCTTGGATTTTATGAATTGGCCAACCCCGGAAATGATTATTCCATTGACGACCTGCTGATCCAGTTTCCTACTTCTGCATTGCTGCCAGGATTGTATCAGATCTCGGTTACCTTCTACAAAAGGATTCTGAATGTGGACGTTCCTAATGCGACCCAGACAATCGGTTTATTCATTGACAACCATCTCCCTGCGGTCAATATTGACAGTATCAAGCACGGAGCGAATGAAGTCTCTGCCTGTGCTATAGAGACCATCGGTGCTGCACCAGACGGACTGAAATTCAATATCACAGGGCATGATCCGGAAGGAAATCTTCTTCAAGTGGGCTTTACAGCTACTTATGGATCAGGACTTTCTACGGGGATATATTCAGAGACTTATGATCCCTCCAAAGGAAATTGGCAAGGATTCACAGCCAAAACAATCCCTGAAACCGGAAACTGGAGGCCTCCACAATCCTGTGCATACAGTTTCATTATCACAGCTTGGGCCCGAACAACCAATGGCTACGGCTATATCGGATATAATTCAACACATCGCAATTTGACGCTTTTGCTGGGTTGATATCACCTGATTTTTAGGGTAAAAGCCATCCTGCATTGTGGGATGGCTTTTTTTTGGGAAAAATCTGGGATCAAAAATTTTTCAAAGTGTTGCATTGGAAACACCAATGCATTTGAAGATCCAAAAGCCAAACTGGACTGTAAAAGTTAAAAACAAAAAGAGAGGAGTCGCGACTCCTCTCTTTTATTCAACAAAGATCAATCATTCGTTTTATTTAAATCCGATTTCCTCCAATCCGGCATGGCTAATTTTAATTGCTTCCAAAGGATCCAAGCCAAACGTATTGTCCTGCTCCACGAGGTAATATTCCATCCCTGACTGCTTTTTTTCAGCCAGAATCCGCTTAAAGTCAATGTTTCCGGTTCCAACCGGCGCAAATTGCCCTTCGTCATTCATGTCCTTCACATGCCAAGCCTTGAATCTTCCGGGATACCTATGGAAGTAAGTTAGTGGATCAACACCTGCCTTTGTCACCCAATAGAGATCCATTTGGAAGTTGACGTGTTTCGGGTCGCAATTATTCAAAATGTAGTCAGTCAGGATAGTCCCGTCTTCCAATGGTAAAAACTCGAAATCATGGTTGTGGTAAAGCAACTTCAAGCCTGCATTGGTACATTTTTCACCGATCGTGTTAAGGATTTCCACAATTTGATCAGGAGTACCGGTCATGCCCATTTTTCGGGTGGCCGGGTCAAACTTGAACATGCCCATCGGGGGAACAGGAATCACGAAATATTCAATTCCAGCAGCTTTTGAGTCTGCAATCAGCTTATCCGCATTTTCCAGATTTACCATGCCCATGTGGGAGCTTTTGGCAGTAAGACCAAGAGATTTCAAATAAGCTTTAAATTCGGCAGGTTCCATGCCATAAAACTTGCCATCTGCATAGCCTGCTGCTTCGACATAGGCATATCCCGCATCGGCAACCGCCTTAAGCGTTCCCTTGGGATCTTTTCCCATGGCATCACGAACAGTGTAAAGGGCCAGGCCTCCAAATTTTTTAGCCTTTGCCTGAGAAACCTCAGAGGATTTTGGTGGGTCCACTGTTTCGATTTTTGGACTAAACGCGGTAAATCCAAGCGTCAGTGCCAGCAATAAAGTAATGGGTCGTTTCATAGGATTTTTGTTTTTGAACAGGGAAAGATACCCAAAATTCACAAAACAGAATGGGGCAAAATGCTTATTGTCTCATGTTAGAGAAAATAGGTTTCCAATCGGAAAAACCACAGCCGATGAGACTGGAAAGGTAATGGTCTTACCCGTTTGGACTTTCGATTCTAGAAGGAAAATGGTGAGAAAAGAGGTACTTACTTTCCGTTGATAAGTTTGAAAAGTAATTCAGGCTCGTCGGTAGTGATGAAGTCAACTTTCAGATCCAAAAGCCATTTCATGTCTTCTTCCTTGTTGACAGTCCAGGCATTAACGGTCAGGCCAAGTTGCTGTGCTTCGGTGATCCATTCAGGCTTTTTTCTAAGAACCCCGATGTTGTAGTCAAAACCAAAAAAGCCGTCTTCCTTGAGTTGGGCAGGTGGTATATTTCCTGTGAGGTAGGCCACATTAGCCTTTGGGTCTGTTGCAATTGCTTTTTTTCCCCCTTCATAGCTGAAGGTGATGTAGTCCACCCACTTTTGGGCTTTCAGTTCCTTTACGGTTTTGACGGACATTTCACCGACTTTTTCGCTTCGCTCCACACTGACCCGGGAAGGCTTGAATTCCAAAATCAACTTGGTTTTCTTTTGCTTCTTGCCTTCTCTCAGGTATTCTTTCAGGGTTGGGATTTTTTCTCCATTGGGAAGCTGTTTGGTCAAAAGCTGCTCGTAAGTGGAGGTTTCGATGTCCATTCCCTGATATTCAGGATCATGATTGACCACCAAAACCTCATCAGAAGTCATCCAGACATCAAATTCAGAGCCTTCACAGCCAAGTCTCACAGCTTCACTGAGAGAGGCAATAGAGTTTTGAGGTATTCCTTGAGTTTTCCAGGCACCCCGGTGTGCGATGACTTTGTTGACATGGAACTTGCCTTGTCCGATTGATGAAAAAGTGATGAAAACCATGGAAAACAGGAGAGTGAGAAGCTTGTGCATTGTGTTTGAGGGGTTATTGAAAATTAAGTCCAAAATATCAAATCCTGATGAAGCTTTGGGCCGATTGAAATAAGTTTACAAAAACTTCATCTATTTAGAGGCGATCAGGGAAAGGTTAGCTACTCTTTGGGTTTTTCGGATGGTTTCGATCCCAAGATTTTATACATGAGCCAACCGATTCCTGCCAGGAAATGAAGGCCCAGGATCGAAACGATGATGATCAGAGTGGTATTGTCTTTCATGGGCTTACGCGTTTTTTCCAATCATAGAATAGGATTTCCAATTCCTTGGCAGTTTCTGGATGTTTGGAAATGACATTTTGGATTTCAGAAGGATCGGTTTTTAGGTTGTAAAGCTCCCATGGGGCATTTTTTCCATGAGTTACCAGTTTCCAGTCCCCTTTTCGTACGGCTCTGCCCACCGACCATTCCCAAAAGATGGGCTTTTCCCGAAGGGATTTTTCACCACGGATGGCGGGTAAAAGACTTTGGCCCTCGGCTGGGAGAACTGATTTTCCGTTGTATTCAGTCGGGTAATCCGCTCCGGCAAGTTCCGCCAAAGTGGGAAGAATGTCGATCAAATGGGCAGGAAAAGGATTAACATCATTTTGATGCCCCAGACCTTTGGGCCAGGAGATGATCAATGGGGTTTTAATCCCGCCTTCAAAAGAGTAGTTTTTGTAAAAGCGAAGTGGCGTGTTACCCACATTTGCCCAATCCGGACCCAAAGAAGTCCAATGGCCTACTGTTCCGATTTTGCCGTCTCCTGGAAGATTGACCATTTCAGCTGAGGACCCATTGTCGGAAAGAAAAATAAAAACCGTGTTTTCCAATTTGCCCTGTGCTCTCAATTTTTGGATGATTTCTCCGATTTTTTGATCCATCCGGTCGATCATTGCTGCATAAACCTCCATTTTCTGCTCTTCGGCTTTTCGAAGGGAATCCGAAAGAGAAGTCCAAGGAACATGCGTTGCTTCGGTCAGAATATTGTTTTCATCGATGATCCCAAGCTGTTTTTGCTTTTCAAATCGTCTTTGACGTATTGCCTCATAGCCTTCAGCATATTTTCCCTGGTATTTGGCAATGTCTTCCGGCCAGGCCATCAAGGGGTCATGGGGTGCGGTGTAAGCTAGAAAAATGAAAAATGGTTTTTCCTCGTCCTTGTATTCCTCGAGCCATTGCAGGGCATACTTGGTAAAGTAGTCTGTGGAGTAGTAACCTTGGGGCGGGGAGAAGGGCTGGTAAAGTTTCCGATCCTCATAAAATGGCCGATCGGGCCTTTTTTGGGCAGGCTGAGGCTCATTTTCCCGCTTAGGTCCGGGATTGAAGTGGTTGGATGCGCCCTCTTTCAGACCAAAATACCGGTCAAAACCCCGGTCCATCGGATGGTCAAAGCCATGGTGCTTTCCGGACCAAAGCGTCCTGTATCCCGCAGATTGAAGAAGCTCGCCCAAGGTAATCCCGTTTTTTAAGGGCTGGAGATAGCTAGCTTCATAGCCTACTTGCTGGGCATACAATCCGGTAAGCAAAGCAGCCCGAGATGGATTGCATTTAGCGGTATTGTACATCTGGGTGAAGCGGACACCGTTTTCGGCCAGCCAGTCCAGGTTGGGAGTCTCCACCTCGCTTCCATAGCTTCCGATATCCGACCACCCCAAGTCATCCGCCAAAATCAAAACGATGTTCGGTTTTTCAGACGTCTTTTCTTCTTTGGTAAGAAAAAGAAGAAAAAGGAGGGTCAAAAAGAGGGGGTAAGCCATTGCCGGTTGTGAAGGAAGGTTAGGTTTTATAAGTTAAGGAAAAGGCCCGGCATTTATCAGCAGGACTCTATTCCTTAATTAGCCAAACCTCCGACACCAAGGTGCCCCAGCCTCCCGAATTCCTCCATTGCTCCACAGTAACCCTGTCGCCATATGCTAAATCTGCGGCTTTCTGAAAACGGATGTGCAATTCTCCGTCTTTGGTCAACTTCCCCGGAATTTCAAAAGTGAAGTGATCGCTCATCTGAAGGGGTATTTCGAGGTCTTGGGCTAGTACCTGTTCATCTGCAAGTATTGTTTCGGATTTCTGGTTCATCCGACTGGCATAGCGATCCTGATACCAAGGTCGGACTAGGGTAAAGCGGATTTTATACTTGGCATTGGGATCGAGATCGCGGTAATGAAGCGTCACTCCCTGAGCCTCATCCTGAGTGAAGTGCATGGAACGCTGACTTGGCCGATTTCCTTCAGAAAGCATCTGCTGGACGTAAGGTTGGCCATGATCGTAAGGATAGCCAAAGACGACATTTGGAGCAGGATTGGCTGTGCCGAGGTTGTCGTACTGACCTCCTTCACCGGGATTTTCATAGTCAGTGATCATCGCCAGGAGTTCTTTTCGGTGTTTTCCTTTGGCTGCAAGAGCACGGTTGAGTTGGCGATCCAGCCATCCCAAACCGATAAAATCATGCTCCAGATTGAAGAAGCCTTCGTTTCTTGAGCCAAACAGCGCATTGCTTTCTTCCCCCAATTGTTTGGCTTCTTCCTTCAATCCAAACATTTCAGGAGATTCCATTTTTTCAGACCTTAGTTTTTGCAGGGCTTGATTAAGGACCTGATCTGAAACTTCCTGTGCTGAACCGGTTTTGACCAATTCTTCCACTTCTGTTTGCAGTTGGATTTGGCGGTTGACCATCAGTTGGGTATAGCGGTCCAGAGCTCCTTTTTGCAGATACATTCTCCAGAGCCAGTTGCTTTTCTTCCAGTTTTCGGGCATTACTTTTCCGGCTTCAGTCACCAATTGGTAGTAGGAAAGGATGCCTTCTTTTTCAGGCAGGGGTTTTCCGGGGATTTCTCCCAGATTTTCTTCCAGTTGGAAGATAGCTTTGGCCATCAGCGGTGCCGCTTCCGGCCCAAACCAATTTTTCGAATAATCATCCACAACATCCTCTACCGAAGTTCGGGGAGCCCAAAGAAGTCGCTGCCACATCCATTGGTTGAAGTGGTCGTGATTGCCTGAGGAGTGGGTAATGTCACCGATACCGTATGGCATCAGATCGTTGAAGACGCGATGATATTGTTTGGGCCAGGCATAGAATGACAGTCGGTTGTATACCTGGGTCAAATATTGATCAGGCCGACGCTCGTAGATGTCATGGCCCCAGTGTGGAGGCAGATCGCCGTTTTTGTCCGCTCTTGGGTACATCTGAACATAGGCATGCTGGGCGTATTTCCAGTGGGTGATTTCATTGTAATACAGGAGCTTGTGTCTCGCAGGCATCTGTCGGGTTATTTCCAGAGGGTACAATCCATACGGTCCAAAACCCGGATACCTGAACAGGTCCATTCGGTGGGTTTGCCGGTGACCTGGCTGCCAGGTGGTCGCGTCCGAACCCGGACCAAAACCCCAAGCCCAAAGCCAATCGCGCGGTTTTTCATTGAGATATTCGAAAATGGCCTCATCATCCGCATTGTCAAACTTCTGGTTGGTGAAGTAGATTCGAGTCTTAGGATGATACTTGTGCATGATATTGGACATTTCTTCCACCAAGTGGATAAATGTCAGTCCATAAGGATCACAACGGTCACATTCACAGCCTCCCCCGTCTCCTCCCTGGAATTTGAGAAAGTCATAAGAGGGGCTAGTTTTTGCAAATTCCTCAAACTTTTGGAGCATGTAAGCTTTGGCCGCAGGGACAGAAGGACAGACATAACCTCCCCGACCAATGGATTCAGAGGCCATCCAAAGTGGGTCTTTGACTTCAGATGCTGTATTTGCCCCAAATCCTCCCTGGGTCATCAAACCAAAAGATTTGATGAAATCATACATCGGTCCCTCATCCACGCTGAAGGTATTGGCGCCTGCAAGTGCATAATCAAGAATGACCCGCTGAGTTTCCTGATCGGTCCAGTCCCGGACTTTCGCCAGGGTTTTTGCCACTCCGCTCTGTCCAAACTGGGTTCCCCGGATTTCAAAAGCAGGTGCGGTCCGGATATTCAGATTGGATGGAAGAGAAATGTTGTCTTTTCCGTAATTGAGCTGCCGAAGTATTTCTCCAACTGCATAAAGGCTTCCACGGTCATCGATTCCTGCTGCCAGCAAAAGATTGGAGTCCAACTGCCTGAGCAAAAAGCCCTCTGGGCCAGGAGCAAGATCAGTCAAAGCCGGAATCCGGTATTTCACGAATTGTTCCTGAATGGAAGAATGGTGCTCGGGTCTGCCTAGCAAAATGACCAAGCCTTTGGCATTTTCCGGATTCTGGGTGATTGCAATTTCGACATCCGATTTTTCAATAATCCGGTCCTTGAGCAAATCCGCAACCAGCTTTTCTACATTTCCGGCTTCTTTTCCAAGTAAGACAGTGACTTGATGATATTCCTGAATTGGTTGCTTTTCAGCCCTAAGTTGAATTGGCAGAAATGCAAAAAGAATCGAGTAGAGAAACAGAGTTTTAAACAGGCTTTTCATAAATGATTTCCGATTTAGGAGAAAAAGGGGAAAGGTGAAGCTGGAATAAATACTGACTTGAGATAAAAAAAGACTAGGCAATAGCCCTAATTCAGAAAATCAAAGTATTGTGTGTGAGAAGTCCAGAAATCAAACCTTTGACAACCTATCACCCCAAAATACAAGTCTTCATGAGAATGAGAATTTCTTTCCTTTTTTGTTTTTTATTCCTTTCCCTTCAGTTTGTCCAGGCTGCATCCATCAACCTGAACAAACTCAATGTGCTCATTTCTGAGGATATCAAACCTCAGGTCAGAGCTTCAGCTTTGGAAATTTTACAGGAGGAAATCGGGAAGCGGAGTAAAATCAGCCTGAGTCAATCTCAGACTTGGAATACAGCTGGAAAATTCACCATCGCACTGGCACTTTCTTCTTCTGCCGAACTGAATGGAAAAAAACTTCCGGTTTCTACCGATAAAAAATCCCCGGAATTTCAACCGGAAGGTTTTCGAATCGTCTTTCAGGACAATGTCATTTGGATCATCGGATCCGACTCCAGAGCAGTGATTTTTGGAATCGGTGAATTGCTGAGAACATCCTCGCTTTCCAAAGGTCAGTTTCTGGTTGACGATCATTTGAACTTTGCCTCTGCACCAAAATATTCCCTTCGAGGACATCAGATCGGCTACAGAAATACCGCCAATTCATACGATGCCTGGACGGTAGAGCAATACGACCAATACATCCGTGAACTGGCTCTTTTTGGCACAAATGCCATCGAAAACATTCCTCCCGACGGTGGAAATGACAACAGCCCGCATTTCAAAATTTCCCGTGAGGAGATGAATGTGAAAATGAGCGAGATCTGTGACAAGTACGACATCGAATATTGGATGTGGACTCCGGCCACTGTGGATCTGACCGATGCGGCCATCCGCACAAAAGAGCTGGATATCCACGAGGCCAACTATCCAAAAATCCCCCGTCTGGACAATATCTTTTTCCCGGGCGGTGACCCAGGGCACAACCATCCCAAAGATGTTTTGCCATTCTTGAAAGACCTTCATGCCCGATTGGTAAAGCATCATCCCAATGCCGGAATCTGGATTTCCCTTCAGGGATTTAGTCAGGAGCAGGTAGATTATTTCTACCAGTATTTGGAACAAAACAAACCGACTTGGTTGCGCGGAGTAGTATCCGGACCGAGCAGCCCGCCGATTTCAGAGACCCGCTTCAGACTTCCAAAGCAATACAAGCACAGACATTATCCGGACATCACGCACAATGTGAGATGTGATTACCCTGCACCGAATTTCGATCAGGCGTTTGCGCTGACCATCGGCCGCGAGGGCATCAATCCCATGCCCGTTTTCTATGCCGGAGTTCATAATAAATATGCGCCTTTCACCGACGGTTTTGTATCCTATTCTGACGGTTGCCACGACGATGTGAACAAAGTCATTTGGAGCCAAAGAGGTTGGGACCCGAACAAAAACGTCCTGGATATCATGAAGGAGTATTCCAATTTCTTCTTCGAGAATAAGCTGGAAGAAACAGCGGCTGAAGGAATTTTGGGCCTGGAAAGAAACTGGGACGGATCAATCATCGACAACGGAGGTATTGAGCCAACTTTGGCCTATTGGAAAAACCTGGAGGCGACCAATCCCCAGCTTTCAAGCAACTGGAGATGGCAGATGTTGGTCATTCGGGCCTATTACGATTCCTATGTCCGTCATCGGAAAATCTACGAGACTGGATTGGAAAAGCAGGCCAACCAAGTGCTCCTTCAAGCCAATGTACTAGGTACAGATGCTGCAATGAAGCAGGCTTTGGATCTGGTAAATCTTGCGGATTCTCAGCCGATTGAGCGGGAGTCACGAAAGAAAATTGAAGACTATGCTCAGGCGCTGTTTACCTCCATCGGGCTTCAGACCTCAGTGGAAAAATATAAGGCAAGCAATTCCCAGCGCGGATGTATCCTGGATTTTGTGGACTATCCGCTCAACAACCGCTGGTGGTTGGCGGATCAGTTTGATTCCATCCGCGGAATGGGTTCAGAAGAACAAAAGCAAGAGTACCTTAATCTGATCGCCAACTGGGAAAATCCGGGTGAAGGCGGCTATTACGACGACGTGTCCAATATCGCCAACAGCCCACACGTGACTACAACGGTGTACGATGCAGTTGATTTTGGCTGGTGGGCAAGTGGATATAGCCGTTGGAGACTTTCCTCGCAGGTTTATCAAGTCAATCCAATTCTGGAGTATGAAGACTTGGATCCAAATGCCCGCTACATGATCCGTGTGACAGGTTACGGCGATGCCTTGATCCGCATTGACGGCAAGCGTCTGGAACCATTGGTATACGAAAAGGAACTGGGTGGATTCAAGGAATTCATCGTGCCGAAAGATGTGGTTGGAGACGGGAAGATGACGGTCACCTTTGACCGCCCTGAGGAATCCCACCTGGCATGGAGACATTATTCGAGAATCTCGGATGTGTGGGTGATTAAGCGATAGGATGGGATTTCGACTGTTGGTTGGATTGTCAACAGTCAACAGACGACGGTCCACCGCAGGGAGGTTTCAGATACAATAAGTAAGAAAAACGATAATGGGTTTAGTGGAATTGGAAGTTCTTAAAACCTGGCCATAGATTTCAAAATGAAAAAAACAGCATTTATTCTTCCACTGGTAGCAATACTGGTTTACTCCTGTCAAAAGCCTGACCAACCTTCCAATGGGAAGCAGCCAGTCTATCAGGATGTGGCCTACCTGCAGGATTATGCGGTGAAGTATTATCATGAGGAAGAAAATCTAGAGTTCAAAAAAGTCTATTCAGACCGAAATGAGGTCATCCAGATCCTGACTTCGAAGGGTCTGATGAACCCAGTGAATGGCCATTTTCAGTATCCAGGCACCCTGCGTCCGGATATCAAATACCTACCGATGGCGGACAAAAAAGTATCGGATTTGATCCTGTACCAAAACCAGTTTGTCTACCTGGACGATGAGGCAGTATTCAGCAATGCTTTTGCTGGCAAGTTGTTTTCCAGACATCAGAGCCCCCAAGCGGATGTAGTTGCGGGTGGTAAGGAGTTTTCTTTTTTGATCGCTTCAGGAAATGCCTATTCCCTGATTAAGGATTCAAAGGCCGTTTTCAGCGGTACTTTGGATTCCCCGGTTTTGGACAGTAAGTATGATGCCAAAAACGGAGTTTTCTATGCACTGACGGCAACTTCCATTTCCCAGATCACTGAAAATGGAGGAGAGAAAAAAGAGATTTACACCGGCACAGGGCTTACTGCATTTGATTTGCTTGCTTCCGGTGAAATCGCCCTGGGCACTCAAGAAGGGTTTTTGGTGATCGATACCTCGGGCAAGAATACCCGACCATTGAATGCCAAATTGCCTTGGACAGAATTGACCGCTGTTGAAGAAATCGACGGAAAGCTGTGGTTCGGTTCGACCAAGGGAGCATTTATGCTAAAAGATGACGGTAAGTTCAATTACTATCATGGTGAAAAATGGCTTCCGGGCAATCAGGTTATCCATATCGCCGAAGGTCCGGAGCAGTCCGTATTGATCCTCACTGACAGAGGACTTGGACAGATTGTCTTCGAAAAAATGACACTGGAGGACAAAGCCATGGTCTTTGAAAAACAAGTCAGACAGCGCCATACCCGTTATGGGATTAACAGTAATGTGAGCCGGGTGCAAGACGGGGATTTGGCCACTGCCCAAAATACCATCGCCGACAGCGACAACCTCTGGACCGGTATGTACATGGGAAGTCAGCTTTTCCGATACCTGGTCACCAAATCCGATGATGCCAAGCAAAATTGCTATGAGGCTTTTGAAGCCATGGAAAGACTGCATCAGATCACTCCGATCAAAGGGCTTTTCGGAAGGACTTACGAAAGAAGCGGCTACTACGAATTCAAAAAGGAATACCGGGATTATGTCGAAAACTACTGGTACGAAGGATATAACAACAACGTCAGCTGGAACCATTCTGCTGATCCCGAGTGGGATTGGAGAGCATCAGCCAGCAGCGACCAGACCGTAGGACAGATATTTGCCCTGATCCTGATGGCGGAATACATCGATGAGGAAGACTGGAAAAACCGGGCCATCACCTTGTTGGACAACATGATGGGCTATATCGTAGCCAACAACTACACGCTGGTGGATGTCAACGGCAAACCTTCCCTTTGGGGCAGATGGAATCCTGAATTTGTCAACCGATTCCAGCCTATGATCGGGGACAGAAAAGTCTATTCTTCCAATCTGATCGCCTTTTTGCAGGCGGCATACAAGTTTACCGGAAAAGAAATCTACAAGGAAAGCGCCGTAAGCCTGATCCATGACCATGGATACCTTGAAAACCTTACTCGTCCTTTCAGCCAGATCAGCAATGCTCCGGCGGATGCGGATGAGTGGAGCAAGATGCTTTCCCAGGAATGGAACCACAGTGATGACGAAATGTACTTCCTGGCCTATTGGGCTTTGTATCCATATGCCTTGAATGACACGCTGAAGCCTATTTATCAGGAAGCGATCAAAGACCACTGGGAATTTGAGCGTCCTGAGAAAAACTCGCTCTGGAACTTCTGTTATGCCATGACTGGTGCGGAAGATTTTGATCTGGAGGAATCAGTCTGGCATCTGAAAGAATTTCCGCTTGATATGGTGGAGTTCAAAACCGAAAACAGCCACCGAAAAGATATTGAGATGATTGAGCCGGGCTTTTGGGGACAGCTTACTGCAGAGGTACTTCCTCCGGATGAGCGACCAGAATTGAAGCACAACAGGAACCTTTTCACCCTGGATGCAGGGGACAGAAAATCCGAACTGAGCGCCGGTGACACCTATTTGCTTCCCTATTGGATGGGAAGGTATCTGGGAGTGATCAGTGCACCGATAAAAGAATAAAAGTAAATATAGTTAATGGGTAGTTTAATTGGTTAAATCCTTCCTCATGTGGGGAAGGATTTTTTTTATAGCTACAATACCTGTTATTTTTATAAGTGCCTGACTTTAAGGGAAGTTTCTTCTGTAAGCCAAATATTGATGAGATGCCAAGAAAGCGGCAAAATTTAAACTTTTAGAAATGCTGACCTATTCTATCTTTTTAGCTTCCTCCAATGAATTACAGTTTGAACGGGAGAAGTTTGAAATTTTCATCTCCCGGAGAAATGAAATTTACAAGACGAGAAATGTCCGCCTGGAATTGAAAATATGGGAAACTGTTTCGGAAGAATTAGGTGCCGGAAGAAAGCAAAATGAGTATAATTCCATCTTGAAAACTGCCGATGTGGTGATTGTATTATTCTGGACTAAAGTCGGAATGTACACTGAAGAGGAATACAGAAATGCAATAGCACTTCGGGAGAAAAATGATCGGCCAAAAGTCTATGTATATGAGAAAAAAGAAAAACCTACTCATCCAATTTCAATTGAAGATGAAACAACCAAGTTGAGATTTATAGAAGCCTTAAAAGCTGGCGGCAAGTTTCATGCGCATTTCAGAGATTCTATTGAATTAGAGAGAAAGTTTCTGGAGGAACTGGATCAGCTTTTTAATGAGGGATATTTTAAGAATGGTGAGAAAGAAACTGTTCTTGAATCGATTTTCAAATTTGCAAAAAGAATACTGGGAATCTCTTTTGTATTAGCGTCTATAGTTATGTTTTATTTTAGAAGGGATGTAATAAATAGATGGACAGGCGGAGACCCTAATTCGCCGATCCACGAATTGATTGCTCCTTTATTTCTAGCAATAATCGGCATCCTAATTTTCATCTTTAGATTTAAAAAGAAATGAAAACCTCAATAAAAACTCACTATTCCTTAAAAGTATTGATTGTATTGATGCTATTCATCTTGCAATCCAATACTTTCAAAATGGGAGGTTTCCAACTGCTCATGAGTTCAGAGCAACAGAAGAAGATCCAACGAATCATGACCTACCTGGAAACCGATCATGGCTTGTTGCATGAAGAGGTTAATGGTATTCTTTATCTTAATGGAGAGAAAAGGAAAAAAATCGTCTTATCAGATGCGCAAAAAAGTAATGTTGCTTCACTTTCTAAAAAACTCGCTGTTGATTTTGATGAATTAAACACATCATTTCGGTCTGTTTATTTTGTTTATGGTAAAGATGACAGTTACAAAAAATATTTTGATCCCCTGATTGAGTTTAGGAGAAGCTTAAATAATTCGACAAAAGATATCGATAAAAATTATTTAAACAATCTATACGCACAGAGTGAAAAAGCTGAAGAGAGGATGGACTTAATAAAGGGTTATGTTGATAAGGCGGCTCTGGAAAATCAGGAGAAGATCGATGCCAGAATCAAGGAAATGTCTATTTGGCAGTGGTTGTTTGGATATTAAGAATCCAAAATGCAGCTGGTTTCTACCTCCGAGGTCTGTGTCTGCACAGACCACTTTACTTATAGTCCTGCTTCTTAAGAAGCCGGGCTGATTACAATCAAACCATTCTTTTCATTCCTCGGCATCGACCGCGTTTCCAGTCAATATTCCTGCACCGAGGTCAATTGGGCGGAGAAAGGGATTGGCTATTGCGCTCTTGTTGTGTAGTGGCGATATTTTTATAGCGAAAGCTTCTTGGCTTTAGCGTCTTTGCCGAAGCGCTAAGGTCTTTATCACGATAGTTTAGCGGAGGAAAAAGCCCTGCTTGAACAACAGGTTATTGCACCACAAATCCGCTTAATAAGTCGAGGTGATTTTTCTCATTTTTTTTCCATATGGCCTCACTCGTCCAGGTGCTGATCTGCACAGACCCGCGATCATCCGAAAAATAGAAAGAATCAAAGATAAAAGTGAAGCCGGATGCCGTCGTTTTTAATACACCCCGAATTACCTCTTGGCCATTTACCAAAATCGATTCAGCTTTGACTACCTCCACTTCCGAACCCATTTTTTCCGACATCGTGTATTTGGCAATTTTGAAGAGATTTTCCTTCTCAATTGGTGTTTCTTCCGAGATGATTATGGCCCAGCTGTCGTTTAATTTCGACTCAAAGGCAAACTCCGCCTCATCGTTTAGCGATGCTGGTGGTACGCGCTTCCATTCTGTTTCATTGTAATAAAAGGAAAATTGGTCATTTTCATTACGGACTTTTTGCAAAGAAGTGGACGGCGTATTGACTGGTTCGGTGATTTTTGTAATTGGGATTTCTTCGGAAAGAAAACCCAAGAGTTCTGGGCGTTCTGCTATTTCCTGTAGCTCATAACTCCATGTCCCGTCATTGTAAACGTAGATCGTGTCGCCTTTTTCGGTGACAGCTTTTATTTGGGAAAATGCAAAATTGCCTGAAGTCAGCGCTAAAATCAGGATCCAAAGACTGATGGTTTTTTTGAGCATGACAGATTGTCTTGAGTATAAAAAGAGAGCCTTTTCTTCTTTGTGAAGGCTTTTCGATTGAAAAATAGAAAAAGGAAAACGTTAAACTATAATCTTTAGAAGAAAATAGTTAGAGGTTCATTCAAGGTTAGAACTAAGTAATTGATTTTTAGATTTTTAATTTTCGTGAAGGAAGAAACGTTGAATATGGGAGGTGTATGGGGACGCAATTCCTTATTGGGGATATTCAAATTATTGGTCAATGACTTGACCAAACCTTAGCGTGTTTCCACTTGGGTCGTTTACATAGAATTCTCTATTACCCCAACTTTGGTCAATTGGCCCGTTATGCACAGGGGAGTCAGGATTATTTGGAACGATTAACCCTCTGCTTACATATTTTTTAAATAATTCATCCACCTCATCCACTCTCACAAATACATTTATACCCAATTTTTGATCGCCTTCTAAAACGGTGAGCCCAAGTTCTGCTTCCCCATTAATTAAATCCACGACCCAATCATCAGCGGAGGCATTGGAGTATTTTAATTCAAAATCCAAAACATGAGTATAGAAGTGAATTGCCTCTTTCATATTTAGGCATCGGAGAAAGGGAATTGTTTTCATTTTGCTTTAATTAAACTACCTGCTTGTCATAAGTTATTTAGAATTTTTGTCAATCGAATCATACTTAGCTTCCCCAAGGAGGGTATTGGGTCAAGAAAAAAGTAAACAACGCCTAGGCGGAGGACACCGAACTAGGAGAAAAAAATCCAACAATAATTGGCTAAATTTTATTGTAAAATCCAACCTTAATCTAACCCGATTACACTATGCCTGAAATACACATCAATTTCGCCGCGGTTGCAATTGCCGTTATTGCCAATTTTATCTTTGGTTTTCTTTGGTACACCCCATTGTTTGGAAAGGCTTGGGCCAAAGAAATGGGCTTTGACATGACCGTAAAACCACCCACCTCAGCCATGTTCAGAGGAATGGGAATCATGATCATCGGAAATTTTCTTTTAGCATGGGTTCTGGCGCATGACCTGACCGTGTGGAACCCGGAATTCTGGGGAATGGATCCTTTCGTAGGCTCTAAAGCCTCATTCGCAGCGATGGCTTCCTTATTCCTATGGTTGGGCTTTTTCGTTCCCGTCGATCTTAATACGGTAGCCTGGGAGCAACGCTCCTGGAAGCTCTTTTTTATCAATACTTCCTACCACTTTCTATCCTTGCTGTTAGTGTCAATGATTTTGATGTATTGGTAAATTCATTTTTATCCATTCCCGCTGCTTGGCAAAGTGGTATGGTTCTCCCTTGAATGGAAGTTTCAATCTGATTTCCTATTAAAAATTTGTTGGGACTAGGTGTTTTGCTTACACTTAGTCCCAACCAAAATCCTACGACACTCAGTGGGGCAACATTCAGCCTTATCCCAAATGCTGCGCCATTGCAGGATCGGTGATACTGGGTTTGGCTGTTTCTACCCGTCCGGCAAATCGGTATTCCATTCCGGCTGATGTGGTGATGGAATAGTCATACCAATTGCCGCTTTTTGACAGCTGCTGATAGGTTTTTTTGCTTTTTTTCAGCGGGATAGAAAGCGTTTCGGAAGGGCCGTACCCATACGTGTTGTCGGTTACTTCTACCTGGATGGAGTCTTTCCCCCCATTTTCACAGTGGATGTGGAGTCCTCCCTCCCGGTGATCATACTCGATCCGCAGGAGCGGCTCCTCGGAAAGCACCGATCCCTTAAACGATTGGAAATAGCCATTGGGCCCAAAGACCTCCAGATGATATTGGCCTGATTTCTCTGCCAGATCCCACTCATCCTGAATTTGCTTCCCGGCCTCGACGGTATATCTTCTGGGAATGCGCTCCAGATTGTTCATGTCATAGACATGATAGACTGCCCCTTTCTTCCCCTGGTTATCAAAGACCAGTTGAATCTGCACCTTGTCCGACATCGGCCGGGCATGGCAATACAATGCATAGGGAAGTGCTCTGGAAAAAACAGAGCCTTTTTCCTGAAACAGCTGAGCGGGTTGCTCGGGAGGAGCTGCCTTTGGAAGCTGGTTGGAAGCGTCGTCCCTCTGTTGAAAGTCCGACATGTCGGGCAGCTTGGGAAATGCAGGATCGTTGGGGGACTCGAAATTAAAAGCTGAAGTCAGGTCACTGCTAACGGCTCGATGCCAAGGCGAGATCGCGGGAACAGTCACACCGAACCTCTTCTCGATAAAACTTGCCACAGAGGTGTGGTCGGCGACTTCGGAATGTATCCATCCGCCCTTGCTCCAGGGCGAAATAATGTAAAGCGGCACCCGCGGGCCCATCCCCCAAGGACGAATTGGGCCTGAAATGGTGTCGCGTTTGTCTTGGTAGATCCGCTTGCTTTTTCCGTCATGCAGCAGAAATTGTTCTGTTCCCTTATCGTTGTTGAAATACATGCCTTTAACAGGAATTGTTGATTTTCCGGCAAGGGTGTTGTCTAAATTATAGGATGGAACTGCGGGGGCTGGCAAATGGTCATAGAGTCCGTCGTTTTCGTCAAAAGTCAGGAAAAAAACAGTTTTGCTCCAAACTTCTGGGTTGCTCGTCAGGGCTTCCAATACTTGCTGGGTAAAATAGCCCGCCCGGTATGGGCTCGAAGGACCACTCGGATGTTCAGAATCATTTCTCGAAGGCAGGATCCAGCTTACTTCCGGCAGTTGGTTGTTTTCAACGTCCCTTTGCAGATCTTTTATGGAGAAATTTCTCATCCCTTTTTCATAGATCTCGGAACCCTGTTTTGCATTCCTGAAGGAGTCGAAGGCCAAACATCCATGCATGGCGCCGGTCCAGTTGTTGTTGGGATCCTGATAGATTTTCCAGCTGATTCCCGCTTCCTGCAAGACATCCGGGATGGTTGGCCACTTGAAGCCGTTAAGTTGATAGGTATATCCGGGGTCGGGTTCCTTGCCGGTCACCCAGCACCTGACGTTGCAGGGCTCTGAGTCAACATCCGTGCAATTGATTCCCGCGGCGCGTTTTTCGGGATCAAAGTTGGAGCCCGACCAGAACATAATCCTATTGGGATCCGTCCCTGTGGCCACCGAGCAGTGATGGGCATCGGAAATCGTAAATGCTTCCGCCAAGGCATATTGAAAAGGGATTTCTTCCCTGGTGTAATAGGCCATGGAGTAGGGCGTCTTAAACAGGGGCCAATACCCGTATTTGCCCTGGTTCCAGGCCGCCTGCATATCTGCAAAATCGTGTGGTGTACCTTTGACCATGGGGGCATTTGGTGTCTTTCCAAACGCGCGATAGGGAGGGACGATCTTCTCTCCATCCGATTGGTGAAAGACTCTTTGACCGCTCGCCAAAGGTATCGGGAACCGATCGCCAAAACCCCTGGCACCTTTTTTCGCTCCGAAATAGTGGTCGAAGGATCTGTTTTCCTGCATCAGGATCACGACGTGTTTTACGTCCTGGATGGACCGCGTAGCGTCAAATGCCTCAACGGCCAAAGCACGTTGGATTAATGGGGCCCAAAGTGTGCCCGCCAGACCTGCAGCGGAAAGTTTGAGAAACTTCCTTCTTCCGTAATCACTCATTGTTGAAAATTTAGGCGAAAAAGAGTCAAAACCTCTTGCTCTTATTCGTAGGGTGGGTGAAGTGCAGGAACGATTTCAACAGCCAAAAAAGGCGCGAATCGAACTGCATTCCGAAGATAAGGAAATATCGTTTTCGGTAGATTGGATCGCAGGGGCAATTGGCCTATTTGTCGAAATTCTTTTGAAAACTATCCAGAACGATCGGCCAATTTCATCCGCAAGAGGGGATAATTTCTGCCTTGGTCGTCCGTGTCGGTCCTCTCAAATGTCTGAAATCCGGATCTTCGGTAAAACTCGACAGCCTTGGAATTCTGTTCGTTCACATCAACCTTGCCCGCTCCTAGCTGAGTCAGCGCAAACATCAAAAGCTTTTTCCCGAGGCCTTGTCCGAAAAAGTCTGGATCCAGAAAAAGCATTTCTACTTTCCTGTCCAGGACACCGACAAAACCCAATACCCGGTCTTCACCGGTCAGACAAAAGACGTCCAGCTGATTGAAATCTATCGACTTGACCAATTCTTTGATTTCTTCGAAGTCGGTCGGAGACAAAAAGTGGTGGGTGGCCAGAACGGATCTTTCCCAAACGCCTATGAGCTGGTCTCTGAAACCCTCCCGATATGCCTCTATCTTGAAATCATAATCGTCCATTTTTAGTGTGTTTTGCCTACACCTAGTCTCAACTAAAATCCTGCCACACTCAGTGGGGGGTCATATTCATTCCTGCAATTAGTTTTCTCATTCAATTGTGGTTTGTCTTGTTTCCAGTATTCGTGTGCGAATGTTGAAGTTTTGCAACTGCGCCACCGAATTGGCCTGTGTTCGGATAGGTTTAGGAAGCATTTCATTGTCCGATATCTCAACCTGCCGGGATCAAAGTGCAAGTGTCAATATCTGTTTTTTGGCGAAAAGGAATCACGTAGGATTGTTATTATTAAAATTCTATCTTTTCAAATGCCTATAAATTGAACATTTGTATCTCATCGAAACCTAGTGAAAAGCCTTAAAATTTCGTCTAAATTATTTCTTACGCATACTGCTATCGGTCTGGTGGTCCTTGTAGTTTTATGCACAGGCTTTTATATCGTCATGCGCGATGCTTTAATACAACGAACCATCGACCAGCTTTTATCCATCAATATCTTAAAAAACGACCTCATCAAAGAACACTTCAGGAGATCACGCAATGATCTTCAGGCGTTAGAATTGGAGCACAAATTTCTGGGTCTTTACCAGTCTTTGGCTCAGGATGCACCAAATAAAAGCAAATCCGCCAAAAATGAATTTGGGGAAATTTCGGAATTGCTGAAAGTTTATGAGTTCAAAAATTTATACCTGCTGGATACCAATTTCCAGGTCCTTTTCAGTACAAAAGAAGAGAACGTCTATCCACTTTTGAAGAAATCCGCGGATTCGCTTTTGCGGTCAGAGAGAAATCTGTTTCAAATCATAGACGCATCTGCCTATTCTGCATCCAAGAAAACTTTACTCTATTATTATATTCCAATCGTTGATAAAAATCAGGTAGTCGGCAGCATATGGGTAGAGGAAGACTTCCAAAAAGTACAGGATATTCTGTTGGAGAATACTGGAATGGGCAACACGGGTGAATCGTATATAGCCGCTGGGGATTATCGCCTGCGGTCCACATCCAGGTTCTTCCCAGATGTCCCGCCACTCACGATCAAAGTGGATACGGAGGCAATCCGCAATGCTTTCCGGGGTTTGTCGGAGGATCATATCATTGACGACTATCGCGGTAAAAAAGTGCTGAGTGTTCAAAGGCCGATTGAAAATGCCACGCTGGAATGGATGCTTATTTCAGAAATGGATTTTGATGAGGCCATGGCTCCCATTATTGAACTACGAAATTATCTTATTGGAACGACATTGATTATTTTGCTCTTGATCGTTTTGATTACCTTTTTCCTGTCGAATGCTATAGCAAGACCAATTCTTGAATTGAAAAACACAGTTTTTTCCTTGTCGAAAGGCATAATTCCAAATCAAACTCCCCTGACATCCTCTACAGATGAGATCATTCAGATCACCAGAGCAATTAACGAACTGACTGATGGCCTGAAGCGCACCACTGATTTTGCACAGGAAATCGGCTCGGGTAATTTTAAAACATCTTTCAAAACGCTTAGCGACTCTGATATGTTGGGCCAGGCTTTATTACACATGCGTGATGAACTGCTGATTTTGAGAGAAAAGGAAATTAAGCTTGACAGAGAGAAGGCAATAGCGTTGTTGCAAGGGCAGGAAAATGAGCGACGACGTATCATTCAGGAGCTACACGACGGCGTGGGCCAGATGCTTACCGTGATCCGAATGCAAGTAGATCGTTTTGAAGGTGACAGTGAATTGAAAGCGGAGATCAAAAATCAAATTAATAACACTGTTGATGAGGTGAAGCGTATATCCTACAATGTAATGCCTCATGCCCTGATTGATTATGGATTGGAAGCTGCCCTGAGGGGTTTATGCGATCATGTGAAAAAATATTCTTCAATCACTGTAGATTTCACGTATGTCAAAGACATCGATCGCTTACTTACTTTTGAAATGAGCATAGCGCTGTTTCGGATTGTCCAGGAAGCGCTTACTAATATTGTAAAACATGCTCATGCAACCAAAGTCAGTCTGCATGTGCTGGACAAGGAAGACGAAATTTATGTGGTAGTGGAAGATAATGGAAAAGGATTCGTCGAAAGTGAAGTTTTGAAAAAAGATGGATTAGGTTTGAGAAACATCCGCGAACGAGCCAAATTGTTGGATGGATATGCTGAGATTCATTCATCGAATGAAGGAACAAGTATTGAAGTACATATCCCGATCCCCACAACCTGAGGCATTATGGATAAAATAAAACTGCTTTTAGCCGATGACCATCCCCTCATTCGCGAGGGGTTTAAATCTCTCTTGGGTAAAAATGAAAATTTTGAAATTGTTGCAGAAGCCGGTAATGGAAGAGAACTTCTGGAGGCATTTGAAAGAACCAGGCCGGACATAATTCTGACGGATATTTCTATGCCGGTTCTCAATGGCTTTGAAGCCATGGAGCAACTTATCAAGCAAGGAGCTTCTGTTAGATTCATTGTACTTACCATGCACGAAGAGCAGGTTTACATCTTGAACGCCTTAAAGATTGGCGCACATGGCTATGTGCTTAAGAATATAGAAGGGCCGGAGCTGGAAAAAGCAATTACTACAGTTTATCAAGGCGGCAAATATTTCAGTCCTCTCATTACCAATATCATAGCAGAATCGTTTCAACGTCCCGAAGATGGAGACATTGAAGAAATCACGTCGCGTGAAAAGGAAGTTTTACAATTGGTTGCTCAGGGTTACAGCACAAAACAAATAGCGGATAAGCTCTCCATCAGTATCCGGACGGTGGAATCTCACCGGATAAACATGCTTAGGAAGATGAGAGTAAATAACTCTGCCGAACTGATCAAAAAATCCATTCAACTGAATTTGATTTAGCCTTCCCATACCCCCATATCCGTATAAACCCTGAGTCATTTATGGTGTATTTCCTGATCTCCATAGCTGCTTAAGCGCCGTTTATTTGTATAGCGAACCAAACGTTATACTTATGAAAAAAGCCATAATTGGGTTAGTTGCTCTGTTCAGCATGAACTTGGCGATAGGTCAAACAGTCCCAAAGAATGATCCGACATATTCTGCCAGCAATTACAAGCATCCAAACAAGGCCGCCTATGCCAAAAAGCACATGGTCAGCCAGAGCACTACGTTTGACATTACTTCTGTAATCGTGAGCGAGAATTATAAACACCCAGACATGCGAACTGCCAGAAAGAAGGCAATCCTACCGTCAGACAATGTTGCAACCCGTTCCAATAGGTCATACAAACATCCTTATGGGCGGTAAATGAGGGGTAGCTAAGTATAGAAACGGGCAAGTCAAGACTGATTTGCCCGTTTCTGTTTTTAGTCTGGGTGGGCCTGGGTGTAGTTTGTAACTACACCCTAATATCCTGACCAATTTTTAATTGGCCATTGGCCTAAACTCACCAAAAATCCACATCGATTAGTCCTTTTAAACCCGAGTAATTTCTGGGACTGGAGAAAGCTTCAACGATTAAATTAAATTGTCAAATAGAAAGCGAATTGCAAATTCGTTAGGATAGGAAGGTGTAGTTACAAACTACACCTAGTCCAAAGCATTTTTCTACTACACCTAGTGGGGGCTTTACCAATTAAAATAAATTGTCAATTAGAAAGCGAATTGCAAATTCGTTAGGATAGGAAGGTGTTTTGTAGACTCACCTAGTCCCAATAGTATTCCTACTACACCCAGTGGGGGGATTGCAGAAGTTTTACCAAATAATCTCGTCTGTCGTCGTATTGAAGCTTTTTGCATGAATTATGTTGAGTTCTGAAAAATCCATTTTGTTGTCATCCGAGAGTGTCGCAAGCATTTCATTTCTGCTAACTGAAATAAGCTTAAAAATATCATATGTTGAAACAGCTTTATTAAATGCAAAATTAAGTCCCATTTCTTTTGCAGGTACACTTGGATAGATTATTGCGTCTGCCTTTTCATTTGATAAGTATAATGCCAGATTGCAATACGCTGTGGTTATGATATAAGTCTTTTGGTCTTTTTTTGCATGTCTCCTAAATTTCTCAAACAAAAATCTATATAAAACTATTGCCCCCGCTTTTGTTTCTGGGTCATATTGTTGAATCGTCTCGTCGAAACCTTTTCCATAATGTTTATCGAAGTCTGACACTCGTAAGTGTTTATCTGGTGAAGTAATAATAACTATTTTTAAAGGGTTTTGTATTTCCCACTTGCTAATAGTTACATAAACCGTATCGCCAGGATTAATATTTTTTGTCCAATCATCTGCGATTTCCAAATAAGATATTTCTCTGGTCTCTGAAGAATAAAGTTTAGATTGAAATGGACGATTACATCTTGCAAAAGATTTTACAACTTCTTGTGGGGCAATAAATATTTCTGATACTTTATTGAATTGAATTTCGTCTTTCGTGTGAGTCCTTGACCGCACAACCGTAGTTGACGGTCCTAAAATATCGATAATTACTGGAATGCCCTTAATTGTAAGAAAAGCTATCATTGCGTTCTCGTAAGCAAATTCATCATCTGGGTCTAATTTTTCTAATTTGCTGATTGCAATATTTACAGTATCAAGTGTCATAAGATGGGTACTCAAAATAAATGGTTTTAACGTTTTCCAGCTTGGAGAAGTAGCAAAGTTAGAAGGACTTACTTTCAATTAAGCACCAATGTTTATTAGAATTCAGAATGTTCAATTAGCCACTCGTCTGTTAGAGGTAATTTTATTTAAACATTGATTGAAACAGCTCTTTGTTTTCAATATTTGAAAGTGTCTCTATAAATACAGAATCAATATTTAGTGTAACAAGCTCAGTATTATTATATGCATGTGATCCGACTACAACTTCATTTTTTCTCTTTTCTTGCTGGTGTCCGTTATTTATTAAATTGATAATTTCAAGCCCCAATGGCTTTAATATTTTTATCACTTCCAATACGAATTTAGGGTCAACATTCATGCCAACAGAAATTAAGGCTCTGTCTAATAGCTTTCCACCCCCACCAGTAAATTCTTCTAAATTCTCAAATCCGTTTTTAACAATAGCAAGTCTGTATTCAGAGAATTTTGGAAGTAACCTATTTAATTTGATTTGAAACTGTGATTTTTTAATGTTCTCTTCTACTTTAGTGAAATTTTCATTTGAGGTCTTAATGTAGGCTTCAATCTCTGAAATCTTTTTTGTGTCTTGTGATTTTGTATCCTTGATTAAACTCTCTATGTTTTTTAAGTAAGTCTTATTTGATTCGGTCAATTGAATAACCTGATTTTGTAATTCTATTACAGTTGAATTTATTGTTGACTCCTCAGTTAAAATAACCGTTTTATTGGTAGATGTATCTAGATACCTAGAATAAAAAGTGTCTTCTTGCATTTGAGGACGATATTTAGTCTGAAGTAGGAACACGAAATAAAGAAATATTGGAATTATCAATATTGCTGAAATTGCTAAAACTGGGACTAACCAAATGGGTTCATTAATCGTCTTCGCACCTGTTAAAAGAAGTCCAACCAATAGAACTAGTCCAGCAAACCAAACTGCTAATAGCTGTATTGGTTTTGTAATTTTGTCTGGCTGTATTTTCGGATTTTCCATAAATTTATTTGTCGTTTAAAATTATTGCCAACGTTTTATATCCGAAACTCCCCCTTTTTATTGCGTAAAGCATCTCATCTTGGCGTGCCTCTCGCAACTGCTGCAGGTATTTTTTCCTTGCGATTAGTTTCGCCCTGTTCTATGACCAAATTAACTATTTCGTCTAAACTATCTATAGTGCTGTGAAAATTTTTGTTTAAAATGGCTAGAAAAAAGTGTGGCGGCCGAAATCAGCCGCCAATCTTGAATATTCAACCAAATTAACCTTAAGATTTTTCCCTGCACTAGCCTAGGAATCCAAAGCCCCAAGCCCAAACGGAACAGCTGTTGACGGTCGTCCGTCGACCGTTGACCATTTCCTTGTGCTGAGCGTAGCCGAAGCATCACTCAAACCCAAACATCACCGGAAACAAAAACACCACCACAGCGGTCCAGAGCATGTAAATCGGCAGGTACACCACAATGGTTTTTCCCACTTCTTCCAGCGCAGCTTTCTTCGTGGCAGTTTGGTAAAGCTTCCACGTGATCTTTAGGAGGTGGATCAAAATCAGAATATTTCCACCCAACACCGCCATTCGGTTTGGAGTAATTCCCCACTCGGAAATCCGGAATACAATCGCAGAAAGGGCGACTCCATTGACCACCACAGTCACAATGGAAAGCAGCAGTAGAATCCAGACACCGGAGTAATCGGTTTTTTTGCCTGAACTCTCGGCAACGGAAAAGAAAATCAAAGCAATCACTCCGATCAAGACCACGTTGAAAAGCATCAGGAATTCCCGGTCGTTGTAGGGATCTTTTCCGGTCACGGCAATGGCTACCAGGTAAACTACCAACATCACCAACACCAGCGGACTGAAGATTTTGGCAATCACCGGAGATACTTTGTTGACCAACTGAGGATTGGTGTGGGTAAGGTAAACTCCAAGAATCGGAACCGCCGGAAGTCCAAATGGCACCACGTATCGAGCCCAAAAGTCTCCGATTTGGACATCTATCAATAGAAACAAGTTGATCGTGATTGCACTGAGCAGCCCGCCTCCAATTCCGATCAAGACAGACATGACCGCAGCTTCTCCATTAAATCTCAGGTAACTCAAGCGGTTTTTCCAATTCAGAAGATCCCGTCCGGAGTACGCAGCACCCAACAATCCCCAAAGAATAAGCGGCAAATGGATACAGGCCAAAACCAGCATGTCGGTTTCTCCTCCGGGAAGTGAATTGATATAAACCAGCGAAAGTCCGGTGATGCCGACAAGCACGGCTTTGGCGTTGAGGGAGAGTTGGTTTTTCCAGGCAAAAAAGGCCGTGATCAGGGGCAGGACGATAAAGCTGATATTTCTCGGATAGAAAAATTCCTCATCGACGGAGAAGATCTCAGGAATTTTGGCCAGAAAACCGGCTATCAGAATGGCGAGAATTACATAGCCATGTTCTTTTTTGGAACCCCAGGAAATAGCGTCAGGCTCGTCTTTGAGGCGTTCGTGCCAGAATTCAGTCAGTTCTTTGCCCTTGATTTCAGGATAAACCGAAAGAAAGGCCTGTTTGAATTCGGACTTGTTGGACCGGTAAAGTTTCTCCAGTTCTCCGGGGTTTTGGAGGTGGGAGAGGATTTGATTTAGCATGGCAGGTTAGGATTGAAATGTGGAAGAATGACAAATGGGTAAGTCAGGGCTTAATCAAAGCGTCCGGTGAAGTTGAAAGCAAGCACGGCGGCCATCCAAAGCGCGACGAAATAGAATATCGTGCTGAGGATGATGGCGATCAGTTTTTGCTTTCCGAAGGGAAACCAGACAAAGCCCATCAGGTAGAAGATCACTCCACCTACAGCTCCGCCCAGAGGAATCAAGGTCAACGGAGCCAGCATCCAGGATTCGAAAACATCCTCTTTGGTAAGGATGATGAAAAGCAGGAGGGCAAAAGGCGCGCTTGCCCCAAGCACAGCCGGAAGGACCAGGCTTCTGAGGGTTTGCCCTTGGAGGAAATCGTTTGGCTTGTTCATGATAGTCAATGGATTAGGATATAATTTACTGGAAAGTACTTTGTGTTTCAAAGTATGTGATTAAATTTTTTTAGGTTTTGTTCTCTTTAATCAAATTTTCAAGGAATTCGAGATGGGACTGAAAGGCCTTTTTGCCTTCCTCGGTCGCCGAATAATTAGTCAGCGGCTTTCGGCCTGCAAAGGATTTTTCCACCCGGATATAGGCCGAATTTTCCAAATTCCTCAAGTGAGAGGCCAGATTGCCGTCCGTGACCTCCAGGATTTCCTTGAAGGAATTGAAGTCAAACTGCTCATTGACCATCAGAATGGACATGATCCGCAGCCGGATGACATTTTCAAAGGCCTTGTCGTACGTTCCTTTCACGTTATCGGTCGTATTTGTAATACATCATGGAGCCGTAGATCACATGCAGGATGCCAAATCCCAATGTCCAACAAAGGAGGCCATATTCGTGGTGAAAAGCAGCTATCAGGCCTAGAATCAACTGGCCATATCCAAGATTTTTGATTTCACTCAGAGTAAAATGGGAGGCGTTGATCAATCCAAGTCCATAGAATACTAAAGTAGTTGCCGCGATGAGATGAAAGTAACCTTCGTGGATCAGGGCAAATGAAAAAAGCCCGCCCGTAACCACCGGGATAAATAGGGCAAGGAGAAATCGTTTGCTCGCCGATGACCAGAACTTATGGGAGTTTTTTTGACTTTTCTTTCGGCTAAGGAGAAAAGCTGACCCCAGGGCCAACAGCAAAACTACCCCTGCAAGAAGCAGCATATTGTTCATGAGCTCAGTTCCGTGCATCTCCGTAGCCCCTTGACTATAGGAGGTCTCAGGGAAATAAACCCAGTACCAGACGATCCCTGCACCAACAAGGGCATAGATCCCCGCCAGTACTCCTGCCAGTCCGTTGAGCGAAAGGAAGCGGGTGCTCCGCTCCATCATGGACTTGATGTCTGCTAATTCTTGTTCCGGTTTTCTCATATCGAAAAGTACTTTGTGATGCAAAGTAAATGAAGTTTTGAGAAGTTGATGCTTCGGGGAGAAAATATTTTTTAGAAACCGGCATTTCAAGCCCTGGATGAATTTACTCCTGGTAAAGGGGATTTTAACAGCGAAGGGATTTTACCACAAAGAACTCGGAGAAAAAAGAAAATTAGGAATTGAACCTGTATTGAACTTCAATCCCTTTCCTTCTCTCGGACGTTTTTCAAGATCGCAGAGAAAAAGCTAAAGCTTTTTGGTGTTGCAGATCTGCGAAAACCTGCCTGCGGCGGGCAGGTCTGTGACTTTTTCTGTGAAAATCTGTGGGAAAAAATTAGCCGCAAAGGACGCCAAGGAACGCAAAGGGTTTTAACCACTGAGGGCACTGAGATTTTGGTTTTGTATCAACAGGCAGCGAAAGAACCCCATTCGCTTCAGGCAATCAGAAGGTTTTTCAAGGGCGCAGAGGCAAAAGCTGAAGCTTTTTCGGGTCCGATTTGAGAGAAATTCTTGGAGCCCTCTAATAAAATCTCTGCGAACTCTGTAGTAAAAAAAATAACCGCAAAGATCTAAGCGGACAAAGAGAGGTCGAACTTCGGGAAAGTTTTAACCGCGATTTCCACGCCAGTTTGATATTTTGCAGTATTCAATCCAAAGCCCATGAGCCTAAAGCAAGCAGTATCATTTTCCATTCTGGTTTTCCTGACTTTTTCACTCCAGGCCCAGGAAATTTTTGTTTCACCCTCCGGGAATGACTCCAATGACGGAACCAAAAAACTTCCTCTGAAAACCATCTCTTCTGCACAAGCAATGGCCCTCAATCTTTTGGAAAGCGGAAAGGAATCTGAGGTTACTGTTTGGTTGACTGGTGGTATTTACCCGATTTCGGAGCCTCTGGTTTTTGAATCCTCCAATACAGGCATCGGTAATGGGAACCTTGTTTTTAAAGCCCAAAAGGGAGAATCTCCGGTTATTTCAGGGGGTGTGGAAATTGCCGGTTGGAGCAAAAATGCAGAGGGATTTTGGGAGGCCAATTTGCCGGAAGCTTTGGAAGAGATGGACGATTACCGTGAGCTGTTTATCGGAGGGGAAAGGGCCATCCGGGCGCGTTTTCCCAATGTAGGTTTTCTCCATGTGAAAAAGGCAGGAGCAGACCGGCGCACCAATTTCTTTTTTGAAAAGGATGATTTTCCGATTCCTGGAAATCTGGAAGGTTTGGAGTTGGTATTCCTGCACGATTGGTCCATTTCCAGAATCGGGGTAAAAGAAATTGATTCGACAAATAGTCAGCTTTTCACAGTGGATTCTATTGGAGCGAAATCTCCCGATTTTTTCACAATTGACAATTGGGAACCCAACCCGCGCTATTTCCTCGAGAATGCACCTGAGTTTTTGGATGCGGATTACGAATGGATTTTTCGGAATGACTCAAAGAAATTTCTACTGAAACTTCCAGAAGGCATAAATCCCAATGCCCTACAAGTGGCAATTCCACTATCGGAAGGCTTGATTTCAATCATCGGGGAGGAAAACCAACCCGTCAAAAACATCCATTTCGAAGGGATTACCTTCCAGTTCAGCAAATGGGAAATCCCCGAAAAAGGGTATTGTGGGATTCAGGCATGTCATTTTGATCCGAGGCCTTCGACTGGAGACTGGGCTGTGGTGCCGGCAGCAATATCTGCTGTCTGGGCAGAAAATGTTTCATTTACCGGCTGTAGCTTCAAAAATTTGGGAGGCTCAGGCATTTGGTTTGGGACCGGTTCCAAAAACTGCAAAGTGGTGGATTCCGACCTTTCAGATATTTCCGGCAACGGGATTATGATCGGAGAGGGGCAGGACCGAAAAGTCGGCGACGAACCTTGGTGGACCTCGGCCCCGGATCAAGTGGCTTTGGGAAATACCATAGAAAATACGACCGTGACTCAAGTTGGGGCTCAGTTTTACGGGGCAGTGGGAATCTGGGCTGGTTTAACTGCCGAAACCACAATTAAGAACAACCATATTTTCGACTTGCCTTACACCGGGATTTCCGTGGGTTGGATGTGGAGTCCTGTGCCTACCCCTTCCCGGCAAAACATCATTTCCGGAAACCATATTCATGATATTATGAACATCCTGAGCGATGGAGGTGGGATTTATATGCTGGGTCTCCAACCTGGCAGCCAGATTCTCAACAATCGGATTTATGATGTGGAAGTCAATGCAGGTCGTGCCGAAAGCAACGGCATGTTTCTCGACGAAGGCATCACCGATGTGTTGGTGGAGGGTAACTTGGTCTACAACATTGCCAAATCTCCGCTACGGTTTCATCGAGCCACAGTCAATCTAGTAAAGGACAATTACTTTTTCAGCAAAGACAGGAATCCACCGATCCGCTACAATACCACCAAAGAAGAGGATATCCAGAAAGTGGACAACAAGGTGTTTAGCCAGGGAGAACCAACCTATCAAAAGGAATTGGACAATGCCATTGGAAAGTGGGAGAAAAAAGATAAAAAGGCTAAAAGTCGATGATTGGTAAAGCTTTTCTTTCAGGTCAAATGAGGCAGATTAGAATGAAAATTATAGAAAAGACTGACTCTGATCTTTTTAAGAAATTTTCAAATCCCGAATCAGGATCTTGAATTTCAAATTCCGAATATGCACTAGCTATGGAAAATACCTTCGATGCCATCGTGGTCGGCTCCGGAATCTCCGGAGGCTGGGCAGCCAAAGAACTTTGTGAAAAAGGCCTCAAAACGTTAGTCTTGGAGAGAGGCCGATCTGTAGTCCACAATAAGGATTATCCTACTGCCACACTCAAACCTTGGGAAGTTTCTCACCGAGGTCGGCTAACTCATGACTTTCTCAAAGAGAATCCCCTGATCAGTAAAGCGGCTGGGTTTGGAGAGGAAACCAAGCATTTTTTCATCGAGGACAAGGATCACCCTTACATTCAGGAAAAACCCTTTGATTGGATCCGGGGCTATCAGGTTGGTGGCAAGTCCCTGACTTGGGGCCGGGCTACCCAGCGGTGGAGCAGGCATGAATTTAAAGCACCCGAACTTCAGGGTTACGGAATGAACTGGCCGATCGGCTATGAGGATGTCGCTCCCTGGTATTCTCATGTAGAGGAATTTATCGGTGTTTGTGGCTCCAGAGACGGGATCGAAGCCATGCCGGATGGGGAGTTTATGAAGCCTTTTCCTTTCAATTGTGCCGAAGAGTGGATGAGTCAGAAGATCCGTCAAAATTATTCTGACCGGCATCTGGTCCATGCCCGTTGGGCCCACCTGACTGAACCCAAGCAAGTCCATTTTGATCAGGGTCGGGGGCAATGTCAGGCCCGGAATATGTGCATGCGGGGATGCCCGTTTGGGGGATATTTCAGCTCGGTGTCTTCCACTTTACCCTGGGCTGAGCGGACGGGGAATTTGACTATCCGACCTCATTCGGTCGTACATTCTATCCTTTATGACGAATCCACGGGCAAAGCAAGCGGAGTTAAAGTGATCGATGCAGAGACCAATGAAGTGATGGAATTCAAGGCTAAAATCATCTTTTTGAATGCCTCAGCGCTAAACTCTGTCCTGGTTCTGCTCAATTCCAAATCAGACCGCTTCCCAAAAGGGCTGGGCAATGACCACGATTTACTTGGCCGTTATGTCGCATTCCATAACTACCGGGGATGGGTTTCGGGAGAACTGGATCAATTTCAGGACAAGTACTACTACGGGCGCAATCCCACAGAACCCATTTTGGCTAATTTCAGAAACCTTGGAAAAAAGGATCCCGATCTGGATTTTGTGGGCGGATACACTATTTTTTCAGGAGCCTGGAGAGGAAGAGGAAAGGAAATGTCCAATCCTACTTTTGGCGCGGAATTCAAAAATGCCCAAACCGAACCCGGCAACTGGCATGTCTACATGTACATGCAGGGCGAAACCATCCCCAAAGCAGGGAATCATGTCCGCCTAAGCGAAACGGAAATGGATCCTTTTGGAATTCCCCAACTGGTCACTTCAATCGGATATGATCAAAATGACGAAAACATGCTTCGGGATTTTTTCACTCAAGCCAAAGAAATGCTGGAAAAAGCCGGGGTGAAAAACCTCGAATCCCGGGACTCCGGACAGGCTCCAGGCCTGGATATTCACGAAATGGGCGGGGCACGGATGGGAACCTCTCCCGAAAATTCCATGCTGAATTCCTGGAATCAGCTCCATGCCTGCAAAAACGTCTTTGTCACGGATGGTGCTTGCATGACCAGTACCGGCAACCAAAGCCCATCGATTCTCTACATGGCGCTGACTGCAAGGGCAGCCAATTTTGCTGCCGAAGAGCTCAAAAAGGGAAATCTATAGATCGAATCAGGAATCTGAATTTTTCCCGATTTCTCCCAAGTGGGTAAATTTAAAGCCTTTTTCAAACTTCAGTCCGTAGCCCATTATTCGGTCAAAGGAAGCATGGGAAAAGAGGATGATTCCTGCGATTTCCAGGATTTCCTGATTGAGAAAAATTCCCAAACCGAAAACCAATAAAGCGATTCCTTTGTGGTGAAACATATTGTACACCGCAGCACCGGTTTTTTCTCCCAAAACATAGCCCAGCATCCCTATATCCGGCAGGAAAAACAATCCCACAAACCACCACCAGGAAATTCCGGTCAGTTGAAATGCCCAAAGGCTGATTAGAAACATGGCTAATTCTTCGAGTTTTAAAATTGCTTTCATACAGAATCAGAAATTTTGAATTTAGAATAAAATGAATGTCCGTTTTGACACCAGCATTTAAAATTTACGAATTGGTCTCGACAAGCTCGACCACTGAAATTTTATTTTGAATTAGGGAGGGAGGAGGAAATGCGGCGAAGCCGCATTTCCTCCTCCCTCCCTATAGACCAAGAGCGCCGGACACCGAGCTTGTCGAGGTGTAATCAAAATATAATGACCATGGGCGATAGCCAACATCAGGCGAAATCGATCTTCAAACCCTCCTTCATTTGGTTGTAGCAATAAAGCTGATAATCAGAATTTGGTGAAAGTTTGAAGATGATTCAATGTGACCTAGGGTAATAATACACCCAACTTTAATAAACTTTTCTCAAGCCAAAACTTAGGCTTTCGACAATCCCAGCAATTCCAAAAGCCCTAAATCTGGAAATTTGACCCCAATTCCTGAAAAGCCTTGAAACGATTTTCGGTTTTTATGAGGTTACAATTGCCAGTATTGGGAGTGTTTTGCAGCAGTTTGTTGGGTTGATCCACATGTAAAAGTGCCAAAATCCTGCTTTAAATGCTTTGGAGGCACAAGGAACAGTCCTTGCATAAACTTCGGTATTCACTAAACCAATTATTTGTCTTATGAGAACTACAAATTCAAATTCAACCTCATCTACCTTCCGAACTTCTGCAATAAAAAGATCAGGAGCGATATTGCTTTCAGCATTTTGCCTGGTAGGAATGGCTTCATGCGATAATGAAGATGATGAACCGATTGTGGACACTGTCAGTCAGCAGGACAGAAACTTTGCCATTTCTTCTTCGCAATTCATCAACGCCCAGCTATCGTTTGGTCAATTGGCGCTTGACAAAGGCCAGGATGATTCTGTATTGGAATATGCCGGGATGATTCTGGAAGATAACACAGAGATTAAATCTGAGTTGACCGGAATTTTGGATTCTAAGGAAGTGGAGATGTCTGAAGATATTTCTGCCGAAATGCAGACGAAATATGACGAACTTGCGCTTTTGACAGGTGAGGCGTTTGACGAGGCTTTTATCGATTTTCAAATCAGTGAATTGGACAATTCCATTTCCATGTTTGAAAATCAGATAGACAACGGCCAGAACTTTACCATCAAGGGATTTGCTTCAAAGACATTGGATTCGATTAAGTCCAATAGAACCGAGGCTGTCAAAGTAAGAACCGAAATTGACATCGAGAACATCTAATCAACCATTTTCCCAAATTGAAAAGCCGATTTCCATAATGGAGATCGGCTTTTTTTGATCTTTGGTTTTTGCTGTGCTGCTTCTCTCTTTGCTGTGCTGCTTCGGGAGAAGCAGTATAACCAGCATAACTAAAAAAAAATGCAGACCAAATTGGCCTGCGCTTTCTTCAGAATAAATAGATAGATCGGGTAAATGATTTTTAATACCTAAAACAGCATTGGAGCAAACATTGATAGGTAAGTCCTCCAGTTTGCCCAAGTATGGCCGCCTTCATTTTCGAAGTATTCGTGTTCAAAGCCCGTTTTGTCTAACACACTCAAAAGCCTTTTGTTTGATTCCATCACAAAATCCTCTTTGCCGCAGGCCACCCAATAGGTAGAAACACCACTTTCCTTGAGGGCTAGGAATTTCTTTTCCATCTCAGCCATATCCGCATTGGCATCGAAGATCCCGCTGCTGAAAACTCCGATGTAACCAAAAGTGCCCGGGTAGTTGATTGAAGCGGTAATGGTGTGGCCACCACCCATAGAAAGTCCGGCCAATGCGCGATGGTCTTTGTCTGCTTTCACCCGGAAGTTTTTCTCGATATAGGGTACTACGTCTTCTACGAGGCTCTTTTCAAACTTGCCCTGATACTGTGCAAAAGTTTCACGGGTAGGGGTAGGAAGGCCAGGTATCTGTCGAAGCGTGGAAGATTGCCAGGCATTTCCATTTGTCATGACGACGATCATGGGCTTTGATTTTCCTGAAGCAATCAGATTGTCCAAAATGAGGTTCGCACGTCCCAAAGAGGTCCAAGCATCCTCGTCTCCTCCGGCACCATGAAGAAGGTAAAGGACCGGATAGGAATCCTTTCCGCTGTCATATCCCGGAGGAGTGTACACGTACATTCTTCGGTCTGTTCCCAAAGAAGGGGAATTGTACCAAACCTGGGAAATGTTGCCATGCGGAGTGTCATTGAGTTGGAAAACGGTCGATTCCTCACCCGGAACCATCAGCAAACTGGCATAGCGGGTACCATCTCTCAAGGCATGAGGATTGGTGACATCAATCGCAGCCACCCCGTCAATGAAGAAATTGTAATGGTACATAGATGCAGGTAATGGCTTGGTGGTAACAGACCATACGCCTTGTTCGCCTTTGGTCAAAGGGAGGGTTTCCCGGAATCCCATCCAGCTTCCGTTGAGTGTGACCTCGGTGGCCTTTTCTGAAAGAATCCGAAAGGTCACCGACTTGTCAGCATTGACTTCGGGAGAAACTACCCGGGGAGCCTGCATGGCACTGATCTCCTGAGCCTGAACATTTATTGCTGTTCCTGTGACCAGGTAAACTGCAAGAATTAGAATTCGAAAGTTGAGTTTCATAGGTAAGATTAGTTAAACAATTGAGGTGCAAATTGGGAAAGGTAAACCCTCCAGTTTCTCCAGATGTGGCCTCCTTCGCTTTCGACATAAGTATAAGTCATCTTCATCGCATCGAGTTTCGCGAGGTATTCCTTATTGGCATTGTAGAGGAAATCCGTCTTGCCGATGGCGATCCAATACAGCTTGTAACCGTTGTCCATCTGGGCTTTCAGGGTTTCGTCAAAGTTGCTGTACACCTTTCCGGTGGCATCTTCTCTCGGCATAATCGCCGCTGAGAAAAGTCCCATGTAATCGAAAGTATTCGGATAGTATCGGGAAATATGCAAGGTGTGATAGCCGCCCATTGACAAACCTGCGATGGCACGGTTGGCTTTGTCTGCTTTTACTCGATAGTTGCTTTCTACAAATTTGATGATGTCACTGAAAGCCCCTTCATAGGTTCCGTCCATGGTTTTTGGGATCATAAACTGCGGTTTGTAGAAGTTTTTGCTGCCTTCTCCGGGTGCTCCGTCTTGGATTACATTGCCGTTTGGCATCACCACGATCATCGGTTTGGCCTTGCCCTCTGCGATCAAATTGTCCATGATCTGAGCAGTCCGTCCCAAAGCAATCCAGGCCTCTTCGTCTCCGCCAGCTCCATGCAAAAGGTACAAAACAGGGAGTTTTTCAGTGGAATTCTCATATCCAGGAGGAGTGTAGATGGTGATCCGACGATCCATCCCTAAACCCGGAGAATCATACCAGCGACGGGTAACTGATCCATGCGGAATGTCATTGGTTTTGAAAAGGTCCGCATGTCCGCCTCCGATGATAAAGATATTGGTTACCGAAGCCACATCACGGATAAGGAAAGGATTGTTTGGGTCGATGGTGCTGAGTCCGTCCACGACAAAGGAGTAGCCATACATTTCAGATTTCAATGTTTGGGATTTGAATTCCCAAACACCATTTTCGCCTTTGGTCAAACTGGCTTTTCCGGGACCGTCCATTTGGCCCATCGGCGTTTCCATTTTCTCAGATGGGAGGAAATCCCCGGTCACCTGTACTGCCGTGGCATTGGGTGCATGGATACGGAAAGTGACCGAATTGTCCGGATGGATTTCCGGGGAAATGATGTTTTGTGCTCGAAAAAGAGCCTCCTGCGCGTTGGAAGTAATTCCTAGCAGTACAACAAATAAAAGGGTAAAGAGCAAGTGTTTTTTCATAATTAATGGGCTATTGTCTCAATGTGTGAAAATAGAAAATGATTAGATTAAATCCTAGAAAATTGCCACGAAGGGAGAAATGCTCCAAAGTTTTGGAGCTGTAGCAAGAAATAGAACTTTCTGCTAGTTGCCGGAAGTATAATGTTTTTGTGATGCTCTGATAAAATTGAACAGCCACCGATTTCTGGAAAAGCTCGAAAAATTCACTTCGAAAAAGCCTTGATGCTTAGGGGATAAGTAAGCGATCTGAAGGACTTTTATAACAAAAGTCAGAGATTTTTCTTTTCAGGATTTTGTCGGACGTCATAGAAGGCCAAAATCAAAATAAACTTCGACTTGATCGTATAAAAGACTCAGGTTTGCTTTGTGAGTTGAAACCCTCGAATTTTTTTCTCTGTAATCTCCAACGAACCGATTTCCGGAAAGCTTTCCAAAATATCTAAAAAATCATTGGTGAGGGATTTGAATTTTTCAACCGAACCTGCTCCCCATTTGTATTCCAGGTATTTTAAGATCATTTGAAAATCCTTGTCGGCTCGTTTGCTGACAAATATTTTCATTTTTTCGGTTTCAAAAATTCCTCTCGGGTCATCAAAGAAGATTCATCCTCGGATTCTTGCAAGGCCAATAAAATCCCCTGTTTTTTATCCTCAGGCAGGTCTTCCCAAAGTTTACCGGGCTGAGACTTTTTCCGAAGGGACAGAAAATCCCTGAGCGTCTCCAGAAGCTGCTCGTTTTCAATTTCTTCCACGAGTTGATGAACGGATGCTTTTAGAGTTGTAGACATAAAGACATGCTTTTGTTGATTTCAAGTTAGGAAACATTGATTCGAAAGAAAAGACTTCGGAAATGGTTTCTCATTCGTGTTCATTTCGAAAAAGCATGGGTTAAGGTAAGTCCCAGTTTCAATCACCCCTCATTCTGTAGCGAATTTACCGGATTGCTCCAGGCAGCCTTTAGCGTGTGGTAGCCGACCGAGACAAAAGTCAGTCCCAGCATTAGGGCCGCCGTAAGGAGGTAGAGCGTCCAAGGAATCTCTGCACGGAAAGTGTAGCCTGAGAGAAACTGCTCCACGAAGTACCAAGCCAGAGGAAAACCGACTAACAAACTTGTCACGATCAAGATGGCAAAATCCCCGCACAGAAGCAGTGAAAGGCTTCCTGCGGAAGCCCCCAGTACCTTTCGGATTCCCATCTCCTTGGTTCTCCGTTCTGCGGTAAATGAGGCCAAACCAAACAAACCGAGTGCTGAGATTAGGCTGGCGATGCAGGTGAAGGCGAGGGAAAGTTTACCGATTACCTGCTCGTTTTCGTATTCCCGGTCAAATACTTCATCCAGAAAACTGTATTCGAAGGGGTAATCAGGATTGTGTTTTTTGAAGACTGTGCCGATCTGCTTCACTACGGATGGAAGGGAAGCCTGCCCGGATACTTTGAGAAAGTAGTGGGAACCGACGTTTTCGGAATACATAAAAATCATCGGCTCAATGTTCAACTTCAGGTTGTCGTTGTGAAAGTCCACGGTGACCCCGACGATCTGTCCTTTGCCGTTCCACATTTCCAGCTCAGTTCCCACAGCCGTCTTAGGATCCAGCCCCATGGCTTCGGCAGCTTTTTTGTTAATAATGTAGTTGGAGGCATCCTGAATTCCGGAGAAGTTTCTGCCTTCCAGGATCGGGATATTCAGCGTTGGGATAAATCCCTCATCACAGCGGTAAATCTTGAAATTGATCGTCGATTGTTCCGGTTTTCCGGGCCAGACAGGATCAGAAGTAGTGATCGGCACTGTGAAAATACTGTTTCCCCCAAAGGCAATGGAACTAACGCCTGGAAGTTGGAGGAGGTCATTTTTGATGCCTGTGTAGTTTTTGACAATCCCCTCGTTTTGGTCAATCACCAGCACGTTTTCTCTGTCAAAGCCCAGATTTCGCTCGCTGATAAAGGTGATTTGCTGATGGACGGCAATGCTCCCAACCACCAGGATCGCTGAGGCGGCAAATTGGGCGACGACCAGCACCCGGCGCAGTCCGCTGCCGCTGAGTAGGGATCGGCTGTCGCCTTTGAGGACTTTGATGGGGTTAAATCCAGACAGAACCAGGGCAGGATAGCTTCCGGAAAGCAATCCCGTGAGCAGCGTAATCGCGACGAGCGAAAGGAGAAAAACCGGATTGCCCAGCTCAAGGCTAACAGCTTTGCCAGTCAATTCGTTGAAAAATGGCAGAAGCAACTGCACAAGCAATACGGCGAAGATCAAGGCAATCCAGGAAAGCAGGACCGATTCCAGGACAAATTGGAGGATCAGTTCGCCCCGGTTTGCACCGATGGACTTGCGGATACCGACTTCACGTCCTCGGGTTCCGGCTCGTGCTGTGGCCAGATTGATAAAATTGATGCAGGCCATCAGGAGGATCAGGAGTGCTACCGCACCAAAAAGATAGACCTGCTGGATTCTGCCTCCGACGCTGAGACCATTTTCAAATTCACCGTGAAGCCGGACTTTTTCATAAGGAAAAAGAAAGGGAATGCCCGTGCATTCTGCACAGTTGGACTTGATCAGGCCAGCGATCTTAGAGTCGGGGTTTGGGTTGTTTTCCCCGAGTAAAACCGCCGTCCGTGAACCTCCGGCTTGCCAGTTTTGCATCCAGGGGTTTTCCTTCAGGTACAATTCAAAAGGAACAACAAAATCAAACTGGAGCGAGGAATTTTCAGGGACGTTTTCGAAGACTCCACCAACAGTCAGTTCCAGATTTTGATTGAGGCTGAGGGTCTTTCCCATTGGGTTTTCACCGGGAAAAAGTTTCTCCGCCAATGCCTCCGAGATGACAATTGAATTCAGTTCTCTGGCGTGATTTTCTGATGAACCTATTGAAAACGGAAAGCTGAAAACCTCGAAAAACGCTGAATCGGCAAAGATGCCGGTTTCGTTGAATCCCTCGGTTTGGTTTTTAACCAGCATCGCCGTTTCAAAACTGTATCGGGTTGCGGTTTCGATTTCGGGAATTTCGTCCAACAGGACGTCCTTGAGCCGGGCTGGAGGAACAGGGTGAGTAGAAATACTTCTGTCGGGCAGGGTACTGTTGACCATAACGCTGTAAATGCGATCACTTTTGCTCAAAAACCGATCATAGGATACCTCATCCAAGATCCACAACAGGATAAAAATACTAACGGCAATTCCGGAAGTTAACCCGAGCACATTGATCAGTGTATAACCCCGCTGACGGAGGAGGTTTCTAAAAGATGTCTTCAGGTAATTTTTCCACATGGGATGATCGGGTTTGGATTGTAGTCCTGATTTGCGTCAGAGTTTTAGCCAAAGCCATGCCTGATCCAAAAGGCCAAAAAGCAGGAAACAGGCTGATTTGAAAACGTTGGCTTAATTTTCTACGGACAAAAATGTTCGATTTTGGGAAAATCAGAGAAAGTTTCATTTGACAAATTACGAGGGAGACTCTTTCAAAATAAACTATGCTTCGCGTTCCTTTTCAGGCTTTCTGTTTTTTTTCTCCACAGAGTTCGCAGAGATTTTAATAGAGGGCGCCAAGATTTTTTCTGATCGTACCGCAAAAGCTTTAGCTTTTTCTCTACGCTCTTGCAAAAGGTACGAGAGAAGAAGGAGGACTGAAGTTCGAGGGAGGCTCAAGTGCATAGGAAATTTTTCCTCTTGAATCTCTGTGGTGAAATTTTTTGCGGTTAAAAGCAGATTTTTCAAAGTGAGGGTGCAATCAGAGTTGAAATGGCGATCGGATCTGAAATCCAAAGAAAATCACAAATGCCAAAACCGGAAAGATCCAAGGCACTCCGAAGAGAAGCACCAAAAAGCAGCCGAAGAAAGACCCAAAGGCAACCCGATAAAAGTACCGATCCGGGTATCTGTAGATCAGTGCCAGCAAGGCTATCACCCCTGAAATCAGCAAAAGCGGCAGGGAAATCAGTCTGTCCGGGGCGAACAGCGGCAAGACTTTCCAAAAAAGGAAAAGCAGTTCGGGGAACAGGATCAAGACTAGAGTTCCCAAATGGGTCAACAGCTTTGGAAGGAAGGGTGAAGGCAGATTTCTAAACCAGGCCATTCGGCTGTTTTCGAACTCGTTTTTTTCCAACAGGATGGGGATATGAAAAAAAGACACGCACAGGATTCCGAATTCCAGCCAGCGATGATCGTAGTTTCCTGACCGGAAGGACAGGAAAAATCCGTTGAGCAATAGCAGACTCAGACCTTTGGTCAGAAGTAAGAGAATAGGGCGGTTTTGCCGGAGTTCCAGAGGAAACCAAGTGATCCTGGGAAGTTTGCCTTCCCACCTGGGCCGGATCAAAACAGCTTCCTTGAGCGGTTTGCCTAGGTATCTATAAATAAGGAGAATGGGCAAAGCCAATGAAAACCCTACCACTGCCCAAAGCAATAAGAGTGGAGTCCAGGCCTGTTTTTCGATTCCGAAATAGCTTAAAAAGACCAGATAGGCAATCAGAATAAAGTGATTGGCGAGAATGATGACCGCCCATTTTTTGGCAAAATCCCGGAAAGGAATCAGGGCGGTTTGATGAAAGACTTGGTATTCCTTTCTCCGAAGAATTGCCATCTGGAACCTCAAATGAAATCCCGAATACGCCAAAAATCCGAGAGGCAGAAGGGAAAAGGGTAGGGTGTGCTCAAACAGGAATTTGCCTAGGAGAATATGCTGTTTTAGCTCCATAAATACCCCTCCGAAGACCAAAACCAAGATCCAAAACCCGAGTAGGCTTCTGTAAAAAGGGATGACGAAGGCCTTGAAGTCAGCGTCATTCATGGCAAAGGAGCTTGCCCGTCTCAAACACGAGTTTGGAGGTAAAGAAGAGATGATCCAAGGGGTTTGACTGGTGGGAGGTGAGCAGGAAACTCACTCCAGCTTTGCTCTTCTCCAGGATCAAGTCCGTCAGAATCTCCTGACTCGCGACGTCAATGGTAGTGAATGGCTCATCGAGGATGATCAGGCTGGGACTTCCCAAGAATGCCAGAAGAAGAGCGGTCTTTTTGAGCATACCCGAAGAATAGGTTCCGACCGGATAGCTTGAGAAATTCCCAACCCCGAGTTTTTCCTTCAGGATCTCAATTTGCTGCTTTTTAGCATTCTTGGAGGCTGCGACCACCTGAATGATATCATCGGCATTGAGGAACTCGGGGAAAACGGGTTCGGCTTCAGCATATCCTATTTTCATCCGGTAGGCGAGGGGATCTTTGCGAAGGGAGATTCCGGCCATCGCGATTTCTCCCTCAGAATCATGGATGCCGGCCAAAGCCTTCAGGAATGTCGATTTCCCCGAGCCATTCTCTCCCTGAATCAGGTGTATTCCCTGTTGCAATTCCAACTGATCCAAGTTGAATTGAAAGCCAGAAGGATACTTTTTTCTAAATCCGGAAATTGACAAAAGTGGAGACATCTGCACAACTGATTTGCCAGAAAGATACTCCAATGTCTTGGAATTGAGGTTTGGATATTCTTGGGGAAAGGGTGATTAGTGAGAGATTTAAGAATTTTTAAAAGAGCGATGGTTTTTTTTATCGCAGAGGATACGAGTTCTTCGCGAAAGAAATTTATGGAATGGATAAGATTTGTGCTTGTCCAAAGTTCGAACTTTGGACAAGGTTTTCAGCTAGGGTTTCTTTTGGAGTCTGTGGAGGGTGGGCGTCGGAATTTGCCAGGTTGGGGCCTGTTTTTTTCCTTCCTTGACCATCCTGATAGCATCAAGGAGATCCCTGCCAGCACCGGACCGTATGCGATTAGAAAGGAGTTGCCCATTGGAATAAGTCCTAGAAAAGTGCCTATTGTAATCGCCAATCCAATCAGGGTAAGCACAGCTCCTATTTTTACTAAATCCATCGATTTTGAATAATTGGCAGATGCGAAAAGTTTCCTTTGAATTTCGTTGTCCACCAATTTCACAATGATTTTGATTTCGTTCTCGTCATAGTTTTCCTTTTCCAAGTCTCTTCTGACTTGAGAGATGTCGAAATTTTTCTCGTCCAGTTTTTTTAAGAAAAAGGCTATAACTCGATCTTTTTCATTCATTTAGCATGTGATTGCTTATCGTCAAATGGGTGATTTGAATTGACAGGGTCGAAAATCCAAAAAAATGCGATAGGAAAAAATACCCTTTATACGGTATTTTTTGACGGATTTGAGAGAAGGAGGGTTGGGGAATTGGGGTTACGTTCCATATTAAAAACCCAAAGAGAAATCTAAAAGAGGACCTTTTTGACTAAGAGAATATCATCCCAGAGCAAAAAAAATCCCGAATGACAAGAATGTCTGTGGTTTTTGTCAAATCTGCGTCTTTGCGTCACCTCATTTTTATTCCGCATGCAGCGTGTCCACTGGATTGGCCAAGGCCGCCTGGATTGATCGGTAGCTTACCGTAAGAAGCGCGATGCCCATACTTACGCCCAAAGCGGCGATAAACAGGGCTGGTCCCATAGAGATCCGATAGGCAAACTCCTTCAAGACTTCACCCATGACAAACCAGGCGATCGGCATCGAGAGGGCAAAGGCGACCAGGATCAGACGGATGAATTCCTTGGAAAACAGCCACACGATGGATGGCGCAGAGGCTCCCAGTACCTTTCTGACACCGACTTCTTTTTGGCGGTTGTTGGCCATGAAAGTCGCCAATCCGAACAAGCCCAAGCAACCGATGAAAATCGCAATACCGGCAAAAAAGGCCAATAAGCTGGTGGTCTTTCGCTCGCCTCGAAATAGATTGCTGACGTCGTCCCGGACGAAGCTGTATTCGAAGAGATGTTGCGGATAGGCTTTTCCCCAGATTTCCTCGATCTGGCCGAGTTGCTGCTGGACCTGAGCTCCGGTCAGTTTGAGAGAAATTGTCTGGTAGCTGTCCAAGCCGTTCATCAGTAAAAGGGGACTGACATTATCGCCCGGTGAGGTGGAATTGAAGTCCTTGACTACCCCGTTCACATGGAGAAGATTGCCCCAAAGGTTTATTTCCTGACCCACGAATTCGGAATAATCCTCGAATCCGGCTGATTTGGCAAGGCTTTCATTGACCACAACACCGGATACAGTATCAAGATCCGCCAATCCGGCGCCTGCCAGGATTTCCAATCCAAACAAGTCGATGTAGTCGCCATCTGCTTCTTTGATCTGAGTATTGATGAGTTCATCGGAGCCGGAGAGATTAATACTGGTACTGATGACACTGTTGGCGGCAGGAGCCGTTCGGCTCAGGCTGGCGGCCTCCACTCCGGGAATTCGCATCAGTTCAGCTTTGAGCGTTCGCTTGCTGGTCTGTCCCATCATGGAGTCGGACTCATCGATGGCGGGGATAGGAATGTTTACAATTGCCTCTTGCACAAAACCCAAATCGCGTTGCTGCATATGACGGAATTGCGCATAAATGACCAAGGTAGAAATGATAAAAAATTGAGAAATAAAGAACTGGGATACAATCAGCGTGCGACGAATAGTATAGCCGGAGCCTCGGGAAACTGAACTTCCGTGGATCACATGCCCGGGACGCAAACCCGAAATAACCCATGCCGGATAGAGCCCTGAGAGGAGTGTGACACCTCCCCAAATAACAGCAAAGTAGAGCCAAATACCCCAGTCCGAGGTCAGAGACAAACTGAGAGAAAGATCCATGTAGCTATTGACCACGGGTAGAAGCAATTGCGTAGCCAGCAAAGAAAGAAGGCATGCGCCGAGGGTCACCATCGACGACTCGGTCAGGATTTGAATAATGAGTTGTCCCCTTGTACTTCCCAGCACCTTTTTAATCCCAATCTCTTTGGTTCGGTTGACCGCTGAAGCAGTCGAAATATTGATGAAGTTGATGCAGCAGGTGAGCAACAGAAACAGGCCGATTGCTGTGAATGCAATCTTGGCGGCGGCTGGCATCTTCGAATTATAGTTCCCAACCCGCATGTCGGAATGAAGCTCATCAAGGGGCTGGATCAGAAAGTGCTTTCCCTGAGGGTTTTCCTTCCCCTTTCCATAGTGCTTCTCGACTAAGGCATTCAGTCCGGCTTCCACAGAGCCCAGACCGGCATCTTGGCTCAGCAAAAAATAGCAGTTATCCTCATCCGAAAGCCCATCCCACGCCGTGGGTTCCTTTTGTGCCCGGATGGACTCAAATGAAAGCATTAATTCAAACGGAAGGTCTGTCGTAGTGGGGAAATCGGCCAACAATCCTTCGATTTGGTAGGGTTGATTGTTGTACAGGATCTCTTTGCCAATGACTTCCCGGCCGCCAAAATATTTCTCGGCCCATCGCAGAGAGATCAGCGCTTTGTAGGGCTCGGTGAGGATTTTTGAAGGATCTCCAACAAGGATTTCCCGGTCGAAAATCCGGAAGAATGCATTTTCGGTAAAAACGACCCCATTTTTTTCTTTGAAGCGGTCGACCGTACCGTCAGACTTCACCACCCCCAGCAGACTGTTTTGCTTGTATACTGTAGTGACCGCCTCCTGTATCTCCGGCACTTCGGTCTTCAACTCCACAGCCAGACTTGCCGGAACAGATTGGACAAAGGAGAGCCCGTTGGAGCCGCTTTCGCTGAATATCACCCGATAAATCCTGTCCTTTTGCGCATGGTGCTGGTCGAATTGCAAACCTTGCCTGACGATCAGAAAAAGCAGCAGACTTCCCGTAATCCCCAAAGTCAGCCCTGCGATATTGGTTATGGAATTTCCGCGTTCGCGAAAAAGTGTTCTCAGGGCAGTGATAAGATGATTTCTGAACATGGCAGGTGCAACTTTATTTTAAGATTGACTTGCCAAGCAAAGGCCAGAAAAAATGGCCTTTCAAACCGAACAGGCCAAGGTTGAAAAAGAAAGGACTGTTCGGCAATGATTTATTTTGTTCCTCAGCGGACAAAGTGGAGTCCGGAGAGATCTATTGGGAAAACTGGACAAAAATCAAAAAAGAAAAGGCCCTGCACGAGCAGGACCTTTTCAAACCAAACGGTTTTATAATTCAGGTTATTTATTAGCCGGAAGAGTTTCGATTGTCACACTTTTGATTTTTCCGGTAAACTTCTCCTTGTTCGAATAGGCCAGATTTACCGGTGTATTTTCATCTGTACCTACATCTGCGGATTCATCAATGCCAAAGGTATTGCTATTGGTTTTGGCAATCTTGCCTTCTGCCACCTTTGCGCCGTCTACATTGATGGTGGCAATGCCTCCAGCGCCACGCCCACCTTCGTAGTCAAAATCTAGCGTAATGGTATGTTTCCCCGGAGTGACTTTTTGAGTAGAAGTGACCGTATAGATTTCCAGACCTACCCAATTATAGGTGTAGGAGGGCTTTCCGTCTTGCATGTAAAATGTCCAGCCCCCAAAATCACCCCCTTGGCATACCAAGACTCCATTGGCATTGGCAGCCACTTCGACTTCTGCTGTGATGGTCAGAGAGGTGTTTTTGACATTGATGAATGCATTTTCAGGAATTCCCTTTGCCCCTTCGTAGAGTACGAGTTTGGTTTTTCCATTCATGAGGTCAGGACGACCTGCAATGGTTGGGTCCAGTCTTTCAATGGACCGATCATCAATCGGCAATACATTGAACTTTGCCGCTTCTTCCATGAATTTCTTTTTCAACTCCTCCAACTTCTCCGGATTTTGCTCCGCCAAGTTGTTAGACTGACTGAAATCCTCATTGATGTTATAGAGTTCCCAAACATCTTCGGTCAGCGGTCGTCTCGGCTGGCCTTCCCAAGGGGCTTTATGAATCGTTCCTGCAAACCAGCCCTCGTGATAGATAGCCCTGTTTCCGATCATCTCGAAATATTGCGTTTTTCTAGTGTCTGCAGCAGTTGCATCGTTAAAAGAATAGTTCATACTCACACCTTCCATCGGTCGTTGTTCAATGCCGTTTACGGTTTTTGGTGCGGGTAATCCAGCCGCCTCATAGATCGTTGGCGCAATGTCGATTACGTGGTGAAACTGTGAGCGAACTTCATTTTTGGATTGGATTCCTGCCGGCCAGTGCATCACCATGCCATTGCGGGTGCCACCAAAATTAGAGGCGACCTGCTTGGCCCAGGTAAATGGCGTATTACCAGCTATCGCCCATCCGGCAGCAAAGTGGTTGTAGGTATGTTCGGTGCCAAGTTTGTCGATCCGTTCCAATTGCATGTCGAGGGTTTCCTGCACTCCGTTGAAATAAGTGTTTTCATTATACATTCCGATCATGCCGCCTTCTGCACTTGATCCGTTGTCGCCCACTAGGTAGAGGAAAACCGTATTTTCCAATTCACCTCTTTCTTCGAGCGCAGCAACTAGCCTACCTACTTCCGCATCTGTGTGCTCTGCAAAACCCGCAAAAACCTCCATTTGACGCTCAAAAAGACGTTTTTCGTCAGCAGTTAGCGCGTCCCAATCTTTGATGTCTGCAGGCTTCGGAGCGAGCACTGTGTTTTCCGGCACAATCTTCAGTGCTTTTTGCCTGGCCAGTGTTTCTTCCCGGATTTTGTCCCAGCCCTGAGCAAATTTCCCTTTGTATTTATCAGAATACGCTTCAGGGGCATGGTGTGGGGCATGTGTTGCTCCCGTTGCAAAGTAGATGTAAAAAGGCTTCTCAGGTGTTAGCGATTGTTGCGTGTTCTTCCAGCCGATAGCCTGATCGGTCATGTCAGAGGTGAAATGGTAGTTTGGATCCTCCACATTTGGATAGACTCGGGTTGTTCCATCGTACACCATCGGGTGCCACTGGTTGGTTTCACCACCGATGAAACCGTAAAACTTATCAAAACCTGAACCCGTCGGCCAGCGATCATACGGACCGGAAACCGAACCCTCCCAGGGTGGAGTTTCGTGGTACTTTCCAAAAGCTGCGGTACTGTAGCCATTCATCCGGAGTACATCCGCAATCGGAGTAATACTTTGCGGGCGGATACCGGTGTTTCCCGGAAAAGCAGTCGCTACTTCCATAATGGCGCCGGCGTTGTTGGAGTGGTGGTTGTAGCCGGTGAGGATGGCTGTCCGGGTAGGGGAGCAAAGTGCGGTGGTGTGGAAGCGGTTATACTTCAGGCCATTTGCAGCAAGCTTTTCCAGGGTAGGCATATGGATTGGACCGCCAAAGGCACTGGAGTGACCAAAACCTATATCATCAATCAACACAATGACCACATTTGGCGCATTATCCGGAGCAGTAACCTGAAAACGCTTCGGCGCAGTTGCGTTTCGTGCGTCCAATTCAGTGATGGCCGGATACGTTGGTTCCTTGATCGGGAGAACGGAGCGATCCAAAGTGCCGTCCGCAGTGGGCACATCGGGTTGGTTCGCTGGCTGGGGGGAGCATGCAAAGAGCAAGCCCGCCAGTACCAGACCTGAGAGGAGTTTTGATTTCATTTTTTGTGGGCTGAGGTATTGAAAGTATAAATGATAAAAGTTGGAATATAATTATTTTATCATTGAAGTCCATCGCAAAATAATATATAGTAAAAAGTGCCTAATCCCCTTTTAATCCCATTGGATTTGCTTTTCTGATGAATTATTACTTGTCTCCCCAACCATCATGAAAATCCCTTTCGTGTGGCTTGTTCGATGTCAGCTGAACAGTTTCGCCGTGGCCGATAAAAGCCCGAGATTTTCAAATGCTGGGCAAATGCCGGACGAAATACGAACCAAGCCTGAACAGCTTTGGACCATAAGTTCTATTATCTGGAATTAATCCAAGGTCCTCAGTCCAAATTTTTCTTTTCTATCACCCACCCCGGAGACTGCGCTAATCCCGGTGTTGTACCGGTAAAGAGCTTTCCAGCTTCCTGATCTCCCTTCAATTGCCATTTGTACCAAGCTGTAGCTACTCTGGCAAATTCACCGCCGTAAGGCTTGCCATAGGTGCCGCCATGTCCCACATCCAGGTTGCCAACGAATACCGGAACATGGTTGATCTTTTCAAAATCATCCATTCCATTTCCATAAGCGATGTCCGATTCCCCGCCCAACAGATAGAGTGTGGGAGTATGGATTTTTTGAAGCTGATCCTTGGTGACTTGGGGCATGCCTGGCATTCCTCCGCCATTTCCCAATACTCCGCTGTTGAATACGCCTATCGTTTTGATCCTTGGGTCACCTGCAACTTCCAGTGTTTGCAAACCACCACAGGACATGCCGCTCACTGCGATGTTTTCGATGTCGATCTTTTGGTAATAAGGACTTTTTGGATCAGCATTTTGAGCGATAGCCCAGTCGATCGCATCTACTAATTTGTGTGATTTAGAGCGCACATCGGTTTGCTTTGGCATGGTGCCAATTGCAATGACCAGGAAGCCGTGAGAAGCCACTTCATTGAGGAAGTTGACATGCTCCCAAGGGGAATCAAAACAGGCCCCGTTGCCCCAGACGATAATGGGAAGCATTTGGGCACTTCCAAATTTTGTCAAATCCTGAGGCTGGAATAGGGTATGGGTAGGCAAAGAAGCCGCACTAGTCATGACAGCCGGATAGCTTCCTGTACCGCCATTTTCAATGATTTGGGATTGGAAAACGAGGTTTTCGGAGAAAAACGGAAGTGCTTTGGTTTGAATTCGCTCAGCGATGCGGTTAAGGTGGTCGCCTTCATAACTTTCATACTGATGGGGGATTTGGTAGGCATCGAATAATTCATGCAGCTTTTTGGTGGATTCGCTAATGCCCCGATCCTGCAAACCGGCGTCCATGCCGATTGCCTTCAGTTTTTTCAGGTTGGGAATGTATTGATCGACGATCGATAGGGTCCGGTTGGCGATGATCTTATTGGCAACTTCCTGACGAGGCTCTCCATTTTTTGCCGGAAGATCGAGGTAAAAAGGAGGGTTTTTTGGATTCGGAGCAAAAGCTGCCGAAGTCGCCAGCGTCGCTATTTCAAAAAAGGAAGCACCCTGCAATTGATCAACTGTGAAGCCTTCCAGTTTGGTAATCAATTCGGCATTGGTAGTCGCACCACCGTCCATGCAGCAGGGACTTAGCGCATAGATGGAAGAAAAAACATCAGGGTATTTCATTCCCAGGCGCATTGTCCCGTATCCTCCCATGGAGTGTCCGGCCAGGCCTCGACTTTCTTGTTTCGCTAAAGTCCGGTAATTGGTATCGATGTAGCCGACAAGCTCTTTGGTCACAAACGTTTCCCAGTCGCCAATCGTGGCCGAACTCGCATACATACTTCCCTTGAATCGGTTATAGGCATTGGGCATGACGACGATCATCTCTTTGGACAACTTCTCAGCGAGGGATTGCTCAATCACAGTTTGCAGATTGATCCAGTGATCTTCCCAGCCAAACCACTGGGAATCCGTGTCAGTGAATCCGTGAAGCATGTAGAGCACCGGATAGCGGCTTTCGGGATTGGAAGCGTAGGAGGGAGGCAGATAAACCGTCACATCCCGATCAACCGGATCCCCGATCAGATTGCCTTCGAGGGCATTGCTGTGGATTTTGATGCGTTCTTTGGTTCCCTTTTGAGCGAAAGAAAAAGTGAAGCTCAAAAGTGTAAGTACGGTAAACAGAAAAAGCTTTTTCATTGGTTAATGGGTTTAGGTCAGGACTAAAAATAGGTTTTATCCTGAGATTGGCCAACTGGGGGTTGGGTAATTCTAATTGGTAACATAAGTGGATTTTGGTGAATCAGGTCCACGTTTCGGACTACCGTAGATTTTTGGAAAAGCAGGGGGAACTTAGCTCGGAAAAAGCATTGGAACTAAGGGGAAAACTTGGGGCGGTAATGGATTTTTAATTTTTCATTCTTCCTTAAAACAAAGAAAACTTCAACTTATTCGTCAACAGTTCTAAGGCCATAATCGATTTCACTGAATTTCCTTTTTCATTGAGTTCTGGACTCCAGACTGCAATGCTGAACTTGTGGGGCATCACTGAAGCCACCCCACCTCCAACTCCACTTTTCCCGGGAAGGCCAACCCGGAACGCGAATTCTCCGGCCTCATCATAAAATCCGCAAGTCAGCATTAGTGAGTTGATTCGCCTGGCAAAGCTTTCCGAAACTATTTCCCGCTTGCCGTAGATGGAATAGCCATCATTTGCCAAAAAAGAAAAGGACCTTGCCAAGTCCACACAGCTCATTTCTATGGAACAATGGGCGACATAGGTTTTTATCACGTCCTCTACCTTGTTTTCGAAATTATCATAAGCCTTTAAAAAATATCCAAGCGCAGTATTCCGTTCCGAATGCTTGAGTTCAGAGTCCATTACTTCCTGATTGATTTTAATGCATGCTTCTCCGTTTAATTCATCGATAAATTTGCTGATTTCTGCGATAGGATCGTCGAACTTGGATGTCAGTGCGTCAGTGATCACCAAAGCGCCCGCATTGATAAAGGGATTTCTTGGAATGCCTTTTTCAAACTCCAATTGGGCAATTGAATTGAACGGGTCTCCACTCGGCTCCACATTCACCCGTGACCAGAGTTTGTCTTTAAAAATGCTCGCCACCATGGTGAGCGTAAATACTTTGGAAATACTCTGGATGGAAAATGGCACTTCAAAGTCTCCCGCTCCAAAGGTGTTTCCCTCCAAATCAACCAATGCGATTCCAAATTTATCCGGATCGACCCGAGCCAGCTCCGGAATATAATCAGCCACCTTTCCCCGGGGATTGGCAGATTTCACTTCATTGTAAACTTCTTCGATTAACTGCTGATAGTCCATTTGGTCAAAGTCATGAATTTGGGTTCTATTGTCAAATTTTAAGTTGAATAAGTTTTACTGAAAAATTATTCGATGAGCTATTCTGTTTTAAAGGCTTAGGGACAGATTTGGATCGAGATACCGAAATTCCAAATTATGAACAATAATGTAATTCGTTACTAGAAAACCTTTCTCTTGAAATCGATTCGTTATTGGTGCATATTTACATCAAATACTAATAATGATGGGGAGACAAAGTATTTCTCTGACCGAGCCAAATGATCGATGGCTTCAGGAACAAGTAGCCAGTCAAGAGTATGCCAGCAAAAGTGAGTTGGTTAATGAACTGATCCGCCAAGAGCGAAAACGTCAGGAAGAAATCGATTGGCTCCGATCAGAATTGATCAAAGGTGAAAAAAGTGGGTTTTCCACGAAATCCAAGCAGGACATTTTAGCTTTGGCTAAAGAAGGACTTAGATGAATTATCGACTATCCGGATCTATTGATTTGGATTTTATCGTTTTGGAGAGGCTCAGGCAGATCGGTATTTCGAGGCTCTTTATTTGTGTTTTGACCAAATTGCAAAAAATCCAGCGCAATTTCCAACCGCGGATCGAATTCGTCGCGACTATCGATTTTGCGTTCTAGGTCCAAACACCATTTACTTCAAAGTTGAAAACCAGGGAAATGTTAAGATTATTCGAATTATCGGTAAACAGAATTTTTGAATCCGTTTTGTGAGGAATGTGGGGATAGGAGAGACAAATTTCTCCTTTAAGCATTTTCATATTCAATCTAACGTCCATTCAGGCCGACGGCTTGTTCGAAGTGTTTTTACTTTGGGATTGTCTGATAGAGAGCCGTCGGAGAACCAAAATTTCTTTTCTCAAAGTTTTAGTAGCCTTTATTTTTGCCTTGGAGAGGTTTAATTCTATAGTCAATGTGCTATTAATCAAGTCGTTTTTTTGAATTGGGGGTGGCGGAGGGGAGCTACTTCCTGAACTCATAGTGAAAGGATCGTCAAAGCTCCTTGATAGGCCACATTGGGAAATGTATAACAAATCTTGATCCTCTTGATTGCTATAAATAAGCCAGATATCTCCAACCTGTTTGGGGAAAATGGAGCATGAGCTTAGTTGGCTTTTGAAATTTTGATTCATGACTGTTCCTTTGAAAACCTCCAAAGGCTCAATTTCAAACTCCCACTTGAGAGTGTCTATCGAGGCTATTTTGCCAATAAAAACAATGTTGCTTTCCTCGAAATTGTCTTTTTGGGCTTTTTTAAGATTTTCTCGAAAAATACAAGTGCATGCTAAAGCCAGGTTAGTTAAGAAGACAAAGGATAGTGTACAAAGGATTTTGGACATTAACAGTCGTTTTATTTTAATGTGATTTCTGTAAAAAACCAAATTAGAAATAAGCTCCAATCTTTTCAAGTTATCGTAAGGATAAATTACTAATTTTTTAATCGTCAAATCTTTCAATCTCCCAAACTTCATTTGCCATTCCCCCCCACCCAAAGTATCTTTGCCTTAGAATCAAAAATTCAAAATCGTGGCAAACAAAACCGTTAAAGTAGGTCTGGTCCAGCTCAGTTGCTCTGGGAATGTGGCCGAAAACATGGAGAAAACCATCGCAGGTGTCCGAGCTGCCGCTCGAAAAGGCGCACAGGTAGTGGTCCTGCAGGAGCTTTTTAGATCGCTTTACTTCTGCGATGTGGAGGATTACGATAACTTTCTACTCGCCGAAGCCATCCCCGGTCCATCCACCGAAACCCTCGGTGCCCTGGCCAAAGAACTCGGTGTGGTCATCGTTGCCTCTCTTTTTGAAAAGCGAGCCGAAGGGCTTTACCATAACACCACGGCTGTGTTGGATGCAGACGGGACCTACCTCGGAAAATACCGAAAGATGCATATTCCCGATGATCCGGGCTATTTTGAAAAATTTTACTTCACTCCCGGCGACTTGGGTTACAAGGTGTTTCCGACCAAATTCGGCAAGATCGGCGTCTTGATCTGCTGGGATCAATGGTATCCGGAAGCGGCCAGAATCACGGCTTTGAAAGGTGCGGACTTCTTGGTGTATCCGACGGCTATCGGCTGGGCGCTACATCAGGATGAGCAGACCAATGACGACCAATACAGCGCCTGGCAGACTATCCAGCGCTCGCATTCAGTGGCTAATGGAATTCCCGTCGTATCGGTTAACCGAACTGGCATCGAAGGTCCGATGCAGTTTTGGGGAGGATCTTTTGTGTCCAATGCTTTCGGCCGGGTGACCTATAAGGCTCCTCATTTGGAAGAAGAAATCCATGTGGAGGACCTGGACCTGACAGGTTCGGATCGGTACCGGACGCACTGGCCTTTCCTGAGAGACCGCCGAATTGATTCCTACGAACCGATCACGAAACGCTACCTCGACGAAGAATAGTCCCATGAGAGATATTTTTGAACTAGCCAGAACCGGTGCTGCGACTCCGGCGGAATTGAGGTATTATTTCCCTGCCGAATTTGCTCCGCAAGAGTCGATGTGGCTGAGTTGGCCTCACAAGGAAGAATCTTGGCCGGGAAAAATCGCGACGATTTATGCGCCATATTCCCAGTTTATTAAAGAGGTAGCCAAAGGTCAAAAGGTCAATATCAACGTGGCAGATGAAGCCATGAAGACCTTTGCTTTGGCACATCTGGAAACAGCCGGAGTAGATATGAGCAAGGTCGCTTTCCACTTTTTCCCCACCAATGACGCTTGGTGCCGAGATCATGGTCCGGCTTTCTTGATCAATCCTGAGGCAGAATACAAGAAGGCCTTGGTCAAGTGGGAGTATAACGCTTGGGGTGAGAAATACCCTCCCCACGACTTGGATAACCTTATTCCGCTTCATATCGCCGCCGAGTTGGCGATTCCCTGCTTCAGACCTGGAATCGTCATGGAAGGCGGTTCGGTGGAGTTTAACGGAAAGGGAACCTTGCTAACATCGACCGCCTGCCTCCTGAATAAAAACCGCAATCCGAGTCTGAATCAAACCCAGATCGAGAAATACCTCTCAGACTATTATGGAGCAAAGCATATCCTTTGGGTAGGCGACGGCATTATCGGTGACGACACGGATGGCCATATCGATGACATCACCCGATTTGTCAATGAGGACACGGTGGTGACGGTGGTGGAGGAAAACAAAGCCGACGAAAACCATGAGATCCTGGACGAAAACCTGAAGTTGCTGAAGCGGATGAGATTGGAAGACGGCAAGCAATTGAACATCGTGGAGCTACCGATGCCAAGCCCTGTGATTTGGGAAGAGCAGCGGCTTCCGGCTTCTTACGCCAATTTTTACATTGCGAATGAAGTGGTGGTTGTACCAACTTTCCGCGATAAAAACGACCAGAAAGCCTTGGACATTCTTACGGGATGTTTTCCGGAAAGAAGAGTCGTAGGAATAGATTCTACGGATCTCATCTGGGGCCTGGGTTCTTTCCATTGTCTGAGTCAGCAGGAACCATTTGTTCAGTAGGCAGTCTCAGTTTTCAGTTAGCAGAAAATCTGTGTCAGCCTGAGCACCTGACCAACGAGAGTTGGGAAGTCGAAGGCAGTGATCAGTCGCAGTTTCCAGTTGCGTTGATTTGAATTTCAAAAGGCAATCCAGTGAGGTTGCCTTTTTCTTTTTGCAACTTGACCTCCACTGGTTCAAGTTTTCAAACTTGGATCATCATCAGGCAGTCTTCAGACTGCAATTGGCTAGGTTAAAGACCGAAGTCAGGGATGATTTGGTATCGTGTGCAGAACAATATTAGATTCACCAATCTCTCACATGAAAATTAAATCTAATTGGCTGTTTTGAAACTAATGGGTTTTTATATTTTCGTTTAAAATCCACCCTATGAAAATCCAAAATTTCCTACTGGGAATTCTCTTGATTTCTATTTCCTATTCCTGTGCATTTAAACGGATAAGCCGAAGCAAAGAAATAACCTACCTCCAGGCAGGTGATTCCTTGCCACAGAAGCAACTGAATGTGTTTTCTCCAAAGAAGAAAGGGGATTATCCGGTCTTGCTGTTTGTTCATGGAGGAAGTTGGAACAGTGGCAACAAGGAGATTTATGACTTTTTTGGAAGCCGAATGGCCCGCCGGAAAGTGGTGACCGTAGTGATTGATTATCCACTTGCACCTGAATACAAGATTTATTCCATGGAAAAGGCAGTGGGGGAGGCAGTCCGTTGGATTCAGGACAGCATTGCCAATTATCGGGGCGACCCAGAGCAAATCTACATTTCCGGTCATTCCGCAGGGGCACATTTGGCAGGTTTGGTAGCGATGAAAGCCAGTCTTTTTCCCGAAGGAACTCCTCTGAAAGGGGCAATCCTCAACGATCCCGGAGGACTTGACATGGATCGCTACCTTGCAGATTCAGGCCAGACCACAGGAAAAAAATTCATCAAATCCTTTACCGAAGATCCCAAAGTTTGGAAGGCGCATTCACCCATCAATTTTCTGGGCCAGACCGATGTTCCCCTGATGATCTTGGAAGGTGGCAAAACCTATCCTTCCATTACGCAGACGGTTGGAATCTTTCGAAAGGCGGCGGAGGAAAAAGGAGTGCCGCTGGAGTATTCTTATTATCGGAGAAAACACCATATCCCGATGATGACCCAGTTCTTTTTCACCTGGACGAGGGGGTATAAGGATGTTTTGGGGTTTATCGAAGAACAGTCTCAGGCCCAGTAGGCAGTGATCAGTTTTCAGTAGGCAGTCTGCACACCGTAACACTGCCTCCTGCTCACTGCCTTCTGACCACTGCTCACTGTCTAATCACCCGGCCGTCCTCCATCTCAATGGTCCGGTCGGTGCCTGCGGCAAACTCCGGGTCGTGAGTCACGATCAGCATGGTTTGTCCAAAGTCCCTGGCGAGTTCCTTGAACTTGTGGTACACAATGTCCGAGTTTTTCTTGTCCAGATTTCCCGTAGGCTCGTCACCCATGATCAGAAGGGGATCGTTGATTAGGGCTCGGGCGATGGCCACGCGTTGCTTTTGACCACCGGAGAGTTGATTGGCTTTTTTCCGTGCGTGGTCTTGCATATCAAAAATCCGGAGCTTTTCCATGGCTCGCTGTTCGAGTTCGCTTCTGGAATATTTTCCCAGTTTCAGGCCTGGGATCATCACATTTTCCAAGACTGAAAACTCGTTGAGCAGGTAGTGAAACTGAAAGACAAATCCAATTTTCTCATTCCTGAGTTTGGAAAGGTAATCGGAGGATTTACCTGAAATCAATTCACCGTCCAAGGAAATTTGTCCTTTGTAGTCGGTGTCCATGGTGGAAAGGATGTAAAGCAGGGTGGATTTTCCGCAACCTGATTTTCCTACCACGGATATAAATTCCCCGCGGGCCACCTGGAAAGAAACTTGCTTCAGTACTTGGGTTTCGGTAGGGTTGTAGAAAAACTTATCGATGTTTTTCGCCTCAAGGACAATGGAAGACTGGTTTTTCATTTTCCCCTGATTATTTCTACCGGATCCACTGCGCTGGCTTTTCTGGCAGGGAAAAATCCTGCAAAGTAGGTGGTGATCAAACTGAATGTGCCACCGATAATATAGTATTTGGGATTATAGTCAACCGGAAATGTCTTAATCGTAGGGAGAGCCTCGGTCTCAAACGGAATCTGATCAATCCCCAGTCCTGCAAGAAATCCAAACAATAATCCAAAGGCCCCTCCCACAAAACCGATGGTCAGTGCGATGGTGATGAAAATCCGCTTGACATCCCCACTTCCAAACCCAATCGCCTTCAGGATCGCAATCGTATCCAGCTTTTCATAGATCATCATGTTGAGAATATTATAAATCCCAAATCCTGAGACAACAAGAAGAGTGATTCCAACGGCATAGCTGATCATGGTACGGATATTTGTTCCGGTTTCAAACTGGGCATTAACCGTTTGGATATCGTCCGCATCGATCTGGAAAATCCCCTCTAGTTCTTTGGCCATTGTGGGAGCGAGGTTGAGGTCGTGGAGTTTTACCTGAATATCTGTAATGTAGGATGCAGGTTCGCCGAGCATTTTTTGGACAGTCGTGATGGAAGCGTAGCTGTTTACATTGTCAAAATCCCCCAATCCGCTCTGAAAATATCCCACTACTTTAAGTTGTACCTGGTTTCCCTGGGCAGTGGTCACCTGGATCACATCTCCGATATCTGCGAGCATCCGATCCGCGGCGCCTTTTCCCAAAATAATCGTATTGGTTTGGTTGAGATCTGCATAGTCCCCGGTCGTGACGTAATCTGTGAAAGCAAAAAGTTCAGCTTCCTTTTCGACCTCTATTCCGTTGACAATTCCCGTAAGGTCTATGGTCCCGACATTGAAAAATACCTGGGCGGAAATTTTTGGACTCACTCCCAAAACCCGCTTATCCTGCTCCAAAGTCCGGATGATGGATTCGCTGTTGTAGATGGAAAGCCTGCTGGTACTGGGTTTGATCGATCGGATGATATTCAGTGAATTGCCAAATTCCTCACTTTGGTCTATGGGTTGATTGGGGTTGGGCTGGATTTCATTGTAAAAACGGATATGGGGTGTACGGTTGAGTACAAGTCCGTCGAGCATTGAATTCAGTCCGTTCATAAAGCCGAGCAAAGCCACAAACATGGTGATGCTGAACATGACTCCGATCGCAGCGATCATCGTTTGCTTCCTTCTTGCCAACATCAGAGCTTTGGCGATTTCGATGATCAGAGACCACTTCATTTTCCTGGCTGGACTAGTTCAGTTTGTTCGGTTACGCCTTCCAGGATTTCGGCAAATTGGAAGTTTTTCAAGCCAACTTTGACCGGAATCGTGTCTCCGTCTACATTGATCACGCTGTTTTCGTTCCACAGGTAGTTTCTTGGAATGACCAATGCCTCAGATTTTTCACTGGTAACGATATTTGCCTCCAAGGTGAGATTTGGAAATAGCTTGGGAGGACTTTTGGTAAATACTGCCTCAACCGTAAAACTTTTGGATCGGGAATCCATGATCGGATAAATCCGGACCACCTTTGCCTCAAAAACCTGCTCTTTGAAACTGTCCATCGAAACCATCACCAATTGGCCCACTTCCACTTTGGAGATATCGTATTCGTCAACCTGAAGTTCCAAGAGAAATTCATTGGCACTTCCGATGATGGCAAGTGGTGTTTGGGGACTCACCATTTCACCTTTTTCCTTGAGTATGGAAAATACCACCCCGTCGATATTGCTTTTTAGGATGAATTCACCTTCCATCACCTTGCTTATTGCCAGGTTTTTCGAAGAACTTTTGGAATTGAATTCGATTTCCCGCTTCAGATCACGGTATCGGAGAAGGGAGGATTGATAGGATGTTTTGGAGTTTTGAAAAGCCAAATCCCGCTGTTCCAGCTCCACGGCACTGCCAATTCCTTTATCCCAAAGGTTTTTTTGTCGGACAAAAAGCAGGGAATCATTTAGCATTTTACTTTTCGCCAAATCAATTGCCAGTTCCAGATCCCGGAGTCGACTTTGGTTTGCTTGTTGGTCAGCATAGGCTTGAGAAAGCTGGGCATTTTCCCTGCTGAGACTTTCTCTTTCACTAAAAACCTTCAGAATGGCTGTGCCTGATTTTACTGTATCGCCTTCCTCTACGAAAATTTCCTGAATGGGTCCGCTTGCCATTGTAAAGGCCTCATATTGGTCCTTTGCCTTCACTAATCCGGAGGCATAGACAGATTCGGTCAAGGACTGTTTTTGTGGAAAAATCGATTCTGAATCAGTTTTTCCACAGGAAAAAGTCAGGAATGAAGCAAGAAAAAGAGCCTGAATTGGACGAATTCCGCAAAAATGCTGGCTTTTTTCAATCATGAGTTTCGGGGCTTTGTAGAATCCAAAGTAATCAAATCCTTTTCCTGAAAATACTAAGAAAAACCTTCGGGAAGGGAATCTTTGAAGGTTTTTGATGCTGTCACTCGATCGCCTGATAGATCATTTGCCGGAATTTGTTTTCGTAATACGAACTGAAAGGATTGAATTGTGTCATGAAAACGGCAACCAGTTCTTCTTTTGGATCTATGAAAAAGTAGGTGCAATAGGCTCCACTCCAATAGAATGTGCCTTCCGATGGCAAAGACTTGGTGTCAGCAAGGTCATCCACGACAGCAAAACCCAACCCGAAGCCCTTTCCGGGATCTTGAAAAAGGTCACCGCTTTGGTTGATACTCATGATCTCCACTGTCTTCGAGCTCAGGTAGCGCTTTCCGTTCCACTCTCCTCCATTGAGCATCATTTGGGCAAAAAGCGAATAGTCCTGTGCCGTTGAAAACAGTCCATGAGTTCCTCCAAAAACGGTATTGCCGGAAGTTGGTGTCTGACGTTCACTCGTCATCAAAACTCCGGAATCATTGAAATTGTGGAGTTGAACCATCCTGGATTTTTGGGCTTCTGTAAGATTGTATCCGGTGTCTTTCATCCCAAGTGGCTCAAAAAGGCGGGTTTTCAGAAACTCGGCAGGACTCATTCCGGTGAACACCTCGATCAGCCTGGCAAGGATATCCGGAGAAGCAGAGTAATTCCATTTTTCACCCGGATGACTGGCCAAAGGTTGGGCAGCCAATGCCTTCACACGTTCCTCGATGGTTTTAGGGCCTGACATATAGATGGCCTCCCGAACTTCCTCATCCAATTTAGTCGGACCGATTCCATGCAGAAAACCGGCCGTGTGACTCAAAACCTGAGCGATTGTGATTTGGGATTTTGCAGGTTCCAAACCTGAGGGGCTACCGATATTGGGGTCTTTCACCACCTTCATTTCTTTGAATTCCGGCAGGTATTTGGAAATCGGATCAGTCAAAAAGAAATAACCTTCCTCATAAAGCATCATAAAAGCCGTGCTCATAATCGGCTTGGTCATCGATTGGATGAAAAAAATCTGATCTGTGCGGATGGGTGTTTTCTCAGTGAAATCGCTGAATCCCAAAGCCGATTCGTGGACTTTTTCGCCGTTTTTGTAGACCAGGGTCACGATTCCGGGAAGTCTGCCTTCGTTGATTTCTTTTTGGAAATAGGCATCGTATCGAGCAAGGCGGTCGGTGGAAAGGCCTGATTGTGCTATTGCCGAGCTTAGCAGCACAAATGATAAGAGAAAGGTGAATGTGATTTTTCGAAGCATATTCATAGTATACAATAAAAAAGACCCGAGATTTAAAACTGAGCCTTGGTTTTGCAAAATCAATTAAGAAACTAACTCGCTGACCAATAGGTCTTCATCCAAATCCTCCCAATGAATTCCTTCTCCATTACCTATGAATCTCCAGTTTTCCAATTCTTCCTGGGAGGCATCCCTCAGTCGCGGAAACCACTCCAATGGAATTCCGATTTCTCTGCCATCTTCCATGAAGATGACCATCTTTTCCTTTGAAAAAGAGAGATTTACAGCTTGGTTCGATTTTAGATTAGTTAAAGTACTCATCCCAGCGTTGTTCTATTAATTTTAAATGTTCTTGGATCAAAATACGAATATCCCGCAATTCCGCAGCTGAAAATTTTTTCGACACCACCAGTTCAATAGGATTCAAAATAAACTTGGCAGTTTTGCCGGATTTTTCAACATGAACATGCCTAGGCAAATGGTCATTGCTATAGAAGAAGAATCTGAATCCATTTTGGTTGAATATGGTCGGCATAATTCTAAATTTAATCAAAAAGTATCTCCATCCTTGCCCCACTTCGAAACCTCCTACACGACCCACGACGGCCTGAAACTTTACCTCCAAGCCTGGCTGCCCGAAACTCCAAAGGCGAGTTTGTTGCTTGTCCATGGACTGGGCGAGCACAGTGGGAGGTACGAGGGGATGGTTTCAAAGTTGAATAAGTTGGGCGTAGCGGTTTTTACTTTTGATGGAAGAGGACATGGAAAGTCGGCTGAGGGAAAACCTACAGCCTATTTTGACTCCTATGAAGATTACCTCCGGGATATCGATGTGCTTTTTGGGAAAGGCAAAAACTACCTGCCAGGACTTCCGACGTTTCTCTATGGGCACAGCATGGGCGGCGGATTGGTGGCAGCTTATGTTTTGAAATATAAGCCTGAAGCTGCGGGAGTGATCCTGAGTTCTCCGGCGATCAAGGAAGCCGAAGGGACTTCTCCGATTTTGATTGCGGTGTCTGGTTTAGTCAATTGGTTTCTTCCGAAGTTGAAAGTCCTGAAACTTGACATTGCCGGAGTGTCCAGGATTCCGGAAGAGGTGGAGAAATACAAAAACGATCCTCTGGTTTATCAGGAAAACATTCCGGCCCGGACGGGATACGAACTCTATCAAATGATGCAGTTTATCCAGAGTCAGGCGGGGAACTTTGAACTCCCATTTCTTCTGATTCACGGAGATGCTGACCGACTGACGAATCCAAAAGGCTCGGAATTGTTTTTTGGAAAGGCGAAATCAGCCGACAAAACGTTTAGACTTTTTCCCGGAGGCTATCACGAATTGATCAATGACTCAGACCGAGGGGAAGTGATGAAAGAGATCGTTGATTGGGTGGGGAAGCGGATTTAAATACTTTAATTTTACCACAGAGTTAGCGGAGGTAAAGGGGAGATGAGTTAAAAAAAGCTTTAGCTTTTTTCTATGCGACCTTGAAAATGGCTGAATGTGCCGAACAAAATTGTAGTTCCTTTCCACATACCTGAATCCTCAAATTCCTTTCTCAGTGTTCTCCTATGTTAAATCCCTTAGTGTTCCTTCGCGGTCTTTGCGGTTAACCCTTTATTACCACAGTTGACCGCTTAGGAAAAAGAGAATGCCTAAACCGTTGTTTAACGTTTTGGGCTACCACTTAAGAAAAGCAAATATCCCGGACCGGATTTGACCCTACCGGTTTTCCATTCAAATTTTTCCTGGTCTTTGACTTTTGAAATCAACTCTTCCATTTCGGGAACTGAGTAAGTTCGGAGACATGAAACCATTCCGTCCCACCAGGTAAAAAGGGGTACCAATGGAATCGGGTAGGTGAAAATGATTCTTTCCAGAGAAAATGGTCTGATGAATGGTGTGGTAAACAGAACCGTCAAAGGAGAAAAAAACATAGCCAAAAAACTGGGCACCGAGCGTTCCTGCCCTTCCACGATCAAAATGGGCTGGTTGGAGTTTACCGCATTTTGGAGAATCTGAATGGCATCGTCCGGCTTGAAATGGTGAAATGCCAGAAACATGGTTCGCACTCCTCTTAGATCTTCGGGGACATCTCTTGCATCCACCGGAACGGCGACAGCTTCGAAATTACGGGCTTTGCTTTGGGTAAATTGAAAAGCCTTGTAGTTAGGATAGAGGTCGGTCAGCACGAATTTTATATCTGGGTTTTTCTTAATCAGTTCTTCATTCAAAGAAAGTAACCCGCCTCCACCTCCAGAACCCAAGTCGATTAGGTTGGAGGTTCCGGTTTTTTCCAATAGAGAAGTGATTTCAGGAATGATGGGGACAAACATCTTGGTTTTGTTTGTCAAAAACTGGAGAAAATCAGTCATGTAGTTTCTCAGAAAACCCGGAAACCAAGACTGATCCTCCCATTCGAAAGCGTGAATTCTTGCCATGTTGAACAGAATTTAAGTTTTCTCCAATCTCCCTCCCTGCAACAGATTCAAGTTAAAAAATTATCCTTTCAGTTCTGCAAGCAAGCCCTGCGCATCGAGTTGCCTGGTCCACATAGTCAATTCACCATTTTCATCCTTCGGCCAATCTTCCTTTGGACGATCCCAATACAATTCTACCCCGTTTTCATCCGGATCATCCAAATAGATCGCTTCCGAAACCCCATGGTCCGCTGCTCCGGTCAGGGGATATTTCTCGTCAATCAGTCTTTTGAAAATCACAGCCAAATCCCTTCTGGTTGGAAAAAGTATCGCAGTATGAAAGAGCCCGGCGGTGTTTTTTGGAGCTGGTTTACCGCCTTTGCTTTGCCAGGTATTCAGTCCGATATGGTGGTGGTAGCCACCTGCTGAAATGAAGGCAGCGTCTTTTCCGTACATCATCACCAACTCAAACCCCAAAAGGTCACAATAGAAATCGAGAGATTTTTGGAGGTCAGTGACCTTTAGATGGACATGGCCAATTCGGGTAGCCGCGGGTATGGTGTAGAGATCCATGGAGTCAAAAGAAGAAGGGTTAAAAGAAAAGCCAAAAATCGACTTTCCTTTTAACCCATTCTTTCAAGAGAAAAATTCCCTTACCTGAAATTATTCGAGGACTACCACCGGAAATTCTGTAATTCTTAAGGTCGTACAACCATAAGGAATCAGTGTAATCGGTTTTTGACGCTTGGTCAATTCTGTAGCAGAAAGTTTTGATGGAAGATTTTCAGGCAGTTGGGGAGCACTTTTCACCAGTTTCCATTCGGGAACCTGCACTCCTTGAAGCCGGAGCTCGATCGGTGCGTTTTCCAGATTCCAGGGGTAGGAGCCATCCCATTCGTTTTCTACCAATTCGATGGAATTGGCCAAGTCAGAAAGGGTATTTGATGCCAAAGCAAAGTTCCACTCCGAGGTCGGATACACTTCGGTAAAGGGTTTGAAGCGGTCGTTACGGTCTTTAACTTTTTCCTCCCCTTCGATCTTCAAACTGTAAACCAATGGTCCCCGCTCGATGCTAACCAGATTTTTGTACCAGGTGGAGGTTTTCAATTCCATCGGAAGGATCAGGGTGATTTGATCACCGCTTTTCCAGGTCCGGTTGATAATTGCTACCTGATTTTGGATGGTAGCCTGAGTCGTTTCTCCGTTGACTTTGATTTCTGCCTCTTTGGCCCAAGCCGGGATTCTCAGGTGGAAAGGGAAAGTGGATTCTTCAGAAAGCTCCAGATCAAACTGTACCGTCTCCCGGAAAGGGAACCCTGTACTCTCTTTGATCTTAAGAGTGGCTCCTTGGCCCACGGTCAATTCCACGCTGCTCGGGGCATAGAGCAAGGCAGCGACACCGCCATCTGGAGTCGCATAAAACAGGTTTTGGACGAATTTCGGCCAGCTTTGATGCATATTGGTTGTGCAGCAGGGATAGCCGGAAAGCGTCCCAAAGACGAAATCTGTCCCTCCGTGATTTTGGGTTTCGTAGGAAGTTTCGAGTTGGTCGGTCAGCTCCACTTGATTGGCCGCCTGAAAATATTGGCGGGAATTGTAATCGTCCGAAGCTTGAGTAGGGAGAGCGTTAAAGGTGATTTTTTCAAGTAAATCTGCAAACTCCATATCCCCGGAGATCTTGAGGATGGTCTCCAGAGAGTACATCTCCTCGGCAATAGAGCAGAGTTCAATTCCCTGAACTGGGCTGTTTCCGTGGAGCGGTTCATCGCCGCCATACATGCCCTGTGGCTGTCCGTGGTAGTTTTTAATGTCGTCAAGGGCTTTTTTCACCGAAGCGATGGCGTCGGTGTTGCCGCTTTTCTGGAAATAGACAATGGGCTGTTTCAATCCTTGGGCGACATTGACTGTGTGGAGGCCCGGTAGTTTTGAAAGAGTGATTTTTGAGATTTCTGCCGAGTCAAAAGGGTACGACTTGATCTCATTATAGAAATGGGTGTTTTCGAATTGATGCTCGTTTTCGGGATTGGTATAAACCGTCTGCCAAGGGAAAGTCTGTTGTTGAATCAATTCTCCCAGTTCCAGCAGTTTTTCATCCCCGGTGATATTGTAGAGCCAGTAAACAACCAGCAAATTATCCCCGGCTCGACGGTTGGCCCAAAAGGAAAGGTAATCCAAAGGCTTGCTGGGAAGTTCTTTCAACTGGTAGTGAAAATACTTGGTCAAGGCAGTAATCACCCGCTCGTCGCCGGTAGCCTGATAATATTGCTGGAGAACTTTTAGCATGACCATCTTTGGCCACCAGTCTTCCCGAGGACCCTTTTGGATTCCCCTTTCCGGCTCTGGATCAGTTTCAAAAGGAATAGGACCCAAATAACCGCTTACGGCCTGATTGTTCAGTGTCCATTCGATCCAGGGCTTTGCCTTGGCTTTTAATTCCTCATCATCGAGAATATAAGCCAAAGGAACCAGTCCGTCGATCCAATACGGGCCACGCTCCCAGCCGTCCCCGTCACCACCCAACCAGCCGTTTCGCTGACCCACTACCTCAGGATAAACTTCGTCCAGATGTCCGGTTAGACCAGATGCCATGCGCTGGAGTTGATCCTCCAGCCAACCTTGCGGCTTGATACTTCCCAATGGAAGTTCCAGGTAAGGAGTGGAGACCAATGGCGCACGGTTGGTCAGGTAGTGGGCGACTGGTTTAGTCTCCTCAATTTTTTTTGGAGAACATGAAAAAACAAGTCCTAAAGCACAGATTAGGAAAGTGGATTTTTTCATTAAATCTAGTTTATGGTAAATCATCTAGCTTCCAGGTTTTTGGGTGATTGTTTAAAGGGTAACATGTGCCTTATTCTGAGTAAAAAGCCTCGTAAATCGTAAATCAAAAATCGTAAATTAACTTACCATCTCGGCCTAATTCCCGGAGCCGTCGGGAAGCTCAAACTCTTGAAATACTCCAGATCGCCCTCGGGTTTTTCAATTTCCTTAGGAAAAGGTCGCTTTGCAAAAGTCTGGAAGTAGAGTAAGCAGGAATTTCTCCACCATTCGGCTTCTGAAACCTGAATAGCAAGGAGCTGTCTCACATGATCAAATCGCTGGGGGTCAATTTCTGACTCCAAACTTGACCAGGTTTCCTGCATTTTTCGGGCAGATTTTACTCCAGCATCATAATGCAGCCCGATTTCATCCCAAAGCGTTCTTCCGGATTTTAGCTCAAAATCCCAAGGGAGGTGGTGAAACCAAAGCAGGTATTGCTCGGGAATCAGCTTGGGATCTGACCATTCTTTGGCGAGTTCAGGGGCGTATTGGCCAAGTGCATTGCTTCCGCTTGCTGTCCGGTCAAAGCCGATTCCCAGACTATCGGCTTGATGATAATACAGCGCCGTCCAATCAGGTCTTCCACCCGTCACCCAAGGCCCGGGGCCGTAGTGGTGATCCCAACCCATGATGTGATGCAGCCCGAGCGGCATCATGTAGTTGACCGCAGCCTCATGGGATGAAAGTAGCATCTCATTGATTTTGGAGTTGACTCCTGGGTTTTGACCAAAGGTCATTTTCACCCATTCGGCTGCAATCTCCTCAGAAGTCAGGTCCGGGTTCCAAGCTTGTCGACCGAAAGCATACCAGTTGGATTGAGCCATGGGATGTCCGGTCCAATTGCGGTCCGTGCCAATATTGGATACGCCAGCCATTAGCGTCAGTTTTTGGCCGGAGTCGCTTCCATCAATGATTCCTGCCACCGTGGAGGATGGGTTGGGGCGGTAGGTTTTGCTGCGCAAAACTTCCTCCCACATTGGGGCGAGGAAAACGAGTTGCGTGGCTTGGCCAAGGTATTCCTGAGTGATCTGAAATTCAATCCCTAGATTGGTGTTTTTCATTGCTCCGAAAAGCGGATGGAAAGGCTCTCGGGGCATAAAGTCAATCGCTCCGTTTTTGACCTGAATGATCACATTGTCTCGGAATTTTCCGTCAAGCGGTTCGAACTCCAGGTTGGCGTGCTTGTGCCGGTCTTCGTCCAGTTCGTGGGAATAGACGAACGCCCTCCAGATCAAAATCCCACCATGCGGAGCCAATGCATCGGCAAGAAGATTGGCACCTTCGGCGTGATTTCTCTGGTATTCGTGCGGGCCAGGTTGACCTTCGGAATTTGCTTTGACCAAGAATCCACCAAAGTCAGGGATGAAGGAATACATCTCATCCGTCTTCTTTTTCCAGAAATCAATCACTCCCGGATCGAGCGGGTCAGCAGTCTTGAGTTTGCCGATTTCGATGGGAGCGGAGAAGCGGGCTGTGAGGAAAACCCTGATCCCATACGGGCGAAAAATGTCAGCCAGAACTTTCGCTTTTTTCATAAAATCCGTGGTCAAAATCCGGGCGTTTGCATTGACATTGGTCAGCGAAACGGCATTGATTCCGAGGCTTGCATTTGCCCGGGCATAGTCGATGTAGCGGGGGTCAATGTAGCCCGGAAGCTTATGCCAATCCCAAATCGAGAAACCTGCATAGCCTCTTTCTACAGTCCGGTCGAGATTATCCCAATGGTTGAGCATTCGGAGTTTAACTTTCGGACTGTCAGATTTTTCAAGCTTGGGATCGAAAGTTTCGGTTTGAATACTTTTCAGCCAGTCAAAGACTCCATAGAGGACTCCGACTGGGCGGTTACCGATAATGGCGTAGTAAGTTTTTCCCTGAAAATCGATGGGACCTCTCCAGTATCCATCCTCTCCGAGTGCGCGGATTTGCATCTGCTGATCAAGTCCTAAGACTTGCGAAAGTTCCTCCTGGGTGCCCATCCAAACCTGAGTTTGGGAGAGTCTTTCCGAAGAAAAACCCGGATCCTTTCCGAGGAATTTCTGACCGGAAATTTCCAGCTCTTTTCTGATTGCCTCATAAGTTGGGCTTTCGCCGAAAAAGTAAAAACCTGAGAAAAGACGATCCGCTTCTGACTTCAAACTGGCATTTTCTATGGGCCGGTAATCCAACCAAAGCTCATAGCCGTCCTTAGCAAATCCTGAAAAAGACAGGCAAAAACTGAACACGATAATCAACAGGTTCTTCATGGATTTACAGATTGGGATTTTCAAGTTGACCAAAAATCATCCGATTTCCAACCCTTGATCTAACCATTGAAATCTGAACTCAAGCTGTAGATTTTCCGACAATATTCGTCAACCTTACTTTTTCACTAACCAAAAAACAGACTGGTTTCCTATCTTGGAGCCTTGGCTTTTTTCTATGGAAAACAAACCCTTCATCATTTACAAATCCTCAGCGGGCTCCGGCAAAACCTACACGCTGACGCTGGAATACCTCAAGTTGGCGCTGCAAAGCCCCCGGTCTGCGTTCAAGCAGATCCTGGCGGTGACCTTCACCAACAAGGCAACACAGGAGATGAAGGAAAGAATCCTGACCGTGCTGGAGCGACTGACTAAAGAAATCAGACCGAAGGAGTTTTTGGACACCGAACTCATGAAGGCGCTTGACCTGAGTCCCGCGCAGCTTCAAAGCCGAGCACGGGAGACCTTGCTTCATATCCTACATGGGTATGGGTATTTTGCGGTGAGTACAATCGATTCCTTCTTTCAACGGGTGATCCGATCGTTTGCCCGGGAGATGGACTTGCAGGCAAAGTTCGACTTGGAGATGGATACCGACGCGGTCTTGGATCGCTTGGTGGACCGGGTGGTGGAGAAGGTGTCTATCGACCGAAACCTTCGAACTTGGCTGATCGGCTACGCCGAAGAGCAGATCGAAAATGAGAAATCCTGGGATATCCGCGGAGGAATCAAAGGCCTGGGTAGAGAGATTTTTCAGGAGCGGTTTAAGGCCTTTCGGGGGTTATTTCAGGAGAGCGTAGCCAAGGAAGGCTTCTTGGGTGAGTTTCGAAAATACGTGCGGGAAGAAAAGCGAAAGCTGATCGCCGAGGCGGAAGCGCTACGGGAAAAGTCGGAACAGATTCGGGCTGATTTCGGATTGGAGTGGACGGATTTCAAAGGCGGGAGCAAGAGTTTTGCGATGCGCTTTGCCCGGCAGGGCGATCCTCAAAGTCCCTTTCCGAATCTGACGGACGTCATGCTCAGAGACCTTCCCGAATTTTCGAACTGGTATAAAAAAGGAGACCGGAACGGTCCAGCCATTGAGTCAGCGGCGCAGGCAGGTCTGGCGACGATCCTCTTTTCCTGGCCGGAAAAAGTAACCCAATGGAACACGCTTGATGCGCTACAGAAGAACCTCAATGCCTTTGGGGTCTTTCGGGACTTGATCCTGGAGTTGCGATTGCTCAAGGATGAGGAGGGAATCCTGCTGATCTCCGACGTCAACGACTTCCTCAAGGAGATCACCAAGGACAATGACGCGCCCTTTGTCTATGAGAAAATCGGCAATCAATACCGCAATTTCCTGATCGACGAGTTTCAGGATACCTCCGATTTTCAATGGTCGAGCTTCAAGCCATTGCTCGAAAACTCCCTGGCTTCCGGCAATACCAACCTGCTCGTGGGCGATGTGAAGCAGTCCATCTATCGCTGGCGCGGCGGTCGGCTGGAGCTCTTGCTGGCGGAAGTGCAGCAGCAGATTCATCCCGACTTGATCGAGGAGAAGGCACTTGCAACCAACTTTCGCAGCCTGCCCGGCATCATTCAGTTTAACAATTCGATGTTTGAATCTCTGCCCGAACTTATGCAGACAGGGATGAATGCCTCGTATCAAATCGATGCGGAAAACCTGCTCGTGGAGGCCTTCCGGGGAGTGGAGCAATCGATTCCTTCGAGCAAGATGGGTTTGGAGTTTCAAGGGAAAATCCGTTTGGAATTCACCCAAAAGACCAACTCCCGATCCACCGAGGAATCTGATGAGGAGGAAGAGGATTCTCATACGAAGGTTTTGAAGGGCCTTCCGCAACTCGTGATGGATCTTCAGGATCGGGGCTATCAGCTGCGTGACATTGCTTTTTTGGTGCGAAAAAATGCCCACGGAGCCGAGATTGCAGATGCGTTGATGACCTATGGGAGAGATAATCCGGACTCGAATTACCGCTTCGATGTGCTGTCGGAGGAGTCGCTTTTCCTCGACAAATCCGCCGCGGTGAAGTGTCTGGTTGCGATGCTGACCTTTCTCAGCAACCCTTCCGACAAAGTTTCGCTCAAGACGGTTTGGTTTTACTACGCCCTGCTGCACGACATTCCATTGAGTCATGACCTCTTTCACAAGGATAAACTGCCCAATGAACTCCGGTCAAAAGAATTGGAACTACGCCAGCAACTCGACGTCCTGACACAGCTTCCGCTGATGGAGTTGCTGGAGGAATGCTTGAACTTTTTGGGAATGGTCAACAAGCAAAGTGACCTCGCCTACGTCTCGGGATTCAAGGAGGCGGTCTTTGATTTTGTGAAAAAGAACCGGGCCGACCTGATCGGATTTCTGGATTGGTGGGAGCTGAACAAGAGCAAGCGCACGGTCAAGATCCCCGAGGATCACGACGCGATGCGGATCTTGACCATTCACAAGGCCAAAGGACTGCAATACAAGATAGTCCTTATGCCGTTCTTGGACTGGCGGATCGTCGCTTCCGGCCTTCAGGCACCGGTGATCTGGTCGCCGTTTTCGACCGAAACCGACATTCATACCGTCATGCCGCTTACCCACGGCTCCGCGCTGCGGGATTCTGCTTTTGCGCCAGCCTATCAGGATGAGATCCGATTGGCTTACCTGGATTCGCTGAACATGCTGTATGTGGCTTTTACGCGTGCCGAAGAAGTGATTTGGGGTTTTTCGGATTTTTCACAAAACCAGAAAGGTGAAATCAATCTGAACACAACCGGCAATTTGCTTTACTCACTTTTTTCCACCGGTTTTCATGTGGCTGAGTTGGGAGAAAATCAAAGCTGGGACGGTGAAAATGTGATTTACGAGGCCGGAAACTGGGGGACCATTCCTCTACTGAAAGAACGAAGACCGAAGCATGAACCGCTTCTCCGCTGGGAATCACAAAACTGGAGATCCAAACTGAAGACCAAGAAAATTGCTTGGGATTTTTCGGAATCGGGACTTCAGGCTCGTTCGCAGCGCAAGCTTGGCGTGATCGTCCACGAGTTGTTGGCCGCTTCACAAAACAAGAGGGACGCCGAGCTTTTGCTCCAGCAATACACCTTTGAGGGACGGCTTGATGCCGAAACGGCAGCGGCAGTGGGAGAGCAGCTGAACGCACTGTTTGTGTTACCGGAGTTTGTCCGATGGTTTGATCCGAGCTTGCAGTCGCTTGCTGAGCAGGGCATCTTACTGCCGGGAGGAAGCCAGAAACGTCCCGACCGAATCCTGATCGGCGCTCATGAGGCTATTGTGGTGGATTTCAAGACGGGAGAAAAATACGCTTCGCACCTCGCCCAAGTGAAAGAATACATGGAATTAGTCGCCAGACTCAGCCAAAAGCCGGTCAAAGGCTATCTCTGCTATCTCGAACCCACCCAAATATTGGAAGTATGATCCCCTTTTTGAAAGATACAGCAAAGCAGCTTTTGGAGTCGGGACGCGATCTCAAAGACTTGGTCATCGTCCTGCCCAACCGACGGGCCGGGCTGTTTTTTACCCGCTACCTCGGCGAGCTGATCGCTGAGCCGGTCTGGATGCCGGAGGTAAGGACGATCGAGCAGGTCTTCTACGGCCTGGCCGGAAATACGCCTGCGGATGAACTGACGCTGATCTTTGAGCTGTATGAACTCTATCGGCAGGTGCAGGAAGAGCCGGAGGATTTTGACCGGTTTTATGTTTGGGGTGAGTTAATCCTGAAAGACTTCAATGACCTCGACCAGTTTCTAGCTCCCGCAAAAACGGTCTATCAGAACCTCGCGGAGATCAAGGAGTTTGAGTCCGATTTGAGTTTTTTGACCGAAGATCAAAAAGCGCTGATCTCTCAGTTTTGGCTGGCTTTTGCCCGGCAAAATGAGGTGGAAAAAGAGAAGTTTTTACGTTTCTGGCAGATCCTGGGCCGCTTGTACGGGGACTTTCAACACCGGCTAAAAACCGTCGGACTGGCCTATTCGGGACAGCTCTACCGGCAGGTGGCCGAGAACTTGAAGCAAATCCCAAGTCCCGAGAAGCACTACGTGTTCGTCGGGTTCAATGCCTTCACTTTGGCAGAAGAGAAGCTGATCAAGCACTTTGTGAAAGAGTTTGATGCGGAGGTATTTTGGGATGTAGATGCCTTTTATCTGGAGGATACCTTGCAGGAGGCTGGCTTGTTTTTCAGGGATTATCAGAAGGACGCCGTGCTGGGGAAGACTTTTCCGGAGGAAATCCCGGACGAGATCCGCCAGAAATCCGCCAGAATTCAGACGTATTCTATCCCGCTGAAGACCAACCAATCCAATCTGGTCGGGAAGCTCTTGGAGGAGCTCGGCCCGGACGAACGACTGGAGGAGACTGTGATCATCCTGCCCGATGAGCAGCTGCTCTTTCCCGTCCTACACACTCTTCCTCCGCAGATCGAGAAGCTCAACGTGACGATGGGTTATCCGATCCGAAACGCACCGATTTATGCGTTTCTGGATGCTGTGCTTGACTTGCAGCGATTTGTCAAGGTGAAAAATGACGTCACGAGCTTTTACCACAAGCCGGTGACGGATCTGCTTTCTTTCCCCTATCTGAAAGCTGCCGATCCAGCGCATGTGTCAGCTGTCTTGGAGAAAATTCGGGAAAACAACCTCCTCGAAGTTCCTCAAGCGATGTTGATCCGGCCTCAGACGATATTCGAATTGGTGTTCAGAAAAGTCAATCCGGAAGATATTTTCGATTATTTGGGCACCTTGATCCGGCATCTCGCGCAGGAATTTAAAGATGACGAAATCCAGCGCAGTTACCTCTTTCAAGCCTTCAAGCAACTCAACAGGATTCAGGAAGTCTTTAAGGCCAATAGGTCGGGGAGTCTCAGGATGGACTTTGTGCTAAAGCTTTTCAGACAGATTTTCAGGGAACTTAAGTTGCCTTTCGAGGGAGAACCCCTTCAGGGATTGCAACTCATGGGCGTGCTGGAGTCAAGGAATTTGGATTTTCGACGTGTGATCGTCTGCGATGTGAACGAGGGGAGTTTCCCTCCCGGCGGCGGAATTAACTCGATGATCCCGTTTAACCTGCGCAGGGCCTTCAGGCTACCTGTGCAGGAGCAAAATGACGCGATCTACGCCTACACATTTTACCGCCTGCTACATCGGGCGGAGGAGGTTCACCTGATCTATACCACTTCCTCTGATCAGGGGAAAGCGGGAGAGATGAGTCGTTTTATCCAACAAATGCAGGCAGAATTGGGCATTGCAGCTCCACAAGTGGCAATGGTGCCCGTGGATTTGACGCCAGCTGAGGAGATCACGATCCAGAAGACTCCCGAGGTGATGGATGCATTGCGGGCTTATGTGAAGACTTCTGATCCGACAGCTTTCTTGAAGTCGTTTTCCGCCTCTGCGATCAATATGTATCTGGACTGCAGGTTGCGGTTTTATTTCCGGTATCTGGCTGGATTGAAGGAAAAGGAAGAAGGCGTCACCGGGATTGATCCGTCGACCTTTGGTACCATCCTGCACAGTGCGGTGGAAAACTTGTATAAAGTGGCCGAGGGAAGAACAGCCCGGGCGATTGACAACCACGAGATTGAGCGCTTGAAGCCGCAGATTCCAGCGGCGGTGGATGCGGCGATTCGGGCTTTTTACAACCGAAACGAAGACGATGAAGCGCTGGAGCTGTCCGGACAACTGGAGATTGCGCGGGCCATCTTCATCAAATATCTCGGAGCGATCTTGGACTACGATCAGAAGAATGGTGATTTTGAAGTCATCGGTACGGAGGAAGACTATCCCTCGGGGATCTGGGTAGAGACTGCAGACGGCAGGGTAGAGGTTGCGCTTGGTGGGGTGATTGACCGATTGGACAGGAAAGATGGCGTGGTGCGGTTGATCGATTATAAGACAGGGAAGGACACCAAGAAGGTTAAATCCGTTGCTTCCTTATTTGATCGGGATGATACCGGACGAAACAAAGCGGCGATGCAAACGATGCTCTATGCATACTTCTACCAAACGAAGCATCCTGGAAACCGACTTCCCCTCAAGCCAGGGATCTTCAACATCAAAGAAATCTACAATCCCAAATTCAATCCTTTTCTTCAGTTGGATGGTGTGGAGATCAACGATTACAGGGAATTGGCTGAGGAATTTGAGGGAGGGTTGAGTGGCTTGCTGAGTGAAATCTTTGATCCTAAGCAGCCATTTGACCAGACGGAAAAGGTGGAAAAATGTACCTATTGCGCGTATAAGGAGATCTGTGGGAGGTGAACCAGTTGGTAGTCTCAGTTTGCAGTAGGCAGAATGGAAAGATATTTTAGTAATCAGTCTGACACACTGCGACTGCAAACTGACCACTGGCTTCGACTTCCCAACTCTCGTTGGTCAGGTGCTCAGCCTGACAAACTACGACTGATCTCTAAAAGCTAGTCTTAGTGATCTTAGGATGAATCTCTGGCAGCATCATCAGGGCAGCGGAACCGTACCATTCTTTCAGATCCATTTTGAGCACTCCGGCTTTGATCGCAGGATCCGTTTCGGTCAGGGTTTTGGCTTCTTCCAGGGTTTGGACATCAAAAATGTAAATCCCTCTCAAGTCGTCTTGTCCATAAAATGGACCCGCCACAATCAGTTTGCCCATTTCGGCCATTTTCCCGATGTTGGCCATGTGTCCGGCTTGGATTTCCTGACGCTGTTCAGGGGTGTATTTACTTACGCTGTCGCCACGAATCAGGAAAGCCATCACGTATTTTTTCATCCCATAGTCATCAGCCCCGAGTTTTTTGGCCAGAGTTTCGTCATAGGCAGTTTGAGCAAGGGAAAGGACAATTCCGGAAAAGAGTAAAGCAAGGGTTAGGGGCAGCTTTTTCATAGCAAAAGGGGAGAATGGGAGATTCAAGTTAATCCAAAATCAGTGCAACCGTATCGGCCTTAGTCCGAATTTTAAGCCATTCCCTTAATTTATTAACCTCAGCTATTCCTGCTTTTGGCCGAAAAGAGGCATAAGCGGCCAATAAAGTGTCCACCTCGTTCTTTTCCAAATCGGTAAAAATTGACCTGCCCATGCTGAACTTTTTCAAATTCGGATGGTTGATTCTTGCTTCATTGGCCACTTCAAAACTCAGGCTGCGAATGGCTGCATCCTGGGATATTTCTCTTTCCAAAAGTTCGATCTTCTGGTCTTTGTCCTCTATCAATGCCTCATTCCTTTCATACAAATCCTTTAGAATATCGTTTCGAAGGATATTCAGGTCAGTTTCGGAACCATTTTGGGTGATTTCAAGCGAAGTGTTCTCCAAACCAAAGGCGAGGAGTTTTCTTTGCAGTTGAGCTTTTTCCTCGTCCGAGATCGTTTCGCCTATTAGCCGGACTTCAATGGTTCTTTCGGGCAAATAGTTGAACTCTGTTCCCAAAACCTGAGTCCTGGAAAACTGAAATTCCACATTGATAAACCTACGAGCCTGCTCTTCCCAAAATGATTTTTTCACAATCCCGTAGGCCAACCAGATGCTGGGAATAATCGTCACCAGTGTGACAATGGTAATGTAAGTCTGAACCCGCTTTTCTCGCTTTTGGTCTAAAAAGTGCTTTTTGGGATACTTCATAAACCGTACAATCAGGTAAGTCGATAGGCTGATGAAAACCGAATTGATAAAGAATAGGTAGAAGGCCCCTATGAAATAGTAAAGGTTGCCAGTGGCAAGTCCATAGCCGGCCGTACAAAGCGGGGGCATCAAAGCCGTAGCGATCGCCACACCGGGAATTGCGTTGCTTTTTTCTTTACGGGAACCTGCAATGATCCCAGCTAATCCGCCGAACAAAGCAATCAACACGTCCCAAACTGTAGGTTCGGTTCTTGCTAAAAGTTCGGATTGGGCATCATGAATAGGAGTGATATAGAAGTAAACCGTGGAGGTAAGGATGGCAATAAATACGGCAACTCCGAGGTTTCGGAAAGACCTTTTGAGCAGTTCAAAATCGTTGATTCCTGCTGCGAGACCAATCCCCATAATGGGGCCCATTAATGGGGAAATTAACATGGCTCCGATGATCACCGCGGTGGAGTTGACATTCAGACCGATGGAGGCAACGAAAATTGCAAAGATCAAAATCCAAAGATTTGCGCCCTTGAATTCGACGTTTTTGCTGATGTAATCGATCGTCTCCAGCTCGTCTTCTTTCCCCTCTTCCAGATCAAACCTGTCCCTGAGATATAGCAGTGCCCGAACTATCCGGCTTCTTTTTTTGAGAGGTACCTGCTCATTTTCCATATTCTAAAGAAACAATAAAAAGAAGGAATTTTTGAAAATAGGGAATCAAACTTTGCCTGGAATGGCTATTGATCAACACTCGTCCTCAGTGAATGTATCGGGTTTTTTCTCCGAATTAAATTGATATTATAGATTGAGATAATAGATCGTAAAGTGCTGATTTTAAATTTCATAAATCCTATTTCGACTGGACTAAATATGGCGATTCTAAATAATTTAGCCTAGTCTAAAAATAGACTTGGTCATTATTCCTTCAAATTTTCATTCAAAAGTTAACTTGAATAAAAAGATGCTCTTTATCAAATCCTGTTATCACTTTTCCATCGTTTATTTGAATATTGCCGGACGGATAATTTTTTTTTCTGACGAAACTTCCACTAAATGATTGAATTTCCATGAGAAGTATTTTGGTTTTGGATGACGATAAGGTCCAACATTTGCTACTTCGAAAAAGAGTGAATTTGATAACAGGCAAATCAAACCTGGTATCTTTTGAGCGGCCTGGCGATGCTTTGAATTACTTGAGTGCAAACAAGGTGGATATGATATTGACAGACTTGAATCTTGGTGTTATAGATGGTTGGGAATTTGTAGATGAACTTGGCAAGGTTGACTTTCAGGGTAAGATTTATTTCCTGACGGGATCAATAGTCTCTGAGGACCGAAAGCGTGCAGAAGCTGATCCAAGGATTTCCGGTTATTTTGAGAAACCGATTTCAGAATTTGACCTGATTCAAATCCTGGGAGCTTAGCCCCCATTGAAGGTGCCTTTAGATTATTTTACTTATTTTCGGACTTCGGATAAAATTTATGGCTGTAGAAGCAGATGACCGAAAGCCCCTGCTTTCGAAAAAAATAGACAAGTTTTTTACCGGACTGGCGGATGCCTGGAATTTTGTCAGACGCTTCTTTCAGGAGGTATTTATGCCGCCTTATGAATTCAAAGAGGTCATTCACCAGTGCTACCGGATCGGTGTTGAATCCCTGCCCTTGATTTCATTGACGGGCTTCATCGTTGGGATCGTATTTACCAATCAGTCCCGTCCTTCACTCAGTGAATTTGGGGCGGCGTCTTGGCTGCCATCCTTGATTTCCATCGCCGTGGTTAGGGCAATGGGACCATTGGTGACTGCGCTTATTGCAGCTGGGAAAGTTGGATCCAGCATCGGGGCAGAGATTGGCTCCATGAAGGTGACCGAGCAGATTGATGCAATGGAAGTCTCCGCGACCAATCCCTTTAAGTTTCTGGTTGTGTCACGCGTTTTGGCTACGACTTTGATGATTCCCCTGCTGGTAATGTACACTGACTTTGTTGCTTTGATGGGTTCATTTCTGAGTGTCAACAAAAATGAAATGGTGAGTATGTCCACCTTTTTCGTCCAGGTTTTTGAAGCGATCACTTTTCTGGACGTGACCTCGTCGCTCTTCAAATCGATTTTGTTTGGGTTTACAATTGGCATTGTAGGATGTTACAAAGGATATAATTCTTCGAAAGGTACCGAAGGGGTGGGCCGGGCTGCCAACGCTGCAGTGGTGATGGCCATGTTTCTCATATTTATCGAGGAATTGCTTGTGCTGCAACTTGTCAATGCAATCAGGGGGATGTAAGCTATGAACCAACGGGAAAAAGTAGTTGAAATTCGGAACCTGGTAAAATCCTTTGGGGATCTGGATGTATTAAAAGGTGTTGATCTGGACTTGTTTCGGGAAGAGAACCTCGTGGTATTGGGTAAATCCGGTTCCGGAAAATCCGTCCTGATCAAAATCATGGTAGGGCTCCTTCGCCAAGACTCTGGCAAGCTTCAGGTTTTTGGGCAGGAAGTCATAAACCTCAGAAAAAAGGAACTCAACGCACTGCGTTTGAAGATCGGTTTTTCATTTCAAAACTCAGCCTTATATGACAGTATGACTGTACGGGAAAATATGGAATTTCCCTTGGTAAGGAATGAAAAGAACCTGACAAGAAAAGAAATCAACAGACGGATCGAGGAGCTTTTGGACAGTGTGGGTTTGCCCCAGACGATTAATCAGATGCCTTCCGAATTGTCCGGAGGTCAAAAGAAACGGATCGGAGTAGCCAGAACTTTGATACTCAATCCTGAAATCATGCTTTATGATGAACCCACAGCCGGATTGGATCCGATTACCTGCGGGGATATCAACAACCTGATTTTGGAAGTCAGAGAGCGTTACAAGACTTCTTCCATTGTGATTACCCATGATCTGGCCTGCGCCAAGCAGACCGGTGACCGGATGGCCGTTTTGCTCGACGGGCAATTCAATGCAATCGGGACCTTTGACGAGGTTTTTCCAAATGCAACAGATGAGCGCATCAAATCATTTTACGATTATAATTTTATAAACTCATGAGAGGTGAAAATAAAAGATCCGTCATAGTAGGCATTTTTGTCTTTGTCGGAATCGCGATCCTGGTTGCTGGTGTTTTGACACTGGGCGGCCAACAGAAGAAATTTGTCAAGGCTATCCAACTCAAGGCGGTGTTTGATGACATCGGAGGTCTTCAGACGGGAAATAACATCTGGTTTTCGGGTGTCAAGATCGGAACAGTGAAAAAGATCAATTTCTACGGAGACTCACAGGTTGAAGTGGAAATGAATGTAGAGGAAGCGGTGGTCAGCTACATCCGAAAGGATTCCAAGGCAACCATCAGCTCGGATGGTCTGATCGGAAATAAAATCATCGTCATCTATGGAGGAAGCACCGAAGTTCCGGCAGTTGAAGACGGAGACAGACTGGAAGCGGTTATGCCTTTGGATACCGACGAAATGATGGAGACCCTTCAGGTGAACAATGAAAACCTGGTCGAAATCACCGCGAATCTCAAGGAACTAACCGGAAAGATTGCAGCCGGAAAAGGTATTGTGGGTGCTGTGATGACTGATTCTACTTTGGCTGAAAATTTTAAATCAATTTTGGTAAACCTCGACCGTGCTTCCGTGAACTCCAACCGGACGATCAATGACCTGAATACCTTTACTGCAAAACTGAATCAAAAAGGGTATCTGTTCAATGACTTGGTGACAGACACTACTATTTTGAAAGACCTCAAATCAAGCATGGAAAGCCTAAATTCCACAGCTGCAAATGCCGAACAGTTGACCAACGAACTCAAGGCTCTCACTGACAAGCTTAATTCGACAGAAAATTCAATGGGAATGCTGCTCAATGATTCAGCATTTGCAGAATCTCTGAGAAGTACTTTGGAAAATACAGACTCAGCTACTTACAATCTGAACAAAGGAATGGAAGCGTTGGAATATACCTGGCCGTTCAAAAAAGGTTTTAAGCGAAAAGCAAAAGCCGATGCCAAAGCAGCAGGAGAAGGTAATTAAATTTGAAAGCCGGTCAGTTCTGATCGGCTTTTTGGTTAGAATGGCCTTTGATGATTTTTGCCCTCGCCTCAATTTCCTCTTCGTTTGACGCTGTTTCCGTATCGGTTGTATCCTCTCTGGTAAGTATGGCCATCAATTCAATTGGGAAATGGTCTGATCCGAAACCAGGCAACACTCTGATTCGGGAAAGCCCAAAATCCTTACTTAAAAACACATGATCCAAAGGCCATCTGAAAAAGGGTATGTTTGCATGAAAGGTGCTGAAAAATCCTCTCCCCCGGCGTGGATCAGCCATTTCGGAGATTTTTAGAAAAAGTGATGTCGTATGGCTCCAGGCTACATCATTGAGGTCGCCGATCACAAGAGAAGGCAAGGGATTGGCTTTTGATTTTTGTGCTACAATCAAAATTTCAGCATCACGGTCAGTGCTACTCATGTTCTCTCCAGGAACAGGCGGAGTGGGGTGAATAGCATAAACAGTGATGATTCGCCCATTTCTTAATTTTAGATCGATTTCCAGTGAGGGAATTTCTTTGTCGATAAGGTATTGAATTTCCTGTCTCAGAATTGGGAATTTTGAGTAGAGAACCAATCCGTAGGTATTTTCAAGGGGAACCAAAATCCGGTGTGGATAGGATTTGTTTAGAGGTTCCAGCCCATTTGCCCATGCTTGATCGGTTTCCACCAAAAAGACCAGGTCAGGATCTTTTTTTCGGATGAGGCGGAGCGCTTTTTCAAACTTCCGGTTAAACTGATAAACATTTCCAACAATTAGATGAATCCCTTTATTTGGATCATAGCGAACTCGGTCAATCATCTTTTTCCCAAAAATTGAATAGGGTTTAATTAAATATCCGAGGTAAATCAAACTCACCAAAATGCTTCCTAACCAGGCGACAAACCAAGTATCATCTCTTCCTAAAATGAGCCAAAAAACAAGCAGAACCGACAAAACCACGAGTTTTTGAAACCGGGGATAGTCAAATATTCTGATCCACCAGTGGTCAAGTTTGATCAGCGGCAGGAAGGTAGCGAGGATAAAAAATAGCGTGAGTAGTTTGAGTGGGAGCATTCAGAGGGATCACAATGGCAGCTCTAAAATATCGGGATATTATCGGAATGCAAGGAATTGGGTATTGCATCTGGAATCCTATTGAAGCTGAAATAGTTTGGGATTGAAATATCAAGGCGAAATGATTTAGACAAAGGCTCAATCTCTTTTGGGCAAGGCTTTTACCGAACCATTTCAAAATTGAGGCAAAGAACCTCAAATCAGTTTTTCAGCTTATTGGCCTAATTAAAAATGATTTTGTCCACTCTCCTAGGTCCACCAATGTGAAAATGCAGGTATAGCCATTGTCCAACAGGATTGCCAAAGGCATCCTTTGCAGGATCAAATTTATCTGCCCATTGTTCCAATGTTTTTAGATAGGGGATAGCGAATTTTGCTTCAGAACTCATCGGATTTACCCATTCGACGGTTTCAGCTTCGCCTTTTTCATTGACATAAATTCCGTAATAAATCAAAGTTTGTTTTTCTGGCCATTCGTTTCCTTCTAGTGAAAAACCCAAACCGGAAAAAAGTCCTTCACCTTTTTTGACCCGGACATTTTTAGGAAAAAAATCATCGTACCAAAGTTCCCTGGGTTCAGCATCACCCGACCGCTGAATACTGTATTGCCGGTTGCCATTGTGCAAGACTTGGGCTACCTGCTGCCCATCAAAAAAGTAAGTTCTCAAGAACTTTGTATTTGCCTGATTGATGGTTTCCTTCCACAAGAGATTCCCGTAGGAGTCGTATTGTTCGATGATCATTTCGTGAAAGTCTTCTTTCTTGGGAGAGGTTCTGATGATTCTCGAGACCTTGTTGTTAAGGGCGAAAATGCGCTCCAACTTCGTCGAATCTTGGGAATAAGACACCAGCTTGTTATAGACATGGTCGGCTGAGTCTTCGGCACCGATCTCGAAATAGTGCTTGTTGAGCGGAATTGGAGTAGTCTTTGCCGGATTTTTCTGAGAAAAAGAATCAATGAAGGAAAAGGCAAAAATCAGTGAAACAAGGATTCGATGCATGAGGAGTGTTCTTACAATTTTCCTTAAAATTCAGTGCGTAGATTCGAGGATGTAAACACTAAAAGGAATCGATATCGAGGACTTTTAGTGATCTGCTGATTCCTCCCCGCATCCTAAAAGGAATAAGCAGCCACTTGGTCACTGGATGGCCAAAGGGATCCAAAGCCGGAGAAAAGTTATTACCCCAGAGCTCGAGCACCCGAATTAACTGACTGGCTATCTTTTGGTTGCCGCCCAAATGATTGGCCCACTCGACTTGGTTCACTATGCCATACTCATTGACCAATACTGCTATCCAATATTCTGCAGGCTCTTTCGAATACAGTTTTGCGCTCAGTTTGATGTTGGCTGCAAAGAACTCGCTCCAGTCTTCTTTGCTCCCCCCGATCATGGGTTCAAAGTCGTTGACGCTTTGTTGGATGGGCTTGGTTTCCCCATTTCTTGCAACAAAAAACAGCGTGTCCGACTCCGATAGTATCTCTCCGACCTTCTTGTTGTCAAAATAGTACAGGGTCAGAAATTTTGAGTTGAGGAGATTTTCGGTCCTCCTCCATTCCAGCTCATTGTAGGCGTTGTACTGGTCGGTGACTTGCTCATGGTATTCTTTTGTTGGCGGCTTGGTCATCACGACCCGTTGGATTTTCCCATCCCGTGTAAAAATCCGCTCGAGCTTTGTTGAATCTTTGCTGTAAGATACCAGCTTGTTAAACACATGGTTTACTGAATCTTCGGGATAAATCTCAAAATAGTGTTTGTTGAGTGGAATTGAGGTGTCGGTTTGGGCCATTAAGCAAAAAGTCCAAAATAATGCAGCCAAAGCCAAAACAAATCGGGTGGGTTTCATCGGGAAAGTGATACAGAAGACTATCAAACAAAAATAGATTTCAAATTAGGTTTTAACTCAGCTTAAACCGAATCGGTATAGTAATCCACTTAGCTTCGGGTTGGCCTTCTAGGTTGATAGCCGGAGCGAATTTTCCATTGAACATTCTAAGTACTCTCAGGGCTTCTTTGGCTAGGTAAGGATTGACAAAAGCCTCATTTGCTACTTCAGATTCTTCTATTTCACCATTTTCGTTCACTAGGATGGCAAGGATTACAGTCCCTTCAGCACGGGAGTTTCTGGCTTCACTGGGATATTTCAGGTTCCTTGCCAGGTAATTATGCCACTCCTTTTTGTCCAATCCCGGCCCAAAATCATCGTGGTCACTGGTATAGAGGCTATCCGGATTGTTGCGCCAAATCTCAAACAGGTCATTTCCAAGGGAAATCACTTGTGCCCTTTTGACACCGTCTCGGTAGTGAAATTCCACATACTTTCGATTATCCAGGTTGGTAATTCGCTGGCTGAGGAGTTGGTTGGTTGAATCAAAGGTTTCCGTGATTTCCTGGTTGTAGTTTTCTGCCGGATTCAATCCCTTTTTGGACTGCTTGACCATTCTGTTTTGGAGGTCAAAAATCCAGGTGACTGTTTCTCCGGTCTTAGACAAAGTTTCCATTTTAGTATAGAAGTGGTGAACCGAATCTGTGTCTACTATTTCCTGGAAATGCTGGTTAAGTTTTACAGTCGTTCTTTCTTGTCCATTTACTTTGGGAAAAATTGCCATCCAGCACAGTAGAGTAATCAGGAAATACTTTTGAACCATACAAAGGGGTAATTAAAATCCGAACTTCTTAAATCAGGTTCTTAAAATATTAATTCTGAAGATTTTCGCCTACTAGTTTTTTGAATTTTTAATCAGGTCTATAGGAATTTACTCCTTCATTCGACTTTTTATCAAATGGAATTTGCAATTCGCCCCGGGGATATCGAATGAACCTTGTTTTCCCGGAATTCCGTATCTTAATCAACAAAATACAAGATCATGGGAACAGCAGAATTGAAGAAAAAACTGGTGGCTGAAATTAATCTTTCCAGCAATCGAGAATTGCTGGAGGAGATGTACAATTTTCTGAATCAGGATAATGATGCGGAAGTTTTCAAGCTGAACCCGGTGCAAAAGGCTGCAATAGCGGAAGCTCGTGGACAGGTAAGAAACGGAGAGTTTTTTACGGACGATCAAGTAAATAAGGAAATTGAAGAATGGCTAAACAAAAAGTAGTTTGGTCGCTTCGAGCCAAAAATGATCGTTTAGAAATATTGGAATTCTGGATCGAACACAACCAATCTTCAAGCTACAGTAGGAAGCTAAATAGCCTTTTTAGAGAAGCAACAGTGTTTATTTCAGAATATCCGACAGTTGGGAGATTGACGGATGATGAAAAAGTCCGGGTAAAAATTGTTCGCGATTACCTGATTTTTTATGAAATTCAGAAGTCTTCAATCGTCATTCTGACAATATTTAATAGCCGTAGAGATCCAGAGAAATTGAAATTATAGTTGGGATTTTCCTAGGCGAATGCAATTGCTTGCTGCCTTTGCAGGTTAATTGGACAAGTAGTTTTCACAATTCTTGGAAAGGCTAGCGGACGATATCCGGTAACAATAGTCTATGTTATCCATACCGTCCTCCATTTTTGACTCCACAACCATTTTTTTCCTTCATTCCCTTCAGAATCCTCTTATTTTTGTCCTTCACGCCATTTACCTATTCCCAAACATGAACGCAATCAACCCTACAGAAACCCCAGCCTGGACCAGGCTTTTGGAGTTGGTCAAAAAACATAAAGACCACACCATTGCCTCTCATTTTCAATATCCCGGACGCTTTGAAGAATTCAGTATCCATTTCGAGGATCTTTTGATTGATTTTTCCAAAAACAGGATTTCTGACGGGATTCTTTCTGCCTTGATGGATTTGGCAAGAGAGACCAATATCCGGCAGGCCATTGAAGATATGTTCAACGGTGTGGCGATCAACCAGACCGAAAACAGAGCTGTGCTTCATACGGCTTTGAGAAACCGAAAGGGTCATCCCGTCTATGTAGATGGCAAAGACGTAATGCAGGATGTGAATGCGGTTTTGGCCCAAATGAAAAGCTTCGCCGACCAAATCTACGGCGGCAAATGGCTCGGTTATACTGGTAAACCCATCAAATCTTTGGTCAACATTGGCATCGGTGGTTCTGACCTCGGTCCTGTGATGGTTACTGAGGCGCTGAAGCCATTTCAGAATCCAAAGCTTGACATCTATTTTGTTTCCAATGTGGATGGTACCCATATTGCTGAAACTCTGAAAAAAGTCGATCCCGAAACCACCCTGTTTTTCATCGCCTCCAAAACTTTTACCACTCAGGAAACCATGACCAATGCCCATACAGCGAGGGATTGGTTTTTGGGCAAAGCAAAAAATGAAGCAGCCGTAGCCAAACATTTCGTGGCGCTCTCCACCAATGCAAAATCGGTCGAAGCATTCGGAATCGATACCGCCAATATGTTTGCCTTTTGGGACTGGGTGGGAGGAAGGTATTCCCTCTGGTCTGCAATCGGCTTGCCTATTGCCTGTGTGATCGGTTTCGAAAATTTCGAAAAACTGCTTTCAGGTGCCCATTCGATGGATGAGCATTTCCGCCATTCTGCTTTTGAGCGGAATATCCCGATGGTCTTGGCCATGATCGGAATCTGGAACACCAATTTCCAAGGTGCAACCTCAGAAGCGATTTTGCCCTATGACCAATACATGCACCGTTTTGCGGCCTATTTCCAGCAGGGAAATATGGAGAGCAACGGAAAATATGTAACCCGTGACGGCAAAAAAGTCACCTATACCACCGGCCCGATCATCTGGGGAGAACCCGGTACCAACGGGCAGCATGCCTTCTACCAATTGATCCATCAGGGAACGCATTTGATCCCTTGCGACTTTATCGCTCCGGCGATTTCCCATAACCCAATTGGCGATCATCATCCGAAACTGCTTTCGAATTTCTTTGCACAGACCGAAGCGCTGATGAAAGGAAAATCCCTTGAGGAGGTAAAAGCTGAAATGAAGAAAGCCGGTAAATCAGATGAAGAAATCGAGAAAATCGCTCCACATCGTGTATTTGAAGGCAACCGACCGACTAATTCTATTCTCGTAAAGGAAATCAATCCTTATACCCTGGGCCAGTTGATCGCCATGTACGAGCACAAAATCTTTGTGCAGGGTGTGGTTTGGAACATCTTCAGTTTTGATCAGTGGGGTGTGGAGCTGGGCAAAGTGCTCGCCAATGGAATTCTACCAGAGCTTATCGGTGAGGAAGAAGTGACTTCTCACGACAGTTCGACCAATGGCTTGATCAATGCCTACAAGGTCATGCGAAGGGGTTAATTTTCCAAAATCCCTTTTAGATCTAATTCTGATAAAAGCTGGGGAACAGTGAAACCACCTTGTTTGATCTGTTCTCCGGCAATTTTTACCCTGAAATCCCGGTTGATCGTGATCCCTTCAGTCTGACTGGTTAATGCCACACTTCCTAGACGGATCGTTTTCAGGGAATTACCGGGCAGTGCGGGCAGTTGGGGATTTTCGATCAATCCAAGAAAGGCCTGGGAGGCAATTCCTTTGTTTTCATAGCCAATGAAGACCAGATTTTTTCCGTCAGGGGTCATATCAGCTCCTGTGATCCAGCCTGCTGTCTCCATTGTTCCGGCAAATCTGGCAGTTTGGGTGCCTGGTGAGGGATCGAGAGTGTAGATATCGCTTCCCAGTCCATTGGTCGGCTTGGTAAAAAGGAGTAGTTGTCCATCGTGATACACCATCGCCTCGCAGTCAAAGCGGTGATCCCCTCCGGGGCTGGGCGTACCAGTTTGACGGTCGTAGCTAAAGTTGATTAATTCAGCTTGGACTTCATTTTTGGTCAGGATATCCTGAACCGGCACTCTCAAAACCCGGAGATTGGTTCTGTTTCCCAGGTTGTTACCAAAGTCTCCGATATACAGGTAATTGCCACTTACTGCCATATCTTCCCAGTCGATATTTTCGGCATTGGTGATCTTGATAATCCGTATTTCCTGGCCGTGGTAGGAGTCGATTTCATACATAGTAGCCCCGTTTCCTCCGTCATTGATCGCGAAAAGTCGATTGGAGATCCACTGCATCCCGGAGGCTTCAGGAAGTTCTAAGGATAAAGGAACCTGGCCAAAGAGCGGCATCTGATCAGGGATAAAATCCGAGTCAATCTGGACAATGGATCGGGCGAGAACCAATTGTGGATCGCTCAAAGCTGGAACTGGCTTTTGACTGGGTGGTGCCTGAAAGAAATAGGAGCTATGAAAAAAGGCCTTCGCATCCAGAGCCCAATTGATCTTTTCGCCATTTTGAAAAATCAGTTCAGCCTTTAACACTCGGTCAGGCATGACATAGGAATAGTAATAGTCCTCATTGCTGAAAAATGGGCTTTCCAGAGGTTGGGTGATCCGGCTTTCTTCTTTGAGATTTTCTTTTGAAAAGCTGACCAGTTGGTACTCCGTTTTTCCGGTGAGTAGGACACTGGAAGCTTCGGTAACCTGCAAGTTTCCTTCAATTTCGATTGGAAGGAATTCGGAAATCTGGAGCATATCCGTGTTTCCATAGTAGTGGTAGTTGCCGGGAGGAAGCAGTATTTGTGGCAATTCTCCACTGAAATCAGGATTAATAGTAATTGGAAGGTTCACTTGATCTTCTGAAACAAACACCAAGTTGATCTTTTCCCCAAAGGGGTGGATCCAATCCCCGTCCACAGTCAGCCTTCCCCCAGGAACCGCGGAAGAAGTCAGTGAAAACCCAGTGATGGTAATTGGAATTCTCCCATCAGGTTTTGGGTCTTCTTTGCAGGAAAAAAGGAGTAGGGAAAGCGCAATAGGAAAAACAAATATCCTGAGCAGATTCATAGTTGGTTTTTTTCAAAAATAGGAGAGTGATCGGATAATTCACTAAATCCAGACTTACTTTTTTAAGAAATTAGTCGCTGTGATTAATTTTACACCCAAAGCAAACTGCTGTCACCATAACTCAAAAAGCGATAGTCTTTTTCCAAGGCCTCTCTATAGACTTTTCTCCAATCTTCCCCAAGAATTGTAGCAATCAGCAAAATCAACGTTGATCCCGGTTGGTGAAAATTGGTGATCAGGCCTTCGATCATCCGATAGCTATATCCCGGGAAAATGAATATTTCGGTGTTTCCCAATACCGTTTCAGCCTGATTCTTTTCCATTTGAATAAGAATCGCCTGAAGAGCTTCAACTTTTGAAGGAACATTTTCTCTTTTTTCATAGGGGAAAAGTTTGTGGATGAAAAAGTCCTCACCTTTTCCTTCAATCAGTTTTACTCCATACCAAAAGAGGCTTTCCAAAGTCCGGACTGAGGTTGTTCCCACAGCCACGGTTTTTCCTTTTTGGGCCAAAAGTTTCTGTATTGTTTCTTTGGTCAACTGAATCTGCTCACTGTGCATGGGATGCTCCAGCACATTTTGAGCTTTGATCGGCTGGAAAGTTCCTGCACTGACGTGAAGAGTTACTTCAGCCTCCTGGGTTCCTTTGGCCCGAAGTTTCTCAAAAACTTCTGCAGTAAAATGCAGTCCTGCAGTAGGTGCAGCCACGGCTCCTTCTTTTTTGGAATAGACAGTTTGATAACGGGATTTGTCCTCCTCGTTGGGTTTGCGGTTGAGGTACGGAGGCAATGGTACTTCTCCGCTTGCCTCTACCAGATCGACAAATGCTATGTCCGGATTGTCCCAGGAAAATTCCACCTGCTTTTCTTCTCTGGAAATCAGTTTGGCTGACAGTACAACCTCCTGATCCTTGATCGCAACACGCCCTTTTAAGATTTCCCCGTCCTTCCATTTTTTGGCATTGCCGATCATTGTTTCCCAAGTGACGGGATGTTTTGCCAGCATGATTTCAGGAATGACCGTGGTCGGGGCGATTGGCTGAAGCAGGAAAATCTCAATTCTTGCCCCGGTTTCCCGCTGGAAAATCAACCTTGCCGGGATGACTTTGGTATCGTTGTAGACTAAAAGTGTGTCTGCGGGTAGCAGTTCTGGTATATCATAAAAATAAAAATGGCTGATTTCCCCTTCGCGATAATGCAAAAGCTTCGAGGCGTCCCGCTTTTCCAGAGGAAATTTAGCGATGCGTTCATCGGGCAGTGTATATTCGTACTCGCTCAGGTCAATCTTCGGAATCTCCATTGGGTGGTAGTTTTCGGGAGGCAAATATAGCCCCACACCTCGCAATCTTTCTTGTTTTGGTCATTAATCCATGATAAATACAGTTCAGCTCCAATTTTCCTTCATCAAAAGAACGCTTGTTTTTCGGTTTGACGCAGGGACTTCCAGGGGAGTGCTCAAGACCAGGGTTGTCTATTGGATCAAGGCCTTTGATCCCAATAATCCGGAAATTGTAGGTTGGGGCGAGGCTGCACCTTTGGTCAAGTTGAGTCCGGATTACCGGGATGATTTTGAAGAGATTTTGGCAAAGATTCTCCAAAAGCTAAATACCGAAACTTGGGAATTAGATCAGGAAGCGATCCTTTTCAAACTGAAGGAATTGATTCCGTTTGAATTCCCGTCCATTCGGTTTGGACTAGAGACGGCCATTTTGGATTGGCTGAATGGAGGAAAAAGGAGGCTTTTGGCAAATGACTTTTATGATTTTCAAAAGCCAATTCCTATCAACGGACTGATTTGGATGGGTGACCGGGAGTTTATGCTTCAGCAGATTGATCAAAAGCTGAATGAAGGCTTTGACTGCATCAAAATGAAAATCGGAGCAATAGATTTTGAGCAGGAAATCGAGCTTTTAACCTATATCCGTACCCGTTTTTCTCCCGATCAAATCACCCTGAGAGTGGATGCCAATGGGGCTTTTGCTCCTGAGGAAGCTTTGCAAAAGTTGGAAAGGTTGGCAAAACTTCATATTCACAGCATTGAGCAACCCATTCCGGCAGGAAATTGGAAAGGAATGAGAGACCTATGTAAGGCTACACCTTTGGCAATCGCGCTGGATGAGGAACTGATAGGTATAGTAGAAAAGGCAGAACTTTTGGACCAAATCCAACCTCAGCATATCATTCTAAAACCGACTTTGTTGGGAGGAATTTTGGAAACCAAAGATTGGATTCGATTGACTGCGGAGCGTGGGATTGGTTGGTGGATGACTTCGGCTTTGGAAAGCAATATCGGACTCAATGCCATTTCCCAACTGGCTTCCACTTTTAATCCGACTATTCCCCAAGGATTGGGCACAGGCAAATTGTACCACAACAACCTGGATTCCCCTTTGGAAATCCAAGGTGGGAAAATCCATTATAATCCAGCCAAGCCCTTGGAACTTCCTAATTAATCGTCTAATCTGAAAAGGTAAACGGGCTTGTTAAGTTCTGCTTTCCAGGGAGTTTGGAACAGCTTTCCGGTGATCGAATCCCGTTCAAATATCACAATGTCGTTGCTGGCCTGATGAGCCGAGAGCAGGTATTTTCCATCCTTTGTCAGGTTGAAATTCCTCGGCATCAAGCCACCGGAAGAAATGTTTTGGACGTGGACATAGTTGCCAGTGGCATTTTTTCCAAAAACCGAGATCGTATTGGCGTCGCCCCTGTTGGAGACATAAACCTGCTTGCCATCAGGGGAAAGACGGATTTCTGCCGCTCCCACACCACCTTCAAATCCTTCGGAAAGTAAGGAGAGACGCTGCTTCGGAGTCAGAACTCCATTTTCATAAGTAAAAACATCCATCGCGGCAGCCATTTCCTCTACTACCAACACTTCTTTTCCATCCGCTGAAAATGCCAAATGTCTAGGCCCATCACCTGGAGTAACGGGGAATTCTCCGGAAAGTGACAAAGGCCCAGCTTTTGCAGGATCAAAGTCATACACGTAGATTTTGTCAGTACCCAGATCAGCTACGAGGACTCGTTTTCCTTCCGGATCAAAAGTGGTGCTATGTACGTGGGGCTTTTCCTGACGGTCTGGATTGACGCTTTTTCCTTGGTGTTTGATCGTCTGGGCATGTTCCAATTTTCCTTCTGGGGAAACTTTGAAAACACTCAGACTTCCACCGGTATAATTGCCCAAAATCACAAAATCCTCATTTGGTGAAATGGAAATATGGCAGGGGTGATCTCCTCCAGATTCTTTTTGATCTATCAAAGTCAGAGAATTATCTTCCGGATTTCTGAGGAAACTCAGCACCTGACCTCCTGGTGTACCAGATTCTTCCTCAAGGGAAAAGACCCTTTTTCCATCCTTTGAAGCAATCACAAAAGATGGATTTGCGATGCCGGCTGCAACTGTCTCCACAGTTAGGATATTTTCCGAGGGAGAAAAATAGAGGTGATTGATTCCGTCTACCGGAGAATCGGTATAGGTTCCAACCAGGAAATTGTAACTTATTGGAGCAGGTGGGATAACTGTCACTTGGGTTTCTTGTTTTGGAGAAGAGCAGGCAGCGATTGCAAAAGCCGCAGTCAGGAGATAGAAGAATTTCATAACTTGAAATTAAAAATAATTTTGTCTTGCTCTCTTTTCTTTTTTGATCGAAAAGCGGAATAAAATCTGTCAAATTGTAAAAAAGTGAGACTAATACTTGTTGAATTTTTAATTTTTGTTCTATAAAATGGAAATTTTACTAATTTGCCAGACCTATTAAATCTGACCCTGAATGTTTCAAGTTTATGACACTCAAGTCGCCAAGCGATTTACCATTTACAACAGCCTTTTTTTAGATCTTCCATTTGACGATATCTACGTTACAGGGACTCTTTTGCCATTTTTGGGAAAGGCTTGTGAACGCGGGTATGCCTCCGGAAAATCTCCAAAGGAAATTATCGATGGATTTTTTGAGGAAATGATGCCGGGGGAAAATGAAAAGAGCCGCTTCGATTTCCTCTTTGAAATGATCCAATATGTCGAGCGTCAGGTGGTGCTTTTTGACTCGATCGAAGATGCAGCCTACGAAAAAATCAACGACATCTCAGGAAAAGGCTCCATCAAAGCCCTGATCAACCGGGTTGAAACTGACAGAAAAAAGGATGCTTTGATCGAAAAGCTGAAAACGTTCTCGGTAAGATTAACGCTTACCGCTCACCCAACTCAGTTTTACCCAGGAAATGTCCTTGGGATTATCACAGACCTGGAGCATGCCATTCGCACGGATGATCTTGAAAGTATCAACCTGCTTCTGCAACAACTCGGAAAAACGGGCTTTATCAACAGGGAAAAACCGACTCCGTTTGATGAAGCCATTAGTTTGATCTGGTATCTGGAAAATGTATTCTATCACAGTATTCCGGATATTATTATCCGACTGCTTACCGGGCTGGGCCAACCACTGCATACTTGGGAAAATCCTGCGATCCTTAAAGTAGGTTTTTGGCCAGGAGGTGATCGGGACGGAAATCCTTTTGTGACTCATGAGACTACGCTTCAGGTGGCAGATCGCCTGAAAAAATGGCTTATGCGGTGCTATTACCGCGATTTGCGAAAGCTCAGAAAGAGGCTGACTTTCAAGCATGTGGAGGAGCATATCGTGAAGGCGGAGCGGGGAATATACTACACACTATTTGAGAATAAAGAAATCTATGGATCCGTAGATGACCTTTTGGCGATTTTGCTGGAGGCTCGGGAAGCTTTGATTAAATATCACGACGGCTTGTTTCTTGATCTCTTGGACAGGTTTATCCTCAAGGTGCGGATTTTCGGGTTCCATTTTGCCCACATGGATCTGCGTCAGGACAGCCGCAAGCATGACGGATTGTGGGAAGAGGTCTTTAGCATTCAGGGTAAGGAATTTACCGGAACTGAGGATGAACTGATTGACAAAGTGATGAAAACGAAAGCGCTTCCATCAGTCGAACACTTCGAGGAGCCTTTTCACAAGGAAATGCTGCAGTCCATGGGGACTGTCAAGTCAGTGCAGAAAACGAATGGCGAAGCAGGACTTCACCGGTATATCATCTCCAACTGCCAGTCGGTCCTACATTTGTTGGAAGTGTATCAAATGGCGAAGTTGACAATGGGTGCAAAGCCCGGAAATCTTCCCTTGGACATCGTTCCGCTGTTTGAAACGATCGATGACCTGCAAAAGGCGCCGCAGATCATGACCCAACTCTATCAAATGCCGGAATACAAAACCCACCTCATCAACCGGGGTAAAAAGCAAAGCATTATGCTGGGATTTTCGGACGGAACTAAGGATGGAGGCTACCTGAAAGCAAACTGGTCTATTTTGGTTGCCAAAGAAGAACTTACCAGAGTCTCCAGAGAAAATGACATCGAAGTGGTGTTCTTTGACGGAAGAGGCGGACCTGTGGCAAGAGGAGGAGGGAACTTGCATAATTTCTATGCTTCACTTGGCCAAAAAGTGGAAAATTCAGAAATCCAGGTGACTATTCAGGGTCAGACGATTTCATCCAATTACGGCAAACAGGCTTCCTGTACCTACAATTTTGAACAGTTGCTGAGCGCTGGCGTGGAAAATCACCTTTACCCAGACGGGGAAAAGAATCTCAACGATGAGCAAAGAGCATTGATTCAGGAACTTGCCGACAGTGGTTATGAGGCCTACAAAGCCTTAAAAGGTCATCCCAAATTTGTCCCTTACCTGGAGCATGTAGCGCCATTGAAGTTTTTTGGAATGGCCAATATCGGTTCCAGACCCCTCAAAAGGGGAGGAGCTTCCGGACTTAAATTTGAAGATCTTCGTGCCATACCTTTTGTCGGCTCATGGGCCCAGATGAAGCAGAATATTCCGGGATTCTATGGAGTGGGTTCCGCTATTTCAGCTTTGGAAAAGGAAGGAAAAATCGAGGATTTGAAAATCCTTTACCAAAACAGCCTCTTTTTCCGAACTCTGTTGGGAAATTCGATGCAATCCCTGAATAAGTGTTTTTACCCAGCCACAGCTTATTTAAAAGACAATCCGGAGTACGGGGAGTTTTGGGAGTTGTTGTTCAAAGAATTTGAATGCTCGGTTGAAAAATTGAAGCAGGTATCTGGTATGGGTGAGCTTTTGGAAGACAATCCTGTGTCCAAATCCTCTATTGAGATCCGTGAGCGCATCGTGTTGCCTTTGATCACCATCCAACAATATGCTATTCAAATTGGACTAGAAAAAGGAGCCTCAGCTGAAATCCTGGACAAACTGATTCTTCGAACCATGTTCGGGATAATAAATGCCACCCGAAACGCAGCATAAAAAAAATCCCCCGAAATTGAAAAATTCGGGGGATTTTGCTTTTAAAAGGAATGCTTACTTTTTGGCTCCTTCGGAGATGATTCCGTCTTTGACTAATTGATCAACAACGACACCTGCAAAAGTATGGGAGAATGCCTCCAAGTTACTTGGATTGGTTGTTTCTGATTGGGATGACCAAACCAGACCTTCAGTTTTTGCATCATAAAGGTTGACTTCGATGTAGTAAAGCTTATCGGTCGTGTAATAACCCGGATCATAGGTCATCGCGCCATAATAGCCATAGTATCCGGAATATCTACCGTAATATCCACCATATCCCATTGGTGCGTAGGAAGTTGTACCCTGAACATAGCGGGTCTCTGAAGTCTGGTCCAAAAGGGCTACAGTCAAGATCCCGTCGTGGCCTGAACTTCTGACAGTTTCGAGCGCCTTGGCCATTCCCGCTTCAGTCGCTGCAGATCCCACAGGAATAAGGGTCAAACTGCTGGTTGCTGGGACTCCGTCTTCGATCAAAGTGGCTACCAACTCTTCTTCAAAAGCCTGTCTGTTGACAAGGTTACTGGTAAGACCGGTTACCATGATTTTTTGATAGGCAGCGGACGGCTTGTCCGGACTAGACCATGAGCCGATCATTTTGGTGCTGGGAGCACAAGAAGCCAGAGCAAATACGATTGCAAGACTGGCTAGAAAAGATAGTTTTTTCATAGTTGTAAAGTTATTTGTTATTAATGTCAAGGTATTTAAATATTTGGTCAACAGCATCTTGAATTGCCGCTGGTTTTTCCTCTTCTTTTTTGGGTACAACTTCAGAAATCAATCCCGCCCAAACCAGGACATTTCCTGGGTTGTTTACAAAGTGGATAGTTAAGCTTCCTTCACGGTAGGTGTTGACGGGTATTTCTTTGACTTCCCAATAGTAGGAACGCTGACCGGAGTACGTAAATGGATCAGAAGTTACATTGGTTTCCCGAGTTTGGACTTTGTCAGCCACCACAACTCCCAGATTGATTTTAAGGTCCGGAGCGGAAGGATCAAGTTTCAATCCCCTTGCTACCAAGGCTGAGGTGATGTTTTCTTTCAACTGGGTAACGATTTGCTGATAAGGCACCAAACTGTCATTTGGGGTATCGATTTGGGCAAAATCAAAGCTTGAGTATTGTCCCAATTTGAAATCTTCGTACTTGTTTTTCTCCACCACTACTCGGGTAGGGGCGCATGAGCTCCAGATTACTAGGGGCAAAATCAGAAGAATCAGGTTTCTTTTCATCGAAAATTGAGTTAGGATACTAATATTTCAATCAACTCGAAACTATTAACAAGCCGGATTTTTCTTCCGGGTTTTTTGCTTTCAATTGTTCAGAATTACCAATCCGATATTGAAGCTCAGATTGGACTGGCCTTCCAGCCCACCACCTTCCAAGGTTCCGTAATACTTTGCACCAACCCGAAAGGCAACATTATCGCTGGGCTGAATCAATGTGCCGAGTTCTGGTCTGAATCCAAATTGCCAATGCGTCTCATCCGATTCGTACATTCCCATTTCTATCGTTCTTTTGTTGGCCACTGTGCCGATACCCAAAGAGAAATAAGGTCTAAACAAATCGGTGAAAGAATGGTAATAGGCACCAGTTACCATGATCGGATAGGAATATTGATACCGATATTGGATGCCGGACAGGGATGCTGTCTCGCGGGTATAGACTTCGTTTTCAGTTCGCTCAAAGATCGTAGTGTGACCTACTTCCCCGCCGATGGCTACATGGCTTTTGATAAACTTCTGGTATTCAAATACAAATCCCCTTCCAGAAACCACGTCAATGAAATCAGCGGTATTTCCCGTTGGCATAGTCACAGCATAGTTGAAGCTGTACAGTGAGTTTTGGGCATAAGTATTTACTCCCACGCCTATCAAAACAAAGAATAAAATCAGGTGCTTCTTCATGGTTATTTCTGCAGGTAAGGAGATTGTGAAAAAGCCTGATCTAGGGTTCGGTCTATACGGCCGGCAGCAGTACCGGGTTCACCTTCGAGAAGTCCGTTTACGATAGCTATCCAGTTTACGGCGATTTCATTGTCAGCGTTGATGTCTTTGGGACTGGTCATTTGAATGAAAATACTACCTGATCTAACAGCCGAAACGGTAGGAGGGTAATAGCCGGGATAATACCAACCCCATCCGGGCGCATAGCCGGGATAGTACCAGTTCCAATACCACCAATCGTAGTAATAATAAATCTCTGTGGTCTGAAGGGCAGAAGGCAGAATTATCAAATCCGGGCCGGCAGCTTCTGCCACTTCTCGATATCCGAGGGCATCCATGTTGCTGCGAAGGGTAGCGAGGATGGGATTGGCTAACTGAGGAGGCAAAAATTCGGGTTCCTCAGAATCACCCGGCAATGCTCCATTCGAGATGCTGATTACATTGTCAGGAAGCGAATAGGTGGATTTTGAGGAAAAATCAAACGCGGGGTTGTGATTTGTATAGACTACATCGAGTTCCTCGACGAAAGTAGCTCCTTCTGGCGAGCATGCCATGATGCATGCCGCCAAAAGGAGTGCGGTGCTAGACCGCTTAAAGAAATTACCCATAAAATGGTAAGAAGTTGTAATTAAATATCTCCGATAAATGGCAATTCTTGCTGAATTACGTTTCGGATGGTATTGGAAATGTAAAATTCTACTTGAATAAATTTAGCTGCATCCATTGCGGAAGTTGCCTTTTTTAACTTTGAATAGTAGGTGCTGTAGAGTTTGTTCAGGGCCGCGTCGTTTTTCAGTGATCTTGTAGTCAAAGCATCTGCCTCTGCATCTCCGATATGAGTGAATTTTTCGATGTATTCATTGATGATCATGATTCGCTCCTTGCCAATCACTTTCCTTTCTGCTTCAAATTCCTCATAAATAGGCCAGAATGAAGCTGCTTTTTCCGGAGAAAGGTTCATGTAAGACTCAATTAGCGTTTTTTTGTCTTTGCCAAAAGCCTCCTGTACCAGTTTGATTTCTTCATCAACAGTTTGTGCGAATGCATTTCCAAAGCCTACAGCAAACAAGATGAAGGCTGAGAGTAATAATTTTTTCATAGTTTTTAAAATTGAGCTGGAATAAAGAATTGAGATTAAAATTTCAGGTGTAAAGCTGCGGTTTTGTCTAAAATAAATTCATGATAAAAATCAGCTTTGCAAGGGTATTTTGTTAAACTATACTGATTAAAAGCTTTCGTTCACATTCAGGTAAAAGCCTGAATTGCCCTTTTGTCCAAAGCCGTAATCGGCCGAAATTGTCGTCCTGTTTTGTTTGTTGATCATTACTCTTAAGCCCACTCCATAACCGGGATTGAATTTTTCGAAAAGCTTTTCGTTGTTGGTTTTGCTGCTAAAGCTTGCTGCATTGACAAAGATCGTTCCTCCAAAAGTCTCTTTGTTTTGCTGAAGTGGAAATCTCCATTCCGCCTCTGTGTAAACCATGCTTTCACCTCTGAATCTGCCCTGCGCATAAGCCCTTCCTGTTCGACCAAACATGTCCCATCCTATACCCGGAAGATTCATATAGGGCACGTCGCCTGATACCAAAAAGTTACCCATCCCCCAAAGTGCAATCAGGTGCCTTTTCCGGCTCTCGCTCAGATTGATGTAGTGCCTGTAATCCATCAGCAGCAAGGATGAACTTTGGTCTGAACCAAAAAAGGTCGGATTGATTTTGTATTGGATCCAACCAAAGTTCTTTTCGTATGGAGAAACTGAATTGTCACGGTTTTCCATGACCATGTTTAGACTGATCCCGGAAACTGTGTATTTATCAGTGTCAAATCCCAGATCAGAGTTGTATCGGTCATGGACAAACTCCAGTTCCCCGGTGATTTCTTCGTCCTGGAAACTTTCGATTTTGGAATGAATGTCAAGATGGTACCCTGCACCAAGGTAGAATTTCGAATCTCCGATTCGTTTGAGAATTGCTTCATAAAATCGGATCAGCCTAAAATCCATTTGCTGTTCTCCCCACCAAACTCCGGGTTGGTTTGGATTTTCGATTGGGTCATTTGGAGTGCTGGAACCCAGGCCATAGGTAGGTTGGGAAGTGATGAAATACCGCCAGTCTCCGATCAGTATCGTTTTGTTTTCATTCAGGAAAATATTGCTTCGGGAGCTGAAGATCCATTGCTTTTTGGTCGTATAGAGGAAATTGCCCACGAAGTTGGACATCTTGGTGGTGGCGGGATCGCCCATATACCAAGTGGCTGAGGGTGCCAAACCAAAAAGCCATCCGTTGGCTGGATTTGAACCTATGGCAGGAAGAGGAACCAGCTTGAACTGGTTAATTTTGTTGGGCCGAAAGGTAACCGAATCGGTTTGAGCGGAGAGTTTTAAAGTAAGGACTAAAAAAAGTCCGAGGAGCAAGCCTGGTTTCATCGAAAGGGTGGAGGTTTAGATGGACGCGGTAATTTTGAATCCAATCTAACCTTTAGGAGTGATTCCGAAATGGAATTTTCCCTAATCCTGAAAAAATTAATTGCATTTTTTAGAGAAAAGAAGGGGAGGAAGAGTGCTTCTACCTCCCCGAAATATTATTGAGGGAATCTGAAAACCAAGCCCCCGTCAAATCCAAACTGATAAATCGTGGAATAGGTAGAGACTCCTGCTCCAGCACCACCGGTTCCAAAATACATTCCTCCTCCTGCGCCCTGAACTGCAGACATCAGAGTAGCCTGGACTTTTAAGCCAACTTTCTCAGAGAACCAGAAGTTGGAACCGCCGCGAAGTGCCCAAGCAAACTTGGTTGCGCCGTCGCTGTTTCCGTTGTCAGGATTGGTGACGTCGGAAATCACCATTCCGATACCAAATCCGAAATATGGTTCTGCTACTTCACTTACTGGGAAATAATTTGTTCCATTCAACATGATCCAGTTTGCAGAAAGATCAAATTCCGTATTCTGAAGCTGGCCACCCAAAATTCCTGAGTCTACATAGGTAAGTGGAGCAGTAGTACTTTGGTGGAGGTATTGGAGTTCGAAAGCTTTGGTAGTATTAGGAAGCTTATATTCAAGTCCTGCTCCCCATCTAAATCCCCCTAATATTTTTCCCTCATAATAGGAATTGGCAGAATAGTAGCTGTCCACCTTATCATCAAACACATAACCTGCATACGTATTGAGACGGACTTCCTGAGAAAATGCTGTTCCGGCGATCAAGGCCAAAACAAAAACGAGTGTAATTTTTTTCATATTAGAATGCTTAATTAAACAATTTTCAAGTTTTCAATAAGATAATCACTAAAGGTTTGAAACCCCCGTGAACAAATATGACATAGACTTTTTCCAAAATTCATGACAAAAATCATTCAGCCTACTGAATTTGAGGAAAATTTAGCACTTGAAAAGACCGGTAAAACTAATAATGAATCACATTGAAGTTTAAGGGAATCAAAGCAAGAAAAATCGGATATGAATCAATCAGGATAGATATTATTCCAATCTGTTTTCATATCCACAATCAGCCAGTTGAACTTCTGAGCATCGTCCAGTCCTTTTTCCAATTTTCCAATGGGTGAGCCCCTGTCATAGGCATATTCCCGTACAGAGTCCGTATGGTGGACAATCAATCCAAAGCGTGGCCCTGCACCGGTCGTGGTATATTCCAGCATCTGGTAATCTCCGTCTGAATTGCCTGCCGCGAAAACCGGTCTTTTGCCAATATGCTGGAAGATGCCCACAGGTTTTCCTGCCCCATCATCGATAAAATTAAGTTCCGCCAATTTGGAGATGGTCGGATTTCCTTCTACTACTTCATATTTCGCCTTGATTGAGCTACCGATGACCTGATAGGGAGGGATTCCGTAGGCTTTTTCTGCCCAAACCCGCATAAAATCAATTCCACCACCTGACACAATGAAGGTTTTGTATCCCTTGCCTCTGAGCAAATCCAACAGCTCAACCATCGGCTGGAAAATCATTTGGTTGTAGGGTTTGCCTGTTTTGGGATGAACTGAAGTGGCTAGCCAATCTTCCACAGATTTGGTAAACGCCTCGCTGTCCATTCCTGCATGAGAAGCCATTACCAATTGGATCAGGGCTTTTTCCCCGCCTTTCATCACACCTGCCAAATCTCCGGCAAGAAGACTTTTGTAGGGTTCCTTACCAGCCCATTCGGGATGGTTTGGTGCTTCTTTTTTGATAAAATCGATGGCATAGGCAAGCTGAAAATACATGGGTTGCTCAGACCATAAAGTACCATCGTTGTCAAAAACTGCAATCCGATCGGCTTCAGGAATAAAATCCGGACTGCCATGCGTTGTGGTTTTGGTTACAAAATCCAGAATTGCTTGCTTGCTTTTTCCGTTATTCCAAGAAGGAAGTGAATCCTTGATTGCTGTGGTATCCAACGAATTTGTTTCTGTCGGTTTTTTGTTACAACCAAAAACAAAGAGGAGAATAAAAAGAATTGAGAAGGGCTTTTTCATAAAATAGGGTTTAAAAAAACCGGAGCAATCTTGAAGATTACCCCGGCTACTTTTAGGTATCGATGGTTAACTTATTTGTTTACTCCCGACCCTTGAGTCACTGATTCCATGACTCTGTCCAAGTTAAAACTTCCAGGCTTTTGTCTTGGAGGAAACTCTCTGAAACTTTGCAGCCATTGACCTACATACCCTGCGGCAGGTGCGATCATAAACATATGTTCTGCAAACCATCTTTCATAATCCATTCCGATTTCATGAGCCAATTCAAAAGGATCCATTCTTAGATTAGTCAGCATCGGAGCACGAAGAACGGTGAATGGCTCCTGCCAAACCGCCAATCCATGAGCATCCTGACGTAAGAAAGTAGCCTTCCAGTTGCCATATCTGAGAGCTGCTACACTTCCATCATCTGTCCAATAGATAAACTCCACGCGTGGCCATGCAGATTCCCCTTTCAAGGCAGGAATAAGATTGTATCCGTCTAAGTGTACTTTATATGTTGTTTCTCCTATCTTTTTTCCAGAAAGCAAATCTTGTTTTACATCTGTAACGCCCGCAGCAGCAGCAAATGTGGTCAGCATGTCCTCGTGTGCCCCAATTTCATTGATGATTGATCCCGGCTTAATTACACCCGGCCATTTGATCAGAGTTGGAACCCGATATCCGCCTTCCCATTGGGTGTTTTTCTCTCCTCTGAACATGGTAGTTCCACCATCGGGCCAGGAAAAGGATTCAGAACCGTTGTCTGAAGAATACATGATGATCGTATTTTCTTCCAAACCGAGTTCTTTCAGCTTGTCCAGAAGGAGTCCGACCTGTCTGTCATGTTCCACCATTCCGTCTGCATAGATTCCCAATCCGGTTTTGTTTTTTAGGCTGTCAAGCAGGTGCGTGAAGACGTGCATTTTGGTACTGTTCCACCAGATGAAAAATGGCTTGTCAGCTTCTGCGGCTCTCTCCATGAAATCCATTGCTCTGTTATTGACATCTTCGTCGATGGTTTCCATTCTCTTTTTAGTCAGAGGTCCTGTATCTTTTATTCTTCCATCAGCGTAGCTCTCAATCACACCCCTTGGGCCAAATTTCTTTTTAAATTCAGGGTTTTTAGGATAGTCCGGATGCTCTGGTTCCTCTTCGGCATTGAGGTGGTAGAGGTTACCATAGAATTCATCAAAACCGTGATTGGTAGGAAGCATATCATCCAAATCTCCCAAGTGATTCTTACCAAATTGACCAGTCATATAGCCTTGAGCTTTTAGTACAGTGGCAATAGTCGGATCCAATTTCGTCATCCCCTCGGGTGCCCCGGGTAGACCCACTTTGGTAAGGCCTGTTCGGATTGGTGATTGACCTGTGATGAAAGCCGCCCGACCCGCTGTACAGCTTTGCTGTCCATACCAATCAGTAAAAATTGCTCCTTCTTTGCCGATTCGGTCAATGTTTGGAGTCTTGTATCCCATCATCCCCATATTATAGGCACTGATGTTAAACTGTCCTATGTCATCTCCCCAGATAACCAAGATGTTGGGTTTCTTTTCCTGGGAAAAGCTTAGGGTCACAAAGGCCAAAGCAATCCCAAAGGTTAGCATGGTTTTTTTCATAAAATGAATTGATAGTTAGTAAATAGGGAAAAAACTTGTGAGAAAAAGGTCGCAATTCCTTTAGCGAAAGGTAGTATAATCAGTTTCAACCTTTTGGGTCTGAAATACTGATATTGATCATGAAAATGTCAAGAATGATCCAACATTGGCAAAAATCAGAAGCTTTTGAAGTTCAGGATTGATTCAAAGCCTTACCATATGTGTTTTTCCGCGATGTTTTACCTAGCCAAAGAAAAAATGTTTTGATGCTGGCCTTAGGCAAATTCCCCTCGCCGAGGCGGAGGGCTAGAGTCTGTCACGACGATAATCGGGAGAGATTTTGGCTGGAAAAGTCCCATTCGACAGTCTCAGGGAAATCGTTTTTAATTTTTTTGATTGAACCATTTAGATAATTCAGAAAATTAAGGACTAATGCCAGTCTCGTTGCCGGAAGAAAAAATCAAAGTTGAAAATAGCACTTCATGTCCTCAATTCCCTGAAGGATTCAATTTCGCCCAACCCGCCTTCAATTTCCGGTTTTGATGTATTGGATGGCTCTTTCCAAAATGGGGTCCTTTCCTTTTGAGATGTCATCTGGACTCATGTTCACTTCAATATCCACAGGTACGCCGTTTTCAAAGTTGATTCCATCCACGGTGTATCCGATTGTAGAACTGAAGTTGAAATACCAGCCGTTTGGAAGGTCATGTCCTGCAGGGACGCCGCTGCCACCGCCTGATTTATCACCCATCAGGATCGCATTTGGAATTCCCCGGATGTAGGCTGCAAAATAGCTGCCCGCACTGAAAACCCCCCGATTAGTCAGGACCACAATTCTCCCTTTAAACTTTGGCTTATCTGCCTCGGGTTCGAGCAGGATTTTCTTCAATTCGCCCAGATCATCTTTTCCCAGTCCATTCTTAGTTTGATAAGAATAGATGTGGGTCGGTTCCGAGATCATCCTTCGGGCCATTTTTAGGCCATTTTCAGGATTGCCCCCACCGTTGTTTCTTACGTCGATGATCACGCCGGGGAGATTTTCGAAGCGGTTGATAACCTCGTCCAGTTCCGAATCCAAAATCCTGTTCACAAAACTCCTGTAGTGGATATAACCCACTCCGTCAATTTCTTGATTGAGCAGGAAGCCGGTGATCCGGTAATTTCCCAGGTAGTTGCGCTCCAATACTTCAAAACTGTAATTGGGTGCCGCATCCAGGTAAGGCTGGTATCTGCTGATGTCAAATGGAGTCCGGAGATTGACATGCCCGTCCTTCAGAGTTTTGAGCATGGCTGCCATGTGGTCAAAAAACTCCTTTTCACTTTTGCTGCCTGCTACCAAGGGCTGATACACCGTATAAATGCTGTCCCAGTTGATCTTTTTGTATTCGAAAAAAGTGTAGCGCTGGTCCATGGTGTTCCACAGGACTTCGAAGTTTTCAGAAAAAGAATTTTCCGGATCTTCCTCGATGAAAAGCTGATTGCAGGAATTCAGGCCAAATACGACCAAAAATCCTGCGATTAGATATAGGAGGTTCTTTTTCATTTCGCTCTCAAGAAGAAGTTAAGGGAAAAGGTATGCACCGCAGCCTGGGTGGTCCAGGGTTCCTGAAAGGAATAAAACTGCCAATCGTAGCCAGCCTGCATTCGGTTGCCGGATGCTATCGGCAAATCCAGTCTAAATGAAGTCTGAATCCTTGGAAAATTCCCCATCCAGGTCACGTAATTGTTTTCAAACATATCCACCAGGAAATCCTTATTGATATCCAAAAAGTCCGGCACTCCGGAATAAGAAGGCCTCAGGATATATCCGACCAGAGGGACTTGAAGACCAACCTGCAAGAGTGCATCTTTTTTCATTACGCGGACAGGTCTTCGATAAGCGCCTTCTGCCTTGAGTCCTCCGCCGATTTCATAATTGAGCTGACTGTTGTCCCACCTTGGACCTATCCGTAGGTGGAGAAGGTGATAAGCTGCAGGCCCCAGAAACCAGGAGCCTTTTGGTCTTTCACTCAGAAGAAACAGGTGGCGGAATTCGATTTCATTCCAAAACGAACTCACCGATGGCGCCTGAAACTTACCCCCAGCCTGATCTCTGTCAAATTCATCTGTCTTTACAGAACCGATCGAACCCTCAAACTCAAAATACCGGAGGGTATTTCCTTTGATTTTTTGGTGCTGAAGCGACACGAAAAAGCTCGTACCCTGATAGGTGGACTGGGTGACGAGTTGGTCTTTGAACGTCCGGGACTGAAGTCCCAAACCGAGTCCGAAATAGCTTTCTTTTGGTTTTTCCTGCGCATTTAGTACAGGAACAAAGAACAAATACAGCAAGAGAACAAAAATGTATTTCCGCATAAGGTATCCGGTTTGGAAGGGGATCAGACCCAAAGATGCTGGAAACTGAGGAAAGGTTGCAAGGCAAAAGTCAAAATGTGTTTTTGGGCTGGCGTTTGGGGGTTAAATGTCCGACACCCTTCGGGGTCGTTGGATCGTGAGGTGGTATCCTTGTCCACGGGTTGGGATTCGACAAGCTCACCCACCAACCCGTGGCTATTGAGAAGTTTGACCCCTGTCGGGGTCGGGAATTGAAACCAAAAGGTGAAGGGAATTTGGGTTTTGGCGATTTTAAAATATGGAAATCACGACGGTGAAGCCGTCGAACTTCTCAATAGCCCTAGGTGCAACCTAGGGAAAAAGGAAATCAAGGACGAAGACGACAACCCCGAAGGGTGTTGAACTTGTGGAAACATTCGCCAAATTATCCAAAAACAATTGGGCTAAAGCCCCGGAAATTTTGTGATTCCATTTTGGAATGGGCTAAAGCCACATTCCAATTCATAGCCGATAAATACCAAACCATGAATTGCCCCCAGCTTCAGCTGGGGGATAGAAATTATGCAGGAGATATCCGGGCTTTAGCCCAATCCTTTAGATAGTTTTTGGGAAATGGAATTACAAATTCCGAAGGATATTAAGGTAGGACAATGCGTAAAAAAATGATTCGCCGCGGTGAATCATTTTAGCCTTGGGCCAGATTGCAGGGTGGCAAATTACACCTAGCGCCAACGGAACCTCAAAGCTTAAAGTTAGGAGAATACTCTGAGGCAAGGAAGTATGAATTAATTACTTGAACTTTATAAACTTGTTGCCCTTAAAAGCATTTTTAAGTGCTTTTTCGAGTTCCTTTGTTGCGTCATTTGCAAATTGTTTCTTTACATCATCAATTTTATCAGAATTCAGTCTAATAAGTTCTTCTCGGCCGCCAGAGAATTTCCTTCCACAAGAATTACATTCTCCGTAACCATTATTATGACTTAACGTCAGATCTTGACTTTTACAACTTGGACATTCCAATGTGATAGTTTTTTGAAAATTATTTTTCATGATATTTGTGGTTAATAAACATCATAAATTTACAATATTCAGATTAGAATAAAGGGTGAAAATAAATATTTATCTGACATAAACTGTCATATTTTAGTTATTAAGGCTCTATAAAGTTTTCAATGATAGACTACATTAAATGCAAATTGGATCTCAAGAAGAATGAAAAATTAAACTGAAGTGGCTTTTAATCAAGGGAATTTTTTACCTAATCTACTACTTTCAACTACCTCTTTTAAATCAATTTTAAACATATTTATAGCTTTTTCACATAAATAAAACAATTCTTCCAAAGAAACTGAGTATCTTCCCTTGCCTTCTGAAGTTGTAGAAAAGAATGCCGTTTTATGTTTAGTCGACGTAGGAAACATTTTTGCTTCCGCTCCTATCAATCCGTTATGAATAAGTTTACTTCTGAATCTATTGTATAAGTATTTTATTTCTTCATTTGTCAAATTTTGATTAAAGTATTTACTGTTTAAAATAAAAAATGAACTTTCATCCTTTTTTGAAATTACTCTAACATTTTTCCCATCCACAATCATTTCTAAATCCTTCTTGTCTTTAAAGCAATTTCCTATAATATCAATAATAGAAAAAAGAATAATTGCTGAGGGATAACCAAGATTTCCGGTAACAACTCTACCAAGTTTATTTCCAAATTTTTTATCATAAAATACTGAGAATTTTGCACAGGTTATCAATTCGTCCAAAGCCTCTTCGATCATTTGATAAGGAAATTTATTTCTTTCACTCATAAAATTAATTTAATTCCCCCCTCCACTATCCTAACTTCCTCCATCCATCCATACCCCAAGGCATCGACTTTACACCCGAGGCGGGTATTGCTGAAAAATATTCCCAGAGGATTTTCCATTTGTGATTCATTTCTCTAAAGATATTAGTTTCTCTGAAAACGAAAAACGATTTGCTGGTGCAGAGACGGGAAATGTCAGCCCTGAGAATCCACACAAACTCCCCAGCAGGATTGTATCTCTCAATTTTTCCGGTATTTTTTGGGACTGATTTATCCTTTCTCCCAAATTACCTATGGCCCAAACCTACCCTTACAACCAAACCTATATTTGGCTGATCAGCATGACCGCCGCTTTGGGCGGATTTTTATTCGGGTACGATTGGGTGGTGATAGGAGGGGCCAAGCCTTTTTACGAACCTTACTTCAATATCACCTCGGTAGAAGATCAGGGTTGGGGGACGAGTTCGGCCTTGGTGGGTTGTATGGTCGGGGCGATTTTGTGCATTTTCATGAGTGACCGGTTTGGGAGAAAGCGACTGCTCATCCTTGCCGGATTACTCTTCACCGTTTCGGCAATCGGGACGGCCTTAGCAGTGACGTTTTGGGGATTCAATTTTTACCGGATCGTCGGAGGAGTCGGTATGGGCATTGCGCTGAATCTATCCCCGCTTTACATCTCCGAACTCGCACCTCCGGAGAAGCGGGGCAGATTGGTAACGATCAACCAATTTCTGGTCATGCTCGGGGTTCTCTTGGCTCAGATCGCCAACTGGCAGATTTCGCTTTTGGATACGGATTTAGCCGAAAATGCGGATTTTGCGGCAATTGCAGCGAGCTGGAGCGGGCAGGAGGGGTGGCGATGGATGTTTGGTGCGGAGACCGTTCCGGCGGTATTGTTTTTTGTACTGATGTTTTTTGTGCCGGAAAGCACCCGGTGGCTGATCAAAAACAACCAGCAGGATAAGGCTTTTAAGGTCCTGACCAAGATAGGGGGAACGGAATATGCCAAAGATTCGGTGGCCGAAACGCTTTCTACCCTGAGCGAAGGCGATCTTGGGGAGGTCCACTTGGGAGAACTCCTGAAAAAGAATGTGCTCAAACTTCTGGCACTGGGGATTTTTCTAGCATTTCTCCAGCAGTGGAGCGGGATCAATGTGGTGATCTACTATGCGGCGGATATTTTCCAGGCGGCCGGCTTCACGCTCAAGCAGATGATGCTCAATATCGTGGTGATCGGCGGGGTGATGGTGGCATCCATCTTTGTGACCTTCGCCACAGTAGATAAATATGGAAGAAAGTCCATCCTGCTGGTATGCCTTGCGGCCATGACGCTGCTGTATGCCGCATTGGGCTATTCGTTTTATGCGGATTTGGGAGGAACTTCGGTGGTGATTTTGGTGCTGTTGAATGTCATGTTTTACTCGATTTCTCTAGCGCCCTTATTATGGGTGGTGCTTTCGGAGATTTTTCCGACTCGGGTGCGGGGTGCGGCGATTTCGATTGGAGCCTTGGCCCATTGGATTGGGAATTTTACCCTGACCTATTCCTTCCCTGCCATCAAGGAAAACCTCGGTTGGGCCAATAACTTCTGGCTCTATGGCGTAATCTGCGCCGTTGGATTTTTGGTGATCTGGTGGATTTTGCCGGAGACGAAGGGGAAAACATTGGAGCAGTTGGAGAAGGAGTTGCAGTGATCAGTGCTCAGTATGAAGTGATCAGTTTGCAGTGGGCAGATTCGCCACGGTTTATTTCTTCACAAACCGGAAACTTCTCTCGCCTCGGTTTGTGTCTCCACAAACCGAAACTGACCTGAATGAGTATCATCAGAAGTTGGGAATTAAAAGAAACAAGTGAGTGAGGACACTCACTTGGGCACGGGAGCAGTGGTCAGTTGGCAGTGATACAGTGTTCAGTTGGAAGTGATCAGTTTGCAGTGGGCAGTTCCGCCCCGGTTTGTGTCTTCACAAATCGGAACTGACCTGAATGAGTATCATCGGAAGTTGGGAATTAAAAGAAACAAGTGAGTGAGGACACTCACTTGGGAACGGGAGACATCCGCCCCGGTTTGTGTCTCCACAAACCGGAATTAACCTGAATGAATATCCTCAGAAGTTGGAAATGAAAGGAAACGAGTGAGTGAGGACATTCCCTTGGGCACGGAAAAACATTGGTGCAATTGGAGAAGGAGTTGGGTTAATTCACTGCATCCAGTGACAATACTACTTTTTGAAATTGGGTGAATTCAATTTGATCAAAGGATAAAACTTTTTTACGACCTCCATATTTTCTGTTTGCTGCAGTCCAGCCACCAGACATTCATGCTTTCAAAACAAATTTCACCTGAGCTTGTTAGGATGCAATAACTCCAATAAACTATCCAATGAAAAAAATTAAATTCTTGACCTTGGCAGTGGCTGCGTTTGCTACTGCTTTTGTAGTAAGCTGCAGTGCTCCCAAAGAAGAGGCTGTCGAAGAAACCATGGAAGTCGTAGAAGCCCCTGCTCCAGCGGTGGAAGCTCCAAAAACCGTGGTTGATATCGCTGTTGGATCTGCAGATCACACGACTTTAGTCACTGCGGTGACTGCAGCTGGATTGGTGGAAACACTCAGCGGAACCGGACCATTTACCATTTTTGCTCCGACGAATGCTGCTTTTGCTGCTCTTCCTGCCGGAACAGTCGAAACTTTGTTGAAGCCAGAAAGCAAAGACAAATTGACCTCCATCTTGACTTATCACGTGGTAGCAGGCAATGTGATGGCGGCTGACCTGACAGATGGTCAAAAAGTACCCACATTAAACGGCCAGGAACTTACGGTATCGATTAAAGACGGTGTGGTGATGATCAATGGAGCAAAAGTGACCGCAGCGGACTTAGCTGGAAGCAATGGTGTGATCCACGTTGTTGACGCGGTGATTTTGCCAAAATAAGGATTGGATTAGGTTTAATGATAGAAAGACCGGTTTGATAAGCCGGTTTTTTTATTTTAAAACTCTTGGTTTAAAGGCCGAAACCAGGATTTCATTTTCCCCCATTTCCAATGGAATTTCCAATTAAATCCACCCCGCACCCAAAGCGACGGAAATCAGAATAAGAAGTATCGCGATTACCTGTTGGAGGAATTTAAAGGTGACTTTTTTAAAAAGTTTATTCCCGATATATGCTCCAAAAATGGCTGAGATGGTGGCGATTAGGACCAACCGGATGTTTTCAAGCAATCCCGCCTCCAAAAATCCCGTGGCATAGACGGACAGTCGGGTAAAATCAATGAGGGTTCCGATCACGACGGATGTTCCGACAAATGCTTCTTTGCTTAATCCGGATTTGATCAAAAATGCGGATCGAAGGGCTCCCTGATGTCCCGAAAGCCCTCCAAAAAAACCACTCAGAAAGCCGCCGATTTGTAAATGCTTTGGCTTGATCCGCACTTTTTCCATAAAAGGAACCAAATCCATCAATGCAAAAACTATCAAAAGAATCGAAATGATCAACTTGACTGGAGAGACTTCAAATTCACGTCCGGCAAGCCCGTAGCTGAAAAGAGGCCGAAACTCTGAAAACTGAAGCAAAAGCCAGGAACCCAGGAATGCTGCTAAAATCGCAGGAAGCCCAAATTGGACCAAAACAGAGCGGTCAGCATCTTTTCCCACCAGAAAAAGCTTGAAAATATTGTTGAAAAAATGCACCACTCCCGTCAGGGCAATTGCCAGATCAATGGGGAAGAAAAGGGCAAAAACCGGAGTAAGTATTGTCCCAAGCCCAAATCCCGAAAAGAATGTCAGAATTGCTGTAAGGAATGCTGCCAGAGAAATGATCAGAATGTCCAAATCAGGTCTTAGGTTGATGGTAATTCAATTTAAGAATAAAGAAATTGGCAAGTTTAATTTTGAAAAACAGAAAGTAGCATTAAAAAAAAATAGACCATAGGTGGCAATTAAAGGGCTTTTGACTGTTTTTTGAAATAAATCAGTGCCGGGGATTTTGAAATTCTAAACCATTTTTTCAAAAATCCTTTTTATCATCCTAATCCTTTTTAATTTTCTCCCATGAAGAAAACCCAACTTCTTTTCCTCACGATGTTCGGAATTTTGGCGTTTTCCTGCCAACCCAAAACTGAATCCACAAATCAAGAGGCTCCGCTTAAAAAAGTGGCAATCGCCGAAATCGAAGCCGGAATCAGGGATTTTATCGCAGCAAAAACGACTGAAAACAATGGGATTTTTCCGGTCAAGGATGAAAATCATGACCTTCGGATGAAATTGGTGCGAGTGCATACCGAGTACCTTTCTAATTTGGGCCCAAAGCGCCATTTTGCCTGTGTGGATCTGGTGGATGAGAGTGGAGATGTGTATGATGTGGATTTTTTCATGGAAGGTGATCCCGGCAGTATGACTGTCACAGAGACGACGGTTCATAAACTGAACGGTAAGCCTTTTTACAGTTGGAAACAGAAAAAAGAAGATAAAACCTGGTATCGCGTGCCTTTAGAACAATCAAACAACAGCCTTCTTGGCGTAGTGGAAGGAGAAGATTCCTTCGAATTTTATTATTCAGTTCAGGTTCCGGAGCTCAGCGGGCCGGCCAAAATGTGGATTCCGATTGCAGAGTCGGATGACTTTCAGGAGGTGACAATTCTTTCCATTGATTTGCCGGGGAAACACAGAAACCTGGACGAAAAGGTGTACGACAATACCATCCTTTATCTGGATTTGGGACCTGAAGACAGTGGAAAGGCTATAGAAATCAGCTATTCCGTCAATCGAAAAGAGAAAGGCCCTTATGAAGCTTCTGCTCCCGATCCAGCCGTTTACCTGGCTTCCAATATTCTGATGCCAAAGGGTGGAAGATTTGAAGAAATCGCCAAGGAGGTATTGGGGCCAAAAATCAGGGAAAGTCATCTCATTCAAGCCCGTGCGCTCTATGATTATATCATTGATAACATGCGCTACTTGAAGTTTGGGGATTTTGGAAGGGGAGACTCCAATTACGCCTGTGACTCCAAGACCGGAAATTGTTCGGAATTCCATTCCTTCTTTATTTCATTGGCTAGATCTGTGGATATTCCTGCTCGATTTGCGATCGGAGCGTCCATTCCCTCTGACAGAAATGAGGGTGGAATTGACGGGTACCACTGTTGGGCGGAGTTTTATGCCGATGGCAAATGGTGGCCGGTAGACATCAGTGAAGCGAATAAATATTCGGCTTTGGCAACTTATTATTTTGGGCGCCATCCGGCAAACCGGGTCGAACTGAGCCGCGGAAGAGACTTAACTGTCAACCCAAGTCCAGCCTCAGGACCGATCAATTTCCTGGCATATCCATACCTAGAAATCGACGGAAAAGAAGTGAAGGCAAAATCTACTTTTAGCTTTCAGCGAAAGGCAGATTCCTAAAAAAATAAGGGCTGCTCGAGGCAGCCCAAATTAAGATGTGAAAATAGCAAACAGGCTTTAATCGTAGCTTATTTGCTAGGAGTAGCAGTGGTGTCTGCTTCAGTTGGATGCTCAGTCGTGTCACTGCCAGCAGGATGCTCTCCGCCTTCAGGATGTTCCCCTTCAGCCTGCTCGGTGGTTTCTTCTGTTCCTTCTTTCTTTCCTCCGCAAGAAGTGAATGTCACTGAAGCAAGGAATCCGAATACCAAAGCAAGGGTAAGAATTGACTTTAATTTTTTCATTTTGATTGGGTTTAGAGGTCTTTCATTGAATTTGAAGGAATAATTTAATTGGTTTGTAAGAACTTGATTTGGTCTGGCATTCTCAGTTTAATGACCAAAGATGAGGTTATGGTAATTATTCCTATTAAAATAATCGCAGAAATAATGCCAAACAGGTCAGCTGTAATACCTGAAACAATTGCTCCGACAGCATAACCCAAATCTCTCCACAACCGAAAAGTCCCAATGCTTTCTGCCCGTTGTTGGGGGTGTGTCGCCTCAGCTATTGCTGCGAGGAAGGTAGGATAGACGATGGCAGTACCAATGCCCAGACCAACTGAAATAATAACCAATAGGGGATATCCCTGGGCTAAGGGCAACAGAAGTATGGCAATTCCCTGAACCAACATTCCCCAAAAAAGAAGCATTTTCTTTGGGAAAAGGTCTGCCATTTTTCCCGTGAATAGTTGACTGATGCCCCAGACTGTAGGATAAATTGCCGCGATTAACCCCACCTGATCCAGGCTGAAATCCAGTGAAATCAATAATACCGGCAGAAGTCCCCAGATCATGCCATCATTCAGATTGTTCACCAGTCCGGCTTGCGTGACCGCGCTCAGGGTTTTGTTTTTGAAGGTGGTTTCCCAAAAAATACCCTTAAGATTTATCTCCGAATGGTTTTCCGATTCTTTCAAGACATGCTTTCTCGTATCTTTTACAAAAAGTAAAGTAAGGACCAAACCCAAAAACGCGACCAATTCTCCAAGGAGAAAAGGATAGGGACGAATACCGAATTCCTGGGCAAGGTAGGCACTGATAAACGCGAAAATTCCAACAGCAAAGTAGCCTGCGAATTCATTCAAGCCCATGGCAAATCCCCTGTCTTTTTCGCCAACCAGGTCAATTTTCATCACCACTGTGCTGCTCCAGGTTAATCCCTGGCTGATTCCCAGAAGGATGTTGGATACAATGACCCAGTTCCAATTTCCGGTAAATGCAAGAATAAGCGGGACTGGCAATGCGAGGATCCATCCAAAAATCAATAGGTTTTTTCTCCCTGCTTTATTGGCAAGTTTTCCTGAAAAGTAGTTGGCGGCCGCCTTGCTGAAACCAAAAGCAGTAATGAAGGAAAGTATGGCAAAGTTGGACTCAAGTCCGAAGACCTCGATTGCAAATTTGGGAAAAATGGAGCGCTCCAGCCCGATCATGGCTCCCACAAAGGCATTGATCAGAACCAGCAGGGAAAACTGACGCCAGTTTTCACGCAGACCCAAGACAACTTGAGAATCTTCTTTTTTCACGGGACAAAGGTCCCGCGCAAAGATTGCCTATCCTTTTACAAATGTTAAAAAATCAGCGGATTGCAGCCCTGATCCGGCTGAGACTTACCTGGGTTATCCCCAGATAGGAGGCGATGTGCTTCAGAGAAATTCTCCTGATCAGATCCGGCTTTTCATCCATAAGCTGTGCATAGCGCTCTTCAGCTGGATGAAACTGAATCGCTTCCATGCGGTTGACCGTAGCGACATAAGCCTGCTCGATTATTTTGCGGAACAATCGCTCGATTTCTGGGAATGTATCAAAAAGTGAAAAGAGGGACTCGGCTGGAATCCCGATGAAAACCGTGTTTTCAAGTGCTTGGATCGCTTTCATGCTAGGTTTGCCAGTAAAAAGGCTTTCAGCCCGGATGATCAGGTCATTTTCAAACGCAAAATATTCGGTGACTTCATTGTCGTCTTTTAGGTAAAAAATCCTCGCCAAACCTGCCTTTACAAAATAAATGGTCCGACATCGCTGTCCGATTTCCTGAAGGTTTTGGTTTTTTCTTATGGAAATAAGCCCACATAGGGAATAAATTGCCTCCAATGCCTCTGGAGAAAGCAGTTGGATTTTTTGCAGAAAATTCAAAAAGCTATCCAGTTCGGTCTTGTTTGCCATTTTTACAGCAGGCTTACTTGAGGGCTTGCTTTACCAGTTCCCGCTTGACGATGACTATGAAAAACCAGGCAAGCCAGGCCACCACCGTCCCGATCAATGCACCGAGCAGAATGTCGAAAGGGTAGTGGACTCCGAGGTAAATCCGGGAATAACTCACTACCACAGCATAGAGATATAGCCAGCGAAGGTTTTTGACTTTTCCTTTTAATTTTCGATTTAGGAAAACAGCCATACCGAAGGTGTTGGCTGCATGGGAGGAAACAAAACCATAAAGGCCCCCACATCGCTCGTAATTGTGCATGATACCTTCCCAGCGCGGATCATGGCAAGGCCTTAGGCGCTCCATGAGTGGCTTCAAAAATCCCGAAGTGAATTGGTCTGCGGCAAGGATAGTCAGGGCGACACCTCCTAAAACCCACCAGGCGTTTGCCCGATCCATCTTGAAAATCCGCCAGATCAAATAGGCATAAAGTGGTACCCAGGTGATGGTTTCAGAAATCTGGAGCATCACCGGATCCAACCAATCGAAATGGAAGGAATTCAGCCAGAGGAACAGATCCTCATCCCATTTTTTAAGCGTTTCGATCATTCTTCAAAAGTTAACCAATCGATGTCTTTTTTCAGGTGGTTCAGGGTGAATTCCTCGGCACTTCCCGGCTTGGGTTGATGCATATAGGTCCATTCAGCCTGTGGGGGCATACTCATCAGGATGCTTTCAGTGCGGCCGTTTGTGTCCAGTCCAAACTTAGTTCCCGAATCCCAGACCAGGTTGAATTCTACATAACGTCCACGACGGTGATTTTGCCAGGCTTTTTCTTCGGGGCCAAAAGGGATTTTGGAGTTTTTCTCCATGAAATAAGTATAGATTCTCGGGAAAAGCCTTCCGATTTCCAAACTGAAGTCAAGGATTTGCTGAAAGTGCTCATCTGATTTTGCTGTGAGTCTGTCGTAAAAAATCCCCCCGATTCCACGGGTTTCATCACGGTGTTTTACGAAAAAGTAATCATCAGCCCATGCTTTGAATTTGGGGTAATATTCGGGATCAAATTGATCGCAAACATTTTTTACTTCTTTGTGAAAATACTTTGCGTCTTGCGGATCCACGTAATGTGGTGTGAGATCAATCCCACCTCCAAACCAATGAATGCCATTTTCCATTTCGAAATACCGGATATTCATGTGGATGATTGGCACCATGGGACTGAAAGGGTGGAGCACAATTGAAATTCCGGTAGCGAAGAAATCCGACTTTTCCAGACCGAGTTTTTGGAGGATTTTTTCCGGTGTAGGTCCGTAAACTTCCGAAAATGCCACGCCGCCTTTTTCAATTATGGCGCCATTTTGAAAAGTCCGGGTTCGGCCACCGCCACCATCTTCCCGGTCCCATTGGTCTTCCATGAATTTGCCTTGCCCGTCTCCCTGTTCCAATCCGCCACAGATATGATCCTGCATTTGCCTGTAGATTTCGGCGATTTCGGCTTTTGTTTTTCTACCCATGATGTATTTAGAAAGGATATCCAATCCCAAAATTAAGCACTGTCTGGCCTTTGACACCGAAAGGCCTTTGGAAACTGATGTTGTCAAGCACCCATCGCTCCCCTTCAGGTTTGGCAGGATCAATGGCTTTGGTTGCCAAGTCAAGCCTGACGACTAGAAATTCAAAGTCCATTCTCAATCCAAGCCCTGTACCTACGGCAAGTTCTTTGTAAAAACGGTCGTATCTAAAATCTGCTCCCGGTCTTGCGGCATCATAGCCGATTACCCAGCTGTTTCCGATATCCACAAACGCCGCCATGTCAAAATAGCCAAAGAGTTTCCTTCGATATTCGAGCATACTTTCCAGGATCATTTCAGCTGGCTGCTCGTTGGTATAATCGTATTCACCACCCTCACCAGTCTCGGGGACATAGCTTCCCGGACCAAGTCGTCTGGCTTGCCATGCCCGGACGCTGGTACCACCACCGGCGAAAAAGTACTTTTCATAAGGCAAAATCCCGGCACTGACCCCATATGGCCTGGCCCAACCGAAATTGAGTCTATAGGCAAAAGTCTGGTCTTCGTCTACCGGGTAAAACCTCCTGAAATCGATTTGGGTCTTCACCCATTGGAAATTTGCATACTCGATGTCCGGCTCGCTGTTGCTCCTGACATCAAAAAAGTTGAGCGTGGTGCCACCGCTTTCTGCAAAGAGTCTGAGAAGAGAGGCTTTGTTTGCCTTGAAATCTCCATACCTGTTGAAATTGATTATAGTCTGGCCGGAAATGCTGCTGATGAATGAAGGTAGAAATGACCAAATCAGGTTGTTTCCCTCGTTTTGCAGATCCTCCAGAATTTGCAGGAATTCATCCTGAATTTTAGGCGTTCGGATATAGCTCAGGTCAGCGGCATTCAGGGTATAGAGGACTTTGTTGTTGGCTGTGGCCCAAGAGTAGGAGAGTAGTCCGTTGACGGAATTACGGGTGTATTCCGGTCGGTTGGTGTAGATATAACTCAACCTGACCCGGGTATTGGGATTGTAGCGCCCATATTTTTGAAGCGAATTTGGAGCAAAGGGAATAAGGAACCTTGGAAAAATCACCGTAAATCCGGTGCTGACCTCGGAACTTTGGTACACTCCCTGTCCTGTAGCTGAAGCTACACCCTCGAGGCCTGCCCGGAAGTTAAATTCCAGGATTTCTCCGGCACGGAAGAAATTTCTGTTTCTCAAGGCGGTACTGAAGAATGGACCGGGCAGCTGCTCAGTTATGGTCATCCCGAGCTGATTGGTCAGTTGATATTTTTGATTGGGCTGTGTAAAAATATGGGCAGTCAGTGAAGTGCCCACAGTATCAAAGGAAATGTTGACAAAACGAAACAGATCTAGGTTGCTTAATTGCCGCTGGGTTTCGATAGCGGAGGTCCTGTTGTAAGGCTGTCCCTTCTGAAGAAATATCCTGGAAGCCAGCACTTTTGCGGAATATCGATCGCGGTAAAATGAAAAGTCGATATCCCGATACTCCTGTTGGATCCTTCGGTCTGCAAATTCATTGCTGGGTGGATTGATCCGGAATGTGATGGAGTCGATGGTGTAGACTTCGTGTTTGTCTGTGAAAGTAGGCTTTTGGATAACCTGCTCCAGTTTGATGGTTTTGGTAGTGGTGTCCTGGTAGGCGAGGTAATTGATGTAGGACTTTGAAAACATGTAGAAGCCGTTGTTTTTCAACAGCTCTTCGATCCTGTTTCGCTCCCCGACGATGTTGTTCTGGATGTAATTTTCGCCCTCTTTCAGCAGGGACTTTTCGGAAGTTTGATTTAGCAGTTTGAGGATTTCAGGATTGTCAGAACGGGTGTAAACCGAGTCAAGAATGTAGGGACTTCCCTCAGTGATCAGGTAGCTGATAAAAGCTTTCTCCTTTTTGGTTTCCACCTCATACCCGACTTTGGAATCAAAAAAGCCATGATTCACCAGGTATCCTTTCAAATTGCTGACGGTTGTTTCTGTCTCCAAGGTGTCCAGAACCACCAGTGGATTTCCTGTACGCATTATTGCATTTCCAAACTCGAGTTTCTTTTCCAGTCCCTCGATTTTGGATATCAGCTTGTCTTCCCTTTTTCTGAGTTTTTTATTTTCAGGCACGGTGTCCCTAGCCAGTTTGATTTCCGAGAGTTCTTCACCGGCAAGTTCCAACTTATCGGCAACCTTGACGCTGTCAAAGAAATTTTCCCCGATTCTGTAAATCGTGACACCAAGAGAGGATCCCAAAAATCTGGTATTGGGTTCTTGCTCGATCAGGCTGTAGAGTTCCTCTTTGTCCGATTTTTCTACCCCTTTTATTTCATTTTCATAGACCGCGAATTTCCCTTCCGGCAGGTCTTTGGTGAGCGAACAGCCCAAGCAAATCCCAAGGAGAGCTATAAAAAGTATATATTTGGAGGATTTCAAATCGGAATAAGCTGAAGGGATGCTGAGCAAAAATACAGTTAAGTTTATTAAATCCTTACATCAAAAAAAATACCGAATCGAGTTCGGGCAGTTCTTTGTAGAAGGTGAAAAAAGTGTTTTGGAGGTTTTGCAATCAGATTTTTTGGTGGATTTAGTATTGGTTACCGAAGCTTTCGAGAATAAGAATTTTGGCGTCCTAAAGTCCTTTAAAGGGGAATTGATACGAGTGACGCAAAATCAACTTGAACAACTCGGGCAATTTCAGTCCAATGATTCCGCCCTTGCCGTGGTTCGGATGAAACCCAATACTCCTTTCCTACCTGAAAATGATGAGTTGATCATTGCCTTGGATGATGTTCGTGATCCAGGAAATCTGGGTACTATCATTCGCGTGGCGGATTGGTATGGGATCCAAAAGCTGGTGTTTTCTCCCCAAACTGCGGAATTTTACAATCCCAAAGTGATCCAGTCCACCATGGGTTCGTTTACCAGGGTGAAGTTTTTCTATGAAGAGCTGGAGAGTGTTTTGGGCCGTTGGAAACGGCCGGTTTATGGAGCTTTTTTGGACGGTACAATCATCCACAAACTTCAAAATCCAGCTCCGGGGATTCTTCTGATGGGGAATGAATCCAAGGGAATTTCTCCTGAGATGGAAAAGTTCGTCTCCAAAAAAGTGACAATTCCGGGCTTTGGAAAGGCAGAATCGCTGAATGTCGCTATTGCCACCGCTATTCTTTGTGACAACTTCAAAAGGCTGATGGGCTCATGATCAACAAATTGGTCCAGACACTTCAACGGGTTGGTATCAACGGGTTTTTGCTTGGTCTTTTTGCAGCTATTGGACTTGCAGCGATTTTCCCGGAGGTAGGTTCTGCGGATTCGGGACTTCCCTGGAAGCCGATGATCAATCTGGGGATTGCTTTTGTCTTCTTTTTTTACGGAGTCAAACTTGATCCCGAGCAGCTCAAATCAGGACTTTCCAACTGGAGACTTCACCTGTTGATTCAGCTTTCCACATTTCTGATTTTCCCGGTCATTGTCTTGGGATTGATGCAGATCACACCTTGGATTGATCCGGATTTTCGGTTGGGAATCAGTTATTTATCGGCATTGCCATCCACGGTCAGCGCATCGGTGGTGATGGTGTCTATAGCAGGCGGCAACTTGCCGGGAGCAATCTTCAATGCCAGTATTTCGAGTTTGTTGGGTGTCATCCTCACACCTGCCTGGATGGGTTTTTTGGATGGCGGAACAGCAGGTGAGATTGACTTTTGGTCGACGCTCGGGGAACTTACCCTCAAGGTAATTCTTCCGGTGACCCTTGGGATCCTAGCTCATGGGTGGCTTTTCCCAAAATTGAAAACCATCCTGCCCAAACTCAAATACGTGGATCAGACGGTGATCATGATGATCGTATTCACCTCTTTTGCAGAGTCTTTTGCTCAAAAAATCTTTTCCGCCTACAGTTTTTCCACCCTTCTCACGGTAAGTGTTACTGTGCTTGGGATTTTTGTTTTGATCTGGATTATTCTGGAAATGATCACCAGATTTTTGGGATTTTCGATTAATGACAGAATCACCACGCTTTTTTGCGGTTCCAAAAAATCCCTGGTTCATGCAGTAGTCATCGGAAAAGTGATTTTTCCCGATGCCGCCGTTCTCGGTCTGGTTCTGCTTCCGGTGATGCTTTACCACATTCAACAGCTTATTTTGGGAAGCATCTTGGCGGGATATTTTGGGAGGAGAAAAATGGAGTAAATCTGAGACCGGTTTTAAAAGAAAGCCCTCATTTTCTCTCAAATTCATTGGTTAAATTGAACTTCAAATTTTAAACCTTTTGAGTCAAATGAGAAAAATTTCGATGTTTTTACTGTTGCCAATTTTGTTTGCCTGGTCCTGTGGCAAAGAACCCGAAACAGCACAAGTTGATGAAACAATCGCTGAGGTAGCTTCGACGATGGATGTACCCGTTGATCCGGATACGACCGATCAAATTCCGGGTGGGCAGTATTTGATTGATGCTTCTTCTGAGAAAACAGCTTCGCTGGTTAGGGAGCGATTGAACCAGCTGTTTACAGAAGACTTGAAAATCGGAATTATTGATTCCCTCAGTCGGAAGTTTATATTTTTCGAATTTGATTTGAATGGCGACCAAAGCAAAGAAATTCTGGTTGGATTGACTGGACCCTATTTCTGTGGCAGTGGCGGATGCACCCAATTCATTTTAAATGACAAAGGGGAAGTCCTTTCCAAATTTACCGTTTCGGATTACCCTGTTGTAATTGCTCCGGACAAGACCAACGGCTGGAGCGATCTTTATATCCTAAGCGGAGGAGATTACCGGGTTGTGAAATTTAACGGCAAAACTTATCCTTCGAATCCCTCCGTTCTTCCAAAATTAGGAATGCTTCCCGGCGACGGATTACCCAGAGCCTTGGATTTTATGAATGACAATTATCCCTGGTTTTCATTCTGAGCATCGTTTTGGGAAGGGCCCGCATTCAACTCCTCAGGGACAGTTTTTAGGTAGAGATCCCGCTGAGGGAATGGTATTCTAATACCGTTGGCTTTAAAGGTTAGATCAACCTTGGAAATGATTTCGCCCTTTACAAAAGGGTAATCCATATAGTTTACCAGCCAAAAAGTAATCTCTAACACTATGCTGCTTTCTGAAAATTCAAGGGGAACGACTCGGGGTACTGGGGCGCTTCTGATCCTTAGGTCACCGGCAATAACCTCTTTCAGTAGACTAACGGCAAATTCCAGGTCTGTCCCATAAGCTACTCCGACTACCAAAGAGAGTTTTCTCCCCTTTCCGGTGGTCCAGTTGATCATTTGCTTACTGATCAGCTCGCCATTTGGGATCACGGCAGTCGAGCCCTCAAACATGTTGACCACACTGCTGCGGAATCCGATGGATTTCATGATTCCGGGCTTTCCTTCGACTTCGATCAGGTCGCCGACTTTTACTGTGTTTTCGAAAGCGATGATCAATCCGGAAACAAGGTTATTGACGAGTCCCTGAAGACCCAGTCCAATGCCCACTGACAAGGCTCCTAAGATGATAGTGATCTTATCCAGCGGGATTCCTGAGGCAGCAAATGCTAAAAATAAACCCAGAGAGATGACGAAGATCTGAACCAACAGTAGCCAGCTCCCGAAGCTGACGCGTTTCCTTTGCTCAGCGGAATTGATTGCTTCAGGTTCTGCAGAAAATAGTGACAACAATCTGGAAATCAGTACAGAAACAAACAGGATAATCAGAAACACAAAGAGTCCGTTGATGGTGAACTGATAGGAACCGATCGTCCGATCGGCTGTCAGGAACTCAGTGATAGACTCAGAGATTTGCGTAAAGCGATAGAAGTTTTTACCGACCAATATACCCCAACCTACAATCAGGAAGGTGTAAAAAATGCCCGGTGCTTTGTTTCCCAATTTTTCGAAATTGATAAAAAACAGTTCCCGCTCCTGGTTGTGGTAGATTTTGGTGGCAATTGAAAGTCCCTGGTTGACCAGTCGGACAGTCCAAAGCAGCAGAATCCCAATGACTATGCCTATATATCCTGCTAAGAGAAATGACTTTGCCAAATTGAATCTTCCCGTCACATTCAACATCAGCGAGATAAACTCGAACAGGCCCATGAGGTAGATAAAATAGAGGATCTTTTTCTCCTTGAGTTGATTGGTTTGATTTTTTAGAATAGTAAATATCAAAAATAAGATGCCAAAAAGGGATAAGCCCAAGATCAGGTATCTCTCAGTGGCGGTAGGCAGCAAAAGCATATTGGTGCCTCCTGAGATAAGGAAGACCAAAACGGTAAAAATCCAAAAAGTCATCCAGAAACGATTGAGATATCCTATGAAGATCATGGTGAGTGCTATGGAGGCAATCAACCATATCAGCCAGTAAAAAATAAAGGGGGGATTGATGAAAAAGAACTGGAAGAAACCCAGTACTATGACAATTGCGGAAAGAAAGGGGGATTTTAAGACCACTTTGCTGTCGTCGTGATCGTCTATTTCGTGCAGGTTCTCAGTCCTCTTTTTTAGATTTGCCAAGAAAATCCAAGCCACTAGCACCAATAAGAGCAAAACAAACATCCTGCCTTCCCGAAGCTTTAAGTAAAAGGTGAGGGCATATTTTTCCTTTAAAAAAGAAAAGCTAATTGCTTCCGATAGACTTCTGCTGAAAAATGGATGGTTCGGGTCAGTGGGGATTTCATGCTCAAAGTTGGTTCCATTGAGGTTTTTCCTGAGTTGTTCCAGACTTTCGAGATGGTTGTTCAGTTCAAAGACCAATGCATTGATTGAGGTTTGGAGGCTGTCCAGTTTGCTGCTGAATGTCTTGACCGAATCTTCGACTGGCTGAAGTTCCTTATTTAGTTCAACCAATAAGAAGGCATATTGCCTGGTCTGAAGAGAATCCGGAGGAAATAGGTAGAGGTCTTTTTCCGCATAGATCGAGTCAATCCGGTAGAGGGAATGCCTAAAGCTGCTTGCAAAAAGATCGACCCGTGTTTTTTCTTCCATCAGTTCATCCAGCATTTCCCTGAAGATTGCAGCCGATACAGCCACATTTCTGTCTGTTTGTAGTTCAATGGCATTAGTGGAGATTCCTTCGAGGACAACAGGCAAGAGTTGCTGAAATTCATTCAGTTTTTCGCGGATTTGCTGTTGTCCGACCCCCTTGTTTAGCATCCCTTTCAACTTGAAATTCTCACTTTTCAGGTTGGAGATCAGTTCGTGCTGTCTCAGGTAGATTTTTCGGCTTTCGAACTTATCCAAACCTCTGGCAAATTCACCGGCTCCGATGGCTTGAATTTGCCGGATAAAATCACTCTTAGAGGTGTCGACTTTTATCTGAGTTGATTCTTCTTTTGATAGTGAGTCAGGTTTGATAATTGGTCTTTGAATAGTTTCATTTTGCTGACTGATTCCTGTCGCACAAAAAGAAAAACTGAAAAGGAGGACTAGTCCAAAAAAGAAAATGTTGCTTTTAATTTTTCTAAAAATCAGATGGATTGGATCTTTTCTTTTTCCCATTTTACCTGCGAATGACAAATTTCTTTTCAATCTAATTTAAACACTTGCAATAACCAACTGCAAAAAACCCGGCCAAAATATCCTTGGAATTGAGGGCTAAATCGAGGGTTCGAATTCAGAAATAATTATTTTTCAAACTCCAGACATTGAATTTTTGGAAAAAATACAAGATATTTTACAAAAAAATATCCAAATAATTTAATTATGAAACAGGTAATAAGATTGTTTTTAGGGTTAATACTCTTTTTCTTGAGCACCCAGTTATTTTCTCAGGCGAAAAACGACATTGTAGTATTGGCCAATGGAGAAAGAAAGGAAGGTAAGGTCACAGGGATTACTGATTCCCAAGTGAAATTTCGATACGTAGGTGAGGAATTTGATTATGAGTTTTCAAAATCCGATGTTGCCAAGATCGAATTTGGAAGTGGTCGGGTTGAAACATTTGGAACATCTGCTGCAGGCGGGACATCTTCTATATCCCCCAAATCCGCAACTCCGGCAGGATCTCCCGATACTCACAACAAGGTGGCTGTTCTTCCCTTTGAATTTGTCTCTAATGATGGAGGAATGGATCCTGAGGCGATGAGTAAAATGGTGCAAAACAATACCGCAAATTTAGTCAGGGATGAGTACCGCACGCTAACTCTCCAGGACCCTCTTACAACCAATGCCATTCTTGGAAAAAACAATATCAATCACAGTAATATTTCATCCAATACTCCCGACGAATTAGCTAAAATACTAGGGGTGGAATTTGTGATTTTTGGAACACTCAGCATTACAAACAAAGGTGCATCAACCTATGGAGGGACGGGGACAACCTACAAAGAGAAAGAAACCGATACCTATAACAACAATAAAAACACTTCCAGCACAAAGGGCAGCGGCTACACTTCCACAAGTTCCACCACTACCATTAATTACGATACAATGGTTGATTTTCGCATGTTCAATGATAGGGGAGACAATCTATATTCCGAGTCAAGACATGTTTTCGGGACAACAATAGATTCCTACAAGGGCGGCATGGAATATATGATCCGAAGGACTCCGTTCGGTTCAAAATACGGAAAGAAGTAAACCTTGATTTCCCAATGTTCTAAGTAGTGCATTTGGTATTAAGTCTAAGTCACAAAAAAGCCTGAGACGACTCAGGCTTTTTTTGTTCAAAGGTATTTTTTGGAGAGTTCCTCGACAAGATCCATGTAGAGCTGAGTGGCTTCTTCTTTGGTTTTTCCTTTGTAGGCCAGCCAGCTGTTGTATTTCGCGGCAGCTTTAAAATCAAATCCGCCAGGCCTTTCGGTTTCGTTGTCTCCTTCGGTGGCTTGTTTGTATAGTCCGTAAAGTCTCAGCAATTCTTCATTGCTCGGTTTTGAGGTAAATTTTTGAGTCAGCGCGATAGCTTCCTCCAGGGTGGTAGGCTTCATATAAAACTGGTTAAGTCGGTTTGGTTTTTCAAAATTGGGACCAAAAAATAGATTCCCAAATGGCAAGGAATAAAAAAGCCATTCCGAGTAAGGAATGGCTTTAAAGGATGTTTGTTTTGAATTATCGCTTATTGATAAAAACGTAATCACGTTCTGGTGCACCTACATAAACTTGACGAGGTCTTCCGATTGGTTCTTTGTTTTCGCGCATCTCTTTCCACTGAGCAATCCAACCCGGAAGTCTTCCCAAGGCAAACATTACTGTAAACATGTCAGTCGGAATACCCAAAGCACGGTAGATGATGCCGGAATAGAAGTCAACGTTTGGATAGAGCTTTCTGTCAATGAAATATTGATCGTTCAGTGCAGCGTATTCCAGTTCTTTGGCGATTTCCAGGACAGGATCCGTCACTCCCAATCTACTTAAAACTTCATCAGCTGCTTGCTTTATGATCTTGGCTCTTGGATCAAAGTTTTTGTAAACTCTGTGGCCAAAGCCCATCAGACGGAACGGATCGTTTTTGTCTTTTGCTTTGTCCAGGTATTTTTTAGCATCACCACCGTCAGCTTTGATTGCTTCGAGCATTTCGATGACAGACTGATTTGCACCACCATGAAGCGGACCCCAAAGTGCGTTGATACCTGCTGAAATAGATGCATAAATAGAAGCCTGAGAAGACCCTACCATTCTCACGGTGGAGGTGGAGCAGTTTTGCTCGTGGTCGGCATGCAAAATCAGGAGCTTGTCCAGCGCGGTGGCCACGATTGGATCTGATTCATACTTTTCTGCCGGATTCGCGAACATCATCTTCAGCAAATTGCCGCAGTAATCAAGCGTATTGTCCGGATAGTTGACCGGGTGTCCGACCTTATTTTTCATAGCCCAGGCTGCAAAAGTCGGCATTTTTGCCAGCAGGCGTATAATGCTCAGGTTAACTTCCTCTTCAGTTTGGTTGGGATTCAGAGAATCTGGGTAAAAAGCAGAAAGCGAGCAAATCAAAGAGGAGAGGACCCCCATCGGGTGGGCATTGGAAGGGAATCCGGCCAAAATCTTCTTGATGTCTTCGTGTACAAGTGTATGTAGGGTAACTTCCTTGGTGAAGGCATCGTATTCTGCTTGGGACGGAAGCTCTCCGTAGATAAGCAAAAATGCTACTTCAAGAAAGGTTGATTTTTTTGAAAGATCCTCAATTCTGTAACCTCTATATCTTAAAACGCCCTGTTCTCCGTCAAGAAAGGTGATCGCACTTTTGGTGGCTCCGGTGTTTTTATATCCCGGATCGAGGGTGATCAACCCTGAGACATCACGCAGCTTTCCTACTTCAATTGCACTTTCATTTTCAGTACCTGTAATTACAGGGAATTCATATTCTTGTCCCTTATAGGACAACTTGGCGGAATCAGACATATATCGTTTTTTGGATTACTTTTTAGTGAAAAACATCAAAAGATGCCCTTAAGTTAATAAAATCGAATGTTTTTTAAGGATATTATTATTTGGGGGGACAGAATATTATTTCGGAAGCGATTCCGTAAGGCATATTTTGCCAGGTCTATTTTCTGAATTCTCTGCCTCCCTCTCCAAAAATCTGGGTGAAGATTGCAGAAAGTAAATTCTTGCCCGAATATGTTTAAAAAAAAGCCCCGAAGGGCTTTTTTATTAAATTAATCACAAAAATGTTCGAAAACCTCCACAAGGTGATCCCCGATCATTTTTGCATTTCTGCCTTCGATGTGGTGACGCTCAATGAAGTGAACCAATTCTCCGTCTTTAAACAAGGCCATTGCGGGAGAAGAAGGAGGATAAGGCAATACCAACTCTCTTAATTTGGCAACTGCTTCGCGGTCATTGCCTGCGAAAACAGTAGCAAGGGTAGTTGGCTTCTTTTCAGAATGCTCTACTGCATAGCGGATTCCCGGTCTTGCCGCACCTGCAGCACAACCGCATACGGAGTTGACTACCACCAATGTGGTGCCTTTATGATCTGGTCCAAGATGCTCTGCTACTTGCTCGGCAGTTCTGAATTCCTGGAATCCAACATTTGAAAGTTCGGCTCTCATAGGAGCGATCAGCTCTTCAGGGTACATATTTGTTGCGTTTTAATAGTTCGGTTTTAAAGAAATCCCAATTCAAGTTTGGCTGCTTCCGACATCATGTCCTGAGAGTAGGGTGGGTCAAAAGTGACTTCCACCTCCACATTGTTGATGCCCTGAATTTGCTGGATTTTGTCTTTTACTTCGGTAGGAATATATTCTGCGGAAGGACAATTGGGCGAAGTCAGTGTCATCAACACGTACACGTTGTTTACAGGGTAAACGGTGATCTCATAGATCAGGCCCAAATCATACACATCCACTGGAATCTCAGGGTCATAGACCTGTTTGATGGCCATCACCACTTTATCTCTCAGGCTAGTCACCTGACCGTTTTCTATATTGGTTTCAGCTTCCATTTTCAGGCGTTTTGCTTGGTTTGAAAAGCCAAGGCATAAAGTTTCATTTGCTTGATCATCGATGCCAGACCGTTTGATCGTTGGCTACCGATAATGCTGCCCATTCCGATCCGTTGGATAAAATCAAGGTCTGCTTTTAGAATTTCTTCCGGCCTACGGTCATTTAAAACTCGGATCAAAAGAGAGATCAGGCCTTTGGTAATATCTGTGTTGGAATCTGCCTGGTAGTGGACTTTTCCGTCAACTTCATCTGCAATCAACCAAACTTTGGACTGACAGCCTTTGATGATGTTTTCTTCTTTTCTTTCATTTTCAGGAAAGGCTTCAAGATTTCCGCCGAGCTCCATAATGTAGAAAATCGTCGATTCCTTGTCATCTCCGAGAATTTCAAATTCGGAAACTATCTCCTCCTGTATGTCTTTGATGCTGCTCATTTATTCTTGAATCTCGCGATTTGGGCAATTCCCTCAGCCATTTTTTCGATTTCAGATTTGGTATTGTAAACCGAGAAAGAGGCTCTTACAGTTCCTTCAATCCCAAATCTTTTCATCAAAGGCTGAGTGCAATGGTGGCCGGTTCTCACGGCAATCCCTTTGGCATCCAACATTTGTCCTACATCAAAGGGATGCATGTCGTTGATATTGAAAGATAAAACAGAAACCTTTTCGCTTGCAGTTCCGACAGGAATAAATCCTTTAATACCAGTCAACAGCTCTTTGGAATAAGCCAAAAGGCTGTCTTCGTGGGCTTTGATGGCAGGTTTGCCTAGGGATTTGATAAAATCCAGAGAGGCCTTAAAGGCAATCACATCGGCAATATTCGGAGTTCCAGCTTCAAATTTGAAAGGAATGTCATTGTAAGTGGTCTTTTCAAAAGTCACTTCCTTGATCATTTCTCCACCGCCCATAAAAGGTGGCATGGATTCCAAAACTTCCCTTTTTCCATAAAGTACTCCCAATCCAGTCGGACCGTAAAGCTTATGGGCAGAAAATGCCAGAAAATCGCAATTCAAATCTTGAATGTTGATTTCCAAATGAGAAGTCGATTGAGCTCCGTCCAAAAGGACTTTTGCTCCAACAGCATGCGCAGCGTCAATCACTTTTTTCACGGGATTGATCGTGCCCAATGCATTGGAAGCATGGACAATACTGACCAGTTTGGTTTTGGGAGAAAGCAGTTTTTCAAATTCTTCGAAAAGAATTTCGCCTGCATCGTTGATTGGAATGATTTTCAGGATTGCACCTTTTTCCTCACAGAGCATCTGCCAGGGCACGATGTTGGAGTGGTGCTCCATGGTGGAAATGATGATTTCGTCATCTTTTCCTATGAATTTTCGCCCAAAAGTCTGGGCTACAAGATTTATACTTTCAGTGGTTCCTTTGGTGAAAATAATCTCCGCTGATTCTTTTGCACCGATAAATTCCTTGACTGCTTCCCGGGTTTCCTCATAATATCTGGTGGCCCGGTCAGCCAAAGCATGCGCTCCACGGTGAATGTTGGAGTTGTCACGCTCGTAATAATTGGTCAGAGCATCAAGCACAGCCTGAGGCTTCTGCGTGGTGGCAGCGTTATCAAAATAAATCAAGGGCTTGCCGTGCACTTCTTGATGAAGTACAGGAAACAAGGCCCTGATCTGTTCGATGTTTAAACTCATGGTGGGTTTAGAATTTACTCCCCAATCGATCTTGGATCAGTGAATCGCAATACTCACGGAAGCTTTCCACTTCGATTTTCTCTAAAACCTCGCCTGCAAAAGCATAAAGCAACAATCCTTTTGCCTGCATTTTGTCGATTCCTCTCGCCTGTAGGTAAAAAAGTGCTTCCTCATCCAACTGACCTACGGTACAGCCGTGGGAGCATTTCACATCGTCTGCCCAAATTTCCAACTGGGGTTTGGTGTTGACGATGGCGTCTTCAGAAAGGAGAATATTGTTGTTTTGCTGAAAAGCATTGGTCTTTTGTGCATCCTGACGGACGAAAATCTTTCCGTTGAATACGCCTCGGCTTTGGTCAGCAAGGATTCCTTTGTACAATTCGTTGGACTCAGCATGAGGAATAGTATGATCCACATTGGTGTGGTTGTCCACGTGGGTTTTGCCATTTATGAGGTAAATCCCGTACATATTTCCTTCAGAATTGCTTCCAATTAGATTCAGGTTCAGGTTGTTTCTCACCATATCTCCTGAAAGGGAAATAGTCACGGAGCTAAAGCGGGCATCTTTTTGAATGTCAGTTTCGATGTTGCTGACCTCGATGGCGTTTTTGCCTTCGTTTTGCAATCTGTAATAATGAATTTGGGAATTGACTCCACCTTTCACTTCTACCACTTTGTTGACAAAGTAGCTGGTATCTCCCAAGCTGATACTTTGGTCGATAAAAGTGACTTCTGCAAAATCACCTACCTCAATCCAAAGGCGTGGCTGGATTACTTGGCCCTCATTTGCCTGATTGAAAGAAAGCAACAGCACAGGCTTTTCGATTTGGGCCTTCTTTGGCACAGAGATAAATATCCCGTCTTCAAAAGAAGCCTGGTTCAAGGCAGCAAAGGCATCTTTTTCAGGCTTTGCGATTGAACCAAGGGAAAGTTCTGGTTTATCGGAAATCAGGGAAACTTCAAGGTCTTCGATTTTGGAGGAAAGTTCCGGAAGAAATTTCCCATTTGCGAAAACCAACAGATCTCCTTCAAAGCCCTCAAAAACGGAAGATTTCACCAGCTCTGCTGTCACTTTAAAAGGTAGGGCAGGAGAGAAGTTGGAGATATTTTGTTCCAGCTTTTTACTGATGTTGGTAAATTTATATTCTTCAGCTTTTACAGCGGGAAGTCCCTGAGCTAAGAAGCTTTCATTGCCTAGGGTTCGGACTGATTCAAAGTTCTTGGGAGCTGCTGCTAAAAGGCTGCTAAATGTATCTTGTTTGGTCAAGGTACTCATGATTGTGGTTTTAGAAATCAGACTGTGGCTGCGGAATCAATCTCATCCTTGATCCAGTCGTAGCCTTTTTCCTCAAGTTCCATAGCCAGTTCTTTGGTGCCTGACTTTACGATACGGCCTTTGTAAAGGACGTGCACATAATCCGGAACGATATAATCGAGCAAACGCTGATAGTGGGTCACCACGATGGTCGCGTTTTTATCTGATTTCAATTGATTGACCCCATTGGAGACAATTCTCAACGCATCAATGTCAAGGCCTGAATCAGTTTCGTCCAAAATGGACAAAGTCGGCTCCAGCATCGCCATCTGGAATATCTCATTTCTTTTCTTTTCTCCTCCTGAAAAGCCTTCGTTCAAAGATCTGCTAAGCAACTTTTGGTCGATCTCAACGAGTTTCATCTTCTCTTTCATAAGTGTCAAAAATTTAACCGCGTCCAAAGGCTCCTGACCTCTATATTCCCGAACCTGATTGACTGCAGTTCTGAGGAAATTGGTGGAAGAGACTCCAGGTATTTCAACAGGGTATTGGAAAGCAAGGAAAACGCCTTCTCTGGCGCGGTCTTCCGGAGCAAGATCCAATAGATTTTTTCCTTTGAAAGTCACTTCACCTTCAGTTACTTCATATTCTTCACGGCCTGCAAGTACAGAAGCCAAAGTTGACTTTCCGGAACCGTTTGGTCCCATGATCGCGTGTACTTCACCGGCTTTTACTTCCAGATTGATTCCTCTCAGGATTTCAGTTCCTTCGATTGATGCATGAAGGTTTTTTATACTTAACATAATTCGAAATTTGACATTTGAAATTTGAGATCAGGACACCTTTTATTCAGTTTTGAACTTGTTGCCCCGGTACTCGCTCTCTTTTAAATATTTAATAAACCCTGAAATTGATTTAGAAATTTCAAGACTAAATAGAACCATTTCCTTTAGCTTTTCTTCAGGAAAATAACCTCTGTCAAAAGCTCTGTAGAGCTGTGATCTAGTTTCTCCTGCTGAGCCTTTGGCAATACTCAGGAAGTTGATAAATTCTTTATTCCCTTCTCTTTCAAAGCCTTCAGCAATATTATCGGCTACCGATCCAGATGATGCATTTATTTGATTTTTAAGGCTGAAGTCTCTTTCAAATCCATTTTTTAAAGTCAATTCGAAAACTTGTTTGGAAAATTCTCTTGCCTTTTTCCAGATTTCTAAATCTTCGAATCGGCTGATGGTTCCCATAATTTCAAATTTCAAACCTCAAATTTCAAACCTCAAATTTCAAATCCATTTATCCAACCGATCCCTCCAGCGTCAGCGCCAGCAGCTTCTGAGCTTCCACTGCGAATTCCATCGGAAGTTGGTTCAATACTTCTTTTGCATAGCCATTCACGATCAAGGCTACCGCGTCTTCGGTGGCGATTCCCCTCTGGTTGCAATAGAAGATCTGATCCTCGCCGATTTTGGAAGTGGTTGCTTCGTGCTCCACTTTGGCACTTGGGTTATTGATGTCGATATAGGGGAAAGTATGCGCACCACATCGATCACCCATTAGCAAAGAATCACATTGGGAGAAGTTTCTGGCATTGTCTGCACGCTTCATCACTTGGACTTGACCCCTGTAAGAGTTTTGGGATTTACCTGCTGAAATACCTTTGGATACAATTCTAGACTTGGTGTTTTTTCCAATGTGAATCATTTTGGTTCCTGTGTCTGCTTGCTGATAATTGTTGGTTACAGCAACGGAGTAAAACTCCCCGATAGAATGGTCGCCTTTCAAGATGCAGGAAGGATACTTCCAAGTAACTGCGGATCCGGTTTCTACCTGAGTCCAGGAGATTTTAGAATAGTCACCGGCACAGATTCCCCGCTTGGTCACGAAGTTGAAGATGCCTCCTTTTCCTTCCTTATCGCCGGGATACCAGTTTTGAACTGTTGAATATTTGACTTCAGCATGCGCACCAGCGTAGATTTCTACCACAGCAGCATGAAGTTGATTTTCATCACGTGAAGGTGCAGTACAGCCTTCCAAGTAGCTGACATAAGACTCCTCATCTGCCACGATCAAGGTTCTTTCGAACTGACCGGTGTTGGCAGCATTGATTCGGAAGTAGGTAGAAAGCTCCATCGGACAACGAACGCCCTTTGGAATGTAGCAGAACGAACCGTCCGAAAACACAGCGGCATTAAGTGCTGCATAATAATTGTCAGTCATCGGTACGACCGACCCTAAGTATTTTTTGATCAGTTCAGGATGTTCTTTTACAGCTTCGCTGAAAGAACAGAAGACAATACCCAGTTTGGAAAGGGTTCCTCTAAAGGTCGTTGCAACTGAAACTGAATCCAAGACAGCATCTACAGCGATTCCTTGCAATCTCTTTTGCTCATTCAGGGAGATTCCCAATCGCTCATAAATGGCAATCAGTTCAGGGTCAACCTCATCCAGATTTTTTGTCTTTTTAATCTGCTTGGGAGCAGAATAATATCGGAGTGACTGAAGGTCGATTTTCGGATAATGAACATTGGCCCATTCCGGTTCGGTCATAGTCAACCAGGTACGGAAAGCCTTTAATCTCCACTCTAAAAGCCAACTTGGTTCCTCTTTTTTGGCAGAGATCCAACGAATGATGCCCTCATTTAGGCCAATCGGGGCCTCATCGGCCTCATAATTGACTGACCAGCCATGTTCATATTCTTTGGAGGTTAATTCTTCTAAAATTGAGTTGTCTTTGCTCATGAGCTGAGTTATTTAGACTAATTACATTTTAACTGCGAAGGTACAACATATAATTAAAATACAATGTTCGCGACCATTCGAAAAATCTATGAGGGATATCATTTGCCAGGAAAAAAAGCCTTAAATCTTTCTGATTTTCAACAATTGCCCCGAAAAAATAAAATCCGGCAAAGACCGGACTCCATCAAAAATTGATTCATTTGTACTTGAATTATTTATCCAGATTTAATCTAAATAGTGTTATTTCTCTTTGTCAAAAAATTGGATTGGCCTGTTGATGCTTTCTTCCAGAACGATCAAAGTCTCAGTTCTGTCTATTCCGTCCACTTTTTGAATTTTATCGAGAACCAATCGGAGGTGATTGGTATCCCGACAAATAATTTTTGCAAAAATTGAATAATTACCGGTCGTATAATAGGCACTTACTACTTCAGCAATAGCTTTGAGTTTTTCTATGACATTGTCATACAGCGAACTTTTCTCCAAATAGATCCCTAGAAATGCTGAGATGTCATAGCCTAATTTGGAAAAGTCTATGTTCAGAGTAGCGCTTTTCACAATTCCCATATCCTCCAATTTTTTCATCCTCACGTGGACAGTCCCTGAGGATACAAATACCTTTTTTGCAATTTCGGTGTATGGGGTTTTTGCGTCTTCGTTTAGCAAAGAGATAATTTTGAGGTCTATGTTGTCGATATCTAAAATTTTGTCCATTTTCCTATAGAGGATTTAGATGATTGTTAATGAAGGATGCGGTAAATTAGAGATTGTTCAAAATATTGCAAAATTTTTTTTTCAATTTGTAATTAATGTCAAAATCCATTTACTTTGGGCTTATCAAACAATAGCAATTGAAAATTTGGTGTTGAGTCAGATCGTTTATAGATAAATCTGACAACTAATAAAAAACCAAACAATTGGTAATCAGCGCGAAAACTTTTAATCTCTAAAGTTATATTTGGGTTTATATTC
>NZ_MUNY01000049.1 GCF_002002735.1 Algoriphagus sp. A40 | reverse complement strand
GAACCATACTCAGCGACAGGCAGGTGCACTATCACGAAGGCGGCCAAACTGTTTAGGATAAGGCTAAGTTAACCCCGTCATTTCCTTTTTGTATGTTCCCGGAATATTTAAGACTCAGCCTGACAAAAGACTGAACACTGAACACTAAAATCTGCGACTGAACACTGACCACTGAACACCGATCACTTCACCGCCTTGATCCAAATATTCCGATAAAGCACATCATGGCCTTCTGCCTGAAGTTTCAATCCGCCCGGAGTATCGGTAATTCCTTTTCCCCCGTCATTTCCCCCGTCAATTCCTGAGTTTGGACCGCCCCAAACCTGCTGGATTTCCACATTGTCGTGGATTTTTACTCCATTGAAAAATAGAGTTACCCGCGCTTTTTCGGTCAGTTTTCCATTTTCAAAGCGGGCCGCACGAAACTGGATATCATAGGCATTCCATTTTCCGATACCATTGTACTCTTCTGAAGTTGGAAGGTGTTCGTTGATCACTGCAGCGAGTCCGTGTGTTCCATAATCTCCGTCCAAAACCTGGATTTCATAGCGGTTTTGGAGGTAAACTCCACTGTTTCCGCCTTCTTTGGCGATCAAAAATTCCACGTGGGCTTCAAAGTCTCTGAATTCGTCTTTGGTCACTATATCGGCTGCGCCGTATTTCCCGCCAGCAGCAGCTGGATCGTTACTGCTGATGACTTTTCCACCATCTACAGGATCAGTGACCTCAGGCCATTTTAGAGGCATTTCTGCCGAAAACCGGGGTCCTTCCCAGTATTTCCAGTTTTTGTGTAGGGATTTGGCGGTACCGTCCAGGTAAACTTTTGCACCTTTTGGGGCTTTTGTACCCAAATAGGCTTCCTGAGCGAAAGAATTAATTGAAAGGAGCAGCGCAAAAGTGAAAGCGCAAGTCAGAAATTTATGTGTCATAGGTAATGGGTTTTGATTATTATTTATCGAAAATGAAAATAGGGTCGATTCTTGATTGATCAATTTGGTTATTTTTAACTTAAATCAAATCATTAATGCTATGAAATCGAGCATGATAATAACCTCATTCAGTTGGATGACATCTACCATGTGAGATTCCATATGCCACTAAAAAAACAATAATAATCCTATGAAATGGCAAGGCAGAAGACAGAGCTCCAATATTGATGATAGACGGGGACAGGGAGGTCCAAAAATGGGCGCAGGTGGGTTCAGTCCGCTGCTGCTCGGTCCACTTTTAAAGATCCTTTTTTCAAAAACCGGATTGATTCTGGTGGGAGTGTTCATCGTCGGATCAATTGTATTGGGATATAATCCACTTAGTCTTTTGGGGGGCTTGTTGGGTGGCGGCGGAGGCCAGGGCTTTACTACTGATACCTCCTATACTCCAACAGCTGAGGAAGATGAAATGGCGGCTTTTGCCGGGACGATTTTGGCGGATACCGAGGATGTTTGGAATCAGCAATTGGAAGATTACAGGGAACCGACTTTGGTGCTTTATTCAGGATCAGTGTCCTCAGCATGTGGGTCAGCTAGCAGTGCAACAGGCCCATTTTACTGTCCTGCGGATGAAAAACTTTACATCGATCTGAGCTTTTTTCAGGACATGGAATCCAAGTTGAGTGCAGGCGGAGACTTTGCTTATGCCTATGTGATCGCTCATGAAGTAGGCCATCATATCCAAAAGATCCAGGGAATCACGGATGAAGTTCACAACCTCCGGGGTAAAGTCAGTGAAAAAGAATACAACCAAAACTCCGTCAAATTGGAACTTCAGGCGGATTTTTTAGCGGGAGTTTGGGCGCATCACAGTCAAAAAACCGCATCAATGATGGAATCCGGTGATTTGGAAGAAGCCCTCAATGCCGCTAATGCTATCGGAGATGACCGGCTTCAGAAGCAATCCAGCGGGAGAGTAGTTCCGGATTCGTTTACCCATGGCACATCGGCTCAAAGGATGATGTGGTTCAAAAAAGGCTTTGAATCCGGGGATTTGAGGCAAGGGGATACTTTTAGCGCTGACGATTTGTGATTTGAGGTTTAGATTGGGGATTTAAAACCATCCGAAGACCGCTCCCACACTTTTTACTCCAAGAACTAACGTGATCAGCCAGATCAAAATTGCGATTCCGCTTGCCGTTAGCGTGTTTTTATGTTTTCCCAAAATAGAATGCTGTGCTGCAATCCAGATTATCCAGCCACTGATCAGGGGAAGTAAAATGCCATTTGCCAATTGAGCAAGAGTGATTAATTGGACAGGTTTGATACCTAAGGAGGAGAAAAACAGTCCCAAAAAGACGATGGCCCCCATGGTGATCCTCATGGGTTTGGACTTGATTTCCTGATCCCAACCCAAAATCCCACAGACTACAAAACCTGCAGCCAAAGGGGCGGTCAGGGCAGAAGTCATCCCTGCAGCCAACAGGCCAAAGCCCATCATATAGCCTGCAAAGCTTCCGAAAACTGATTCCAGCCCTTTGGAAACGTCAATGGCAGAAGTGATTTCGGCACTAGTATTTGCCGCCCCGACAATCAAAATTGCCATCGAAACTACTCCCCCAAGAATCACCGAAACAGAAATGTCCCTTCGCATGGATGGGAGGTCGGATGGGTTTTTCCATTGCTTATTTACCAGCGAGGCGTAGAGGAAAAGATTGTAGGGAACTACTGTCGTGCCGATCAGGGCTACCAAAGTGGGGATTTCAGCCTCATTCCAACTTGGGATAAACCCAGAAAGCATCTTGGACAAATCAGGTTTGGTCAATGCCGCAGTAATCATAAAAGCCAGGGACATCAGAATTACCAACACAACAAGGATTCGCTCAAGTGTTTTATAGCTTCCTGTCCAAAGGAGAAGGAACGCCAGAATTCCCAATAAGAAATTGCCCAATTGGAGTTCCAATCTTCCAAGATTTAGGGTGGGAGCTTCCCAATAAAAAGCCAGACCCAGGTTGGCACCTGAAATGTTTCCGGATTCATAAGCTGCATTTCCCAGGACTATGGCAAGTAGAACCAAAATCATGGAAAATAGCCTGAAAATCGGCCTTTCGGTTTGATTTCGAAGCAGAGAACTCAAATCAGAACCTGTGACAATTCCGATTCTCCCTGAGATTTCCTGCAGGATAACCGTAGCAACTATGGAAAGTACCATCGCCCAAATCAGCGAAAATCCAAAGTTTGCTCCGGCCAGGGTGCAGACTGTGACTGTTCCTGGACCGATGAAGGCCGCTGCAATCAGCGGTCCCGGACCAATGGATCGAAAGAAGTTTTTGATGTTCAATGGTGGAATTTTCCTGAAAATAGAGATTTGAGAAGAATTTTTGTAGGTTTTAGGTATTAGAGGAAATAATTATCCGAACTCCAATTTATGATTTGGCTTAAACGAACTGGTAAACTTGTGGCCGGTTTACTTCTGACTTGTGTGTTTTTTCTGCTTTTGCTTTACAGAAGTGATATCCCTGCGGAAGAAATTGCCGCAAAATACCAAACGCCCGAATCCCACTTTATCGAAGTAAATGGAATCAATCTCCATGTTCGGATATTGGGCGAAGGGGAACCTATTATTTTATTGCACGGCAGTTTTTCTTCCCTTCACACCTGGGATATTTGGCAAAGGGAATTGAGTCCGTATTTCATGACAATATCACTGGATTTTCCCGGACACGGACTTACTGGTCCGGATGAACTCCAGCGGTATAGTGTGCAGGATTACAGCGAGTTGGTTCTTTCTTTGGCGGAAAAGCTTAATCTGAGAAAGTTTCATTTGGCAGGCAATTCTATGGGCGGCGCTGTGGCTCTCCAATTGGCATCTGCACGTCCAGACAAAGTCCTTACTCTGAATCTGGTGGATGCCTCCGGAGCACCGAGAATTGAAACCAGAAGTTTGGATTCGACTCAAAATCAAGCCCGTGGAAGTGGTGCCTGGATTTTCAAACTGATCGAAAACCCTCTGATTTCAGGGATTTTCCTGAAGTGTACTCCCAAGTTTCTTTTTGCCAGGAATATGAAAGAAGTCTATGCGGACGAATCCAAAATCCAGGAAAAAACTACCGATAGATACTATGAGCTGATGCTTCGGGAAGGAAACCGCCAGGCAACTTTGGACCGGATTAAAATCCCAAGAAATTCAGAAATTGATTTTGAAAGATTAACTATGCCGACCTTGATTCTTTGGGGAGGCAAGGATTCCTGGATTCCTCTTTCCAATGCATACGCTTTGGAAAAAGCGATCCCAGGCTCCAATCTGATCGTTTTTGATCAGGCGGGCCATGTTCCCATGGAAGAAATACCGACGGAATCTGTCGCAGAATATCTGGCTTTTCTCGGAGTGGAGGTAAGGAAAAACTACCTTGAACCTCCTAAACAAATGGTCTATGTCGATTGAAGTTCTACTTTCAATAGTACTTGTAATCCAGGTTTTGATCTTGGCTTTGGTTTTTTTCAGGAGAAAGGAAAATCAGGAAAAGCTCTTCCTTCAAGCTGAACTCGCACGAATGAGTAAAGAACTTGCCCAGGCTTTGGGCGAAGCCCGAAAGGAATCCAATGAAAACCTGGCTCAGCAATTTCGGTTGATTTTCGAAAATCAGCGAGCCGGATCAAAGGATCAAAATGAAGCTTTGAGGGCATTTGGCGATGTGGTTCGTAATACCATGCAGGACCTCAACAATCTCCAGCGGGAGAAATTCGGAGAACTCAGCAGGAAGCAGGACGAACTGGTGAAAAACACCGAAATCCGACTTGAAAAAATCCGTGAAACCGTCGATGAAAAGCTTCAAAAAACGCTTGAAGCCAGGCTGGGTCAATCCTTTGAACTTGTCAGCAATCAGCTCCAGGCCGTCCAAAAGGGACTTGGCGAAATGCAATCCCTCGCCAACGGAGTGGGGGATCTCAAGCGCGTGTTGACCAATGTGAAAAGCAGGGGCGTACTAGGCGAATATCAACTTCAAGCGCTTTTGGAAAATATGCTCTCTCCGGAGCAATACATCCTTAATGCCTCGGTAAACGGAACCCGGGAGCGGGTGGAATTTGCAGTGAAAATGCCCGGTCAGAATGAGCAAGTGCTTCTGCCGATTGACTCCAAATTTCCGCAGGAATCCTATTTGAGGCTGGTAGATGCCTATGATTTAGGGGACAAGCCAGCCATCGACTTGTATCGCCAGGAATTGATCAAGGCCATCAAAAAATCCGCTTTGGATATCCAAAGCAAATACATTCATCCTCCTGGGACGACTGACTTTGCGATCCTTTTTCTTCCAGTCGAAAGTCTCTATGCCGAAATCCTCCGCGAACCCGGTCTCGCTCAGCAAATTCAGCAGGACTTTAAAGTGATCGTGACAGGGCCGGCCACGCTTTCTGCCATTTTGAATTCTTTGCAAATGGGCTTCAGGACCTTGGCTATACAGAAAAGGAGCTCCGAGGTCTGGCAGGTACTCGGAGCAGTCAAAGCTGAGTTTGGGAAATTTGGGGATTTGCTGAAAAAAACTCAGAAAAAGCTGAACGAGGCCAATATGGAACTGGATGAACTGGTCGGAACAAGAACCCGTGTGATCCAAAAAAAGCTGAAAGACATTCAGGAACTACCCGAACCGGAAGGCAGAGCCCTACTTGAAGATTAATTGAAGGGGCGAGAAAAATAATGACAAGAGTGACGGTGAGATCACTGCATATTTTTTACCTTTTAGGTCGTTTGGCGAAAGAAAAAACCTTATGACCTGAAAACCATTCAGAAAGGTTATAATTTTGCCACCCTTTAAGATTACTTTAATTACCTCTATGGGGATGCACATTGTAATTGCCGGAGCAGGAGACATGGGATACCATCTTGCAGAGCAATTGAGTTTTGATAACAAGGATATCACCCTCATCGATACTGAACGGGATGTTTTGGATTACGCAGCCAGCAAGCTCGACGTGATGACCATTCAGGGAGATGCCACCTCAATTGATATTCTCCAACAAGCAAATGTGGACAGGGCCAGTATGGTTTTGGCTGTCACCACTTCTGAAAAAACCAATATCGTCACGGCAGTTTTGGCAAAGCAACTTGGTGCAAAACGCGTGATGGCCAGAGTGAGAAACCACTCTTACCTGAACGAGGAAAATGTTCCCTACTTCAATAATCTGGGCATTGACAACTTGATTTCTCCCACCATGCTTTGTTCCCGGGAGATTTACAACATGATCGAAAACTCCAGTTTTACAGATGTTTTTGATTTTGGAGGGGGGAAATTGAACATCGTAGGTATCACTTTGGATCAATTTAGTCCCTTGGTCAACCAAAGGATTATGGATACCAAATCTGATCCTGTGTACGAAGATATTCGGATCATCGCCATAGTCAGAGATCAAAAAACCCTGATTCCAAGAGGAAGCACGATTATCCGCAACAACGACCACGTATTTTTTATTTCAAACAAGAAAAACACCGAAATGATCCAGGAGGTTTTGGGTCAAAAGAAGGTCAAGATCAAGAATATCATGATCATTGGTGGGGATGACATGGCCGTGACCACTGCCCTGAAACTCCAGGGTAAGTATCGTGTTACGTTGGTAAATAAGGAAAAAGATAGATGTAAATGGCTTGCTGAGCACCTGCCGGATACGCTGGTCATCAACGGAGATTATAAAAACATCGAAATGTTGGTGGAAGAAGGACTAGAGCAAATGGATGCATTTCTTGCCCTGACCGAGTCTTCCGAAACTAACATTATCACCAGTCTTTCCGCAAAAAACCACGGGGTTTATAAGACTATAGCACATGTGGATACCAGAGAGTACATCCATATTTCTCACAGTATCGGGGTTGATTCCCTGATCAACAAAAAGCTGGTTGCGGCAAATGAAATTTCAAGATACTTGAAAAAAGGAGCTGTGGAAGCTGTTTCGGGGATTTATGGAGTTGATGCTGAATTCATCCAGTACAACGTAAGTAAAAATAACAGGCTGATCAAACATCCATTGAAAGAACTTCACTTTCCCGAATCAGCCATCGTAGCGGGAGTGATCCGTGGAGAACAAGTTTTTATTCCTGACGGGGACTTTATTTTACAAATGAACGATAAAGCCATTGTTTTGGCATTACCTGAAGCAAAACTGCCACTCGAAAAACTTTTTCATTAAAAGATGCTTCATTTCAAGGCCATCGGTAAAATCATGGGCGCCCTTCTTTTTTTGATTGGGGTTCTGATGCTTCCGGCTGCAGCGATTTCCTGGATTTATCAGGAAGATTCCAATCCTATTATGATTTCAGCCGCCATTTCCCTTTTCATAGGAATGGTGTTCTTTTTCTCTTTTTCAAAGCAAGACCAACTCATCCGTAAGCGGGAAGGATACTTGATCGTTGCGTTGAGTTGGGTTTTTATGACCGTTTTCGGAATGATTCCTTTTATCATTTCCGAAGAAGTGACCACCACTGCAGATGCTTTGTTCGAGACTGTTTCGGGATTTACGACTACGGGAGCCACGATTTTGACAGATATAGAAGCCATGCCCAAGGGCCTGCTTTTCTGGAGAAGTATGACCCATTGGATTGGTGGATTGGGGATAATTGTACTTACCGTCGCGATATTTCCTCTCTTGGGTATTGGCGGGATTGAGCTTTTTGTGGCAGAATCTCCCGGTCCAACTTCCGACAAAGTCCATCCCCGGATTTCTGAGACTGCCAAGCGCCTTTGGTATATTTACGTTGGGCTCACAGTGGCTTGTGCTTTGCTCTTTTGGGCTGGAGGAATGACTTTTTTTGATGCGGTCAACCATTCCTTTGCCACTCTGGCGACAGGGGGATTTTCTACGAAAAATGCCAGTTTAGCATATTATGATTCAGCCTTTATAGAATATGTGGCGGTGTTTTTTATGTTTTTGGCAGGGGCAAACTTCACCTTGATTTATTTTGGGCTTGTCGGAAAATTCAAAAGAATCATCACTAACGATGAATTCAAGGCTTATTCTATTGGCTTGTTGATCATTTCAGTCGGTTTGGCTGTGCCAATCTATTTGCAGTCGGATTATGGGTTGGAATTGGCTTTTCGGAAATCCTTATTTCAGGTAGTTTCTGTTGTAACGACTACGGGTTTTATCACAGATGATTATACCCAATATGGTTCCGGGGTGACTTTTGTGTTTTTCATGTTGCTCTTTTTGGGAGGTTGTGCAGGTTCTACGGCAGGTGGGATCAAGTTTGTCAGGCATACTGTCTTTTTGAAAAACTCCTGGCTGGAATTCAAGCGGATAGTCCATCCCCGTGCGATCGTTCCTTTGATTATCAACGGGCAAATGGTTACAGGAAGGATCATCAACAACATCATGAACTTTCTGTTGATCTATCTTTTGACTTTTGTGGTTGGATCCCTGATAATTTCAATGTTGGGTTATGATTTAGCGACCTCTTTGGGAGCGGTGGCTACTTGCTTGGACAATGCAGGACCGGCTATCGGGTTAGTTGGGCCTGTGAATAATTTTGCCTTTTTCTCACCGGAAGCTAAAGTGGTGCTTTCTGTGATTATGCTGTTGGGAAGACTTGAATTGTTCACCATTCTTATCCTGTTTACCCCGTTTTTCTGGAGGGCGAATTAATACAGGAGTTTAGCTTCAAAGATGTCATTTGCCCAATTCTTTTTTCTTAAGGTGCAGGAAGACCGAAGACCGAAAGTTTGAAAATGAATGACAATGCTTGAATGAAGTTTACTGTTTTAAATTTGAAATAATCTTCGAAATCTGGAAACAGCATCAATCTTTCATGTTCAATTTTTGAATTTTACACTTGTCCACTTTCATCCCTTTTTCCATTCCTTCTGAAGCGAGTTTAGTAACCGCATAAATTCTTGATTCAGGTTCGGAAGCAAGCCAGAAATCAAGATTTTGTTCTCCTTCATCGTGGGAAGCTAGTAAATATCGATTTACAACTGGCTGAATTGATCGTGCCTTTTTAAGCAAAGGTTTTGTAATCAACTCTTGTCTTGTAAGAAATAATTGACTGTTTTCATAAGGTGTTTTTGCCTTGCCGAGGTAATTATTTAAAGTGTTGTAACTGAACGTGGGATAGGTCTCACAAAAAATCTTGAGGTTTGAAAAAACTTCAATTGAGTCGATTTTTCGATTTTTCCAAAAGGCAACAATTACTCGCTTTTTTGGAGCATTTTTCGTTTCCATTAATAAATTTAACCAATATGATTTAAATATTAGCCAATTGACTTATTCAATTTCTTCAAACTGCGCCAGAATTTTTGCCACCTTATCCTCGATTGTTTCTGAGGAAATACTGGTCCGACTCAGTCGATCTACCATCAGTGGAAATGAAAATGGGGTAAACTGAACCGGGTGCTTGATCACGATATTCATTCCGTTGATTTTCTTCATGGCCTGCACAAACTTTTCCTGCTCCATTTGCTGGTTCAAGGCTTCCTTGTGCGCTTGTTTCAACAGGAGATTGTCCGGATCATACTGCTCAAAAACCTGAAACAGCAAACTGGAATTGGCTTGAACATGCTTGAATGTGGTGGGTTTGCCGGGATATCCCTGAAAAACCAAACCTGCGATGCTGGCGATTTCCCGGAATTTTCGTCTGGACATTTCGCTTTCATTGATGCAATGCAAGATATCACGCTCGATGTTTTTCAGGGAAAACACATCTTCTTCCATTACTTCCTCCGGTGAAATGTACACGTCTGAAAGCAACTCAAAACCATAGTCATTCATGGCCATATTGAGCGAAACAGGATAACTCTGTGAAATCCTAAAGGCAATCAAGGCGCTCATCAGTTCGTGGATCATCCGACCTTCAAAGGGATAGAAAAAAAGGTGAAAACCTTCTGTGCTGCGATGGGTTTCGATCAAAAACGTATTTCTGTCCGGTACTAAGGAAAGCTTGTCCTGAAGATCCAGAATCGGTAAAACTCTTCTGACTTCCTCAGATTTGACGATTCCGGAATTATAATCCTGGAAAATCTCACGAATCTTACCGGCAAGTTTGGAGGAAAGTGACATGCGGGCACCCATCCAGCTGACCACATTATTGGTTTTCTTTTCGGAAACTCGCACGATGGCACTCATATCTTTGACCTGAAGGAGTTCCAGCGTTTTTCCTGCAAAGAAAAATCGATCTCCGATTTTCATTTTGGCAATGAAATACTCCTCGACAGTTCCCAGATAGGTTCCGTTTTTGAACTTGACTTTAAGCATCGGATCGGAAACTATTGTACCCATAGAAAGCCGATGCTTCATGGCGATTTTCTTGTTTTTCACACGAAATAGGCCGTCCTCATCTTGTCCCACTTTCAGAAAATCCTCATAACTGCCCAATGAATTGCCTCCTTTGGTGATGAAATCCACCACCCAGTTCATTTCCCCAGCGGTCAATTCCCGAAAAGAGAGGGTTCTTTTTACGATCGGGAAAATGAAATCCGGGTCAAAACCCGAACCGACAGCCAAAGTCACCAAAAACTGAATCAACACATCATAGGGGAGTTCTGGTGGAAATTGAGATTCCATTTCTTCGTTTTCGATGGCATCTCTCAAAGCTGCAGCTTCGATCAGTTCAAGGGAATTGGTTGGGACGAAATAAACCTCAGAAGGCAACCCCGGCTGATGCCCGGCGCGTCCCGCACGTTGCACAAATCGGGAAACGCCTTTGGGACTTCCCACTTGAATGACCCGGTCGACCGGTCGAAAATCCACTCCCAAATCCAGACTTGAGGTACAGACGACCAGTTTGAGTTTTCCCTCATGAAGGGCATTTTCCACCCAAGCCCGAACAGAATTGTCCAATGAACCGTGATGCATGGCTATCCAACCTGCCCAATCCGGTCGCTTGGTGAGGATTTTTTGGTACCAGATCTCTGTCTGAGAGCGGGTATTGGTAAACATCAAAACCGTTCTTCCCGCTTCGATTATCGGAATTACTTGATCCATCATTCGGATACCCAAGTGTCCCGACCAGGGATATGTTTCGATTTCTTCCGGAAAAACCGATCTGAGAATGATCTCCTTGTTGATCTTTGCTTTGACGATATGGACAGGCAAATTTTCTCCCAGAAGGGCCTTTGCCGCTTCTTCCAAATTGCCAATCGTAGCCGAAACTGCCCAGCGGCGAATGGTCACGGGACAAATGGCCTGAATGTATTCCAAGGCAAGTTGGACTTGAACTCCACGTTTATTGCCAACCAATTCATGCCATTCGTCAACAACGATGGCCTTGACCGACTGAAAAAGTTCCTGGTGGTCTTTTTGAGAAATAAGGACGTGAAGCGTTTCGGGTGTTGTAATCAGGCACTCAGGCGGGCGGCGCTTTTGAGCGGCTCGGGTCTTCGGATCAGTGTCTCCATTTCTCACAGCCACCTGCCAGGGCAGTCCGATCACCTCGCAGACTTCCTGCATGGCTTTTTGGATATCCTGTGCCAAAGCCCGGAGGGGAGTGACCCAGATCAGCTGAATTCCGTTGCTTTGGGGCTTTTGCCAAGAATCAGGATGGGTTTGTATGTATTCGAGAACTGCCGGAAACCACAACGCAAAAGTCTTTCCCGAACCGGTTGGAGCATTGAGCAAGCCGGACTTGCCGTCCAGAAAATCCAGCCAAGTCTGAATTTGGAATGGAAATGGTTCCCAGCCTTTTTTCCGGAAGTAATCCAATCCAACTGCTATCCGATTATCCTCCATAAATTTCAATTTATCCGATCCGCCCGGTTTCGCCTGAACAAGGAGCCAGAAGGGGGTTCGGACTTACTTTACAATTAGATTCAAGTTTTCTGTCAAAACGAATCAGCTATTTTAGTTGCTCTGACAGCTTTATTTTCGTCTGAAATTGGTAATTTTTGTCCTGAATTAAACAGGATACGAAAGCTTTTCGTTACTTGAAAGAAACTTAGACCGCATGAAAAAGTTGATCCTTGTTTTTTTGATGGCTGTTGGCTTGGGAGCATGTACTGAACAAGAGCCTGATCTGTATACTGGCAAGCAATTGGAATTTGGCCTGTTCAAGTCCAGTGATTTTGAGTACAATGGCACACTCACCGTAAATGAGTTGCGGGATGGCAAGCTGGAGTTTGATATTCAACTTGAAGGGGCAAATTCTTCTACAGAATATAATTTTCCTGCCCATCTTCATTTTGGAGGATATGACCAAGCCGATGCGCCGATTGCCTATTTGCTGAACCCGGTTTCTTCCAAAGATTTGGAAAGTTCAACTGTTTTGGGCGAATTGTCGGATGGATCGAAACTGACTTTCGAACAGATGAAGACCTTTGACGGACATGTGAAAATCCACCTGGCCAATGAGGGGCCTGATTATGAGGTGATTCTGGTAGCTGGAAATGTGGGAGGAAATTTTAATCCGGAACTGGGTTTTGATCCTTCTAAGATTGCAGTTTGCGGCAAGGGTTTCTAGATTCAAAAATCGAATTAGATATCAAAGGCAGCCTATCGCTGCCTTTCATGTTTTAACAGAAATTGACCAAGATGGACGCTACCGGAAAAAATTTAACAGATGGTGACTTTTGTAAAGTAATTGCAGGGACACACAAAGGAAAGTCAGGGGTTGTCCGTGACATCAACACCAGCAAAACCGGCCAGATCACGATCACTGTGGTGCAGCAAAATGGGGAGAGGTTTAAGACGCTTGGGAAGAATATTGAGATAAACTGACGTTTTCTTAATAATTTAATTTAAGCTTTCTTCAGGCATCTATGGGAACAAATAAATCAATTGAAGTACAACGCATTAAAATAGCAATTGCGACTGTCGATGACCATGATTACATATGCATTACTGATATGGCTCAGGCTAAATCAGACGCGAGCAGGGCGGCTGATGTGATAAAAAACTGGATAAGAACACGGACGACATTGGAGTTTTTAGGGACTTGGGAAAAAATATACAATCCTGATTTTAAAGTGGTCGAATTTGACCACTTTAAATCTCAGGCAGGATTACCCTCGTTTGTTTTAAGCCCTTCACAATGGGTGGAAAAGACCAAGGCAATCGGGATATTCTCTAAGTCTGGGCGTTATGGTGGAACTTATGCACAAAAAGATATTGCCTTCGAATTCGGTTCGGCTATCAGTGCGGAATTTAAACTCTATCTAATCAAAGAATTCCAGCGTCTCAAGGCCGATGAAAACGATCGCCTGAAATTGGAATGGAACCTCCAGCGAACGCTTTCAAAAGTGAATTACCATATCCATACCGACGCAATCAAGGAGAAACTAATTCCAAAGGAATTGACCAAGCTACAGATGTCTTTGGTGTATGCAAATGAGGCTGATTTGTTGAATATGGCATTATTCGGAATTACAGCGAAGCAATGGCGGGAGGCCAACCCTGACAAAGAAGGAAATGTGAGGGATGGGGCCACCATCGAGCAGCTGGTTGTACTTTCAAATCTGGAGAGCATCAATGCTGTTCTAATCCATCAGGGATTAAGCCAATCCGAACGGCTAAAACAACTTAACCAAATAGCCATCACTCAGATGAGTTCACTTGTTGGCAATAAGCAAATCGCCAAACTGAAATAGTCGGTGCTTGCCAGGTAGCCCAAAATCAAAAAAGGCAGCCAATCGGCTGCCTTAATTGTTTCTATAGGATTAGATCAATTGTTGATCACCACGGGGAAGGTGATATCCAAATCAGTTTCTCCGCCTGCCTTCACAAAATCCTCAAAATTAGGGTTGGTCGCCCCAGGATAGCTTTTGTCCAAATCATGTCTCAAAACCACTTGCAGCTGGCCGTTGTTAGAGGCAGGGGAAGCGGAAACTGTCAATTCATTTTGAAGTCCGATCAATTCCCCGCTTGGATCATCGTAAGCGATTGTTAGGATATTTGTAAAGGCAGATCCAAGGAAAAAGAACTGATGCTCATCCCCCTCTGCCAGGATTTCGGCTGTAATATCCTCTCCTTCAATACTGTTGGTGACTGTGATGGTCATTCGGTAGGTTTTTCCTTTTGTCAAGGTCACCGTTTCAATAGTCGGTGTAGCCCCAACTTCAATTCCTTCCGGATCACTTGCTTTGGCCGAGAAAGCTGAGCCTACAGGATTTCCACCTCCACCCAATTCCTGAAAGTTCAAAGTCACATCAGTGATTACTTCGCCTTCATTTTCCGGAACGGGATCTTCACTTTCACAAGATGCAAAGCCGAATGCAAGAGCTGCAAAAAGATAAATTGGTAGTCGTTTGTAATTTTTCATTGGAGTACTAGTTAAAATTGGTAATTGAGTTTGAGTAAAATATTCCTTCCCATATCCGCTGTGAAGTAGCGGAATCTGTTCATGTATTCTTTGTATTCGGTATTGAAAACATTGTTTACCTGAAGTCCTATATTAAATTGATTTTTAGCTAATTGAAGTTTTTTCTGATATCCCAAATTGAAGAGCGCATAGCTGGGTGGTGCCGGTGCCAAATCATAATCAGGTTCGCGGTTTTGCCTTGCCACAAGGACATTGGCTAGGGTGATTTTGTCGGATTCCGGATTGCTGCTTTTTCCAAATGCGTAGGAAATCCCCCAGTCCATTCTGTCGGATGGAATGAAAGGAAAGTAATTGTCCTGTTCAGTATTTTTAGCCCGGATAATGGATCCTTTGAGGTAGCCATTAAATCTTGTCGAAAAGGTATAGCTTCCCGAAAGGTCAAATCCATAGAAGAACGCATCCGCCTGCAGGTATTCATACACATTGAAAGTTCCTCTCAGAGAAACGTAAGTTTCGCCTGTAGGATTGAGGTAGATGTAATTTTTGATCTGATTGGCATAGGCAGTGATTTCCACCAGAGCTTTTTCGCTTTCAAATTCAAGCCCATTGACCCATTTAAGGGAATTTTCGGACACCAGATCAGGATCTCCGATTTCCACAGCAGCAGCTCCATGGTGAAGACCCTGACTGAAAAGCTCATTCACATTCGGTGGTCTCCAGGCTGTGCCCAGATTGCTGGTAAAAGCGAAATGTGGGCTCAATTGGTATAAACCCCCGACAAATGCCGAGAAGTTTTGGTAATCCAATTCGGCAGTCTGTAGGTCCTCTCCTACATATCTGGCAGCATTTACAGTCCTGAAATCATACCTCAAACCGCCCTCCAATTCTAAAGGACCTTTGAGGTATTTTTCCATTGCATAGATCCCACCGTTGAACATGTCGTAGTTGGGAATCAGCGGGGTGACACCGGTGCCTGGAATATTGCTGTTGGCCTGCTGAATCACGTTCAAACCAAAGGCTCCGCTCCAGTTAGGTTTAAGATTGTGATCCAAAAACAGATCCAGGGTATTGGTGAAAAGCTCCAAATCCAGGCTGGGTTTGGCATTAAGTTCACCTCTTCTGCGATCAAATTCCTGCCGGTTGTTAAGTTGAAAGCCATATTGAAAATTGAGTTTCCAATCCGGATTGAGGTGATAGTGGGATTTGATCTTGGCCAAATGGTGTGTGACCACCTGCTTGGGATTGTCGATTTCATACGTGAATTCGGCATTGGTAAAAGGCCTTCCGTTTTCTATGATTTCTTCCAAATCTGAAAGATTTCCTGTATGGGCATCTCTTAAAATTCCGATTTCAGTATTGAAAAAGCTGTAGTAGGCTTCAACTCCCAGTTTATCCGAACTGTAACCCAATGACCCTGAGAAATTGTATTCAGCCATTCCGGTATTTGCCTGGTAATAATCCGGTGATTTAACGTTTCCGGCTCTTTTTACCGAACCCTGAACCCTATAGCCCAAACCTTTGATTTTGTCTGATCCGCCCAAATGAGAAGCGGAAAGATTTCCCATGTAGCTGTTACTAGCTCCTAAAAGGTGAATTTCGGTCAGATGTTTTTTGGAAGTCGGCAGGGCAGGGGGATTGACCAAAATCACGCCTCCCATTGCTTCAGGGCCATATCTTACGGTTTCGGCTCCTTTGATTACGGTGATTTCATCGGCCAGAAATGGATCAATTTCAGGTGCATGTTCCGCTCCCCATTGCTGTCCTTCGAGCCGGATTCCGTTGTTCAGAATCATAATTCTGTTGCTGTGCATGCCGTGGATTACCGGCTTGGAAATGGTATTTCCTGTGGAAAAAGTCGTGACACCGGCAACCCGTTTCAGACTTTCTCCCAAACTTTCCCCTCGGGATTGAAGCATAGCTTCTCCGTACAATGAACTCACAGCAGTGGTTGTTTGGACTGCTTCCCGGTGACCGTGAACTTCCACGCCACCCAGATCCAGGGATTCCTCTTCCATTCGGAAGGTTTGAGCAGTGGAGTTGCCGGTCAGGTTTACCGTTTGCCTGATTTCCCTATGTCCAAGGAATTGGACAGTTACGGTATAAGTGCCGGGACAAAGATCTCGGACGACAAAATTTCCATTTTGGTCAGAAACCGCTCCAGTCCGGGTTTCCAAAATCCAGACATAGGCTGCCTCGATCGGATCATCGTTTTCCTGATGTAGGATTTTTCCTCTTAAAATCAGGTCACAGGTTTGCCCAAGGCTCAGATGAGCTATGAGGAATAGGGTGAGAAATATAGCCAGGGAGAGGTGTTTCAGATTCACGACCCAAAAATAGAATCAGTTCAAGGATTAAACCAAGCTTTTTGAAACAAAGTTGCAAAAAGTGTTGAGTGGTGAAAAGTTGGATGTGAGAAGCTTGAGGATTGGGAAGTAAGATGTTGGGGGTTGGTGATTTAAAACCATAAAACAAAAAATCCGGTTGTTAGCCGGATTTCAGGATGTGGGTTTCCAAAACTCTTAATTAAGCCAGTTAGCCCATGGAATCCGGCTAATAATTAATACCAATCCAATGGCATACATCATGTAAATGCTGCGGAATTTGGCGCGGGAAGAACCCAGTTTTTTTGCTTTGCTATAGCCGATGGTGATCAGGACAATTGCGACAATATTAACCAAAGGATGCTCCACAGCCGTCAATCTAGCAGCAGAGTCCGACATCGCACCACCACCTGTGAGTAAAGAAAAGCCCAATGGACTTACAAAGTAAAGGATCAGGCCAACCAGCAATTGAATATGGCAAACGATAAATGCGATCAAAGCAATCTTTCGGTCTTTTTCGGTGAATTCTCTTCCGGAAAGTGATCCGATCAAGGCATAGAAAATGACCAAAATCAGGGCGAGAAGTGCCAAATAAGCTACTCCTGAGTGTAAATGTTGAAGTCCTGTGTACATGCGTTCTTGTTTTGTAGGGTGAAAATAACAGAATTGTAAAGGTTTGGAGCTTTAATTCCGATGAAACTTATTCCACATAAAGCACAAGCCCTTTGAGGTATTCGGTTTCAGGGTGAAAGATATTTACCGGATGGTCGGCAGGTTGGCTGAGTTGATGCAGGATTTTGACTTTTCGGCCACTCTCCAAAGCAGCTGCGGTAATCGTATGGGCAAAAAGACTTTTGTCCACCACTTGAGAACAGGAGAAAGTAAAGAGTATTCCTCCGGGTTTGATCTTTCGAAAAGCCTCTGCATTCAGCCGCTTGTAAGCCTGCACGGCATTGTGTCGGGCTTTGATGTTTTTGGCAAAAGCGGGTGGATCCAACACTATCAGGTCGAAGTCGTCTCCGATTTCGCGGATGTATTTGACCACATCAGCTACGATGGATTGGTGTTTTCCAGTAAATCCGGGATTCAATGCTACATTCTGCTCGGTCAGCTCGATGGCTTTGTTAGAGATATCTACGGAGTGAACTTCTAAAGCTCCTTCATTCAAGGCCAAAACAGAAAAGCCTCCGGAATAGCAAAACGTGTTCAGGACTTTTTTCCCTTTGGAATAGGTGGAAACCAGCTTTCTGTTTTCTCGCTGATCGATGAAAAACCCGGTTTTTTGGCCCTTTTCCCAGTCAATCCGGTAAGTGGCTCCATATTCCTGAACGAGGTCAGTTTCGGCTTTGCCCCAAACCCATTCATTGGATTCGATGCCGAGATTTTTGGGAAGTGTCTCCGCACTTTTGTCGTAGACGCCCTTTAGGTTTTCTCCCAAAACAGTCCGAAGCGCATCGGATATTTCCGTGATATGACGGTGCATTCCGATATGATGCGCCTGAATCACAGCCGTTCCATGGTAATAATCCACAATCAATCCAGGCAACAAATCGCCTTCGCCATGAATTAATCTAAAAACGTTAGTTTCCTGATTGTCAGTCAATCCAAGGCTTTTTCTTAAGGCATAAGCTGAAGCAATTCTTTCCTTCCAAAAGGATGAGTCAATCGGCCTTTCTTCAAAAGAAATAATCCTGACCATGATCGATCCCTGGGAGAAATGTCCAGTTCCCAAGAATTCATTTCGGGAAGAAAAGACATCCACCAAATCCCCGCTTTCGATTCCCGGATCGGTTTTGGCAATCGCGCCGGAAAACACCCAGTGATGCCGCCGATGCAGTGATATTTCTTTTCCTTTTTGGAGAATAATTTTAGGATAGTTCATCAGTTGTTGGGGTTTTGTCAGGAAAAAGGAGGCTTCCAAGAATCATGGCAAAGATACTCGCCAACAATCCATAAATATGGGAATCAATCGCCAAATCCATTTCATCGCAAATCAGGTAGGTAATCATTCCTAGAATCATGGAAAGAATTGCGCCCATTCGGGAAGCTTTTTTCCAATACAATCCAGCTGTAAGTGGCGCAAAAAGGGAAACAAGCAAGAGGATCGAAGCCCCGGCGACCAGTTCATAGATATTGGAATCACGGGAAGCCATGTAGGTGGAAACCATCGCTACTAAAAGGACATTAATTCTCAATATCCAAAGCAGGTATTTGTCCTTGAGTTTTCCTTTGAAAAGAGGACGGATAAGGTTCTCAGAGATCAGGGCAGCCGGGGCCAACAAGCCCGAACTCGCGGTACTCATCACAGCCGATATCAGCGCGCCAAAGAAAATGATCTGAATGCCAATTCCTCCATGGGCCAAAACCATCGAAGGAAGCAGCATTTGCTTATTTTCAAAATAGAGTTCTGGATAAAGGACTTTTGATCCGAGGGCAATAAACAAAGGCAAAAGTCCAAAAGTCAGGTAAAATCCCCCCGCAAGGTAGGTGGAACGGACAGCAACTTGTTCCGATTTGGAAGACATCACCCGCTGGTAAATATCCTGACTGGGAATGCTTCCAAGGCCCAAAATGATCCAAGCTCCCAGGTAGTTGACCCAGGCATTGATGCCGGCATCCGGGAAAAATTGGAAGGTGCCTTCAGGGGCCTGGGAAAGGATTTCATTTACTCCTCCGGCTTCTTTTGAAATCATTACACTGACAAAAACCAAACCGATCACAATCATCAGGGTCTGGATGAAATCTGTGATGGAGACCGCCCACATGCCACCGAGAAAGGTATAAACCACTACAATTCCCGCAGAAACCAGAATTCCTTCAATCAATGTAAGGTCTGTGACTGTCCCAAAAATCAAACTTAACGCCACTAATTGCGCAGCGACATAACCGAAAAAAACCGGAACCATAAATACGGTTGCAAAAAACTCGACCTGCTTTCCAAATGCCCTTTTAAATACATCGCCAATCGTCAGAACCCCCATCCGATACATTGGTCGGAGGTAAAACATCCCGAAAAGGATCAGGCAAAGGGCTCCGCCAAATGGGTCCTCAATAACTCCAATCAGACCTTCCTCCAAAAAAACAGAAGAGGCTCCGAAAATCGTCTCGGAGCCAAACCAGGTTGCAAATAGCGCGGATGCAGAAAGGAAAAGCGGAAGCGAGCGTCCTGCCAACACGAAATCATTGGAGCTTTTGACCAGCTTAGAAGCCCAAGCTCCGACGGCAATGGTGATAGCCAGATAAATGATGATCGCGGTGAGCAGCACTTCTTTAGCGCTTAGCTTTTGCCGTACATTTTTTCACGAAGTGCCTTGATTTCCTCATTTGCGAGGTAATCGTCGTAAGGCATTCTTCTGTCAATCGTTCCTTTTGGAGTAAATTCGATGATTCTGTTCGCAGAAGACTGGACAAATGCGTGGTCATAGGAGCTCATCAAAACCGTCCCGTTGAAGTCGATGATGGCGTTGTTGAATGCCGTGATGGATTCCAGATCGAGGTGATTTGTAGGTTCATCCATCACCAGGAGGTTTGGATTTTGGAGCATCATTCTGGAAATCATGCAGCGGACTTTTTCACCCCCGGAAAGGACCGTACATTTTTTGAAAGTCTCTTCCCCTGTGAAAAGCATCCGGCCGAGGAATGTCCGCACGTAAGCTTCTTCCTGATTGGTGGAATATTGTCTCAGCCAGTCGATCAGATTCAGATCCGTTTGAAAATACTGGGAATTGTCGTTTGGCAAATAGGCCTTGTTGATGGTCACACCCCATTTCATCGAACCTTTGGTTGGCTGGATTTCCTCCATGATGGTCTGGAAAAACTTGTTGACCGCCTGCTTGGTCTTGGAGATGAAAGCGATTTTGTCGCCTTTGTCTACCATCAGGTTGACATCGGTGAAATAGGTCACTCCGTCGGCTTTGAGCTCAAGGTTTTCAGTCATAAAAATCTGATCACCAGCTTCTCTTTCAGGCTTGAAAATGATGCCCGGATATTTACGGGAAGATGGCTCAATGTCATCAATATTGAGTTTTTCGATCATTTTCTTGCGGGCAGTTGCCTGCTTGGACTTCGCCACGTTGGCAGAGAATCGATCGATGAAGTTTTGCAGTTCTTTACGCTTGTCTTCCGCTTTCTTGTTGGAATCCGAACGCTGCTTCAGTGCCAATTGGGAAGATTCGTACCAGAACGTATAGTTACCGGAGTAGATTTTTACTTTTCCGAAGTCAATATCCACGATGTGGGTGGACACGGTATCGAGGAAGTGTCTGTCGTGGGAAACCACGATCACGATGTTTTTGAAGTCCAACAGGAAGTTTTCAAGCCAGTCGATGGTGTCCGCATCCAGGTCGTTGGTAGGTTCATCGAGAATAAGGATATCAGGATTTCCAAACAGTGCCTGAGCCAACAAAACGCGGACTTTTTGATTACCGGCCAGTTGATTCATGGGCAGGTAATGCAAATCTTCGTTGATGCCAAGGCCGGAAAGGAGGGAAGCAGCGTCCGATTCGGCATTCCAGCCATCCATTTCGGCAAATTCTGACTCAAGTTCAGAGGCTCTCAAGCCATCCGCCTCCGTGAAATCTTCCTTCAGGTAAAGCGCGTCCTTCTCAGACATGATGGCATACAGCGTCTTATGCCCCATCAGGACAGTTTTCAATACCTCAACTTCATCAAATGCAAAGTGATTTTGGCTCAAAACAGCCATCCGCTGTCCTGGAGTGATGTTGACCGATCCGCTGGTGGAATCCATTTCACCGGAGAGGATTTTCAAAAAGGTTGATTTCCCTGCACCGTTGGCCCCGATCACACCATAGCAATTGCCTGGGTTGAATTTAAGGCTGACCTCATCGAAGAGGGTTCGCTTACCAAACTTGAGGGAAAGATTATCTACTGAAATCATGGAGTTTTTCTGCTTTTAAGAGGCGCAAAGATAGGGAATAATATTTTTTCAGCCTTAGGCAAAGCCATGCCTTAAAGTATGCTTTTGTGCATTTAACATCTTTTTCAAAAGAATATTTTTTCAGTTGGTTATATTGAAATCCCTTAATCGGCCCTTCAATTTTATGAGGAATGCGCTTTGGACCTTGGGTATTATTTTTTTGCTGATAAGCCAAAGCTTTTCAGCCTTTGGTCAACTTTCTACAGTCGGGAAAGAATTTTGGGTGGGTTTTATGGAAAACAACCGGGTTGCGGCTACCGGGCCAAATAATGCCGGGGCTCCGGATTTTGCAGTTTTGGTGATTACTGCCAATGAAAACACGACAGGGGCTTTGGAGTATCGGGGACAATCGACCCCGTTTTCCCTTTCAGCCGGACAGCAATTTACGCTACGGGTTCCTTCAGCGGATTTGGACTTGCTTCATAGAACTACCGGAGTTGTCGAAAACAAAGGGATTCATATCACCTCAACCGGGAAGATCGCGGTGCATGCTTTCAATGAGCGGTTTCGGAGTGCTGACGGCACAGTGGTTCTTCCCATTGGGGCATTGGGTCGGGACTATTACATCACTTCCCACTTTGAATATTTGTCTGTAAATGTCAATTACAATGGGAACAGTGATAACGAAAGCACGCTTTTGGTCGTCGCCACAGAAGACGATACAGAAATTGAAATTACCACCAGTGTGAATTCCCTGAGCGGAAATGTGGCGGATACTCCCTCCATTATTACCCTGAACCGGGGTCAAAGTTACCAGATCAAAGCCAGAGGAGATCTGACCGGTTCCCGAGTTCGTGTGATCGGTGAAAATGCCGATGAGTGTAAAAAAATAGCGGTTTTTGGAGGGAATAAATGGACTTCGGTGGGGAATTGCGGTGAAGCAAATGACCACCTCTTTCAGCAAGCCTATCCGGTAAACACCTGGGGAACGAGCTTTGTCCACGTGGCTTTGTCCGGAAGGACTTCCGGTGAATTGGTGAAAGTATTGGCATCTGAGGACAATACCGAAGTTTTTGTGAATGGCGCCTCCAGGGGGACAGTAAACCGCGGGAAATTTTTGGCTTTGGAGTTTGGTCCCAATGAATCCGGAAAAATCGATACCTCCAAGCCTTCCTCAGTCACTGTTTTTTCCAAAAGCATGGCCTGTAACCAGCAAAATTCTCCAGATGCAGGGACCGGTGATCCTTTTATGATTACCTATAGCCCGAGTGAGCAGTTTTTGACGGGCTTGACTTTCGTTGCGCTCAACCTTCCCTCCATTGTCAATCACTATGTGAATGTGGTGGTGAAAACAGGGACTCAAAACGCTACTTTTTTGGATGGACAAAACATCGGAAACCGTTTTTCCCCGCTTCCCGGTGATCCGGATTTTCAGTATGCCCGGGTTACGATTTCTCAGGGAGTTCACAGTCTGCGGAATGTAGATGGTTTTGCAGCGTATGTGTACGGGTTTGGGCAGCTGGAATCCTACGGTTATGCTGCCGGTGCGGCATTGGATAACCTGAATTTCATGCCCGAAGTCGCTTATGATTTTGATATTGAAGGGGAAAAAATCGCCTGCCTCAATCAGGAAGGGCTTTGGGCGATCAATTCCGAAAATCCAGATTTCACCTATTTTGTTTGGGATTTTGGAGATGGATCTGATCAGGAAATCGGTCAGGAGGTGCCCCATATTTTCACAGAACCCGGAATTTATGAGGTAAAAGTCTTGGCTGCGTTGAGTCCCAATTCCTGTGACGAGCAGGAGGAAGTTACTTTCGAAGTGGAAGTCATCGAAACAAAGGCGGCGCTCGAAGGGGAATTGTCTGTCTGTCCTGAGGTCGAAGAAGTCATGTACCGGGTCAGCGATCTGGTCAATGTGACAACAGCCAAGTTTGAGGTAGAAGGAGGGATGATTGTGGAAGATTATGGAGACTCGGTCTTGGTCAATTGGGGACCTGCCAACCCAAATGCCAAGCTCAGGCTGATCCCCTATTCCGAAAACGGCTGTCCTGGTGCGGTGGTTGAATTTGCAGTGGTCATTAACGAGAGAATTGTGGTAGCTGCTGCAGCCGGTGAATTACAGGTTTGTTTTGATCCAACTGTTTCCCATCCTTATTCAGCACCAGTTACGGTTGGAGGGAGGGGGTACGATTGGGTGGTGACTGGGGGTCAAATTATTTCCGGTCAGGGAGAACCTGAGATCGAAGTAAGCTGGGATCAGCCCGGAATCACCGGTAAAGTCGAATATACTGCCTACAGTTTGGTGGATAACAAATGTGAAGGTAAAGCCGAAGCAATCCAAGTAAAGGTAGCGGGAGAATTTGTAGTGGAAACAAAGGACCAGACGAATCTAAGCTGTGCCGGTGACAATTCCGGAAGGATCCAACTGGAGGTGCGGGGTGGCGTGGCTCCATATAAATTTGAATGGCTTCATGATGCCTCGCTGAATTCTCCTGATGCCTTAGGCCTGATTGCAGGAAGCTATACAGTGAAAGTGACAGACCAATTGGGTTGTGTCCAAATGATAGAAAACTTGGAATTGACCGAACCGGAGCCGCTTTCGGTAGTATCTCTGACTCCGGCCGGCGTATCCTGCTATGGAAAAACCGACGGAGAAGTATTGGTTAATATAACCGGAGGAGTAGGGCCTTATACGTTTGAATATCTGGGGGCAAAGACATTTTCAGGACAGATTTCATTGGGAGAAATGCCATCCGGAACCTATGAATGGGAAGTGAAAGATTCCAATGGATGCATGATTCCCCTGAATTTTGAAATTACTTCTCCGGTTCCTTTGGAAGTTGATGTTCGATTGGAAAAAGCAGCCTGTCCTGGTGGCTCCAACGGAGAATTGTTTGTCTTGCCCAAGGGGGCAAATGGTCCGTTCATATACCAGTGGAAAGACACCCGGCTAAGCGGGAATCAGGTAACCGGACTAAGTGCAGGAACCTACGAGCTGGAGGTAAAAGATGCTTCCGGTTGTATCACAATTGGTCAGGGAATCGTGCGGGAAGCAGCGCCTGAAGTACGGATGCCAACAGGTTTTGACCCAAGACAAGCCCCCGGATTGTACCAGGGTGTTTCAAACTGTGAGACTGAATTTCAGTTGTGGATTTTCAACCGTTGGGGACAGTTGATTTATACCGGACCAAGTGGATGGGATGGAAGAGTAAACGGCGAAGACGCAACTACAGGGACCTATTCCTACCTAGTGATTTACAGCTTTTTATTGGAAGGCAAGGAGTCCACTTCTGAAAAAAGAGGAACATTTACCCTGATTCGTTAAGCTTTTTTCCTGCCAAATTGAAGGATTTGAATAGTTTTGCTCCCGAATGATTTTTAAACTCCCATGAAGAAGATTTTGATTACGGGCGGGGCTGGCTACATTGGTTCGCACACCGCCGTAGAATTGTTGAATGCAGGAATGGAGCCCATTATCCTGGATGATTTGTCCAATTCAGATGCAAAAGTTCTGGATCGACTAGAGGAAATCACCGGAAAACGCTTCACCTTTTACAAAGGCGATTGCAATGATAAATCCACGCTTGAAGCCATTGCCAAAGACCACAAAATCGAGGGCGTGATCCATTTTGCGGCCTTTAAGGCTGTGGGAGAAAGTACAGCCCAGCCTCTGAAATACTATCGGAACAATGTCGGATCACTGATCGTGTTGCTCGAATTTATGCAGGAACAAGGTCTCAAAGATCTGGTTTTTTCCTCCTCATGCACTGTTTATGGCCAACCGGAGGTTTTGCCCGTGACGGAATCAACTCCGAGACAGGATGCAGAAAGTCCCTATGGCAACACCAAAAAAATCTGTGAGGATATTTTGGTGGATTTTATAAAAAGCAAGCCAGGCTTGAGAGTGGTTGCTCTTCGGTATTTCAATCCGGTCGGAGCGCATCCCAGTGCCAAGATCGGGGAGTTGCCCTTGGGTATTCCCGCCAATTTGGTCCCTTATATTACCCAAGTGGCAGCCGGTATCAGAGAAAGACTTACTGTATTTGGTGACGATTATGATACCCCGGATGGCAGCTGTGTACGCGATTACATCCACGTGGTAGATCTAGCCGATGCCCATGTGAAGACGCTGAGCTTTCTCCAGAAGCAGGAAATGGACTTTTACGATGTTTTCAATGTCGGAACAGGAAATGGCAATACCGTTTTGGAAGTGATCCATTCTTTTGAAAAAGTAAGCGGAGTCAAGCTCAACTACCAGATCGGGCCCCGAAGACCCGGTGATGTGGTGAAAACCTGGGCAGACACCACCAAGATCAACCAAGTGCTTGGCTGGCATGCCAAGTATTCCCTGGAGGACTCCATGCGTGACAGCTGGAATTGGCAGAAGGGGTTGGTGTAAAAGAAGTGGGTTTTCCTTACCTGAATTTTGAAATTTCGAGGATGGTCAACAGGTATGACCGATGGCTTGTTAAAGATGGACACCAGTTGAAGCCGAGATTTTGAACTTCAAAGTAAAGTTTATACCCAAGATGCAAGCTTGTCAAATGGCTGCACATTTATTTTGAAGCCGTCCTGTTCAAATTGATCTTCCTGAGCCAGTGTGATTAACATCCCTTCTTTTTTATTAAAAACTTCATGGCTTCCCAAAGCCCATTCAATTCTCGCTTTAGATTCTCGGTGTTTAAATCGTAGCATACTTGTACCAATTCCACAAGACCATTTCTGTCAAAGACCACGAAATCGCACTCATGCTTTTCTGAGAAGTAATAGATTTCCTGATATTTTCTTCGAAAATGTAAAAAGACCATGTTCTCAAATCTTCTTCCATGATCGTCAGAAAACGACCTAGTATTGTTTGTGACCAGTCCGGTGTCAATGGAGTAAACCTTTTTGGCATTGACCAACTGCTTTCTCTGTGAAAAGCTAAACTTGGAGACAAAGAAGAACAACCAGCTTTCTTCCAAATAGGAAAAATACTCCATCACAGTACTGGTTGCTTTGATTTCCAAGACTTTCCGAAGATTATTTCCAGACACCGGTTTGGCTACATTAGATATCAAGTATATCGCCAGATTCTGCAAAGATTTCACATCCCTTATTCCATACCGGACCGCGATATCACGCAGTAACAAATCATCAAACAATTGATGAAGCAATTCAGCTCTTCCGGATTTTAAATACTCCGGAAATCCTCCGGATGTTAAATACTCCAAAGTGATATCCTTGGTGTTTGGCAGCTTTTTAAATTCGCAAAATTGACGGTAGGAAAACGGAAAAAGCTCTCGGGTGACATGTCTGCCGGTAAGTTTGGTGCCTAACTCTTTGCTTAGTAAAGAAGCATTGGAACCTGTGATTACGATATTTGAATTTTCCTGATCGAGTTTTTGACGGACGAACCTTTCCCATCCCTCCACGACTTGTACTTCATCTAAAAACAAAGAGGTTTGGCCCTGTTCAGCAAGGATCTTTTCGATTTTTTGAAAATCCTCCACAGCGAAACCGTAAAGTCTCGGATCCTCAAAATTGAGATAAAAAGCATCAGGGTATTGGTTTTCAAGTAATTGTACCAAAAGTGTACTTTTTCCACACCTCCGTATACCCGATATGATCAAAGCGTGGCTTTTGATCAATGAAAAATCATCTAATTCTTTTCTTAGCAATCCGAGAGGTCTATTCTGAAGATTGCCTTTTTGACTTTGAGCGACCTCATTTAGTAAGTCCTTAGATATCATAGTCGAAATTTCGTGTCAAGATACAATAGTGTTGTTTACTAAACAATATTATTATTGCTTAGTAAACAACACTTATGCCTTTTCTTAAAAATTACGTGTCTTGAAGCTAGTCTCTGGGATCAATTGAAATCGATGCATCATTTCACCAAGGCCACAGGCATGATCTATAAGGTTGGATTTGATCCACGTAGAGTTCTTCGGAACCCGCGAAAGCATCTAAAGCAATTGAATGTTTATTCGACTACAGCCTATTTACTTCAAACTTTTTCAAAAAAACATCCACCAAAATGCCTTCCAGTCGTCGGAATCGATCAAAACCAGATAAAACACATAAATGAAAATATACGCTGGTAGGGCAATCAGGTAGGGCAGATAGACTTTATTGTGCTTCTTTTCATAGATCAGCAATCCTATCATGATGGCAATGGCGAGAATTGGTCCCGGCAAACCCAATCTTCCCAATGCGGGATTGATAAATGGAAGCACTGACAATACCATCAATCTGGAATGATAGGCTGTATTTTTCCTGAAATACATGGCCAATGCATAGCAGGGAATAAAGAAAGTCATGTCTGCGATTCCGATCAAATTGGTATCCAAAGCTCCCTCCGGTACAGGTATGTTTCTCATAAAATTAATCCGGATCAGGATGATCATGGAGACCACCATCAGGGGAAATATCAGGTAACTGAGTTTCCCGACCTTTCGGTGTATTGCCAGCTTGTTTCTTTTGATCAAAATAGGCTGAACAATCAGCATTCCCAGCCATAGCAATACCATAATTCCATGAAAATGCAGCGCAACTGTGAAGCCCTCGAAAAAGGGGAATTTCACAAAATAGGTTTTAAAAAAACCTGCAAAAACCATTAGCAGGACGGCAATAAAAAGGTAATGGGAATTTTTATAGAGCTTTTCCATAGTGGTGGTTTGTTACTTTTTAAAAATGGTAAGGCGGCAATGGAGTCCTCCACTAAAATTCACTCTGGCATTCATCTCTTCGATGGAAGCAAAAGGTTCTTTTTGGTAAAAGGCAGTAATTCTGAAGAAAGTAGGCTAGCAAAAAAATATCAACCGTGTCCTTTCTAAAATCACAGGAAATTAGAAAATAAATAACTCATTTTCAATGGGATTGAAAGAGGTTAAAAAAGCAAAGCAGATCAGAATGGACTAAGCGCTTGATTCGTCAAGGGTTTTCAAAAACTCGAGGTGAATGGTCTTGTGACTTCGTCGAGAATGGGATGTCAAGAATTAATTACAAATTGGTATAAATTTAACGTCGAGCCTCAAGCTGCTCCTCGCCAAACGTCCAAACTACGACAGTGGGGTTAAAAATTCAGATTCCCCTGCTGTGGACTGTTGACCGTTGTCTGTGGACTACTTTAATTCCCACCAACAGGCAACTCCACTTCTTCTCCCCAGATGTATTTATTAAACCATTGCCAATTATGCCAGGTGGCAGCAAGGCGTTCTTTTGGTTTGGTGATGCCGTGGCCAAAACCTTTGTAGACAATCAGTTCCGAAGGTACATTTTTATCCCGCAGGCCTTGCAACAACTCATAGGCGTTGGGAATGGGAACACGACGGTCGAGCTCCCCGTGCTGGATGAGAGTCGGTGTTTTAGCTTGGTTGATATAGGTCATCGGTGAAGTTTTGCGGTAGATTTCTTCATCATCCCAAGGCGTGGCTTTCAGGTAATGCCGGGTAAAAGGATGAATGTCTGTGTTGACATAATATGTCATCCAATTGGAAATCCCTGCCCCGACCGAAGTGGCTCTAAACACATCCGAACTGGTCGTTAAAAATGCGGAGATATAACCTCCCTGACTCCAGCCCATGCTGCCCATTTTTTCGGTGTCGATAATCCCCAGAGAATCGAGGTGTTCAATTCCCGAAAGCACATCCCAGGCATCCCCCACACCGAGATTTTTCACATTGAGTGAGCGGAATGCTTCCCCATAACCCGCCGAACCCCGATAGTTGGGTCTCAGAACGAGCGCACCTTTATCCAACCATTGCAAGATCGGATAGACATAACCTGGCACAGGTTGCGGGGTATCGATTCCGGTTGGACCACCGTGAATGACCACCAGAACCGGGTATTTTTTGGAGGGATCGTAATTTTTCGGTTTGTGCAAAATGCCTTCAATCACTGCACCATCCTTGCTTTTCCAAGCGATGACTTCACTCTCGGCAGTTTTCCAGTCGGTAATCTGGTCTGACATTGCTGTAAGTTGGTTCGGAGAAGGAGCATTTGTTGCCAAAAGGAAAATTTCATTCAACTGCTCGTTATTTCGGGCATTTATCGCAAAATGATCCCCGTTTTTCGAAAACGAAATACCAAAGATCTGATCCGGTGAGTTTAAGAACGTGCCAATCTCTCCGGTTTCCGGATTGATTTTGTAGATAGGCCTTTTGGTTTTGTTCCATGCTGAGAAGTAAATGCCCGAGTTGTTCCAAATCAGTCCTCCAATTTGTTCATCAAAATCTTTGGCAAGCTGACGCTGTTCTTTCGTGGAAATAGAGATGGAGAATAGCTTATTGTTGGTGTAGAAGTAGGAGAGGGAATCCGATAGGTTGGTGGTGAACAGCAACTCTTTGGAATCGGGTGACCAAGTTTGAAGGTTGTCTCCGTTTGGATTAGAGACGAGCAAACCGGTTTGTTTTGAAGACAAATCCAGAACTGATATCCGCGATTTGCTTCTCGTGTTGATCAAAGGATCGGGCTGATGGTTGAAGGCGACTTTTGAACCGTCAGGGGAAACCAAAAAATAGGTTACCGTAAACTTTCCTTCGGTCAACCTTTTGGCTTTTGTCCACTCAATGCATCCAGCTTTTACTTTCAGGGAATCCGCTGTTTCATAACATGGCAATTCAGAAGGTAGCGGACGGTCTGGATCAAAGTCAATTTCCCAGAGATGGGAGAGATTGAAATCTTTGTCATCTGTTTCAAATGCACCATATCGCTTCTCGATTTCCTTTTTATCCTGCTTCTCCGCCTTCAGAAAAATCAGTTTGGTTCCGTCAGGATGCCATTCAAATCCTTCTATGCTTTCCTCTTCCTGAGTCACCGGTCTGGCTTCACCGCCATCCGTGAAGATCACCTGAATCTGGCTTTTGTTTCCCCGGTCCGCCATAAAAGCAATCCACTTTCCATCAGGTGACCAGACAGGATTGCTGCTGTTCCCCTTTAGAGTATTGGTAAGTTGAAAGGGAGGTTGCCCATTTTTCGATAACCAAATCTCCGTGTCGTACCGGTTGTCGGTCCAATCTGTGGTCTGAACAGTGTAGGCTACATGCTTTCCGTCCGGAGAAATGGCCACAGATCCCGCACTGCGCAGAGAGATGACCTGCTCCATAGTAGGAACCTGCTGCGCAAAAAGAGCTGTGGAAAAGCACAATAGAAAATTCAGGAGTAGAAAATTTTTCATGGTTGGGAGGTGGTTTAAAAATTCATCTTGGGTGCAAAAGGGTGTAGATCCTTTGTCCTACTTACCTTTTTGAATTTAAAGAAGGAAAACTGGAAATCAAGATGAGTGGAGGCGAAAAAAAGTGGGGATTTTGAAGCCATTCCCGTTACTCGAAATCCTCGATAGCAATCGGGAGCAATTTCGAGGTGCTGTTGTAGGATTTTTAATCCGTCTTATTTTGACGATGGGGATTACAAATCCCAGAACAAGACTTCAGGATTTCAAATCCTGAAGAACGGGGAACCCCATCCAACTTCAATCCTACTTATCTCTATTCTTAACCACCAACTCTTTATACCCAAATGTAGGATCCGTTTCCCGTTGGTAACTATGATCCAGGTCTTCACCTATCACGACTTCGAGGGTGGTGTAGACCAAGTTGCCATCGAGCAGGTGTCCGCCAATCGTCCGCCCGGTACTATCGCTCACAGAAAGGTGAACGTGATTTCCTTCAGTACCCAACAAGCCAGTAAGAGAGACCACCTCAAAATGTCCTTGCGCTTGAGTGCCTTCGGGTTGATTGGTAAATCGAATCGTATACTTCGTAAGACTGCCAACGGCTGACATGATAAAACCCGCCTCGATTTGATTGTCTGTAATGAATTTCTTGAGCTGCGGCATCACATCGTCACCGGGAAGCATGCGGAAGGCATGTACACGAAAGGACGGTTTCATAGGAGCGGGTTTATTACACTGAATAAATAAAAAACAAAACAATAAGGACAATGTGGAATTAGTAAATCTCATGTTTTGTATCAGTTACAAATTTTCGAAGGTGGTGGTGGAGAATCTACTCATTAAATCGCCTAAACTTGGATGGTCAGGAAATTTTAAAGTAGTAAGGAAGGCTTGGTCTGAATTAAGGTTTCTGCTGATTGCAATTGGGATTACAAATCCCTGGACAAGATCTCAGGATTGCGAACTAGAGTGCCTTTGTGCAGACTAATTCGCAAATCTGTACTCTTGTGGTGACATCCCAACACGCTGCTTGAATAAACGGGTAAAATGCTGGGGATATTTGTAACCCATCTCATAAGCGATCTCGCTGATTGACTTGCTTCTGTCAAAGATTTTTTCTTTGGCAAGGTCTATCACTTTAGCCTGTAAAACTTCAAGGGCGGAAATCCCGGTTTCTCTTTTTACCAGGTCACCGAAATAATTGCTGGAGAGATTTAGTTTATCAGCACACCATGCCACTGTGGGTATTCCATTGTCTTGTGGCAGTTCGGATTGAAAATATTCCTTGAGCAAGCTTTCAAACTTGGTCAAAATATCTTTGTTCACCGGTTCTCGGGTAATAAACTGGCGATCATAAAAGCGCACACAATAGTTCAGGAACAGTTCGATATTACTTATGATCAAGGTCTTGCTATGTTTGTCGATTCCACGTTCCATTTCTTCGCGAATTTTCCTGAAACAATCCAACACAATCAGCCTTTCGCTTTCCGAAACATGCAAGGCCTCGGCTACATCATAGTCGAAGAATTTGTACTCGCTGATCTTCTTTCCAAGTGATGTGCCCTTTATTAAATCTGGGTGAAATACCAATGCCCAACCCACAGGCTGAACCAATTTTTCTTCGGGTGAATCAAATCCAAAAACTTGTCCAGGGCTGATGAACAGCAGCGTCTCTTCTTGATAATCGTAAGTGTTTCTTCCGTATTGAAAATCCTCACACCTCAGGTCTTTCAGGAAGATGATATAGATCTCAGATAAACAGCGGTAGGGCTTAATTGGTGAAGATTTGGATTGATCCAATACACTAACCAATGGATGCAAGGTCACCTGTCCCCTTTTCGAATTGAATTGCGTGACGCTATGAAGTCTTTCAATTTTGTCCATGTTCTTCAGATTTGCTACAAAAATAACCCAATGAGACGCGTGTTGTACAGCGAAATACCGGAATCAGTAAAAGTGGTATAGGATACTGTAAAACGGGTAAGTGTCTTGCCTTGAGATAGATTCAACTTTGTCCTATGCAAAGTTGGAAAAAAGTAGGCCTCCTGCTCATCGCCTTATTCTGGTTCTCATCGGTGCCTGGCTTTGGGCAACGCGACAGCACGTTATTCTTCAAAAGTGCCTTGAGCGTCACCCAAAACGGATTTTCATTTATCCCTTCTTTCTCACTGGGTAAACCGGCCATAATCTTCGAGCCCTCGATTGGAAACAAGAGGTGGAGCTTCGAACCGCAGTTCAGGTTTGCTCTGGAAGGTAAGCCCTGGTCATTCATATTTATCTACAAGTACAGGCTAGTTGACAAAGGTAAGTTCTCACTCCAGGTGGGAGGTCACATTCCTGCACTCATATTCAGCACGCAGAAAGTTATCAGGAACGGCGAGACAGAAGATGTGATTGTAACCCAGCGCTTTTTGGCTGCTGAGCTCGTGCCAAATTATACTTTGTCAAAAAAAGTAAGCATAGGTATGTATCTCCTGCGTGGCCATGGCTTTGACAAAGGCGGTATTCAGGATTCCTATTATGCCGGACTAAGGAGTTCTATTACCAATCTCAATGTATCTAAACGAATATTCTTTAAGCTGAATCCGCAGGTCTATTATTTAAAAACGGATGATAAAGACGGGGTTTATTTAACCAATACACTCACACTGGCCATGCGAAATTTCCCGCTTTCGATTTCAAACATTGTTAATAAGGCAATCCAGACTGATATACCCGGGAAGGCCTTTGATTGGAATGTGAGTGTGATTTACTCGTTCGATAAAAATTACGTTCGTCGTTAACCTTAAAGCCCATTATAAAAAATAATTATGTATTTCAATGCAAAGAAGTGCCCTAAAGTTATGCAAGGGTTGAACAACAAACCCGTCCTCCAGCAATTGTTTCTGTTTGTAGCGCTGATTTTATCGGGAATATCCCAGCCTGTCTTGGCACAGGAATCTCATCCAAAAACTCCCACTCCGGTGGAATTCATGGCCGGAAACAATAGGATGTTTTTTCAAATGGTAGTCATTAAAGAGTTTTCGCCAGAAAGTAAGTTTGATTTTTTGAGTGTGTCCTCATTTTCCGCTGGCTATGACAACAAAGAGGAGGATTTAGATATTGCCATTCCTTTATATATAAATTATACTATTTACAAAGGATTTAGTATTGCCGGAGGCGCCACAGTGAACAACCATGTCGGTATTTTCCCCCGTTTGGGTGCAAAGCATTCCTTTACAAATAAAGAATGGGTGGCAGTAACTATAGCTTCATTCTACCTCAATTCACAAAAAAATGTAGAACTTTTTGGTATATATGAATACAAACCTCCAATCACTCCTAAAATCAATTTGTTCACCAGGCTGCAGTTCCTATATATCCACAGTACCCGGGATAAACTTCATGCAAGGAGCTTTCTTCAACTGAGAACCGGATTAAAAATAAATGCCCTAAATTTTGGTATTGGAGCGAATTTGGACCAATACGGAGACGAAAAAATGTTCAAGCCAAATTATGGAGTTTTTGTGGGCTGGGCATTCCAATAAAGCCGCTGTTGTAACCTGGATTCAATCGGTTACTGATGAAGAATACAATTTCAGGTACTAACAAATTCCTAAAAAATGAAAGCCATAATAGTTATTTTGATAATGATGCTCACGCAGATCACATTTCAAACTGCCTTCGCACAAGAAAAAGGTCAGCTTGTAAGACTGGCAATATTGGTTATCGATTCGGCCTATCTGGAGGAGTATAAAGTATTTCTGAAAGAAGGTGTTGAAACTGCACTACGAGTGGAACCTGGCGTCATTACCATATACGCGCTGTCCGAAAAGGAAAACCCTTCCCACTTTACTATCCTAGAAACTTATGCAAGTGACGAGGCTTACCAAACTCACATAAAAACACCTCACTTCCTCAAGTATAAGAATGGTACACTTCACATGGTTAAATCCCTAGAACTGGTAGAGACTGTACCTTTGCTTCCGGAATTGAAAGTCAGTCAAATAAGAAGTAGTACTAAAAAAGATAAACCCTAATTGATATGAGGAAGTCTCTTTTAACTTCAATCACTGTTATAATTCTTATCGCCTTTGCGGGTGAAGGATATGCACAGGTAGCCGACCAGACAACGCAAAAGAAGTATCAGGCCAAAGCGCCACCAACCCAAGCGTTTGGAAAGGAGGCGTTCGGTTCTTCGAAAGAGACAACCATCCGATGGCTGGGCATGGGCGGATTTCTCATCAACAGTCGTGGTACAACTCTAATGGTTGACCCATTGTTGAAGGGTTTTGATATGCCGGTTATGATAGACTTCCCAATTAAAACGGAGGAGGTTCCGAAGCTTGATGCTATTCTCGTTACACATAGTGACAATGATCACTACAGTATTCCAACCAATCGTGATTTGAAAGCAGTCATTGAGGCTTACCATTCTACGATCTATGTCGACTCCTTAATGAAAGCAGAAGGTTTTCCGTCTTTTGGCCACAGTCCGGGTGAGAAGTTTAAAGTTGGACCTATGTCAGTCAAAATGGTTGCCGTAGACCATGCCTGGCAAAATGCCTATCCGGGAGCTGCGACACGGACTTTTAAAAATGAGGATTCCACTGGCTTTCTCATTGAAACTCCCGATGGAACAATCTGGGCACAGGGTGACTCGCGTTTGATGCCCGAGCACCTTACAATCTCCCCAGCCCCAGATGCTATACTTTTTGATTTTTCAGATAGCGAATGGCATTTCACATTTGAGGGGGCTGTGAAAATTGCAAACGCTTATCCCAATACACCACTGTTGCTTTGTCATTGGGGATCAGTGGATGCACCGGATTTTGCTCCGTTCAATGGTGATCCCGAAAGATTAAAAAAGGCAATTTCTAATCCTGAACGGATTCATGTTCTTGCGCCTGGTCAGCCTTACACGCTGGGCAAGTTGAAGTGATTGTCAGAATAGACTTAGACTGGGAAGGTGCTGTTAGCAAGAGTTATTCTCTTCTATTTTGCAGTTTCAATTTTTCTATTTTACTGCCACCTGCAATTGAAAATTCGGTTTCCAATTCAAGAGATTTATTTGATTTTTCTATCAATTTCAATATATACTTTGTTGACCTTGTCGCAGAAGATGGCTTGATAGCCTTCAAATGAATCGATTTTTTCTCAGATCCTAGCCCCCCATACTCTTTAGGAAGGAAGCTTATGAAAGGGTATTACGTTTATCTTATATCCATTCTGTTCAAAGCTGTCTTCCTGTGCAAGTGTAACCAACAGTCCTTCTTTTTTGTCAAAAAACTTCATCGCTTCCCATAAGCCATCCAGTTCCCGTTTGAGGTTCTCGGAATTTAACTCGAAGCAGACCTGCACTAACTCCATCAAACCCTGCCTTCCGAAGATGACCAAATCACATTCGTTTTTCTCAGAGAAATAATAAATTTCGGGATAGGTTCTGCGGAAATGCAGAAAGACCATATTTTCAAATCTTCTTCCAAGATCTTCCGAAAATGACCTGGAATTGGCTGTCACCAGTCCCGTGTCGATGGAATAGACCTTTTTGGCATTGATCAATTGCTTCCGTTGGGAATAACTAAACTTGGATATAAAGAAGAATAACCAGCTTTCCTCCAAGTAGGAAAAATATTCCATTACGGTGCTGGTTGCCTTGAATTCCAAGACCTTTCGTAGGTTATTTCCAGATACTAGTTTGGCTACATTGGATATCAAGTAGATCGCCAGATTCTGCAAAGATTTCACATCTCTTACCCCGTACCTGATTGCGATATCGCGAAGTAATAAATCATCAAACAATTGATGGAGTAATTCTGGTCTTCCGGTCTTCAAATACTCCGGAAATCCACCCAAACTCAAATACTCCGAAGTACTGTCGGAAGACTTGGTCAACTTTTGAAATTCACAAAATTGATCGTAAGAAAATGGGAAAAGTTCTTTGGAGACATGCCTTCCTGTAAGTTTGGTGCCGAGTTCTTTGCTTAGTAATGACGCATTGGAACCTGTAATTACGATCCTGAAATTCTCCAGATCCAGTTTTTGACGTACAAATCTTTCCCATCCTTCTACCACCTGAACTTCATCCAATAACAAGGAAGTTTGCCCCTGTTCTGTTAAGAGTTTATCTATTTTCTGAAAATCCTCAACCTTAAAACTATATAGCCTTGGATCTTCAAAATTGAGATAGAAAGCATCAGGGTATTGATTTTTGAGTAATTGGATCAAAAGTGTACTTTTTCCGCACCGCCGAATTCCGGATATGATCAGTGCATGGCTTTGAATCAGAGAAATGCTGTTTAATTCATTCCGGAGCAATCCCAAAGATCTTTTTTGAAGATTTTCTATTTGGCTCAAAGCCACTTCCTGAAGTAAATCCTTGGATAGCATAGCCAGCTTTTAATTCAAAGCTACAATAATGTTGTTTACTAATCAACAATAATATTGTTTAGTAAACAACATTATTGTTGATCATGTAATCAATCTTTGCAAAACTGAAGATGTTCCCATGGGGATCGCTCAATACCCTGCCGCCTGTCCGTCTTTCCTTGACTCCGATGCGCCGAAATAGACCTTGTGGATCCGGTCATAGTAGATGGCTTGATAGCCTCCAAAAGGCCCGATGCTGTACTCGACGCGGTGGCCCATTTCTTCGAGTTTGCGGATGACTTCGTAGTCGAATCCACTCTCCAAGTTGAGCGAACCTCCATTGGTCATCTGCGAACCAGTGGGTTCGGAGGAACCATTATGCCGCATCCTCGGGGCATCGCCCGCTTCCTGCAGATTCATGCCAAAATCAATCAGATTGACCACAATCTGGGTATGACCCTGAGGCTGTACCGAACCGCCCATGAGGCCAAAACTGATGAAGGGTTCCCCGTCCTTGGTGATAAATGCCGGGATGATCGTGTGAAAAGGTCGCTTGCCTTTTGTCAGTGAATTCCAATGGTTAGGATCCTGGACATTGAACTGTTGTCCCCGATTTTGCAGGACGAAGCCCAATCCATCCGGAACCATGCCCGACCCAAACTCATCATAAATGCTCTGAATAAAGGAAACCATATTGCCGTCTTTGTCCGCGACGGTCAGGTAAGTCGTGTTTCCCAGTTCCAGATCTCCAGCGGGATAGGCCATGGCTGCGCGCTCAGGATCGATCAGTTTCCTACGTTCCGTGGCGTATTCCTTGGAAATCAGCTGTTCCACAGGGATTTGATTAAAAGCCGGATCTGCATAGAACTTGGCCCGGTCTTCGAATGCCAGTTTTTTGGCTTCAGTCAGCACATGGAGATATTCAGCACTGCCAAAGCCCATGGATTTGATGTCGAATCCCTCGAGAATATTCAGCATCTGAAGCACGGCGATTCCCTGACCATTGGGCGGGAGTTCCCAAACATCATAGCCACGGTAATTGGTGCTGACGGGATCCACCCATTCCGAAGTGTGTTTTTTCAAGTCTTCATAGCTGAGATAGCCTCCGTTTTCCTTCATAAAGTGGTCGATCGTCCGGGCAATTTCCCCTTCGTAAAAAGCAGATCTTCCTTCGGTTGCGATGAGCTGATAGGTATTGGCGAGGTCAGGATTTTTGAAGATTTCTCCCTTTTTCGGTGTGTTTTTGCCATTTGGCATGTAGGTTTTCCGGAAACCCGGAATGTCCTGCATGGTTGGCCAGTTGTTGTTCATCTGCCAGGCGATCACTTCTGAGACGGGGAAGCCCTTGTTTCCATAATCGATGGAGGGTTGGAGAATTTCCTGCATGAGGAGCTTTCCAAAGCGCTTGTGCATTTCAAACCAGCCATCTACGCAACCGGGAACAGAAACGGGTAGGGGGCCAAGCAAGGGGACATAACTCAGTCCTTTTTCCTTGAAAACCTCAATGGTCAAACTTTCCGGGGCACGTCCGCTTCCGTTGAAACCGTAGAGTTTTTTGGTTTTCGCGTCCCAGATGATGGCAAAGACATCTCCTCCGATTCCGCAGGCTTGGGGTTCCACCAAGCCCAGCATCGCGTTTGCGGCGATCGCGGCATCCATGGCCGAACCGCCTTTTTTCAAGATGTCCACGGCAACCTGAGTGGCCAGGGGTTGGCTGGTGGCTGCCATTCCGTTTTGGGCCAGGACCTCAGATCGGGTGGTGAAGGATTTGCCAGTGACCCGGTCTTGGGAAAAGGAGAGGAGGGGAAAGAGGATTCCTGTGAGGAGGAATAAAAGGGCATTGGATAGTCTCATGGGGTTTGGAGTCAAGGAGTATTGAAACTAACCTTTAGTCGAGACTTTTTGATTACCGAATGAAAAAAAATAGTCCATAGCCTATGGTCGATAGTCTATTGTAAAATATTGTTTTAAGCCTAAGCCAAAAATTGGCGGTAGCCAGTGACCCTTAGGTTGATTCCGCCCTTCGAGGGTTGTAACCTCAAGAACTTATTCTCGGATTTGAAATCCTAAGATACTACCTCAAATTGCAAATTTGGACGAGCAGTTTATAAGGCATAGTAGACCTCCAACCTCCAACTTCCCAACTTTCTTAGCTTTTCTCTGCTTCCTCAGGAGGGCAATCAACTCCCTTCTCGACGATGACTTCTTCTGTTTCCAGCTTCATGGCAAAGTCCTGCGGATGGATTTCTACCTCATACTTTTCTGTATAAATCCGTGTAAACGCTGCACCGAAGAACAAAATGAGGCAGGAATAGGATACCCAAAGTAGAATCAACACGACGGAGCCGGCTGCACCATAGACAGAATTGGGATTGGCAGCACCGAAGTAAATACTCAGCAATATCTTTCCCAGGTTGAAAAAGATTGAGGTCATAAATCCACCAAGCCACACCGAACTCCATTTGATTTTCATATCCGGCATAAATCTGAAAATCAGGACAAACAAAAGCCCAAGGACAAAAGTGGACAAACCAAACTCAAAGAATTGGGCTAAATACACGATGCCGGGTTCCCATAGTCTGGATAGAAATTTGCTCAGAACCGTCAAGGCTGTGGACACTACGAAACTGATAATCAACAAAAAGGCAATCACCATCACAAATCCCAGACTTATCGCCCGGTCTTTGACCAATTTCCAAATCCCGGCATTCGGGTCTACTTTGACACTCCAGATTTCATTCATCGAGATCTGAAGTTGATAAAACACACCCGTTGCCCCAAAAATCAAAATAGCCACACCGATGATGGTGGCAAAAACGGTTTGGTCCTCCTTTCTGGAATTCTCGATAATCTCCACCACGGATTTGGCGGCATCCGGTCCAATAGCGCTCGAAATCTGCTGTGTGATCTCGCCCTGCACAATCTCAGTGCCCCAAATAGCCCCAACTGAATTGATCACCACAATCAGCAATCCCGGGAGGGACAAGACTGCATAGTAAGCCACGACAGCTCCCAACCTCCAGGGATTATTTAAGTTCCAAAGCTTGAATGTTTCCACAAAAAGCTTGGGAAGGTGCTTGACTTTGAAACCCTGTTTTTTTACCATTTCATATCTAAGTTGTCAAAAAAGGAGCCAAGAAAGGGATTTGGAAGAATTAATAGCAGCAGAGGTGATGGACTGAAAAAATAAATGAGCTCCTAAGGCTCAGCTCAAGTGTTTGTCCCGATGGGAGGGTAAAGCGTTTCGGGTTTGTCCGGTAGACAAATCCAAGTAGCAGCCAAACTATAGACTGGGTAAAAATTCGGGAAATTCCCTAACCTATCCGATTTTCCTTCACTCCAAAACCCTCACCAGCAGCCTCTCCGATACTTTTTCGCTCAAGGTCTCTTGCGGATGGTTTTCGTAACTAACCACTAAACTGAGATCGTACGCTTCCCGGGATAATACATTCAATTGAGTGCCCAGAGCCAACTTCCGGCTGTTCAAAAACTCCAAAAACTCTGTGGACGAATTGGTCAATGCTGTGAGTTGGACCGTTTGACCGGGTTTGCAGGAGGAAAGTGGTACGTAGGAAAATTCCTGGATTCTCCCTTGGTTGTCAGGAATCGGCGATCCATGAGGATCTATTGTCGGGAAACCCAACATTTCATCCATTCTCTGGAAAAATTTGGGGGCATGGATATGTTCTACTTGCTCGGCGATTTCATGAACTTCTTCCCATCCAAATCCCATCTTTTTTACCAAAAACATCTCGGTCAGTCGGTGCTTTCGGATAATTAGAGCGGCTTCTTTTTGACCGGCAGCAGTCAGGATCAAAGGCTTATATTTTTCATAATTCACCCAACCGCTTTTCTGTAGGCTTTTCACCATGCTATTGGCTGTCGGAAGGCTAACCTGAAGCCCATGGGCTAGTTCGGATAGGTTTACTTCTCCCAGGGAATTGGAAAGATTAAAAAGTGCTTTGAGGTAATTCTCTTCTGTGGAGGAAGCCATACTTGGGTGTATTTTCTGTTGACCCAAAAATACAATAGGTTTTATTATAAAAACAAATTTGTTAGAATACTCTAACTTATTACTTTTGTAAATCTAATTAATCTGATTCATGTCAAAAGTTGCGCTACTTTTTCTTTGCACATTTCTTTATATCGGCGAAAGCATAGCCCAGCATAGCCTGGAAGGGCAAGTATTGGTCAATTCGCAACCATTGGAATTTGCAAATGTGATGCTCAAAGGAACCACCAAAGGAGCAGTGACAGACAGTTTGGGATTTTTTCGGATCAATGATATTCCTTCTGGAACTTATCAAATTCAAGTCTCACGAATTGGTTTTTTGACTGAAAGTGTGCAGGTCAAAATTCCAGATATCAAAACCAAGCTGACAGTGGAACTGAAGGAATTGGACAGTAGTCTCGATGAAGTAGTGGTCAGCGGGACAATGCAGGAAGTTTCCAAACTGGACAGCCCGGTGCCTGTTGAGGTGTACAAAGCAGCTTTTTTCAAAGCAAATCCAACACCGTCGCTTTTTGAATCCCTTCAAAACGTCAACGGGGTCCGGCCCCAGATCAACTGTAATGTCTGCAATACAGGAGACATTCACATCAACGGACTGGAAGGCCCGTACACCATGATTTTAATTGACGGGATGCCGATAGTCAGCGGTCTGGCGACGGTTTATGGATTGACGGGGATTCCCCAATCTTTGATCGACCGGATAGAAGTCGTCAAAGGTCCAGCATCCACGCTATATGGTTCGGAGGCTGTCGGAGGTTTGATCAATGTGATTACCAAAAGAACCGAGGTGGCTCCGGTCCTTGCCGCGGATGCTTTTGTATCGGGATGGGGTGAAGTCAATGCGGATTTGGGTGTAAAAAGCACATTTGGAAAATCCATTCAGTCCCTGACCGGTGTGAGCCTCTTTTGGTATGACAATCCAATTGACAACAATGGTGATGGATTTACCGACCTCACTTTGCAGAAGCGGGTTTCCTTATTTCAAAAATTTCAGGTTCAGCGAAAAGCAGGCCGAGTTTTTACCATGGCCGGAAGGTATGTGAACGAAAATCGCTGGGGAGGTCAAATGGAATGGACCGAAGCAGATCGGGGAGGAGATCAGATCTATGGGGAAAGCATCCGCACCCGTCGATGGGAGGCTTTTGGAACCTATCAGCTTCCAGTAAAGGGGATAGTTAATTTTCAATATTCCATCAACGGACATAAACAGGATTCCTATTATGGAGACATCCCGTACTTTGCCGATCAAAAGATCGCTTTCGGGCAGTTGACTTGGATGAAAGAGGCCGGAAAGAACAATTTGCTATTAGGTGCGGCCTATCGCTATACTTTCTATGATGATAATACTCCGGCAACGGCTAATAACGGCACAGAAAACTCCCCATCTAAAATCCACTTGCCAGGCGTTTTTGCCCAAAATGAATTCAAGATTTCTCCCAACCAAAGCATCTTGGCTGGGATTCGCTACGACTACAACAGCCTGCACGGAAATATTTTTTCACCCAGGTTGAATTATAAACTGGTCTCGGAGGATAAAAGCACGGTTTTTAGATTTTCCCTTGGAAATGGTTTCCGTGTTGCCAATGTTTTTACAGAAGATCATGCGGCTTTGACAGGTGCCAGAGAGGTGGTTTTTGCAGAGGAACTAGCCCCAGAAAGAAGCTGGAATACCAACCTGAATTTGGTGAAAAAGATATACTCTGACCGGGGAAATTACTTTGGGTTTGACGCCTCAGTGTTCTACACCTATTTTACCAACCGGATCGTCCCAGATTATGAATCTAATCCTAACCAGATCATCTACGCCAATCTCGATGGAAGTGCAGTTTCCAAAGGAATCTCCCTGAATTTTGATGCTGCCTGGAACTCCGGATTCAAGGTTTTGGCGGGGGCAACTTTGATGGATGTGAGTTTGGAAGAAGAGGGACAAAAAGTGCGTCAGCTTTTGACAGAACGGTTTTCCGGAGTTTGGACGATTGGTTATGAGTTTCAGGAAATCGGCCTTTCTGTAGATTACACAGGCAATGTGTACAGCCCGATGCGCTTGCCGCTTTTGGGAGAATTGGACGACCGCGCCGAGTATTCACCTTGGTGGAGCATCCAAAATATCCAATTGACCAAATCCTTTGGCAATAAGTGGGAAATCTATGGAGGAGTGAAGAACCTCCTGAATTTTACTCCTCCGGCTAACAGCATCGCCAGGGCTTTTGATCCTTTTGACAAAGGAGTTGAGTTTGATCAGAGTGGGCAAGTAATCCCAACGCCTGAGAATCCCAATGCGCTGACATTTGACCCGACGTATGTATTCGCTCCGAATCAGGGAATTAGGGGATTTTTTGGAGTGAGGTATACGCTGCTATGATTGAATCTTCAGAAAAGCAAAATTGAGGTCCTTTTGCAGTGACTCCCTCTTTTGAGGAGAGGGGATTTGATCTTAAAAAAATGGCCTGTGCAGTATTCCTACACAGGCCTTTTCTATTAGTAATGGTTAAATTAATTTGATTCTGTCTTTTCTTCTGGTTTTGGGGCGGCAGTCAATTTTTTGACCAAATCGCCTTCTTTCAATTCCTTGCTTACAACAAAATAAGGGCCTGAGATGACTTCATCACCATCTTTTAAGCCATCCAAGATTTCTATGTTTTCATAATCAGATATCCCTGTTTTAACAGTTCTGATTTTAGCCACACCATTCTCGCTGACGAAAACCAATTCCTTGTTTTTGGTTGTTCCGCCTGCCAAAGAATCAACATGGGTTTCACGGGTAGTGACAGCGGCAAGCGGGATAGCAAGGGCATCACTTTTGGATGTAGTAAGAATTTCCACTGAAGCAGTCATTCCAGGACGGAAAGGATATTTGTTTCCGGCTTTTACCAGATCCTCATAGGAACTGTTTAGAATTCTGATTTTCACCTTGAATTCGGTCACGGCATCGGCAGAGGTTTTGGTATTGGCCGTGTTGGCAATACTGGTCACAATGCCTTTGAATTTTTTACCCAAAGAAGTGTATGAGTCTACATCAATAAGGGTAGTGTCACCTAAGCTAAGTCGAACAATGTCGTTTTCGTTGACATCCACTCGGACTTCCATTTTGGAAAGATCAGCGATGGTCATCATTTGAGTACCCGCCATTTGCTGAGTTCCCACGACACGTTCGCCCTGCTCAACAAGTAAGCTGGAAACAATCCCGGAAACCGGGGAATTTACATTGGTCAGTCGGAGGTTTTCAGAAGCTTCGTTGACTGATGCTTGGGAGCTTTTTACAATAAATTCTGAAGCGACCACATTTTGCTTGGCAGCTTCCAGGTCTTTTTCTGCTGAAATGTAATTTGCTCTGGCAGTTTCAAAATCCGCATCAGAGATGGCCTTTTCTTTATAAAGCTTATTCTGACGGTTGAAGTTGAGTTCAGCTTGGGTAAACTGGGCTTCGGAACGCTGAAGTGCAGCTTTAGCCTGCGCCGAATTGGCCATTTGTTGATTCAGGTTTGCTTTGGTTCTTTCCAAGGCCGAAACGAAATTATCAGGTCGGATTTTAACCAAAAGTTTACCCATTTCTACGGAGTCACCTTCAGCTACATTGAGTTCGATGATTTCCCCGGCAACGTCAGGAGAAAGTTTGACTTCTACTTCAGGCTGGATCTCACCGGAAGCGCTTACTTTTTCTATAATGATCGTTTTTTTAGCCGTTGCAAATTCCACTTCGGTTTCTTTTGCACCGCCGATCCACCCGGCAGAGCGTCCGATGACAGCAACAACGATTATCAGTCCTACTGCTCCCAGTAGGTAATACAAGAGTTTATTGGACTTTTTAGTAGCCATGGTTTAGTTTAAGTTGATGGGGTTACCGAGATAAAAATCAAGCACTTTTACTCTGAATATGTAGGTGTATTTTGCATTAAGCAAATCAGCCTGGGCATTGAAGAGGTTATTCTGAGCCACCTGAAAGTCAACCGAGTTGATAGCTCCAAGGTCGAATCGTTGTTGGGCAATCCGGAAAGTTTCCTGCAAGCTATTGACTCTGATTACCGAAGCTTTGTAAGAAAGGTCTGCTGCCAGGGCACTGTTATAGGCAGTTTCGATATTCTGTCGCAGCAGGTTTTTGGCTTCCAAAGTTGCAACATCCTGAATTGCCTTCTGAGCGCGGGCTCGTTGAAGACTTGATTTATTGTTGAAATTTGTGAAAATCGGGATGCTTAAATTGAAGGTTAAAGCCTGTGATAGGTTGGATTCAAATTGGTCTCCAAAGGAAGGACGGTCGGTGCCAAATACCTGATCCACGTAGTTGGTAAAGATGTTTGCTCCAACACCTATGGAAGGGTAGAAGGCACCTTTTGCGATTTTCTCCTGAAATTCGGCACTTCTTACATTCGCCTCGGCAAACTTAATCTCGGGCATGATCTCTACTGCAGTTTCATAAATTTCCTGAGTGGTTTCGGTGGCCATCAATCCTTCTTCCATTTCAAACTCCGGCTCGATTACTTCAAAATCTTCCGAAAAAGGAATCTGCATGGCCTGGGCGAGGTTTAGCTTGGCACCTCGATAGGCATTCTGGGCATTAATGACTTCGAGCTGGTTTGTTGCGTTTTGGGACTGGAGATCCAGGTAGTCAGACATTGGAAGCGATCCTGCATCAACCAATTTCTTGGTTCTTTCCATTTGCTCTGTAGTGCTTTTGAGTTGATTTTCCGCAATTTTCACTTGCTCACGGTTGAAAACCAAATTGATAAAGTGGTTAATCACATTCAGCGTAATGGTGTTTTTATTCGCTTCCAGATTATAGGCTCCGGCTTCCAAGTTGCTTTTAGCTTGACCGATAGAGTTTGTTACTTGCAAGCCTCTGAAAAGAGGCATACTGGAACTTGCCTGGAAATTGATGTTTCCGATTCGGTTATTTTCAAAAAGGTTGGTGACCGGGTTGATAGACCTTCCCCATCGTACCCCGTAGCTTGAGCCTGTGCTTAGGGAAGGGTAACGCTGCCCCTTGTTTTGAAGTAGGGTAGCCTCTGTGATTTCTTGATTCAATAAATTTCGCTTCAAGGTCAGGTTATTTTCCAAAGCGATGTTTATTGCAGTCTGCAAATCGTAGGGACCAGAGGGTATTTCTTCCTGTGCAAAAGCAGCAGTCATGAGACCCAATGTCACAAAAACTCCCAGAAAAAGTCTTCTCATAGTTAGTTGGTTTAGTTTGGTTATGGTTAAAAGCATTTACAAATCAATATCAGGAATATAAATCAATTGAGAAATCCAAGGTAGGGATTTCAGGTAAAGTGTCGTGATTTCTCTGATTCCCGAATCCATTTCAATCACATGACAGGCTACATCGTTTTTCCCCTTTCGGGAGACAGACATGGTCGCGATATTGGTTTTTTCCTGGGCTATTACACCCGAAATAAAAGCGATAGCTCCGGAAATATCCCCTGCTTTGATAATCAGCGTATGATTGTGTGCCGAAAAATTAGCCACAAAACCATCCACTTCAGCAATGTTGATTACCCCTCCACCGAGACTTTCGCCCACCACCTCGATCTGAGTTTCACCTTTTCTCAAGTTTAGTTTGATCGTGTTTGGATGGTGGATGGAAGAATTGCCAATGGATTTGAATTTGTAATTCAAGCCTCTTTCTGCAGCAATTTCAAGTGCATTTTTGATTCGGGAATCATCGGTTTTGAAATCCATCAATCCTCCTAATATCGCCCGGTCACTTCCGTGGCCTTCGTAGGTTCTGGCAAAAGAGTTGTAAAAGGTAATGACTGCCTCGTCCGGCATTCCGCCCAAGATTCGGATGGCAGCACGGGCGATTCTCACCACTCCGGCAGTATGAGAAGATGACGGCCCGATCATTACCGGTCCGATCATATCAAATACACTGCTTTTGTTTGCCATGGGGACTTTTTATCCAATTTTGATGCTAACACTTTTCCTGACTCAAGATTAAGTTATTTTTTGCTTTCTTTCAGCATTTAAAGACCACTGAGGTGGTTTTGTTTGCTACTTTTAACAATGCCTTTATTGAACAGATTTTGTATATGATCGAATTCGGACACATTTATGAGCGGAACTGATACAATTTACGTCCTGGATTCATCTTCTTGTAAATGGCAAAAAGCCTCGGAGTATCAGATTCCGAACCGTGCATTGAACTTTGGTGATGGATTATTCGAAACCATGGTTTTTGATGGAGCAAAGATCCGGTTTTTCAACAGCCATCTTGAAAGACTCCAAAAGGGTATGCAAATTCTTAAGCTTAGCGCCGGGAATTGTTATTTTTCAAAATTGGAAAAGTGGCTTGTTTCAGAATTTTCCGGACAAAAACTCCGGGTCCGTTGGAATCTTTTTCGAGAAGGTTCCGGAAAATATACTCCAGAATTTAACGGCTGTAATCAGACGCTTCACATTCAAACTCTAACGACTGCGCCAACTGTAAAAATCCAAGCGGCATTTGCCGAGCAGATTTCTCTTTTTCCTTACCCATGGAGTCAATGCAAAACTCTCAATGCTTTGCCCTATGTGCTGGCAGCTCAGGAGCGGGTGGAGCGAGAACTCGACGAACTTATCCTTTTGGATTATAAAGGAAAAATTGCTGAAGCAAGCTCTTCCAATATTTTCTGGAGAAAGGGGAAGAAAGTCTATACTCCATCTTTGGAATGCGGATGTATAGAAGGAGTGGGGAGAAGGGCAATTTTGGAGAAAATTCCTCGATATGTGACCCAAGGTGTATTTGGAACCAATGAGCTGCTTAGCGCAGATCAAGTTTGGGTTTCCAATGTTACAGGTATTAGTTATTTGGAAAAAATAGATTCCTTGGAATTTTCTACTGAAGATTGGGAGCCTCTCCTCGGAATTTTCGAATAAATCTATCCTTCCGGATTTTTTTGCATTGACGTTTAAACCAAACCCTTATATTTATCGACCTTAATTTGTAAAATTTAAACTAACACCTCTTAACATTACCCAAAACCACCAATCAACCCAGTTGTATGCTATTAGAACCCATTGACCTTGTTGTCTTCTTTGGCTACTGTTTCCTGATTATCGGAATGGGCCTTTTTGTCTCCCGGGAGAAAAAAGGCCACGTCAAGAACTCCTCAGATTACTTTCTCGCCTCCAAAGCTCTGCCCTGGTGGGCCGTCGGCGCATCTCTGATTGCTTCCAATATTTCTGCAGAGCAGTTTATCGGAATGTCTGGTTCAGGCTTTGCCCTTGGACTTGCGATCTCTACCTACGAATGGATGGCGGCAGCCACCTTGCTGGTAGTTGCGATTTTCTTCCTGCCTGTGTACATGAAGAAGGGCATCTACACCATGCCTGGATTTCTTTTGGACAGGTATGACACGCGTGTTCGCACCACGATGGCAGTCTTCTGGTTGTTGCTGTATGTTTTTGTCAATCTGACCTCAGTTTTGTACCTGGGCGCATTGAGTTTGAATACCATTCTTGATATTCCTTTGACCTATGGGATCATAGGTTTGGCGCTTTTTGCCATGGTTTATTCTATTTATGGTGGATTGAAAGCAGTGGCTTGGACCGACGTAGTTCAGGTGGTATTCCTGATTGCCGGTGGATTGGCCACGACCTACATTGCTTTGCAAATGGTCGGCAGCGGTGATGCTTGGGCAGGTTTGGGAGTTCTCAGAAGTGAAGTTCCGGGACATTTTTCAATGATCCTGGAGAAAGGTGAAATGATGATCCCTGATGGAAAAGGCGGTACCCGAGATGCTTATGGCGATCTACCTGGATTATCCGTTTTGGTAGGCGGAATGTGGATCACCAATTTGAGTTATTGGGGATTCAACCAATACATCACGCAGCGTGCCCTTGCCGCAAAAAGTCTGGACGAAGCCCAAAAAGGGATGATTTTCGCAGGTTTCCTGAAGCTTTTGATGCCATTGATTGTGGTTGTTCCCGGAATTGCCGCATTGGTTATTGTAAACAACGGAATTGACACAGGATTTATCGAATCAATGAAAGATCCGGTGACTGGCATCCTCAAGTCAGACAGAGCTTATCCTACTTTGCTTCAGGTGTTACCAGCGGGGCTAAAAGGTCTGGCATTTGCTGCTCTGACAGCTGCGATTGTTTCCTCACTCGCATCCATGGCCAATAGTACATCGACCATCTTTACGATGGATATTTACAGCAAATATTTTGGTAAGACCGCCTCTGAAGCCAAGCAGGTGAAAGTAGGTCGAATCACAGCCGTTGTAGCCTTTATCATTGCGGCGATTGTCGCACCGGCATTGGGCCAATTGGATCAGGCGTTTCAGTTTATCCAGGAATACACCGGATTTATCAGCCCGGGTGTATTTGCGATCTTCTTCTTTGGTGTGTTTTGGAAAAAAACCACGTCCAATGCAGCTCTTGTAGGTGCTGCTTTGAGTATCCCACTATCTGTCGTATTGAAGGTTGTTTTCCCGGCATTGCCATTCATTGACAGAATGGGCTATGTTTTTCTAGTCTTGGCAGGTCTGATGATTGTGATCAGTTTGATTGAAGGAAAAGGAAAGGACCATCCAAAGAGCATCGAAATCAATGCGGAACTTTTCAAGACCAGTACTGGATTTAAAATCGGTGCAATCCTGATTTCAGGCATTATCGCAGCACTTTACACTATTTTCTGGTAAAAAAGAATGAGAAGATTACTATTGGGCCTTGATATCGGAAGTTCATCCGTCAAGGCCTCGTTACTTGATGCAGAAAGCGGTAAATCCATAGCTTCAAAAGCATTTCCCGAGGAGGAAATGGGCATCAACGCCCCCGAAACAGGCTGGGCCGAGCAGGACCCTGAGATGTGGTGGAAGTATGTGAAGGAGACAATTGCCTTTGTAAGCAATAAAGCTGAAGTCAAAAAAGGCGAACTCAAAGGAATAGGAATCGCCTATCAGATGCATGGATTAGTGTGTGTGGACAAAGAACAAAAAGTTCTCAGAACCTCCATTATCTGGTGCGACAGCCGTGCGGTAAGCATTGGAGAAAAGGCCTTCAAAGGCCTTGGAGCGGACTATTGTCTGCCACATTTGTTGAATTCTCCCGGAAATTTCACCGCATCCAAACTCCGGTGGGTGATTGAAAACCAGCCTGAAATTGCCGCCAAAATCCATAAAATCATGCTTCCCGGGGATTTTATCGCCATGAAGCTGAGCGGTGAGATCCTGACCTCCGAGACAGGCCTTTCAGAGGGGATTTTTTGGGATTTCAAAGAAAACGGCTTGAGCAAAAAGTTGCTGAAGCAGATGGAAATTCCCCAGGATTGGATTCCTGAGGCAGTTCCTTCTTTTTCTATTCAGGGAAAAATAACTGCGGCCGCGGCAAAAGAGACCGGACTTGAAGCAGGAGTTCCGATTTCGTATCGTGCCGGTGACCAACCTAACAATGCTTTTTCACTTCAGGTATTGAAGCCGGGAGAATTGGCAACTACTGCAGGTACCTCAGGGACTGTTTATGGAGTATGCGATTCACCACTTTATGATCCACATTCCAGGGTCAATACCTTTGTGCACGTCAACCACTCAAAGAAAAAGCCTTCCTATGGTGTTTTACTTTGTGTAAATGGCACCGGAATTCTGAATTCCTGGCTTAAAAAAGTCATGGGCGGCAAATGGATTTCCTATGAGGAAATGAACGCAATCGGAAGCGGCGCTCCCATCGGTGCTGAAGGCTTGGTGTTTATTCCTTTCGGAAACGGAGTGGAACGGATCATGCAAAACAAACCTGTTGGGGCTCACTTGTTGGGGCTTGACCTGCTCAAGCACGACAAAAAGCATGTCGTAAGGGCCGCACAGGAAGGAATCGTTTCTTCATTGACGTATGGTTTTCGGATAATGAAAGACATGGGGATGAACCTCAAGACAGTAAAGGCGGGTCGTGCCAATATGTTTCTCAGTCCTTTGTTCAGAAAGACATTTGTTCAGATGAATGAGGTAAATTTGGAACTCTATGATACCGACGGAGCTCAGGGAGCTGCGAGAGGAGCAGGGATTGGTGCTGGAGTTTTTGCTTCCGAAACTGAAGCCTTTGCAGGCTTGGAGTTGCTGGAAACACTGGAACCCAACCCGATTTTTAGCCAACCCTACCTGGATTCCTACTCCAAATGGGAAGGCAAATTGAACGAAGTACTCAAATCCGGGATTGCCGGATAAAAATCTTGCAAACCTATTTTACCTAAATAACCAATTAAACTATGTCCAAGACCTATTTCCCATCCATCGGCAAAATTAAATTTGAAGGCCGGGAAAGCGAAAACCCATTAGCTTTCCGTTTTTACGACGAAAACCGCGTAGTAGCAGGCAAAACCATGAAGGAGCATTTCAAGTTTGCTATTGCCTATTGGCATTCCTTCTGTGCAACCGGTTCTGATCCTTTTGGTCCTGGCACCATTAAGCACGCCTGGGATGAAAGCGCAGATCCAATCCAGCGTGCCAAAGACAAGATGGATGCTGCATTCGAATTTTTCACTAAGATCGGAGTTGAATATTACTGCTTTCATGACATCGATCTGATCGAGGAAGGCGGCTCTCTGGCAGAGTATGAAGCGCGGATTAAGATCATTACCGACTATGCGCTTGAGAAGCAGAAGGCGACAGGAGTGAAGTTGCTTTGGGGTACTGCCAACGTTTTTAGCAATCCACGCTACATGAACGGTGCCTCTACCAATCCAAACTTTGACGTATTGGCTTTTGCCGGCACACAAGTGAAAAATGCCATCGATGCGACTATCAAGCTTGGCGGTGAGAATTACGTATTCTGGGGCGGCCGCGAAGGCTACATGTCTTTGCTCAACACCGACATGAAGCGAGAAAAGGACCACTTGGGGAGATTCCTGACAATGGCCAGAGACTATGCACGCAAGAACGGTTTCAAAGGCACCTTCTTCATCGAGCCTAAACCGATGGAGCCTACCAAACACCAGTATGATTACGATTCCGAAACCGTGATCGGATTCCTGCGTCACTATGGACTGGACAAGGATTTCAAACTGAATATCGAAGTCAACCACGCTACCTTGGCAGGCCATACCTTTCAGCACGAGCTTCAGGCAGCTGCTGATGCCGGGATGCTAGGAAGTATCGATGCAAACAGAGGTGACTACCAAAATGGTTGGGATACCGACCAGTTTGCACTGAACCTCCAGGAACTTGCCGAGTCCCAGCTTGTGATCTTGGCCGCAGGCGGATTGCAAGGCGGCGGGGTGAACTTTGATGCGAAGATCCGTAGAAACTCCACCGATCCAGAGGATTTGTTTATCGCCCACATTGGTTCCATGGACGCGTTCGCCCGTGGTTTGTTGATCGCGGCCGATATCATGGAAAAGTCCGACTACCTGGAAAGAAGAAAAACACGTTATGCGAGCTACGACGCCGGTAAAGGGAAAGCGTTTGAGGAAGGAAAACTTACGCTGGAAGACCTGAGAAATCATGCGTTTGAGGCAGGGGAGCCTACTCAGATCAGCGGCAAGCAGGAATACTTTGAAAATCTGATCAATCGGTTTATCTAAAAATTAGATTTGATTTTCTTAAATAAAGTCCGGCCGATATTCCTTGAGCCGGACTTTTTTCAATTTTTGCTTAGGTCATTGATGCTTATTGATTTGCGGTGCTCTAGTTGCGTAATTGGTCAATGCATTTCGGGCAAATCCATCGGGAGCGGATTTATTTAATTTTTTTGAAAGTATTCAGAGGAAAGGACAGTGAGAAATCATTTATTTTCAGCAAATTCCCAAACAATCCACCCTAAGAAACCTTGAAACGAAATCTTCTCCTTTTTCTGCTTCTGCCGCTTTTCTTCGGTTGCGACCTTCAAAAACCGGAATCGATAGTAAGCTTTCCAAAGCTAATTTCCGATGGTATGGTTTTGCAGCGGGACATGCCCCTCAAAATCTGGGGTAAAGGAATTCCTAATGAGAAAATTAGAGTAAGTCTGGCTGGTGCAGTCGGCAGTTCTCAGGTCTTGCCGGACAGTACGTGGGTGGTTCAATTGCCTCCATTGCCTGCTGGCGGCCCTTATGACCTGGTGGTTAATATCCAAACAATCAAGGATGTATACCTCGGAGATGTCTGGTTGGCTGGCGGTCAATCCAACATGGAATGGCCATTAAAGGCTGGAGTCATTGGTGCAGAAGCCGAATTTGCGAATCCTGATTTCCCAACAATCAGATTTTTCAAAGTTCCAAATGACTACAGTGCCGAGGAAAAAACCAATGTTTCGGGAGGTCAGTGGAAAGTAGCCAATGCAGAAAATCTTCCAGATTTTTCAGCAGTTGCCTGGTTTTTTGCGAAGCAAAATCACTTGGAAAAAGGAGTGCCTGTAGGTGTAATCGAATCCAATTGGGGTGGTACTCCGGCTGAGGGCTGGACTGAAGCTAAAGTATTGGCGGAAATCGAAGGCAGATCTTACACCCAGGAAGCAAAAGAAGTAATCGAAAATGCAGAAAAATGGAAGGCAGATCTCGCTGAAAATGAAAAGCGGAGGGAGATGCGGGACTTATTGATGGGTAAGCCAGATTCCATGATGGCAGGAGAAGTTTCTTCAATAAACTATAACGACGCCAATTGGAAATCAATCCAACTGCCGGAAGCAAATCCTTTGGAACATATTGCCTGGGTAAGAAAACGATTCAATCTTTCCTCGACAGAAGAAGTGACACTGACTTTGCCAGATGTACATCAGATGGCATTTTTATATGTAAACGGAATTCAGATTCATTACAAAGATTGGGGATCACCCATGCCAGAAGTGAAAATCCCGGGTGAAATTCTGAAGCAAGGCCAGAATGTGCTGACCATCCGTGCCGTGAATGCATGGAACAACAAGCCGGAAATCGGAGGAAAGGGAATGATGTTTTTGACTCAGAATGGGAAGAAAATCAATCTGGAAGGAACCTGGACCTATTCAAATGATCAGATTGAACCTCAACTTCCGGAAGTTCAATTCCACAATTGGAGACCTGGATTTATGTTCAATGCCATGATTGCTCCATTGACTAATTATGCCATCAAGGGTGTCATTTGGTATCAGGGTGAAAGCAATGCCGGGAGAGCTGCCGAGTATCGGGAGCTTTTTGGTGCAATGATTACCAATTGGCGTGCGAGATGGGGGAACGGTGATTATCCTTTTCTTTTTGTACAGCTAGCCAATTTTATGGAGCGAAAGGAACTTCAACCTGAGAGCGGTTGGGCATTTTTGAGAGAAGCTCAAACCCAAACGCTGGAACTGCCTGCAGCCGGGATGGCGACCATAATTGACATTGGAGAAGCGGAGGATATACACCCAAGAAATAAAAAAGACGTCGGAGAGAGACTTTGGCTTCAGGCCAAAAAAGTCGCATTTGGGGAGGAAATTCTTGCCTCAGGTCCCGTATTTAAAGAAGCAAAGCAGGTTGGAAATGAACTGGTTTTGTCTTTTTCTGAAGTGGGAGAAGGCCTGAAATTAAATTCTGGGGTAGAAGTGAAAGGATTTATTATTGAGGATGCAAAAGGGAAGTTTACGACAGCAAAAGGTGTGATTTCAGGTTTGGATCAAGTAAGGCTGACAATTCCCAATGGATTCATCCCGGTGGGAATCCGATATGCCTGGTCGGATAATCCAGAGGTGAATTTGGTCAATGAGCTTAATTTGCCCACGGTGCCGTTTAGGACAGGATTGTAACAAAAAGGAGTCCCTAACGGACTCCTTTTTTGTTAGTTTATTTTCTCCAATATTTCCTTTGACTCGGTCATTTCATCCACCTGCTTTTGAAAATCAGCCCTAGGCGGTACTTTCGCGACATTTTCCAAAAAATCAATAGTCTGGAATAAAACACCCTGCCAATCCTGTGAGGTAATCGCCGAGGCAATGACGTGATCTCCAGCTTTTGGAAAAGCCTGTTCTTTTTTCAAATCCACCGGGGTACCCAATTGACCGTACATTTCAAGCATCTTGGGAACAGACACGACAAAATCCTGCTCCTGATCATTTTTGTAATAATATCCCAGAAACAACGGTTGCTTGATTTTGGAAAAAGTCTCCGCATTCATTTCGCTGTAGAGTAGCGTGGCAAGGCTTACATATCCGTTGATATGGCAGTCTTCGGACCAATAGGCTTTCTTTTCACCTTCCCGATCATGATGGATAACCTTATTTTCCATCGCAGTTTTTTCCATCAGAAATTTCATCCAGGGCTTGAAAAGGACTTCCAGTTTTTGTCCTCCGTCCCTGATCGCAGGGGAATAGACCACTACTGCTTTGATTTCAGGTTGTTGGCTGGCAAGCAATAGTGTCAAAGCTCCTCCCATCGAAGTGCCAACTACAATGACAGAGTCACCCAGACTTTTTCCGATTTGATAGGCTTCGCCCACAGCATCTGCAAGCTTCTGTGCGGAAAGATATTCCATTCCATTTTTTCGATTAATCCCATGTTCTGGCAATCGGGTTACAAAAAGGTTGGCACCAAAGTGAGTGGCGAGAAATCTGTGAACAGGGTCACCTTCCATCGGGCTGGCACTGAATCCGTGAATGTAAACAATAGAATAAGGTGTTTTTGCCTTGCTACTGCTGTCAGCCCATTGGATGTAAGCTTCATTTCCGGGTTTCAGTCCAATGACTGTATCCTCCCTGTTTTTGACATACTGGGCTAGCTCATTGAGCCGAGTGGGTACCTCGTGAAAATTAACAAGCAGTTCCTGCCGATCTACTTTTGGACCGAGCATATAGACAATCACCAAGACGATGGCGGTGACGAATAATCCGAGAAATATTTTGCGAAGCATAAAAATCAGTTGGTTTTGAGAAAAGGCGAAATGGAATCAAATACTTTTGGGTTCATTTTATCAAAAATAGAGTTTTTCTTCAACGAAAAACCAAATCTGAAAGTCGCAGGTAGGGAAACTCCGAAATACAATATCACCGGTGAACAGTAGCAAACGATAGGCATTTGCCGTTTCTATAATAGTTTCACTTTTAGCAAACCATGAAAAAAACACTAGCCCTCATCGCGTTCCTATTTGGAGCCATCTCAGTTCAAGCTCAGGACACCTTTCCCACAAGATCCGTTTATCTGGAATTGGGTGGAGCAGGACTACCGTACAGCTTCAATTATGATTTTCGATTTGACAAAGAGCGGATGAACTCTTGGGGAATGCGGGTCGGGGCAGGAGGATATGCCACTGAAAATGATTCCTTCTTCTCCCTGCCAGTGATGGTCAACAAACTCTATGGCAAAGGTCCGCACTACTTTGAAATGGGATTTGGCTTGACCTTCTTCGCTTTTGACGAAGATTCCTATAGCTACTGTGAAAGCGGATATTATGATCAGAATGGTACCTATATCTGTACTTCCTATGGTGAAAGTGACTATGCGTTCATTCTTCCTGTAGACGGATCGCCAAGTTTGATGGGTACGATGAACTTTGGATACAGGAGAGTGCCGGTTGACGGTGGATTTACGTGGAGGGTCAATCTCACTCCAATCTTCAACAATAACGGATTTTGGCCTTTGTACGCTGGAGTTGGGTTTGGATACGCTTTTTGAGTTTGATCTTTGTCAATAATAGTGTGTCCCAGTGGACAAAACCTGTACGCAACCGTACAGGTTTTTTTTCGCAATCGATTTAAATCTAACAGGATGGATTTTTTTGAAAATTAAATTTCCTTAACATTCCACAATACAGTGTAACCTTCATTTTTTGCAGTTTCTGCAAAATCTGTCCGCTCTTGTAACAGTCGAGCGCAAAAATCCCAAAATCGATCGGAGTCAGATTACCAAATCATGACCTAAACCAAACGATCTTTGGTCAGAAAGCTTAATTAAATTTAAATCGGTTTGGCAAAAGGGTGAGGATTTGTGCGTGCCAAAATGGGTTGGTATGCGCTTCGCATAAGGAGAAGCATAACACTAAACCAACACATTTATGAAAACCTTATTCACAATCGCACTTGCAGGCGCCTTATCTTTTAGCAGCCTTGCAGCAAACGCAGCCGACGATTTAATGGCACTTTCTAACGTAAAGGCAAAATTCAAAAAAGTAAACGTACTTCTCAAAGGAGGGGTTGGAGAAGCAAAAATCGCACTCTTTGACAATACGGGAAGAAAACTTCACCAAAGAAAAGTAAATGTCGGAGAGGGAGATATGATAATCCCTTATAACCTGAAAGACCTGCCTACCGGAGAGTTCAAGGTAAGAATCACCACCGAAGAAGAGCAGGTGGTCTACACGGTGGCTACTTTTGACCAACCGATTCCTGCCGAAGAACTTCCACTGATGGCCTATGGCAGAATAATCGATGATGAAACCGTAAATCTGGCTGTAATTGGCCTTGATGAACCGGGAGTTGAGGTTGAAATTCGTTATGCGGATACCAACAAACTGATCCATCAGGAAGAAATTGGAGAACCTGAAGGTTTCCGTAAAAATTACAGATTGAAAGGTGTTTCACCGGAAGATGTTTATCTTTATGTAACAGATTCAAAAGGCCGGAGCAAAACCATTCATTTTGAATAATTAAAGCCAGCCTGTTGTAGAAAAGCTTCGGATCGAAAGGTCCGGAGCTTTTGCTTTTTTCAGGCCTAAGGTTCCTCTTTAATCCCCAACTTTTTTGCATGATTATCAAGCCTTTTGAATTCCTGTTATTTAGGGCCCAAATTCCCTAATTTTGATCAAGGCAAAACTAAACCCAAATATGTTCGGACTTTACAGATCACTTTTCAATGAAGACCACGAGCTTTTCAGACAGAGCGTCAGAGATTTTATCTCCAAAGAAATTACCCCCAAAAATGCTGAATGGGAAAAACAAAAGATGGTTTCCCGTGAAGTTTGGCTAAAGCTCGGAGAGAACGGATTTTTGGGAATCCAAGCTCCCGAAAGCCTTGGTGGATTGAGCATCACAGATTTCAGATATAATGCGATTTTGATTGAAGAGCTTGGCTTGAGTGGATGCTCTGCTCCTGCGGTTGGATTTCCATTGCATTCAGACATTGTATTGCCGTACATTTTGCATTATGCTACAGAAGCTGCCAAAAAGAAATATGTACCTCAAATGATTTCCGGGGAATATATCGGGGCCATAGCCATGACCGAACCGGGAGCTGGTTCCGACTTGCAGGGAATGAGAGCCACCGCTGAAGACCGGGGAGATCACTTTTTGGTCAATGGTTCCAAAACCTTCATTACCAATGGTTTTTTGTGTGATGTGGTGGTAGTAGCTGTAAAAACAGATCCAGGAAAAGGAGCCAAAGGAATCAGTCTGTTGATTCTGGACAAAGATATGGCAGGTTTTACCAAGGGTGTGCCTTTTGAAAAAGTTGGACTGCATGCCCAGGATACCTGCGAATTGTTTTTCGAAGACGTAAAGGTGCCCAAGGAAAACCTCCTGGGTAAAATAGGGGACGGGTTCAATTACCTGATGACCGAGCTGGCACAGGAACGCCTGGTGGTGGCTTTGGCCGCTGTGGCATTGGGAGAATACATGCTTCAGGCTACTATCAGCTATGTCAAAGAAAGGAAAGCATTCGGAAAAAGCATTTCAGAGTTTCAAAACACCCGGTTTAAACTGGCAGAAATGACAGCTGCGCTGGAGCAAGGGAGGATTTACTGCGATTATCTGGTATTGCTTCACAATGAAGGAAAGCTTGACTCGGCTATGGCCTCAGCAGCAAAATATAACATGACCGAATTGCAGTGCAAAGTCGCCGACGAATGTGTCCAGCTACACGGAGGATATGGGTACATGTGGGAATACGGAGTAGCCAGAGCTTGGGCCGATGCACGGGTCCAGCGTATCTATGCCGGAACCAATGAAATCATGAAAGAACTGATCGCCCGAAAAATTTTGAAGTAGGGATAATTTCTTTGGCGAAGCCCAATAATTTTAAGTAATTGGGACTTGCAAAAATCACCCAAAATACCACCGATATGACCAGTTTTCCATGGCACAAGTACTATCCGGCCTCTGTAGATAAAGAGGTAAACTATGAGGCTTATTCAAGCATTGTAGATCTTTTTGATGAAAGCGTCAGGAAGTTTGGATCAGCTGTGGCTTTTGAGTGTATGGGAAAGACGATGAGCTATTCAGAATTGGATAAGCTCAGCGCCCAATTTGCAAACTACCTTACTCAGGTATTGAAATTGGAAAAGGGATCGAGGGTAGCCATCCAAATGCCAAACATCCTGCAATATCCGGTTGCCATGTTTGGGGCTTTACGTGCTGGAATGGTGGTGGTCAATACCAATCCGCTTTATACTCCGGCAGAGATGAAGCATCAGTTCAATGATTCCGGTGCGGATGTGGTGGTAATCGTTGAAAACTTTGCCTCCCACCTGGAAAAAATCAGAAATGAAATTCAGGCAAAACATATCATCGTGACGGAACTGGGAGATTTGTTGGGTGGGTTGAAAGGATTCATTGTCAATGTGGTAGTGAAGCACGTGAAAAAAATGGTACCCCCTTTTTCCCTTCCCGGATCTGTTTCATTTAAATCGGTTCTTTCAAAAGGAAAAGAATTCACCTTCAAACCGACAAAGCTCAGTTTGGCAGAGCCTGCTTTTCTCCAATACACTGGAGGAACCACCGGTGTATCCAAAGGAGCAGAATTGACCCACGGTAATATTGTGGCAAACATGCAGCAGATTTCGGCCTGGATGAAGCCCAAACTCAGGGAAAGAGAGGAGATTGTGATCACGGCTTTGCCACTGTATCACATATTTGCTCTGACAGTTAATTGTCTAGCCATGCTAAAGATTGGTGCTCATAATGTACTGATTACCAATCCTCGGGACATGAAGGCTTTTATCGGGGATTTAGCCAAAAAGAAATTTACGGTAATGACCGGAGTGAATACACTTTTCAATGGATTGCTCAATCAGGAAGCATTCAAAGGCCTTGATTTTTCAGGTTTGAAAATAGCTGTAGGTGGCGGTATGGCGGTGCAAAAAGCAACTGCTGAGAAGTGGAAAGCGGTGACCGGAGTTCCTTTGGCAGAAGGATATGGACTCACTGAGACATCGCCGGTGGCATCCTGCAATCCAATTGACGGAACAGAAAGAATTGGAACCATTGGGCTTCCGCTACCCAATACGGAATTCATGATCGCCGATGATGCAGGAAATCCGGTTCCGATTGGTGAGCGTGGCGAAATCCTGATCAAAGGTCCACAGGTGATGAAGGGATATTGGAATAGGCCGGAAGAAACCGCCAATGTGATGCATGGAGACTGGTTTAAATCCGGAGACATTGGAGTAATGGATGAAGATGGATTTGTGAAAATCGTTGACCGAAAGAAGGAAATGATCCTGGTATCCGGCTTCAATGTTTATCCAAATGAAGTGGAGGACGTGATCGCTTCCTGTCCGGGAGTGATTGAAGTTGGTGTGATCGGCATGCCGGATGTCAAATCCACCGAAAAAGTGGTCGCCTATGTGGTCAAAAAAGAAGGAAATCTGACTTCTGAAAAAGTAATCCAGCATTGCAAAGAATCACTGACCAACTATAAAGTGCCCAAAGAAGTTTTTTTCACAGAGGAACTTCCAAAATCCAATGTGGGTAAAATCCTCCGAAGGAAGATCAAGGAAGCGCATATCGATAAAATCGGTGCTTCAGCAGGTTAATGAAAGTAAGAATTAAAAACCATAACATATTAAAAACCGCCGATTCGCGGTTTTTTTGTTTTTTTGCAGCAATGATTTAATCGCCAGCAATCCTCTTTGAGGATTTTCCGAACCTAAAATCTTCCAATCTTCCAATTTTCAAATTTTTCAATTCTCCATGACCTGGCAACTCATCAAAGACGCAATTCTCGGAAAAGAACAGGATTTCACCAGCCTTCCATTAAAGACAGCCATTTTCGTACTGGCAATTCCCATGATCCTGGAGATGATGATGGAGTCGGCCTTTGCGGTGGTGGATATTTTCTTTGTGGCCAAACTTGGGGAATTTGCCATCGCAACAGTGGGTCTAACGGAGTCCGTGATTGTATTGACCTATGCGATCGGTTTTGGAATCAGTATGGCCGCCACGGCTTTGATTTCCAGAAGATTTGGTGAAAAAGAATACGAGGAAGCAGGAACTGCAACATTTCAACTTCTAATTGTAGGCGGAGTGGTTTCCATTTTTCTCGGAGTAGGAGGATGGATTTTTGCAGACGATTTGCTCCGCTTGATGGGTGCAGAGGAAGCAGTGATCCAGTCAGGCACCAATTACGCGAAGATAGTTTTTGCCGGAAATACGGCAATTATGTTGCTTTTTCTGATCAATGGAGCTTTTCGCGGAGCGGGACAGGCCCACCACGCCATGCGGTCGCTTTGGATCGCCAATGGTCTGAATATAGTTCTTGATCCGATTTTGATTTTTGGAATTGGAAGCTGGGATGGATATGGACTAGATGGAGCTGCCATTGCAACTACCTTTGGCAGAAGTATGGGCGTAGTTTATCAGTTTTATCACTTGATCAATGGCAAGCACAAACTGAAGATTCTCCGCAAAAACCTGCATGTCAAATGGGAAACGATCCGAAAAATCATTGACCTTTCTTTAGGTGGAATGGGGCAGTTTCTGATCGATTCCATTTCTTGGGTTGCTTTGACCCGAATGAATGCCGAGTTTGGATCAGCGGCTTTGGCAGGATATACCATTGCTTTTCGGGTGCTGATTTTCACGATTTTGCCTGCTTGGGGTCTTTCCGGTGCAGCAGCAACTTTGGTGGGTCAAAATCTTGGAGCCAAGGAAGTCGGCCGGGCCGAAAAGGCAGTTTGGCTGACTGCCCGCTACAATGTGATTTTCATGGCCTCGGTGACGGGGATATACCTGCTTTTCAATCAGCAATTGGCAGGATTCTTCACGGATATTCCCGAGGTAAGGGACGTGGCCGCTCAGGGACTTTGGGTGATTGTGCTGGGCTATGTCTTTTTTGCGATAGGGATGGTGCTCACTCAGGCATTCAATGGGGCAGGGGATACGCGAACTCCGGCTTGGATCAATATCGGAGTCCTGCTATGTATGGAAGTTCCACTGGCCTATTTTCTTGCCTTTCCGATGGGGATGAAATACCTGGGGATTTTTATAGCCATTGCGATTTGTCACTCCTTCCACGCTTTGGTTTCTCTTTATTTCTTCCGAAAGGGAAGATGGAAGACGATGCAGGTGTAGGGATTTACGATTTTGGATTTACGGTTTACGAGGTCTGGCATATTGGGAACCGGAAAATTTGACAATTCTAGCATTCAGCTCCGAAGGACAATAGTCAAATCTCGAATCTCAAATTTCAAATCTCCTTTCCTATACCCGTGTCACCATAATTTTATCAATCCTTTGCCCGTCTTTGTCTACCACTTCCAGCTGAAGATCTTCAATGATTACTTTGTCACCGACTTCTGGAATACTGGCCGATTTGTGGATCATTAGTCCGGCGACGGTTGTGAATCCTTTGGTTTTCAAAAGAATATTAAGATCGAAATATTTCACAAAATCGATGATCGCAAACTGTCCGTCCACCAGCCAGCTGGTTTCGTCTCTTTGGGTAATTTGATATTCTTCGTGATCGGATTCGCTTGCATCTCCAACCAAGGCATCGATCACATCATCCATCGACACGATCCCCATCGTGCTGCCGTATTCGTCGATGACGATTCCGTAGTGCATTTTTTCTTTTTTGAAAAGCTCCAAAACCTGATAGGCAAAGGAATTTTCGTTAATGAAAAGCGGTTTCCTTGAAACTTTTCGAAAATCAAAGTCCTGTTCCAATCCCGGGGCAAAAAGGTCTTTGACCATCACCATGCCTACGATATCGTCCAGGTCATCCTCCTTGCAAACCGGATAGGCGGAATGTTTTTCGTCGTTGATTTTGGTTCGAACTTCTTCCCAAGTGTCGGTCAGATTGAAATAAACCAATTCGGTCCTGTGGGTAAAAAGTGTGTTGATACGGCGGTCGCCCAGCTCAAAAACCCGCTCCACAATGTCCTGCTCGATATCCATAATTTCACCTCCCTCGGCACTTTCCTTGATAATGGCTTTGATCTCTTCTTCAGAAACTTTGGATTCAGTTGAATTTTTGATTCCGAATAGGGTCAGCAAAAAGTCATTGGAAACAGACAACAACCAAACAAAAGGTGCGGCGACCATAGAAAGAAGGCGCATCGGTTTGGCCACAAACATTGCTATAGGTTCTGGAAAAGTCATTCCCAACCGTTTGGGAAACAGTTCCCCCAATACAATCGAGAGATACGTAACCAAAAGCACGATCAATCCCGTGGCAATCGGACCGGAGTAGGGAGCCAAAAGCTCCACTTTTGAAATCGAGGCTGCCAAGTCGGTGGTCAGGTTTTCGCCCGAGTACACACCGAGTAAAATCCCTATTAGAGTGATCCCGATCTGAACTGTCGAAAGAAATTTGGTGGGATTTTCAGAGAGCTCCAAAGCGATTTTGGCATTTGAGCTGCCGCGACGTTTGGCATTTTCAAGTTTGAATTTTCGGGAGGATACCAGTGAAAGCTCGGACATTGCAAAAACGCCATTGAGCAGGACCAGTAAAAGAATAATGAGGAGTTCCAATTTTAATAGGTATAGGTCCAAGTAATTTCGGACTAAAAATAAGGATTTCCCAAGGGGATTCGCTAATTGATCTACAAGGGAAAATGAAAAAGGACAGTGATAAGCTGTCCTTTTGGTATGAAAATGTTGGTTTGGAATTCCTCCGGGTTAGTTCAATCCCGGTTTTTTTTACTGTCTTTTTTTTCCGCTTTTGCAGCTCTTTTTTCTTTCAGTGTTTTGGTAGGCTTAGACTTATCGTCTTTCTTTTTGCCTTCTGGTTGCTTTGCCATTGGTATGGATGTTTACAGTTTGATTTTAGGATTGTACTGTTTGGAAGTTACTCAATTGCCGATGTTATTGTTCGGATTGTGAGCAATATTTTTTTGAAGGATTTGCATTCTCAAGATTCTCACTTCTTTGATCGGTCGATCCTGGGCATTTGTTTGCACTGCTGCAATGGCATCCACTACTTCCAATCCCGAAATCACCTCTCCGAAGACCGTGTAGTTTTGATCCAGATGAGGAGTGCCTCCAATGGATTTATAGACTAGCCTGTGGTTCTCAGGAATGGAGTATTTTTCAAAATTCCAATAACTGTCCAGAATGGAATTGAGGCGGATTTCCAGTTCCTTGGTCAAAACCGAATCCTTTTGGGTTCGGGCATTTTCCAAAGAATCAATCAAAGGTTTGTTCGCGGGATCATTGATTCCATAATGGCGGGCGAGCATTTTGTTTATTCTCCCTTCATTGTGGGCTAAAAGACTGTCATTTTGGATTTTCCCTTGAACAATGTAAAACTGAGTGCTGCTGGAAGCTCGCTCGGGATTGTTGGTTCGGGCTGCAGCCAAAACTCCTTTTTTGTGATATAGCTCTGGAACGATCTCGGCAGGTATTTGGTAGGGGAGATCCGAGCTCCCAAGTCTTGAAACCGAATCAGCATATTTACTTTGGGTATCTCCTCCCTGAATCATAAAATCCTTGATCACACGATGAAAAAGCAAACTATCGTAGGTTCCGGATTCGACCAGTTTGATAAAATTATCCCGATGGAGAGGAGTTTCGTCGGACAATTGAAGGATGATTGTCCCATAGTTGGTGGTCATTTCGATTTGAACCGGAGGATCAACTTTGAATCCGAAAAGGACCGACAGAAGGGTTAAAACAGTTGCGAAATGGATCATGATATAGAAATGCAGGCAATAGAGTTAGAACACCAAAAATGAAGATTCAGAATGGCAAAAATTCACTTTTTTTCGAGAGACAGGATATAGGCCACCATTTCTTTTGCGTCATCCAGGTTTAGTTTGGGATGGGGACTCATCACTGGATATCCCCAAGTTCCGGAACCTCCGCTGATTACCTTTCTAGCCAATAAATCAATATAGGCTTGCCGGATGGGGTAGCGGCTGGCGATGTCAGAGAAGGAAGGTCCTTTTGCTTTGCTTTCCTCCCTGTGACATTGGTAGCAATCTGAATAGGCAACCAAAACTTCCCCTTTTTTGATGAGTTCCGGGTCAATTTCTTCGTCTTCACCGGGGACTATGAAAAATGGCTTGTCCTTCATTTCTTCTTGCTGATGCTTCGAATCCTTCGTTTCGCAAGAAGGAAGGAGAAAAAGGAATAGGCAAATTGTAAAGATCGCTTTTGGATCCATTCTGTGACTGTTTGGCCGAAAATCTAGGGTGAATGCGGATTTCGAAAGATAAGTAAGAAATCCACTTGGACCGAATCCCGGGTAAAGAGTTCAATTCAAAAAACAAAAAGCCAGAAGAGGGATTCTCTTCCGGCTTTTTCAAAGTCAATATGGGAAGCTTACTTCTGCTGCGACAAAAAGGTCACAAGGGAAGCCAATTCCTCATAAGAAAGTGAATTGGCCAAGCCAGTTGGCATCATGGAGTTTTCAAGTTCTTTTCGCTCCTTGATGTTTTTCTTTTCAAGTTTGGTAGCCGTGCCGGTAATATCCCGGAGAGTCAGTTCTTGGGCAGATTCTGCGGTAACAAAACCCATAAAGAATTTGCCGTCGTTGGTTGTGATCTGAACGGATGCAAAGCCTTGGGAAATGGAAGCATTCGGTTTTAGGATGGCTTCCACGATTTGGTCTCTGTTCATGATCGAGCCGATTTGCCCCATAAATGGCCCCTTCATTACCTGACCAGCTTCGATGGCGTGGCATGCGATACATCCTTGGCTGGTGAAAAGGGTCTTACCGACGACGGGATCACCTTTTAGTCCGCCTACAGCAAGGATTACGTCTTCGATAGAGGCGGCTCCGACTTGACCTTTTTTGTTTTTGATGGATTCCAAATCAACTGAAGCTTCTTCCACTTCAGGAGCCGCAGTCTCTGTTCCCAATTCAACAATTCCCAATCTTAATCTGTCATTGAGCGATGCAAACAAGGGTTTTTGACCTTCATCAGCTGAATTTAGCTCAGCCATGAGGAAGTTTTTGATCTTAGCTGAACCTTCCCAATCGATGGCTTTGTAATATGGGCCATGCGTATCGGGACGGGTTCCCCACCACCAGCTGCCATCATAGGGAGCTTCTTTTTGATAAAGTCGGGAAACAGTAGCTAAGATTTCAGCCTTTTTCCCAGCATCCTCGGTCTCTTGATAGGCGGAAACCAAACCGTCCACTGCTTTTGGATCATGCATGTAGCGTAAAGCCCACAATGCCAATTTGTAATTGTCTGAATCAATGGCTTCAACCGTTGCGTCAACAGCCTTCAGATCAACCAAGGCTTTTACAGCCAGGTGAGGAAGGACAATTGCTGAATTTGGAGTAGCGTGCGGTCCTTCAGTATCTTTTGCAGGGATTTGAGCAGATGCCGGCACCTCGACTTCCAACAAAACCTCGGTGGCTTCAGGATTTCCGAGTCTACCCAATCCTACGATAGCAGCGGCCTGGACCCTTGGATTTGCGTCTTCAGCGGCAGCAATAAACAATTCAACAGGAACTCCTTCAAGGCAAGATTTGCGGTCAGCTAAAGCTCGCAATGCAAACTCACGCACCTTGTCCTCTTCACTGAGTTTGATTAAGTCCTGTACCCCAGTAGCACAAGCTGCCTGAGCGTAGGTGAAAATTCCGGCAACCCTAGCCTCCAGTGGAAGTGAGGTGTCTTGGGCAATTTTAAGTGCCGCTGCAGCTGCTTCTTCTTTGGATCGGGTAAGCAATTCCTGTTGGGCATCCAGTCGGGTGACAGAGTTAGTCGCTTTGAGCAATTCTGCTAATTCAGTCACAGAGGCCGATTTCAAATCAGGGTAAGCTTCATATTTCCAACCTACAGGCACCACTCTTACCACGTAACCTTTTTCGGGATTTCCGCGGAAACCTGCTCCATCCCAAGCTGCGAGGTACATGGTGCCTGATCCGTCCAGATCCACATCGGTGATTTGTGAAAGTTTGATAAAGTTTTCATCTGCTTGGGTAAAGCTTGGCCCATCCATTGAGACTCGGTGGATATACAGATGGCTTTTGCCCCAGTCCGCCATCATTGGCACTCGGTTATATTTTGCCGGCCAACGGGAATCATCCATGAAATAAGCTCCTGTCCCGGAACCACCACCGACATCCACCAAAGCAGGCAGGATTTCGTCAGTGAAATGTTTAAAAAGGCTTGGATAGCCGTATTCTCCACTTTGGATGTGGTGAATGAACCGGATATTCCAACCACCGCCATCATTGGTGTTTCCTCGGGTATAAACGTTCATGAAGGGATCAATCGCCACGTCATAGATGTTTCTGGTCCCATGGGTATACACTTCCATGCCGGTTCCATCAGGTCTAACCCGGACGATTCCACCGCCCAGCATGGTGAGTTTGGTTCCGTCGCGGTCTTCCGCATCGACAAAACCAAAATCACCGATTGCAATGTAGATCCAACCGTCAATCCCCATTCGGATTCCGTTGGTAGAGTGGTCGGTTCCCCTACTGCGAAGTTGATTTTGGGTGCTGATGTTAGTAATCAAGGGCTTTGAAGGGCCGTCGGCAACTCCATCCTTGTTTTTGTCTTCGAATACGACCAAGTCCATTCCCTGAGCAAGACTGTCTGTTCCAAAAACAGTATGCAGAACAAAAACCTGATCACCCATCGCGATGATACCTCTTGGGTTGTCCACTTTGGTAAATTCGGTATGGGAATCCAGCACTCCATCATGATTGCTGTCCACGAGTTTGACAATACTTCCTCTGCCTGGCAATTTGCCCAAGGAACCCATCATATCGACTCCGACAAATACTTCTCCGGTGGCGGCTACTGCCAGACAAGAAGGGCTGGGAACCAAATCCGGACCTGCAAAATTGGTGAGGATCAATTCAGTGCTGTCAGCACCAAGACTATCAATCTCGATGCCTTCAGAGGAGAAATATGCGTTTAATTCTGCAAGATCAGCAGTTTGTGAAGGCCGGTATTTGCTGCATCCTACCATCAGGATCAAAGCAAAAATGCTTAAAATGGGGAGTGAAATTTTTGACATTTCAAAAACGGTTTTTAGGTTCTTTTGGTAGTTACGCTGGAATTGGGCGTGAATATATGGGATTCATTTGGGCCAGCTTTCCTGTTTTTAACCAATAAATAAGCTTAATTGGGAAAATATATTAGAATCGAGTCAAGTTTTGATGTGTAGGGCTGGAACATTCTAATAAGTCCAATGTGAAATGACTCCATGGCAAGAGTAAATCAGCTTAAATAAAAATCCAGTTGACGGCCTTCATTTTTAACTTTTTGGTCGAGGGAGGTTCCCACTGCAATTCCTATGGACATGCCTATTGGGAGTCCAAGGGCTAGGAAGGCCAGATTATCCAAGGAAATTCCGATGGCCAAACCGATTGGAATTCCAAAAGTGGTCATTCCTAATGCCATCCAAAGATTTCGGTGATGGTTTTTGGGGAAAAGCATGAAGTCTGATTTCAATTTTTGAAGTAATTCTTTCTGAAATTTTTCCAGGATCTTGATAGTTTCTTTAGTCGAACCGGGGAATTCTGCAATTTTATCGATTTGGTTGTTGATTTGGATTACCATTTCATCTGGCAGGGAATGCTTCCCAGCCTCAAAAATAAGGTTAGTCAGGCTGGTAAATTTTTTGGTCAGTTTAGGTTCCAAAAGATCTACAGCATGTGGAAGTATAATTGGCTTGATATTCATGGCAAAAAAAATATTTATTCAAAATCCCTGAAAATCTGGAACTTTCAAAACTATCCGCCAATAAACGAATAAAAAAAAGGATAATCGGAGAAGAATTTATTCCATCAAAATCGGTCCATATATCAACGTAGCAATTGCAAAAGCTGTCAATGCAGCGAAAGTAACAGCACCTGAGGCCACATCTTTTATGAAGCCGATTTTTTCATGGTGTTCGGGATGGATAAAATCGCAGACTTTTTCCACAGCGGTATTCAGACTTTCAATCGACAATACTAGCCCAATTGCCATAATCTGTAATGCCCAATCCATCTTACCTATTTCAAAATAGAATCCTAAACCAATAAACACCAGGGCTATGACACTTTGGGAAATGATGGCATTTTCGGTTGTGAGTAATAGAAAAAACCCTTTGACTGCGTATTTGATGCTTTTGATTCGGCCAATGATAAATCCGGACATGGGAGGGTTGGTTTTGAATTGGATAGAAAAATAGGAAAAATTGAATTCAGTCTCGGACCGGCCCTTTCTTACTGCGCTTCCCACGTGGACAATTGGAGAAAGAATTTGGAATAAGTTATCGAATTGACTTTTTGAATTTTGACCCCTGGGGCCCCTTGGTTATATGACATAAATTCATGTCCCGAAACTTTTACTTTTTTTATAACGGGGACACTGCCTTTCTTTTTTTTACAGTCAAGTGACTGAAATTCAATACAAAAAGAGTAAACTTTGTAAAAGCAAAAAGGCAAAAAACTCCAGTTTTTCATTCCGGTTTTTATCCACTTCAAAACACTTTGGGTTATGAAAAAGCTACTATTTTCACTTGCAGTAATTTTAATCCTATCTCTCTTTTCCTGCTCCAAAAAAGAAATCAAAACTGAATTAACCTCTGAAGATTTGGCCGGTTATCTGGATACACATTCCGGAATACTTTTCACCACATCTGCTGATAAATCTGATGTCCTTACAAAACTTCAGGCCAAACCCTTTGAAGGGGAGTTATATACTTTGCCAATTTTGGAACATGAGGGGAAAACTGTTCTCTATATTTTCCAACTCGCAGAAGTAGAGCGTCCTTGGGAGTTTCAGGATTATAAGCCTACAGATATCTGCATGGACGAGGTTTTCCAGGATTTTGAAAACCAGATTTCCAGTCTGATAAACCGAAATGTGCCCAATCTGAAGGATCAGATCATCCTTGCCTGTGGCAAATTGGCCGGCGACCTGGAGGAGGGATTAAATGGCCAAGGGCCAATGGAAAAAGACAAGGAAAAACTGGATGAATTCAAAGGAAAACTTCTCAAAAACGGACAGGAAAAGGGAGAAGCAGCTGAAAAAGCCCTGAAAGAAGGAGACCCCGAAGCAGCCAAAAAAGAAGGTGAGGAGCTCAATGAAGAAGCAAAAGACGAATATTACAGGGATTTGGATTTTTGCAAAGAAAAATTGTGGGATTTCAGTTTTCGAATGAGGTATAAATTTGAATTCAATGAAGAAATTCCTGCAGAATTGATCAACGAATTCGAACGTGATTTTATCCGATACAAAGTTTACAAAAGTGCAGCCTGCCAGGATGGTCCAGCAACTTTGGCCCGAATTTGCACCCAAGAATTCCCTTTACTGATTGGAAGGGACACCCTCAACAGGCCAATCCAACTACCTCCAAGATGGATTTCAGAAGAATACTTTGCCAGAAAAGTATGCAGGATTGGCAATGGATTTTGCGTTGAACAAGAAGTGGTCATCGGTAGCGGAAAAGTCTATTCAGACGCAAACTGTACCCGACTGATCAATATTCGGGAATACAAAGGGTTCAGTTGTTTTGACAGTTGAACAGGCCAAAAAAATGAATTAATGGATTATTTGCCAAGTAGTTAAGATCAGGTTACCGGTTTCGGGGATTTGACCAGGAGATCTCGCCAATTGGCCAAATAGAGTTTACTTTTTAGTTACAAATTGGCTTTATAAGCTTTATTGATTATTCAATTCCTGCCCTACCAACAGTAGGGTTTTAGTATATGGGATTTCCAAATGGAACTCCCTCATACCATACTCCCGGTCAAAAGGAGCTTTGACCTGCAGCCCATCCAATCGATCCTTGATGCTTTCCCAAAGAAGATCCAACTGATCCACTTCCAGGTAAAACTCCATCTGGCCTATGGATTCTCCAGCTCTTAGAAGATGGATAGTTTGTTTGTCTTTGTAGAAGATGGAATAATTTTCAGTCTCCATGTGTGGGGAAAACCCCAGGATTTCCTTGAAAAACTCCCCTGTTTTAAGGAGGTTATAGGAGGGAATCATTGGACTGAGGTATAAGGCTTTGTACATATAGTATCAGATATTTCTTTTCAATTTAAATAGCAGAACCGAAGAATTTTAGGCAAGGGGGCCGAATTCAGGCTTGAATTTGAAATTTCACAAAAACCTCTTTTCAATGAAATGAAAGAGTTCTGGGGAAAATTGATTCCAAAGATTTTTTTGGATTCGAATTTTTAAACTAATTGACCTTTGAATCAAAGTTTAATATCTAATTTGACAATTCTATTTTTAGCCTTCCGGCAATGGAATAGAATACGGGATACGTGATAAGACATCCGGATTTAATAATCCGAAACCACATTATTTTCCAGATTGATTTTTATGAAAAAAGCTTTTCTAATTGTTTTGGGTTTGTGCGCTTCCTTCACCGGAATGAGCCAAAACTTTGTCGGTGCGCAGCTGGACAGCCGTATGGGGGTCCAATCACTTACTCTTAATCCTGCCTTGGGTACGCTTGCCCGAACCAAGTTGGACATCAATTTGATTTCCGCATCTTCTTTTGTAGGGAGTGATTACCTGACTGTCAACCTTAGCGATCTTGGAAGTTTGACGGAGGGTTTTGAGGTGGATGAAGACTTTGAAACTAACCCTCAGCCCGATAATAATTTTTTTGGCAATGTGGATGTACTTGGACCCTCAGTCCTGATGAGACTGAATGAAAAGAGTGTGATTTCTCTTACCACCCGATTGCGTGGATTTTTCAACCTGAATAATATAGATGGGAATTTTTATGAATTTGCAACAAATGAAGAAACCGGCAAAGTGGATTTCACGACTGAAATGGAGGATCTTTCGGGGATCGTGCACGCATGGGGAGAGATTGGATTCGGTTATTCCAGGGTATTGGTGTCAAAGGCCAATCACAGTTTCAGTGCCGGTGCCAATTTCAAATTGTTGCTCGGAGCTGGTGGGGTGTATGGTGACTCTCCTCAACTCAAAGCTGATTATAACTCAGAAACTGATTTGCTTGGTACAGCCGGATTTTTGGATTATGGGTATTCACTCGGGTTTGACTCAGAGGATATTGATTTCTCCGAGATTCAACCCGGATTTGCGCTTGACTTGGGTTTGATCTATGAACTGAAAGGGAATACGACTGGTACCGGTTATAAATTGCGGGCGGGAGTTTCGGTTTTGGATTTGGGGGCAGTTAATTATTCAGATGGTTATCGGGTTCAATATGATATGAATTCGACTATCCCCGGAGAAGAATTTGTGGAAAAAGACTTTCAGGAGGTTTTGGAAGATAATTTTGAAGGGACGGAGATGCCATTCGAAGGGAAACTTGGATTACCGACCTCACTTCAATTTTTTGCAGATTATGGGATCAATGATAAGCTTTATATCAGCGCCCAGGCAGGGATGGCGATCAGCAAGGATGGTGATATTCCGGTTAGCCGAGTAATCAATATGGTGATGGTGACTCCCCGCCTGGAATTTAAATGGCTTAGTATTTATAGTCCCTTTGGAATGCGTCAATACGACACGACACCTTCCTGGGGACTTGGATTTCGGGCTGGTCCGGTATTGCTTGGATCAGGATCAATCCTAACCAATGCGCTTTCCAAAAAGTCCAGAACAACGGATCTCTATTTCGCAATAAAGCTTCCTATTTACGGAAAAGAAAAAGTGAAGGGAGAAAATTGATTCAATCCTTTCTCTTTATTCTCTGTAATAGGCATCCATGATGCAGATTCCGTGAAGAATTAATCCGGGGATGATCATTGCAAAATATCCGGCAACTACCACCACTAGCCAGATCAGTCCGGTTTTGACTTTGCCACGACGCATTTGTCCCCATCCCGGAATCAGAAAGGTTAAAAAGGCTGCTGTTCCTGGGTCAAGGGTTGAGGTTCTGGTCATCGGAAAAGGAGGTTAAATTATCGAATATCTAATTTACGGATTATTGATTGCTTTTGATTCGTTCCAGATATCCCACCAAAGCATCAAAAGTTCCTTTAAATCCCAATTTCATGTTTTGGTGATTTTCAAAGAACAGTTGCTTGCTGGCTTCACTGGCGTTTTGTGGATAGGAGGTAAGCGTTAACTGAGTTTCTTCACCAGAAGGCTCAAAGCGATATTCGGTCCACATTTCCAAAGGCCAATCTGCCCCGAAAGGAACCAAAGGAGCCGGAACCGTTTCACCTTCAGGATTGGAAAAGGAATTGATGAGCGTAATCCGATGAGGCGCTTCGATCTCCAGATAGGTGAATTTACCCCACATTTCGAAGCCATTGCCAGCTTTGAGCACATAATGAAAAATGCCCTCAGGGCGAAAATCGAAAGATTTGATTTCCATGTCCATTCCTTTTGGTCCCCACCAATTTGCCACATGGTCTTTTTGAGAAAACATGTCAAAAGCTATGGCAACCGGTGCAGCTAGTGTTTTGGTGATTATTAGTGACTGGTACATGATTCCTTGGAATAATTGTGGAAAAAAGACTGCTCTATTTTCTTAAACTGATTACTTCAACCTACTCGATGAAAATGGGAATTTTCTCACAGATGACACAGATTCTCACAGAGGGAAAAAAGTCGGGAACCTACAAAGGTACTGACGCCGAGATCCTGAATACTGCGACTAAACCCTGACTTCGACTTCGTAACTCTCGTTACTCAGGTGCTCAGTCTGACACTGCTTACTGATCACTGCGACTGCTTACTGACCTTCGCAGTGATCAATCTTCCTTCCATCCAGACTCAAATATTCTCCCATGCAATCCGCAGTCATGCAGGAGTGAATGGGTAGGATGCCCAGCAAATCTCCAACTTTGACAGTTGCCAAAAGAGAATCTGAGGCTTTGATCACTCCGTGTTCTTGGGAAATGCTCTTTAGGTAGGAACGATCTGTCGGAATGGACCAACCATTTTCATTCAGGAAAACCACCTCTCCGAAGTTTTTATTGCCTGCAGCATCAACCAGCACATCTTTTGCCAAATGAACTCCGCCTCCGTGGATCAGGATTTCTTTTCGCTCTTTGCTGATGTCGACCACCGGAACGGCAAGACATACTGAAATATCGGCTTTGGTGCAGCTGCCGAGTTCTGCCTGCATGAGATCAAAAAAGACGAAGTTTCCAGGTCCGAGTTCGTCGATATCCCCAAAGTCTTCCATCACAGCACAACCCGGGGTATCGCCCACCCGTGTCACTAAATCCGGAAATTCACTTTGATATTTCATTTTGAGCATATGAAGGGCCTGTCGGCTTTGCTCGTAGATTCCAGCCTTGTCGGCGGTATAATAGGTGTGGCCGGGATGAAGGTAAAAACCCTTGAATTTAAGCTTATCGGACTTTCTTGCGGTACGGAGGATTTCCTCGATTGTACCAAAATCAGAGATATGCACCCCAGTTCGGCCGTAACCTGCATCAATTTCAATAAAGAACCCAACCGGATTTGTCAGGCCGTCCACCAGTTTCTGTGCAGTCACGGGATTGACCACCTGGACAGAAAAACTTTGGGTTGCAGCCAAGCGGTTTAGTCTTGGGGTTTCAAGTGGATTGAAAGGAAAAGCGATGTGGATATTGTCCCAGCCTTGACCGCAGAGGTATTCGGCCAATTTGATGGATGAAGCTGTCACCTCACGGATTCCGTACTCTTTGGCCCAATTTCCGATCTCATGGGATTGGGCAGTTTTCCAGTGAGGGACGAGCTTTTTGCCATTTCTGGAGGCTTTATCAGCCATTCGTTTGATATTGGCGCGAGTGATTTTTTCGTCGATTAAAAGAGTCGGGGAGGTGATTTGGTCTAGATAGGACATTGAATTTTTATGGTTTTGCCACCAACGCGCTTTGAAAAAACCAAAGCACGATAAGTTATAAGTTTTCTAAAATTTTTATGAAAGTAAGGAAGGAAATACGAATTATGAAATACGATTTTTAAGGTATCGGGTCACTAGGATAGCCTAGAAATAATCGGTGATTTTACATTTCCTCTGGATTCGGGAGGAAACTTATAATTTGGGGATTTATTAGCACGTTTTTGGGCAATCAGGCAAAGGCAAACTTTCGGGTGCTGATGACTCATATTTTTCCATCTACTTCAAAATCCTGAAGGAGATGCGCATAAGCCCGTCATTTCTGTTAATTTTGTCACCCGATAAAAAGGGCCTCATTTTGGTCCAAAAACAAGAATAGTTCATTACTGCACCTCAGACCTTCCATGGAAGCAAAGAAAATACGGAGTACCTTCATCGAGTTTTTCCAATCCAAACAGCATCAGTACGTTCCTTCATCCCCGATTGTGGTCAAAAATGACCCAACCCTGATGTTTACCAATGCCGGGATGAATCAGTTCAAAGACGCATTCCTAGGCAATGAAACTGCCAAATATCCAAGAGTCGCCAACTCTCAAAAATGCCTTCGCGTAAGCGGCAAGCACAATGATCTGGAGGAAGTGGGAGTGGATACCTACCATCACACCATGTTTGAAATGCTGGGCAACTGGTCCTTTGGAGATTATTTCAAAAAAGACGCCATCGCTTGGGCTTGGGAACTTTTGACAGAAGTTTACAAACTTCCCAAAGACCGATTGTATGTTTCTGTTTTTCAGGGAGATGCAGGGGACAAGCTGGAAAAAGATCAGGAGGCCTTTGATCTTTGGAGCCAAATTGTACCTGTGGACCGTATCATCATGGGTTCCAAGAAGGATAACTTTTGGGAAATGGGCGATACCGGACCCTGCGGGCCTTGTTCTGAAATTCACGTCGATCTGAGATCAGAATCAGAAATTGCCACAATTCCAGGACGGGATCTGGTCAACAATGACCATCCTCAGGTGATCGAAATTTGGAACCTCGTGTTCATGCAGTTTAATAGATTGGCTGATGGAAGCCTGAAAGAACTTCCTGCCAAGCATGTGGATACGGGGATGGGTTTTGAGCGATTGGTGAGAGCCATTCAGTTCAAATCCTCCAATTACGACACCGATTTGTTCAAGCCATTTTTGGACGCTATTGCCAAGAAATCAGGCAAAACCTATGGATTGGATGAGCAGACTGATATTGCTTTCCGGGTGATCGTGGATCATATCCGCGCGATTTCATTTACAATTGCCGACGGACAGATTCCATCCAATAACAAGGCAGGCTATGTCATCCGCCGAATCCTCAGAAGAGCAGTTCGTTATGGATATACATTCCTAGGCTTGCAGCAGCCATTTCTTTTTGAATTGACTCCTTTGATCGCCGAATATTTCGGGGACATTTTCCCGGAAGTTAGGCTACAGCAGGAATTTATCGCCAAGGTGATCCAGGAGGAGGAAGCTTCGTTTCTGAGAACATTGGACCATGGCCTGAAAATGCTTGAGTCAATCAAAGCCGAATTGAATTCTAAAGGCGATAAGATCATCACAGGAAAGACAGCCTTTGAATTGTATGACACTTTTGGTTTTCCTTTGGATTTGACTTCGCTGATTGCCCGGGAAAATGGTTTTTCGGTGGATGAAAAAGGCTTTGCCGAGGAAATGGAAAAGCAAAAGACCCGCTCACGCGCCGCTTCAGAACAGGAAACCGGAGATTGGGTAATAGTGAGTGAGGATACTGGAGTGGAGTTTATCGGTTATGATTTTACCGAAGCCTATTCTCATATCATCAAACACAGAACAATTACCGATAAAAAAGGCGACCGATACCAATTGGTGCTCGACAAAACTCCTTTCTATGCCGAAAGCGGTGGACAGGTAGGAGATACGGGTTGGTTAATCTCCGATTCGGAAAAGATCCGAGTGATCGATACCAAAAAGGAAAACGATTTGATCGTTCATTTTGTGGAAAAGCTTCCCTTAAATCCTGAAAAGCGATTTTCTGCAGAAGTGGATCGTGAAAAGCGAACCTTGACCATGAATAACCATACCGCTACGCACTTGCTTCAATCTGCTTTGAAGGCGGTGTTGGGTGACCATATCCAGCAGCGAGGTTCTTTGGTCAATGAAAACCTATTGCGATTCGATTTTTCTCACTTCGGCAAAATGACCGAGGAGGAAATTACCAAAGTGGAAGATATTGTAAACTCCAAAGTCCGGGAAAATATCCACCTTTTCGAGCAAAGAAACGTGCCGATTGAGGAAGCCAAAAAAATGGGTGCCACGGCACTTTTCGGCGAAAAGTACGGAGACTTTGTGCGTGTGATCACATTTGACAAAAACTACTCTGTCGAACTTTGTGGAGGTACGCACGTTCCTTATACCAGTCAGATTGGTTTGTTTAAGATAACCTCTGAGGGTTCGATTTCTTCCGGTGTTCGCAGGATTGAGGCGATCACTTCCAAGGCTGCTGAGTCCTATCTGAGGGAGCAGGAGACTTTGGTCAAGGAAATCCAGGATTTGCTGAAGAATCCGAGAGATGTCAAAAAGGCAATTGAAGCCTTGCTTCAGGAAAGAAATGAACTGAGGAAGGAAATTGAAACTCTGCACCTAGAAAAAGCATCCGGGTTGAAATCCGAACTTTTGAAACAATTTGTGGAAAAGGACGGAGTGAATATCCTGATTGCCCAGGTCGAGCTGCCTAATGCAGATTCACTTAAAAAATTGGCTTACGAACTGAAAAACGACGTTTCAAATGCCTTTGTAGTGCTGGCTGCCCAAATAGAAGATAAACCTCAAGTGGCAGTAATTCTGGAAGATACGTTGGTAGGTTCCAAGGGACTCAATGCAGGTCAGATTGTCCGCGAACTTGCTAAGGAGATCCAAGGCGGTGGTGGAGGTCAGCCTTTCTTTGCAACAGCAGGCGGAAAGGACCTTTCCGGACTGGGAAAAGTAGTGGCCAAGGCCAAAGAAATGTATTTATGATGGCTGAAATTTCATTACATGCTAAGCGAAGAACTGAGAAATAAATACCAGTTGGTAGTAGGACTGGAAGTCCACGCCCAGTTGCTGACTGAAAGTAAAATGTTCGCTGCAGACGCCAACCAGTATGGGCAATCGCCCAATACACTTATCTCTGTAATTACACTCGGGCATCCCGGTACTTTGCCAAAGGTGAACAAGAAGGCGGTAGAATTTGCGGTCAAAATGGGTTTGGCATGTGATTCTGAAATCACCCGATACAATATTTTTTCCCGAAAGAATTATTTCTATCCGGATCTACCCAAAGGCTATCAGATCACCCAAGACAAGGGTCCGATCTGCATCGGTGGGGTAGTACCTATTGAGCTGGCTGATGGAACCGAAAAAGTGATCCGACTGAATCGGGTACACATGGAAGAAGACGCCGGAAAATCCATGCACTTAGTCGGAGAGGTAGACACTTTGGTCGACTTCAACCGTGCAGGAACTCCCTTGGTGGAAATTGTAACCGAACCTGATATTAGAACTCCAGAGGAAGCTTATGCTTTCCTGACGGAAATAAAAAAACTGGTCAAATACCTCGATATCTGTGATGGAAATATGGAGGAGGGTTCGCTGCGCTGCGATGCCAACGTTTCGGTCATGCTGAAAGGCGCTTCTGAATACGGCAAAAAGGTCGAAGTAAAGAACATGAACTCCTTCCGTAATGTTGCCCGGGCAATTGAGCATGAGCATGAGCGGATCATCGGATTGCTCGAAGCCGGTGTGGAAGTGATTTCTGAAACCAGAACCTTCGATGCTGCTACCGGAACTACTGCAAGCATGCGTACCAAGGAAGATCTGAACGACTACCGTTATTTCCCCGAACCGGATTTGAGTCCGGTGGTGATTTCCGAAGAATGGCTGCATTCTATTCAGGCAACCATGCCGGCCTTACCGAGGGAGCTTTACCGCAAATTTGTGGATGTCTATGGACTTCCTGCGCTTGATGCAGGTGTATTGAGTGACGCCAAGGAAATTGCACTTTGGTTTGAAGAGATTTGTTCCAAAACAAATAATTACAAAGCAGCATCCAACTGGATGATGGGTCCAGTCAAATCCTATCTGAATGAGCAGGTGCTTCACATAGATGATTTCCCAATCAAGCCGACTATTTTGGCTGAACTGATTGCATTGGTGGATGCTGGGAAAGTATCTTTCACAGCCGCCTCCCAAAAGATTTATCCTGAATTGCTCAAGGCAACCGAGGAATCCTCCCTTGCAATAGCGCAGCGGTTAAACCTGATCCAGGAAAGTGACGAAGGATCCTTGAAGCCAATTGTGGAAAGTGTTTTGGCGGAGAACGGGTCCAAAGTGGCGGAATACAAATCCGGCAAAAAAGGCCTCATGGGAATGTTTATGGGCGAAGTGATGAAAAAATCCAAAGGAAAAGCAGATCCAAAAGTCGCAACCAAAATATTGACTGAACTTCTGGAAAATTAATAATATGGAATCGAGCATGGCGAAAGTTTCACCCCAAGTGATGATTTTCAAAAATGATAGTTTCCACCTGCCTGGCAGCAGTCAGGCGTGACCCTAAAAAATCATTTATAAATACATGAAATTCAAGATGATCGGAGTTTGGACATTAGCCGTGATGGCATTTTTCTCCTGCGGGGGAAATGAACTTTCTACAGAAGGCAAGGTTCAGGTGACAGGAAAAATCGAAAATGCCCCGGAAGGAGTGATTGTTCTTTCTCAATTCACCGATAGCCGACCAAAAGTGCTGGATACATTGGATCTGAATTCCAATGGAGAATTTACTTACGAGGTGGCAGTGGAAGCCCCAACTTTTTTCGAGTTGAATTTATTTGGTCAGAAAGTAGTTCGCCTTGCGTTGCTTAAGGAAGATGTGGAAGTGAAATACAATTTTTCCAATCCTGAAAGTCTGGCCATTGAAGGCTCAGCCGATACAAAGGAAATGGTGAAAATCGAAAAGTTGATGGAAGCTTATCAGGCAGAAGTAAATAAGCTAAATGAGGCTTACTATGAAGCGATGAGCAAAAACAACTCCGAGGCTATCAAAAATATCCAGTCAGAAGCCATGAATTTGGAGGCAAATCAAGCAGAGCGGGTTAAGGAAATGATCACCAGCATGGGTGATTCTTTCGCTTCTCTGGCAGCTATTGGCCTGTTGAATCCCAAAACGGATTTTCAATTTATTGACCAATTGGTGGCAAAACTCAATGAAAATTACCCCGGAACTGCTTCCATTCTTCAGATGAAGCAACAGTTGGATGAAATGAGGGCACTATCCGTAGGGCAGCCTGCACCCGAGATCGAACTTCCAAATCCCGATGGTACAGTAGTGAAGCTTTCAGATTTGAGAGGAAAATATGTCCTGATTGACTTTTGGGCAGCTTGGTGTAAACCTTGCCGCCAGGAAAATCCGAATGTGGTCAGGTTGTACAATCTTTACAAAGACAAGGGATTTGAAGTATTTGGTGTATCATTAGACAGAACCAAAGAGGACTGGGTGAAGGCAATTGCAGATGACGGCTTGACCTGGACTCAGGTCTCCGATTTGAAATACTTTAATTCCATAGCGGCAGAACTATATCAGATCGATGCCATTCCAGCAACTTATATGGTGGACCCGGATGGTAAAATAATTGCAAAAGACCTCAGGGGACCAAGTTTGGAAAATAAGCTTGCTGAGCTTTTTGATTGAAAACCAGCTATAAAACTCAAAAGCCTCCGATCTAAAAGGTCGGAGGCTTTTTTTATGAGCAGCATGTAAAATTCAAACAAAAAAGGAAGGAGGAAAAAGTTACCAAACAGTCCTTCCTTTAAAAATCGAGTCTCTTAAAAAAGAATAGCAAAAGTTGTTTATCACCCGAGACAAATCTAATGAAAACATTTAAAAGAAAAACAACCCTAAAATTATTCTTTTTTAAAGTAGTATTAATATTTCCATAAAATGATTGATTTTTTCAAGTCAGTAAATAAGCCAAAATACTTTAAACCCTATTTCGTAATGGGAAATAAGAATTTTCCAATTCAAAAGAATTTTAAAAAAAAAGCCACCGGAGAATCCAGTGGCTTCAGTTTGGGGATTTGGACCTTTATTTTGCGATTTTATCGTAACTGGCGATGACACCCCGGACCATGGCAGAGCTAAATCCCTGATGTTCCATTTCGTTTAGTCCTACTATGGTGCAGCCTTTTGGTGTGGTAACTTTATCAATTGCCGCTTCCGGGTGGATGTTTTTTTGAATCATAAGTTCTGCAGCTCCTTTTACTGTTTGGTTGACAATTTTGCTTGCAGTCACGGAATCAAAGCCTATCTGTATTCCTCCCTGAATCATGGCCCGCATAAATCTTAGAACGTATGCAATCCCGCACGCCCCAAGAACTGTGGCAGCTTCCATGAGGCTTTCATCAATGGATATTGTAAATCCGATCGAGTCAAACAACTCCTTGATCATTTCTACCTGGAATGGATCCGCCTGTTCATGGCAGATGCAGGTAATAGATTCCTGAATATCTGCCGCAATGTTTGGCATGGCCCGGAACGTAACTGTTTTTGGGTCCAGTACCTCGTACATTTCCTTTAAAGTGACTCCTGTGGCCAGGGAGATGATAAGTTGCTTTTTGGGGTCAAGGACAGGGTTAATTTCCTTGAGGATATTGGCGACATTATAAGGTTTGACACCCAGGAGGATCAGGTCAGCATATTTAGCGGCCGAGACATTATCGGGATGGACATGAGCGCCTTTAGCCTCAAATTCTGCCAGGCTGGAGGTATTTCGTTTGGTGAGGGTTAGATTTTTTGGGTCAAAATCCTCCCTCATCAACAGACCGTTTGCAATGGAGGCGCCAAGGTTACCACAACCGATAATGGCAATTTTTACATTGGAAATCATGGAAAATCGAATTTTAAATAGGTTTGATTGGCTAAAGGTAAACAAATCAAGGGCCTTTTTGCCAGATTGAGAATACTACTATTGTGTTTTAGAGAATGAGGTTAATCATCAAAGCAAAAAAAATTGGAAAAATAATTTGACATAAAGTAAAGTTTGTTTTACATTTGGACAAACAAACATTACTTATGGAAAAGAACTCGATTTTAAATGTGCCACTTCTTTCTCCGGGATGGAAGAAGCTGGGGTATGTCTTTTTTCCACTGCCCGTATTTTTAGTGATCGGGATGGCTGTTGTGAATCCTTCAATAGAACCCAACGATACTGCCCAGATTATCTATGGATTTTGGGCAATTGGCTTTGGGATTTTGAACCTCACTCGTGAAAAAGTGGAAGATGAGATGATCCGAAGTTTCAGGCAACAAGCCTTTCAGACTGGCTTTTTTTGGTTGATCTGGGGCCTAGCTGCTATCATGTTGATCAATTACCTGAGGTTTGATCGGATCACCTCAGAGATGTTCACTGCCTATCTCGTACTATTTCTGCTCAATGCCTACATCTACGGGGCATTTCAATACCAGAAATACATTGCAAATAAAGAAGACAACTAAACCAACTAATACTATGCTTACGAAAATCCTTTTGTCACACCGGTTTCAAAAACTCGGTTGGTTCTTATTTCTGCCTTTTGCGGTATTGCTTTTTGCCAACAATTACCTGGATTTTAATATGGGATGGCTTGAGTTTCCGGTTAGGGAAGGGTCGCTTTTCGAAGACTCCAAAGAGAATTTCACCAATGAGATTGCCATGATTGGAGTTTTTGTTTCTTTGTTTCTGATTGCTTTTTCGAGAGAAAAGGAAGAGGACGAATTCATCCAAAAACTTCGGCTGGATTCCCTGCTGGTGGCTTGCTACACCAATACGTTCATTCTGATCATCGGGACCATGCTCTTTTATGGTTTCGGGTTCCTGGAATTTATGGGCTACAACATGTTTACCATTCAGCTTATTTTCATTGGCAGGTTTAGATGGGTACTTCATAAGCAAAGGCAGTCTTTGTTGGCGTTTTAATCCTGAATCCATGAAAAATACCATCAAAGTGGAGCGTGCCAAAAAAGACATGACCCAACAGGATTTGGCCGAAAAAGTCCAGGTTTCACGTCAGACGATCAATTCGATCGAAGCAGGAAAATACGTACCATCGACAGTACTAGCATTAAAGATTGCCCGTATTTTCGGAGTGGGATTGGAGGAAATATTTGAGCTGGAGGATAGGGACTGAGGTAGTTAATAAATAAACAAGGCTCGAATCAACATTTATCTAGGTTACCGGATTTAGTTTTTGAATTCCCTTAGCAAATTTTAGCGGACTAAAAGCGTTAAAAGTTTACCTTTGCCCCTTTAATATTTCTTTTTGATGCCCAAACTGATCCGAATCACCACTGTTCCTATTTCACTCAAACTTTTGCTCACTGGGCAAATGAAGTACATGATGGAGCAAGGCTGGGAGGTGATCATGGTCAGTGCAGAAGGCAGGGAAGTGGATCAAGCAGTGAAAAATGAAGGAGTTCGCCACGAAGTCATTCCCTTTACCCGCAAAATCACGCCTCTCCATGATCTCAAGTGCATTTGGCAGCTCATTCAATTTTTTAAAAGAGAAAAACCGGATATCGTCCATACCCATACTCCCAAAGCGGGACTTTTGGGAATGATTGCTGCAAACCTTGCCGGAGTGAAAATCAGGATTCATACCCTAGCGGGAATTCCTGCCATGGCGGCTGAAGGCAATAAGAAAAATTTGTTGGAATCCGTGGAGAAATGGACTTATTCCAATGCTACCGAGGTTTGGCCAAATTCTGAAGGCCTCCGCAAGTTTGTAATACAAAATGAGCTTTGTCCTGAAAATAAGCTTCGGATCATCGGGAAAGGTTCATCCAATGGTGTCGATCTCGAAAAATTCAACAGGGAATCTTTGAAGGAAAACCATTTGGTGGCAGCGACGATGCGGATTATGCCGGGAGAAGATGAATTTATCATTCTTTCAGTTGGCAGATTGGTGAAGGATAAAGGAATTGAGGAGCTGGTTTCAGCCTTTTTGAATTCCAAGATTGTCAATAGATCCAAACTGGTCCTGCTGGGTGCCTTTGAGCAGGACTTGGATCCCCTTTCTCCGGAAACTATCCAGACGATTCAGGATCATCCCCGAATCATTCAGATTGACTGGTCGGATCATGTTGCCCATTACCTTGCTCTTTCGGACGTGCTGGTACATCCTTCTCACAGAGAGGGTTTTCCTAATGTTTTGCTGGAGGCCGGAGCAATGCAGGTACCGGTGATTTGCTCGGATATTATCGGTAATTCAGATATTATAACCCAGCAAATAACAGGCTTGATTTTTCCGGTCAAAGACACCGCAGTTCTAAAAGAGGCCTTGGAATTCGCTTTTGTAAAAAGAGAAAAAATGGACCATTATGCAGCCAATTTATACCGTAAGGTTGAAGAAAATTACGATAGAAAAGCCATTCAAAAAGAAATTTTTAGCAATTACCAGCGGTTAATAAACGCCGCCAAAACCACGGAATAGTATATATTTGGGGCTGGATAATCAATCACCACTTTTCCCTATGAAGTACCTCGTGACCGGCGCAGCCGGATTTATTGGATTTCATGTTGCACAAAAATTAATTGATCGGGGTGAAGAGGTTATCGGCTTGGATATCATCAATGATTATTACGATGTCAATCTGAAATATGCCCGTCTGGAGCATCGCGGGATCCAAAAATCTAAAATTAAAAGAGGGGAAACAGTTCAATCTAACACACAGACAAATTACCGATTTGTCCAATTGGACTTGGTGGATAAAGAACCATTGCTGACCCTTTTTGAACAGGAAAAGTTTGATGTAGTCATTCATTTGGCAGCACAGGCTGGTGTAAGGTATTCGCTTTCTCACCCTGAAGTATATATTCAAAGCAACATCATGGCGTTTTTGAATATCCTGGAATGTTGCCGTTTTCATCCGGTCAAGCACTTGGTTTACGCATCGTCGAGTTCGGTGTATGGAGCAAATGAAAAATTGCCGTTTTCGACTTCGGACTCGGTAGATCATCCGATTTCACTTTATGCGGCATCCAAAAAGTCAAATGAACTCATGGCTCATACTTACAGCCATTTGTTTGGGATTCCGACGACTGGATTGAGGTTTTTCACGGTTTATGGACCTTGGGGAAGGCCGGATATGGCTTTGTTTCTTTTCACTGAGGCTATTTTGAAAGGTGAGAAAATCCAAGTGTTTAACTATGGTGAGATGAAAAGAGATTTCACTTTCATTGATGATATTGTTTCCGGAGTGATAAAAGTTGCTGACAGACCGGCCGGCCCAAATCCGGAATTTGATCCCCAAAACCCGGATCCCGGAAGCGGGAAAGCACCTTTCAAAATCTACAACATTGGTAATTCAGCTCCTGTGTTGCTGATGGATTATATCCGAGCTGTGGAAAAAGGACTTGGGAAGAAGGCTGAGATGGAACTTCTGCCACTTCAGCCTGGAGATGTGCCTGCTTCTCACGCGGACGTGGAAGATCTAGTACGTGACACAGGTTATAAGCCTAACACTCCAATTGAAGTAGGAGTAAAGGCGTTTACAGATTGGTATTTAGCCTATTTTAAAAAATAAGCAATGAGCAAAACTATTCTCATCACGGGTGGCGCCGGATTTATCGGAAGCCATGTGGTTCAACTTTTTGTAAGAAAGTATCCTGATTATAAAATCGTAAATCTGGATGCCTTGACTTATGCAGGTAATTTGGAAAACCTGAAAGCAGTAGAAGGAGCCTCCAATTACTTTTTTGAAAAAGCGGATATCCAGGATGCAGAAGCACTCGATGTGATTTTTGCTAAGCACAAAATCACAGATGTGATTCACCTCGCAGCCGAGTCTCATGTGGATCGCTCGATCACGGATCCTTTGGCTTTTGTGAAAACAAATGTTTTTGGAACTGTGAACCTGCTCAATGCGGCTAAGAAATTCTGGGCAAATGAATTGGATCAGCATCTGTTTTACCATGTTTCCACAGATGAGGTTTATGGATCTCTCCATGATGGAGGGTTCTTTCTAGAAACTACTCCATACGATCCTCAATCGCCCTATTCGGCTTCCAAAGCTGCCTCGGATCATTTTGTGCGGGCTTATGCCAATACCTACAAAATGAAAACCGTCGTTTCCAATTGTTCCAATAATTACGGGCCTAACCATTTTCCTGAAAAGCTGATCCCACTTTGTATCAACAACATCAAGAATATGAAGCCGCTTCCGGTCTATGGAAAAGGCGAAAATGTCCGCGACTGGTTGTTTGTGAAGGATCACGCAAGGGCAATTGATGTTGTTTTTCACAAAGGAAAAGCCGGAGAGACCTATAATATCGGTGGCTTCAACGAATGGAAAAACATTGACATCGTCAAGTTGCTTTGCAAAAAGATGGACGAAAAGCTGGGACGCGAACCTGGCACTTCTGAAAAACTGATCACTTACGTTACTGACCGTGCGGGTCATGACCTTCGCTACGCCATTGATGCATCCAAAATCCAAAAAGAATTGGGCTGGGAGCCAAGTTTACAGTTTGACGAGGGAATCGAGATCACCATCGATTGGTACCTCCAAAATGAAGAATGGCTGGATCACGTGACCTCAGGAGCCTATCAGGATTACTATTCAAATCTCTACGAAAGCAGATAAAGGTCTGAACCAATTGAAATTTTAAGCATAAAAAAAGCCCCAAAATCTCGGGGCTTTTTTGGTTTATTTTAGTTTCAGAAGATCAATAGAGCGTTCTGAATCGGATAGTACCTGGGATGGTCTTCAAGGCTTCGATTCCTTCGGTTTCATAGACTTTGTCAATATCCGTGATCACGTAACCGATTTTTTCATTTGTCTTGAGGTATTGACCGACGATGTTGATGTTGAAGTTGGCCAGCACCTGGTTGATTTTCGCCAAAACTCCTGGTTCATTGTGGTGAATGTGAATGAGGCGATGGGCATCCTTGAGGAAAGGAAGCTGAATATTAGGAAAATTCACAGAATTGTAAGTATTACCGGTATTGATGTATTCCATGATTTTTCCCGGAACAAACCTGGCAATGTTTTCCTGTGCTTCTAGTGTACTTCCTCCGATATGTGGAGTCAAAATCGTGTTTGGCAAGCCTTTCAACTCAGATTCAAACGACTCCTTGTTGTTCTTTGGTTCCTCAGGGAAAACGTCGACCGCACAACCACCCAATTGTCCGGATAGGATCGCGTCTCTTAATGCTGGGATTTCCACTACGTGACCACGGCTAAGGTTTACCAGGATTGCTCCCTTTTTCATTTTGCCAATCTTCTCCTTGTCAAGAAGGCACTTGTTGTCCTTTCTTCCGTCAACATGAAGGGTAATCACGTCACAGATAGAAAGCAGCTCATCCAGAGAATTGACCTTGGTGGCATTGCCAAGTGCGAGCTTTTCGATGACATCGTAATAGAACACATTCATTCCCATGTTTTCCGCCAAAACAGAAAGCTGAGCGCCAATATTTCCATAACCGATTATGCCGAGTTTTTTGCCCCGAATTTCAAATGATCCTGTGGCAGATTTATCCCAAATGCCCTGGTGCATCCCCACGGATTTATCCTGGAATCGACGCATCAAAAAGATGATCTCAGCGATTGCCATTTCCACCACTGAGCGGGTATTGGAGAATGGTGCATTGAAAACGGCAATGCCTTTTCGCTGACATTCTTCCAAGTCAATCTGATTGGTACCGATGCAGAAGGCTCCGACAGCCAAAAGTCTGTTGGCATTTTCCAACACTTTCTTGGTCACGTTGGTCTTGGAACGGATACCAAGAATTGAGACATTTTTGATTTTTTCGCAAAGTTCTTCTTCGCTCATCGCGCCAGAAGCCACTTCGACCTGATAGCCTTCTTCTGTCAGAAGCTGTACCGCGATTGGGTGTACATTTTCCAGGAGGAGAACTTTGATTCTGCTTTTTGGGTAAGAAAATTTCGTATTCAACTTATTGATATAAAGGATTTCGTCAAAACTTGGTGCAATATGGTCGGCTTGGCTGACAACTTTCGGACGGTGGACATTTTCTACGAATGCGTAAAATTTATTTGCCAGTCCGGAAGCCTTGATTTCGTAATCAGTGTAGCCATCCCCAATTACATAAATATCTCCTTCAAGGTTCACATTTTTGATTGTTTCAGCTTTTCCGTTGTTTTTTGAAAGTGGGTTTTCGCGGTTGAAATCAATGATATTTCCTATCTCGTCATAGACAAAGTCGTTGGCAAAGACATTTTCCTTTTTGATTCCATAATCCGAAACGATTGGGATGATGAAGTCCTTGAAGCCATTGGAGATGATGTAGACGTCTTTTGCATTGTCATGAAACCATTCCTTGTTTCTTTCAAACGACTTGGAGACTTTTTGGCGGAGTGCGGCAATCAGGTCTGAGATTTGGGTTTTGCTTGCCTTAAGGATTTCAAGTCTTTGCTCTAAGCTTTCTCTGAAAGTGATGGAGCCTTCCATTCCTTTGTCAGTGATGTCCTTGATTGCCTGTAGTTTTCGAGCTTTGTCGGGGTCATTGACCAGGCTGATTTCTCCGAGAATATCCAGAGCTTCAACCTGGGTAAAGGTACTGTCAAAATCAATGATAAACTTTTTGGTTTGAGGCATGAGTGCAGGGTCAATAGGTCTTTGAGTAGGTAAAATTACAGGATTGTTAAAAAAATTGGAGGTTTGTTGCAAGAATTAATCGAAAAGTTTTTCATGTTTGAAAAATCACCAATCATTCTATTGGAAATAAGCGTTTGCAATCGATTTTGTACAGAAATCACAAATGAGTTTTCCCAAACCGGCTTTTGGGTTAATTTTGAAAAAAATAAAAGTCCCATGAAAAAGTCATTTTTGATTATCGCTCTTTTGACCGGCGTATCCACTTTCTCCTGCCAGCAAAAGACAGAAGAAACCCAAAAGACAACCTATGATGTCGTGGGTGAAGCTGAGATTGTCCCGGGTAACTACGGAAATATCATAGAAGTTGAAAAGGTGGCGAGCACTTCAGAAATGGTTTCCGCAGTGGAAGCTCAGGGTACATTTAACGGGAAAATTTCGGGAGAAATCAAAGAGGTTTGTACCAAAAAAGGCTGTTGGTTTTCGATGGAATTGCCTGGCGGTGAATCCATGCGGGTGACATTCAAGGACTATGGATTTTTCTTGCCAACCAATTCTCAGGGATTCCCGATTGTGATGGAGGGAGTTGCCACGCTGACCGAGACTGACGTGGAAACCCTGAGACATTATGCCGAAGATCAGGGGAAATCCAAAGAAGAAGTGGAAGCGATCACGGAGCCTGAGAAAAAAATCAGTTTTGAAGCGACCGGAGTCAAGATAAAGCCCAAAGCCTGATGCCGATTGCATTGGACAACCTTCGGGTGGGTAGAGTTTATCGTCTTGTCAATCAGGGAGAAATCCGGACCATAGAGATAATGTCCCGGCTTTCCGGAGATAATTTCAAAATCAAAGACCTCGATACGCTGGAGTTTTATACCATACACGAGCTGTTGCAATGGGGCAAAGGAAAAGATTACGACTTGGAAGAATTCAGATAAAAAATGGGGCTAAAAAGGCTCCATTTTTCATTTCACCTGATTTCAATTTATTTTTTAACGTGGAGATAGGGTGATTTTGATCACGTTTGGAAATGAATTTCTGATTTAATTTGCAACAAAAAAGCATGTCCAAAAGCTTGAGTTTAGCGATGGCAGGAGCCAAATGTCCGCAATGCCGAGAAGGAAAACTGTTTTCAGTGAGTGTGCTGAGCTTCCAAAAACTGTCGGAAGTAAACAAAACCTGCACAATCTGTGGCGCCAACTTTATTCCTGAACCCGATTTTTATTATGGTGCGATGTACATCAGCTATGCTTTTTCAGTTGCATTGGTGATCACTTCTCTCACAGCAATCAATGTCCTGATTGAAGTTCCTGAACTTTGGATGTACCTGACCACCATGGTTGTTTTGAATATTGTATTATTACCTGCGATGCTGAGGTATTCCAAAGTGCTTTACCTCTACGGCTTGGGAAAGCTGAAATTTAAGGGATCCTGATTTCAGGGATTTGGATTTTAGGAGCTTTAAACTGCCTCTGAAGTCAATTTGAATTCGAACACTTTTAATCCTTTGCGCAATGGCTAAAAATGTTTTTGGTGAAGAATTAGTAGCATGCAGCACGGCTCCGATGACTGGGTTTTATCGGAACGGTTGCTGTGAAACCGGCGCCGAGGATTCAGGTACCCATACTGTTTGTGCGGAGATGACGGAGGAGTTTTTGATTTTTTCAAAAAGTAGGGGAAATGATTTGACTACACCAAGGCCTGAATTTCTTTTCCCTGGTCTAAAACCCGGCGATAAATGGTGTCTTTGCGCTCTCCGATGGATGGAGGCTTACAGGGCAAATTGCGCTCCCCCTGTTTTCCTGGAGGCAACAAATGAAGCGAGCCTGAACATAATTCCTATGGAAGTGTTGATTACCAAGGCTTTGAAATCTATAAAGTAAAAATCCTTTTGTTAGTGTTACTAACAAAATCAAATGGATTACAAACTTTTTGAACTTCAGTTCGTTAGGAATGAACAATTTTCTTTTGAAGGATGGAAGCAATTTTAAAGAAAATCCGGGTAGACGTCAGTCCAAATCTCTATTTCAAAGAGCCTTTCAGCTCTGATTTGGGAGTTTTGATAGTCAGGGAAGGCAGTCAAATGATCCAGGAAATCGGGATCGAGCTGTTTACTTTTAAAAAACTGGCCCAACGAATCGGAAGTACAGAAGCTGCGATCTATCGGTATTTTGAAAACAAGCACATGATTTTGCTTTACCTATGCGCCTGGTATTGGGCATGGATGGAGCACAATCTTGTATTCGCAACTTCAAACATCAAAGATCCTTCGGAGCGACTCGGAATTGGGATCCGTCTGATGGTGGATGGACCTGTTTACCTTGAAAACGAATATTTGGATCCCAAACTTCTCCGAAAGCTTGTAATCAATGAGTCCATTAAAGGGTATCTAACCAAAACAGTGGACATGGAGCACGAATCTGGAATTTTCGCCCAAGTGTACCGCTTTGGAGAAAGACTAGCTGCCATCATCCGAGAGATCAATCCGGAATACAAATTCCCCAAGACATTGGTTTCCACAGTCATGGAGTCCAGTTTGCTGCAATCCTTCCATTCTGTCCATCTTCCAGGGATGACCGAGACAAAACATGAAGGGAGCGAGCGTTTTCAATTCTTTTACCAACTCGTATTTAAAGCGATTTCCAATGCCTAATCATCCAGAAATGACTCCTATTAAGCGATTTTTTGGGTTGCTGAAGGAGGAAAAGAACCAAGTCTATGCGATATATTTTTATGCCATTCTCAATGGTTTGATCACGCTTTCCTTACCCTTGGGGATTCAGGCGATATTGAATTTTATCTTGGGTGGTAGAATCAGTACCTCCTGGATTATCTTGGTCATCATAGTAGGATTGGGGGTGGTATTCAGTGGATTTTTGCAGATATCACAGCTCCACATCATGGAGAAGCTTCAGCAGAGGATTTTTTCCAAATCTGGACTTTCTCTGGCTTACCGGCTTCCCAAAGTGAAGACAGAAATCATGCATGGCCAATATGCCCCTGAGATTGTAAACCGATTTTTTGAAACAGTCAATCTGCAAAAAGGGCTTGCCAAGATTCTCATTGAGTTTTCCTCGGCATTGCTCCAAGTATTTTTTGGTTTGCTTTTGCTGTCGATCTACCATCCGACATTTATCATTTTTGGAATTGTTCTGATCGGGATTTTGGTATTGATTTTCTATTTCTCTGGTCCCAGGGGTATGGATACTGCACTGAAAGAATCCACTTACAAATACCAAACGGCCTTTTGGCTGGAGGAGGTTGGGCGTACCTTAAACTCTTTCAAGTTGGTCGGAAGTACCCGCTTGCCCATTTTGAGAGCGGACAAACTGATCCAAAAGTATGTTGAATTCAGGTCCAAGCACTTTTCCGTGTTGATTTTCCAATACAAAGTAATGATTGGATTTAAGGTTTTTATTATCACTAGTTTACTGATTGCCGGAAGTTTGTTGCTAATCAATGACCAGATTTCCATCGGACAGTTTGTGGCAGCGGAAGTGATCATCGTGTTGGTGATTAATTCCGTCGAAAAACTAATTCTATCCTTGGAAACTGTTTACGACACCCTGGTTGCGGTGGAAAAACTCGGGCAGGTGATGGATCTGGAACTTGAGCATCACAGCCCTACCGAAAAAATCGTCACGGCGAGTCCTGAAGGCTTGAAATACCGGATGGAAAATGTGGTTTTTCAACCTCAGGATGCTAATGAACCGGTTTTGAAAGGAGTCAGTCTGACTGTGGAAGCTGGGAAAAAAGTAGTGGTTACCGGTAAAAGTGGAAGCGGAAAAAGTTCACTTTTGGCCCTGTTTTCGGGGCTTTATGAGGAATATGAAGGTACCGTTTCGGTCAATGACCTTTCCCTGGAATACATCAATCTTGAAAAGTATCGTGGAATTGTAGGGGAAATTTTGGAGCTGCAGGAGATTTTTCACGGATCTATCCGGGAAAACATCCTGGTCGGGAGGGATTTTGATCAAAGTCATTTGGAATACATCCTGGATTTGGTTGGGCTGAAGGAGTATTTGTACCGGCTGCCATTGGGTTTGGATGCGATGCTCCAGCCTGAGGGCAAAGGACTTTCCAAATCCTTGGCACAAAAAATTTTGTTGGCAAGGGGTTTTGTTGATCAACCCAAAGGATTGATTATGGAAAATGTCCTCCAATTCGTCGAACCGGAAGTCCGGACACGGGTGTTTGATTACATTTTTAAAGGAAACTGGACCTTGCTTATGATTGCTTACGATGAGGAAGCCTTAAGTCGGGCCGATGAAGTGATAGTCATGAGTGAAGGCAAAATCACATTTAAAGGCAGCTACGCTGAGTTCAAAAAATTAAAAGATTGAGGCCATGTTGAATATTTCACACAATAAGATACCGGATTCCATTCCTTTTAGTGGATCCAAAAGTCTGGTGATGACGCTTCCTCTCAAGGAAAGCCAGCGAAAGGTTCGGATTCTTACAGGGATATTGATTGCCGCTTTTATCATGCTTTTCGTTCCCTGGACACAGAATATTCGATCGAAAGGTTATGTTACGGCCCTCCGGCCTGACCAAAGACCTCAGACTATCCATTCCATTTTGGCAGGAAGGATTGAGGCTTGGTATGTAGCTGAAGGTGACTTTGTGTCCAAAGGGGATACGATTTTGAGGATTTCTGAAGTGAAAGATGAGTACTTTGACTCCCTGCTTTTACCCAGAACCCAAATGCAAGTGGATGCCAAAGCGCTATCTGCGCAGTCTTACGGAGATAAAGTTGGGGCGCTAAAAGACCAAATTGATGCACTTCAGAAGAATAATATCCTCCGACTGCAGCAAGCTGAAAACAAATTGCGCATGGCTGAGCTAAAAGTCCAATCGGACAGCATTGAGTTAGTGCAGGCAAAGGTGAATTTTGATATCGGAAAATATCAACTGGAGCGATCGGAGAATCTATACGAGGAAGGTTTGAGGTCACTTACAGATCTTGAAACCCGAAAGTTGAAATTCCAGGAAGTTCAGGCAAAATTGATTTCCTCTGAAAATAAATACCTGAGCAGCAAAAATGAGCTGCTTACCGCCAGAATTGACCTGGATGCCATTGACAATGATTTCAAAGACAAACTTGCCAAAGCTGAATCGGACATGTACACTGCCATGTCCTCACAGTTTGATGCAGAAGCGAGCACGACCAAACTTGAAAACCAATATTCGAATTATGAACGAAGGACCGGGTACAGACATATTTTGGCTCCTCAGGATGGTTATATAGCTAAGGCGCTCCAAGTAGGTATTGGTGAGACAATCAAGGAAGGGGACGAAATCGTCAATATTGTGCCTGCAAATGCCGATTTGGCTGTGGAAATGTATGTTGAGCCGGTGGATTTGCCCCTGATCAAAGTAGGAAATAAAGTCAGGTTTATTTTTGACGGTTGGCCTGCGATTGTTTTCTCAGGGTGGCCCCAAATATCCAATGGTACTTTTGGGGGAGTCGTGGTGGCTATCGATCAGTTTGCCGGACCAAATAATCAGTATCGAGTCTTGGTAATTGAGGATCCGGAGGAGGAGGCCTGGCCAGAGTTGCTTCGAATGGGATCGGGAGCAGACGGAATTGCCATTCTCAACGATGTGCCGGTTTGGTATGAAATCTGGCGTCAACTCAATGGCTTCCCGGCAGATTATTATACAAGAGAACAGAAAGATCAAGCAGTTTCCTCTAAAAAATGAAAAAACTGACACTGGTTTTATTGGTGATTTCTTTGTCCTATTCTGTCAAAGCTCAGGACACGCTCAGACTGAATTTTGCAGAATACATGGAGTGGGTGAGGCTTTATCACCCGGTTTCTGCACAAGCAGACCTGAACCTGCGGATGGGACAGATGGAAGTGAGGCAGGCAAGAGGTGGCTTTGATCCTTTGATCTATGGAAATCTGGATACAAAGGACTACAAAGAATCCTCGTACTATGACAAGCGTGAGGCGGGCGTAAGTATTCCCACCTGGATGGGAGTAGAACTTAACGGGGCTTTTGAGCAAAATTCCGGATCATACCTTAATCCCGAATCTACGGTTCCTTCGGGTGGGCTGCTTTCTGCGGGGGCTTCGGTCAATCTCGGTCAGGGACTTATCTTGGATGAAAGAAGGGCTGCTTTGCGAAAAGCACAAATCTACAAGCAGGCAAGCGAAGTGGAGCGGACCAAACTCCTGAATGAGTTGAATCTTGGCGCAACAGATATGTATTGGCGCTGGGCTTTGGCATACGAGAATCTCAATGTGCTGAAAGAAGGAGTGGAGCTTGCCAGATTTCGCTTCAATTCCGTCAAAATAAGCTTTGAACAGGGTGATCTTGCGGCGATTGATACGGTAGAAGCTTTTTCCCAATTGCTAAACAGGCAGTATCGCTTGCAGACTGCCGAAAACACCTACTTTGCTGCAACCCAGGAACTGAACACCTACCTGTGGGATGAAAGTGGAAGGCCGATGCTCCTTGAAAATGAGATCGTGCCGGAGGGGTTGTTTGATGAATTTGCTTTAAATCCTGATTTTGACGAATTGCGAATGGCAATTGCCAATCATCCGGAATTGCTGTTGACCGATTACGAATTGGCAAGCTTGGATGTGGAAAGAAGGCTGAAAGGGCAGCAAATTATTCCGACAGTTAAGCTTAAGTACAATTTTTTAGCGGAGTCCTTTTCCCAATTTGAGGGGTCTCAGTTTTATGAAAACAATTACAAATGGGGCTTGTCGGTCTACACACCACTCTTGTGGAGAAAGTCCAGAGGAGCTGTTGGATTAGCTAAAGCCAAAATGGATTTCAAGCAGAACTCCCGAGATCTGAAAGAGCTCCAGCTACGGACCAAACTCGAATCTGAATTGAACAATTGGACAATTGTAAATCAACAACTGCTCACTTTCACAGAAAATGTCAAAAGCCTGCAGGCACTTTTGACAGGAGAGATGCGCAGATTTGAAATCGGAGAATCAAGCCTTTTCCTTGTCAATGCACGGGAGGTTTCGGTTTTTGATTCTCGGCTGACGCTCAACGAGCTAGCCTCAAAACTCAGAATTTCCTATGCAAAGACAAGGTATGCTGCTGGAATGGGATTTGAATAACTTCTTGATTGTTATCTTATTGAGTCAATTTACTATAAGCTGAATCGAAGTCTGGATTCCAATCCAATTGAAGCCATTGATATAAGGCAAGTTTGAGATTTTCGAGTTCAGTCTCATTTTTTGAATCGGCTTCAAACCAGGATTTAATTTCCTGCCCGTCCCTGATTTTCTCCGGATTTCTGAGGTAAAATAAAATCATGGAAATCATACAAGAACTCAATTTAGCTGGGAAATGTCCATTTTTCGAATGATAATCAGCTAGGATTGGGAGGAGACGGCTTTTTAGTTTGGCGATGCTGTTGAGTGAAATATCGCTCAGTTTGTGGGATACAAATGGGTTTCTAAACCTGTCCAACACTTCTTCGGAGTATTTCACCAAGGCTATCTGATCCAATTCCATCGTCGGAATGATTTCCTCTGAAATCATGGATAGGAGGAATTGTTCTCTTTTGGAATCTCCAATCCATTCACCTACCGTTTCTATTCCATTCAGGAGACCGTGTCCTGTCATGGCTGTGTGGGAGGCATTGAGAATCCGGACTTTCCTCAGGGAATATCCTGCGATGTCTTCTGCCAAGATCACCTCCGATTTGCTTCCCAGAAATGGAAGTTTAGTCTTTGCTGGCCCAGACCCTTGAATCGCCCAAAGTGCATAAGGTTCTGCTTGAACGAGAAATGGATCTGTGTCTTTTAACTTTAAATCAAGATGTGAAGGAAATCCAGGTACAATTCTGTCTACCAGTGAATTAAAGAAAATAACTTTTTCATTTATCCAGGAAATAAAATCTTTGGAGAGGTTCCAGGATTTGGCATGATCAAGAACAAAATTTTTCAAAAGATCTCCGTTGTTTGGGAGAAGCTCACAGGGCAATATTACGGTCTCGGACTGAGGGATAATCTGGAATCTTTTGTAAAGCCATTGGGTCAGACGTCCCGGAAAGGATTCCGCAAATTTTTCGATTGGGCCTTCATTTTTCCAGATCATTCCAGCCTCTGTGACATTGGAAACGATCCATTTTACACTTGTTGAGCTGCTGAACTGGAAGAACTTTTCGACCTCATCAGGGAGTTTCAAGCCGTCCTTTACACAGGTAATTTCTCTGATGGATTCGACTTTTTGTCCGTTCTTGAATCCTGCTTCCAATAAATGATATTGAAAATTTTGGGCTGCCAGTTTATCAATCGTGTTACCTGAGGTTGATTGTATAATGCAGATATTCAATGGTTTGCCAAGTTCATTTAAGTCTTGAACCATGGATCCCAAAAAAGCCCTGAGGAAGTTTCCAGTACCGAATTGAAGTATTTGGATATTGCTATTTGCCATATTAGAAGTTTTGAACAACTTGGGTCAATCTAAAAATTAACCCTATGTCCGCTTTTGTTTTAGTAGAAGTAACTATTCAAGATGCCTCATTATACGAAGAATACAAAAAATTGACTCCTGCCAGCGTTGAGGCCTATGGCGGAAAGTTTGTGATTCGGGGAAATCCTGTTCAGGTTATGGAAGGGGTTTGGAATTATGACCGCTTGGTTCTATTGGAATTTCCTAACAAAGAAATAGCCTTGGAATGGTACAATTCAGAAGAGTATCAAATAGCTAGGAAAATTAGAGAAAAAGCATCATCTGCAAACTTTTTTATCGTAGGATAATATTTTTGGCATTTTTATTGGTGTGAAATGCAAATAACATTCTGTTTGTTGAAAAATGAACTACATTCACCCAATCTTTTATTAGTTTATTTAGTGCAAGATTTATTAATATTATTCAATCACCCTAACCCAATAATTCAATGAAAAGTAATTACCTGAAATGGTCAGGCTTGAGCCTGGTCGGATTGATTCTGATGTCCTCTTGTATGTCGGATGTAGATCAACCCTTGGCCCCTGTTTCCTCCAAGGCGATCGGAGAGTCTACTGAAGTTCTTCCCGAAGGAGGAGAGAACCTGAGAAAGGGTCCCAAAAGCCTTCCTTATATGGAAAAATTCTCCAATCAAAGTATTCAAGACCCGACAAAGCCTTATGCATTTCCGGGTTTTGGAACAGGCAATGCGCTCTTTATGGGGAAATCCTATTCCTTTTTTAACCAATATGCTGTAGGTGCACCTAATGAAAAAGGTGAAGTCTCCACAGTAGCAGCACCTGTCACCGAGTTTTTTCAAGTGCAAATTGAAGCGCTTGGAATTTCAGCGGAAGAATTGGATTCTAATTATAAAACTGTCAGTACCATCACTACCGACGGAAAAGGCAATTCTATCTGGTTTCACAATGTCTCCAACAATGCAAAATTTGACAAATACGGAAACATCACTTTTTTAGCCGAGGTAGAAATCGTTGGAGGAACCGGCAAATTCAAAGGTGCTACAGGAAGTGGGCGCGTAATCGGAAATGTGAAAGCTGCCGATGGCAAGGGAAATACCCTGCTGAGTGCCAACATCATTTATTGATTGAAAATAATTGAAGCAAAACAAAAAGAGCGGCCTTGGTATAAGGGCCGCTCTTTTTGATTAAAGTGAAACTCCCCGTTTCCAGGGGATAAAATCGTAATTTTTGTTTTTCTCTGCTTTGGTGATGACTTCGCCACTGGCAACCTGGATTACCAAATCCAAAAGTTTGTCACCGCAGGTTTCCAAGTTGTCTTCACCTGAAATTACCGTCCCTGCATTAAAATCAATGATATCCGGCATCCGGTTGGTCATTTTGTTATTCGTGGATACCTTGATTACAGGACAAATTGGGTTGCCGGTAGGTGTACCGAGTCCTGTTGTAAACAAAATCACATTAGCACCACTTCCAGCCAATCCGGTAGTACTTTCCACATCATTTCCGGGGGTGCAAAGCAGGTTTAATCCTGTGTTTTTGAGGTATTCCGGGTAATCCAAAATATCTGAAATCGGAGCAGTTCCACCTTTCTTGGCAGCACCGCAAGATTTGATAGCATCTGTAAGGAGACCGTCTTTGATGTTTCCAGGGCTTGGATTCATGTCAAATCCGCTTCCCACTCGCTTGGCTGCGTCATTGTAACTTTCCATCAGGTGGACAAATTTATCCGCCAAATCCTGGGTTTTGCAGCGATTGATCAGGTTTTGCTCTGCTCCGCAAAGTTCAGGAAACTCGGAAAGAATCGCTGAGCCGCCCAAGGCCACAACCAAATCTGAAACACGTCCCAAGGTTGGATTTGCAGAAATTCCAGAAAATCCATCTGAACCGCCGCATTCCAGACCGACGACCAATTTGCTGAGTGGGAAAGGCTGCCTTTTGGCTTTGTTGGCTTCCACCAGCCCATTGAAAGTTTCACGGATTGCCTTTTGGATCAATTGCTCGGTGGTGCCTTCCTGCTGCTGGTCGCAGACAATCACTTGTTTTGGTTGACCTTTTTGAATAAGGGCGAGCTTTTCCAACAGGATGCTGGATTGTGCGTTTTGGCAGCCCAAACTCAGGACAGTTGCTCCTGCTACATTGGGATGGTTGATGTAACCGGCGAGAAGAGCACAAAGTGTCTCAGAATCGTGTCTTGTACCTCCGCAACCCAAGTCATGAGTCAGAAAACGGATACCATCCAGATTTTCGAAAATCCGGCTTTCTATCGGAGCTGTATTTTCCGCAACCGTTTCCGTAATTTTTTTGCCCTGGACGCCTGAGATCAGGTTTTTGATCTGGACTTCGTAGGGATTGGGAGTGGAGAATCCAAGTGCATTTTCAAAGGCTTCTTTGAGCAAAAGGATATTGGTGTTTTCACAAAATACCATAGGAAGCACCAGCCAATAATTGGCAGTACCTACCTGATTGTCAGATCTTAAGTAGCCTTCGAAGGTTCTGTTTTTCCACTTCGAAACATCCGGTGCGGTCCAGGTAAATTTTCCAGGATTTGTACTGTATTGCCTTGTTTTGTGGTGAATATTTTGGAGGGTGATGGCATGGCCGAGCGGGATGGCTTGAGTTGCTTCTCCGACGATTGTTCCATACATCAGGATGTCTTCACCGGGCTGAAAATCCCTGATCGCAAACTTGTGTTTTGCTGCCACAAATTCCTGAATTTCAAGCTCTACGCCATTTAGAGCAACTTTTTGGCCGGGTTCCAGATCCGATAGCGCGACTCCCACATTGTCTGATGGGTCGAGAAGGAGGGAAGTATTGTTCATGATTTTTATTCCTTAACTTGGTCAAAACTAGAGAAAAAATTATTCTTCGATGAAGAAAATAATCACACTGGGTGAAGTTATGCTCAGGCTTTCACCTCCTGGAAACCAGCGTTTTTTCCAGACTCATTCCTTTGATGTTGAATTTGGCGGTTCAGAAGCCAACGTGGGTGCTTCAATGGCTTATTGGGGTATGCACGTTGCACATTTGACAGCTTTTCCGGATAATGAAATAGGATGGGCTGCTTCGGGCCAACTTCGTAGAAACGGTATCGATACCCGGTTTGTAAAGCTTTTGCCAGGCCGAATGGGCGTTTACTACCTCGAGCAAGGTGCCATGCAACGCAGTTCGCAGGTTATCTATGACAGATATGATTCTTCCTTTTCCAATTTTGACGGCAAAGACCTCAATTGGGACGAAGTATTTGAAGGTGCAAGTTGGTTTCATTGGTCTGGTATTACTCCCGCATTGTCTAAAGCATGTGCAGAACTTACGCTCACTTCGCTGAAGGAGGCAAGAAAAAGAGGGATCACAGTCAGCGGTGATTTGAATTACAGAAGCAATCTCTGGAAATTCGGAAAGGAACCACATGAAGTAATGCCCAAATTGATGGAGCTGACCAATGTGATCATCGCAGGTACCCGGGATTTTAAGCAGTGTCTGAATGAAGATTTCAAAAATTTCACTGAAGTCAAAAATATGGCTTTCGAACGGTTCAAGGACTTACAGTACATTGTTAAGACCGACCGGATTTCGCATAGTTCCTCCAATAACACCATTTCTGCAATTCTATATGGAGAAAAGAAAACCTACTCCTCCAAATCCTATGAATTAACTCATATCGTAGATCGGGTGGGAACTGGTGATGCTTTTGCAGGAGGATTGATTTACGGACTTCTCCATTTGAAACCCAAAGAAGCCATCGAATTTGCCATGGCCGCAGGTGCTATTAAGCACAGTGTTCCCGGTGATGTATTACTTTGTTCACTTCAAGAAATAAATGATCTGGCAAGCGGTGAAGCTGTCGGAAAAATCAAAAGATGATGAGAAACCCAACTCCATTTATCCAGAAAATGCATGCCGGTGGCATGATGCCTATATTTTTTCACCCTGACGAGCAAGTTTGTCTTGACCTACTCCATGCCGCCTATGAAGGTGGGGTAAGGGTTATAGAAATGGTCAACCGTGGAAAAGAGGCCAAATCCATTTTTCCTAAAATCCGAGCTGCTGCCGACAAAATGCCTGGAATTTATCTCGGTGCAGGGACTATTTACCATTCTTATGAAGCAGAAGAATTTATCGATATGGGGGCTGAATTTATTGTCGCTCCTGTGATGAATCCCAAACTCGGAGAATATTGTGCAAAAGTAGAAGTCCCCTGGATTCCTGGTTGCGGGACGGTTACCGAGGTTTTTTTCGCACAGGAACTGGGATCAGAATTGGTAAAAATCTATCCTGCAAATGTCCTGACTCCAGATTTTGTGCCGGCAGTTCATGCGGTTTTGCCCAAAATCGAAATCATCCCAACTGGGGGAGTAGAACCGAATGCGGAAAGCCTGAAAAAATGGTTTGATGCCGGAGTTCTTTGTGTAGGTATGGGTTCTCAACTTTTCAGAAAGGATTTGATAGCGAAAAGAGCATTCACGGAAATTCGGGAATCGGTCCGACATGCCATGGATATTATCGAGACGATCCACGCAAGTAAATCCTAAACTTCTTATGAGTTGTTCAAAAAATACCCCCATAAATACTGAGTTTTATGGGGGTATTTTTTAGTGAATAAATTTTTGAATCGTAATCGTTACGTTAACCAATTTCGAAAATTGTTATCGCTAGAAACTTTAAAGTTTTGCAATCTTCAGTCTCCAGTCTTCGGTCTCCCGTCTTATATTATAAATCCGGCTGGGGAGTAGTTCTCAAATAAGGCTTGATGACTTTGTGGCCTTTCGGAAATTTTGCTGGTATGTCTTCCGTTTTGATCGCCGGAACGACAATGACATCCTCTCCATGGTTCCAGTTTGCAGGAGTTGCAACAGAGTAATTCGCAGTCAGTTGAAGTGAATCAATCACTCGCAGCAGTTCATCAAAATTCCTACCTGTGCTTGCAGGATAGGTGATCATCAATTTGACTTTTTTGTCGGGACCAACAATGAAAACAGATCGAACAGTAAAATTTTCACTTGCATTAGGGTGAATCATGTCATACAGTTCGGATACCTTGCGGTCCTTATCGGCAATTATCGGGAAGTTGACAATGGTGTTCTGGGTTTCATTGATGTCCCCTATCCAAGATTTGTGATTTTCCAATCCGTCCACACTCAGTGCAATTACTTTCGTATTTCTTTTGGAAAATTCATCCCGAAGTTTCGCAACCGCACCAAGCTCGGTGGTACAAACAGGCGTGAAATCTGCTGGGTGTGAGAATAAAACTCCCCATCCATTTCCCAGGTATTCATGAAAGTTGATTTTTCCTTCGGAGGTTTCCGCTGAAAAATCGGGAGCGATGTCCCCAAGTCGTAAAGCCATGTTTTTAGTATTTAAAGTCTATTGATTTGATAGACTAAATTAAAGGCAAAAGACCTTATAAAAAAGAACTCTCTGTTAATGTTTATTTTATCCCGATTAAGCCAAATTTTTCAAACAAAGTCAGCTATCTGATATTTTTGAGAGAAGTCAATCCGTACTTTACCTGCAATTCGTATATCTAACAAATTCCAATAATGAAAACTTACTACAATCCTGACGACCTTAAAAAGTTTGGAACAATAGGGGACCTGCAAAAATCCATGGCTGATAAGTTTTTTGCCTATTATGCCGAGGTTTTCAAAGAAGGCGCATTGACGGCAAGAGAAAAGTCCCTGATTGCACTGGGGGTCGCGCATGCCTTGCAATGTCCCTATTGCATCGATGCGTATACAACAGATACCCTTGAAAAAGGTTGTGATGAAGAACAGATGATGGAAGCTGTCCATGTGGCTGCCGCCATTCGTGGTGGTGCATCCCTGGTTCACAGCACACAAATGATCAACAAAATCAAAGAAATTTCGATGTGATGAAATCGAGCAGAAATTGGGTTTTCTTTCAGAGGTATAATAGACCATGCGAGATTCTCCCAAATCAAGTTCGGGACAGGCTATCTGACCATAAAAAATCAATTATATCCAGATGAAATCACTCAAAGCGCAGCTTCATAGCTTGGCAGATCCGGAAGAAGAGTTGGTAATTTTAGAAGAAAGGCATCCCGGTGGCGCTGGAAGCAGTTTTCGAGCCCATCTCGAAAAAATCGGTCTCTATCCTCTTCAACCTACAACCTTGGATATTTTCCAGATCAATCTGGGTAAAATGTGCAATCAGGTATGTAAGCATTGCCATGTGGATGCAGGACCGGACCGGAAAGAAATCATGACCCGGGAAACCATGGAGTTGTGCCTTGAAGTAATTCAAAGAGAAGAATCTATTACTTGTGTCGATCTCACAGGTGGCGCGCCTGAGATGAATCCGGATTTCAGATGGTTTGTGGAAGCTATCAGAGAAATTCGACCGGAGGTCAAGATCATCGTCCGATGCAATCTGACCATTATTTTGGCAAACCCGAGGTTCAATGACCTTCCGGAGTTTTTCAAAAAGAATAAGGTTGAAGTCGTTTCTTCTTTGCCCTATTTCACTGCTTTGAAAACAGACTCGCAAAGAGGGGAAGGGGTTTTTGAAAAATCCATTGAGGCATTGAAGCTTTTGAATCTAGCCGGTTATGGGCAAAAGAATTCAGACCTGATTTTGAATCTGGTCTACAATCCTTCCGGTGCTTTCTTACCCGGATCACAATCCGAGTTGGAAGATGAGTTTAAAAAGAAACTTTGGGATAGGTTCGGAGTTGAATTCAATTCGCTTTTCACTATTACCAATATTCCGATTTCCAGGTTTTTGGAATATTTGCTCCGAACGGACAATTATGAAAACTACATGGAAAAGCTCCTTTCGGCTTTCAATCCTGTGGCTGCCGCCGGTGTGATGTGCAGAAATACCATTTCTATAGGATGGGATGGATTTTTATATGACTGCGATTTCAATCAGATGTTGGACCTGAAAGTGAATACGCTCAATTCCGTCCACATTTCAGATTGGGATTCGGCAGCACTTTCCACCAGATCCATAGTAATCAACAATCATTGCTTTGGCTGCACAGCCGGCGCGGGTTCAAGCTGTGGGGGGGCCACTGCATGAGTAAGGCCGCTCTGATGATTTTTCAGAAAAATGCAATTCCCGGAAAAGTCAAAACCCGGCTTGCTGCTACAGTTGGGGATGATTTGGCTCTTGAAATTTACCATTGGCTGGTTGCTTATACCCATCAGGTTGCCAGAGAAATCAAGTTGGATAAATTTCTTTTTTACTCTGATTTTATCCCTGAGGACTCAAACGAGTTATTCCCGGGATACCAATTTGAGGTTCAATGTGGATCAAATCTTGGACAGCGAATGTGCAATGCCTTCGAATTTCTGTTTGCAAAAGGCTATTCCAATGTGGTAATTATAGGCACTGATTGTCCTGATTTGCAGGTTTCAGACTTAAACAAGGCATTTTTGGCTTTGAGTCAAAATGATCTCGTCATTGGGCCCGCAAAAGATGGAGGTTATTACCTTTTGGGGAAAAGTTGCTTTTGTCCTGAGATTTTCAAAGATATTCCCTGGAGTACATCCCGGGTTCTGGAATTGACTTTGGATAGGGCAGATAATGCCAATTTGAATTATGAATTCCTGAAAATTCTTTCAGATGTCGACACCTTCGAGGATTGGAAAGTATTTTCTTCCAAAAATAATATCACCCATGAATAATTACCTAGATACCACTGTAGACGTGTATAAGCAAGCGGCTTTAAAGCCCGATGTTGGACTTTGCTGTACCACCACTCCGATTTGGCAATTGCCCGAACTCCAAATCCCCAAGATCATGCAAGAGATGAATTATGGTTGTGGAAGCACGGTTCATCCCCGCGATTTGGTCAATAGCCCAAAGGTTCTATATGTAGGAGTCGGAGGAGGGATGGAAGTGCTTCAATTCGCTTATTTCTCCAGACAAAAAGGCGGAGTGATAGGTGTCGATTTGGTCGAGGAGATGTTGACGGCTTGTGATAAAAACCTCCTTCAGGCGGAAAAAGAAAATGCCTGGTTCCAAAAAGAATTTGTGGAATTGAGAAGAGGAACAGCCCTAGATCTTCCTGTTGAGGAAAGTAGTATTGATGTAGCAGCTCAAAACTGTCTTTTCAATATTTTCACAAAAGAAGACTTGAAGCTGGCTTTGGCCGAAATGTATAGGGTTCTTAAGCCATTTGGACGGTTGGTTTTGAGTGATCCGATCACTGAAAATCGTATGCCTGATTCCCTCCGAAATGATAGTCGGCTACGTGCACTTTGTCTGAGTGGATCCCTTTCCATGAAAGAATACCTTCAAATGATCACCGATGCCGGATTTGGTACAGTGGAAGTCAGAGCAAAACGTCCATATCGGATTTTGGCTCCAAGTCAATTTGATACAGAGGAAATGATCCTTTTGGATTCTATCGAAGTCTGCGCGATCAAAGATCCCATGCCAGCTGATGGTCCTTGTATTTTTACAGGAAAAACTGCCATCTATTTCGGTGAAGAAGAATATTTTGACGATCAGAAAGGCCATGTCCTGATGAACAATCAACCATTGGCTGTTTGTGATAAAACTGCCAATGCTTTTCATATATTGGGCAGAAAGGATATTTATGTTTCGGAATCTACCTATTTCTATGACGGCGGGGGCTGCTGCTAAGAATTTCTCTTTGGCATTGGTCCTTTTTCTTTCCGTGGGATTCTGGAATCCTACTTTTTCCCAGGAAAAGAAGGAGGAAATCAAGTTTGAAATAACTGTGCTGGGTATGAAAATCGGTGACCTGGATGTCACCAGATACCAGGTGGGAGATACCCTCCATTACATTGCTGAGAGCAAAGTACAGATTTGGTTTTTTGGAAAAGTGGACGTGGAAATGTTCACCCACGCCAAATATGTGGATGGGTATTTTGTAAAAAGTCTTTCCAGGTCAAATACGAACCGAGGTAATTTTTTGACTACAATTTATTGGGATGGCAAAAAGTATGTGGTAGACGCGAAGAATTACAAATTTGAAAATCAGGAACCCATTATTGGTAAGGTGGAGTGGAGTCCATCCAGGTTGTTTTTCGAGGAACTGCAAGAAGGCAAAAAATTCATTTCTGAAGTGTACGGGCTCACTACTACGATCAAAAAGCTCGAACCGAATGTGTATGAGACCAACATTCCCGGCAATCAAAACCAGTATTATTATCAATTTGGAAAGCTGCAAAAAGCAGTTTTGGAAAATTCCATTAAGAATTTCCAATACAAGCGGGTCAAATGATAGAAAAGTTTGAGATATCGGTAATCATTCCTGTTTTGAATGAAGCTCAAAATCTCCGGGAATTGATTCCTTTATTGAGGGAAAATGGAGGTCATTTCATCGTTGATCTGATCGTTGTGGACGGAGGAAGCAGGGACGATTCCTGTTTGGTTGCCGAGTCTTTGGGAGCGAGGGTTTTTAGGACGGAAATTGCCTCCAGAGCAATCCAGATGAATTTGGGAGCTAACCATGCAAAGGGGAACACGCTATATTTTGTCCATGCGGACACCCGTCCCTTGAGAACTTTTGCAGAGGATATTCAAAAAGCCAGGCTCAGAGGATACAAGGCAGGATGCTTTCGATATCAATTTGATTCAAAGGGATTTTTATTAAAGCTAAATTCTTGGTTTACACAGTTCAATGGACCTTTTTCAGGAGGTGGAGATCAGACCTTGTTTATTTCCCGTGATTTTTTCAATACATTGGGAGGATATGATACCCAATTTTGTTTGATGGAGGATTTTGAGTTGGTCAAAAGAATCAAAAAGAAGGCAAAATTTTTTATCATTCCGAAGTTCATTACTGTGTCTGCGAGAAAGTACCGGGAAAATTCCTGGCTTAGAGTACAATTAGCTAATCTATTGGTATTCACTTTATTTCAACTGGGCGTGGCTCCGGAAAAGCTAAAAAAATCGTACTCAACATTACTTTACCATGGGGCAAACTCCTGAAAAGGCTTACCAAATCAACGGAATTCAACAAATCGGAATTGGAGTCAAAAATGTTCACAAAGCCTGGACTTGGTACAGGAAAGCTTTTTCAATGGATGTTCCGGTTTTTGAGGATCAGGCTACTGCCAATCTCATGACGCGGTATACCGATGGAAAAGCAGAATCCAGACATGCGGTGCTTGCATTGAATATGCAAGGGGGCGGTGGATTTGAAATCTGGCAGTTTACCAGCAGGACACCAAATTCCACGGATTTCGAAATTTTGCCGGGAGATTTGGGGATTTATGCTGTGAAAATCAGGGTGAGAAACCTCGAAAAGGCTTTTGATCATTTGAAAAAGTCCGGAGCAAAAATTCTGACCACTCCATCCAAAACACCCAATGGAATGGGTACTTTTTTTCTCAAAGACCCTTTCGACAATGTCTTTCAGATTGTGGAAGACTCGAATTGGTTTTCTGAGAATGATTCCCCGACCGGAGGCGTATTGGGTGTGGTGATCGGTGTCTCAGATCTGGAAAAATCCATTCCGCTTTACCGGGATATTTTGGGTTTCTCAGTTCTCAACTACAAAGAGAAGTCGGTCTTCGGCGATATTCCAGGAGAAAAACTTACCTACAATAGGACTTTACTTTCAATGCCAGGCGATTGTAATCCAGGAGCTTTTGGAGCTCTGCTTTGTCCTGCACAGATCGAATTGATCGAAGTGCAGGGGCGGGAAGCCAAACATATTTTCAAGGACCGACTTTGGGGAGATTTAGGATTTATCCATTGCTGTCTGGATGTAAACGGAATGCGGAACCTTAAGAAAAAAGCAGGCGAGGCCGGTTACCCTTTTACTGTGGACAGCGAAGACAGTTTTGATATGGGAAGTGCCTCTGGTCATTTTGGTTACCTTGAAGACATAGATCAAACCCTGATCGAGTTTGTGGAAACCCACCGGGTTCCCATTCTTCAGAAATGGAACCTTTACCTGAACCTGAAAAACCGGAACCCGAAAAAGAATTTGCCAAAATTCCTGGTAAAACTATTGGCTCTCAACCGCGTGAAAGCTTAATTCCCGGTTATTTTCTCGACCAAATTGACCAAACGATTGGCATAGCCGGATTCATTGTCGTACCATCCGACCACTTTCACAAGATTTCCTTTTGCGGAAGTCAAGGCCTCGTCGATGATGCAGGAATTTGGATTTCCGAGGATATCCATCGAAACGATCGGATCGGATTCTACTTGCAAAAAGCCTTTCAATTTTCCGGATTCGGCATTTTTGTAAGCTTGATTGATTTGGTCAGCTGTGACTTCCTGCTTCAATTCTACGATCAAATCAGTCAGTGAGCCATCCGGGACAGGAACCCGCATGGCAGAGGCTTCAATTTTCCCCTCCAATTCGGGTAAGATTCGGTCCAGCGCTTTCCCGGCGTTGGTGGTGGTGGGAATTATAGAATAGGCTGCTGCTCGTGCTCTGCGCAAATCCCGGTGCGGCGCATCATGGAGGTTTTGATCGTTGGTATAGGAGTGGACCGTCGAAGCAAAGCCTTTGACCACTCCAAAATTCTCCTCCAAGACTTGGATCATAGGTGCCAGGCAATTGGTGGTGCAGGAAGCATTGGAAATAATAGTTTCCGAGCCGTCTAAAATTGAGTCATTTACTCCCAAAACGACCATTGGAATGCTTCCGTCCTCAACAGGGGCGGAGATAATTACTTTTTTACCGCCAGCTTTTAGGTGCTTTTCTGCACCAATTCGGTGAGTGAATCTTCCGGTGCATTCGATCACCACGTCTACTCCCAATTGTTTCCAGGGCAATTCTTCAGGATTTGCTTTGGAAAAAAGTCGAACCTGATTTCCATTTACTTCCAAGAGTTCCTCCTGAAGGGAAATTTCACCATCAAATTTTCCATGAATGGAATCGTACTTTAATAAATGCGCAATTGCTGCTGGATCTGCCAAGTCGTTGATGGCAACCAATTGTAGGCTAGGATGACGAAGGAGAAGCTTGGCAGTATATCGGCCAATTCGACCGAATCCATTGATTGCAATTTTGGTGATTGGAGCTTGTGGACTCATGTTGGTTTATTTCTCGGGGCGAAATTAGATAAAAGCCCGGGACTATTTTTAAGCAAAACTTTGCTCCTTTGGTTCAGGTTTTTAACTCATTTTCCAAAGAAATTTTTGTGACGTTTTTGGCTTTGTAAATCTGACCAGCTATATTTGCACAACCATTTGAAAAAGCACGTTTTTCAGGGGTTTTACGGTCGGTTCGTCTAGGGGTTAGGACGTATCCCTTTCACGGATAAAACACGGGTTCGATTCCCGTACCGACTACTTATGATGCTGATTTTGAACAACTTAAATCAGTGTATTGAAAATTTTTCTTTTCCCCAAATGGTCGGTTCGTCTAGGGGTTAGGACGTATCCCTTTCACGGATAAAACACGGGTTCGATTCCCGTACCGACTACAAGACCCAAGGCTCAATCACCGAGTGTCTTAATTATTTTTGTTTTATGGTTGTTAGTGGTTAAAGTGAACAAAATCCCGATCCTTGATCGGGATTTTTGTTTTTCGGACCATTTTTATCAACGGCGAGCAGATTGTTTTCATTTTTTTTACTTTGGTCCTCCATTTAGTCAAGTATATGCTCAAATCCCAAAACAAACCTATTCTGGTAAGTTCATTGATTCTTGCCAACCTATTCTTATTCTCATCCTGTAAAAAAGATGAGCCAGTTGATCTTCGGATCACAACATTAACCAAAGAAGAAATTGCTGTCCAGCTAGAGGTCGCTCAAAAGTCAATCAGCCCTCAACTCAAGGAAGGCTTAAAGCTTGAAGTTTGGGCGGTAGATTCTCTGGTGAGGGACCCGATTGGTCTTCAGGTCAATGATAAGGGAGAAGTACTCTACTCAAGATCTCCCCGAAGAAATAACTCTGAATTTGACATCCGAGGTCATCAGTCTTGGGAAATCCGATCCATTGCAATCCAATCAATCGAGGAAAAGCGTGCATTTCTTCATTCGGAACTTTCCCCAGAAAGATCATCTGAAAATACCTGGTTAAAAGACATGAATGGTGATGGCTCCCATGATTGGAGGGATATGACCATTGAAAAAAATGAGGTATTTAAGCTAAAAGATACAGACGGTGATGGTTTGGCTGATTGGTCTCAGATTCAGGTACAGGATTTCAATGATGAAGTCACTGACGTAGCGGGAGGCCTTTTGGAGACTGATGAGGCACTTTTTGTAGCTGCAGGCCCGGATCTTTGGAGACTGGTTGACACCAATGAAGATGGGATTATGGATGAAAAGACCTCTCTTTCCCATGGATATGGAGTTCACATCGGTTTTGGCGGACATGGCATGTCAGGTGTGGAAATGGGACCTGATGGCCGGATTTACTGGGGAATCGGAGATATCGGATTCAATGGAAAAAGTGCTGATGGCACGGAATGGAAGTATCCCAACCGTGGTGTAATCGCCCGTTCAAACCCTGACGGAAGTGATTTTGAGATTTTTGCAATGGGAGTGAGAAACACCCATGAGTTTGTCTTTGACAATTACAACAACCTGATTTCAGAAGATAATGACGGAGATCATGCAGGTGAAAAAGAACGTCTGGTTTATCTGACCAACGGCTCAGATTCCGGCTGGAGAATCAACTGGCAGTTTGGAAAATACCGAGATCCGGACAACAATACTTACAAAGTCTGGATGGACGAGAAGTTGTATTTGCCGCGCTGGGAAGGTCAGGCGGCTTTTATCACACCTTGTATCCAAAACTACGTAAGCGGTCCTACCGGAATGGTTTTCAATCCCGGAACAGGTTTGGGCGAGCGATGGAAAGACCACTTTTTTGTAGTTGAATTTGTCGGAAGCGCAGCAAGTTCAGGCCTTCATGCCTTTCAGCTTCAGCCAAAAGGTGCTTCTTTCGAGATGACCAAAACCGAAAAAATCGTGGGTGGCTTTTTGCCGACCGGGATCGATTTTGCACCTGATGGTACGCTTTTCATGGCTGATTTTGTCAATGGATGGGACGACAAGAACTACGGTCGAATCTGGAAACTGACGGATGAGACAGCTTCAGGCTGGGCTTTACAAAAGCAAACCGAGGCTGAAATCAAATCAGATTATAAAAAACTATCAGAAGACGAACTGAAGTCCAAGCTTTATTTTGAAGACCAAAGGGTCAGAAGAAAAGCTCAATTTGAACTGGCAAAAAGAGGAGAAGATGGGGCAGAAGTGTTCCAAACTGTCATCCTGGATAAAAGCAATCAATTGGCGAGAATTCACGGAATCGTGGGATTGAGCCAATTGGCTAGATTGGAGGACATGAAGTATGCCGATGCGATTGTACCCCTTTTGAAAGATTCTGATCCGGAAATCAAAGCCCAGGCCGCCAAGTGGCTGGGTGATATTAAATATTCCAAAGCCGGAAATGACCTGATTACAGGCCTTAAAGATGAAAATGCAAGAGTAAGATTTTTTAGTGCGGAGGCACTGGGTCGTACCAAAAACGCAGATGCTGTTCAACCTTTGATCGCACTTTTGGAAGCTAACAATGATGAGGATGCCTATCTGAGACATGCCGCTTCTTTGGCATTGTCCAGAATCGGAAAGGTGGAACCGATTGCGGCTTTGTCCACTCATTCCTCTAAGGCAGTGAGAATGGGTGCTGTGATTGCATTGAGAAGATTGGAATCCCCTGAACTTGCCAAATTCCTTGCAGATTCAGATGAATTTATTGTGACTGAAGCTGCAAGAGCTATCCATGATGACTTTTCTGTACCTGCCGCACTTCCTGCCTTGGGAGCGATTTTGAATACAACTCCATTCCAAAATGAGGCTTTGATCCGGAGAGTCATCAGTGCAAATCAGCGGGTCGGTAAAGACGAAAACCTCAATAATTTGATTGCTTACTTGGCAAAATCCGAAACTCCTGAAGTTTTGCGTCAAGAAGCCATCGCTTCCATAGGTACCTGGGCAAAGCCATCACTATTGGACCGAGTAGACGGAAGATTCAGAGGAGAGGTAGTGCGAGATGCAAACTTGATCAAAGACCAGGTAAAACCGGTTTTGGTTGCACAAGTAAGTTCTAAAGAAGAGTCAATACGAGTAGAATCAGCCAAGGCCATAGGCAAACTTGGTATGGCCGATGCCGCTGAAATCCTTATGGCAAAGTTGAAATCAGATCCATCTGATTTGGTAAAAGTACAGGCTCTGAATTCCCTTGTAGCCATGAATGCACCAAACCTTGGAGAGGCAATCACTGTGGCAATGAACAGCAATTCGCAAGCTGTGAGGGTTTCCGGTTTGGGACTCATTGCCCAGACTTCCATCCCAAATGACCAGAAAGTGACCCTTTTGACTGATATTATTCAGAAGCGAACCAATCCGGAGAAGCAAACAGCACTTCTGACTTTGGGAGCCTTAGAAGGAAGTAAAGACCTGCCTGTCTGGAAAAATATTTTGGCTGATTTTGAAGCCGGAAAATTGCCGGATGCTACCTGGATTGAGTTGGAAGAGGCTATCGTGGCAACAAAATCTCCTGAACTTCAGGCACAGTTTACCGGACTTTTGGATGCAAAAGCTGGTGATGAGCCTTGGAAAAAGTTTGCAGGTGCATTGGCTGAAGGCAATGTGCGCCAAGGCAGAAGGACTTTCTTCGAAAACCAAACTGCCCAGTGTATCCGATGCCATGCCTACGATGATATGGGTGGAAATGCAGGCCCTGCATTGGATCAAATCGGGAATACCCTGTCCCGTGAAGAATTGCTTATTGCCTTGGTTGATCCCAGCAAGCGATTGTCTCCAGGCTTTGGATTTGTGACTGTAGAGCTTAATTCCGGCGAGAAAATTATCGGTACCCAGATGGCTGAGGACAGTGGATCATTAACGGTAAAAGTGGGGACAGAGGATAAGGTAATTTCCAAAAAGGACATTAAATCCTCTCAGATGGCTGCATCCAGTATGCCAAACATGGGGGACCTCCTAAGCAAGAGAGAAATCAGGGATTTGGTGAGCTACTTGAGTACTTTAAGGCGGACAGAATGAAAAAACTGTTAGTTGTTTCTCTTGGGATTATTGGGTTCATTTTGTTGCTTTCTCCCTGGATTTTGATCCTGTTTGGCAGAAATAAGCTGCATGACCATGATATTCCCCAACAGGAACAACTGGTGGAAAATCAGCCAAAGCATCGGGTTTTGGTTGTTTTTCCCCACCCAGATGATGAGGTGACTGTAGCTGGAACCCTGATGAAACTCAAGGAAGATGGACATGAAATTCAGATGGTCTGTTTGACCCGGGGTGAAAAGGGGAAATCTTCAGGAATCGAGGATGAAGTCCGACTTGCCCAACTCAGAAGCGATGAGATGCAAAAGGCAGCTGAGTTGATTGGTGCCGACCAATTGCATATGAAAAATTATCCCGACAGTGGGCTGGAAAAAGTCGGTCTGGATTCGCTGAAAAAAATTGTTGCAGAATTGATCAATGAAATCAATCCGGATGTTTTGATTTCCTATGATTCCAGAGTCGGATTGTATGGTCACCCTGACCACCGACTTACCGGACAAGCTGTAGAGGAGGTTTTTCTTGAAAATAAAGGGAAAGAAGGCTTTGGGCCTGGTGAAATGTACCAGGTGACTTTGTGCAAAAAACAGGTAAAACTGGCCTTGAAACTTTCCTCTGGTTTTCAGAAAAACTATCCAGAAGATCCTTCACAGGGTTTGCCAAAACCGGATTTTTCGGTTCAAACACGGGAGTTTTTTCCTAGAACCCTAGATGTGATGGAAGCTCACGCGACACAGCAGGCAGTACTTAAGGATTTGATGCCTTTTCACGACAAGGTACCAACTTGGATTTATTCAAGGATTTTTGACCGGGAATATTTTAGGGAGGTGAAGTAAAAGAAGTCCACGGTCGATGGTCAACAGTCGACAGCCCTTCGGTAATAAAAATCAGTGTGTTTGAGATTGATGAGCAATCAAGTTAGGCATAGAAAAGCGGCCAGTTTGGATTCCAAACTGGCCGCTTTTTTATTGTGCTTTTGAATAAAGTAAAGTTTCTTCGAGTATTGAAGATCCTTTGATGAAGCTGTTGACAGTGGACTGTCGTCAGTGGACGAGCTTACCTGAAACCAAGTTTGGTCCGAACCCGGTTTAGCACATCCATTGCGACCACTTTGGCTTTTTCTTCGCCTGATGCCAGTCGCTTTTCGATTTCCTCAGGATTGTTCATAAAGAAATTGAAGGTTTCCCGTTCCTTGCTGTATTTGCTTAGGATCAGTTCCATGAATTCCTTTTTGGCATGGCCATACCCATAGTTTCCACCCTGATAGTTTGCCCGCATTTTCTCAGTTTGTTCTGGGCTAGCCAAAAGTCGGTAAAGCTTGAACACATTGCAGGTATCAGGATCTTTGGGTTCTTCCAGGGGAGTGCTGTCGGTGATAATTGAGTTGACATTTTTCTTGAGTTCTTTTTCAGGAAGAAAAATGTCAATGTAATTATTGTAGGATTTGCTCATCTTTTGGCCGTCAGTGCCGGGAATGATCATCACTTCTTCACTTATTCTGGCTTCCGGCACCACGAGGATTTCTTCTTCCATAATCCGGTTGAATGTTGTGGCAATGTCGCGGGTCATTTCCAGGTGCTGAAGCTGGTCTTTTCCGACAGGAACAAGATTGGCTGAATACAGCAAAATGTCTGAGGCCATCAATACAGGATAAGTGAAAAGTCCTGCATTGACATCTGCCAGCCTGGAAGCTTTATCTTTAAAACTGTGCGCATTGGCAAGCATCGGAAATGGCGTGAAGCAATTGAGGTACCAGCTGAGCTCGGTCACTTCAGGAATATGGGATTGGCGATAAAAGGTCGTCTTTTCGATGTCAAGCCCGAAAGCCAGCCATGCAGCAGCCACTGCCAAGGTGTTTTGTTTGCGAAGTTCTCCATCTTTGGTAGAAGTGAGGGAATGGAAATCTGCAATAAAAATGAAAGACTCTTCCTGGTTTTGATTGATCAGGTTGATAGCTGGTACAATTGCTCCTAATATGTTGCCCAAATGCGGGCGGCCGGAGCTTTGGATGCCGGTGAGTACTCTTGCCATTTGCTTAATTTTGGGGCAAATTAAGTAAATCAACCTATAATTGAGGTGAAATTATGCGTTAATTGCAACTATGAACCGTTTTGCTTTTGGCCTATTCGCCGCCTTATTTTCTTTCATTTCACCCTTACTGTCTCTTGCACAGGTCAATAATGTGCCCAAATTGATTTGGAAAGTAAACCGGATTGACATTGGGACAGTGCTTGAAGAGCAGGGTCTTCAGGAGGCAGAATTTGAGTTCACCCATACACAGGATTCCCTTTTCTTTATTCAGGATGTTTGGTTGGAATGTGGATGTACGACAGTCGAATACACCAAGGATACCCTTCAGGTTGGGGAGTCGGGGAAAATCAAAGTGTCATTTGATCCGACCTCAGCTGCCGGTTTTTTTTCCAAGCTGATCGTAGTCAAAGGGAACCTGAGCGGGATTTCAGATTCTCTTTTCCTAGAAGGGATATCCGTCCCATATCCCTCAGACATACGTCGGGCCTATCCGGTCGTGCAGGGGCCATTGGGATTTCGTTTGAGAAAAGTCAATATGGGAGATGTTTTTGACAATGAGCCAAAGATCAAGTATGTGGAGTTTTTCAATCAGGGAGATGATCTATTGGACAAGGGAGCTTTAAGGTCAGAAACACCTCCATACCTTCAGATTTCCCAAGTTCAGCAGTTTGTAAGGCCTCAGGAAAGAGGATTGTTGATGATTCGATATGATGGAAAGTTGAGAAATGATCTGGGATTTTTTGAGGATGTGATTCCCGTAAGATGGGAAAATGTGGAAGGACTGGAAATAAACTTGGAAATCATTGCTGATCTTTTCGAGTATTTCCCTCCAATTCAAAAAAGTGACCTGAATGAGGTTCCTCAGCTGTTTATTGCCCAAAAGGAAATTGACTTAAGGGAAATCAGCTCGAAAACTGTCATCAGAAGAACTGTGACACTGACCAATCAAGGCCGTCAGACCTTGGAAATTCGAAAAATTCAGGGCAATTGCGAATGTCTTAAAATTGAAGCGCCAAAGGATAAACTTGAGCCGGGAGAAAGTATGGAGCTTTCTCTAATCTTTGATCCTGTTGGCAGAAAAGGAATAGATCAACGAAATATTTATATCTTCAGTAACGATCCTGTCAATCCGGTTCAATTGATAGTATTGAAAAGTAGGATTGAGTAACCTTTCAAATAAAAAGGTTTTTGGTTTGTTCTACTTTGTTGGTCTTAAGTTTATGAAAAAGTGAGCTTTGCAGAGACATTTTCTTCAAAAGATTTTTTTAAACTCGAAGAGTTTTTAGTTTAGTAAAAATGCTTAGATACCTGGTTGTTCTTTTTGTTTTGAGCTTGGCTGTACCAGTTCAAGCTTCAAAAAAGTTTGCTGCGCCTACTGGATCAGCAGGTAACACAGGCATTTCACCTGACCAAGCATGGACTTTGGCTTTTGCATTGGGAAATTCATCTCCCTTGGTTCCGGGGGATACGCTGGTTTTAACCGATGGAATATTTGAAGGGAATTTCACCAGTACCATTAGTGGAACTTCCGAAAAACCCATCGTAATTCTTGCTCAAAACGAAGGGAAAGCGATCATTGATGTGGGTAAGCAGAGAACTTCCGGAACTGGGCTGATTATAAATGGTAGTTATACTTGGTTCGTAGGGATCCATGTTACATCTTCCTCACTGATCAAAAAATCAGATGCCTCAAATGGTTTTGCACCCATTCCCTATGAATCCGGAATCAGCGTTTTTGGTGACAATAATAAGATTATCAATTGCTGGATTTATGATGTGGTAGGAGGTGGCTTGGAGCTTTGGAGATCGGGGCGGAACCTGGAGGTTTACGGTTCTGTCATTTTCAACAATGGATCGCAGGATGTGTCTCGGGGAACCGGCCATGGAATGTACATTCAGCACGATCAACCTGCCCAGCCCAAGGTGATTGAAAACAATTTTGTTTTCCAAAATGCTTCCCAAGGAATAAATATCTATACCACTAATCCGGAAAATAGTGGAGTAGTTGCAAAAAGAAATGTTTCCTTCAATACAGGAGTAATTGCGACTTTCGACCCTTTAGTATTCAGACCACCTCATAATTTGAGCATAGGATCTCAAAACAATGTGAGTTCTGAAATGGAGGTTATCTCAAATCTTTTTTACACCGACTTGCAAGGTGGAAGATTGAGCACAAATGAAGTCAGTAATGTAACTATTGGCCGCACCTATACGCCTAATCATGACATTTCATTTAATGATAACATTGTTTTCGGAGGACGAAATCAGGTAGAATTCCAACCTTTGGAAGGCTTAAGTTTTCAAAGAAACAGGCTTTTGAATTCCCATGGGAGCTTTTTTGCTTTTCTGGGCAATTCCTCCTCATTCCCAAATTCATTTTGGGATTCAAATGTCTACAGCAATCTTGCTAATACAGCAAAGCCTTTTCAAGGCTTAAATTTTCAGGAGTGGAAAAGCGAATATTTTCCTTTCGACAAGGTAAGTACCTATTCCACCGCTCCTGCTAATTCAAAGGAAGTTTTGATTACTCAGAACAAGTATGATCCGTCCCGGTTTCACGTCAGTATTTTGAGTTTTACCGATGCAGAACGGGTTGAGCTGAACTTTTCTGACTTTGAGGAATTCAAAAACTTTGATTTTGAGATCCGTGATGTCCAAAATCCTTTTGATCCAAATCAGAAAGTTTCGGGCATATTTAACGGGTCTTCAATCAGTTTTCCAATGAATTGGACAAAGTCTCTGAAGCCTAAAGGGAATATGCCGTTTCAGCCGGTGCATACCGATCTAACATTTGGAACTTTTTTGCTTGTATTTGAAAGAGGAGAAAATTCGCCGGCTGTTTTTCCGGATGTGAAAGATTCAGTTGCACTTTATTTAAACAGTGAGGGGAAGGCATTTCTTGCACCCAATGACTTCTTGGTAAATCAACCTGCGGAACCATTTACCTATGTTTCTTCCGGAGGATTTGAGTTTTCTTGCTCCAATATTGGTTCCACTCCGATTACCATCACTTCAAAAAATACCAGAACTGGAGAAGAACGAATTGACCAAACAGGAGTTTGGGTATTTGATACCATTCCGCCATTCTTTGATGCTGCAAATGCAACCCTGTTGTTTGACCCAGTGGCTGGAAAAGTTTCAGTCAATTTGCCGGATTTTTCACCAACTGATTTTTTTGATAATTGTAACCCTTACTGGAATATCGAGCAAAGCCGATACGAGGTAACTTGTGCTGAAATTTATCAGAATCCAGAGGCACCGACTTGGGAGTTTCCTGTTGAACTTACATTGAAAGACCCTTCGGGAAACTCCTTTACACGAAGTGTTAAGGTCATTATCGGCAATGTAATTGAATCAAAGAAAGTGTCAATCACCTCCTTGGATCCATTGAACGATAATGGAACCTCGACCCTGAGACTCGGAAACGAACTGGAATATCAAGTTTTGTCATGGAGAAAAAATGGGGACGTTATTCCTGGGCAGACTGGAAAAGAAATTACAGTAAACAGTTCAGGAACTTATTATGCGTCACTTCTCTTGGCTACAGGATGTCCTGTTGAAGCTCGATCTTTACTTTTCGAGATACCGACAATCCCTTCGGAATACAAAAATGATGTAACTCTTGTTTTGAACGAATCGGGTAAAGCCGCCTTAACCCAAGAAAATATTTTTGGTGAAAGTGAAGGGATTGATGATGAAGTTATTTTGAGTCAAACAGAATTTGATTGTACCGACCTAGGTACTCAAAAGGTCAAGGTTGCAATCATTTTTGAAAAGGAAAATCACAATCATAGTAACTCTACTGAGTTTTGGATCAATGTTAACGTGGTTGATGGCCAAAAACCAATACTCATTACCAAAACTCCTTCTCTTCAATTCGACAAAGTGACGGGAGTTTTGGAGCTCAAACCTGAAGATTTTGTCTCTTCACTTTCAGATAATTGTGGGATTAAGAGTCTGCAACTCAACAAAACGACCATTACCTGCGGAGATTATGATCTTCCTGTTGATATCATATTGGAAGCGACAGACTTTTCCGGAAATAGCACTTCTAAATTGGTGACAATCTTTGTTTCCCCTTTTGAGTCTAAAAAAATCTCAATTTCCCCTGAATTAGGAACGCAGTTCTTGGTAGGGCAGGAGGCAGAGATTCGACTTGGGGAGGAATTCGAATATTTTGTGGAAGGCTGGTACCGAAATGGGCAATTACTCATTGGGCAAAAAGGCAGGGCTCTCCTTACAGATGAGCCCGGAACCTATTGGGCATTGTTATTACCGACTGGTGGTGGATGCACAGTTGAGTCTAAAAAGACTGAAATCACTTTTTCTGAGGTGCCATTTGGACAGATAAAAGAGAAAGTCGAGTTGGTGTTGAGTCCTGAAGGCAAAGCCGAACTCAGTCCCCAGCAGGTATTTGTCAACTGGCCACAGCCTGATCCGACGCTGACTATCACTTTGAATAAATCAAGTTTCTCCTGCGAGAATCTTGGGGAAAACGAGGTGATCATCACGATCAAAAAAGCAAGTGGCGAAACATGGGTGAGGAAAATAAAGGTGATCGTGAAAGATCAAACGAAGCCAGTTTTGGTTCCAAAAAATATCAACTTGGAACTGGATGTCACCAAAGGAGTCGTGGAAATCAGTCCTGAATCAGTCCTTGCTGAGTTTGGTGACAATTGCGGCTTAAAATCCCTGACAATCAACAAAAATCGGTTTACCTGCGAAGACCTTGGTAAAGAGTTTCAAATAGCAATACGTGCTGAAGACAATTCCGGGAATGTCACTGAGACAGTTGCCGTAGTTTCGGTAGTAAGGTCAGAACCTGAAAAAGTTATTGTCTCCGGCAAAAAAGAAATTTGTTCCGGAGAAAAATCCATCCTTGAACTCAGTTCTTCCAAAGCGTTTGAAGTGGTTCGATGGAGAAGAAACGGTACCGAAATCCAGGGACAAACAGGCAAAACCTTGGAAGTTAAGGAATCAGGAAAATACCATGCTGTAATTCGCTACCCAGGTGCCTGTTTATCAGAAACAGCCGAATTTGAGGTTAAAGTCAATCCAACTCCTACCGGTGAAATAACAGTCGATGGTGATATTCTTAGGGCTCCAGAGGGCAATTTTACCTACCAATGGTTTAGAAATGGTGAGCCGATCGCTGGAGCTACTTCCCGAACTTTCACTGCCCAATTGATGGGAGAATATTCGGTCGAGTTGGCCAATGATGCAGGTTGTAAATCCAGATTGAAGCCAGTGACCCTGACGATTTCAGGCATAGGAGGAAAGCCTGTAAATAAGGCAATTGATCTTAAAATCTATCCCAATCCAGCTTCTGATCATGCCATTTTGGAATTGCCGGATGGGGTCCTGGCCTCTAAACCGGAGATTTCAGTTTATTCCTCCGAAGGCAAGGAAGTTAGCTCTGCTGTCCAGTTTACCGTTTTGAGTGACTTTGAGATTGAAATTAGCCTAAACAGATTGGCAAAAGGCACGTACCTTATCTGGATTGTCGGAGAAAACCAAAAAACCTACTTTGGTAAATTAGTAGTTGTAAACTGAACTTCATGAAATTTTATTCCATTAGTATTGCCTTTTTCATTTTTACACTGAATTCTGCTTTCTCCCAAACCATCCCTTTTTCCAAGGGAAGGATTGTGATCAGCTCTGACGGGAATGAACACGATGAGGATGACTGGGCAGCCACTCCAATGAGTCTTGCACTTTTGGCAGCCAAAGAACTGCAGGATGATTTAGTTATCTATTCTTTCAGCGACCATACCTGGGGTTCAAACAAGGAAAAGCCGGGTGCAGATGGACAAATGCGGGAAAGCGCCTTTATCGGGGCCAAAAATTTCGGTTTCAAAAAGACCAAATTCATCGAGGCATCGACTGCTCCGAATTATGCGGTGATCGAAATTACACTTCAAATCAATAAAAGCTCGGCCAAAGATCCACTGACTATCATCGCCGCAGGACCGATGGATGTCGTTGGCGATGCCATTAATGAGGCAGACTCGACCAAACTCAAACATGTCAGGCTGATTTCCCACTCGGTCTGGAACGATGAGCATGCCGACAAACCCTACGAATGGGAAAAGCATGAGGGCTGGACTTGGGCAGAGATCAAAGAAGAATTTGAACCAATGGGACTTCAATTGGATCATATTTCAGATCAAAATGGAGGGGAAGATTACGAAGGTTTGAAGACTGACTTGAGCAAGTATGACTGGTTGAAAAACCCGACTAACCTCAATCCGAAGCTTTTCGAAAAAGATTCATGGACATGGTTGTACAGCAGATTGGTAGCTGCACAAAAAGGAGAGGAGTTTGATCCTTCAGATGCAGGGATGATAGTCTACCTACTCACCGGCAATCAAAAAAACAGTCCACAAAATCTCAAGGAGATACTTGAGAATCCCGGTAAAATGAAATAAAAAAGGTCCGAAAAACTTCGGAGACATCTATGTTTTTATAAGTTTTTATGTAACCAACCGACAAAGTACGTTAAATTGGAAAGCCTGCGTCAAACTACGCACAAATGGAGATTCTAATATTCTTGTTTTAAGTTCGGGAACATCTGGAAGACACGTTTATGTTCGAGCTCCTCCAACTTCTTTTTTGTGCTATTGTAACTATTGGAATCAAACAAAGCTTCCACTGTCTCTAGTTTTTGGACTAAAAACGTGATCAGCGAAAATATCTCTGCTGTCTTGTTTAGCTCACTTTCCCGTTCTATCAAAGCTTTCACCAAAGCCACATCAAACCAATTATTAGGCTCTCCAACACTGCTAACATCGAGCATCTCGGAAGATTTCGAACTACTTAATCGTATTTTTATAGTTGGAGAAGAAAATAGTTGAAAAAAGTCTCCAAAATATTTCGAAACCTCACTTTGTTCTAAGTTGTAGCCCTTAGATTTAAGAAAAGTGTTTAAATTATTTCTATGCATCTTCATAATATAACAATTAGGTTTTCGGATCGAAACAGTGAACTTACCCTAGCCGAACACTTCTTGGATTTGATATTTTTCCAGGAGATTAAGTTATGATCTGCTGTTCAAATAGCAAACTCTTTTTGTGTTCAGAATGTGGATTTGAATTTTCGCGAGTGGAGACACTCACGAAGGCGGAAAGATGTCACAACTTTACAACCTTACCACCTTTTCACCTTACTACTATTCAGTTCCAATTTTTCAATTCAATCACTTAAAAGCCTGCAAACCGGTAATTTCCTGTCCCAGAATCAGCAAGTGGATATCCTGGGTTCCTTCATAAGTCACTACTGATTCCAGATTCATCATGTGTCGCATGATCGGATATTCTCCGGTGATGCCCATGCCGCCGTGGATCTGTCGGGCTTCCCGGGCGATGTTCAGTGCCATTTCCACATTGTTTCGCTTGGCCATAGAGATATGTACAGTTTTGGCTTTTCCCTCTTTCATCATCTTCCCGACTTTCCAGGCCAAAAGCTGCGCCTTGGTGATTTCGGTAAGCATTTCCGCCAACTTCTTTTGTGTAAGCTGGAATCCAGCGATCGGTTTCCCAAACTGGATCCGTTCAGCAGCATATCTTCTGGCAGACTCATAGCAGTCCATTGCGGCACCGATTGCTCCCCAAGCAATTCCAAACCTCGCTGAATCCAAGCACATCATCGGTGCTCCAAGACCGGACTTTCCCGGAAGAAGGTTTTCTTTTGGCACTTTCACATTGTCAAAAACCAACTCACCGGTGCAGGAAGCCCGAAGAGACCATTTACCGTGAGTTTCAGGGGTAGAAAAACCTTCCATGCCTCGCTCCACGATCAATCCGTGGATTCTGCCTTCTTCATTTTTGGCCCAAACTACTGCTATGTCTGCTTTTGGAGAGTTTGAAATCCACATTTTGGCGCCGTTGAGCAGGTAGTGGTCGCCCATATCCTTGAAGTTGGTAACCATCCCACTAGGGTTTGAACCGTGATCCGGTTCTGTCAGACCAAAGCAGCCCAAGTATTCGCCTGAAGCCAATTTGGGAAGGTATTTTTGCCTTTGGGCTTCGGTACCGAATTTATAAATCGGATACATCACGAGTGAACCCTGCACAGATGCGGTAGATCTCATGCCGGAATCACCCCGCTCGATTTCCTGCATGATCAAGCCGTAAGAGATGTAATCCAGTCCTCCGCAGCCATATTCAACCGGAAGCTGTGGGCCAAATGCGCCGACATCTCCGAATTTTTTGACGATTTCGTAAGGGAAATGTGCCTTTTGGGCCCAATCTTCGATGTAAGGAGAGATTTCTTTTTTGACAAAATCCCGGATAGATGATCGTATCAGTTTCTGCTCTTCCGTGAGCAAATCGTCCAGATCAAGAAAATCAACCCCTTCAAAAAGATCCTGCTTTAGGGATTTCTGGATTTCAACAGCCTCCATGTTATATTTGGTTTATTTTTGGGAATCAGTCATTTTTGCCGCGTAGCTAAGCAAAGCTGATCCGAAATTAAGGAGAAAGGCACTGAAAAAACTACCTTTTTGACTAAATAATCCCCATGCACGAATCCCAGTTTGATCCCAAGATCCTAGAGAAAATCCATCAGTTGGAAGAGAAATTCAGGTCTTCGGGACAGGATTTACTTTCCTATCTGGAGGGCTTGCTTTATGCAGATTACCTCACTTATTGGGATTACATCAATCTTGATGTTCTGCTATCTCTGCAGCAACCCAAAACCAGCTTCAAGGACGAGAAGATTTTCATTATTTACCATCAGATCACTGAGTTGTACTTTAAGCTGATCATATCCGAAATGGAGCAGATTGCAGATGAAAATCCGCTTTCGGAGACTTTTTTCAAAGCTAGATTGGAGCGGATTCTGATGTACTTTGACCACTTGATCAGTTCATTTGCCATGATGTGGAAAGGCATGGAAAAGGACCAATTTCTCAAGTTTCGGATGTCACTTTTGCCTTCTTCTGGTTTTCAAAGTGCACAGTTTCGTGAAATCGAATTGATGGCAACTGATGCTTTCCATCTGATTTACCTGAGCAAAAGAGCGGAATTTGACTACCACAGTCCAGGGGATGACTTGTTTGAAAACCTGTATTGGCAGCATGGCGCAATTGAATTGGCAACCGGTGAGAAGACCTTGACACTCAAAAATTTTGAGGAGAAATACGGAAAAAAACTCATCGAACTCATCGAATCCTATCGCCGCAAAAACCTTTGGCAAAAATACATGGATCTGGAAAACGGATCTGAAGCCTTGAAAGACCTGATGAGGAGTTTTGATCTGAAAGCCAATGTCTTCTGGCCTTTGGCACATTACAAGTCTGCCGTACGCTATCTGCAAAAAGACCCGCACGATATCGCTGCTACCGGTGGTACCAACTGGCAAAAATACCTTCCTCCACGCTTCCAAAAAGTGATCTTTTTCCCCGAACTCTGGACCGAGAAAGAAATGGAAGAATGGGGCAAAGGTTGGGTTGTAAAAGAAATTTTTGGAGAAGAAATCCAAAAGGGTTAAATCTTCATGGGACTGACTTCTGACTTTTCCATTTCCAAAAAGTACAGGCCGGATGTCCTGATTTTCCTCTTGCTGATCCCTGTGATCAGCGCATTCAACTATTACCTGACCTATTCCAATATTCAATGGAATGGGTTTTTGGCACTCACTTTTGCGATCGATACCACGCAGGGGTATTTGGCTTGGCTTATCGTCAGGAGGATTATTTTCTGGCTGGACCGCGTACTTCCATTTGGACCTAATCCGACTAAGAGAATTCTGATCCAAGTAGCCATCACCACTTTTGCAGGTTTAGCTTTTATCATTTTGACCACAGAACTGGTGAGTTGGATTGCCAAAGGCCGGCCCGCAATTCCTGAGTTCTACACTATGGATGTGTTTATCATCGGGATTTGGTTTTTGGTGATCAATGGCATTTATACCGGACTTTTTTATTATCACACCTTGCAGGAGATTCAGGCACAAAAGTCCAGGTTAGAGCCTGAATTCAAGGGAATTCCTGTGAAAACCGGAAATCAGGAATTGCTTATTTCAGGATCAGAAGTCGCTGCTTTAAAGATAGACGAGGAGTATGTGTTGCTTTTTACCCTCACTGGCAAAAAATACTTCCTTGATGAAAGTTTGGATTATTGGGAAAAGAACCTTCCCGAAAGCGGATTTTTCAGACTGAATCGTCAGACTATTATCCACCGCCAAATTCTGCTCGGATTCAAGAAATTAGACCATGGAAAATTGGAGGCCCAGGTGGATTCAAAATTCAATTTTGACCTTGAATTGGGCATCAGTCGGGCCAAGGCACCTTCATTTCGGACTTGGTTTATGCCAAATCGCTGACATTTCACGGTCAATTTTGGTACGGTTCAGGGAATCAAACCCGATTTTTTAAATCCCCGCTGGCTTTTGTGGGTAAAATTGTCTCACAAACCAACAGCTACGAAAGCTATGAAAAAACAGATTTTTCTCATTTTCCTGGTTTCCCTGTTTGCCTTCAAAACAGGAATGGCACAGGATACTAGCCCAAAGGACTATAGGAATTTTCCTGTGACTATTACACTACAATTCCAATCCTTTTCCCTCCCTTTTAAAAATCTGGGAAGCAATTTCAAAAACATGGGAATCGGGATAGGCACCGAAGTCAGTCACAACGGAGACCACGACTGGATTCAGGAGTTTTCCCTTTTTTGGATCCGGAATAAAGCCATGGGAAACGGCATCTACCTGATGACCCAAACGGCTTGGAGACCCTATTTGGGTAATCCGGTTTTTGGAGAACTCAAAGCCGGAATCGGCTACAAAGTTGCTTTCAGGCCGAGTGATTCCTGGATCCAAAAAGACGGAGAATGGAATTCTGCTGGTAAAAAAGGAAAAGGCATGCTTGCAATTCCAATCGGAATTGGGCTCGGGGTCCATAATTATTCTGACGACGTGTACACCAGTCCTTTCATAAACTATCAGGCGGTTTTTCTTAAAGGATACAATCAGGATATCCCGATAGTGCCTGAAACCATTTTTCAGTTTGGAACCCGAACCCACTTTAACTCCTTGGTGAAATGAAAACGATCAGCAAGAATGTAATCTTAATGTATTTTGGGTTGATTTTTACTGACCAAGCATTTGCTCAAGGAACAGACCAAACCTGTACTTCCTCTAATTCTGAGGCCGCAACCCAGCGTTTTGAAAAAGTTCAGGGGAAAATGGATCAACTGGTAAAAGTGGGAATTCCGGGTATTGCAGCCGGAGTAAAAACGTCGGAGGAATACTGGTCCGGTTCTGCGGGATTGTCAAGTCTGGAGAATAGGACACCTATGACCGTGTGTAATCTGCAATACCTTCAAAGTATCTCCAAAACCTATCTGGCTGTAAGTATTTTGCAACTGAAGGATCAGGGTAAAATCGATCTGGATAAGCCTGTTTCAGACTATTTGCCAGCTGATCTGTCTTCCTGGATTTCCAAATCTAATGTGATGACTGTCCGGATGCTTCTCAACCACACTTCCGGAATTCCGGAATACAATTACCTCCCCGAATACATCACCGTGCTTTTGCAAAACCCGGATTATCCTTTTGAGCCCAGGGATTACATGGAATTGATAGAAGGTAAAGATTTGGATTTCGAACCTGGCTCACGTTATTCTTACCGTAATTCCGGCTTTGTATTGCTGGCCTTGATGATGGACCACCTGACAGGAGATCATGCTGCTTTTATCAGGGAAAACATTTTCGATAAGCTCGATATGAAAAATACCTTTTACAGAGAAAGTCCAGACTATCTCGAAAAATCCGCTTTGGTGGACGGCTATTGGGACCGTCACAGCAATGGGATCATTGAAAACTCCAGCTACCTGCAAAAGCAAAATGTGAAAAAGATGGTGGGTGACGATGGGATCATCACAACTCCGGCAGATGGAATTCGTTTTTTGGAAGGCTTGATTTCGGGGAAACTGATCTCTCCGGAATCATTAGCTGAGATGAAAACCTGGGTAAATGATTCCAAAGGTCTTCCCCAATACGGTTTAGGATTGGATCTGACGACTCTGGGAGGCAAAGAAGCGATCGGTCACAGTGGGGGAGGATTGGGTGCAGGAAGCCAGCTTTACTACTTTCCAGAACAAAAAACCTACATCTTTCTGGCCATCAATCTGGCAACCGTTACTGGAAGCCCGATACATACCGAAGCTGAAAAAATCCTGAATGAGCTGTACTTGGAGATTTTTGCGATTGACTGAAAGTTTTTTAACGGTGCTAAATTAAAAAGAGCCAAGATTCAAGATCGTCGGTCTTGATTCTTGGCTCTTCAATCTTGATTCTTTTTCAAACTGGATAATTTTCCTTAACAAAGGCTTCCGCATTGTAATAGCAAAAGTCATCCACCCATTTTGATACATCTTCTCGGGACTTGAAATGCGCCAAATGGCTGGCTCCGGGCTTTTGCCTGGCCTCATCGATTGCAAAGACCAGGTTATTTGCCATTTGATCGTATTTCAAAGCAGTGGGATAAGGATTGACAGGATCGATCAGGCCTTCGAAATCAGTGCCAATGGTGATGCATTTCCAGACTTGAGGTTTTTCCAATTCGTTGAGATTGGAATTGGAGTAGGCGCTTTTGATGATTCCTTCTATGTTTTCCCAGATTAGCTGAATTCCGTTTCGCTTGGGATTTCGGGTTTCGTCTTTTTTGATGTCCTCTTTGGTCAAGCCTAAAATCCGCTGGTCGAAAGAAATACCAAACATTCCCCTTGTTTTGACAATCATCTCGATATCCTCGTCGCACATGTTGATGTTCCAGGCATTGAATTTCCCGGATTGATCACAGAAATCATCATCTTCTTTGTTTTCGCAATCAATATGATCCTGTAAAGTATTTACCCCAGAGTATCCGCAATGGGAAGCAATCACGGGAATCCGATCGCGCTTTTCAAGGCAAGTGTTAATGATTTTATAGTATTCCTGGCGCGACTTTGCTGCCATGTGCTTCACATCGATGAGAATCCGGTAGCCAAGCGAAGGATCCCGATCCAAATTGGAGTTCAATCCCAGGGTTTCCCTTATGATCCGATTCCCATTTCTTTGAAAGCCAGCATTCATGTGTGGTTTTTGCTTCATCAAAATCTTTCCCATTCCGGGAATCGAATGCGCATGGCCGCAGAGGTGATTGTCAAAGTGGTGTGCAAACGTGATAAAGAAAACTGGCACCTCCCACATTTCCTTGATGAATTTGATCCGATCGGAGATATCCTGGACGGTTTTTGGGTGGGCAGTTCCAATGGAATGCGCTCCTTCGATAGTGATAATCATCGTGATTTCGCTGTCGTCTGCCAGAGATTGGAGCAGTTCCAAGTTGGTTTTAGGGATCCGGTAGCAGGCATTTTTGGCCACATAGCTGTCGGGATCTTCCTTGGCCCGTTTTTCGGAGGCTTTTTTATCTCCCAACAGAGCCATCGGAACATGGATTTCATTTTTCTTGATCCTTTTTCCCGAGTCTTGGATGACAAAGTCTTTTTCCCGATTCAGAGACTCCCAATAATCATAATGTGGAGATTGGAAATAGTCGACCACTTTGTCGGGGATTTTCATGTAAACCGTTTGCAGCAAGTCTCTTTTCAGTCCGGAATGGCCCAAAACTCCTCGGGCTACAAAATTGTACCATTTGTCCTCCTTGACGCTGGGGTCCATTCCCACTACAAATTCCCGCTCAAGTGGGTAAAGTGAATTGAAGGTTAGCCGGAGGTTGGAGTTCCAGCATTTGACCAGGTCTATCTGGCTGTAACTGGCGCCCATTTTACCTTTCTCCTCGTTTCTGGAGTTGGAGGCGATGACAGTCCAGGGACTGAATTCCTCCTTTCTCTTGAATTTTTTTTCTTTTTCCTGCATGTGGAAATGCGCCCGCATGTGATTGTGGCAGTGTAGATCTGAGAATTTTCGTTTCATGGGTTTTGTAAAAATGTGTGACTGATTTAATTAAAAGCACCTGATGAAAAATTTGCCAGGTTTGACGCTATCGTCTGAACTTCAGTTCGTAATCAGCTATAATTTCTAAATTAATCTGCTTAATATCAAAAGCCTTAAATCAATTTCCGGACATTTCCGGGATTAAGAAATAGAGAATTTTGATGAATTGACTTTGTGATTCCGGATCACTTTTCAACTTTGACAAATCCAATGACCAATGACCAATGATCAATGAGCAATTATCAATAATCAAGAATCAATGACCAATTTTCAATAACCAATAACCAACCACCAATTTTCAATAACCAACCTATGTTCAAGAGAAGAGATTTTATCAAAAGCCTGGGCCTCACTTCCGTCGCATGGCTGGGAATGGGGGATTCTGTTTTGGCAGAGATCCAACGAAAATTTCCAGTTTCTAGTTTACCATCGCTTTTCAGCCCGATTCGCATCAGGGGAAAAGTAAGTTCGGCCGGAAAAGGCCTGTCAGGAGTAGCCGTTTCAGACGGGCGGCTGGTAGTCCAAACCAACGCGGCAGGGGAGTTTGACCTCATTTCCGGAACGGACCGGGAATTCGTTTTTGTCTCCCTTCCCTCAGGATTCGATATCCAAAAACAGGCCAACGGTTCAGCCTCCTTTTTCCAGGCCATTGATAAAACCAAAGCAGAGCAATCCCTGAGCTTTGAACTCAAAAAGGCCTCAAATTCTGATTCAAACCATCATTTTCTGCTGTTGTCAGACACTCAGATTCAGGATGAATACGAGGCCAATCAGCTGCTTACCGTCGCTGCCCCAGATGTGGTAAAAACGATTGCTTCCCTCAATGACCCCAATCTTTTCGGAATCGGCTGCGGGGATTTGGTCTTTGACAAACTCGAATTGTTTAAAGAATACAATCAGTCAGTGCAGATGTACAATGTTCCATTCTTCCAGGTGATTGGCAATCATGACATGGATTTTGGAGTGCGCTCCGACGCTTGGTCTGCGGGAACTTTCAAAGGACATTATGGGCCGACCTATTATTCCTGGAACCGTGGGGAGATTCACTACGTGGTCCTGGATGACGTATTTTACCTGGGCTTAACCAACCGATATATCGGCCACTTGCCGGAAGAGCAACTCGTTTGGCTGGAACAGGACCTCAAGACTGTTGAAAAAGGAAAAACCGTTGTTGTTTCCCTTCACATCCCGACGGAAACCGGGGCATTAAAACGCTATCCCCAAAATGACTCCCTGGGAGGTACGGTCACCAACCGGGAGCATTTGTATCGGATGCTGGAAGGGTATCAGGCACATATTCTCTCCGGACATACCCATTTCAATGACAACATGATTAAGGGTCATGTGTACGAACATTGCCATGGCACGGTCTGCGGGGCTTGGTGGTCCGGGCCAATCTGTCACGACGGCACCCCCAGCGGCTATGCAGTTTATGAGGCTAAAGGCTCAGAACTCCGCTGGAAATACAAAGGAACCGGACTGGATATCAATGAACAATTCCGCGTGTATCAACAAGGTTACCACAAAGATTTCCCCGATGAGATGTCACTTAATTGCTGGAATTACGATCCTGCTTGGGAGATCAGCTGGTTTGAAAATGGGGTGAAAAAAGGCGCTGCCGAAAAGAAACTAGCCGTCGATCCCTGGAGTGTGGAGCTGCATACCGGGCCAAGTCTGCCTGCCCGTCGCACTTGGGTCGAGCCTCAGCTGAATGATCACATGTTCTTCTTTAAACCCGAGTCAAAAGACAATTTGGTGGTCGAAGCGAAGGATCGATTCGGGAATGTGTATTCGAAGAGAGTGTAGGATTAAAAGGCCTAAGGTGGAATAAATTTTCATAATTTCCGGTATCAGTTCGACCCTTTCAGGGTCGTGAGATTTAGATTATAATTTTCAAAACCACGGGTTTCACCCGTGGCTATTGAAAAGTTTGACCCCATTCGGGGTCGGTATTTAGAAACTTCGATGGATATGAATTATGATCCTGAAAGGATCGAACTTCTAAATAGCCCTAGGTGCAACCTAGGGAAATGAAATTATGATTTTGATTATCAACCCTGAAAGGGTTGAACTTCATTTCAATTTTGATTTATTAATCTATTCGGATAAAAAAAATCGGGAATGGCCATCGACAATTCAATGGGCTCAAAAAAAAAGTTTGTATAGGAATGAATGCGTGTAGGACTTATAGAGCTCAAATACAGCAAGAACCAAACTCTCCTTTTCCTCTGTGGTAAATTTTTCCCAAAACTCCTTTTCACAAATAACTGTATATTCCTTTTGTGAGAACCCTGCTCGTATTCTGCTTCATTTTCTTTCTTATTTCGGGAAAAACCATTGCTCAAAAAGTAGTCCTTGACCTCAATTGGGAAAGCGCTAATCCCAAAAAAACTGAATATCAAATTATAGAGGTCCTGGATCACCGGATTCAAAAAGCCAGCATCGGCGAAGTATTTGAGCGGGGAGGCCACAAACTTCCAGTGACTTTCAAGGAGAATCTGGACCAATTGGCAACCCGGTTTTACCTGGAAAACCTTAATCCAAAGGATTCCGCACAGGAAATTCAGGTAAGGATTTTTGAGTTGGAGTTGGAGGAAAGTTTCAATGAGACGGAAAAGTTGTATGAGGGGGATGTTCAGTTGGGATTGGGTTTCTTTTTGAAAGGCAGCAATGAACCCGAGCATTTGCTGGATTATTTGGGCACTACCCAATACCGGCGATCCGGCTTCCGCATGGATAACGTGGAAGAGGTCGTCAATAAGCTGTTTCAAAACAGCTTGGTGTACTTTGACACCTGGTACAATTCCCAAAACCTGAAAAATCGGACTTTGGCCAAAGCCTTCCGTTTGGAAATCATCGAACAAAACCAGAATTCCACCGAGGATAAAGTCTATTATGACTCGGCAAGGCCTTTGGTTTGGGAGGATTTCAAAGACCGGCCCAGTGCAATAAGCAAGAATAACGCGACGATTTTCACCAGTTTTTCTGTGCAGGGAATTTCCCTGATGGATTCCGGTTCTGTGGTGCAGACGCTCGAAATCAGCGTGTACATGCTTCCCTATCAATCCTGGGTCAAAAGCCCGAGTTCCTATGCTCTCAACCATGAACAACGGCATTTTGACGTAACCCGGATCGTGGCGGACCGATTGACCCACAAACTGGAAACCATGGATTTGGAGCTTGATTTTTATCAGGCCCGGATCAATGAAGCCTATCTGGATGCTTACCGGGAAATGAACCGCCTGCAAGAATTCTATGATAAACAGACCCAAAATGGCCTCAATACCGCCGAGCAGGAAAATTGGAATCAAATAATCGATGAAGCCTTGGCCGGAGATTGGAGAAGGATTGAGGATTTGTTGAGGAGTGGGAGAAGGTGAAGGTTAGTGGTGAAAAGCTAATAGGATGAGGATTGGGCTAAAGCCCAGTAAAATATTGGAAAATCATGTAGGAATGGGCTAAAGCCACATTCCAATTCATAGCCGATAAATACCAAATGATTTGCCCTCGCCTTTAGGCGGGGGAAAAGGAAAAAGTCCTATGTTCTTTGGGCTTTAGCCCAATACCCATGATTTGAAACCATTAAAATGGTTTGGTGCCATTCCGTGAAAACACATAGCCCACGGTTTATGGTTCGACTCCGCTCACCAGTGGGCTATGGATTGCCGGCATTTTTGGCAAATGGCTTTAGCTAGTTGAAAAATGAAATTACAAATTCCTGAAAATATTAGGGCGGAGTTTACATTCAACTTATCGTCTTTGATTTTTAATTTCAAATCTTCTTTTAACTTCTTTATTTAAGTTTTGATCTCCTATAAAATCTAGTAATTCAGAAATCGATATTAACTTCAATAAGGAAATTTCAAAGGCCATATTTAAAATATAATGAGCTGCATACGAATGATACAAAGAAATGGTGTTAGGAGGAATCGCTATTCCTGAATCAAATCTTCCATGGTGATGAAGTGAATCATTCAAGCCTAATCCATAATTCAACAATAAGGTAAAGTAATTATTATGATTGAATTTTGATAATTCTTCATATTCGTTCCTTAGGGAGTTGAATTTCGTCAAATCCTTTAATTCATCTCTAATATATTCTCTATAATGCCTATATGAAATAAATTCGCCATTAAACCATTTAACCACTTTTTCAGAAGATTTTTTGGTATTAAGTGAAAAGAATTTTGCCAACTCTAAGGACTCTTTTATATGTCTTAATAAATGGGAAACAACATGGATTTTATTTTTTTTTAGTCCCTCCAATATTTCTATGCCGGAATCAAGAGCAGATAAGGAAAGCATCCAAATAGCTTTTTCCAAAGATTGATTTTCTTTTGTAAATAAGTGTTTTTCAATTAAATGTTTTCTGATCTCCCTTAGAAATAAGTTTGCCTCTTTGACAAACTTTTTTTGTGCATCCCATTCGTAGGGATTTTGCATTGCCTCTTTAGGATCTCTTGTCCAAATAAAATTTTTAAGATTAATGCTCATTTTAATTTAATTTTCTCCCCCTTTCACAACCCTAATATCTTTATCAGTCAAACCAAGCAACCCTTTACCAAAGCATCGATATCGCTGTCGATAAGTGAGATATTAAATAAATCATTTGTATTATTTATTTGCGGTTCTATTTCTTAAAGATATTAGTTTACCTGAAAACGAAAAACGTATTGGTAAAGAAGGCCAGAAATTGTCAGGGAAATTTTCCAATTGGAAAAGAAATATCCATTCATTCCACTCAACAAAAAAAGGAACAGACATTCGCCCATTCCTTTTAAACTTTAAACTTTTCATTTTAAACTTTCCCTACCACGCAATCCCGTAATCATCTCCATAATTACTTGCTCCGCCCCAAAGCGTGCCGTGCTTCCAGTCCACCCAGATTGCGGTGATCGGGCCGGAGGTTTTGGTCCAGAAGTCCATTACATAGCCTCGCTTGAGCAGGTCCCTTCTGATCCAGTCGGGTGTGTCCTGTCGCAGGGTAATGCCTCCGGGCTTGATCTCATGATCACCAAAGGAACTTTGCATCTGATAGGAATTGAAGTTGGCGGCTTCTGCAGCTTCCTGCACATTCATGTCAAACTCGGTCACATTGAGGAAGAACTGCAGCAGGTTTTGATCCTGAGAGTCGCCGCCCTGTACAGAAAATGCCAGGATCGGTTTGCCGTCTTTCATGGCCAAGCTTGGGGTCAAGGTAACTCTTGGTCTTTTGCCCGGTTCGGGCAGATTGAAGGGACTGAGATTTTCATCCAAGACAAAGCTCTGCATGCGTTGGGAGAGTCCCACACCAGTATTTCCCGCTATCACAGCAGGAATCCAGCCTCCGCTTGGTGTCACGGAGACCACCCATCCCTGAGCATCAGCAGTCTGCACGGAGGTGGTTCCGCTTTGGAACTCAGTCAGGAATTTTTCGTCAACCTGAGCTTCCATCTCTTTTGGATCCAGGGCTGCAAGGGTTGTTTGTTTCTTTTTCAATAGCGCAGAGTGAGGGTTGGTTTCGCCCTGAAAAGGGTAGGGGTCGCCAGCCATAATCTTGGGATCATTTATCGGACCGATCAGCTTCGCCCTCTCTTTTGCATAGTCCTTGGAGAGCAAACCTTTCATCGGAGACTTGACAAAAGCCGGATCACCGTAGTAAAAATCCCGGTCAGAAAAGGCCAGATTCATCGCCTGATAGACGGTATGGATGTAATTGGCGGAATTGTAGCCCATGGACTTGAGGTCAAAGTTTTCCAAGATGTTCAGCGACTGAAGCAATGCCGGGCCTTGAGTCCATTCCTGGAGTTTGTAGACGTCAATGCCACGGTAGTTGACCTGAAGCGGTTCCTCGATTTTTACTTTCCAGTTGGCTAGGTCGGCTTCGGTGAAAAGTCCGCCTTGCTCGCGCGTTCCCCGGACGATTTCTTTGGCGATGTCACCTTTGTAAAAGCGGTCGTAAGCGGCTTGGATCGCTTCCTTTCTGGATTTTCCAGCTGCCAAGGCTGACTTTTCAGCTTCTACCAGTTTTGACAAAGTCTGATACAAATCCTCCTGCACGAAGATTTCTCCGGCTTCGGGAGCTTCACGCTTTTCTCCCAAGTGGGTAAGAAAGACCTTTTTCGAATAAGGCCATTCTTTGATTCTGGCTTTCTGAGCCTCGATGGCATTGGCGGTTTGAGCTTCGATGGGATAGCCATTGGCCAAGTCCATCGCAGGTTTTAGGATTTGTTCCAAACTCATGGTGCCATACTCTGCCAGCATGGTCATGATTCCACCTGGCGTGCCGGGAGTCGTGGCAGCCAAAGGACCAAACTGTGGCGGATAATCCATGCCTTGGGATTTGTAAAATTCCACGGTGGCACCGGTTGGAGCGTAGCCAAGGGCATTGATGGCGATGACTTTTTTGGTGTTGGGATTGTAGATGAGGGCCTGCGTTTCTCCACCCCAGGAAAGCACATCCCACATGGTGGAAGTAGCTGAAATCATGGCGCAGGCCGCATCCACCGCATTGCCACCCTGTTGGAAAATCTGGGCTCCGGCTGTTGCTGCCAGAGGTTTGCCGGTAATTGCCATCCAGTTTTTGCCGTGAAGTACGGGTTTATTGGTACCAATGGTACCGGCGCCTAATCCGGGCAAACCCTGGCTCCAGGCGGCATGGGTGAAAAGAAAAAAGAGGATGAAGTAGAGGTTTTTCATTTGGTTGGTGGTTGGTATTAGGAAGGAAGACTGGAGACTGGAGACGGAAGACGGAAGACCGCAGAAGATGGAGGGGAGAATCAGTAAGCCATAAAACTTTGAATATAATCACAGACTTAGTTCTTGTTTAAATTAGGATTTTGAAAATCCCAAGCCAAATTTGATTTTCAATTCTTCCGTCTTCGGTCCACTGTCTTCCGTCTTTCAATCCCTAAAACAAAGAAAGTGAACCATATTTTTTTGACCATCAGATTTTTCTCAATCCTTTTCATCCAAAAGCTGATCCATGATGGGTTCAAAGCCCGGGAATCGGGAATTATAGTAAGTGAAGAGCTGAAAGACAGATCCGGTCTTTTTGAGATCAATTTCGTTGTCTTCCACAAAAGCCAGCATTTCAGCTTCCTTTTCCCCGAAAATAGGGAAGAGGTCTTTCCGCTTTTTAGGCACTTCGTAGAGGTCTTTTCCTTTCAGATAGTAATAGACATTCCGTTTGATAATCTGATCATTGCGGTCACCTACCATCAGGGCTACATTGTAATTGGATTCTTTGAAAACAGCAAGGGTTCTTCGCATGAGCGGTAATTCTCCTTCGACGATCACTTCGAAAAAGCCTGAAATGGGCACGCCTTCATCTTTGAAGTCCATCCCGTTGACAAAATAACGGGGGACATTGTAGGCGCTGTCCATCCAGACAATATTCTGAATCCGAAGTCCGGGCATGACTGATACCAGGTTTTTTTCCGGCTCCATCAACTCAAACATATTCGAATTGATGTTGTACCTGACCCGAAAACCTTCGAGGACAGTTTGTTCCCGATAGAGTAGGATAGAGGCCACATTCCATTTTTTGTCCAGGTAAAAATTGCCCTCTACCTGCTTGGGCTCAGGAGGAATACCATAGAATGTATTTCCGATGAAATTTGGACGCTCTACCAGAAGGCGGCTCACATTGGTGGATCGGATGGTTTTTTGCAAAGCCGCACCGGTTCCTTCGCTACCATATTTTACCAGATAAATATTTCCCAGATCCATGTCTGCGGTGAGGCGGATAATCTTTTCAAAGTTGTTGTATCCCGGAGCTGTCACGGCGAGTGTGTATTTTTCCGAAAGGACATTTTCCATCAGAAAATTTCCGGCACTGTTGCTGTAATTACCAAATGCAGAATTTCGAAGGGTGACTGTAGCACCTTCAATAAATTCGCGGGTATCAAAATCCATAACCCGGCCTTTCAAGCTGAAATTTTGCGCAAATGAAAACATGGATACTCCCAAAAAGAGGGAAAAAAATGAAGTGAGTCTCAGTATTTTCATTTTTCAGGAATGTTTAGAAAGATTAAGTAATATAAATTAAACTTAGGATTTAATCTAAATCGATTTGTTTTTGGTTTTAATAAAAAATCATCTATCCCTTAGGGATTGGCTTTCTATGCTTTAAGGGCGTATATTTGAAAAGGTCATGAGTTTTGAAGACCAATTTTACGTTCTAAAATCACCAATAATTTGAGTTTTAAATCATTCAATTTTGAGCCCACTCTTCAGGAAGGGCTCGATGCCATGGGCTTTGATCGCCCTACTCCAATCCAGGAAATGGCAATTCCGGTCATTATGCAAGGCAGAGATTTGATCGCCTGCGCACAGACCGGTACCGGAAAAACAGCCGCTTTTGTACTTCCGATTCTAAATAAAATCACAAAATCAGGTTCCAATACGCTTAACACGCTGATTTTGGCCCCAACCCGTGAGCTTGCGATCCAGATCGATCAGCAGATTCAGGGATTCTCGTATTTCCTTGGCGTAAGTTCAGTTCCGATCTATGGCGGTGGCGATGGCATTGTTTGGGAGCAGCAAAAGAAAGCGCTCGAAACAGGGGCTGAAATTGTTGTTGCCACACCAGGTCGACTGATTGCTTTGCTTGCCGGGGGAAAAATGGACCTGAGTTCACTTGAGCATCTGATCCTGGACGAAGCCGACCGGATGATGGATATGGGCTTTTCGGATGATATTTTGAAAATCGTCAATTACCTTCCTCAAAACCGTCAGACGGTTCTTTTTTCGGCAACCATGCCTCCAAAGATTCGCCAGTTTAGCATGAAGTTTCTAAGGAATCCGGAGGAAATTTCACTTTCTATCGGCAAGACTGCAGAAGGCGTGACCCAGTCCATGTACTCGGTCTATGATGGGCAAAAAGAGGATTTGGTGCGCCATATTCTTTCCCAAAAGCCTTACGAAGCCGTGATCATTTTTGCTTCGACCAAAGACAAAGTCAAAGCCCTTTACAAAGTGCTCAAGAAGCAGTTTGACATTGAGGCTTTTCACTCTGACTTAGAGCAGGTGGAGCGTGAAAAAATCATGTCCAATTTCAAAAACAAAGCAGTCAAAATCCTGATTGGGACTGATATTATTTCGAGAGGAATTGACGTGGTGGGTATTGAATTGGTGATCAATTTTGATACACCAAGTGATCCGGAAGATTACGTCCACCGTGTGGGTAGGACTGCCCGCGCAGACAAAGAAGGGGAGGCGATTACGTTTGTGAACCCTAAAGACCAGCACAAATTTGTAAGAATTGAAAAGCTGATCGGGATGGCCGTAACTCAGAATCCACTTCCGGCTGGATTTGATGCCGGACCGGTTTATCTGGGAGAAAAAGCAAAAGCATCTGATTTTTCATCTCCTTCTGGCGGCAACAAGCCTAAAAACAAGAAAAAGAAAAAATTCGGCCAAAAACCTTCCGGAGACAAGAAGGAGAATGTTTCGGATTCAAAACCAAGGACAGAAGCTCCTAAAAGCTATTCTCACCCAAAGCCAGAAACTCCCAAATCAGAGCCGTCCACTAGTTCAGGATCAGAAAAACCCGGAAAATACGGACAACGGAAGAATGTGATCGAGTCCTGATATTCAAGGTTTTGTTTTGGTTTTTATAAAGTTCTTCGGGTAACTTGAACCTGAATTATGCATCAGAATTCCCAATAGATTTTCAATTGCATTTTTCAGGTTTTTGTGCTTTTCATTTTTAATCCATACACTATGCAAACCCTCAAATTAAAATCAAGGGGTCCTTCTGTCTCTTACCTACAGGAGCTTCTCGGGAAATTAGGTTATCAGATTCCGGCAACAGGTTTTTTCGGAGATCTAACCGATAAGGCTGTCAAAGATTTTCAGCTAAAGAATAACCTCGTCTCAGACGGTGAAGTTGGGATCAAATCCTGGACAATCCTTATCGAGAAAACCAAGCCTGCTGAAACTTTAGGAGGGAAGTTTCTAAGTGAGCAGGATCTGAAAAATTTTGCCCAAAAGAATAATTTGGAACTCGCAGCAGTAAAGGCTGTCCATGAAGTGGAAAGTAGCGGCAAGGGGTTTTTCGTAGATGGCAGGCCCAAAATCCTGTTTGAAGGCCATGTCTTTTGGGATCAGTTGAAAAAGGCCGGGATAGATCCTGCCTCAATGGCTAATGCATCCAATGCAGATGTTCTTTACTCCAAATGGACCAAGAGCCACTATGTGGGAGGGCCAAAAGAGTATGACCGCATGGAAAAAGCAGCAAGCCTTTCCCCCAATCCAAAAGTGAAAGCAGCAGCCCTATCTTCAGCATCTTGGGGTAGTTATCAGATTATGGGCTATCATTCCTCCAAGTTGGGCTTTGGTTCGGTGCAGGATTTTGTAGATCAGATGTATGTCCATGAGAGAAATCACCTGGAGGCATTCGGACGTTACATTACAGCTTTTGGATGTATCACCCATCTTCGGGCCAAAAACTGGGCCGCATTTGCCAACTGCTATAACGGATCAGGCTACGCCCAAAACAAATATGATATCAAGATGGCCAACGCCTATCAAAAATTCCTAAGTCAATCCTAATGAATCTAAAAGAACTCAATCTGCTATTCCAGAGAGATCTCGAAAAACTTGGCCAGGAATTGGCCGCTTATAGTGAGGAAGAAAATCTCTGGATAGTAGATAAAGAAATCGCCAATTCGGCCGGAAATCTTGCACTTCACCTGTTTGGAAATCTTCGGACGTTTATTGGTTTGGATTTGGGAGGAATACCCTATGAAAGAAACAGGGAACGCGAATTTGGAGCAAAGGGAGAACCGAGGTCGGCCTTGCTTGAAGAGTTGGAAGAGGTCAAGAAAATCGTTGCCAATACCCTATTAGGCTTAGATCCGAATCGGATGGGAGATAGGTCATTTCACGCTTTCTTTGGTCATTCCATGACTATCGGTTTTTTCCTGATTCACCTTTATGGGCATTTTAATTACCATTTGGGTCAAATCAATTACCACAGAAGGTTGCTTGCCTGAGGAATATGAAAGTTTGTTAATTCAAATCCAGTAACTCTCATTTTTTAACATCTCAAAACTTTTAAGGCTAAATTGAACCGATGGTTAGCCTGGTCTCCAATATCGTCCTGTTCTTCGGAATCCTGATTCTCACTAACTTGCCGGCGCCTTTTCTTGGGCTGAAGTTTGAAGGAAACGGACCTAAAAAGCGCCTTTGGTTTGAGCCGCCGGGATATGTGATCCCGATAGTCTGGGTTTTTCTTTTTTTGCTCCTGGCTATTCTCCGATACAAATTGGTTCAAATTGATGCCGATGGTCTCGCTAAGTGTACGATCGTTTTGGCAGTTGTCTGCGCCAGTTATGTTTATTATACCATTGGCTTGGAAAAACTCACGGGAATTTCGGCTTTGAAATTTGGGTTGGCAGGGAATGTATTGGTGATTCTTGCTTCCTTGTGGGTAGGCGTGATGGTTTCAGAACTTTCCACCAACTTATCCTATTTTGTTTTCCCGATAGTGGCCTGGACTTTTTTCGCGACAATGATCATCCTTGGGCAACTTCGGTTAGAAAAGAGTTAGAAGTGGGGTGTTTTCTTGTCAAAAAGGAAAATAATCAATCCCAAACCTACGATCCCAAGACCTGCAAGGCTTTCCATAGGCCTGTCCCAAAAAAGGTAAATCAATACTGAAGTACTGAAGGTCAGGTAAATGTATTGAAGCCAAGGCTTGAAAGGACTTCGGAAACCGCTTTCTTTTTTGATTCTAAGAGAAGAATAGACCGTGATCGTCCCCATCAGCTGCAAGACAAATCCCGCATAAAGCATGATTTGTTCAAAGGAGCCCGAAAGGAAAAGAATCAGACTGATGGCCGTATTTAGGATTATGGCTCTTACCGGGATACCGTTAGAATTGACTTTGGCCAAAGGTTTCCAAAGCCGAAAATCCCTGGCCAATGCGTAGGTGATTCTCGGGCCCACCCAAGCATATCCCGAAATCGTGGCGATCAGCTGGACACCGATTAAAAAGCTCACCCAAAGTGCACCGCTTGGCCCAAAGAGATTGCCAAATGCAATGTCAGCAACTTCCACTTTGCCGGATAGCTGTGGTACTGAGGCGTGCTTGAGCAGGACGAGTTGGAGCAAAATGTACACGACCATCACCGAGACAGTAGCCCAAATCAAAGCTTTTGGGAGGTTTTTCTCAGGCTGATCTACTTCTTCGATGATGTATGCCGCCGAATTCCATCCGGTATAGGCATAGAAAACATAAATCAAAGAGACGGCAAATCCCGGCATGATGACTTCCTTTTGCCAGGAAGAAGAGAAATTGAAAGCTGGATTTTCAACTACTGATGAAAATCCAAATCCCAGTAAGATTAAAATAAGGACAAAAACAATTTTGATCAACGTGAGCGCATCCTGAAAGTAAGCAGATCTCCTCACCGAGAAAACATGGGCGCAGGGGACAGCCAGGAGAAAAAACAGCCCAGGAAGGATGGTGTCCCCGAAAAGTGGGCTGAGGTAACCGTTCATGGCCATAGCCGCAATGGCGATCGGCGCAGAAAAGCCAACCGTGAGCGAAATCCACGCATACAAATAGCCAACAGCTGGATGGATGGTTTCCGAAAGGAAGAAGTAATCCCCACCGGTTTTGCGGAAGTGTGTCCCCAATTCGGCATAGACAAATGCCCCGATCAGAGCCATTCCCCCTCCCAAAGCCCAAAGCAAAAGAATCGACCAGGTGTTTTGGACCTCTGCCAACTGAAATCCCAAACTGGTAAAAACACCCGTCCCGATCATATTGGCAATGACCAGACCAGCGGCGGTTTTCCAGGAGATTTTGGAGGAATTCAAAGGGATAGTTTTTCGGGATTTTGGTAGTTGTTCCAAAATCTGAACAAATAAACTCTTGACTTGGAGACCCTGAAAAAAAGCGTGATTTGTTTTGTAATCACCATCTTGCTTACTTTTTTAAAATTCGTTTTTTCGAATGCTTCAGGGTGGGTTTTAATGAGGTGAATTTTAACTAATACTTGATCAATGAATTTCTCTGCAGAGCTTTCAGACCAATTCATAATCAAATAGTCAATAATGGAGTGATAGTCACTGATCGCCTTTTTTGACCAAATGACTTTAATTTGTTCTTAAAAAGGTTTGGATATTTTTTCTTCGTCAATTGCAATACCTCATCGTGAGAAACACCTCCTTCTTTTTTAAAAGATTCTATCCCTTCTTTAATTGCGATTCTTTCTTGATCTGAAACCATGTAAATTCTATCAGATTCGGTTGAGTTTTTCAATTCCATCAAGTGCTGTAGCATGAATTGGTTTTCAAGAGAGGATATCCAATCAATCAGTTCTCTTCTATTTTCTTCTGTGATCATGGTTTCCACGAGTTTACCTTAAATATAGGAATTAGCCAGATTTTAATTAAAGTAAAAAGGCACCTGAATTTTCATTGGGAAAATGCTAAAATTAATAACCGTATTTCTGCCGGTTATCCACTTTTTGGTTGTGAAAAATAAATCAACCCTTATCTTTAGTAGATTGAGATAAGAATTAAATAGACCTATTAGACCTGAAATCCAACCTTCATGACAAAGTATCTGTCACCCCAATACGAGGATGTTAAACCCCTTCTTGCTGCTGTCGATTGTATAATTTTTGGTGTACAAGACAACAAGCTGAAGTTGCTGATTTTTAAGCGGGAGGTGGAGCCACTTGCAGGTTGCTTGTCATTGTTGGGCTCATTTGTGAAAATTGAAGAATCGGTTGAGGAGGCCGCTGAGCGGATTTTGTTTGAACTCACCGGGCTGAAGGATATTTACATGGAGCAGCTTCATTGTTACGGAGCAGTGGACCGGGATCCCGGCGGAAGAGTAATCGCTATAGCCTATTGGAGTCTGATCCGGGTAGATCAAAACCACCTGGAATTTAATGTCCGGACTCATGAGGCAAAGTGGATTTCCATAGACCGAATCCCCGAGTTGGTTTTAGATCACCGGCAAATGGTCGAAATGGCGATTTCCAACCTGAGGGAAAAAGCTCGATTTCGTCCTATTGGATTTGAACTGATGCCAGAGGAATTTACCCTTGGCCAATTGCTGAAAGTCTACGAGGCTATTTTTGGACATCCCATAGACGATAGAAATTTCAGGAAGAAACTTCTCAATTCCGGCCTTTTGATCCCCTTGCCGAAAAAAGATAAATCCACATCCAGAAAGGGTTCCTTCCTTTTTAAGTTCAATCAGGAAACCTATCAAAAACTACTGCTGGAAGGTTACAGTTTTGGTTTCTGAATAGGGAGTACCATTCAACCAATTAAATTTTCCTTTTAAAATAAAATTTTGCCCCTTGGATTTGAAATTGATTTTGCTACTTTTATAAACGTATTAATTACATTTAATAAGTTTAAGTATCATTCATTGTTCAAAATCAAACTTTTACAAAATGGAAATTGGGATTGTTAGAAAAACCGGAGAGCACGGAAAAAAGGGGAGTTTGCAATCATGGGTAGAGGAAGGCTACTCAATTTTTTCTTCAGAGGGTCCTTCATCCATTCAGATTGAGCGGGTTGCCAGAAATTTGAACAAGAATAAATCAGGCTTTTATTATTTTTTCAAGGATCGGGACAACTTTTTAGAATGTCTGATGAATGAACACCTTGACCGGTTGAATTCCCTGGCATTTCAGATCAGGGGAATCAAGCAATTCGAACCTGATTATCTCAACCTGTCAATCGACCATCTGGAAGTGTTCTTTTTTCAAATTCAATTGGTGAAAAACCGGGAAACGACGCTTTTCCAAAACACGTTAAGCCGATTCAACTCCAGGATATCGGCAGCGGTAATTCCTGTTTGGAGCGATTACCTCGAAGTCTCCATAGAGGTAGCTGAAAAACTATGGGGTTTGACCAGGGATGCTCTGTATTGTAGAGCATCAAAGGAGAATTTTACATACAATTGGCTGCTTGACCTTGTAAATGAAGCGAAGCTAATTGGCAGTTACCAAAACTCCCCAACTCTGGCATATTAGCCCAATCGTCCATGAATGGGATAATTTTAATTGAATATAATTTCTAATTATAGAATAGATCAAGGGTTTTTCGTAATGCAGAGAGGCTGTCTCAATTTGGGACAGCCTCTCTTTTTTGTGGATATGCTTGCTTAGATTTCCAGCAGATCCATTGTCATTCTTGAATTTAGTCTTTGCCTTTGGTCACATTTTCAAATAAATCAATCGGAGTGGCCTTCACTTTTTCTTCGAATGCTTTCCAGTCGCCGTTCATGAATTCATTTACCTTGGCAATAGCCTCATCAGCCGCATCTTTGGCTTGGCTGTATAGCCGCTCCTCAGTGGCACCAGGAGCTTTGTAGCTAGAGTTGGCATAGCTTCTTGGGGCAAACTGACGGGTCATGGTAGTAGGGTAGAGGCTTCTTACAATCCCCTGGCCATCCATTTTTGGACCTGTGAATGCTTCCCGAGTAGTATCCAATTTTTTCTTGATTTCTTTGGCTGCTTCAGCCAAAGCTTTTGCCTCTGGAGTTTCGATGTCCTTGGTCAGGGTATTGACCTTATCAATTGCTTTCTGAGCTTCATCCAGTTTTTTGGTTGCGGTGCTCACATAAGTAGAGAGTGTTTCTACTTTTTTGAGGAATGCATCCTTTGCCTGAAGATCTGCCATTTGGACTTTAATTCTTGGATCTGAGTTTACTTTGATAGAAGTTTCTGAGGAGTCAGAACCATAGACAAATACGGCTTTGTAAGTCCCCGGAAGTGCATCTCCACCACTTGGCTCAAAGAAGCCAGTTCGACGTGCACCGCCTCCACCTTGTCCACCACCGCCGCCAAATCCACCTGTCATTTCTGCAGTGGACTTTCGGTCAAGATTCCAGATGATCCGGTTTACCCCTTTTTCAGGAAGAGTTTTCAAAGTTCTGATTTGTTCGCCAGCAGCATTGTAGATTTTTATGGTAACCGAATCCAATTTTTCCTTGTCATCATTGATGAAATAGCTCATTCGTCCGCCTGTAGCACGATTTTCACCGGAATATTTTGCATTGGCAGCAAATCGCTCACCGTGAGGTTGTTGAACTTCAGCTTGGTAAGCCTCGGGAGACGGGAAAGCAGTGATTTTTCCGGCAGGGGCTTTTCCTCCGTTTTTGGCGAAAGCTCTCAAAGGTCGGATGTCGTCTAGGACATAAATGGCCCGTCCAAAAGTTCCGATTACTAAATCAGCTTCTCTTTCTTGAATCGTCATGTCGTAGGTAGAAACCGCAGCTGGATAGCCGTGTTCCCACTTGTTCCATGTTTTGGCCTTGTCGAAAGAAACATACAATCCGAATTCAGTTCCCAAGAAAACCAAATTTGGCTCTTCCGGATCCTGCTTAATCGAAAGCGTATAGCCCCAAACTTTGCTGTCGTCAGCAATTCTGGTGAAGGTTTTCCCGAAATCTGAGCTATAATATGCATAGGCAGCGAAGTCATTGTTTCGGTAGTTGTTAGCTACGACCCAAACCTCTCCGGCATTGTACTTGGAAGCTTGGACCTGTGGAATCCAAGAAGCTTTAGGAAGTCCGGTAAGTTTGGCAGCAACGTTTGTCCAGGTCTTTCCACCGTCTTGGGTGACCTGCAAATTGCCGTCATCTGTTCCCACCCAGATCACATTTTTGTCAACAGGAGAGGGAGCAATCGCAATGATAGTCGTGTGATTTTCAGCGCCAGTGATGTCGAAAGTCAAGCCTCCGGTCGTTTGCTGCTTCTGCTTGGTCGAATCATTGGTAGTCAAATCCGGAGAAATGATTTCCCAGGTTTCGCCTGAATCAGTCGATTTATGCAGGAATTGTGAGGCATAATAAACCGTGTTGACATCGTGCGGATCCTGGGCAATCGCTGCATTCCAGTTGAATCTAAGGAAGACGTCTTTGTCAGGATGAGTCGGTCGGACGGTTCTGTTGTGCCCGGTCAGCTTGTCAAAGCGGGAAACATTCCCCCCCTGTGACATGGTGTAGCCATACCGTGAATCAGCCGGATGAGACACTACATCAAAGCCATCCCCAAAAGAAACTTCCTGCCAGTAAGTATTTCTAATGCCATCGACTTTCCAAACGTAAGCAGGTCCTGTCCAGCTTCCGTTGTCCTGCATGCCACCATAGACATTGTAGGGGATTTCATTATCGACATTGATGTGGTAAAACTGACCCACGGTCAGCCCTTCTGCGAAATACCAGGTTTTGCCCATGTCACGGGAAATATTCAATCCTCCGTCGTTTCCATCGATCAGCAAACTTGGATCAACTGGATTGATGTACCAGGCATGGTGATCCGGGTGGACGCCTTCATATTCAAGCAATTGTCTGAAAGTTTTTCCGCCATCTTCACTGATACCCACCCGTGAATAAAGGGTGTAGATTCGGTTTTCATTTTTTGGATCGGCATAAATTTCAAAATAGTAGAAAGGTCTGTCACCGATTTCTGCATTAGTGTTTAGTAGGTTGAATTTTTCTCCGCCATCTTCAGACACATAGAGTGCATTTTTCGAGGATTCAATCAATGCGTAAATTTTGCTGCTGTTGGCTTTGGAAATGGCCAAGCCCATTCGTCCAAGATTTCCTTTTGGAAGACCATTGTCCTCCGCATTGAGTTTTTTCCAGTTTTCTCCGCCATCCTGGGTTACATAAAGTCCAGAAGACTCTCCTCCAGATTCAAAAAACCAAGGATAGCGTCTGTGCTGCCACATGTTGACAAAAATCTTGTTTGGATTATTCGGGTCCATGATCATTTCACCAACCCCAGTTTTGGTATCCACATACAGGATCTTATTCCATGTTTTTCCTCCGTCGGTGGTTTTGTAAACCCCCCGGTCCGCCTGCTCCCCCCAAGGTGAACCGATTGCTCCAACGTATACCGTGTTTGGGTCGTCTGGGTGAACAATGATACGGTGAATGGCGCGGGTCTTTTCCAACCCCATCAACTGCCAGGTCTTGCCGGCATCAAGGGATCGGTAGACTCCGTAACCCATGTTGAGAGAGTTTCTAGGGTTGCCTTCTCCGGTTCCTACCCAAATAATATTCGGGTTTTTCTGATAGATGGAAATGGCGCCGATGGAGTGCACCCGCTCCTTGTCAAAAATCGGTTCCCAGGTGATCCCTCCTGAGGTAGATTTCCAAAGTCCACCGGAGGCAGATCCGGCATAAATGGTATTTGGGTTTTCATGGACGGCATCAATGGCGGTGATTCTTCCGCTCATCGCACCGGGTCCGATGCTTCTGGCTTTCATGGACTTGAATTGGTCCATATTGACTTGCTGAGCCTGGATTCCCAAGCTAAACAGAGCCGCCACAATCAAAATGTAAAGTTTTTTCATTTGACTAAGGTGGTTTTTAAATTCTCTATTAAATAAGTGAAAAGGATTTGAAACAGAAGAATATTTTACGCGAAAGGAAAGGGAGGTTTGGAATTGGTCTTGATCGGATTTTATATAGTTGGTTTGGGCTTGGTTGGGGGATTCTTTTTCTTTGAAAAAATTTAAATCACTATGCTTAACTCTGTGATGAAGCCTTTGATCGGGCTTCTTCTTTTTGTAACAGCGCTTGCGGCAACTGCTCAAAATGGTCGTTTCCAACAAGCTGTGCAATACAAAATGGATGTGAAGATGGATGTACAAACCAATCGGTACACCGGATTTCAGGAACTCAAGTACACAAATAATTCTCCAGATACCCTGAATCGGGTGTTTTACCATCTTTATTACAATGCCTTTCAACCTGGAAGCATGATGGATGTGAGATCCAGAACTATCTCAGATCCTGACAGAAGAGTGGGGGATAGAATACTCAAACTGAAACCTGAGGAAATTGGCTATATCCATGCAAAAAGCCTCAAAATGAATGGAAAAGAAGTTGATTTTAAGGAAGTTGAAACGATCCTTGAGGTAGCTCTTTCAGAACCGATTTTGCCGAATTCGACGGTGACTTTTGAGATGGAATTTGAGGGACAGGTTCCCATTCAGGTTCGTAGATCAGGCAGAGACAATTCAGAAGGTGTCCGGTATTCGATGTCTCAGTGGTATCCAAAAATGGCCAATTACGATGAACAGGGCTGGCATGCCAATCCTTATATCGGCCGTGAATTCTATGGTATTTGGGGGGATTTTGATGTGAAAATCACCATCGACAAAACCTATGTTTTGGGCGGAACAGGATACCTGAAAAATCCAAATGAGATCGGCCATGGCTATGAAGAAGCAGGAGATAAGGTGGCAACTCCCAAAGGAAATACACTTACCTGGCATTTTGTTGCTCCAAAAGTCCATGACTTCATGTGGGCAGCTGATCCAAAGTACAAGCATGATAAAGTCCAGATGTCCAACGGCATCACAGTGCACCACTTTTACATTCCCGGTGAAAAAACCACGGACAACTGGGAAAAGCTGAAAGAATACACTCCAAAGGCAATTGAGTTTTTGTCCAAAAATTTTGGCCAGTATCCATACAAGCAATTCTCAGTGGTTCAGGGTGGAGACGGAGGCATGGAGTATGCCATGTCAACTTTGGTCACAGGGGAGCGTCCGCTGAATAGCCTGGTGGGTGTGATGGTTCATGAATTGGCACACAGCTGGTTTCACGGAGTATTGGCTACCAATGAAGCACTTTATCCCTGGATGGACGAAGGTTTCACGAGTTATGCCAGCAGCCTTGCGATGTCCGCAATTTTTCAGCCTAACGCAAATCCCTTAAGAGGATCTTATGCCGGATATTATAGATTGGCCAAATCAGGTGAAGAGGAACCCTTGTCGACTCATGCAGATCACTATCAACTCAATTCGGCCTATAGCTCAGCTGCCTATTCCAAGGGGGCAGTTTTTCTGGCTCAGTTAGGATATGTGATTGGAGATGAAGTAAGGGACAGGGCGATGTTGCGCTATTTTGAGACTTGGAAATTCCGTCATCCAAACGTAAATGATCTGGTCCGCATTATGGAAAAAGAAAGTGATTTGGAGTTGGATTGGTACAAAGAGTATTTCGTCAATACCACCAAAACCATCAATTATGGCATAAAAGAAGTGAAGCCAAATGGTGATCACACGGAAATTACGTTGGAAAGAGTTGGCTTGATGCCAATGCCAGTTGACTTGGTGATCACCTATAAGGATGGAACCTCAGAGTTGATTTATCTGCCATTGGTCATGATGAGAGGGGAAAAGGCAGTAGAAAAAGGAATGCCGGCACGGATTCATACGGAAGCCTGGCCTTGGACTAATGTGACCAAAACTTTGGTGCTCACCAGGGAATTTGAAAATATAAAGTCTGTGGAAATAGATCCAAGCAGAAGGTTGGCTGACCTACAGCCGGAAAATAATAAAGTGGAGTTTTAGGCTCCACTTTGTTATTTTCTCCTACAAAAAAGGTGGCTTTTGGCCACCTATTTTATTGTTAGGATCAACCGGCGTTTTTCTTGTCCTGAACTTCAGTACGAATATCTTGCGCGAGGTTTTTCAATTCCTGCATACCCTTACGAACTCGGGTACCAGCTGCCTGATTTCCCTTGTCATAGAACTTTTCGAAATCACCTTCAAGGCTCATTACAAGATTTTTTACTTCACTAAATCTGCTCATAGTAAAAGTTTATTTTATAGGTTGATGATAAGTTTATTATGATCCAATATAGCCCAAATACTTACTAATTCAACCCAGAGGCCTTTTTTTTTAATTTTTTTTTTATTCTCCAAAAGAAAGGGCGAGTTCCGAATTCTTATAAACCCCAGAATCCAGCTTTCCTTTTACAGCTTCGAATGCATTTATAGTTTCTTCAACATCTTCTAAAGTATGAACAGCTGTAGGGATTAATCGCAAGATAATCATTCCTTTAGGTACAACAGGGTAAATAACTACTGAACAGAAGATACCGTAATTTTCACGCAAATCCATAGAAAGAGCTGCTGCCTCGCCAATAGTCCCGTTTAGGACAACCGGAGTGACAGGAGAATTCGATTTTCCAGTGCTGAAGCCATTTTCATGAAGTCCTTTGCGCAGAGCTTCTACTATTTTCCAAAGGTTTTCTTTCAATTCAGGCTGGGTGCGGAGCATTTCCAGTCTTTTCAAAGCACCTTCGACCAAAAGCATAGGAAGTGATTTTGCAAAAATCTGAGATCTCATATTGTATCTCAGGTAATTGATCACACTTGCATCACCGGCAATAAATGCTCCGATAGAGGCCATGGATTTTGCGAAAGTGGAGAAGTAAAGATCAATCTGATCCTGGACACCCTGTGCTTCCGCTGTACCAGCACCGGTTTCACCCATGGTTCCAAATCCATGTGCATCATCCACAAGAATCCTGAAATCAAATTTCTTTTTCAGTTCGATAATCTCTTTCAATTTACCCTGGTCACCGGTCATACCGAATACACCTTCTGTAATCAACAGAATTCCTCCACCGGTCTCAGCAGCCAGTTTGGTAGCTCTTTCCAGTTGTTTTTCACAGTTTTCGATGTCATTGTGCGGGAACACATAGCGCTTGCCCAGGTGCATTCTCAAGGCATCGATGATACAAGCATGACATTCAGAGTCATAGACTACCACATCTTTACGGTCCAGAATCGCATCGATCACCGACATGATACCCTGGTAGCCATAGTTCAAAAGGTAGGATTTTTCTTTGCCTACGAAAGCCGCCAATTCTTCCTCCAATTGCTCATGAAGGGTGGTTTGGCCGGACATCATTCGGGCTCCCATCGGGTAGGCAGCTCCCCATTTTGCAGCGGCATCAGCATCAGCCTTTCTTACTTCCGGATGATTAGCCAATCCCAGGTAGTTGTTTAAGCTCCAGGTAAGGACTTCCTTTCCTTTGAAATTCATCCGGGGAGCAATCTCACCTTCCAGTTTGGGAAATGACCAATAGCCGTCAGCAAACTGAGAGTGTTTGCCCAAAGGGCCCATATTCGTTTTTAATTTTGCAAATAGATCCAAAGCAGTTTGAATTTAGTGTTATGCGAATGTTGATTTTTTCTTAAAATCCGCCAAAAATAAGATTAATATGCCTTGGAAGCAAAAAACTGTTTTTATCAAAAATCCTAGTTCCAAAAGCTGGAAAATATTTCCTTATTTCGCTTTTGCCCTTTGGTTGTATCCGAGAAAATGTAGTTAAGCATGACAAAAATCAAGAAGCTGTTGGTAGCCAACCGCGGTGAGATCGCCCTGAGAATCATGAGGACAGCTCGGGAAATGGGGATCGCTACGGTCGCAGTTTATTCGGAGGCTGACCGACTATCTCCCCATGTGAAATTTGCTGACGAGGCTGTCTGTTTGGGACCGCCGCCTTCCAATCAATCCTATTTGCTGGGAGACAAAATCGTTAATGTTTGCAAAGAACTGGGAGTAGACGCAATTCATCCCGGGTATGGCTTCCTATCTGAGAATGCGGAATTTGCAAGAAAAGTAACTGGTGCGGGACTCATCTTCGTAGGTCCATCGCCAGAATCCATAGAAGTCATGGGCTCTAAGCTTGCCGCCAAGCAGGCTGCAGCTCGATTCAATATTCCTTTGGTCCCCGGTACTGAGGAAGCGATTTCTGACATTTCAGAAGCGAAGTCCAGGGCAAATGAAATCGGCTATCCAATATTAATCAAAGCCTCCGCCGGAGGTGGTGGAAAAGGCATGCGGATCGTGGAATCTGAATCAGAATTTGAGGAACAGATGCAACGGGCTGTGTCTGAGGCCCAGTCTGCCTTTGGAGACGGAGCAGTGTTTATAGAAAAGTACATCACTTCACCTCGCCATATCGAGATTCAGGTATTGGGGGATCAGCACGGAAAAATCGTTTATCTCTTCGAGCGGGAATGCTCCATCCAGCGCCGCCACCAAAAAGTAATTGAGGAAGCGCCTTCAGCTGTTGTATCTCCAGAAATGAGGAAAGCAATGGGCGAAGCAGCGGTGGGGGTGGCCAAAGCGTGTGCTTATTATGGTGCAGGGACAGTGGAATTCATCGTTGACGACAAGCTTAATTTCTATTTTTTGGAAATGAACACCCGCCTCCAAGTGGAGCATCCAGTGACTGAAATGATCACCGGTAAGGACCTTGTCCGTGAGCAAATCTTGATTGCCGAAGGAAAACCACTTTCTTTTTCCCAGGAAGATCTAAAAATCCACGGCCACTCCCTGGAAATCAGAGTATATGCAGAAGATCCTAAAAACAACTTTTTGCCGGACATTGGTAAGCTCGTCACCTATCGAAGACCACAAGGTCCGGGTATCCGTGTTGATGATGGTTTCGAGGAAGGGATGGATATTCCAATTTATTACGACCCGATGATTGCCAAGCTGATCACTCATGGAGAAAATCGACAGGATGCTATTGACCGAATGATCAGGGCGATAAATGATTTTAGAATTACAGGAATTCAAACTACACTCGATTTCTGCCGCTTTGCTTTGCAGCACGAGGCCTTTGTTTCAGGTAATTTCGACACCAAGTTTGTTGAGCAATATTTTACACCCAAAATGTTGGAACCGGCATTTACTCAGGAGGAGCAAGAGCTTTTGGCTGCATTGGCGGTGGAATTTTTCCAAAAGGAAGAAAATCGACTTAGTCCGATTCATCCGGTTAAAGCGCTTCCTTCCACCAAATGGAAAAACCGCTTAATCTGATGGCAGAAATTTTACCACTCAAAGCCTGGAGATACAACGAGCACCTGAGTCAAAACCTGGAAGAATTGACAGCACCGCTTTTTGATGTGGTGTCGCCAAAGCAACGGGAAGTTCTTTATGGAAACCCTCTGAACAGTATCCACCTTTCAGTGCCTCAGGGAGAAAATCCCGCTGAAAATGCAGGAAAAATTCTTGCAAGATGGAAATCAGAAGGAGTAATTGTACAGGATAATCTTCCTGGTATTTATGTTTACTATCAATATTTCCGGCTTCCCGGAGATCAAGTGGAGCGGTGCCGCAAAGGATTTATCGCCCAGATCAAAGCCTACGATTGGGAAGAAAAGGAAATCCTGAGGCATGAAAGCACCATCGTGTCGGCTGTAAATGACCGAATCGACTTGCTCTGCGCTAGTGAAATCCAAGCCAGTCCAACTCATGGATTGTATGAAGATGAATCCAGTGACCTGGAATACCACATGGATGCGGCGATGATTTCCCCCCTGTACGAATTGGAGGATTACCAGGGGGTGAGGGAAGTACTGGCGGTCATTCATGACGCGAAAGTTATTTCAAGATTTTTAGCTGTTTTGAGAGTGAAAAAAGTGATTTTGGCAGACGGACATCATCGGTTAGAAGGCGCGATCGAATACCGAAAGCAACAGAGAAATTCCTTTCCGCAAGCAAAATGGAAAGGTTCTGACTATCACATGATGTACCTCACCAATGTGCATGGCAATCACCTCAAAATTCTTCCGACTCATCGACTTTTTTACGGATTGGAAATTTCTGAATCAGAGCTTTTGGATCGGATCAAGGATTGGTTTGATGTACGTCCTTTTGGAGATGCGGAGGAATTGGCCAATTATACTTTTCAGCGAAAATGGTCTTTTGGATTGGTCCTTTCTGAGGAAGCATATGTAATTAAGTATAAGCAAGACCTTTTTTCTGAAGTGCGTCCTGAATTGCCGGAGGTTCTCCGAAACCTCGATTTGGTGATTTTGCATCATATTTTATTTGAAAAAATCCTCGGGATGGATCTGGAAGAACAAAGAAAATCTGAGAAGTTGGCCTTTGAACGCAACTTTTCAAGATGCCTTCGGGAGGTCAGAACCAAGCAGGCAAGTTTTGCAATTATTACCCGTGAAATTGAACTGGAGCAAGTTTTGGAAGTTTGTAAATCTGGGGCCTTAATGCCTCAAAAATCTACTTACTTTTATCCAAAAGCATTGGGCGGTTTGCTTTTTGGGAGTATTAAACAGAATGAATTTGAATACGAATATGGAGCCTTTCTTAAGTAAACTAAAAGACAAACGGATTATCCTGGCATCCAATTCTCCAAGGAGACAGGAACTTATGAGAGGCTTGGAACTTGATTTTGTGGTCAAAGTAAATCCTGTGGATGAGACCGTGCCAGCCGATTTGCCTGCTGAATATGCCGCAGCTTACCTTTCCAGACTTAAGGCCGAAAGCTATCCGGATGTACTGGCAGAAAACGAAATTCTCATCACTGCCGACACGATTGTGATTATTAAAGGGCACATTCTGGGCAAGCCAAATTCTGAAAAGGAAGCCTTTGAAATGATAAAAAGCCTATCCGGGACTACCCACACCGTGATGACTGCCGTGACAATCAAGGATCATAAAAAGAGGGTGACTTTGGAGGATGAAGCTAAAGTAACTTTCCGTTTTTTGGACGAAGATGAAATCTGGCACTACGTCAGGAAATACAAGCCATTTGACAAAGCCGGAGCTTACGGAATTCAGGAATGGATCGGGTTTGCAGGAGTGAGCAGTATCGAGGGGTCTTATTTCACTGTCATGGGATTTCCGCAACATTTGGTCTATCAGCAGTTGAAGAAGTGGTAAAGGCTGATTTCGGAATGGGGATTTCGGATTTTCCCTGAACTTTTGATTAACCAAACAAATTTCGACCGATTACTGGCTCGATCATCTTTCCGTTTACTGCATCCGGGTTGGCTTTTAGCCAATCCAAAGGTTCCAAAAGAGGTTCGTTCGAAAGGTCAAATGTGCCGAAGTGCATGGGGATGAAGTTTTTTCCGCCCATTTCCAAAAAAGCCCTGGCCGCATCCATTGGACTCATATGTGCCGGATGCATAAACCACTCAGGTTTGAAAGCACCAACTCCCATCATGGCGTAATCCGGAGAACCCATGGTTTCTGCTATCAACCTGAAGTGTGGATCATAGCCTGAGTCTCCCATGAAATAAATGCTCTTGTCTGCACTTTCTAGATAAAAACCGCCCCAAAGACGCTGATTCGTATCTGTCAAACCTCGGCGTGACCAATGCCTGGAAGGGACAAAGGTAATTCTCAGGGATTCATTGAGATCATAGGACTGAAACCAACCGGCTTCTTGAATGGTGTTTTTTGGCATCCAGGGTTGTACCAATTTGGTCATATTCAATCCCGTCAGGATTTTAGCCTGCGGCAAAAGTGTCCCGAGTAGTTTCAATGTTCCTTCATCACAGTGGTCCCGATGATCATGCGAAAGAAGAATGTAATTCACGTCTCGAATCTGTTCGGGAATGATCGGAAGAGGAGAGTTCCGTTTGAGTATCCAATTGTCCAGCCAAACCGGATCAGTCAAAATCGTCACTCCGGCGATATGGATAAGGTAGCTCGCATGTCCCAGCCAAATCAGTTCATCTTTTCCATTAGGTTTGAATGTGCCAAGTGATTTTACTTCAAGCCGCCTTTTATCGTTTTTTTTCTCCTCCTCTTGGGGGTTTTTACTCAATTTCCATTTTAATGCAGCTGTCAAACTGGCTTCAAAAGGTTGGTGAAGATTTTGAAAAGTTCCATCGCTAAGCTTTGGCGTACCTTTCCAGCCGGCGGGAGTTTTGTCGAAGGGAAGATTTGGATTGAAAGTATAATTCAAGGTAGGAGGGGCTTTAAAGTCAAGGTTGGAAAGCAGAATTCCAGCAGGGATTACTCCGGCTAGTCCGGTAAGAAAAGTTCTTCTTTTCATTTCAATTGATTACCCAAATGAAACCGGATTTTGGAAGCAAAAGTTGCCTGTTAACCTCAACCTTTTTAGCAAACCCAATCATCCACCAAAGTTCTGCACAACCATAAAGTAGGGCATGTTGTAAAAGTTCTTTTCCCGATAGACCCTGGCTCCGCAACCCAAGGTTTTGAACTTTGGATTCAGGATATTTTGCCGATGTCCAGGCGAGTCCATCCATAGTTTTACGACAGCTTTTGCAAAACTGAGGTAAGTATGCGGGGGAATGACTTCCCGCTTGGAGGTAAAGGCATAGGTAAACTCTCCGCTTGGGTAGGGAGGATTAACTTTCCTGCCGGTTTGGTATTGAAGTCCATAAGTTGAGCAGATGTTTTCACCGTAATATTCTGGATTCAAACCTTCCAGATGAAATCTGTCGAGAACGGTCCGCTTGATCCGAATCTTACTGGTATGAGAATAGAAGCCATATTTCACCATGTCCTGAGCATGTCCTGAGGCTACTTCCTCGATTTCTGACTGAAATTCAAAAGGATTTAACTTTGCTTTCTTGCGTTCTTCATTGGTGGCATAAAAAATGGCAGCCTGGAGCAATGGGAAGTTGATTTGGTTGAAATCAATGGCTTCGTAAAGGGCTTCAATGCGGTAAAATGTAGTCTCGTTGTGATTTTGATAGGAATTTGTAGTCCAACTTTGGGCTTTGGCACCTATTGATATCAGGATAAAAACCAAGGGCAGCAGTTTTCTCATCGGTTAGGATTTTCATCTTTTAGGACGAAGTCGAAGCCGGATTATTTTCAGGAACGACAAATTTATTCAAGTCCCTATCCGAGACAGTTATAGAAGCTGGAATTGGTGTTGACCGAAAACCAAATAGAGAATGTCGGTTTCAATTTTCTGAAGCAGACATTTGGAATAGATTACTTTTTAATTGTGAATGTAAACTTGGATCCTTTGCCCACTTCTGATTCTACCCGAATTTCCCCTTCCAAAAACTCGACTGCCTTTTTTACTATTGTCAACCCAATACCGGTCCCGTCATATTCTTTTTGATGGTGGAGTCTTTGGAAAACGACAAAAATCTTATTGAAATATTCAGGGTCTATTCCGATTCCGTTGTCCTCCACCGAAAACTCCCAATGGTTTTGGAATTCCCTGGACAGGATGGTTATCACAGCCTGGTGATCCGGTTTGGAATATTTCAGAGCGTTGCCGATCAGATTTTGGAATATCTGCAAAAGGGGAGTTTTGTGGGTAAGAATAACCGGCAGGTTTTCTGCGAGAAGGGTGGCTTGTTTAGCCTGGAGGGACTTTCTCATGTATTGTTTGACCTCTCCGATCAATTTTCCAATATCCAGTTTTTCCTTTTCACCAGTCACTTTTCCCACACGGGACAATTCCAGCAAATCAAGGATGATTTTCTGCATCTGCTTTGCCCCATTGGTGGCAAATGCGATGTAATCCAACGCTTTTTGGTCAAGTGAATCTCTGTATCTCCTTTCCAAAAGTCCCATAAAACTGGAAATCATCCGGAGTGGTTCTTGCAAATCATGGGACACAACAAATGCAAAATGCTGGAGTTCCAAATTGGAAATTGCCAACTCGTGAATATTCATTTCAAGCCTGGAATTCAGGTCTTTGAGTGATTTTTCAAAATCCTTTTGCTTTGAAATATCCTGCATCGCTCCAACCACCCTAGTAACTGCACCTTCTTCATTTCGCATGAAAATGGCTTTGTCCAGAACAAAAGCATAGTTGCCATCACTTTTGAGAAATCGGTATTCCTCCAACCAATGGGATTTTTTTGACCTGGAATCCATATAGGTTTTGATCAGCTTGTAAATCTTTCCTCGGTCATCGGGGTGGATTAAATTCAAAAGAAAGTCGAAGTCTGGGTTGGTAGTTTTTGGATCGTATCCAAAAAGGGTCAAAAAGCCTTCGCCCCAGTAAAGGGTATTTTTGGCCCTATCAAAATCCCATATCGCATCGCTTGTTGCTTGGGTAACAATCTGAAAGCGCTCGATATGCTGTGCCGAAGATTTCCGGCTTTCCACCAATTCGCTGATATCCTGACCTGTTCCAAAGAGGCAAACTTTGTCTTTAAACGGGAATTTTGAAACAGTAAAGAAATAGGGGATCCGCCGTCCTGATTTGGTTTGGACTTCCAGTTCTATATCTATCGCTCCCTCTTCAAGGATTTTGGGTACCCGAGACTGGATAACCCCATGGAATTCTGGAGCAAAGAAATCCTCAGGCTCCATGATGGAGATTTCCTCAAATGAAAATTCGGATGCGATTTCTAACTGATTATTCCAGAGTAAAAATTTTCCGTCAGTGCCTACCAAAAAGAAAACGCTTGGCAACTGTTGGATAAGAGCTCGGTTGAACCCTATTTCGTTTTGAAGGGCCTGTTCGATTTCCTTTTCGCGGGTAACGTCAACCATCATACCCTGAAGTTTCACTGGTTTTCCATTTTTGCAAATGACTTTTACCCGGTCATTCAACCAGATTGTTTTCCCGTCTTTGGTCAAAAAACGGTAAACAAAGGTATGATCCTGCAACTTTTGGGTTTCCTGGTGACAGGTTTGGGTCGCAAATTCCCGGTCAAAGGGATGGATATGATTTTGCCAAAACTCTTTTGTTTCCATCCATTCTTTTGGAGAAAAACCGGTAATACGCTCCACCTGTGAACTGATGTAAGTGAATTCAAAGGATTGGGCATCCGCTTCCCAAAAAATCCCGTCAAGGTTCTCGATCAGGGACTTGTTTTTTTTCTTGATGCTTTTCAGTTTTTCTTTGGTATGGATGTATTCATTGATATTTTGAAACACCCCGATCAGCTTTTTTTGACCGCTGTCAATGTCACAAATTTGGGCTGCCTTGGATACGACCCAAATGATTTCCCCGTCTTTTCTGACAAGTCTTTTTTTGATGTTGTAATCTGAGTTGCCTGTGATTGCTTCCTGTAATTGGCTGATGGCAACTTCACGGTCTTCAGGATGGATGATCTGCAATCCTGATTCAAAATTTACCTCAAATTCCCGAGGCTTATAGCCTAGCATTCGGAATACTCCGTCTGACCAAGTTAACTTTTCCGTGTTCAGATTTAATTCCCATGTCCCGGAATCAGTCAGAAACTCAAACTGTTCCAAAAGGATATCCTTGTTGGTTTGTGTTTCTGAAAAAGGCATTTCGTTGGCGCTGTAATTATCTTTTCCCCTCATAATTCTCTTTACTTCCCCAACGTGGTTTTGGTGATTTTCTCAGGCAATAAGATTACCTGAATCAGTACAATAAGGATTTAACGGATTTTTTTCCTCCCTATTTTCCCGAAAGATGGAGGGTCTGATTGTCACCTGCTACGAATTGTCGCAAAATGTAAATCAACTTAGTTTTCAATTTCTGTATTTGCTTTTCCGATTAAAAGCATCCAAAAATTTGGTTGAAAAGGATAGTGAAGAATTCCACTAAGGTGGAAAAAGGCAAACCTATCTCAGAGACTTCCCTGAATGGAAATTCACGAAAAATGAAAAAGCGGGGGATTTCCCTCGCTTTTCTTTTAGTTGTCCTGCGGAATATCCAGCAGCAATTCGATTATCTCTCTTGGTGTGGAAGCATTTTTTAACTTTTCTTCCTGGATAATCACCTGCAACTGAAACTCCAATTCGAAAATCAAGCCGTTGACAAAAACCGGATCCATATTGAGCTGCTGGATGAGGTGATCATTTTTGCGTTGACCGCTCAGATTGATTCCATAAGAATGGAATACGATTACGGCCTTTTTTAGCATTGTGTAATGTTGGTTCATAGGTTTTAAATTTTTGGTGGCAATAACTTATACATCACCGGAGTGACAATTCTTGAAAGCAAAGTGGAACTGATCAATCCTCCAACCAAAACAATTGCAAGAGGGGAAATCAGCGGATTGGTACTTAATGCAATTGGAATCAAACCTCCAATGGCAGTAATTGTTGTCAAAACGATTGGCAGAAATCGAATTTCTCCTGCTTCCCGAATGGCGGAATCCAGGGGCTTGCCTTCCTGTCGCAGTTGGTTGGTAAAATCTACCAGCAGGATGGAGGTTTTTACTTCTATTCCCGCTAACGCGATCAAACCAATAATTGCTACAAAAGACAATGAATTTCCAGTCAACCAAAGTGCTATCAAAGCGCCTACCATACCTAGTGGAATGACCGAAAGAACAATGATGGTACTTTTGAAAGTCTTGAACAGCAAAATTAGTACCGCAATGAAAAGAAAAACAGTAACTATTAGCACGGTATTAAAACCTGCAAAAGATTCCTGACGTGTTTCAAATTCCCCGGCCATTTTGTACGAATAACCATCGGGAAGGTTTACTTGATCCATTTTTTGCATCACCTCAGCGATCACTCTGTCTGTGAGGAAGTTTTGATCCACAAAAGCAGAAATCGAAACCGATCTTATTTTATTGAAGTGATCAATGGTAAGGGTACTGCTTTCCAATTCCAGGCTTGCAATCTGCGAGAGGGGAATTCCGGCTCCCTGTTGGTTATTTACATAAAGCCCATCAAAATTCGCCAAAGTTGCTTTTTCACCTTTTGGCGAGGTGAGAAGGATATCCCGCTCCAAGCCCCGATAATCCGTAAAAGTCCCCAGATTCAATCCGGCAAGTGCCAGTCTTACGGTTTGATCAACCTCCGCAATGTTGACGCCCAGCTGCCGGGCCTTGTCTTTTTGGATAGCTACCCGGATGTCGGATTTCAGGTTGGCTACAGGGTTATTGACATAAATAGTTCCTGGAGTTTCCTTAATCAACAGCTCAATCTTTGCTGCCAAATTTCTAAGGGTATCGAGATTGTCACCGGAAAGCCTGACCTCGACCGGGGCAGTCACTGGCGGGCCCTGCTCAAAGTTTTTCACTTCCACTTTTGCTCCTGCAAAATCAGAAAATTTAGCCTTCAGGTTGGCTATCAGCTCCATTTTGCGGGGAGGTGAGGTCTTGGGGTCCAATTGAACGAAAATCTGTGCATAATCTGACCGCTCATTTTCGGGGATTTCATTGTAGTAGATCCGTGGATTTCCTTTTCCCACATTCGTTGCGAAATTATTCAGTTCGGGTATCAGGCTAAGCTCGGCTTCGACTTGCTTGGCGACCTCATTGGTGGTGTTGAGATTGGACTGAAGGGGAGTGGTGATGTTGACCAAGAACTGGGGTTTTTCTGAAGGAGGGAAAAGGCTGAAACCTATCACCGGAAACAGGCCAAGCGATGCAATGAAAATAAATCCCGCAATCAGCAGGGTTTGGACTGGCTTTTTGAGCGCACGCTCCAACAGGGGTGCATAGCTGAGCTGAATTCCCCTCTGGAAAAGGTCATAAATTTTGTTCGAATGACCCACTCCTTTGTCCTTGAGAAACCAGGTAGATAGGAAGGGAATAATAGTCAGTGAAACCAACATCGATGCCAGCACACTCATGATAACTGCCATGGGTAGGCTCCGGACAAAATCTCCTGATCCCTCGGGAAGGAATACCAAAGGCAGAAAAGCAATAATCAGAGTCACGGTACAGCCAACAACTGACAGAGAAATCTGCTTGGTGGCCTTGAGTGCGGCTTCTTTTTTGGAAAATCCATCCCGAATCCAGCGTTCGATGTTTTCGACTACCACAATGCTGTCATCTACCAGGAGTCCCAAGGCGACCACCAATCCGACAATACTCAGCTGGTTAAGTCCATAACCCAAAGCATTCAACAGTACTAAGCCGATAGCCAAAGAAAGGGGTATCGAAACCATTACGATTAGTGACGCACGGTTTCCCAAAGGAAGCAGGGTGATAAAAACCAGTGCTATCGCAATCAAAAAATCAAAGCCAAGTCCACTGAGTCGCCGGTTGACATAGTCAGCCTGGTTAAAGGCAGTTACCAGATCGATGTTTTGAGGCAATTCTGTTCTTACTTTTTCTATGGCTGTGAGGTATTTTTCCTGGACATTGGTGATGTTGTTTCCTTCCTTTAGGGCAGCTGTGACAAAAATGGATCGGTAACCATTGAGTCGGGTAATGTGTTTGGTCTCTTCAAAATCATAACGTACCTCAGCAACATCCTTGAGTTGGATGGTTTTTCCCTGTACTGAATAGACTATAGTCTCTCCGATTTCCTCAGCAGAGGTATAATTCCCACTGGTTTTTACATTGAATGTTTTGCTTCCAGCTTCGACTTGACCGCCGGGGATATTACTCAATTCGCTTTGAATGCTTCCTATGATGGCTTTGAGAGGAATATTCATCTCTGCAATTTGATCCAGCTTGAGGTCTACCCGTACGATTTGCTCGGGCAGGCCAAACAGTTCTATTTTTTTCAGTTCGGTGATTTTCTCCAATTCATCCTGAAGCCTTTCCCCAAACTTTTTCAAGTTGTCTCGGGATGCATTTTCGCTGATTAGGGCGATTTGGAGGATATTGACATCGGAAGGCCTTACTTTGTTGATTCTGATGGAAAAAATATCCTTTGGCAAGTCAGGACGTAGGGTATTTACCTCCCTGACCAGCTCCTGGTATTTTTCATCGACATCTTCATTGTAATTGTATTCTACAAACAGCACAGCAACGCCGTCCTTAATTTCGGTTTTGATTCGCTTGATATTTTCCAATCCATAGATTACTTCCTCCAGTGGATCCACGACTAGCTCTTCCATATCCTCAGGACTAGCCCCGGGATAAATTACAATCACGGGGAACTGAGGTGCTTCAATCACCGGATCTTCGCTTCGTGGCATGGTGAAAAAAGTCGTCAGACCCACGGCAACTGTCATTATAAAAATCACCAGGGTGAACTGGTAATTTTTTACTGCAAAATCCGAAATCCTCATTAGTTCATAATTTGAATAGTGGAACCATCTGTGAGGTAAGCACTTCCAGACACAATCAGTTTGGTGTGATTTTCCAATCCGGAAAGAACCTGAATAGAGTTTTCGGAGATCTGACCCAATATTACTTCCACCTTTTGGGCTTTTTCTCCATCTGACGTCACAAAAACATATCCGGATTTGCCTGAAGCGTCCAAAATGGCCTCGTAGGGAATTTGCCAACCTTGGGTTTGTTGGGAAGTTTGAATCAGCACTTTTCCGAACATGCCAGAGGCTAGATTGAGAATTTCGGATTTTTCTGGAGACAGCTCTACCCAATAAGCCCCGGTCCCAGGGTCAGCGGCTTGGCTTTTGCGAACCACTTTGCCCGGGATGCTGTCCGAGTTTGAGGAAAAAATCAAAGCCTGATCACCAATAGAAATTTGACTCCAGTTTTGATCATTGACGGAAACTTTCAGTACCCAATTCCCCTGGTTTGCCCCGTTGATTTGCAAGACAGGGGATCCGGAAGCTACCTGCTGTCCGGCATTTAAAAATTTGCGAAGGACAAAACCGTTTTGAGTGGACCTGATCTGGGAGTAGGAGAGGTTAAACTCTGCTGTCTTCAGCTGTTGCCCGGCAATATCAAGTGCAGTTTTACTGTTTTCGAACTGCTCCAAGGTAGCAACGCTATCGCGGTACAATCTGCCCGCCCGTTCATGGTCTCGAAGTGCTTTTTCGTAAGCTAGTTTTGACTGGTTTAGTCCAGCCTGAACTTCGGTTAGATCGAGCGTAGCCAGGATTTGTCCTTTTTTTACAAGGTCACCTTCTTGGACAAGAATTTTGGAAACGATTCCACCGACTTTAAAGGATAGGAGAGTTTCGTCATTCGTAGAAAAATTTCCACTTGCTGAAATGGAGGAAGCGAAACTCCCCGGATTCAGGTCGATTACTTTCACCGGAATTTTATCGTCTTTGGTGATTGGCTTTGGAGTGCTTTCAGATTTGCCGCAGGCAAAAAGTAGTGCAGCAAGCAAAGCAAGGAATGAAATGGAAAGATATCTCATGACTTAATAGGTTTGGGTAGTAAGTTGGCGCTCAAGCTGTGCCATCGACTTGAGTAGGTTGTAAGAATTGATTGTTTTTTGGAGCGAAGCCTGGGTAAGTTGGTTTCTGGCATCGAGGAATTCGATCAAAGAATTGGCTCCTTCGCGAAATCCCCGATCCACCAATCGGAAGTAGGCAGCTGAGGATTCGTACTTTTTCTCAGCAGAGCGAAGGGCAGTCTGATTGGTTCTAACCTCATTTTTGGTAAGCTGGAGCTCCAGGACAAGTTTATCGCTGAGGAGGTCTTTTTGATTCTGGACTGATTTCAATCCGAGTTCACTTCTGTAAATCTGGTTGCGGTTTCTGCCTCCCTGAAAAACCGGAACACTGAGGTTTAATCCCCAAAGCGCATACCTCGAATCCTGGTCAAATGCCCAATCAAAGCTCTGAGAGCCCAAATCCGCGTAGGTATTGACTTTGGGAACCCAATAATTTTTACCCGCTTTGATTGCGGTTTCCTGAATGCTTTCTGCGGTTTGGATTTGGAGGAGTTCGGGTCTTCCTGTCAGGTCATCCTCGCCCATTAATTCGGCAAGTTCTGCAAGGTTTGCCTGTTGTTCTTCAAAAATCACTTCTGTATCGATCGGTCTGTTTAGCAGAAAATTGACATAATGGGCTGCATTTCTCTTTCTGCTTTCAGCTTCAATCAATAATGCATTGATGTTTTCTACCTCACTTTCTGCCCTTAAAACAGAAGATGGAAGCCCTTTTCCATTGGCCATTAGAGATTGATTGTCCCGGAGGTTTTGCTCCACAAGTCCTTTGCTGCTTTGGATCACCTCGATGGCGGTGTAGGCAGTACAAAAATTGAAATAAGCCAATTTGATGTCCTGAATGAGGTTAGCCCGGTAGATTTTCAGCTCGTATTCGGAAAGTAAAACCTGCTTTTCCCGAATCTGCTTCTGGTAAATCAGGTCAGTATTGACCAAAGGCATGGAGGCTCGGAATCTCGCATCGTAGAAATTGTCCGGCAAGAGTTGTTCGGAGACATTTTCCAATTGAGGGAAAGAATTGGTTCCGGTCAATTGATTTAGGGTCGAATAAACGGGATTTAGCAGATCGCCAACCGGAAAACCGATCGTACGTCCACCGCTTGCCAGCGTGTAGCTCGCCCCAAAATCCAAAACCGGGAGAAAGAAACTTTTGGCATCTTTCAAAGCCAACAAGCTCCGCTCCAGCTCGATGTTTTTTTCTTTTAAAACCAAGTTGTTTTCGAGTCCTTCCAAGATGTATTGATCCAGAACGGTCTGTGCAGTTGCAGCAGAAAAAGGATTGAAAAACAGATAACCCAAAAAAAGAAGGAACACCTTTTTCATTTTATTATTTGATGTTAATTTAATAAACACTGTTTAATGAATGGATAAATTTTTTTAAAGCTTATCCAGGATCTTATAAAATTCCTCCAAACCATCCACAACGATCGTTTCTTGACGGTGGGGAAGGACAACCTCACAGCGCTTTCTGATATTCAATGAAACCATACCATGAACTGTGGACCAAATCATATAGGATAGTGCTTCGGCATCATGCCCTAAGAAATGGCCAGCTTTGATGCAATCGTCGATGGTTGTCCTGAGGTAATTAAACGTGCCTCCGCCTTCTTTCCAGTTGTCATGTTCGGAACTTGAAACATGATCGATCGGAGCTTCCTTGATAAACATAAGATCATACATATCAGGGTTTTCCAAGGCAAACGTTATATAGATACTTCCCATGGCTTTGAGCCGCTCCATTGGGTTTCGTACCACGCCCAAAACCTGCATTTTTTCCATCAACTGAATAAAGCCTCCCTGATGTAAGGCATGAAAAATCTCGTTTTTATCCCTGAAATAATGGTAAATGATTCCAGGACTATATTCGATCTGATCTGCAATATTTCGTATCGAAGTCTTTTCAACTCCTTTCTGAAGAAAGAGAGATTTGGCAGCTACCAAAATCCGTTCTCTTAATTCCTCCTTGTCTCTTTCTTTTCGATCTGCGATCCCCATTGTATTGTAATGAACGGTTAAAAATAATTAAACAGTGTTTAATATTCCTAATATTGATTGAAAAATTTTGAAAAAAATAGAAACATTAAAAATCAATCATTCTGATCTTTGAGTTGGTCGCTGTCCCAAACATGGTCATTCATGGAGAATTTTCTGGAGAGTTCACCTGAAAGGAGAGTCTCCTGGATTTCGATCTGTTTTCTGATTTTGGAAATATACTCCGCCTGATTGCTGCGGTATTTGACCAGAATTTTGAGTGAATCCTCATCGTATTTCCTAAACTGGGCAGCAAGCCGAAGAACTGTATGGGCACGGAATCCCAGTTTTTGAAGAGCTTCCTGCCCCATTCGGATCGAGGTGTCCAGGTGTTCCCGATAAATATTTTCCACACCCATTTCCATCAATTCAAAAGCCTCGTATCGATTTTTTGCCCGGATCATTATCTCCAATTTGGGAAAATGCTCCTGGCATAGTTCGACGAGCTTTTTGTTAGTTTCTGTGGAATTAATGGCGGAAATCAGAATTTTTGCTTCTTCAGCTCCGGCGGAATGTAATAAGTCGAGTCTGGTCGCATCTCCAAAGTACACCTTGAAGCCCATTTTTCGCAGTAAATCAACCTGGTCCGGATTGTAATCCAAAACTGTGGCCTCTATGCCATTTGCTCTTAAAAACCTGCCCAAAGTTGACCCGAAGTGGGAGAATCCGACGAGGATAACTTTGTTTTTTTCCGAGATTTCATCTGATTCCCGCTTTGGCTTGGTGCTTTTTTTCTCCAGAATCGGGACAACCAACTTATCCAGGACCAAGCTGAAAACGGGAGTGAAGGTCATACTCAAAGCCGTGACCGCCATCAAAAGGTCTGAGGTAGTCGTTGCCAAAATTCCCAACTGAAGGGCAAAAGCATAGGTTACAAAAGAAAATTCAGAGACTTGGGCAAGACCGAAAGAAAAGCTCAGGTTTTCTCCTAGATTTAGTTTTTTGATTTTCCCAATCACTCCAAGAACCAACGCTTTGATCAGGATGATTCCAAGGGTCAGCGACAGGATGCTAACTGCGTCAGAAAAAATCAGATTGAAATTGATCGTGGCACCAACTGCCATGAAAAACAAGCCCAGAAGTAATCCTTTGAATGGGTCAAGGTCAGATTCCAAGGCATGTTTATAGGGGGAATTGGCTAAAATAACTCCAGCAAGGAAAGTCCCTAAGGCTGGGCTTAGGCCCACCATTTCCATCAAATATGCGATTCCTACTACGATAAGAAGTGCTGAAGCGGTAAACAGTTCTCGGAGTTTGGTTTTGGAAACCCAGTTTAACAGCGGTCCAAAGCCGAATCTCCCGAGCAAAACGACCAAACCTATTGCTCCAAAAATCATCAAAGTCTGGATCCAACCCGGCTGATTTTCCAAAAAACCTCCATGTCCAGCCTCAGAAGTAACTGTCCCTGCTACGGCCAAAAGTGGCAAAATTGCCAATATCGGAATGACTGCAATGTCCTGCAGAAGTAATACCCCAAAGGACATCTTGCCTGACGGACTGTTCATTTGGTTTTTCTCCTTGAGAGATTGGAGGACAATGGCCGTGGAGGAAAGAGCCATCGATAGGCCAGCCGTTAGGCTGATTCTCCAATCCACTCCGATGACGATTCCCAATCCAAAAATCAATCCTGAAGTAACCAAAACCTGTGACAATCCGACTTTCAGGATCAAGTCCCGCATTTTCCACAGGTTTTTCGGTTCGAGCTCCAAACCGATCAAAAACAACATCATCACAACGCCAAACTCGGTGCTGTGCATGATATCCTGACCTTGGGTTTCATCCTGGATAAATTCAAATCCGTAGGGTCCTACAAGAATTCCTGCAATCAAATATCCAAGAACTGCACCCATTCCCAGTCGCTTTGCAATGGGGACACAGACGATCGCTGCCAGGATGTATATTATCGCATTAAAAAGAAATCCATCCATGGTTTAGGCTTTTTGGATGTAAGGCAAGGTGATTTGATCTGAATCCCTAAGGCTCAAAACCAGATTTTTGTATTCCTCGGCTTTCTCAGAAAGCTCTGTTTCGGTGATCCGATGTGTTCCTCCCAAATGGAAAGGAGGCAAATAGCGCATGTTGCAGAGGTAGGCAGTTTGCTCAAATGGCCGGAGAAATTCTTCAATAGTGAACCTGTTTTTCCCCTGCTCCGAGTAAATGCCTCTGGATCCACCTGAAGTGAAAGCATTGAATATGTATTTGTTCTTCAGGAAAATTCCACCAGTTCCATACGCCCAACCATACTCCAAAACCAAATCAATCCATTGCTTCAACAAAGGCGGACAGGAATACCAATAAAAGGGATGCTGCCAAATGATTACTTCGTACTCAAAAAGTGCCTCCTGCTCTGCCTGAATATTGATGTTAAAGTCAGGATAAAGTTCATAAAGATCCCGAATCTGGACATTTTCCAAATCCTGGATAGCATGGATCAAAGCCTGATTTGCATCAGAATGTTCGTATTTGGGGTGGGCAAAAAGAACCAGAATTTTACGCATACCGATTTTTGTCTCCTCCTCAGGTATCTTCTTTATTTTTAAAATAATAGCCCAACGCTCCTGAGGGGCATTTTTTGACTTGGTTTACCAGTTCCTCAGAACTGGCGTTCCCTATTTCAATCCAGGGTTTTTTTCTGGGATTGAAGACTCGGGGAAGCCCCCTTACACAATTGCCGGAATGGGTGCATTTTTCAGGTTGCCAGGTGATGACAACTTCCCCGTTATCGTATTCTTTGTTCGGTGAGGTGCTCATGGAAAAATGGGGTTTTGAATACCTATAATACCAAAATCTGAGGATTTGTTCCTTTTTTCTTTGGGACAAAAATGAAAAAACCTGCATCGGGTATCGATGCAGGTTTCATTACTGTTTGGGATTAATCTGTTTTTGGTTTTTTCAAAACCAGATAGAAACAATAAAGCGTAACACCCAAAATCAGTCCTTGGGTCACGAGCGAAAGTATCAATGCTGATGTGTTCATAATAAGGCGGATTGACGTTTTTTATTTGAGTACCAAACTATCGCTGCAATGGCCACAAACAAAATAATAAGCTGTGTTCGGGCAAGTGTAGAATAAAACATTTTCTTTTCCAAAAGACTCGAATTCTCAGGATTGAGCAGGATTTGTGCCTTGATGTCTTCGTGAGTAATCTTTGAAATCAATGAGCTGGGATCTAACGAATAGAGCTGTCCATCAAAAAGAGCTGAAATTGCTCCGGACCAGTCGTTGCCGGCCGGTGTAAACAGTGCACCAATCAACACCAATAGAAGCAGTAACGGAGTGACATACTTCATGATCCACTTATAGGCTCCCGGAATTCGGATGTCTGCACCTCGTATGATTTCGGCCCAGCCTTTTTCCATCCCAAAAACCCAAGCAAAGAGGATAGTTTCTAGAAAGGCAAAAACTACCAAGCTGACTGTACCTCCCCAATAATCGTATTCATCAAAGTAACCATACTGATAAAACAAGACTGTTGGAAGACCCATGGCAAGTGCAATCAGGCCAAATGAAACGGCTCCTTTGACTTTTCCCCATCCAAACTCATCCTGCATGAATCCCATCCAAGGGGTTCCCATGGCTAAAGAGGAGGTAATACCCGCAAAGAAGAGCAAACCAAACCAACAAACCCCAGCCACTACGCCAAATACTGCACCCCATTGCTGGAATAGGTAAGGCATCGTTTGAAAGGCCATTCCAAAACCGGCATTTTCTAATACCCAATCCAAGCCTAAGAATCCAGCCGCAATCGGAATTACAATTGCACTTCCAAGTAAAACCTCGACCAATTCGTTGGTAAAACCAGCTGTGATCGAATTGAGTGCGATGTCCTCATTTTCTCTCATATAAGAAGCATAGCACTGAATGGAACCCATTCCAACTGACAGTGTGAAGAATATCTGTCCTGCAGCTGCGAGCCATACTTTTGGATCTGCAAGAGAAGTATATTGTGGCGTCCATAGGAAATTGATTCCGTCCCAGGCATCGGCATCCGGATAAGCATCTGATGCAAAGTCTGCACCCATAGTCCAGCCGCGATAGGCGAGAACTATCCCAAAAAGGATCAATAATGGCATCCCTATTTTTGCAACCTTTTCAATACCTCCAAGTCCTGTGGAAAGGATGTAAACATTCACTGCCAATACCAGAATGTAAATGACCACTGGTAGCATAGGAATGCCTAAATCTGACCCGGTCAGGTTGACATAATTATCAAAAAACAGGCTGATTTCTTCCTTGCCCATTCCTGTGAAGGTTCCGAAAATGCTGTGAAATACATACAGGAATGTCCAGGACTCAATGTAGGTGTAGTAAGCCACTACAGCAATGTTTGTAAAAATCCCAAATACGCCTATGTACTTCCAAATGGGCTTTTTGCTCATCGAATCCAGGATGTACGGGGTACTGTGATTACCCAGTTTTCCACCGTACCGGCCTACCGACCACTCTATGAAGAGTAAGGGGATTCCCATCAAAAGGAAACAGATCAAATAAGGTAGGATAAAGGCACCTCCGCCATTTTGAACAGCCTGAACAGGAAATCGCAGGAAATTTCCAAGTCCAACTGCATTTCCGGCCATGGCCAGGATCAGGCCCAATCGGGAGCCCCAGGATTCTTTGCTTACGCTCATAGATTAAGTTTGGATAAAGAAAAAGGGCCCCTTTTGGAAAGGAGACCCTTAAGGTTTATTTGTTTAACTGTTGATTTATTACACTTGCCCAATTTGCTGCCAATACTGTTTCTCCAAGCATATCCGAATACTCTTCTGACGAATAAATCAATAAGGTTAGAGCTTCTTTTCCTGGGGTTTTGAATTGGACTTTCAATGCAAGTTGGTCTAGAATTTTTCTGGTGTTAGCAGCATTCTCCGTTTCATGAAAGGTCTCTAAAACACTGACCTTACTCACTTCCGGGAGATTCACTGCGATTTTTTGCTCATTGTCTCCAAAATTGCAGTAAACAAGCGTTTTATTTTGCTGATCAAGACCCAAGATAAAGCGATTTCTCCAGTCTTCTTTGACATTGGGGTTTAAATTTAGACCAGAAATGAATTGATTGAATTTTCCATAAAATTCCTTTCTGGCTTTTTTACTTTTCAGGGAATAATAAACGAAAACGGCGGCAATAGCCGCAAGGAATAAACTCGCCACAATGAATGTGGGCATATCGATGTCAAACATGATTTTTGGTAGATAAAATTAAAGATGTGTTTTTGGCCTTTTTGGCTTCGGATGAAAACACAGGCTACCAGGTATGGAAGAAATAGAAAAAGGTAATCAATACATCAAATAATGGCCTTGACTTTGTGAAAAATGAAGGCGACAGGTATTGAGTAATTGAAGGGACAAAATCGGTCTTAGAATTGGCACTGAGGAGATCAGAAAAGTGAAGATCTGCTTTAAAGGCAGGTACTTCAGGGGTCTGACCGGAAGCTCTCAACACCAAATCAGGCGCTGTGATTTCTCTTAGCTCTGAATGCTGGGAATGAGGTTCAGCGGCACTTTTGATCGAAGGCGGAAAAGAAAAAATTGCAATCAGCCCAATCAGCCAAGAAAGGCTCAAGAGTAAGGCGATTTTCTGTTTTTTCATTTCTTTGATCTTTGAATAAACTTCAAATGTAAGCGATAATTTGAGTGAAAATCAAAATCATTGCTGGCTATTTTTCAAATCGAAAACTTTTCCCTCTTCGATTCCCTGATGGAATTCTACTTTTTTCCAGGGTGAATTTGGGAATAGGAGCGAAGTCAACACGAGTTCTCCTCCATTGACAAAAACCTCCACCGAGCTTGCATCCAGAAAAATCCGGAGTTCTTCAGCTTTCCAGCTCATAGGTGCAGAATGAATTGCAGCAAAATCGGAATGAAAGTCAGATTTTCCCGCCAAAGTTCGGTCAACTGATACCAGACCAAATTCTTTGTTGATGACCAGCTTTTCACCCAATTCATTGGAAAGGGTCAAGGAAAAGGTATCTGAACCGTCCAGTTCGGCATTGATTTCCACAGCTTGAGAGGGAAGGTTGGAAGCTTGATTTACCTTGATCGCTACACCGCGAAGTTTTTCCAGTTCTTTAGCTGGTGCAGATTTCAACAACAAAACTCCATTGATCTCAATAAGACTAAGCTCTCGTGCCACTGTCATGGCAGATCTCCAGCTTTGGGTGGGGACGACTTGAGCATAAAGCCAATTACTCATCCATCCAATAAAGAGCGTTCGGTTTTCTTCGGTCGGAAGATTTGCCCAAGTTACTCCAGCATAATTGTCCGGACCATAATCCAGCCAACGTATCATGGTATCATCGGGAGTAAAAGTCCCGTTTTCAAAATTTCCTATAAAATACTGAGTGGCAGATCCTTTCTGTGGACCACCTGGATTGATGCTTACAAGCAATATCCATTTTTGATCGCCATTGGGAGACTGAAGTGGGATTAAGTCCGGACATTCCCAAACCCCGCCATGCGCTCCGATTCCTGCGCCAAATTCACTTTTCAGTTGCCAGTTTTTCAAGTCCGGAGAACTAAAAAACTGCACTCGATCTTGGGCTGCCAAAGTCATGACCCACTCTTTAGTCCCGTCAGATTTGACTTGCTGCGAGACTTTTGGATCTCGAAAGTCCTGGATTCCCTGATTTGGCAATACCGGATTTTGGTCAAACTTTGTCCAGGTTCGGCCTTTGTCTGTGGAAAAAGCGATTCCTTGAGACTGAAAATCATTCGACCCGGATCTTTCGGCTTCAGCGTTGTGGTAGGTGAAAATTGCCACGATCGGAGGATTTTCGGCGGTTCCTAATCCGGAGGTATTTTCACCATCATACACTGCACTACCTGAGAAAATATACCCAAGACTATCCGGATAAAGCCCTATCGGCAGCTCCTCCCAGCTGACTAAATCTCTGGAAACCGCGTGGCCCCAATGCATAGGCCCCCAAACCGTGCTGTCTGGATAATATTGGAAAAACAAATGATACTCCCCCTCAAGGTAAAACATCCCATTTGGATCATTCATCCATCCTTTTGCCGGTGTGAAATGGTAATCCGGTCTAAACTGCTCGGTTGAGGAAGGGGTAAAATTCACTTCTGGATTTGAACCACAAGAGCAAAGGAACAGTACGGATGCAATAAGGGAATACCTGGACATGGAGTACATTGTTATTCTTTGGTTAAAAGATTGATCAAGACTTGAGGATCGGCTTCATTTGCCATTTTTTCAGCAATGTCAAGGGCATTTTTCTTGTATTTCGGGTTGGTCCAAAAATCCAACAGTGCGTTTTCAAATTTATACGAATTAAAATTGTGGATACTGGTGCCCAAAGGCCCCAATCCTTTGGAATGGACTAACCGGTTCCAAAAGTACTGATCCATGATATGGGGAACAATTAATTGAACTGCACCGGATTTTGCTCCGCTGTGAGTGGTTCCGGAACCTCCGTGATGAATGATTCCATAGAGTTTCGGTAAAACCCAGTCGTAAGGAATCTGATTGACATAATGAATTGAATCACCGCCGGTTTCGATTTTTTGCAATCCACCCCAGGACAAATTGACAATTGCCGGAATCCTGTGTTTTTCCAGTAGCTGAATAATTTTTGTTGAATACTCCTTAGGTTTTGGATTGCTCATGGAGCCAAAAGTCAACAAAACGGCTTTTGGATGGTTGATAAGCCAAGCCTCCAAGGATGGGGCAGGGGTGTAGTTTTGATTTTGATTTCGGGCAAAAAATCCCGTGATATGAGCCGCTTCAGGCCAAATGGCTTGTTTGTGAAAGAGAGTCGGTGAAATCTGGTACAAAACCTGAAGCTGGTTGCGTTCAAAAGCTTGGATGGATTTGACAGAGAAATCAATTCCTGGAAAATTTGGATAGTACTCTTTCAAAAATTTGTTGAAAGTCATGTATCTCGCCATATTGACCCAATCATAGGTTTTGAGATTCCATTTGGCAGAAAAAGGCTTCCATTTTGACAGTCCCAAATGCGGAAATTCCGGATTTGGATGAATGAGATTTGGAATTGGCGATAACTGAAAATACTTCTTGGGTTCGGCCATTGCCGGAAGAGTGCAATAAAGTGCTTTGGGATGAAAAACAACTCTGTCCGGTTGAATGGAATCGATCGCCTCTTTTTGTTGGGAATTCAGAGTCTTCTGAAGACCAAAGGAACTTCTGATCAGCTGGATAAAGTTTTTGATTTTCGTAAAGGTATTTCCTCCCCCTCCCATGACAGATTTACCAGAATCTGTCTCTAACATTTCCAAAAATCGCTTGTCAAAACCAAGGAAATGAAACCCCAACTTTTCTACCGTTTCTCGAAACTGTTCTGGAAAAAGACAATGGACTTCGTGACCTGCTTGGGTAAGGATCTCAGCTTGAGCTAAAAATGGCTCAATGTCACCCCGGGTTCCTATTGAAATGAGAAGAAATTTCATGGGTTTATTATTGAACCATCCAAAATAGGAAGAAGATGGAACCTATTCTTTTGCCTTTCCCGCAAGTTTCAAGACCAGTTCCAATCCGATTCCACTGATAAAGGACCTCATTTTTTGGTTCCCGGTCAATTTGGCGACCCAGTCCACCGGCCCTCCATCGGCGAAATCGATTTGGACATCCCCAATCTTGACATACACCTTAAACTGGAACAGGCTGTAATATTCTTTTGAAGAATCTGTTTCGAATGTGACAGGATAGGCTGACCAGCAGTTTTCTTTTTCTTCCAAGCGAATTTTGAGTTTTGGATTTTCATCTCTTAGAAAGAACTTGAATACCATTTGTTCTTTTGAGAAATGTTTTCCCAAGATGTCCAAAATAAGCGAGAGGTGACGGTTTGCTTCCTCCAGTTCAAAGTCAAAGTTTCCCCTGTCTTTTCCAGCCGATGCCAGGCAAAATATCCCAAAATGGGCTGTGAAGTTTGGATTTTCGTAATGTTGCGCCCGAACATGGCGGTGGACTGTTGCCAACCTTTCCGAACCTATTTCTGGATTCCTTTTTTGATTTAGCGCAAGCTGCAAAGCCAGCACATTGGTGGCATCTGCTACCACTTCGGTGTTTCTCAATGCACTGATCAGGTTATTCTGATTTGTTTTGGACACCACCGAGCAAGTCCCCAAAGGTGAGACGGGTGACAGAATAATAGAAGTAAAATCGGCCAAACTGGCTTTTTTAAGCCAATCTAATTCCGCTTCCAAAAGTAAAATCGGATCCAGCGAGGTAGGTTGGGTAAACCTGTTTTTCTCAAAATCCCGCAACAAATCAGCCGGCGAAATCTGATCAGCCCGTTGTCTGAAAATCTCCAACATCAGGCTATTGAAATCTGATCCTGAAAGACTTTCTATCAAATAATCGATTGCTCCAGAATCCGGAATTTTGGATTTTAACTTTTCGAAACTTGGGTTTTTAGGCATTTGGAAAACGGGAAACGGGACCTCTATCAGTTTCAATTATCTGAAATCTGAGAACTTGAAAACACAATTTAATGTCATTTTCAATATATAACCCTTAGTTTTGTCCGAGCTTTTTGAAGACAAAAAATATAATATGAAAGGAATTATTTTGGCCGGAGGCTCCGGTTCAAGGCTTTATCCCTTGACCATTGCAGTCAGCAAGCAGCTGATGCCAGTTTATGACAAGCCGATGATCTATTATCCACTTTCGGTACTGATGATGGCCGGAATCCGGGAGATTTTGATAATTACCACTCCGGAAGATTCCACGGCTTTTCAAAAGCTGCTGGGAGACGGTTCTCAAGTTGGGTGTCAGTTTGAATATGCCGTGCAACCCAGCCCAGATGGATTGGCGCAGGCTTTTATTATCGGAGAGAAATTCATCGGAGATGACAATGTCGCCTTGGTGTTGGGAGATAATATTTTCTACGGATCTGGACTTCACAAGACCTTGCTTGAAAATACGAGTCCTGTTGGTGGGGTCGTATTTGCTTACCATGTCAATGATCCCGAACGCTATGGTGTGGTGGAATTTGACGAAAATCAGAAAGCCATTTCCATTGAAGAAAAACCGGCTAACCCAAAGTCAAATTTTGCAGTGCCAGGACTTTATTTTTATGACAATCAAGTCGTTGAAATAGCCAAAAACATCAAACCAAGCCCGCGGGGAGAATTGGAAATTACCGATGTGAATAATGAATATCTGAAAATGGGAAAGCTTCAGGTTGCGATTTTGAACCGTGGGACAGCGTGGCTGGATACCGGAACTCATCAGTCGTTGCTGCAGGCTGCCCAGTTTGTGGAAGTGATCGAGGAAAGACAGGGATTGAAAATCGGATGCATCGAAGAAATCGCCTACCGCAATGGATTTATCGGAAAAGAGGAGTTGCTCAAAGCAGCAGATAAATTGGGCAAAAGCGGATACGGAGGATATCTGAGAGGATTGCTGAAATAGACTTTGTGAATTTTGGAATACGAAGCCTGGGAAAATCTCCCGGGCTTTTTTTGTGCCTTCTAAAGAAAATCTACCTATGAATGCAACCCGGACTTCCTTTTTCCAATCTGCTTGGTGTTTTAAATTTTTAAAAACTAAACCAATGAAAAAAAAGAAACACTACAGATCACTTGGATTGCTCCTGCTACTTTTCACAGGTCTGTTTTCAGCTTGTGAAGAAACACTGGAGGAGCCTAGAAATCCGCTGATTGCGGAAGCAGGTGAAGAACAAAAATTGGTGACTAATTCTGTCACACTTTTGGACGGAAGTCAATCGATAAATTCCACAGGGGAACCGATCAGTTTCCAATGGGAATTGACCCAAAAACCGGAAGGAGCCGAAGTTGTCATCTCAGCCTTAAATCAGGTTGCGGTGCAGTTTTCGACAGATAGGCCCGGAGAGTATGTGTTCAAATTGACTGTTACATACCAAGGTTGGTCCGATTCGGACACAGTAAAAATCATTGTGGTAGAAGGACAGTCTTCCAAACTTGAGGCTAAGGCCGGGGAAGATCGCGAGATCATCTTGGGAAATACGACTCAATTGGACGCAACAGGATCTGTCAATGAATTTGGGGGAGCCATGGAATTTGTTTGGGAAATCATCCAGAAGCCTGAAGGAAGCCTAGCCGAAATCCGATTTCCAGATGATGCAGTGGCCAATTTCAAGCCTGACAAGGCCGGAAAATATTTGATAAAACTTACTGTAAAGGTGCAATCAAATATTTCCGCTGATTTGGTTGAAGTTATTGTAAATGAGGATAATGGTGGAGCTGAAGGTCCGATCCTGATTTCAGGAGATATCCTGCATGACCGGGTTTTGGAAAATGTATTTGTCGAACAGGACTTGGATTTTGATTACATCATCACCAAGGATATTAAAGTAGGGGCAAGGTTAACAGTAATGCCCGGGGTTCGAATTGGTTTTGAACAGGATGCCCGGATGACAATTTCGCCAAACGGTACATTGGTCGCGGATGCTCCTCTGGACAACACGGGGATTGTATTTCAAGGAAAAGAGAACACCCTTGGTTTTTGGGAAGGAATACTTGTCGAGTCTGGAAGCCCAGGAAATATCCTCCGTGGAGTGGAAATCAAAAATGCAGGCCAGAGTCCTTTAGCAGCAGCTTTGATGATTGATGATGGGGGATTAGTTAGACTCATCAAGACTCATATTCACTCCAATAGAGGGATTGGGGTTGAACTGGTACCCGGAGGTAGGTTTTCTGAGTTCATTTCTTGCAAAATAGAAAACAGTACCACAGCCCATATCCGGATTTCAGCCTATCAAGTACGGGACCTTTCTACCCTCAATGAGATCGGCCCGGGAAAAATCCAGGTGATTGAAACGCGCCTCAACGATGGCACTGAACACATCTGGCCAACTTTTGATGCCCAATACGACATCCTCGGAGATTTGGTGGTGTACGGAAAGACAACTTGGGTTCTTTCCGATGGAGCTCATATCAATATGGCCGAAAATACCGGAATTCGTGCCATTCAGGAATCCCGCTTGTTGTTCTTAGGAGAAATGGGCAAACCTGTTGTGATTGAAGGCATCACCAAATCCAAGGGGTATTGGAAAGGGATTCATGTGGAGAATTCCGGTAGTCAGCCAAGTAATATCCTATGGGCAGAGATTCGGCATGCAGGAAGCAATCCAGTCGTGACGGGCAATGAATCAGCCACCCTAAATCTCGGAAAACAGGGTTGGTTGAATGTGGAGCGAACTATCCTTGACTTGGGAAAAGGAAGTGGCCTTGTGGCCAAAGCGGATGCTAGTTTGCTGGAATTTGAACTGAACTCAGTCACAAACCATGAAGGACATCCTATTGTCGTTTCCACAAGTCAGGTTGAAAAACTGTCTTATGTCACTCGATTTGAAAACAACGCAAAGCCCGAAGTGGTGATTGATACCCAAATGCCTGTCGATTTCGGGGTGAGGGCGGTTACCTGGAAAGGGTTTGTACAGCGGGTTCCCTATTTGGTCAAAGGTCAAGTCACCAATAACCTGATCATCAAATCTGGCCTCAGAATAGAAGCGGGAGTAATTCTGAAAATGATGCCTGGTGCAGGAATTTCGGTTCTTCCGGGTAACCTAGGTGAGTCTTATTTGAAACTGGAAGGAATTCAGGGTGGACCCGTAAGGATTCAAGGCTTGGATGAATCTGCCGGATCATGGCATGGAATCCGAATCGCGACTTCAAGTCAGTACAATCAATTTGATCATGCGGAAATCTTACATGCCGGGATGCTGGTTCAAAATCGATTCTCTGCAGCAATCCATGTCGCCGACGCTCCTGAAGGTGCTTTGATAATCAAGAATTCCACGATTGCCAAGTCCGGGCAACACGGTATAGCAGTTAACAATCTTTTTCAGGAAAGACTCAAGACATCCAACATGAAGTTTGAAGAAATTGCCGGATCGAATATCCACATCTGGTAACCGGTTTTTAGGTTTTTAAAACGATCGAAACCTCTGTCTGATTCGGGCAGAGGTTTTTTTCTTCAAAAATGCAACCTTACGATCCCAAATTCTTTGGTTTAGTTAGATTCGATTGGGCTATTTCTACTTTTCGTAAAGCTCATGCTTGGAAAGTAAGTCGATTACATGTTTACCTGACAAGGGTTTGGTAATGTAATCTTTGACATCTGGATAGGAAAAGGCTAAAGCTCGATCGTTACTATCGATCGAACTGGTAATGATGCATATAAAATAGTTCTTTTTGATTTCCTCATCCATTTCCGTGAATTTGTCCAAAAACCCCCAGGCATCCATTACTGGCATATTGATATCCAACAGTATAAGGATCGGCTCAGCAGTGTTTTTTAACTCGTCATTTTCAAACCTTCTGGTGATTTCCATTATTGCCAATTGGCCATTTTCAAAAGCTGATATCGCATTATTGAAATCAATGCTTTTGAGAATTTTGCTGGCGACCATTCTAACAATTGCATCATCATCTACCAAAAAAACTTCACCAACCTTAAAAACTGCCATAAAATTGTCTCCGGATTAAGCCACAAAAGTATTGGCTTTAGCATAAAAAATTGGATTTACCCAAGTAAAAATTTGATAACATTATTTATTCCAATTCCATTGATATATCAAATAGCAGTTTGATTTTGCCGGATTTTGAGAAAACATATGCTATCAGAACTACCGAAGGCATGGGAGGGAAGATCGCAACTGTGCAAATTGCAGGGGTATTTTTTTTCGCAGAATCAGTTTTTGAGAGTTCGGAAATGAAGCAAACGCTGCAATTGTATCCGGGCTCGGCAGAGTTGGGACTTGGACGTGTTTTCAGAGATTTCCAATTTTCTGGCAATTTCCTCGTGACTCAAGCCTTCTAGAGCAAACAATTCGAATACTTTTCGGTAGCCTTTGGGAAGGTACTGAAGCATTTTTGTCAGATCTTCCCAGTCCAGATTATCACTAGGGCTCGCTTGATTTGCTTCGGGATATATCCGTTCCAGGCCGATTTCCCGGTAGAGGTTTCGTTGCTTTTCCAAATACATCAGGCACTCATTGACTACAATCCGGCGGATCCAGCCTTCGAAACTTCCCTGCTGTCGAAACTGACCTATTCGGTCAAAAACTTTCCGAAAGGCAATAATTAAAACATCCTCAGCGGCGGCTGTCTCCTTGATGTATCTCAGACTTAGAGAAAGCATCTTCGAAGACAGCCGATCAAAAAGTTCACGCTGGATTTTTGGATTTTGATCCAAGCATCCAAAAAATAAATGTTCTATGCTGTTTGAGTGGAGGAGTTGAACCGCTCCGGGATTCACCATTGGCTTTTTCATGGGTAGGTAAAGAATTGGAAATAGTTGGTTTCATTTCAAAAAGGGCCTTGGTTGATACTACTGTTTACGTGATGGAGTGGGCCTGGGCTGCTTCCACGACATCACATGTTTGTGTGGTTTTTTGCACCATGGCTGTGCAGCTGACGCAGGGTTTTGCACTGGTTTTCTCTTCAGCACCGCTGGTGGAAAAGGTTATTCCCCAAAGAATCAGTATGAGTTTCCAAAAGGTTTTCATTAGAATTTGATTTAAAAGTGACTTTACAAATTTGTCCTGAAAATCAGACTCATGAAATCACATAAATGGGTGAAAAATAGGAGGTTGATCCATTGAATCTCGAAAAAGATGTGATGTGATTTCTGCAAAAAAGCGGATACCAAAAAAAGGCCTGCCAGGTTTTGAAAACCTTGCAGGCCTAATCTAGAATATTCAAATAGCCCTTAAACTAAAAATCAGACCAACTTGTCCCGGAAGGCTTTTGCCACGGCTTCGCTTTTGGAATTGACATGAAGCTTTTCGTATATCTTTTTGATGTGACTGCGGACAGTGTCCATGGCGATAAACATTTCGGCAGCGATCATTTTGTAGGAGTAGCCATTGACCAGTAGTTGAAGGACTTCTTTTTCCCGTTCCGATAGGTTGTAGCTCTTATCGGCTGGCAGATTCATTTGAGAAAACATCTTCAATACCTGCGCTGCTACAGAAGCGGTCATTGGAGCTCCTCCGGTGGAGGCTTCCTGAATGTATTCTAGCAGTCTGGCGGGAGGTGTTTTCTTCAGAATATACCCATTTGCACCATTTTGAAGGGCTTTAAAGATATTCTGATGATCGTCAAAAACAGTCAACATCAGCACTTTCACATCCGGATTGATTTCCTTGATCAGTTTAAGTCCCTGCAGTCCATTTACGCCCGGCATATCAATATCCATCAGGATGACGTCCGGATGGTAGGTTTTGACCTCATGCACCACATTGGAGCAGTTTCTGAAAGCCGCAAGCACATTGAATCCCTCACTGCCGTCAATCAGCATTGTCAATCCTTCCCGTAGTTGGGCATTGTCTTCGTATATCAGCAGCTTTATCATGGCATTGGTTTGATAATTCAAAATTAGCGGGTAATAGGTTGCTTCTCAATCACATATTGATGTGGAATTACAGGGTAATGTTCAAGATCAATTCCGTTCCTTCACCCGGTTTAGAGTTGATAGTCAGTGTTCCGTTCAGATTGGCAGCACGTTTTTTCATGTTTTCCAATCCATTACCATCATCCAGATCATTCAGGTCGAAGCCTACACCGTAGTCTTTGATCTTCATAATGAAGATACTTTTTTCCAATTCAAAGGAAATTAACAGTCGAGTGGCCTTGGAATACTTTGCTGCATTGTTGATGCCTTCTTTGAATATCAAAAACAGATCCCGACGGGCATCCATGCTGAGTTTCATCCCCAAGACTTTTTCGTCGATCTCCATGTTAAACAGAATATCCTTGCTTTCCAGGGCTTCGTTGGCAAATTCCCGCATTCGGGCGATCAGCTTTTCCATGGTGTCATTTTGGGGCTTGATGCTCCAGACAATGTCATCCATGGCTTCCATCATTCGCTGACTATTTTCAGAGATTTTGGAGATGTACTCACTGGATTTGGCAGGATCGGTTCCGATTTTTGTTTTGGCCATAGAGCTGAGAATATTGATGGTACTCAGCGTAGATCCCATATCGTCATGAAGGTCTCTGGCCAATCTGCTTCGTAGGTTGACGACTGCCAAAATCCGGTTGACATTCATTCGGTAAATGAGGTAAACTATTCCGATGAAAATCAATCCCAAAAGTGCTTTGAACCACCAAGTCTGAACCAGGCTGGGTTTGATTTCAAAACTGAAAACAGCCGGTTCTGAAAACACCCCGGACTCATTGGCACTTCTCACCTCAAACCGATATTCTCCGGGAGGTAGGAGGGAATAGACTGCCTGAAAACTGCCTTTGGCTTCGATCCATTCCGGGTCTGCACCAACCAACCGGTAGTAATAGGTGAATCTGTCCTGAATTGGAAAGTTCAGAATATTGAAATCAAAGGTCAGGCTGTTTTCCCTTGAAGTGAATTCTTTTTTCAATGAATCCAAAGAACCATCCCCGATGTACAGCCCGAAAAGTTCAATGCTGGTAATCGATGGAACAGGAGGAGTGAGGTTTCGCTCAAATTGGCTTGGATCAAAAATCATGATCCCATTATTGCTGACAAAGGCCAATTCACCATTGGAAAAACGCGTTCCGCTTCGGCCGTCTCCCGGGATTGTTGAGAAGAAGTGGTTTTTCCCAAAGGAGTAAAAGGTATTGGTATTGACATCAAATCGAGTCATCCCATTTGGAGTATATATCCAAACCAAGCCATTGGAGTCACACTGCATGTGCAAAATGGTATTGCTGACCAGCCCATCCGAATAGGAGAAAATTTCATTTTGGTTGGTATTCACCTTGAACTTGTTCAAAAGCTCAAAACCAATCAAGAATGTGCTGTCGTTTGCCTGGAGAATTTTCTCAGTCGTATTTGAATTCAAAATAGAATTGTCCAGATGGCGGAGGATTTTTCCTTCCTGAAGATCCAATACATAAACGCCCTCATTTGTGGTGGTCACCCAGAGTTTTTGATCTTTGCTGATCAAGATTTGTGGAATGCGTCCCTGGAATTTTCTAATTCTCTTGAAATTGGTTTCCAGAATTCCTTCTCCCTCGTACTTGATGATGCTCCCGTTTTGTGTTCCAAACCACAGGTTTCCCTGATCCTCCTGAGCAATGGTGCGAATGGTCGATCCTTCAAAGGCTTCAGGATAGATAAAGTGTACTTTTTTGGAATCAAGTTCTATGACTTGAATGAGGCCTTTTTGCAAGGCAACCCATACGAGATTTCGTTTTTTGTCGTGGTGAATGTCCCACACTTGAAGTGTCTCGATTGCTTTAGGGGCACTCCTATAAATCCAATCCAAATTCAATTCACCGGTCATGGGTTTGAATGCACTAAGTCCTTTTCCCCAGCTTCCCAGCCACACGCTAGTATCTCCCCGGTGGATTACCTCTTCGATTGCCTGGTATTCGTAGTTTCCCTCTTTGGTATCCCTCTCCAGAAAAAAGATGTTGGGAGTATCAAAATGCAGGAAATACAATCCGGAGTCTGTCGCAAGCCAAATCCCTCCAGCATCGTCCCAGATTACTTTGGAGATTTTGTCGTATCGGATGTCGCTCTGAATCAGCGGAGTGAATTTTTTTGATTTCCGGTCAAAATCCGCCAAGGTCTGAATGCCATACCTCCAAAGCTGCCCGTTGGGCAATTCAAGATTTCCATAGGCTTCCTGATAATTGGTTGTCGGAGGTGAAAGCTCGCTTTTGTGATCTTTCCAGGCATGCGTCTTTGGATCGTAGGAAATCAGCTTTTCATCCGGCGACCAGTAATTAATCCAAGCGATACCTTCAGAATCTTCATAATAATTGAATACGGAGTTCAACGCTGGATTTTTGAGTACCTCCAGCCCCAAAGGATTGGAATTGCGCGTATAAACAGCGGAGTTTTTCGGATCAAATACACTGATACCCTCAACGCAACTGATCCAATAGAGCCCGTTTTTGTCTTCAAAAATGGAGCGGGGTCGCCAGCCGTCCGGAAGTTGAATAGGCAGATTTTTGTCAGTGATGATTTGGTTTTCCTGATCAATCCAGAGCAATTTGTTGTGGTTGACGATCACGAAAAGATTGCCCTTGCTGTCCATCCAAAGGGATTCACCCTGGAAGCGGTCTTGAGTTTTTTCGAATGGGAATTTCGTGAAAAGTTGTTTTTCAGGTATGTAGATTCCATAATCGTCGCCCACCCGAAGCCACATTTTCCCCTTTAAGTCCACTAAAATTTCTGAAACAGATTGGGTAGTTTGACGCTCGGGGCTGTCGATTTGGTAAGTCATGAATTTTCTCCCGTCAAACCGCTGCAGGCCATTGTGACTTCCAATCCACAGGTAGTTATCCTTGTCTTTATAAACAGTCAAGACCTGATTGGAAGTCAATCCTTCAGCTGTTCCAAAACGGGTGACAAAATAGCGTTTGGTCTCAGCGAATACTGATTTGACCACAAGTAGAAAAAGAAGGAGGAAAAGGATTTTTTTCATCTCATGCAAAGTCCCTAAAATTAATCCTTTAGCTCTAAAAAGGAATTTTTGAGCGGATTAAATCACATGTTTATGTGAGGGGTAAAAGGATTTTTCGAAGCAACCTCCTGGGTAACTTCCCCATCTCTGAAGGAAAATCCTACTTATGAAAAATTTACTCTTGCTTTTGGTTGGCCTTTTCCTTTGGAATACCAATCTCACCGCTCAGGAATTGCAACCTCAAGAAATGCGGGATGATCTCCGGATTTTCCGGGAAAGCCTGGAAAAATTCCATCCTGAATTGTACCGATATACGGATCGGCAGACTTTTGAAAACCATTTCAAAGCTGTTGAATCTCAGATTTCGACTCCAAAAACCCAGCGAGAATTTTACAAACTGCTCAGGCCAATTTTGGTGGATCTAAAAGACGGACATATCAAATGGATTGTACAAGGCAGAGATCAGCATTACGGATTCTTTGATGATCAACTCTTTCCGCTTCGGTTGTATTTCGATCAGCAAAGCGTTAAGATTCTCAGTCATTTCGGAGATGATAAAGCACCGGTACTTGCTGAAGTGAAGGCCATTAATGGCGAGTCGATTGAATCTATCGAGAAGAATCTCCTTTCTGGAATGACCTATGGTGACGGAGAAAGTTTGGGTGGAAAATACTACCAGTTGAACCGATATTTTGCAGCCTATTATTCCACTGAATATGGAGTGAGTGAATCCTACACAGTCGAATTAGCGGATGGAGGAAAGATCACGAAGTGGGCGGGAAAAGGCGTCACGAAGGATCAGATTGAAGTAGCCTACAAAAAAGCTGATGAGCCGAATACTTTCAAAATGATCAATAGCTCAACCGGCGTTTTAGATATCAATTGGTTTTTTTCCGATGAGGATGGACTTGACTTCAAGAAGTTATTGAAAAACTCCTTTGAAACTCTGAAAGAAGAAGGGGCTTCAAACCTCATCCTTGACCTCCGAGGAAATGAAGGGGGATCTGAAAAGTTCGGCATCGAACTCTACAAATACTTGGCTATGGATAAGTTTGATTACTATGACTTTGTGACGACCAAACCAAACCAAAAGGTCGATTTTGGAAACTATACGTCCAAGATTTTCCGTATGGCTAATTCCTTTTCCAAGGAAAAAGATGGGATTCATCTTTTTACCATGGCCCCAACCAAAACTGAAAAACCTTATAAAAACGCCTTCAAGGGCAATTTGATCATTCTGATTGACGGTCAAAGTTTCTCTGTGACTACTGAATTTGCTTCCCGGGTGAAGTCCGACAGAAGGGCGACATTCGTAGGAGAGGAGACTCCTGGCGGTGCCGAAGTGAATAGCAGTGGCTTTTTTACAATTCTCACTTTACCCCATTCCAAAATTGATTTGGGAGTTCCTAGAATGGGTTTTCACATGGCTGACTTGGATCCTGCAATGGATAAAAACCGGGGAATAATTCCAGATGTCAAAGTAATTGCAACCGCTGAAGATCTGCTTGCCGGAAGAGATCCGGTGATGGAAAGGGCAATCGAGATGGTGAAGTGATTGAGGAAAAGAATTCATTCCCATAGCCCTCGGTTGGTAAACTGAGTTGAACCAAAAACGGTGGGCTATGTTGGAGTTCGACCCTTTTAGGGTCGTGCGATATATTTCGTCATTTCGATGCCCACGGGTTGGGGTTCGACAAGCTCACCCAACAACCCGCGGCTATTGAGAAGTTTGACCCCTTGTCAGGGGTCGGGAATTGGAAACATTGACGGAATAAATTAACGATCCTGAAAGGATCGAACCTTTCAATAGCCCTAGGTGAAACCTAGGGAAACTGAAATCAGGAACAGACACAACAACCCCGAAGGGGGTTGAACTTGTGGGAAATGGAATTACAAATTCCAAAATATAAAAGGGTGGAATTGCAAATCCCACCCAGCGTCTTCAGAACCTCAACCCAGTAAGGGTTTATTTACAAATTACACCTAGCGTCTATAGAACCTTAACACTAAAAGACAATTGACTACGCAGAGGAGAGGTTGTGGGACTTATTTAGTTATCGTTTTTTCCATGGGTTCCACCCACCGCTGTTGAGAAGTTTGTCCCCTGTCGGGCTCGTATTTTGTTCGTCTGAAGAAGGATTTTTATAATGATAAAATTCTCGGAAATCAAGCTCAATATTTTCCGGGCCTTTTAATGAAAGATGTTGTGCTAATTTAAAACTGTTTTTTAAATTAAATTTTCTGATTTCATTATTTAATAGATCTATTTTGTCGAACATTTCCTTTATAAGTGATTTACTTTTGTTATGAAAAAAATCTGCAAAATACTTAGCCTTAGACAAATCGCTCTCTGAAGTTTCAAAAACTAGTGAAAATATTTCATTTGTTGAAATGAAGCTTAATTCGACTGGAAACGGATTATTTGGAAGGCTATATTGAACTAAATCAGCGCTTCCAGAAAGAATTTTGGATTCAAAATGAATAAACAATACATCTTTAATTTGTGATTTAGAAAAATATTTTTTTGCAACTTGAGTAACATTGTGTCTATTCAAAATTATAGAGTCTAGATA